>JBBROK010000010.1:0-119834 GCA_038229475.1 Bryobacterales bacterium | reverse complement strand
TGGGTGGCAGCCGATAGATGGTGTGCGGCCTAACCACCGGTTCACGCCGGGTGGGCCGGGTAAACGGGAATTCCCCGCGCACCGCCTCGTGTAAGGGACTCTCTTCCAACACGCAAATGGGGATTTCACCCGTTGGCACCAATTCCGGCTCGGCTGGCAGCGCATCTTCCCATGGGAGTGTTTCGCTCACCAGGCGGGTTGGACGGGGGCTGCGCTTGGCCGGTGGAATGGGAATTACCGCAGAAATTGGTGTGTTGGCGGGTGTACCGGCGGGTATCTCAGCAGCTTCGTCTTCAGCCGCCAGACGTTGTTCTGTAGCCCGCCCTTCTGCCTCGCGGCGCAGTTCCAGCCGCGCCAAAGCAGCTTCCCGCCGATGCTCGAGGAAGCGGTGCCAGCGGTTCTGAATCGCGGCGAAAATCCGTCCAAACGGGGCCACCCAGCGGGCCAGAACGTTCAGGGTAAAGCTGGAAACCAGATAAACAGAAACAATGAGTGTGGCGCACAGCCCGATGGCGGTGCCCACCGGGTTTAGCGCGCCTTTCAGGGCGTCGGTCAGCAGATAGCCGACCAGGCCCCCCGGCATGATGGCGTGGTCGAACACCCGCCACCCGGGCAACATAGCGGCTACCGCACAAGCGGACAGCACCATCAACATTGCCCCGAAGATTCTGACGCGGGGCGCAGCCACAGCCTCTGAGCGCAGCCACTTCCAACCCAGACCAAACAGAAACAGGGGAAGCAGGAAAGACGCAATACCGAAGGTACCCAGCGTCAGATCGGACAACCAGGCACCCACTTTGCCGCCCATATTTCCCACAGACGCAATTCCGCTAACGGTATCCCACGAGGGGTCAGTAGCATGGAAGGTGGCAAAAGCCAGCAGGAGGTACAGACCGCACAGCAGAAACACGAATCCTGTCGCCTCATTGAGACGTTTGGATGCGGTAGGAGTAAACAGCTTCATCCGTGGCGGCGGAAAAGCCGGAGCACCTAATAGTATTGCAGATTACCTTCGGCGATGCGCAATTGCGGTCTTGAGATAGCCGACGCAGGGGTTAATGCATTGATGCGGTTGCCCTTGCTGTTCGTGCCCCCAGGGTGCCGAAATCGATCGCCGTGTAGAAGGTGCCGGCAAATATTGGAACTGCGAGCAGCGGCAGTGCCGGAAGAATCATGCGGCTGGCGGGCGAAATCGGAAGACACGAACAAGACACTTAGGTGGCGGTGGTAATGTCACATCGCCAATACGGTCACAGCTTTGGTAAGGTCCTGCCCGGGGAAGCTGCGCTCCAGCACGGCGGAAAGTTGGATGGCATTGGCGGCATCAAGAGTGGCTCCGGGGTGGCGGACGCGGGCGGACGAAAGCAGGCCGCGGCGACGCAGAATTTCCTTGCGAATGGCAAGACCCGGCTGTTGCTCATAGACGATCAGAGGCAGGTAACGGCGATAGATCTCCCAGGCCGCATCCGGGTCCCCTGCCCGCACAGCACCCACAATGGCAATCAATACTTCAGGAAAAGCGAACCCGGTATTGAAGCCGTCCGACCCGCGTTCCAGATCGAAGAATCCATACAGCGCGCCCAACCCGGTGAGAATCGGGATATTTCGTTCCGCCGGCAGACTGGCACGCAAGGCAGCGATTTTCGACGGACTGGGCGCAGCCTCGGCCTTGATGCAGGCAATCGCCGGTATCTCGCGGGCAATCCGCAGAATCAAACCCACCGGCATGTGGACCTCGGTAGATGCCGGGTGGTCCTGCAACACGATGGGCAGCGCCGCCTTTTCGGCAATTCGGCTGTAGTACGCAAATACGGCGTCATCGTTGGGAATTGGCTGCCGGGAGGGCGCGATCATCACCGCCGCCGCGCCCAGTACGGCGGCCTGGTGGCAAAGAGCGATGGTGGCGGCCGTCCCGGTGTGGCTGCAGCCCACGATTACGGGAGTGTTCCCGGCGGCAAACACCGCCGTGCGGATAAGTTCGAACCGCTCGGCATCACTGAGCCGGTTGGATTCCCCCAGAACTCCCAGTAACGTGACTGCATCCACACCCATCCCGGCGAAGAACCGGATCATGCGATCGAGTGACTCCAGATCGAGCGATTCGTCGTCGTGGAATGGCGTGGCAAGAATGGGAATAACGCCGTCAAGGCGGGGTAGGGTGCTCATGGCTGGATGTTTCAGAATAGCGCCAGCGTTGAAGAATCCGGCAGCGTCTGGCTGGAATTCCGGGACAAGGGCAGGCCGCCGAGCATCTGCCTGACCGTCCGGCCGGTAGCGGGGTCGCGCAATTCCGGTACAAGCTCGGCCAAAGGTTCGAGCACAAATCGCCTTTCGTGATAGCGGGGGTGCGGAATTGTCAATTCCGGGGCTTCCATGCGGATGGCACCCATCAGCACAATGTCGATATCGATTGTGCGCGGCGTATTGGTCCCCAGGCGGCGGCGACCGAGTTGACACTCCACCGAAAGGCAGTGCCGCAGCAGTTGCAGAGGAAATAGTTCGGTTTCGAATTCGGCGACCAGATTCAGGTAGGCCGTCTTCGTTGGGGCTCCCACGGATTCCGTCTCACGGATGGTCGAAGTCCGGAGCAGGCCCAAGCGGGGCTCTTGAAGCTGCTCCAGTGCAAGCCGGAGATTTGTCTCGCGATCACCCATATTGGAACCTATCGACAGCCAGACCAGGGTCAAGTCCGCTCCAGCACGTTGAGCACAAACGCGTACTCGAAGGCTTTCTCCGCCAGCCGTTCATAGCGACCGGAGGGCCCACTGTGTCCCGCCCCCATGATGGTCTTCAGCAGCATGGTGCGGTCCCCCGTGGTCACCTCACGCAAACGCGCCACCCATTTGGCGGGTTCCCAATAAGGCACGCGGGGATCGTTGAGGCCCGCCGTCGCCAGAATGTGCGGATAAAGCCGCGCCGTCACATTCTCATACGGCGCATAGCTGCGAATGTATTGATAAAAAGCGGGCTCGTTCGGATTGCCCCACTCTTCGTACTCGGTTACGGTGAGCGGCAATGTCTCATCCAGCATGGTGTTGACGACATCCACAAACGGCACATGCGCCACCACGGCATGAAACAGGTCCGGACGCATGTTGGTTACCGCGCCCATCAGCAAACCGCCGGCACTTCCGCCGGCGATCACCAGTTTCCCAGGCGAGGTGTAGCCCACGGCGACCAAATGGTCCGCAGCAGCGATGAAATCAGTAAATGTATTGCGCTTGTGCAGAAGCTTGCCGGTTTCATACCAGCGGCGCCCTTTGTCAGCCGAACCCCGAATATGCGCAATTGCAAAAACGAACCCGCGGTCCAGTAAACTGATCCGGTCTGATGAGAAGGCAGGCTCGGTCACAATGCCATAAGATCCATAGCCATTCAGGTAGAGAGGGTTGGTGCCGTCGCGCTGCATGCCGCGCCGGTAGACCAGCGAAACCGGCACCTGCTGGCCATCCGGCGCGGTGGCGAAGATGCGTTCGCTCACATATTGTTCCGGGTCGTAGCCGCCCAACACCGCGTAGCGCTTCTTCAGTTGGCGTTCACCGGTCGACATGTCATAGTCGTAAACCGTGCGTGGCGTCACCAGCGAGGTGTACAGAAAACGCAACTTAGCAGTGTCGTATTCCTCGTTCCGCTCCGGGAACAGCGTGTATACAGGTTCCTCGAAAGGCACCAGATGCTGCGCCATATCAGGCGTGTGGATTATCCGTATGCGCCGCAGCCCGTCGGCACGTTCTGTAATCGCCAGGTGCTCGCGGAAGCCGTCCATGCCTTCCAGGGTCACCTCTTCGTTGTGGGCGAGCACTTCGGTCCATTGGCCGGGTTCGGTGTCGAGCGCACGCAGCAGGCGGAAATTGACCGCTTTTTCGTTGCTGCGCATCCAGAAATAGCCGCCCTGATGCTCGATGAAGTACTCCACATCCTGGATGCGGGGACGCAGTAACTGGAACTCACCGGTCGCGTCACCAGCGTCCAGGAAACGATACTCCGTGGTGGTGTGGCTGTTGACGTTCAGCAGCAGGAAGCGACCGCTGCGGGTACGGTCAATGCTGACATTGAAGCGTGCGTCCGGCTCTTCAAAAACCAGAGTATCGGCGTCCGCCGAGCCCAGCGTATGACGCCACAAACGATGCGGGCGTTTGGTTTCGTCCAGCGTAGTGTAGAAAAAAGTGCGGTTGTCCGAAGCCCATGCGGCGTCGTAGTAGACGCCGGTAATGCTCTCCGGCAAACTGGTTTCCGTACTCAAATCGCGGAAGCGCAGAGTATAGACTTCCGAACCATCCGTATCAATGGCCCAGGCCAGTACGTTGCCATCCGGGCTCACCCGTGCAAACGCCAGGGAAAAATAATCATGACCCGCCGCCAGGGCGTTGCAATCGAGCAGTGTCTGGGGGTGGGCTTCGCTGCCGGGCCTCTGGCGGCAGTGAATGGGGTACTGTTTGCCCTGCTCCATGCGCGTGATGTATTCCCATCCGCCTTGCTGGAACGGCACCGAGGAGTCGGTCTCCTGAACCCGCCCCAGCATCTCGGCGTACAGTTGCGTTTCCAAAGCCCTTGCAGGGGCCATCACGGCATCGGTATAGCGATTTTCGGCCTCCAGATACGCAACGGTTTCGGGATCGTTGCGGTCCCGCAGCCAAAACCAGGGGTCTGCTACCGTCTCTCCGTGGATGCTGCGCGAGTGGGGGCGCTGCGGGGCGCGCGGTGGGGTCATTTCTTTTTAGCGTTGAGCACAATCATGCCGGGCGGCAGTTGAAACATACCGGAATCCACCGGCCCGCCGGCCTCCACTTCTTCCGAGAACATCTGGTAAATCTTGTCGCCATCGCGTTCGCGTTGGATGTCGTAGGGCCACATTACGCCGTTGCCCACATCGCGGTACTTGGAATAACGCGTGATTTCCTCGCGCCTGCGCCCCACCTTCTCGTCAAAGTGTACAAAACGTTGCTTGAGAGGCAGCAGCGTGTTGGCGTTGAACCAGACCGTGACCTGGCGGTTTTGTTTGTCGAAGAAATCCATCGCTTCCACCGGCTGGTTCTCTACCACATCTGTACCCTGTGCATCGGCACCAAAATCCGGCTCTTCCAGGCGGATGCGCAGCATGTAAAACACATCGCGCAGCGTTGTATCGCGGAATTGCTGCACTCGCTCTTCGCCCAGATCGCGTGCGCCACGAAAAGTGATTTCCCACGCGTTCTTCGATGTGATGATTGCAGCCACATCCTGTTTCTTGCCGAAAATCTGGCGCTGCTCCATATACACTGCGTCGGCGGGAGGCATCACCTCCGGCTTCAGATAGCGGGTATGAATTCGCGCGATGGAAAGTCCGGTAAGCTGCTCATTATAAAACGAATAGGCCCGGCCCACTTCCAGGCGCGATTGCATATTGCGGAAGGCATCGCCACCCAGCGCGTAAGTGATCTTGCCGATCAGCTCTTTCGCGCGTGCCGGTCCCTTTTGGGCGCGAAGGACGGCGGGCGCAAGAGCCGACAGGACGAAGGTGCGGCGGTTCATGGCTGTTTGCTGATCAGATCAAGCGCGACGCCTGTATCCAGCCCTGCGTTGCTGACGCTGACGTCGGCGAAGTGCCGGCCCGCCTGGCTAATCACAATCTTGCGAGGCCACTTGATGCCATTGATTTCCGTCCACTCCGAATAAGTCTCTTCCACTAACGCGCCGCCCGAACCGGGGGCGATATAACTCTCCGTTACCGGCAAACCGGACGCCGCGTCCACGGTCAGTGTTACGCTGCGGCCCTGCTTATCGGAGATGGTCAGCCTCGGGCCATCGGCGGTAACGCTGCGGTCCGGGTCGCGATCACTCAACGGCAGGCGCAACAGGAAACGGAACATTTCAAAATTGATCTGGGTGAGTTGCGCGGGCGGAATCGGCACCACACCCTGCGGCGACGAAGCCCATCCGGTGGCCCCGTCCGAGTAAGTGGCAATCTTGCCGAAGGGAAGCACGTTTTCCTGACGAAAATGATTCGGTGCCAGCCACTGCGATGTTTGCGCAATCTTCAGCCCGCCCGCGGTCTGATCCAGTTGCACGACGGCGGTTTGCGTAAAGTCCTTCACCGCGGCCAGTTTCTCCGCGCCACCCATGGCCGCAGCCATACGCGCCAGCAGTGCCTGCGCAGTATTTCCGTTTTCAGCGGGCCCGGGGGAGGGCTTCGCATCTGGTGCGCTCAGATCGATGTCCTTCACCGGAACCCCCAGTGAACTAAGCGGTTTACCAAAGTCTTTGGGGTTTCCCGCCGCCACAATCACGAACTTTGCCGGGTCCAGATACTGCTTTGCCACGCGGAGAACATCGGCGCGAGTGACTTTATCCACATTCGACCGGTACTGGAAAATGAAATCGTCCGGGTAGCCGTAATAGCGATATGTCAACAACCGGTTGAGGGTCTTCGCCGAGGTATCGAAATTGAAAACGAAGCTGTTCATCACGGTTTGCTTCGCGGTCTCCAGTTCCTGCACGGTCACGGCCTCGGCACGAATGCGGTTAACCTCTTTGCGGATAGCGTCAAAAGTGTCCGCAGTGGAAGCGGATTTCGTGCTGCCGGAAATTTCAAACGCCCCCGTGTGGTCGTAGCCCGCGCCCCAATTGGCATCGATTTCATAAGCGAAGCCCAGTTTGGTGCGCACCGTCTGAAACAGACGACTCTTGAAGCCGCCGCCCAGAATATCGGCCATTACATCCAGCGCGGCATAGTCTTTGTCCCGCATGGTGCCGCTGAATTGCCCCATAGCGAACATGGTCTGAGTTACATCGGATTTTGTTGCCACATAGATACCCGGCACGGGCGTATTGTCTATCCTGGGAAAAGGAGGAACGGGTGGTTGTTGTGCCATCCAGCCTGCAAAGGAAGTTTCGATTTTCGCCCGCATCTCCGCGGCCAGGAAATCCCCCTGCACCGCAAGAATGATGTTGGCGGGGAAAAAGTAGCGTTTGTAAAACGCCAGAATATCATCGCGTTGAATATGATCCAGCGTCGTATTGGTGAGATCCCAGCCGTAGGGCGTTTTTGACCCATACAGAGCCGACGCGAACTCCCGCTGTGCAATACCCTTCGGTTCGTCGTTACGCCGGGCAACCGAACCACGCAGTTGTCGGATGATGAGGTCGATTCTTTCCTGGCGGAATGCCGGCCCGGTCAGCACGTCGTGGAAGATGCCGAGCACCTCATCTGTGCGTTCCTTCAGTGTGGAGAAGGTAACGCGCCCGAAGCTTTCATCGATACCGCTTTCCACCGACGCCGCGATGTTTTCCAGCTGTTCGTCCAGCTCGTCGCCGGATTTCGCGGTCGTGCCGCCTGCGCGGATCGTGTCGCCCGTGACTGTTGCCAGCCCGACTTTATCGGCGGGATCGAACAAATTACCGGTGCGCACCAGTGCGGTGCCTCGCACCGTTGGCAGATTGTGATCTTCCAGCAAATACACCCGCATGCCGTTGGCCAGGGTGAATTCCGTGATCTTCGGCAACTGCACTTCACGCAACGGAGGGAATTTCAGATCAGTATAAGAAGACGGAATCGCCGCCGGCTGCTGGGCCAGAGCAACTCCGCAAAATGCCATCGCAACAAGTGTGGCTCTCACTTAGCCTCTCCCTTCGCGACCGCAGGCGTTACCGTAACCGCGACGGTGCGGTTCTCATTGGTGAAGTATTCGCGCGCCACGCGCTGCACATCCTGGGCTGTCACTTTATCAATCTCATCAATTCCGGTAAACAGTTTTCTCCAGTTGCCATAGTTCGCGTATGCACTAGCCAGCAATTGCGCCAAACCGGAATTGCTGTCCAGCTGACGGATCAAACCGGCACGGGTGCGGGTCTTCACGCGGGCAAGGGATACATCATCCACAGTCTGCGTCTTGAACTTCTCAATCAGGGCATCCAGCGCCTTCTCGTTCTCGTCGGTGGAGTGCCCGGCATTCGGCACCAGAAAAAAGAAAAATAGTCCCGGGTACTTGCCTCCCGGCACAGTTGATTCCGCACCGGCCTGCAACGCAATCTTCTTGTCACGAACCAGATCTTTATAGATGATACTGGTGCGGCCTCCAGCGAGAATACTCTCGATAACGTCGAAAACCGGGTCATCTTTATGGTGCTGGTCGGGGCGGTGATAGGCGATCAACTCAACCGGCTCAGAGGGTGAAACAATCTCCACGCGCTTACTCCCCTCCTGCTTCGGCTCTTCCGTCATCACCGGTTCCGGCAGAGGCTTCTTCGGTAGCCGCCCGAAGTAGCGGGTAGCCAGGGCCTTGATGTTGGCCGGGTCCACGTCGCCCGCAATGGCAATGGTTATATTCGATGCCACATAGTATTTTTCAAAGAAGCGGCGGGCATCTTCGGTTCGCAGATTTTCGATATCGCTGGCCCAGCCTACAGGCGGCACGCGATACGGGTGCGTTTGCATGGCCGTCGCCATCATGACCTCCTGCAAACGGCCACTGGCTTCCGATTCCGTGCGCATGCGGCGTTCTTCGCGCACCACGCTGCGTTCCTTATAGAACTCGCGCAGCACCGGGCGCACGAAGCGGGCCGATTCCAGATAAAACCACAGCTCGGTGCGGTTGGAAGGGAGATTGTAAAAATAGCTGGTGTTGTCTTCGCTGGTACCGGCATTCAGGCCTACCCCGCCGCTTTCCTCAATGATGCGCGGATAGAGATTGGGCACCACGAATGTGTCTGCCTTCTCCATGGCGGCGTCGAGAGCCGCTTCCAAAGACTTCAGCTTCGCCGGATCGGTCAACGACCGCTTATTCCGCTCCGCCTCGAACTGATCGTAGGCCCGCTCCACCTGATCGAGCGCTACCTTTTCAGCCGCATAGTTGGTGGTGCCAATGGTGTCTGTCCCCTTGAACGCCATGTGTTCAAACATGTGCGCAATCCCGGTTTTGCCTTTGGGATCGTCCACCGAACCGGCATTGACATAGGTATGGAAAGAGACCACCGGGGCTGCATGACGCTCCAGCACAATAAAGTGCAGGCCGTTGGGCAGAGTGAACTCAGTGACGTGTTTTTCAAATTCTTTCAAATCCTGGGCGGCAACACAAGACGCCAGGGCAAGGGTAAGTAAGACCTTTTTCACAAGAAGCGCTCTTTACCCAATGTAGCGGATGAAAGTGCGGGATACTGAGGGACGACAGCCACAACGCCTTCCCAAAAGAAATGCGCCACTCATTTGCCCTTATTGCCGCCGTGTTCGCACTGGCCCCGGCTGTGTGTGCACAGAATGATCGCGACTTCACCGGGACATGGTTGCTCAGCATTCCGCTGAGTGATTTGCGCGACCTGCCGCAACCGGCGTCCACCAGAATGCAAATTGGCCAGGATGCGAAGAACCTGACGGTTGTGGCAGACGGGGGCCAGATTGTCTATTCGCTGGATGGCAAACCTTCCAAAAGCCAGTTCGCGGGAGACAACTACAATATTGTCACCAAGTGGGAGGGCTCAGCGTTACTCACCACCATCATTGTGGCCGGTCCCGATTACAGCATTCAGGAGCGGTGGGCGAAATCCAAAGACGGCTATCGCTTAACCGTCTGGCGAAATGTGATTCGCGGTGGTAAGGAGAGTGAATCGGAACTGGTCTACCTGAGCCCGGATGCGCCACCCCAGCCGGTTGTTCCCTCTACGGCTGTCACCGTGGATAGCCAGCCCGCACCGCGTCGAGGCCTGGTAGTGCGGCCCCCGCTGGACCGTATGCCGCCGGCCCCTGCCTCCGGGGAAGTAGACGCTCCAAAAGAATACTTAGTGAAAGCCGGTACCCGGCTGCTGTTGCGTCTTACCAATGACGTCAATACCAAGCGGACGGTAGCCGGAGATCGCCTCTACCTTGAGACGGCGGCACCACTGTTTGGCGACGGCAAGCTGCTCATCCCCATCGGAACCTACGTTACTGCCCAGGTCACAGAGTCCGAGCGCGCCGGGCGTGTGAAAGGCAAGTCTTCGCTCAACGTCCGCTTTGATACTCTGACCCTGCCCAACGGCGTGAGCCGCAATTTCGATGCACGAATCGCCACCGCCGAAACCGCCGGCAAACTGGATAAGGCAGAAGGGCGGATTCAGGGCGAGGGCAGCAGAGGAAAGGATGCGAGGACCGTTGCCAAAACCACGGCTACCACCACGGGACTTGGTTCCATCATCGGCTCCGCGGTGGGGCACGCCGGAAGTGGTGCCGCCGTGGGTGCCGCAGCGGGGGCTGTAGGCGCTTTGGCCGGGGTTCTCGCCTCGCGCGGGGCCGACGTGATCTTGCCGCGTGGCACAACGCTTGAGATGGAACTGGACCGCGATCTGCACTTCAGCGCTGAGGAATTGGGGCGGATTCGCTAGTTGAATAATACCGGCTTGATCACACAAGACATGATCCGGGAGGCAGCGCGGGTAACGCGGCCGCATATTCGCCGAACACCCGTAGTGGAATGCAATGCAAGCGACTTTGGCTTGACTGAATCCACCTTAACCTTCAAGCTGGAATTGCTGCAGCATTCCGGTTCCTTCAAGGCGCGCGGCGCCATGTTCAATGTCCTGAGCCGCCAGATTCCGCCAGCCGGTGTGGCCGCCGCATCGGGTGGGAACCATGGGGCCGCAGTGGCCTGGGCGGCGCAAAAAGCAGGCGTCCCGGCCTCTATTTTTGTGCCCGTGGTTGCTTCGCAAGCCAAGGTCGATCGCATTCGCAGTTATGGAGCAAAACTCACCATCACCGGAGATCGATACGCCGATTCGCTGGCGGCATGCGACCTTTGGACGGCGGAAAGCGGTGCACTCCCCATTCATGCTTTCAATCAGCCGGAAACCCTGGCCGGCCAGGGTTCTCTGGCCCTGGAACTGGAAGAGCAGGTGCCCCACATCGACACGTTGTTGGTTGCGGTGGGCGGCGGAGGCCTGATCGGTGGTATCGCGGCGTGGTATCGCGGCAGGGTGCGCATTGTTGCCGTGGAACCTGAACTTTGCCCCACGCTGTTCATGGCCATGCAGGCTGGGCATCCCGTGGATGCGCCCAGTGGTGGAGTGGCAGCGGATTCCCTGGCCCCGCTTCGTGTGGGCGAGATGATGTTTCCGCTGGCGCAGGCTTGGGTGGTGCAAACCGTACTGGTGCCCGACGCCGCCATCGAAGAGGCCCAGGCGCGGTTGTGGGAAGTGATGCGGGTGGCTGCCGAACCCGGTGGAGCCACCGCCATGGCCGCGCTGCTTTCCGGCGCTTATCGCCCCGGACCCAACGAAAAAGTCGGCATTCTGGTCTGTGGCGGTAATACAACGGCTGTGCAGTTTGGCCCGGGTAAAACACTGGTGGCCGATCTTCATGCCAAACTGGAACAAGTATGAAACTTGTCCCCTTCTTCCTTGCAACGGGTCTGGTTCCGGCCCTTCTCCTCGGGCAAACACCCGGATTAAAGCCAACGCCGGGATTTGACTTGAGCGCGATTGACCGCGCTACGAATCCGTGCGAAGACTTCTACCAGTACGCCTGCGGCTCGTGGTTGAAGAACAATCCCATTCCATCGGACGAATCCTCGTGGGGCAGGTTCAGCGAGCTACAGCAGAATAACCAGATTATTCTTCGACAGATTCTGGACGAGGCCTCGGCGGCGAAAACTCCCGACGCCAACACCCGGAAAATCGGCGACTACTACGCCACCTGTATGGACGAAACAACCATCAACCAGAAAGGGCTGGCTCCGCTGAAGGCCGAGATGGATCGCATCAATGCCATGCAGAGTCCGCAGGATCTGGCCGAAGTCATCGGTCGCCTGCACCGCGCTGGTGTCGACGTACTGTTCTCGTTTGGCTCGTCGCAGGATTTGAAGGATTCCACGGCCGTCGTCGGTTGGGCTGATCAGGGTGGCATTGGTCTGCCCGAGCGCGACTACTATTTCCGCGATGACGCGAAAGCCGCGGATACCCGCAAAGAGTACGTCGCTTTTATGAGTAAGATGCTGGGTCTGATGGGCATGCAGGGCTCGCGAGCGGAACAGGTGATGGAATTGGAGACTGCAATGGCGAAGGCGTCCATGGATGTCACCTCGCGCCGCGATCCAACGAAGCTTTACCACATGATGAAGATGACGGAATTCCAGGCCTTGGCCGATTCCTTCAACTGGAGCAGGTATTTTGCCGCTTTGGGCGCTCCGAAGCTGGAAGTTTTAAACGTTGCGAATCCCGACTTCTTTAAGGCGCAGGAACAACTCATCAAGTCCCAGCCGCTGGATGTATGGAAGAGCTATCTGATTTTGCATCTGATGCGCGGCCAGTCCCGCATGCTGCCGCGGAATATTGATGACGCAGTTTTCGCGTTCTACTCCACCTACCTGACGGGCGCGAAGGAGATGCGCCCGCGGTGGAAGCGCTGCGTCGCTTCCACTGATGGCGATCTGGGCGAAGCTCTGGGCAAAGCCTATGTGGAAAAAACCTTCGGCACTGAGGGCAAACAGCGCACATTACAAATGGTGAGGCAGATCGAAAAATCCATGGAACAGGATTTGCAAAAGTTGGCGTGGATGTCGCCCGCCACGAAGAAGAAGGCCATGGAAAAGCTGCACGCCATTACCAACAAGATCGGCTATCCGGACCAGTGGCGCGACTATAGTGGCCTTGAAGTAGTTCGCGGCGATGCACTGGGCAATTCGCTGCGAGCGAATCAGTTTGAATACGCCCGCCAGCTTGCCAAAATCGGCAAGCCAGTGGATCGGCTGGAGTGGTCCATGACGCCACCCACGGTGAACGCTTACTACGACCCGCAGATGAACAACATCAATTTCCCGGCGGGAATTCTGCAACCGCCGTTCTTCGACAAAACAGTGGACGATGCCACCAACTTCGGTGCCGTGGGCGCAGTGATCGGACACGAATTGACACATGGTTTCGACGATGAGGGCCGACAGTTCGATAAAGATGGCAATCTAAAAGACTGGTGGACCGCGACCGACGTCACCGCTTTTGAGCAACGCGCACAGTGCCTGATTGACCAGTACTCCAGCTACGATTTGGGCGAAGGCGTCCACATGAATGGCAAGTTGACTCTGGGGGAGAACACTGCCGACAACGGCGGTTTGCGTCTCGCGTGGATGTCGCTGGCTTCCAGTCTGGCCGCAAAGAGTCTGCCGAAGAAAGACGATTTCACACCGGAGCAGCGCTTCTTCCTGGGCTTCGCGCAGGTGTGGTGTCAGAACGAGACAGTGGAAATGGCCCGCCTGCAAGCCCAGACTAATCCCCACGCCATCCCGAAATTTCGGGCTAATGGCGTGGTTTCCAACATGCCCGAATTTCAGAAGACCTTTGCCTGCAAGGCCAGTCAGCCCATGGTGAGGGCGAAGGCCTGCCGCGTCTGGTAGAGAATGCGGAGCGTTGACACCAATGCGCCACACCGATAGCATGAACGAATGCTTTTCCGATCCAGCGGTTGGATGTTCGCTCTCGGCAGCCTTGGGATGTTGTGTGTGGCCGCAGATACGGAGTGGCGCACCTATGGCGGAGACAAGGGTTTCCAGCGCTATTCGCCCCTGGATCAGATCAACAGAACAACTCTGAGCAATCTCGACATTGCCTGGAGCCGACCATCACTGGATACCGAGTACAAAGACAAGTTCCCCGATCTGAATCCATCGAATTACCTGCGAGCCACGCCCATCATGGTGAACGGGATGCTGTATGCCTCGAACGGGGTTGGGCTGATTGAGGCCTTCGATCCGGCGACGGGCAAGACGAAATGGATTCAGAAGCCCTTTCCCAATTCGTTCAAAGAGGCGGCGGGACAGAGCCTGCGCGGGGTGGAGTACTGGCGCGGCGGACCCGGCGGCAAAGACGAACGGATCATCGCGATCCGCGGCCAGTTCCTCTATTCCATTAACGCGAAAAGCGGCGAGCCGGATTACGATTTTGGTGATCGTGGCAAGGTTTTCCTGCGTTGGCCCACAACCGACAATGTGTATTACCGCGCCAGCAATGGACCCATGGTGGTGAACGATGTGATTGTGATTGGAGGAACCGGCGGCGCAGCGTTTGCGGGCGGATCGGGCGATCTGGGCAATCAGAAGGAAGCGGCGGCGGAGAACATTCGCGGCTATGACGTAAAGACCGGACGCTTGCTGTGGACGTTCCACGTAGTGCCGGAAGCCGGGCAACCCGGCAACGAAACCTGGGGCAAGGAATCCTGGAAATATGTGGGGAGCATCGGCAATTGGGGACCAATGACGGCGGATGAGAAGCTGGGAATGGTCTACGTCCCCCTGACCGCGCCGACGTTGGCCTACTATGGCGGGCACCGTCCCGGCAACAACTTGTATGCGAATAGCCTGGTTGCGTTGAATGTCAAAACGGGGAAGCCGGTCTGGCACTTCCAGATGGTGCATCACGATTTGTGGGATTACGATAACGCCGCGCCACCCGTGCTGGGAGATATCAGAGTGAACGGCAAGCTCATCAGGGCCGTGATGCAGGCCAATAAGAATGGCTTCCTGTTTGTGTTCGACCGCGAAACCGGCAAGCCTGTGTGGCCCATTGAAGAGCGGCCTGTTCCGCAATCCACAGTGCCAGGGGAAGCGACTTCGCCTACCCAGCCCTTCCCCACCAAACCGCCGCCCTTTGATCGCCAGGGTCTGAGCGAGGCTGATCTGATCGACTTCACACCGGAATTGCACAAAGAGGCGCAGGAAATTGCGCGGCACTACGTGTTGGGGCCGCTGTTCACGCCGCCCTCCGTGTTGAGCGATGAGCCGGATGGGAAGAAGGGGTCGCTGATCGTGCCCGGCGTTTGGGGCTCGGGCAACTGGAATACCGGCGCGTTCGATCCGGAGACCGGCATGTACTACGCGGTGTCGCGGACAGTGGCGGATGTGTTTGCGCTCACCAAACAAGAAGATCCGCGGGCGACCATTGATTACACGATTATTGATTTCAACCCTGAACCACCCAACCCGCAGAATCGGCGGTTTACCACCGGCATCCCGCAGGAGGCTCCACAGGGAGCTGGTCCGCGCCCGGGATTGCCCAAGCCGCCGGTGCTGCCGTCCGGCCTGCCAATCTTCAAGCCGCCCTACGGCAGAATTACGGCCTTCGATCTCAATAAGGGCGATTTGGTGTGGCAGGTGGCTAACGGCGATGATGGGCTGCGCAACAACGCGGCGCTACAGGGGCTGAACGTGCCCCCCCTGGGGAGCAACGGCAGACCGGCTCCGCTGGTGACGAAGACCCTGCTGTTTTTGGGCGATTCCAGCGACGCCGTCAGCGGGCGTGCCGGTACGCATGGCGCTGTGCAGTTCCGTGCCTATGACAAGGCTACCGGTCAGGTGCTGTGGGAACATCCGCTGCCAGCGGGAACCACAGGGGCGCCGATGACTTATTCCTCCGCGGGCAAGCAATACATTGTGGTGCCGGTGGGTGGACAGGATTACGGCGCCGGCTGGATCGCCTTCACGCTGAAATCACCTGCAGCGAACAAATGACATGAGGAGATTGATATTCGCGGGCTTCGCGGTCTGTGCCGGGGCGCTGTTCGCACAACCGCCGGCTATATTTACTGCTGCTCAGGCGAAGGCGGCAACGGCGCTGTATCAGGAGCAATGTGGCGACTGCCATTCGATGAACCTCACCGGGGGCACCGGCCCCGCGCTCACCGGCGATGGCTTCTGGGCTTCGTGGAACAAGAAGACGGCGCGGAATTTGTACAGCCGGATTCTGACGTCGATGCCGCAGGGGAATCCGGGCGGATTGACGGAGAAAGAGGTGCTGTATTTGATGGCTTACATTCTGCAGGGCAATGGGTATGCCGCCGGGGAAACGCCGCTTACCAGCGCCAGTCAGTTGGATAAAGTGGTTTTGGAACGGGTGAAATAACAGGCGCTATCTGACTGGGGACTTTCAGCTCAAACCGCTAACGCGTGTTGCAGCCCAGCCCCAATACCGCATTGATCACAATCTGCACATCCGCGACATTCACCGCCCCGTCGCCGTTCAGATCGTTTGTTGCAGGTACGACGCCAAGGGCCTGGTTGATGACCAGTTGAACGTCGGAAACATTGATGTTTCCATCTCCATTGATGTCACAGGTGGCGTATCTGATTAAGCCTCCGGCACAGGATGTAAGGAGCAAGCCGCCCGAGATGTCTGTCGAAGCACAGTTCGTCGCAGTGAGCGCGCTGGTCCCGGAAGTGAAACTGTTAGTGAGCTGAAACGACGCATAAGCTGCGGCGCCTGCGGCAATAGTGTTCTGGTTGACGCCGCTGATCAGCAGTCGTACAAGGCCGTTGGGAAGGGTGGAACTGGAGAGACTCTTGCCGGACGCGGTGGACTGCTCTCCAACCCGCGCCGAAACGAAGCTCAGTTTAGCCGCATCGAACCCGAGGTCCATCTGCAATCCGGCGGGTGCCGCGGTTCCCGTCGCGCTGATCGCAATGGGAAGTTCCACGGTTCGCCCGGCGGATCCTGAACTGGTCCCCACTGCCAGCGTCACCAGATTGGCCGGAGCCAGCACTGAGAATGTCCGGGTAACCGGAGTGGCCGCGGCATAAGTGGCGTTCCCGGTCTGGCTGGCGGTGATGGCGCAACTTCCCACGGATACCAGCGTGACCGTGGAATTGCTCACGGTACAAGAGGATGGAATGGTGGAGGCGAAGCTGACGGCAAGGCCCGAACCTGCTGTGGCCGTGAGCGTTACCGCTCCGCCCGCCAGCACCGCATTGGCAGGCTGCGTAAAGTTGATGGTCTGGCTGACGGGCGAGATGGTGAAACTTTGCGTAACCGGAGTGGCTGCGGCATAAGTCCCGTTTCCCGCCTGAGACGCAGTGATCGAACAGGCTCCTGCACTGAGCAGCGTGACTACGGAACCGCTGACGGTACACACCGGAAGGGTATTGGAGGCAAAGTTTACCGAAAGTCCCGAAGTGGCAGTGGCGGTTAAAGTCACCGGCCCACCGAACGATACATTGCCTGGCGCAGTAAACGCGATCGACTGCGAAACATTACAGCCAGAGAAAACAGGGCCAGTCAGCGAGACAGTAAAGCCAGACACCACGAAATTCGGGATTACGGTTGAGCCGATCGGGCTGTAACTCACGCTGACACGCATCGGGGTTGCGGAAGCCGCTACCGTGTTGGCCGCCATGACAACGTACACCGGGATGTCAAAACGGTCGAGGTTGCTCGCGTCGTCAACGAGGATTTCAAATACCGCCGAACCGCTGCCAGCCGAAAGCGAAACCGGTGCCAGAGAGTTCCCCGCAGAGAAGGCCAGGCCCGTGCTCGTGCCGATGACGGAAGTGCTGGTGGTAGCGGCAACCGAACTAAAAACCGTGCCTGCCGCGGCTGCGGTCAGTTGAGCCTGGGCGCTGCCCGGGATGTTGGTGTTTATCCGGCCATTGGGAACAAACAGGTTGACGTTGGCCGGTACATTAGCGAAGGCGATTTGGAAGCGGGTCCCTGCGGTGACTGCATTGCCCACCCCGGCGGTAAGGCCGATCTGAGGCTGTTCGGCCCCAGCAGTCTTGAAGGCGGACGCGAAGTTTTCGGCAACCCGAACCACGAATGCCAGGCTCCCACCCGAAGCGGTACCGGCGGCGGTGATGTCGATGTTGTCGGCGACCGGACTGTAAGCATTACAAACCGCAAAAGTGTTCACACCGGCAACGGTGCCCGTACCAGCCGGCCAACCTGTCACCGTGCCGGGGGCCCCGGCCCCGATGGTGAAGGCCTTGCGTAAATCCGAAATACCGAGACCGTTCTGGGCAAAGGCAACCGTGGCAGAGACAGCAGCGGGATTTATGCTGCTCGAACTGCCGCTGATAAACGCGGCTTCACTGATAGCGGGAGGAAGACTTCCGCCGACGCTCAGGGTGGTGGCATTCACACGAACATTGGAGATGGTAACGGTATACGACCCACCTTGCCCGAGAACGGGCACCTGAACTCCCGAAAAGGTAATGGTTGAACCATTGACGATGCCCTGAACATTCCCGCTATTGTTCACCTGAATGAGGGCTTCCGTAGCACCGGTGGCGGCGTTGAGAACTTTGCTGGTGACCGGGAGCGAAGGCGACAGAAAAAGCTGGACGGTGGCCGCCCCTGCCGGTACGCTACTCGCGAAGCCCGCGGAGCAGGTGAAACTGAATTGGCCGACTTGCTCACTTGTGCCTTCTGCGCGGACGAGGGTCGCGTTCGCGGTGGGGGTGGAGCAGCTGGCCTGGCCAAACGCGATTGACGTGAACATCGTCATGGCAACGGCGAGGGCGAGTACTTTCGTCGTAAAACTCATTTCAGTCTCCAGTTCGGTCGGCGATACTCTAACGCGCGTTGCAACCCAGCCCCAATACCGCGTTGATCACAATCTGTACATCAGCAACGTTCACCGCTCCATCGCCGTTTAGGTCGTGGGCCGACGGTACTACGCCGAGGGCCTCGTTGATGATTATCTGAACGTCGGATACATTTGTGCTCCCGTCGCCGTTGATGTCACAGCTTGCGTATTTGATCGATCCTCCGGTGCATGACGTAACCAGCGAATTTCCGGGGATATCGGTGGACGAACAGTTCGCCGTGGTGATTGCGCTGGCCCCCGAGGTGAAGCCGGCGGTGAGTTGGAACGAGGCATAGACCCCAATACCGGCGGCTATCGCGTTCTGGTTGACACCTGCAAGCACGAGGCGTATCTGCCCGTTCTGCGGTGTGGAACTGACCACGCCCTTACCAGCGGCGGCGGATTGCTCGCCGGCCCGTGCGGAAACGAAACTTAGCTTGGAGGCATCGAAGCCGAGATTCAGCTGGAATCCGGCCGGTGCCGCAGTTCCGGTGGCTCCAATAGCGACGGGAAGTTCCACAGTGCGCCCCGTAATTCCCGCGCCGCTCCCTACGGCAATCGTCACCAGATTGGCAGGAGCGAGTACAAAGAATGCCTGCGTGACCGAAGTGGCCGCGGCATAACCGGCGTTCCCGGGCTGGCTGGCGGTGATGGCGCAACTCCCCACCGATACCTGGGTTACCGTCGAATTGCTCACTGTACAAACGGTAGGCAGAGTCGAAGCGAAGGTGACCGAAAGGCCTGAACTTGCGGTCGCCGTGAGGGTTACCGCTCCGCTCCCCAGCACCGCATTGGCCGGCTGCGTGAAGACGATGGTTTGGCTGGCGGGAGTGATGGTAAAACTTCGCGTAACCGGTGTCGCAGCGGCAAAAGTTGCGTCACCCGGCTGAGTCGCTGTGATCAAGCAGGCTCCCGCGCTCAGCAGCGTTACCGTGGAACCGCTGAGTGTGCAAACCAGAAGGGAATTGGAAGCGAAGCTTACCGCAAGTCCCGAGGTGGCGGTGGCGGTTAAGGTCAAAGAACTACCGAACGATACGTTAGCTGGCGCGGCGAACGTGATCGACTGCGCAAGCCCGGCGATTGCCAGCGAGTAGCTGCGAGTTGCCGCCTGGGTAGGGTTCCCGCTGTCGGTCAGGCTGAGAGTGAAGGTGTTCTGACCCACTGCGGCGGGCGTCCCGCTCAGCACACAGGTTCCGGCGTTCAGATTCATTCCGGCAGGAAGCGCGCCAGTCGTTATGGAGCAGGAATAAGGAGCGGTTCCATCGTGCGCCAGTAGAGTGGGCGAGTACGGCACTCCGTTGACTCCCTGGGGCAAGACCGCAGGCGCCAGCGTCAGGGGGGTGACGACGTTAAACGTCACATACTGCGTGCCGTTCTGCCCTGGGATGTTCGCGTCAGTCGCCTTTATCGTAAAGCTGTATTGGCCGCCGCTGGCCAGCGTACCGGAAATAAGGCCGGTGATCGCATCCAGCGTCATCCCGGCAGGCAAATTACCGGCGCTCAGAAACCAGGAGTAAGGAGCGACCCCGCCGGAAGCGCTGCAGGTGATGGTAAACGCCGTGCCGGTGAACCGCGGCCCCGCACCGGGAACGCAGGAAACGACAGGCAGCAAATTGGCAGGAACACCGGGTACGATCTGCAGGACCTGCGAGCCATTGAAGCCAAGTCCAATCACATCCTGCCGACCATCGCCGTTGACATCGCCCAGCGCGATGGAAAAAGAATACTGGAGCGCGGCGAGCGACCGGACTGCGAGGAATGTTCCATCGCCGTTACCGGGGAGGTACCCACCAGGTGCCGCAAGATCAGCTTTGCCATCACCATCCAGGTCGGCCAGCAGCAAGGGTCTGTTGTACGAGCCCAGCATAGCGCTGGTGGGTGCGGCGAAGGTACCGTTACCATTACCCAACACCAGCGTTACGGTCGGCGCATTCGCGTCGGCAAAGGCAAGATCGGCCTTGCCGTCGGCGTTCCAGTCACCTACCGTTACATCTGCGAACGTGCCGGTGCCAACGGATACCGGCGCACCAAATGTCCCGTCGCCATTGCCGGGAATAAAGTTGAATCCTGGCGACCCCGAGGTCACAAGGTCGGGGTTGCCATCTCCGTTGAAATCGCCGATGGCCAGCACCCCCGAGCTCCCACCCGGCCAGGCTGTGAGCGTCCCGAACGTTCCGTCTCCGTTTCCCAGAGCCACTCGGACTGAAGCGGACGCGTCGGTGAAGGCGAGGTCGAGCTTGCCATCGAGATTCAAGTCGGCAAGTGCGAAGGCCTTGATGCCCGGTGAGTCTACGTATCCGCCGAACCGGAATGTCCCGTCTCCTTTGCTGAGCAAAATGGAGACTTGGCCACCGGGAGTCGCAAGGGCCACGTCGTCCCGCCCATCTCCATCGAAATCTCCGACTTTGACCCGCGTTGCAGACGCAGCTTGCCTGACGGCTGGCTTGAAAGTTCCGTCGCCGTTCCCCAGGAACACAGCCAGACCGTTCGGGTCGCTGTAGTTGGTCACTACCGCATCCAGGATGCCGTCACCGTTGAAGTCGCCGACGGCGACAGCTTGATTGTCTGTACCAGAGAACGACGAGAAGCCTGTTGTAAAGCCGGAGGCGGGCAAGGTTCGGATGGTTTCCTGCACTGGAGCCGAGCCACTGCCGGCGTAATTGGCATTGCCCCGAAACCTGGCCCGAAGAATTCGCAGTCCGACGTTCGCGGGCCGGGTGGTTAGAGTTGCTTGCCCTCCGATCACCGCCGCGGATCCAAGAAGGCTGACACCATCGTAAAAAGTGACTACTCCCGTCACTCCCGCCGGCGTGACGGTGGCCGTAAGCGTCAACGGCTGGCCATAGATGGAGGGATTCGTGGGCACCGTCAGCACAGTGGAAGTTACTGCCGGCGATACCGCCAGCACCAGGCTTTGCGCGGGGGAAGTGTTTGCCGCGTTGTCATTCACTGTGACGCTGAACCGGTACGGGCTGCCGGCCGCGGCCGTGGGGGTTCCGCTGATGACGCCGGTTGCGACGTTGAGGGTGAGTCCTGACGGTAGCGATCCGGTACTAACCGTCCAGCTCTTGTAGGGAGGTGTTCCACCGGTCACCGTCAGCGTGGTGGAATAAGCGATTCCCGACGTGGCCGACGGCAGATTTGCGCTGGAGATAAACGGTGTGGCACAGGAAAAAATGGCCGTTGCGGCGACGGGTGTGTTCGTGACTCCAAAGGAAGGGATGTTGGATGCCGCCCCAACCGGAGCGAGATCAACCGATGCGGTTATGCTTGCCGCCGCTCCGGCACCGGCAAAATAAATCGCGACGTTGAAGGTGTCCAGATTCGAGGCGTCGGCTGTCGTAATTTCATAAACGCCTTGACCGACACCATTGACTACCGGCACCTGTCCCAGGCCTGGCGCGGCGGGCAAAGTATTGGCCCCGCTTGGCACCACCGCGCTCACTGCGGCGAACGGCCCGGTTTCAGAAGCAGTCAAAGTGGCCATAGCGGCGCCACCGAAGGCGCTGGTAGAGGTCAAAACCGTGGGCATGTAGACACTCAATCCGCCGGGGACGTTCTTGATCAGGACACGGAACCGCGTACCGGAATTAGCCTGATTGTTCACGCCGGCTATGGTGACAAAATGAGCAGTTTCGAGATCGCGGGACGCATTGCTGACGCTGTCGCCACGCGCCTTAAATGCACTGGCAAAGTTTTCCGGAACGTTGACCGTAAATGCCGGTCCGGCGGATGCGGAAAGCACCTGGCAGGCAGTGAAGGCCTTGGCCCCGGTGACGTTCCAGCTCGCCAGACCATACTGCGAGAAAGCGGTAATAACCCCAAAGCCTTCAATGGAATTAGGAATGTTCCCCAGTGCCAGGTACGCGCTGATGGAGGGAGGGATTCCGAGGCCTGGAGCGGTCACCGTGGCGTCGACGCGCACGTTGCTGATGCCGACCGAAACCGAACCCGGCGGAATAACCACGGAGGGGAACGTCAACAGGCTGCCCCCGCTGGAGAGTATTCCTTGTGTGGTGCCAGTGGAAGTGGTCAGGGTGGCCTCGGTCGCGCCGGAGGCGATATTCAAAACTTTGCTGGTCAGAGGCACGCTGGTATTTCCCGCGGCCATGGCGAGTTGGACATCCACCGTCCCGCCTGCGCCTGTGCAGGAGAAGGTCAGATCACCGGAAAGCTCGCGGGTACTCTCAGCGCGGGCCAGCACTGTGAGTGAGGAAGCCTGGGAGCAAAATGAATTCGCCGCGTTGATCTGCAGCGTCAGAGTTTGGAAAGCTGCGTTTCCTGCACTGTCGGTTACCCTCACCGTTCCGGTTTGCGTGCCGGGAGAGGCCAGGCGGGCTTTCAGTTGCCCCGTCGTCTGAAAACCCGAAGGCGTGACCTGACCAGTGGCTGTGACGAAACTAGCGCCCAGAATAGACAAGCCACCATCCACGAAACCCCACGTGTACGGTCCGATGCCACCGCTAGCGTTCAAGGTTTGCGTGTAAACAGTGCCCTGGGTCCCTGCCGGGAGAGAAGTCGTGGTGATGGCAAGGGCCGGATTGATCTGCAGTGTAAAGGTACGAACCGCCTGATTGTTCGCGGCATCCACCGCCTTTATGGTGAACGAGAACGATCCATTGACCGCAGGAGTGCCGCTCAGGATGCCGTTGACCGCGTCCAGCGCCAGGCCGGCAGGCAGGGTTCCCGCAGATACACTCCAGTTGTTCGCCGAGTCCGAGATCAAAGGCTGAAAATACGGGCCTCCCTGAGCCGCGCTGGGCAGAACGGCGGGGAAAATCGTGCCTGGGGTGCATGCGGTGATTGGGGTGGCGGCGAAAGTCACGGTACCGGCGGCAAAATTGGGGACATTGTTGGCCGCGCCAACCGGAACAAACCCGACCACTGCGGTAATCGGCCCCGCTAGAACTGCGATCGACGCGGATGTGGCGCTCAGATAAGCCGGCACGGTAAAGGCATCGATCGTCGCCGCGTTTTGGGCGGTTACCTCATACACGGCCTCGGCGGCACCGTTGGTTACAGTCAGCGCTCCCAGTTGAGGAGAGGCTGGCAATCCTGCCTGGTTGCTGGCCGCGATGGCAGAAAACGTACCGGTTTCGGTGGCGGTCAGAGTCAGGGTCGTTGGATTCAGGCCCGCCGCAGTAAGTACGAGCGGAACAAAGACTGTGCCGCCGGCAGGCAGGTTGTTAAACAGTACACGAACACGCGACGAGGCGGTCGCCTGGTTATTGACTGCGCCGAGGATGACAAAATAGCCGGTTTCCGTGTTTGCTGTGAAAGCCGCACCCGGAGTGCTGTTGCCAGATCCCCCCCGCAGCTTAAACGCAGAGGCAAAGCCTTCGCTCAGGCGGGCCACAAGAAATGGTCCGGCTGCTGGAGTCACGCTGCTGCACGCGGGAAAAACTCCTGCTGAGCCGGTCGCGAGTAAACCCGACAGGACGCTGCCTATCGGGACTGTGGAGGTCGCTGTTGGGACTACCGCTGAACCGGACACAAACGCCACCATGCTTATCGTGGAGTAACCATCGGAAAAATTCAACGCGGAAGCATCTGCCCGGATGTTGGTAACGGTTATGTCGTACGAGGAGTTGGGAAGTAGCGCCGGCACCGGGATTTGTGAAAAAATCACCGAGGAGCCCGACGTGGTCCCCGTGGCCGAACCGGCGGGGGTAATTGCTGTCGCCTCGGTTGCGCGGGTCGTATTACTCAGAATCTTGCTGGTTACGGGCAGCGCGGGTGAAAGGAAGATCTGGACAGTGGCGGTTCCGGCGGTGGATGAGCTTGCGCCCGTGGTGCAGGTAATCTTCAGGTCGGCGAGGAGTTCGGTCTTCCCTTCGGCACGGATGGAGACGGGCACAGCTGTCGCGCTCTGGCAGGTAGCCTGTCCGAACCCAAGGCTGGCGGTGCCCCAGGTTAGCGCGGCGACTAAAGCGCATCGGCTCGCGAAGTTTCCCCCGAATGTCATTTGCCCGCAATCCCGCCTAGTTATTCCGGTGTTCTACAGCCCGTACGATTTGCTCCAGGCCCCTGGCTACGAGTTCCAGATCCGCGCCCGATCGATCCGTAGCCGCCGCGCCCGCCAAACGAACTTTCGTCGAGGGAGAGGAGCGTGTCTCGCCTATTGGCGACACACGTACCAGAGCAACAACTCCGTTTGTGATCACATTCTGGTTGAATCCGATCACCAGAATCCGTAACCGGCCCGGTGACGGGGAAGCCGATTGCACGGTTTTTTCCGCCAGAACGGCGGCTGTGCCCGGCAGCACTTCCACCTTCACCAGCGAGTCGTCGTACTCCAGGTCGAACTGGAGTCCGGCGGTGGTCTCCTGCTCCGCCGCGAGGCGCAATTGCAGCTGACCCTGAGTCCCCGCAGCCGGCTCAAGAATCAAATCCGCCGCCTGAAGACCAGAGAGTGCCAGCGTCCCCAGCATCACCAGTTTTACCGTTTTTTTCATAAATGCTCCTTTTCCGGGTCGGGGCGTCGGCTAATGCGCGTTGCAGCCCAGCCCCAACACCGCGTTGATAACAATCTGCACATCCACTACGTTCACCACCCCGTCGCCGTTCAGATCGTGCGTTGCCGGTACTACGCCAAGGGCCTCGTTGATGACCAGCTGAATGTCGGAAACATTCGTGTTTCCGTCCCCGTTGATGTCGCAGGTGGCATATTTGATTAAGCCTCCGGCACACGATGTAAAAAGCGAGCCACCCGAGAGGTCTGTCGAAGCACAGTTCGCCGCAGTAATGGCGCTGGTGCCGGAGGTGAAGCCGCTGGTGAGCTGGAACGAGGCATAAGCCACAGGGCCTGCGGCAATGGTGTTCTGGTTGACACCGGTGATCAGAAGCCGTACCAGGCCGTTGGGAAGGGTGGAACTGGACAGCCCCTTGCCAGCTGCGGTGGACTGCTCTCCAACCCGCGCCGAAACGAAGCTCAGTTTTACCGCATCGAACCCGAGATCCATCTGGAATCCGGCCGGTGCCGCGGTTCCCGTCATGCTGATTTTAATCGGAAGTTCCACGGTTCGCCCGATGGCTGCCGCGCCGCTCCCCACAGCCAGCGTCACCAGATTGGCCGGAGTCAGCACGGAGAATGCCAGAGTGACCGGCGTGGCCGCGGCATAATTGGCGTTCCCGGCCTGGCTGGCGGTGATGGCGCAACTCCCCACAGATAGCAGGGTCACCGTGGAATTGGTCACCGTACAAACGGACGGAATCGTAGAGGCGAAGCTAACGGCAAGGCCTGAGCTTGCGGTGGCCGTGAGGGTTACCGCTCCGCTCCCCAGCGCCGCATTAGCGGGCTGCGTGAAGATGATGGTCTGGCTGGCGGGAGTTATGGTAAAACTTTGCGTAACCGGTGTAGCCACCCCATAGGTTCCGTTGCCCGCCTGGGACGCCGTGATGGAACAGGCGCCGGCACCCAGCAGCGTGACTGCGGCGCCGCTGACGGTACAAACCGGGAGGGTATTGGAGGCAAAGTTTACCGACAGTCCTGAACTGGCAGCGGCGGTTAAAGTCACCGCCCCACCGAACGCTACATTGTTTGGCGCCGTAAAAGTGATCGATTGCGAGACATTACAACCAGAGAAAACAGATCCGGTCAGTGAGACGGTACTGGAAGAGACCACAAAATTCGGGATCAAGGCGGAGCCAAGCGGGATGTAGCTCACGCTGACACTGATGGGGGTTGCCGAAACCGGCACCGTGTTGGCGGCCATGACCACATATACCGGGATGTCAAAACGGTCGAGGTTGTTCGCGTCGTCAACGAGGACTTCAAATACTGCCGAACCGCTGCCCGCCGAAAGTGAAACCGGCGCCAGAGAGTTCCCGGTAAAGAGGCCCAGGCCCGTGTCAGTGGTGATGACGGAAGTACTGGTGGTCGAAGGAACGGAGCTAAAAACCGCGCCTGCCCCCGCTGCGGTCAGTTGGGCCTGGGCGCTGCCAGAACTGTTGGTGAATATCCGGCCATTGGGAACAAACAGGTTGACGTTGGACGGCACATTGGCGAAGGTGATCTGGAAGCGGTCCCTGTAGTGACTGCATTACCCACCCCGGCGGTAACGCCGATCTGAGACTGCTCTGTGCCAGCCGATTTGAAGGCGGTCGCGAAGTTTTCCGCAACCCGAACCACGAACGCAAGACTCGCGCCCGAAGCGGCACCGGCGGCGGTGACATTAATATCGTCGGCAACCGGGCTGTAAGCATTACACACCGCAAAATTGTTCACGCCGGGAAGGGTGCCTGTACCAACCGGCCAGCCTGTCGCCGTGCCAGGGGTCCCGGCCCCGATGGTGAAGGCCTTGCGTAGACCCGAAGTACCCAGACCGTCCTCGGCAAAGGAAACTGTAATGTTCGAGACAGCAGTGGGAGTTATGCTGCCGGCATTGCCGGTGATGAATACGGACTCACTGATGGAGGGAGGAGTACCAGAACCACCGGCGAGCGAGGTGGCGTTCACACGGATATTAGAGATCACAACCGAGTACGAGTCACCCGGCGCAAGAGCCGGCACCTGCACTGCCGAAAAGTTGACGGTAGAACCGCTGACAATGCCCTGAACGCTACCGGCTGCGCCCGGGACGTTGGTGCCCGGAGTCTGGCGATTCACCTGAATCAGTGCTTCCGTAGTACCGGTGCCGCCGCTGAGGACTTTGCTGGTGACAGGAAGAGCCGGCGATACGAAGACCTGGACGGTAGCCGTACCGGCGGGCGTGGCCTGACCATTGGCAGTGCAGGAGAAATTGACTTGGGCAACCTGCTCAGTCGTGCCTTCCACCCGGATAAGGTTCGTCATTGCGCTGAAGAAGTTGCAACTGGCCTGACCAAACGCGCTCGAAGTGAATGCCGCCAATATGCCCGCGAGGATTAGTACTTTCATGGTAGAACTCATTTTGTGTGGTAGTAAGAGTACCCCAAAAATCATCACAGTGTGCGACCGCCAGCATGATCGTTTCCACCGCACCGTCTTATCAGGTTGTCTACGAACATGATCATAATAGCGCATAAATGATTAGTAAAATCAGGAACGTACTAACATTCACCGGGCTTTCCCGACCCGGGTATGTCTGGGATCCGCCGGCGGTATGCAGGTAACCCTGGTCGGAATTCGGGCGGCGGGCAGCCCTCTTCACGCACAGAGCGCAGAATCGTGGGGATCCCCTGACCCTCAGCCTGGGCTAACTGGAGGCGATTGAGGAACCAGGCCAGACACTGATTGCGCCACTGCGGGGATGCCCGTCCCAGGCGAAACTCCTTCTCCGCTACCCCGGTGGGAAGCGAACCTGGCGACAGGACCTCTATACGGTCAGAAAACACGGTGATGCGGGCAGGTTCGGCCATTTCGTAATCGCGGTGTGCAAGCGCATTGATCATCGCTTCGTGGAGTGCCTGGGGAGGGTAGTTCACAGCGTTGGGAGCCAACCTGTCGGACTTGTCGAAAGCCACCCAGGGCTGCACATCAAGGAGTTCGAAGAGGCGCCGGGTCTGGTCGATCAGTGTACCCGCAAGCTCGTGACGCTCCGCATGCGGTTCGGCGCGATCCGGACCCGCGTAAACCGGGAAAAGCGAATACGCTCCAGGAATGTAGGACTGGACGCTGCGCCCAAACAGCAGCATCGCAAAATTCCGCGGGCGCATGACGCCTGTGAGTGGCTCGCGGAAGCACAGCGGCGGCACGAAGGGGCTGAGCGACTGCGTGTCGGAAAGGTAGTAGTCGATACTGCGATCCGGCTGGAACACGCCCATGCGCTGCAAGGTGTCGCGGAGGGCGAGCAGGTCGAGATCGTTAACGGTTGCGGTGGTGCAGACGCGGCGGTCCCATTCGGGGAGTTCGCCCTTGCGCACCAGAAGTTCCCGCAGAACGCCGTTTCTGGCCTCACGGGTTTCGCGGCTGATACGGACATATTAGTTTCCGGCGCTTTCGCGGCGACGAAACAGGTGGGCCGCGCGGGTTGCGGGCATGATGAAGACGAGAACACGTTTGTCGGGAGTAGCCGCCTGCAACTCAGCCATCAGGGGGGCGATGAAAGGCGAAACGCGTTCGCGGCAGGCAGTGAGCACTCTGCCTTCCACTTCCTTCAGGCGAGGTGCCGACAGGCCTGCGCTTACCAGCCGGGGAAAGCCGTTGTCGTCGCGGTCTTCTTTGGCGCCGCAACAACGTAACCGCCGCCCGGATTAGACCAGTCGTTGGCGAAGGCAGCGAGGGTTTCGGCGACATCATCCGTATCGGCGACGTTTTCCTTCCATGCCACTTGATCGCTCTCTCGCGTGGAGAGGGTTTTAAGATCGACGGGCTCCATGATTTTGAATTCGATCTGCTTCCGCTCCCGTATGCCCTCGGGGATTCCATACGGGATGCTAAGCTAAAAGCTCAATGTTTGCCGCACCGTATCACCGCCACCATCATCATCACGGGCATACTGCGCCGCGGCGGGCTCACGCGTAACGCAACCTTTTCTGTACTACCCCAGCGCCCGCCCGGAAACGGCGGGCTATTTTTTTTTGATGGCTCAAACACAAATGCAAATAGACTTTACAAAACTCGATGGACTGGCCGCAACGGTTGTGCAGGACGACACTACCGACCGTGTCCTTATGGTTGGCTTCATGAATGAAGAAGCTTTCCGCAAAACAGTGGAAACCGGCTTTGTCCATTTCTACAGCCGGTCCCGCAACAAGCTGTGGATGAAGGGCGAATCGTCGGGCCACCGTCTGCTGGTAAAGCAGATATCCACGGACTGCGATCGCGACGCGGTGCTGGTCCGGGTGGAAGCGCAGGGTCCGGGTGTTTGCCATGAGGGCTATCAGAGCTGCTTCTTCCGCAAGCTGGTGGATGGTGAATGGGTGGAGAGTGAAGTACGGGCGTTCGATCCGAAAGCGGTATACGGAGTATGAAAATCAAACTGGGTATCCCCAAGGGCAGTCTGGAGAACGCGACCATTGATCTGTTCCGCCGGGCGGGATTTCAAATCACATCGGCCAGCCGATCCTACTTTCCGGGCATTGACGATCCGGAAATTGAATGCATGCTGATCCGCGCCCAGGAGATGGCGCGCTATGTGGAAGACGACATTCTGGACGCCGGACTCACCGGATACGACTGGGTTGTGGAGACCGGCGCAACCGTGGTCACCGTGGCGGACCTGATTTACGCCAAACAAAGTTTCGGTAAAGTGCGCTGGGTGCTGGCCGCACCCGAGAACTCGCCGTTTCGCTCAGTGAAAGATCTGGAGGGCAAGATCATCGCCACCGAACTGGTGGAAGCCACGAAGCGCTATCTGGCCGCCAACGGCGTGACGGCGAAGGTGGAATTCAGCTGGGGCGCGACGGAGGTGAAGCCGCCGGAACTGGCCGACGCAATTGTTGAGGTCACTGAAACCGGGTCGTCACTGCGAGCTAATAAGCTGCGTATTATTGAGACCGTACTGGAATCGAATACCCAGTTGATTGCCAATGTGGAGTCGTGGAAGAATGCGGAAAAGCGGCGCAAGCTGGAAGATATCCGCATGTTGCTGCAGGGTGCAATCAATGCGCTGGGCAAGGTGGGACTGTGGCTGAATGTTGAGAAAAAGAATTTGGCGGCACTGCTGGCGGTATTGCCTGCGTTGAAACAGCCCACTATTTCCAACCTCTCCGATGAGAATTGGGTCGCCGTCCACACCATTCTGGAAGAGATCACCGTGCGATCAATTATTCCCCGGCTGAAGGAAACCGGCGCGCAGGGGATCGTGGAATATCCGCTCAACAAGATCGTAATGTAATGATCCGCATACTGGAACAGACCGAAGCGACGGCCTTGCGGCAACGCAACCCTGCTATGTTGCGCGAGGCTGAGCGCATTGTGGCACCAATCCTCGACGACGTGCGGGCACGCGGCGACACGGCGTTACTGGAATACGCACGAAAATTCGACGGCTTCACCGGCGACAGCGTGCGGATCCCGGTGGCCGGTTCACTTTCGGTGGAAATGCGCGCAGCAGCGGAAATTGCAGCCCGCAATATCCGCCAGTATGCCGAGACCCAACTGCCGCGTGAGACCTGGGTCGATTACGGCGACGGGCGCAGGCTGGGCCAGATTGTGCGTCCGCTTGATTCCATGGCGGCCTATGTTCCGGCGGGGCGCTATCCCCTGCCCTCCACTCTGCTGATGACGGTGATTCCGGCGCAGGTGGCGGGAGTGCGGACTATTTGCGCGGCGTGCCCCAATCCGAGTCCGGAGATTTTGGGCCTGGCCGACTGGCTGGGAGTCACAGATTTGTTCCGCATGGGCGGTGCCCAGGCCATTGCGGCGCTGGCCTTCGGCACAGAGACGGTGCCGCGTGTGGATCGCATTGTGGGTCCGGGAAATATCTATGTGGCAGCGGCCAAGAAACTACTGGCGGGCGAAGTGGGCATTGAATTTGTGGCCGGGCCAACAGAGATTGTGATTGTTACTGCGGAAGGTGACCCCCGCGCACTGGCGGCCGATATGCTGGCGCAGGCCGAGCATGATGTGGACTCCTCGGCGATTCTGCTGACCACATCCAGAACCCTGGCTGCGGCAGTTGCGGCAGAGATCGAACACCAGCTGGCGGTGTTGCCGACTGCCGGAGTAGCGCGCCAAGCCATCGAAAGTGGCAGCGCCATTGTGATCTTCGATTCTCTGGAGCAGGCAATAGAATTCTCCAACAACCTTGCGCCGGAACATCTGGCGCTGCACGATGCGGGTTTATTGCCCCTGGTACGGCACGCCGGGAGCGTATTTCTGGGCCCTTCCAGCCCGGAAGCAGCAGGCGATTATGCCTCAGGACCGAACCATGTTCTGCCTACTTCCGGAGCGGCAAGGATTCGCGGGGGGCTCTCGTCCGCAGATTTTGTAAAGGTAATCTCCGTGCAGGAGTTGACTCCGGCCGGCCTCGCCGCAATCGCACCCGCCGTCACTACACTGGCACGGGCAGAGGGCCTGGAAGCCCACGCACGTTCGGTGGAGGTTCGCCATGCCTGAGCCACGCGCGGCCATTCGCCGCATGGCCGCCTACAAGCCGCCAGCCGAAGGCCGCCAGGGAAAGCTGCGTCTCGACTTCAACGAAAATACCGTGGGCTGTTCGCCGCGCGTGCTGGAATACCTGCGGGAAGTGGTGACGGCCGAGGCGTTAACCGTTTATCCCGAGTACAGCGTGGCCTTTGAGGAATTGGCGAAGTATTTCGGCGTGGCCCGTGACCAGTTCCTCATGACCAACGGAACAGATGAGGCCATTCAGGTCCTCATCAATACCTTCGTCAGTGAAGGCGACGAAGTGCTGCTGGTGCATCCGTCGTACGCCATGTATCGGTTTTACGCGGAGGCTGCGGGAGCACTTATCCGCGAAGTACCTTACACTTCGGAGAGTTTTGCCTTTCCCGTGCAGGCCTTGCTGGATGGCATCACCCCTGCGACCCGCGCCATCCTGATTGCGAATCCAAACAACCCTGTAGGTACCGGCATTGAACCGGAAGACATCCGGCGAATTCTGGATGCGGCCCCACACGCGGCGGTGCTCATTGATGAGGCTTACTACGAATTTGCGGGCGCAACCGTTTTGCCCTGGATTCAGCACGATTCGAATCTGTTCGTCAGCCGAACATTTTCCAAAGCCTGGGGAATGGCGGCGATGCGCTGCGGGTGCATCTTTTCTGCCGCTGACAATGTTGCCTGGATGCGCAAAGCGCAGTCGCCCTACAGCGTGAATGCGCTGGCAGCGGCCGCCGCCACCGTGGCCGTGAGCGACACCGAATACATGAACAGCTATGTGGCTGAGGTGCTTGCGGCGCGCGAGTTGGCAACGCAAGGCCTGCGGAAGCTGGGTATTCGCTACATTCCCAGCCAGGCCAACTTCGTTCTGTTTCACGCAGGCGACCGCGCTATTGCCATTCGCGATGCGCTGCGCGAACGGGGCGTGCTGGTTCGCGACCGCAGCTATGAACTGCCCGGTTGGGTACGTGTGACCATCGGCACCCGGGAACAGATCGGGAGTTTTCTTGCAGCTCTGGAGGGTATCTGGACACCATAATCGTTTTCGATGTAGACGGCGTGCTGGTGGAAGTGAGCCAATCGTATCGGCAATCGATCGTGGAAACCGTGGCACACTTTACCGGGAAGCGCATCGAACTCGATTCCATTCAGGACTACAAGAACCAAGGCGGCTGGAACAATGACTGGGCACTGTCACAGAAGATTGCCTCTGACCTTGGGGTGGCGTTGCCCTTCGACCAGGTGGTGGAGAAATTCAATGAGTTCTTCCTCGGCAGGAACGGCGACGGTCTCATTTTGCGTGAACAATGGCTACCGGAAGCGACCCTGCTGCAGCGCCTCAACCAGACCCGCGACCTTGCCATTTTCACCGGGCGCGACCGCTACGAACTCGACCTCACTCTGCGGCGCTTCGTGCCCGGGATTTGCTTTGCGCCCAGCATCTGCGCAGAAGATGTGGAACGGGGCAAACCCGCGCCCGATGGCCTGATCGCCATTCAACGTGCGCGGCCCGATGCGCGCCTCTGGTTTGTAGGTGATACGGTGGACGACGCGCGCAGTGCACGGGCTGCCGGTGTTCCGTTTGTGGGTATTGCAGCGGGCATGGAAAATCGCAGTGACGACTTGCTCGCGCTCTTCCGCAAGGAAGAAGCGGTCGCCATTATCGACAACGTAAATCAGATTGAGACGGTGATCGCATGAGAAAAGCCTCCATCGAACGCAATACCAACGAAACAAAGATTCGTGGCAGCCTGACCCTCGAAGGCAAGGGGCGCGCACAGATTTCCACCGGCATCCGCTTTCTGGATCACATGCTGGAACTGTTCGCACGCCATGGGGGATTTGACCTCACCCTCGAAGCCAAAGGCGACCTCGACGTGGACCAGCATCACACCGTGGAAGACACCGGGATTGTGCTGGGACAACTGGTGGCGAAAGCCCTGGGCGATCGCAAGGGAATTAACCGCGCCGGCTACTTCGTAATGCCCATGGACGAGACCCTGGCCGTAGTTGCAGTGGACCTCGGGGGCCGCCCTGCACTGGTGTACAAAGACCGGGTGAAGGTCCGTCTGGTGGGCGATCTGCAAACCGAACTGGTGGAAGATTTCTTTGACGGGTTCGTGCACCATGCGGGCGCTAATTTGCATGCGAAAATTCTCTATGGCCGGTCCAACCACCACAAAATCGAAGCTATTTTCAAATGCTTTGCCCGCGCCATGAAGTTTGCCTGCTCCACAGACAAACGGATGAAAGACGTGCTGCCCTCCACCAAAGGTCTGCTTTGATTTCCATCCTCGATTACGGCGCGGGAAATCTGCGTTCCGTGAGCAACACACTGGATGCCCTGGGCTTTGAATTTGAGATTGTGCATGATGCTGCGGGGCTTGAGCGGGCCAGCAGGATTGTGCTGCCGGGCGTAGGGCACTTTGGGCAGATGATGCGGGCGCTGGATGAAATGGCGGTGCGCGCAACCCTGGTGGACCGTATCCAGAGCGGTGTTCCTTTTCTGGGTATCTGCCTTGGCCTGCAGGCGCTGTTGCAGAGTAGCGAAGAAGCGCCGGAGGTTCGTGGTCTGGGGGTTTTCCCCGGCGAAGTGCGCCGCTTCCAGCCACCCTTGCGGGTACCCCACATGGGCTGGAATCAGGTGGCAACGTTGCGCCCCTCCCGGTTATTCGACGGTGCCCCCCATTTCTATTTTGCCAACAGCTACTACGCGCCCATCATCCCCGCCACCGCCACTGTGGCAGACTACGGCGAGCCATTTACCGCGTCGATTGAACATGAAAACATCTTCGCCGTGCAGTTCCATCCGGAAAAATCAGGCCCGGCGGGTCTGGATGTCATGCGGCGCTTTGCGGAGATGCCCGCATGCTGACGCGCCGCATTATCCCCTGCCTTGATGTAACCAACGGACGCGTGGTGAAGGGTGTCAACTTCGTCAACTTGCGCGATGCCGGTGACCCGGTGGAGCTCGCCGCGCGCTATAACCAGCAGGGTGCGGATGAACTGGTTTTTCTCGATATAACAGCATCCAGCGGTGAACGAGACACGATGGTCGACGTGGTGGAGCGGACTGCGCGGGAGGTCTTTATCCCGCTAACCGTAGGCGGAGGCATCCGCGCCGTTGCCGATGCCCGAAGAGTTCTGCGGGCTGGTGCGGACAAGGTCAGCGTGAACACGGCGGCCGTTCACCGGCCCGATCTGATTGCGGAATTGAGCCAGGAGTTTGGCGCGCAGGCCGTGGTGCTGGCCATTGACGCCCGGCGGCGCGTGGACGGCGGGTGGAATGTCTTTACCCGCGGCGGGCGCCACGACGAGGGCATCGACGTCATTCAATGGGCGCAGCGCGGCGAGGCGCTGGGGGCGGGCGAAATCCTGCTTACCTCCATGGATACCGATGGCGTGCAAACTGGCTTCGATTGTGCCCTCACCAGCACCGTGAGCGCGGCGACCCGAATACCTGTGATCGCCTCGGGCGGCGCGGGAAAGCCGGAAGACTTTGAAGAGGTTTTCCACACCGGTCGCGCCGATGCCGCGCTGGCCGCTTCAATTTTCCACTATGGAACTTACACAGTTCGCGAACTGAAGACCTTCCTGGGCGGCAAAGGAATCGCAGTTCGCCCATGATTATCCCCTGCATTGATCTGATGGATGGCAAAGTCGTGCAGTTGGTGCAGGGCCGTGAGAAGGCGCTGGAGGGCGCGGCCCCGCTGGAGATGCTGCGGCGCTTTGCCGCGTTTCCGGAAATCCAGGTGATTGATCTGGATGCGGCACTGAGCCGTGGCGCGAACCACGAAATTGTGGAAACCCTGGCTACCCGGGCGCGTTGCCGGGTGGGTGGTGGCGTCCGGACTGCGGAGCGAGCCCGGGAGCTGATCCGGCAAGGAGCCTGGCGGGTGATTGTGGGTACCGCGGCGTTTGCGCCGGCGATGGAAGAAATCGCCCAGGCCATTGGTCCGGAGCGTATCCTGATCGCGCTCGATTCAAAGAATGGCGAAGTGGTGGTGAAAGGCTGGGTGGAATCCACCGGGCTGAAAGCCGAAGAGGTCATCTCACGCCTGGAGCCATACTGCGGCGGATTCCTCTGCACCTACGTGGATAAAGAAGGCATGATGCAGGGCACCGATCTGGATTGGTTCCGGCGGCTGCGCGCGGCGACTAACCATGAAATCACCGCAGCCGGAGGCATCACCACCATGGAAGACATTGGCGCTCTGGATGCCCTCGGCATCCATGCTGCCGTAGGGATGGCGATGTATACCGGGCGGCTGGCCATTGCAGACCTGGCCGGTTTTACCTCACAAACGGCACGATAGCCGCCGAGCGCGCCCTGCCACCGGTTGGGAACACCGTGAACACCGGCTTGGTTCGCTGCTTGCGGTCCAGAACGGTTGCCAGCCGAATTACCGAGACATCACCGGAATCCCGGCTCACGGCGAGGGCATATTCACCGCCCGGTGTCACCAGAATCAGCCCGGGGTGTCCGCCCACCGTCACTGTGGCCGCCAGTCGGCGGGTATCGATATCCAGCAGAGTGAGATTCCCGGTGGAGGTATTGGCCACCAGAAGCACGTTCTGCTCCGCTTGAACGGCTAGAGCTTCCGGCTCATGCCCGGCGCTCACCGTTTGGTCGATCTCATTTTGATAAGGGTTGGCAATCACCACCGCATCCAGACCGGAACCGGTGATGAACATCTGGCCGCCATCGGAGTTGAAGCACAAATGCCGGGGAGCCATTGCGACGGGAAGTCGGCTCAGCAGTCCACCGGAGGCGGCGTCCAGGCAAATAATCTCGCGGGTATCAGCCGCCGCTGCGAAGATGCTCTTGCCGTCGTTCCGGAACAGCATGGGTCCGGCGCGGGTGCCGATATCGGTCTCACCAATGGCGGAGGTGGAGGTGGGCAGGAATCGCAAAATACGTTTGCCCGCCGCCACTGCCGCCATATTCGGACTGACCGCCAGCGCGGATGGGGCATCGCCCTGCGGTAACAGTGCCTTCGCGGCGATTTTTCCCGACGGCAGATCCAGCATCCCGAGACTGGCGGGACGATCCATCAGCACAGCCAGAATGGGGCTCTGGCCCATTTGTCCCGCGCTGACAATATGACCGGGAAGATTGATGCGGCGGGTTACCTTCAAACGGCTCGCATCAATCTGAACTACCTCACGCGCGTCCGCACAGGTGGCAAAAACGCCTGCCTGGGTGACGAAAATCTCTTTGGGTGCTTCTCCCAGCGGGATGGTCGTGACGCGTTTGAATTCAGCCAGGTCCGCAACTACAATACCTTTCTCCGCCTCGCTGCCGACGAACAGCCAGCCCGGGTAACGGGGAGCAAGTTTCCGGCTGCACCCCGCCAAGACGGTCGATAAGAGGAGTGTGCGACGGGTTACCAACTATGCCTCTCTTCCTGCCACGGGTCGCCGCGCATATGATAGCCGTTCACCTCCCAAAAGCCGGCCCGGTCCTGAGCCAGAAACTCCAGTTCACACACCCACTTGGCGCTCTTCCAGGCGTAGAGGTGAGGCACGATGAGCCGTGCCGGGCCGCCGTGTTCCGGCGCAATGGGGTCGCCATCGTGGTGAGTGGCAAGCAGCGAATCGGGCGTCAATAAATCCGCCAGCGGCAGGTTGGTGGTGAATCCGCGGTCATAGCCATGGGCAACAACGAAGTTAGCAGTGGGGTGAATTCCGGCCCGCTGCGCAAGCTCCCGCACCGACACACCTTCCCACACATTGCCCAAACGGCTCCACCGGGTAACGCAGTGGAAATCGGAAAACACACGAACCCGGGGCAGCCCGTTGAATTCCGCCCAGGTCATCTCAAACGGCTTCGCAACCAGGCCGGAAACCCGCAAGCTCCACTGCGCCAGATCGATCCGGGGCGGGCCGCTGGCATCCAGCACAGGCCACTTCCGGGTCCGCGATTGGCCGGGAGGTACCCGCTCAGCGCGCAGGGTATCCGGGCTAATAATGACACCCTGCGGGACATCCGCCGGTGTTACGACAGAATCCGGTTGATCTTTGGATCGGTCCATGAAGAAGCTCAAGGTTTATTTTCGCGCACCCGCGTCGCGGCGAAGTACAAAGATGAAATTTCTTTGAAACTGACTGCCGCGGGTGTAGGATGGTATCCAACTTGCTTTGGTAAGCGTTCTTACCATGACGACAACCAATAGAAGAATCGGAAACCGGTTCGCTGCACTGGTGGCGGCGGGGTTGGTAAACGTTCTGTTAATGGTGGCTCCCGCTGCGGGGCAGAACCTGCTCAGAAGCCGGATTACCGGCGGCCCGGTGCAATTACTCCCCTCCGATGCCGCGATTATTGAAACCGAGACGGCCCGCAAAGATCTTCCCTGTACTGTCACCCCCATCAAGCCTGTGTTGGGTTTTGACCTGCGGTTTCATGCCGGATATGGGGTGACCCTTCCTCTTAAAGAACTGGCCGGGAATGGCGATAGTCTCACCATGATTTTTAAGGTCACGTCGGAGCAGAGCAAAGATTCGCCGTCGTTTTTCTCGCAGAAGTTCAATGTCCCTCCGGTAGAGGAAGACAGCAAGGGCGACACCTACCTCGAAGGAACTTTCGATGTGGGCGAGGGCGCTTACCATGTGGATTGGATGATGCGTGATCGCATGGAGCGGGTTTGCTCCTCCGATTGGGACATCACTGCCACGCTGGCCGCGCAGGATCAGAACGTCAGACCAGTGATTTCTTCAAGTGAAATTGAGGCTGCTGAACGGGATTTCTTCCGTCCCGATCCTCCGGTTAGTCGAACTACCTCCGATAGTTTCCGGGTCAAATTGCTGGTCAACTTTGCGCCGCAGAACTCCGCATCATCCGCCATGCCCCCGGTGGATACCAGCGCCATCGTCTCCATCTTGCGCAGCATTCACCGCGACCCGCACATTGGCAAGTTTTCGCTGGTGGCGTTCAACATGACGGACCAGAAAGTGGTCTATCGTGCGGATGACGCCGAGAACATCGACTTTCCCGCTTTGGGCAAGGCTGTGACCCGGGTCAAGCTGGGAACCATCGATTACAAGAAGCTCACCGACCCGCATAGCGAAGTGGATTTCCTTACCCGTCTGGTGGAAGAGGAATTGGGTAACGCCAGCACCGATGCCGTTATTTTTGCCGGTCCGAAAGTCATGTTGGATCAGAATGTTGCGGCCGAAGTCCTCAGGGACTTGTCGAGCATTACTTTTCCCGTTTTCTACATGAACTACAACCTTCGCCCGCAGCAGAATCCGTGGCGGGATTCCATTGGAACCGTGGTGAAAAAACTCCGCGGCGTGGAGTACACCATTACCCGCCCCCGTGATCTGGCCAACGCGTGGACCGATATTGTCAGCCGCATCATCCGGTTGAAACCACTCTCGGCCTCTCCAACGTCTCCCAAGTAGATGCTTTTCGGGGAATCGTCCATTGCCGTTGTATTTGCCGTCGGCCTCGTGGGTGCAGCATTTCTTTCTGCCCAGCACTACTCCGATCCCGACACGCTGGCACCGGCCTTCCCTACTCCGCAGAGCGTGGTGGAGCAGATGTTGACCCTGGCAAAAATACAGCCTGGCGAAACTGTGTACGATCTGGGCTGCGGCGATGGCAGAATCGTCATCAGCGCCGCGCAGCAGTTCCACGCCAAATCTGTGGGCATTGAGCTCCGGCGCGACATCTACGAAAAAACTCTCGCCCGCGTGGCTGCGCTGGGGCTGGCGGATCAGGTCAAAATCGTCCACGGCAACGCCCTCCGGTATGACTTGAGCCCGGCAGATGTGGTCACTCTGTACCTGCTGACCAGTTCCAACGAACGGCTGAAGCCGCTGTTGGAGAAACAGCTAAAGGCATCGGCACGCGTGGTATCCCACGATTTTGAAATGCAGGGCTGGAAGCCGACTACGGTGCGGAAAGTGGTCACGGACGGTCGTTCCCACACTATTTTTGTTTACACCATGAGTTCCCGCTAGGCCGGGATTACCTGAGCAAGCACCGCGGATCGCCGTGCTAGGATTGAAGTTTAATTCCCCGAACGTCTTTTTCCATTCATAATTAAGCACTTAGATGAACCTTCGCTCCCTTTTCAGCCTGCTTTCGTCGGACCTTGCCATTGACCTCGGCACGGCCAATACACTCGTCTTTGCCAAAGGCAAAGGCATTGTTGTCAATGAACCCTCCATAGTTGCCTTAAACAAGAACACCGGCGAAATTGAAGCGGTTGGCAAGGAAGCCAAGGAAATGCTGGGACGCACACCCGGCAACATCATCGCCATCAAGCCGATGAAGGACGGCGTCATCGCGGACTTCAAAGTCACCGAAAAGATGCTGAACTACTTCATCCACAAGGCACACAATCGCAAGATGCTGGTGCATCCGCGCATTGTCATTGGCGTCCCCAGTGAGATCACGCAGGTGGAAAAGCGCGCGGTTATGGATTCGGCCTATCGCGCCAAAGCCAGCGAAGTGCATCTGGTGGAACAGGCTATGGTGGCCGCTATTGGCGCGGGGCTGCCCATCACCGAACCTTCGGGCAATATGGTGGTGGATATCGGCGGCGGCACTACCGATATCGCGGTGATTTCCCTTTCCGGCATTGTCTACTCCCGTTCGGTTCGCGTGGCCGGCAATGAGATGGACGATGCTGTGATGCAGTACATGAAGCGCAAGCATAACCTGCTGATCGGTGAGCGTACCGCCGAGCAGGTAAAGATTGAACTCGGCTCCGCGTATCCGCTGGACCGTCCGCTCACCATGGAGATCAAGGGGCGCAATCTCATTGAAGGCGTGCCCAAGACCGTGCTGGTCAACGACAGTGAAATACGGGAAGCGCTTTCGGAATGCATCGCCACGATTGTGAACGCGATTCGTGTGGCGCTGGAGAGAACGCCGCCGGAACTGTCGGCCGATATTTCCGATAAGGGCATTGTGCTCACGGGCGGCGGCGCGCTGATCAAGAATCTGGATAAGCGCATTCGGGAAGAGACCGGCCTGCCGGTTTCCATTGCCGATGATCCGCTGGCATCGGTGGTGCTGGGCAGCGGGAAAATGCTCAGCGACTTCAAGTTGCTGCGACGTATTTCGATCGATCAGTAGCCATATACCTCTCGCTTGATTTGGGGGTATGGCGCAATTGCAAACTCCCCCCTAATCTAATGGTTCCACCCCGTAAACCTGGTGACCTCGCTATTGATGAGTGGATGGTCGCTGCTCTGTATTCGCCAAACTACCATCAATAAACGCCGTGCTCGATTTTCAGAAGTACGCGCAAAACCTGCCTGCGACCGCCTGTTGTCTGAATTACTGCGTTCGGGGTTTGATTGCCCAATGAGGGAATCTGATCTTGCATCCAGCGCGCAACATGATTGATTCCAGGAATCTCACCCACCGTGCGAACCACCGCCACCTCGTCTTCCGGCCGGGGAGCTGGCAGTGATCCGTTGTGAGTCGAAGTTCCGAAGTCAACGCCCTGAATGCTGGACCTCTATGGCACCCATAGAGCCGAGCGGAATCGATAAGCACCCTCGAAATGGCTCGCTCTGGTTCCGGCAGCCATCACCGTCGGTCGCTTCGCCGTCTGCTTCGAGATTAGGCGTGGGGTGCCATATCTGAATTAGAGGTCAATTAACGGCCGGGAAGATGGAGGTTGACATGAGGCACACATTGTCATACCATCCTGTTTTGGGAGACTGGGAATATTCCTTCGATCCGGCGAAAAATGCACGGCTGCTCCGTGAACGGGGTATAAGTTTTGAGCAGATCATTTCGCTGATCGAAGGAGGAAGGTTGCTTCAAGTGCTGGCCCACCCCAACAAGGCGAGATACCCCAATCAGCTCCTGTACGAAGTGGACGTGGACGGGTATGTGTATATCGTGCCGGTAGTCAGGGAGGGCAACGGCCTCTTTCTCAAGACCATCTATCCGAGCCGCAGGGCGACGAAGATAGCCCGAAAACACGACCCGGCGGAACGAGCCTAGGGAGGAATCGAATGAACAAGCGAGCGACTGCCAACCGGTACATCGACGATGAGGAGAAGGAACTCGTCCGTGCATACGAGGCTGGCGAGTTCAAGCCGGTCAAGAACCCGAGTGAAGAAAAGAAAATTGCGGTCGCGGCAGCCAGACGCTACACAAGGAAAGACGCGCGTATCAATATCCGCCTTTCCACAGCCGATCTCGATATGCTCAAACGCCGGGCCGTGGAAGAGGGACTCCCCTACCAGAGCCTGATCGCAAGCGTCCTGCACAAGTATGTAAGCGTTGCGCCCCGTTAGTGGAAATCGTGCGAGGAAACCGCGCCACCCCGTGGTTCCAATCGCAGGAAACTGCGCGCCAGTATGTGAATCACCCCATCAACATTCTGAATCTTCCCCTCAATCAGCAGGAACGGCTCCCGTAAAATCGTCAGCCGGTATTTGTCGATCACATCCGGCATCACCACGACATTGAAAATCCCCGTTTCGTCCTCCAGACTAAGGAACATGATTCCTTTCGCCGTACCCGGCCGTTGGCGAACAATCACCGCGCCCGCCACCCGGACCAGGCTGCCGTTGCGGCTGCCGATCAGTCCGACCGCTGTGGTGGCCCCGGCACTCTGCAACTCCGCCCGCTGCAAATGCATGGGATGGCGACCGATGGTGAGTCCGGTAATGCTGTAGTCGGCGGCCATTCGCTCTTCGTCTGACATCCGCAGCAACGGTTCCTCCGGCTGGTTTTCCGGCACCGCATCCAGCAGCGGCCCCACGCCGCACCCGGCCCGGCTCGCTTTCCAAAGCGCATCGCGACGGTGCGCGGTACTGAGCTTCGCCAATGCTCCGGCAGCCGCAAGCTTTTCCAATTCATCCCGTTTGAGTGCCGGAACACGGCGCACCAGATCTTCCACATCCGGGAATGGGCGCGCCACGGCAATTGCCAGCCCTGCCTCTGCGCGCAGTCCCCGCACATATCGCAGCCCCAGCCGTAAATCGCGCTGTTCGCCCTCAATGGTGCATTCCCAGTTCGAAACGTTGACGTCGGCTGGCAATACCCGCAATCCGTGGCGCTGCGCGTCTTTGATCAGCACGGCGGGGCTATAGAATCCCATCGGCTGATTGTTGAGCAGAGCACAGGTAAACACGGCCAGATAATGGCACTTGAACCAGGCACTGGCATACGCGAGCAAGGCAAAGCTGGCCGCATGCGACTCAGGAAATCCGTACAGCGCGAAGGAGGTAATCGATCGCACAATCCGGTCCTGGATTTCGTCGGAAATTCCGTTGGCAGTCATGCCGGCGCGCAGCCGCACATCAATGTCTTTCATTCGCGCCTCAGAGCGCTTGAAGCCCATGGCACGACGCAGTTCTTCGGCTTCACCACCCGTGAAGTTGGCGACGATCATCGCCATGCGCAACAGTTGTTCCTGAAACAGCGGGACTCCCAGGGTGCGGCTCAGAACCGGTTCCAGCATAGGGTGCAGGGCATCGGCCGGTTCCTTGCCCGCGCGGCGATTCAGGTACGGGTGGACCATCTGGCCCACGATGGGGCCGGGACGAATGAGCGCCACTTCCACCACAAGGTCGTAGAATTTCTCCGGTTTGAGTCGCGGTAGGGTTGCCTGCTGCGCCCGGCTCTCCACCTGAAACATACCGATGGTATCTGCCTTCTGCAACGCTTTGTAGACCGCCGGATCATCGGCCGGCAGCCGACCCAGATCGATTTCTTCCCGCCAGTGTTGGCGCACCAGCTTCACGCAGTCTTCCAGCACGGCCATCATGCCGAGGCCCAGCAGATCGACCTTGATGATCCCCATGTCGGCACAGTCTTCTTTGTCCCATTGCACGACGACTCGTCCGGGCATTGAAGCAGGTTCCAGCGGGACCACGGAATCCAAACGTCCCTGGCAGATCACCATACCGCCCGAGTGCTGGCCGAGGTGACGCGGCAAGTCCTGCAGAGCTTCCACGATTTCCAGAAACTTCCGCACTCGTGGACGGTCAATATCCAAACCCGCTTCCCGAAACTGCCGCGCTGTATTGTCCTGCTGGTCGCGGTACACCCCCATGGGCGCAAGGCTCGACACTTTGTCGAGAGTGGAAACATCGAAGCCCAGAACTTTGCCCGCCTCGCGAGCCGCGAGTCTGCCGCGATAAGTAATCACGTTGGCGGTCATGGCTGCGCCATGCGAGCCATACCGCTGGTAGACGTACTGAATCGCGCGTTCCCGCTGCTCGCCGCTGGGCAGGTCGATATCGATATCCGGCCATTCCCCGCGTTCTTCGGAAAGGAAGCGCTCAAAAAGCAAATCCATGCCCACCGGATCCACCGCGGTAATGCCCAGCGAGTAGCAGACGGCGCTGTTCGCGGCAGATCCGCGCCCCTGGCACAGAATTCCCTGTTCCCGGCAAAAGCGCACAATATCCCAGACAATCAGAAAATAACCGCCCAGGTTCAGCTTTTCGATCAGCTTCAGTTCTCGTTCAATCTGATGGCGGGCACGGTCGTAGTAGGGCTGGTAGCGGCCTCTGGCGCCCTCGTCGGTAAGTCGCCACAGGTATGAGGCCACGGTCTCGCCCGGTGGCAAAGGATATTCAGGAAACTGGTAGCCCAGGTCCTCCAGGGAAAATCTCAACCGCGACGAGATCACCTGCGTGTTGGCGATTGCCTCAGGCAGATCAGAGAACAGCGAGACCATCTCAGAAGAGCTCTTGAGATGCCGCTCGGCATTGCGCGAGAGGTGCCGGCCGGCCAGTTCCAGAGTGGTTTTGTGCTGCAGGCAGGTGAAGACATCCAACACCTGGCGCTGTTGGGGAACGGCATGACAGACCCCGTTGGTAGCCACCAGCGGAAGATGCAGTGCGCGCGCCAGATCAACCGCTGCCTGATTGAAAACTTCGCCGCTGCGATCCAGATGGCGCTGCAATTCCACAAAGACATTTTCCTTCCCATAGATGCCAGTAAGCATCCCGAGTGTCGCGGCAGTTGTGGAACGGGCAAGAGGACCTTCCGCACCACCGGTAAGGCAGATTAGACCGCGTGAGAATTCGGCGAAATCCTCCGCGGTGGCTGCAGCCTCTTTGCCAGGCTTGGGGTTTTTCGTTCCTGCGCGGAGCTTGATGCGCGTGATGAGACGGCAGAGATTTTGATAGCCGGCCCGCGATTCGGTTAGCAAGGTATAGCGGCTGCCGTCGACGGCGGTGACCTCTGCGCCCACGTGTGCCTGCATTCCCTGCTTCTTCGCGGCGCGGTGAAGACGGGGGGCTCCGTAAACGCCATCGGCATCGGTCAGCGCCATGGCCGGCATGCCGTAAGACGCTGCAATTGCCGCGTACTCCTCCGGCGGGCAGGCACCGCGCAAAAAGCTGAACGCCGAGCGCGCGTGTAGTTCCACGTAGCCGGCAGAGGTCACAGAGGGACTACCGTCCGGGCTCGCCAACCGATGTGACGGTCGCATCAGTGCGGAATTTTCGATAGTCGCTGAAGGTGATGTCCTGTTGGGCGTTGAACTTCTTCACCAGTGCCACACGCAGCGACGCCTTCACTGTGGCGCGGCGTGGTGCCCAGACTTCGTCGTTCACCCGCTGGCTCTCGAAGCTCAGCATGGCACCTTTGGTAAGGCGCGCCAGAAACAGGCCGAAGGAAATAGTATCCAGACTCTCCGCTTCCACCTTCACCCATTGCAGGTCTTTCTTATCGATCCACAACGTGCCATGCAGGTTACGCAGAATACCACCGTTTCGACCCTTGTAGTCACGACGCGGCTCGGCACGAATCTGCCATAGTTCACGGCCTTCCAGCACCGGTTCCCCCACCAGCGTGAAATTAAACGCGCGGGGGATGTCGCCAACTTCTTCCCGCTCCTTCTGCCGATCCCGCTCGGCCTCGTCCTGGCGTTTTTGGATTTGCGCAGGTGTCAGTTTGACCGCTTCCTGCGCCGCCTTCATGGCCTTCTGTTGCTCCTTGCGCTCGTCATCGGCGGAAAGCGCCTTGCCGTCTTTTTCCACTATGCGACGATGCGGCTTGCCTCCGAAATAGAGAACTTCCTGGAGTTCGGAGTGCACCGATTTCGGTTTGCCTTTGTCGTCCACGTCCGTGGTCTGCCGCAATACCTTGTAGGTGTAATCGCGCATGGCCTGCTGGTTTCGATAGTCCACTTTAATTGACCGCGTAACGATGTCAACAGGGCTGTCCGCCGCCAGGCCGGGCCACGCCACGCATAAAGCCACCGCCACCCGCCATGTTTCCCGATGCATCATGTCCCCCCCACCCAGCATAGCGACGCGATACACTGGCCAAGAGTTCCAACATGAAGGTTCATCTGATTACCACCGGCGGCACCATCGAGAAAGTCTACAGCGAACAGTCAGGCCAGGTGGAGAATGTTTCCGCCCAAATCGACCGCTATTTGCAGACGCTTCGCTTACCGGAGCTGAAGGTCGAAGTGACGCCGCTGATGAATAAAGACAGCCTGGAAATGACCGATGAAGACCGGCAAATGGTACTGGCCGTCGTGCGGGCACGCGTTGCGGAGGCTCCGGTTGTAATTACCCACGGCACCGATACCATCGTGGACACCGGCAAGCTGTTAAAGGCGAAAATCGCCCGCCTGCGGCACCCCATTGTGCTCACTGGCGCCATGGCACCGCTGGGCTTCGAACGCTCTGATGGGCTGCAGAATCTGACGGAAAGCCTGTTTGCCGTGCGCGTCCTGCCAGTGGGCGTATGGGTTGTGATCCACAACCAGTACTTCGAAGTGGAGAATGTCCGCAAAGACCGCGAAGCCAGCCGCTTCGTGGCCATTCGCACTATGGAGCCGGCGAGGTAATTTCCACCTGGCCGGTGGCGGTCTGCCAGTCGGGCAGTTCATAGGCCTTCATTTTGGTAGTGAACGGTGCGGTCAGGTCCACCGATCCATGCGCCCCCAGGGACCTTGCAATAAAACTAAATGTCCCCACAGGAATCGATTCAGCGCGGGAGGGCCCGGCGATCACGGTGACTTTGCCCGTGACGTCGGCCATCTCAGCGCCCGAATGATTCACTACGATGAAGCGAATCATCTGCTGTTTATTTTCTGTGACCAACCGGAAACCTGTGACTTCGACGTACTTCTGCAGCGGGTTGACGGCTGCCGGCACCGCAGTCGCAACCGGTGCCAAAGCAACTGCGGGCGCGGAAGAAGATCGCCCCAGGTACAGATAAAGAGCGACGAAAATACCCGCGAACGCCAAGCCAAATGCCACGGCCAGCAGCCAGGTGGGAGCACCCTGCTTTTGCGGAGGCGGCCAACCGGTGGGCGGCGGCGCGTACTGCATCTGAATCGCCTGCGGCGCTTGCTGGACAGCGTGAGCCGGCAGCGGAATCGCGTCCGGCAGATCAGCGCAGAACGGGCAGTCGGTTTTGGAAGGCGGGACGTCTTTCCCGCAGCGCGGGCAAACCCAGTTAAACATTGTTCTCTCTCCACTGTATTACGCGCCGGGGCGGCGTGTGTAATACAAGAAAGTAGACGTGGCACTCACATTCTTTCATCGAACGCCCGGCCCCACCCCCGGCAGGGTTGCACTATTGCCCGGTGCGTGGAACCCGCCCACCACGGCACACCTTGCCGTGGCCCGAGCCGCGCGTAGCTGGGCGGATGAAGTAATTTTTGTGATGCCCCGGACTTTTCCTCACAAGGAATATGAGGGCTGGTCGATGCAGCAGCGGATGCGGCTGCTGCAGAGTGTGGTCTCTGGCGAACCCGGCTTTTCCGCTGCGGAGACGGAGAGCGGCTACTATTTCGAGATTGCGGAGGAAGCCCGTCTGGCCCTGCCGGGCGATACGGAAATTGCCCTGGTTTGCGGGCGCGATGCCGCCGAACGCATTGCCGCGTGGGATTACGGTGCGCCCGGCGTATTTGAAGCGATGATCGCCCGCTATCCGCTGCTGGTGGCCAGCCGCAGCGGCGAATATCAGCCGCTATCCACCCACAGTCACCGCATTATTGGCATTGCAGTTGACCCTCAATTCGATCTCGTTTCTTCCAGCGAGATTCGGCGCAGGGCGGCTGCGGGCGAAGACTGGCGTCCGCTGGTGCCCGAATCCATCCATGCCGAGGTAGCCAGAATGTACGGAGTTTGCGCATAATGAAGGGGATGAACCGGCGCGCTGCCTGTCTGACACTGCTGGGCCTGCCAACGCTTCCACTGCTGGCGCAGGAGGCGGCGGCGGGGCCGGAGACGTACAAAATCTACACGGAGAGTCCGCGACTGTTGATGCCGCCCGGCAGGGTACGGCTGTTGCGACGGGAGCGCGAACGTCGCTCGTTGCGCTGGGAGCAGTTTGAGCTGCTGTGGAATGGCAATGCTTCATTTCCGGAACTGGGCTTTGCCGCGGCACTGCATTATCAGATTTCCCAGGAGATTGATGTGGGCAAACGGGCGGTCCTGTGGGCCGCCGAACAGGGGGAGGATGTCCGCCAGATTGCTCTGATCTTCGATTGGTGCGGCGCTATTATGACGCCCCCCGAGCGCGCTAAAATTCTACCCAAATTGCAGAAGGCCGCGATGGGCACTACACCAAAAACTCTGGTGGAAGCCCGCAATAAAACTCTGGCGGCCATCGTCCTTGTTGAAACCCAACCCGCCGTTGCGGAGCGCGCGCTGCGTGATATTTACGAAAACTACTGGATGAAAGTCTTCATCCCGGGTATCCGCAGCGCAAAAGGACGGGTGGGCAATGCGGACGCCCACGCCATGATGGAGTTGCTTCACGCCTTCCGCGACAACCTGAATTTTGATCTGCGGGATTCCCTTCCGAAGTGGTTCCGCGAATATCCCATGGTTCACATCATGGCCCACTACCCGGCACCATGGCCCGCCTCGGCCAACGAATTCCGCGTTCCGGCCGATCCGGAAATTCTGAAGAGCGGCCCCGATCTAAGAAAAGCCACGCTTTCCCGGGCTGCTGAACTGGCCATGGTGGCCTTCGACGCAAACTCGCCGGAGACCCAGGTAGTGCAGGGATTCGTGATGAACGACCGCTTCCTGATGCGCGATGGCTACGGCATTCCCTACGAGATGATGTGGGCCAACCCTTACCAGCCCGGCCTGAGCCACTATCACGTCCCGCTTGCACTGCACGACGAAATTGGCGGTGAGCTTTTTGTGCGCTCCAGCTGGGAAGACGACGCGGTTTGGGTGGGTTTTTTCGACGGGCAATTGCAGCTCTTCTCAGAAGGTAGCGTGACCCGGGTGGACCCGAAACTTGCCCATGACCCGCTGGATCTGGACGAGGCCACCGTGTTCTTTGCCCGTGATTCCAAGGCTTTCCAGGTGCCGCAGCGCAATGGCGAAGATGCGTTGGACGACGTCTTTATCGTCGGTCTGGAGGCGGGCAAGACCTACCTGATCGAGGTTGATCTGGAGGAAATGCGCGAGGAATCCGCGGATCCGGGCGGGATTCTGTTCCTGCCCGGCTTGCCCGCCGGAGCGGGCGTAAAGCTGAACCTGGCGACCTGAAAGCGCTGTTTTCAGGGCTTGCGTGATAGCATAAGAGGCGCAGGAGCGCGGGTTGTTTTCCGCTCCCTGCCAGCCTGATTTCCCCCGAAAACAATGCTTCGCGCCGTCAAAGGAACACGGGATTTACTGCCTCCCGACACAGCGATCTGGAACCGCGTGGAGCGCATTGCGCGCGACGTGTTCCGTACCTATAACTACCAGGAAATCCGCACTCCCCTGTTCGAGGAAACGCAGCTTTTTGCCCGTGGCGTAGGCGCGGAAACCGATATTGTCTCCAAGGAAATGTACACGTTTGAAGACCGCGACGGGTCGTCACTGACGCTGCGGCCGGAAAACACCGCGTCGGTCATTCGCGCCTACATCGAACATCGCCTGGACCAGAAACCCGGATTGCTCAAGCTCTATTACATGGGGCCCATGTTCCGCCGTGAGCGTCCACAAAAAGGCCGTTTTCGCCAGTTTTTCCAAATCGGCGCCGAAGCCATTGGCTCCGAGTCGCCCTACGTGGATGCCGAAGTCATCGAGATGGTGACTGAACTTCTCACTCGTTGCGGCCTGAGCGGGTTTGAGCTGGTGATTAACTCCGTCGGATGTTCCGATTGCCGGCCCAGGTTTATTGCAAAATTACGCGAAGCACTGCAGCCGGTCGCAGCCAGCCTGTGTCAGGATTGCCAGCGCCGCACGGAAACCAATCCGCTGCGAGTGCTGGACTGTAAGATACCGGAAGACCAGCCGACCATCAACAAGCTGCCCTGCATTCTCGACCACTTGTGTGAGGTCTGCGGGCCGCACTTCCAGGCTGTGCAGGGCTATCTGCAAGACCGCGACATTGCCTACGAAATTCGGCCCCGTCTGGTGCGCGGTCTGGACTACTATATGCGCACCACGTTTGAAGTGATTCACGGCAACCTGGGTGCCCAGAACTCTGTTCTGGGCGGCGGACGCTACGATGGCCTCGCTGAATCCATCGGCTCCAGCGTGCCAGCCCCCGGTATCGGCTTTTCCATTGGTGAAGACCGCCTGGTAATGACGGTGGATCAGGCGCCGGGCGAAGTATTGGACGTCTACATGGCCCCGCTGGGAGAAGCTGCACTGCAACATGCCGGCATCCTGGCCCGTGATCTGCGACGCTCCGGTGTATCGGTGGAAGTCGCCGCCAGCGGGAAGCTTAAGCGGGCCATGGAACTGGCCAACAAGCTGAGCGCACGTTATGCGCTGATACTGGGCGACGACGAAATCGCCGCCGGGCAATATTCATTAAAAGACATGGCGACGGGCGATCAACATCGCGTGACTCGCGAAGAACTTTTTCAAAAGATCGGACAAAAGAACTGACCATGGAAGGAACTCCCCTCGATTTTCTCGGCGACCTGCGCCGCACCCACAACTGTGGTGAACTCCGCGCCGCGCATACCGGTGGACGGGCACTGGTGATGGGTTGGGTCCATCGCCGCCGCGACCTGGGCGGCGTGATTTTCTTCCACATGCGTGACCGTGAAGGCATCACGCAGATCGTGATCCGCGACAACCCGGAACTGATGGCGAAGGCCGATCTGGTGCGTTCGGAGTTCGTGATTGCCGTGGAGGGCGCAGTGGAACTGCGCTCGAAAGACACCATTAATCCCACCCTCGCTACCGGCGAGGTAGACATTGTGGCGGAGAAGATCTGGATTCTGAATGAATCCCGCACGCCTCCGTTCCCCATGGAAGAATCGGTGGATGTCAGTGAAGAACAGCGCCTGAAATACCGCTACGTTGACTTGCGCCGCCCGCGCATGCAACGCAATATTATTCTGCGCTCAAAGGTAGCATTCGCCATTCGGCAATACCTGGATACGCAGGGATTCCTCGAAATTGAAACGCCGTTCATGACGCGATCCACGCCGGAAGGCGCCCGCGATTATCTGGTTCCGTGCCGCGTACAGCCTGGCACTTTCTACGCGCTGCCGCAATCCCCGCAAATCTTCAAGCAACTGTTGATGATTGCGGGCTATGAGAAGTACTTCCAGATTGTGCGTTGCTTCCGCGACGAGGATCTGCGGGCTGACCGCCAGCCGGAATTCACGCAGATCGATATGGAAATGAGTTTCCCGCAACAGGAGACGGTTTTGGGAGTGGTGGAGCCGATGGTGCAGCACGCCTGTGCTGCCGCCGGAATCACGGTGCCGATACCCTTCCCCCGTGTCTCCTACGCCCAGGCCATGCAGCGTTACGGCAGCGACAAGCCGGATTGCCGCATTCCGCCGATGCACCAGGTGAACGATCTCTTCGAAGGCGAGGGCCTGTTCAACCACGGCCTGCCAATGATGGCGATCCGGATTCCCAGGGTTGGTTTGGTTAGCCGTAAGGAACGCGACGACATCAAGGCTTTCGGCCAGGAAAAAGGTCTTCGCGTATTCGACGACGCGAAGCGACTGGAACGCGACTTCCCCGTTGCCATGGCGCAACTGAAAGAACGTGTTGGATTTCTGGAAGACGATTTACTGCTGATGGCCAGCTGGGCGAAGGATCCGGAGGGCCACCGTCCGGAAGAAACCGTCTATCTGGCTTGCGGTCATCTGCGTTTGCATGCGGCGCAGAAATATGCCGACCGCCACCTGGCTTTTAGTTCCGGCAAATTTGAATTCCTGTGGGTGACTGACTTCCCCATGTTCGAGTGGGATGACGAAGAGAAGCGCTGGAACGCGGCGCACCATCCATTTACTTCGGTGCACGATGAAGATCTGGAAAAGCTCACCGCAGACCCGGCGCGCTGCCGCGCCAAGTCGTATGATATCGTGCTGAACGGCACCGAACTGGGTTCCGGCTCCATCCGTATTCATCGCCGCGACGTGCAGTCCAAAGTCTTTTCCGCGCTGGGATTCAGCGATGAGGAAGCCAAGCGGCGTTTCGGCTTCCTGCTGGATGCATTAGAATACGGCGCTCCCCCACACGGTGGCATTGCGCTGGGTCTGGACCGCATGGTCATGATTATGGCGGGCGAGACTTCAATCCGCGATGTGATTCCCTTCCCCAAGACCTCCAAGGGTACTGACCTGATGTGCGAAGCGCCTTCGACGGTGCCGGAGCGGCAGATTCGCGAGCTGGGGATCGCGTTGCGGGCGCCGGCAAAGTAGAACAACTCCGCCTGCGCCCAGGCCCGCCGGCTCTGCTAAAGTTTTAGGTGGAAGCCTTCATGTCTCAAGCCCCCCCGGACCTCCCTGTTTCTCTTGGAGAATTGCGCAAGCACCCCGCGTTTTCCGCCCTCGCCACCGAAAGTGTAAAAGGTGAATTGCGGCGCAATCTTATCGTCAAGCTCAAACGAAAAGAGCCCCTGTTTCCGGGCATCGTCGGGTATGAAGATACCGTTGTTCCCCAGATCGTCAACGCTCTTCTTTCCCGGCATAATTTTATCCTGCTGGGGTTGCGCGGCCAAGCCAAGACGCGGCTAATCCGTATGCTGACCACGTTGCTGGACCCGTGGATGCCCTACATCGCCGGTTGCGAAATTCACGACAACCCCTTGCGGCCAATCTGCGCCCGTTGCCGGCAGTTGGTGGCGGAGCATTCCGAAACAACGCCCATCGCCTGGCTCTCCGCTGAAAGCCGATATGTGGAAAAACTGGCGACGCCCGACGTTACGATTGCCGACATGATCGGCGATATCGATCCCATCAAGGCGGCCCGCAGCGGCTACAACATCTCCGATGAACTCACCGTTCACTACGGTCTGGTGCCGCGCGCCAACCGCTGCATCTTCGCCGTGAACGAGCTCGCCGACCTGGCGGGCAAGATTCAGGTCGGCCTGTTCAACATCCTGCAGGAAGGCGATATCCAGATCAAAGGCTATCCCGTCCGCCTGCCGCTGGACATCATGATGGCGTTTACCGCCAACCCGGAAGACTACACGGCACGCGGCAAGATCGTAACGCCGCTGAAGGATCGTATTGGCAGCGAAATTCGCACCCACTACCCCGCCGTTCTGGAACACGGCCTCGCCATCACGCGCAATGAAGCCTGGTTGCAGCGCGAACAGGGCACGGTCGTACTTATGCCGAAATACATCAGCGAGATCATCGAACAACTGGCCTTCTGCGCGCGGGAAGACAAGCGGGTGGATAAACGCTCCGGCGTGTCGCAACGCCTGCCGATCTCGGTGGCTGAAAATGCCGTATCCAACGCGGAGCGCCGGGCGCTGGCCAACGGTGAAGACCTTGCCGTGCCCCGCGTGCTGGACATTCTCGGTGCCCTGCCCGCCATCACAGGCAAGATTGAACTGGAATACGAGGGCGAGCTTAAAGGTGGCGACGCCGTGGCGCGCGACCTTATCCGCGTGGCCGTAGGCAAGGTTTTCGATCATTACTTCGAAGGCGTCAACATGCAGTCAGTGGTGCAGTGGTTTGACATCGGCGGCGCTTTGAAACTGGATGAAGATGCGACCTCCGCCGACATGGCGCGCGAACTGAATGGCATCAACGGTCTGATGGAAAAGACGCGGGCGCTGGGCCTCACTGCCAATGAACCCGACGCGGTGCGCGCCGCGGCAGGCGAATTCATTCTGGAAGGTCTGTATGCGCACCGGCGTATCAGCCGGTCTTTGGAACGTGGATTCATGACAGAGGAACGGAAGCGCGCCGTCCGCCAGGAACCGGAGGCAGATCCGGTCGACCAGCCTCGCCAGCGTAAAAAAGGGCAGTTCAACTAAGGCGCCCATGAAGTGGGTGAGGTTCTCCAAATACACCGGCGACGACTTCGGGATTGACGCCCAGGATCTGATGCAGGCGCTGGCCGATTTCTTTCTGCAATCCGGCTTTCAATCGCAATTCATGCAGTTTTCGCAATGGGATCCGCAGAGTCTGGAAGAGTTGAAGCGGGCCATCGAAGAGGCGCTGGCCAGCGGCAAGCTGTTCCCGGACGACCGCATGCAGCAAATGCTGGAGCAACTGGCGGCCATGACGCCGGAGCAGCGGGAGCAGTTGCTGGAAAATCTGGTGCAGAAGCTGTCTGACGAAGGTCACATCACAACAGAGCAGGGCGGTGGCGAAGGGCAGCCGCGGTTCGAGATCACGGATAAATCGCTCGACTTCCTGGGCTACAAGACGCTGAAGGATTTACTGGGTGGACTGGGGAAATCGAGTTTTGGTCGTCACGACACGCGCGATTTGGCAACCGGAATTGAGTCATCCGGGTCGTCGCGTCCATGGGAGTTTGGCGATGTGATGAACCTGGATATCTCGGCCACGTTGTTCTCAGCCGTGCAGCGCGAAGGCGTGAAGGTGCCGCTGAATCTGGAATATTCGGACCTGCACGTTCATCAGGGTGAATATCAGAGTTCGTGCGCGACGGTGGTTATGCTGGATTGCAGCCACAGCATGATCTTGTACGGGGAAGACCGGTTTACGCCCGCCAAACGAGTGGCCATGGCGCTGGCGCATCTGATTCGAACGCAGTTTCCCGGCGACTCGCTGCGTTGTGTGCTGTTCCATGATTCAGCCGAGGAACTCAGCATCACGCAACTGGCGCGAGCCCAGGTGGGACCGTACTACACCAACACGCGGGCAGGCCTGATTCTGGCGCAGAAGCTGCTGGAGCGCGAGCGGAAAGATATGAAGCAGATCATCATGATCACCGACGGCAAGCCTTCGGCTCTGACACTGGACGATGGCCGGATGTATCGAAACGCTTTTGGACTCGACCCGCTGGTGATCAGCCGAACGATGGAGGAGGTCTACCGGTGCCGGCAGCGCGGAATCATCATCAACACTTTCATGCTGGCAACCGATTATGACCTTATCAACTTCGTGCAGAAAGTGACTGAGTTATGTCACGGTAAGGCGTATTTCACAACACCGGATACTCTGGGCCAGTATCTGCTAATGGACTACATGAACCGGAAGACCCGGACGGTGCACTGAGGAACGCGACTGAAGCCGCATGCCCAATCGGCATTATCCTGCACGCTTCTTCGGGTATGTGATCCCATCCGATTTTGCCTTCGTCAAGTCGGTAGCCTACCCAGCCTCGCGGACCGATGTCGGCCGGGAGGTCTCGGGGAATTTTGGCGCTATTGCGGCTACTTTGGTTTTAGGGCTGTCCATTGCTTTAGCAGGTTAGTGGCGGCGGCGCGCTGGGCTGCCGTGGGCGCGGAATCGGAGCTCTGGATTGCACGCATCAGGCGCTGCAACTGGCCGCGCACGGAATTGTTAGTCACGGCAGTGGTCGTGGCCAACATCCCGTCATAGAGTTGCATCGATACAGTGAATTGACTGAGCCAGTCCGCCGCCGTGGTCTTCACGCGCGGATCCATCTTCAGCACGAATGTCTGAGTGAGAGACTTGCCGCCCGCCGTCAGTTTCGCCGTGTAGATACCCGGATTGGCAAAGGGCGAAGTGGGTACTGATGGTGTTTCATGGGGGACGGCCTGATCGGCGTCCGGTCCCGTGTTCATGCCTGGAACCGGCGTGTAGTGCAAGTCCCAAACCCAGCGGTGATGGCCCGGCGTTGCAGCCAGCGCGCGCGGCTCGCGTGCCCAATACAGCGGCACAGAATAACCAAGAGGGTCGAGGGGTGTGACCGAATCCATGGAGGAATACTTGCGAACCAGTTTTCCTGCGGTGTCGAGAATCTCCAGAGTTACCGGACCGGAGACATTCGCACCGAGATAGTAGTCGAAGATTGCGCCGTCGGGCGGGTTCTGGCCGGAAGGCGTCTCCTGGGGCCACGGCGTGGGCGGATTCATATCACCGCGCACGCGAATGGCGGTCTGTGGCTTGTAGAGCCAGGCGATCTCAGACTCTGTTGTTGCAGAGGCCTGACGCAGAGGCGTTAGATCGTCGAGAATCTGAAAGCCTCTGCCGTGAGTGCCCGCCACCAGATCGTCGTCTTTCACCTGCAGGTCGCGAATCGAGGTAGCCGCCATGTTCAGCCGCAGCGACTGCCAGTGCGCGCCATCATCCAGGGACACCCACACCTGCGTTTCCGTGCCGGCATAGAGCAGGCCCTTGCGTTTCGGATCTTCCCTCACCACGCGGGTGGGAGAGGGGCCGATGCCCTCGTTCATTGCGGTCCACGTCTTGCCACCATCATGAGTTTTGAACAGATGCGGATGCATGTCATCGAGGCGCAGGGTATTGATGGCCGCGTAGGCGGTGAGCGGATCGAAGGGGCTGGCGTCCAGGGAAGAGACCTGCCAGAAGGCCTTCATTTCGGGCGGTGTCACGTTGTTCCAGTGCGCGCCACCATCGGCCGTGGTCCAGATGAGGCCATCATCGGTGCCGGCCCAGATGCGGGAAACGTTCACGGGCGAAGGCGCGATGGAATAGATCACGCCGCGCTGTACGACCGCAGCGGTGGATTCATTGCGATAGATGCCGAGGCTCTGGGGAAGATCGAACGTCTTGCGTGTAAGATCGGGGGAAATCTCGCTCCACGTGTTGCCGCGATCCACGGTCTTCCACATGGAGTTAGCGCCGAACAGTAACATGTGCGGGTCTGCTTTGGAGAAGATAAGCGGTGCGGTGCGCACGACGCGGTAATCGCGCAACGGCTTGGGATCCACGTTGGTGATCTGCCCGGTGCGCCGGTCATAGCGCGTCACTTTACCACCGAAGACCAGATCGGGGTCCAGCGGATCGGGTGCCGCATAGCCGTATTCTTCGATGCCCACGGGGTGCCAGTCGTGGGACGTGATGAGACCATCGTTACCGCGCGAATCGACACAGGCGGAGCCGGAATCCTGCTGACCACTACACGCCCGATACGGAAATGAATTGTCGAGGGTGACATGGTACATCTGCGCGGTGGGCTGGTTATACCAGCTGGTCCAGGTATTGCCGGCATTGAAAGTGACCACGCCACCCTGGTCGCTGGTGAGACAGATAATTTTCGGATCGATCGGGTTGATCCACAGATTCTGGTAATCGTCGCCACCGGGTGCGCCACGAATGCCGGTCCAGGTTTTGCCGGCATCGGTGGATCGCCAGGTGACGGTAGAGGCAATGTAGAGGACATCGGGATTCTTCGGATCGACGACCGGCACCGGTGTATCGCCGCCACCGATGCGGCCCGCGGGGCGGGTATCGGTGGTGGGTTTGATCCACGTCTTGCCGCCATCGTCGGAGCGATAGATGTTGATGGGCTGCCCGGTGGCGACGGTGAGGTAGATGCGATTGGAGTTAGAGGGTGCGATGGCGACATCGACCTGCGTGATGTTGTCGGGCAGCCCGCCGCCGGTGATTTTGGTCCATGTATCTCCGCCGTTGGTGGACTTGAAGAGGCCGCCATTGGTGCCGCCCCAGCGCCCGTTTTCCCAGGCGCCTTCCCTTCCCTGCCACAGGCCGGCCCACACCACGTTGGGGTCATTGGGATCGATCTTCACTTCAGAGCCGCCGGTGTTGGCGTCGATGTAGAGAACCTTCTGGAACGTCTTGCCGCCATCGAGCGAGCGGAAGATGCCGCGCTCTTCGCTGGCACCGTAGGGATGGCCGAGCGCGGCCACGAACAGGCGATCGGGGTTGCGCGGATCGAGTGCGATCTGGGGAATCTGCTGCGCGTCGAAGAGGCCGATGTGCGCCCAGGTTTTGCCGCTGTCGATGGATTTATACATGCCATCGCCAACGGAGAGATCGGGGCGCATGAGGCCTTCGCCGGAGCCCACGTAGATGATATTCGGGCTGGAGGGCGAGACCGCGATGGCACCGATGGAGCCCGAGGGCTGTTCGTCAAACAGGGGCGTCCACGTAGTGCCGGCGTCATCTGTCTTCCACACACCGCCATTGACGGCACCAATATAGAAAGTGTAGGGCTGCGAAGGCACGCCGGCAACCGCGCGTGTACGTCCGGCACGAAGGGGGCCGATGCCGCGCCATTTCATGTCGGAAAAAAGCTTCGGATTCACCTGGGCGAAGGTGGGGACAACTGCTGCCAGGGCTATTGCGATGCAGTAACGGAGAAGGCGCATAATCGACTTCCAGCATAGCGCCGGATTGCGCTTCGTATGATGTGGAAATGGCCTGCAACGATAACTGCGTTACCATTCACCCTTATTTCACTGTTCGCGAAGGACAGCTGGACGCGTTCCGCGCGTTGAGCGAGCGTTTGGTGGAACGCACGAAGCTGGAACCGGCGTGCCTTTACTATGGCTTCAGCTTCAACGGTAATGTGGCGTTCTGCCGGGAAGGTTATGTGGGTGCGGAAGGGCTGCTGCAGCACTTGGGCAGCGTAGCCGACCTGCTGGCCGAGGCGGCTGCAATCTCAGACATTACGCGGCTCGAAGTGCATGGGATTGAGGTTGAACTGGCGAAGCTGCGGGAAGCACTGGCGGGTTATCCGGCAGAGTGGTACGTGCTGGAGTGCGGGATTCGGCGGTAGGCTTCGTAACTGACTGCTTGGGCGGGTTTTGCACGTTCGAACCCATTTCGGGATCCACCAGGGCCTGCGCTAGTACCTCATCGATGGCGATTTTTGCCTGGGTTGCGGCGGCGCGGCGAATTTCATTTTGATAGCGGGTCCAGCCGTTGCAGGCGCGTTCGTATTGGCGTTCGAACTTGGCCTCGTAGCGCAACCATGTGCCGTAGGAGCAGCCGGTTTGGCTGAGAGTTTCGATGGCGCGGGACTGGAGGTCGGTGGCGTCCAGTGGCGGGAGAGTTTCCATGTGGCGCGCGATGGCCGATTCCATATGAGCGCGGACGCGGCGGAGACGCCATTCGGCATCGGCCATTTCGCGGATGAAGCGGGATTCGGCAATATCCTGCGGTTCGCCGAAGTGGTCTTCGAGTTCGGTGAGGAGTTGGTTGTATTCGGCGGGGTCGTCGCCGGGCAGGAGCACGGTAGACGAGCGGAAGCCGTGGGTGGTGCGGTTGCGCGAGGAGGTGGCTTTGCCTTCGGCGGTGGCGGGTCCGGTGGAATGGATCGCGTTGGCGCGGTTGGCGGCGAGTTGTTGCGGGGAAATGGCGGTGGGCATGGTGGCTTCTCCTTGTGTGAACAGGGCGCTCTCTGTCGGTTTTGTTGTAGCATGAGCGCGGGAAAAAGCGGGGTTGCGGAGGGCTGGAAACGGCGTTTGTAAAAAACTATATTTGTTTTAGAATGTGATGGTTGAAGGATAAGTGAAGATTTTTCGTAAGTCGCTGTGACTGAAAACTGTCCAGGCAGGATTCGGGGCGCGGGGCGGAGGATGAATAGTCGTCAGGCGAACCGGGGAGACTGGCGGGCATGTGGTTCGAATCCAGGCTCAGGTTGCAGGAAAACGCCGCATCCATCGAGCGTATATTTGCCAGCGAGATGCAATGTTAGATCCCCCATGTCGATGGGCGGTTATGATCGGACTCGAGGGCTATAACGGTCACTCGAAGCGCTCGTCTCGTCGATCGATCACAGATTCCTCATGCTGTCGATCTTCGATCCGTTTACGCACCGACTCGCGCTGTTCGCTCACGGTGTTGGCCAAACTTGGGAAGTCTCCGAGTTGATCAAGAAGCGGCGTATTCGACTCCAGGATAGTCGCGAGCGAGCCCATCCAGCCTTCGGAAGGCTGGAAACCCGAGACGAACTGGCGCAGTATCGCGCTTGGGAATGGCGCCTTCTCCAGAAATCGGAGCGCAACGCTGGTCCACTGGGAGGGCCCATCTTCTCCGCCGGGTTTAATGGTCGTAATGATCGGCGCGAGTGCAGAATATCTTGTTTGCGGATCGTGGTCACACCAGTTCAGGAGATCTGATTCTGAAACGCCCGCAAGTGGATTCCCGTGGTGTCGGCTAGCGCGTAACATACTGATTCCGAGCCTAAATTCTTCCGCACCGCCGCCACAAATTCCGTCCAGTGCCGCGACCGGCTGTGTCGTGAATATGGCAATCAGGAAATGCTCGTGGTCGAAGGAACTGGTCTCGTGATTTGCTACGGCGGTCTTTAGCCGCCGGCACATATCGGCCACAACGGTCACACCTCTCGCGCCCTTAAGACAGCCTCTGACGATGTCGGCCAGGTGGTAGTCCTGGCGATCATTCCCTGCGAATGCCAATTGTTGCAGTAACTCGCACCCCGTCTCGACGGTTTCCGGAGCAACTGTTTGGTTGTTACTCGTGTACGAGTGCAGGCGCATGTATAGAATTTCAATGGCCACATCGTACCCGGACGGCATCGCTGCGATGGTTAGGATCAACTCGCGGAGGTCAGATGGCGGAACCGGATCGGTTGCCCGGCCGTACTTGAGACAGGCATATGCACCCGCTGGCGCCTTCCCGAGACCAAGCGAACGTTTCAGGCGGGCAATATCCGATGTCTCGAGATCCACCGCGACCTGAAGGAACGGATAGCATTCTGCCAGAGTTTCGTGTTCCACGGCATCATCAAGGAGAGCCGCCGTAAGGGCGGTGTTGCTCGTGCGTAAGTGCCGCAGGAATCCTCTAAGCACCTCTTGCCTGCGCGCGCTCGCCTCCGTAGCGGTCAGTGCTTCCACTAGTCGCTCCCACATCTGTGGCGCATCGGTGGCCCCAATTGCCAACCCTTCTCCGAGTTGCCAAGTGCGGCCCTCGCTGGTTACTATTTCGGGCAGTAACGCGTTCAGAGTCGCGGAGTCCGTCGCCAATTCCCTCCCGAGATCTCGCGCGAGTGCATCTGTCCGCGCGATGCGGATGCCCATTTCCTCGGTGCTGTGGTCCTCATAGGCCGCGATATAGACGTTCGGCAGCCGACGAGAGGAGAGCACCACGCCGCGCACCCTTTGCAAGAGGTCGGTTGGCGCCAACATCCTCTCAAGCGAGGTGAGTTTCGCGAGATACTCCCCGGGAAAAGTCTCCCCGTGGAGATCGAGAGTTTCGCGGACGGCCCGCCACCCTTCGGGCCAGAACCGAAGTCTTCGAATGGCCAGGCAGATCCCGATGAGTTCGTCGGCGTTTCCACTGCTGTTCCAGAGATTGCGGGACCTTTCCGCGAGCACGGCCTGCACCTGCAGCGCAGCGGGACTGCTTCCGCACGCAATCGTCTCTGCCAACTTCAGTACCACACTGAACCAATGCTCCACTTCCTCACCGCTGCGGGGCCAGTAGCCGAAGTCCCGAGATAGGTTGCCGAAGTCGAAGGTGCCGACGCCAAGATAATTACCCGTTTGCAGGGCGGCCCCTAAAGCCAATGCGCCCAGGGTGCGCCGCCTATCATCCCGCGAATGGAGGAGCGACTCAATGACCGCCACGCGTTGCTCAATCGCGGCGTGTGTTCCAGACAGTGACAGATGGAATAACGACGTAAAGATATCTTTCCCGTGTCCCCTCAGGGGAACATCCTCCATGACAAGGATCGCCACAAACGCCGACATGCATCGACTGAAGAGCGCGGCATCATAGGCGATTGAACGGAGCAAATCGTAATATTTTCTCCCCTTTTCAGCCACTTCCGCGCCTTGCCATCCAGTGAGCGCTCGTTCAAGTCCGGCAAGAGCGTCGTCCGGCGCTGCTGGCGCAACGTTGTCGAGTATCGTGCGGCGCAGTTCATTCAAGTCCGAAACATTTCCAAGCAGGCCCCCGAAGCCAAACCACCTCTTTACGATGCCTACGGCTTCTTCGCTCCCGTGGAGGTATCCCAACCGCCGGGAAAAGGAACGCAACAGCCGCTCCGAGGTCAGGATTTGCCGCTCAATATCGGGGTAGGGAATTATCTTCAATGCCGCGGCCGCCAGCCGATCCGCCACGGCTTGGGGCAAAACGGCCCGCCATACTCCGCGCCGTTGGGCAAGATCACGCTCCAACAGCGCGCCGACACTCCCGTAAACCTCTTGCGGAGTCTGGCCGATCAGTTTTCCGATCCGGTATAGTTCTGCCTCAGCGCTGTCGGAGGTATCCTCTCCCTGGAACGAGTAAACGAGGGAGCACGCCTGTGCCGCGCGGAGGAGCGATGGATCGGGGGCGTGGCGCTGATGGAAAAGCCGCTGAAACAGGTTGTCGTCTGTGAAGCCGGCAATGGTTTCATTGCGACCAACGGTCGCAGCGAGTGCGATCGCTATTCGCGCGTTGCCGCCGCAAAGTTCCGCCGCTGCTATCCTTTGCGCGTCAATTTGTGACAGGTTCGGAAAGCGTCGCCGGATGAGTTTCTCGATAAGTTCCGGAGACGAAGATTCGAGTTTGAAGACTTCCGTCTGCTCTGGCTCATCCTCTCGAATGTCATATTCGATTGTTATCAGGCTCAATCTACTCGCGGGTTGCCGGCATACCTCCGAGAGTCGACAATGCAAGTCTGATCGGCAATTGTCGATAATGAGAATAGCTCGGGTCCCGGCAACCGCCAATTCCGATGCCAGATGAACGGGCTGTGGCTCCGGTCCGTCGGCCGTATTCGTGTAAATCGCCAAGGATGGATCGAGGCTATCGGAGCCTACGTGGGCATCGAAGAGTGCTTGTGCAAACCGAGTTTTTCCGACGCCAGAGAGGCCCACGAGCCGAGCAACGTGCCCGGGGTGTCGCAGTTCATCTCGGATCTGGGCGATACCCTGCTTAGCGGAGAGTCCCTGGTCCGTCTGCTGCCTGGTGGAGTGGAGGCGAATCTTGTCGTCAAACAAGTACTCCGCCGTGCTGACATCAGCGGGGTAAGCCCAGGAGCCATAGGACTGCCAACCGGGGATTGACCGTCCAACCAATGCTCTTACCCAAGGGACCAGACCTTCGTGGCTGCGCACCCACGATGCAATGCGGGTACGGTCATAGAAATCCAATGCAAGCACATCTGCATTGCAAACGCCCGTCGTCGCTAGCCGCATCGCATCCCGACGGCTTGCTAACGCTGAGTCCGCTGTCGACCCCTGGGAACTAACGATAATGTAGGCGCCAGACTGGTCCGCCAAGCTTTGGATGCACGGCCTGATATTCCCCCTTGGCCGCATCTCGTCCGCGATCTGTCCTGCTGGCATATCCTGTTGTTTAACCTGAAAGCCCGTCGCGGTGCGGGGGATGAATCCATCGGTCGCTGATCCAGGCGGCAGCGCAACGCGCACATCGATTCCACCGTCGGCAGCATTTTGATTCCCGCCCCAAGTAACGCAAGCGGCACTGTGGCCGCGGCCCCGCAGTTCCGCTTCACATAAGCGCGCGACGACCGAACGCAGTTGTTCGTCATTCAGGCGCGAGATATCTTCGGCGGTGATTTCAAACATGGATTTTCGCGCCAGCGGATGATGTTCAGGTTAAGAAGAGTATAGCTTTCGCGGTTCCAGTGATGCGTGAGTGAGACGAGCCAGTGCCGGCAATGGCCACCAACGGGGTTCGGGAAGTATGTTGCCTTGCCGCCTGACTATCGATCCCCAGGCGGTTTCTGCCAACGCAACCCAGAACCACGACGGTCAGGCGGCGTCGCGGATTTCCAGGGTTATCTGCTTACGCAGGGCCGGCAGGGCAGACTGAATTCTTACGGGCCTGGTGGCATGTTCCGGACGGAGCATACGGCGAATGACCCGCCCGTGGAAGCCGAGGCGGCGCGCCAATTCGGAATTGTTCACTTTCTCGTCGCGCATCGCCATGGACAGCGCCAGTTTTGGCGCAAGCCAGAGGGGCACCGAGACCACACGCTGACCACGCTTCAGCGCGGGGGGCAGCGGGATTTGACAAACAAATGCAGAGATCCGATGCGAGTGCGTCCATGGCTTACGCTTGCAGAGCCTCCTGGTCGTCTTTACCGTCGGTCGCGACATGGGGAAGATCGGCAAACTCAACCAGGATTCGGCCGTCGCCACAAGTCGTGAATCTTGCCGGATACGCAAACGCAGACATTGGTTTACCTCTCATAGGTCGTGGGGGTGGTCACGCCCAATTTCTTTCTTCCGATCCTTCAGGGTGGTGAATTCATCGCCGAGGTGCAATCGCCCGGGGTACCCTTGCCCCTGTCGGCAACAAATTCACAGGGGAGGTTCGTTCGCCGGGCCAGACGTTGCACACGCCGCTCGACTTCGGCGCCCATCACACTTAACGTATCGGACACATATGTCCGAGCATCAAGCCTCCACAAGGAGATGATTTAGGAGACACCATGGAATACATCGAGCTGCTGACGAGGGCACCTCCGCATGTAATTGCGCACATCCACGGGTTGGGCGCTAGTGCTTAATCGCAATACTACATTTGTGTATTGGAATCTTTGGTAGATGCCCAGACATGCTCCCGTACTGGAATGTTCACCAGAAGACAAAGCGAGTTTGCTTGCTCTGAGCAAGTGCCGGAACGAAGAAGCCCGCGCGGAGGGCAAAGAGATGCAGCAAGTAGCGCGGGAGTTGCGGGTCTCGATTCCCACCGTCCGGAAGTGACGGCAGCGATTTTGACTGTTTGGCCTGAAAGGCCTGCGCGACGAACTACGATCCGGCAAACCCGTCACGTACGACAGGGCGTTTAGGGACCGCGTCCCCGCGTTGCTGGAGCAGCCACCACCGCCCGGCATATCGCACTGGAATGGGCCGACAGTGGCGCAGCGACTGGACTCCATTGAGTATGCCGTCTGGCGTATTTTGCGCCGCGAAGGCATCTGCCTGCAGAGGTTACGCAGCTGGTGCGTGAGCACGGATCAACAGTTTACGCTCAAGGCTGCCGACGTAGTGGGGTTTTATCTGAACTTGCCGTTGAACGCGGTGCTGTCAAACGTGGACGAAAAGCCGAGCACTCAGGTCACCGGGCGGCCATCCGGTTGCGTGGAGACAGACAGCTGTGCAGCAGTGCGTTCGCTCAAAAGTACCACTACACGTCATGGCACGCTGAACCTGTTTTCCGCACTGAACGTGGGCACCGGCGAGGTTCAGGCGAAAATCACCGATTGCAATAAGCTTGCAGACTTCCAGAACTTCCTTGAGGGCGTGATTGCCGATCAGCCGCGGGACAGAGAAATTCAGGTGATACTGGACAACTACTACACCCACAGGAAAAACGACGACTGGCTGGCCGGCTCAGTTCGACAGAGGTGCCTAATTTTACTTCACGCCGACATCAGCCAGTTGGCTGAAGCAAATCGAGATCGCCTTCAGCCTGCTTACCCGCAAGGCGCTGGGTGGCACCAGTTTCAAAACCAAGGAAAAACTGAGCGACGTTATCGCGGCCTTCATTCAAAATCACAATTAACACGCCAAGCCGTTCCAGTGGCGTAAACCTGACGTCAAAGGCAGGCAGCCTCGCTTATGGTTCTTCGCCAGGCCCGATTCTGTCGCCGTTCCGCGCAGGCAGTCGGGCATGCGGAATGATCAGGGAACTGCACGCGGGGGAGGAACTCCGGGGCCGTAGTTCATTCGAAGCAGTCCCGTTTCATCCCCTCTTTTTAACGCATTAACGAACGCCGGAGCAGGCGTTCTCATCAAGCACATCTGCGCCGCCCATGGTGACCGGGTACGTGTGGCGGCACTTCGAAACCGGCCAGTAGACTTCCGCACCCTGCACCGAGGCCGCCTTCCCCAGGCCGATTTGCATCTGGTAAGGCCCGCTGCCGAAACCGGTTTTCTGATCCACAAGCGCGTATCGCACAATGGGTTTGCCCGCGGCATCCAGAGCCGTGACCTTAATCGTTGCGCCAATGCCGGACGCGTTGGTCTGTCGCCCCCGCAGGCGGATCTTGACCCACTGATTTTGTGTTTTCGTCCGGTTGACGAAGAACTGATTGGGCCAGCGGTCGGCGGGCCACATGCCACCCAGACTGGAATAAATGTCCTGCAGGCCGTCCCCATTGAAATCGAAGAACACCACGCCGTGGCCTTTCTGTACGGTACCGAAGTTGTTCGTCATGCTGATATTGCGCGTCTTCAGGGCGCAGTCGTTGCCTTGGGGGACGCCGGCATACATCAGCTTCGGAAATATAAACCAGCCTTCAGGACTGCCGGTACCCAGGTAAAAATCGTAGCAGCCATCGTTATCCAGATCCCCGAATGACGATCCCATGGTGCCGCCCGGCATTTCAAAAAAGCCCTTCTGCTCCGCCATGAGTCCATTGGGTTGCTGTATCATCACGGCGCTCTTCCCGGTGTGGTAATCGTCCGGGTTGGCCCCGAACATGGTCATTTCGATGCTGGAGCGGGCATCGGAAAAGCCGCCCTGGAACAGATCGAGCTTGCCGTCGTGATTGACATCGAGGAATGCGGCGACGAAGCCGCCTTCGGGCCGGTTATAGGCTTTGGATTTCTCAAACGCTTTGCCGCCGGTGTTGTGCAGCAGGACGCTCTCGTTCACAATCGGGCTGGAGAGGAACAGGTCCGGGAAGCCGTCATTATCGTAATCTCCAAAGGCGGCGCCGATGAAATACATGTCGCGCACCACAGGCGCAAGGCCGTATTCTTTGGTGCGCTCGACGAAGTGCCCACCCTCATTGATGTAAAGCGCGGAGTAGAAACGGGGGCGTGAGAGCAAACCTCCGGCCAGGGGAATTTCCATTCCCATGCGAGCCACGAACAGGTCGATCTTGCCGTCGTTGTTCACATCGCCCCAGGCCCCGGTCCAGCTGGAAGAAAGCGCGTTGTCCGGGCGGCTCACGGGCAGGCCCCAGGCGGCGGTCACATCTTCGAATGTCCCGTCGCCTTTATTGCGGAACAGTGTGATGCCGTCGTGAAACATGCGCGTCACCAGCATGTCAACGTTACCGTCGTTGTCAATATCGGCCAGGGTAAAGAAAAAGGGTTGACGGAAACCGGCGAACCCGCCTTTTTCTGTCCAGTCGTCAAAACCTTTGCCTTGCCGGTTGTGGTAGTAGTGAATGTCGTCGAAGCTCCCGCCGGTGATGATGTCGAGGTAACCATCATGGTCAAAATCTTCCACCGCCACGCCGCGCCCGGTGTTGTGAGTGTTAATTCCCATCTCACCGGCCCGCTCATCCAGTTGCACCAGCTCATTGCTGGTGTCGCCGTAAAAGCGATCGATGAACTCTTTGCGTACGCGGTACTTTTCCGGAACGCCCTGGGGGAAGTCGTTGGAGGTCATAGCCGCGTAGTTCAGCAGCCAATGATAAAGACGGTTGTCCTCACCCCATTTGTCGATCAAATGCAAAAACGTTTTCGCCGCCGCCCGCGCGTACTTCGGTTCTGCGTGAAACTTGCGAATGGGGAGCGCGCAGTACTGGGCGTGGTCCATGTCCATGTGACCGGCGTGGAGGACGTTGGGGAGGCAGTTGAGGGATTCGCCCTGGCGCAATTGCGCGAGTCCCAGCCAGAAGACTTTGGTCTCAGACTCCCCGGACGCCGCGATGTTGTCTTCGAGGCCCTTTACCGCTCCCGCAAAATTTCCCCGGTGGTATTCGAGGATGGCTTGGTCGAACGGCGTGGAAACTTTCGTTGCATCAAAAGTGTAGAAGTTGCCGGAGTCCGGGGACATCCTGGCGACCCACTCCATCCAGTAGAGAAGCATGAAGGTAGCATTGAAACGCTCATGGAGGCTGGTATGGAACATGTAGTCCAAACCGGCGCGGGTGAACCCGCGGTAGCGCAGAGCAAAAGCGCCTCCCGCAACAACCAGAAGAATTGACAGAACCGCAATTGATCGTTTCAGGGCGCGCATCACCGCTTAGTGTAACGTATCCGTCAGAGCAAACCCTGGAGAAATCAGGGGCGGCGAGCGGCTCGGCGAGCGGGGGTCAACTGGCGAACTTCGCTGAGCAGGCGCCGAACATCGGCGCGCCATTCTGAGCGAGTCTGCGACGTTCGCCTTCTGTGCTAATCGCGTTGTGTTTGCTGAACCGATTCGTCTCCCAGGCATTTCTTTTCCCCGCCAGCGGCGGTCCGCCCATGCGGTCCTGGCCATGATTCTTTTTTCTTAGCGAACCGGAGCCACTTTTTCCCCGGCAAGGAGAGCGAAGAACCCGCCCCGGCATGTACGCTAAGTACACTCATGCCCAATAAATGGGATCCTGATCATGCGAGGCAAGGTATCCGGAGAACGAAGACTTCATGACCATACTCACGCGATTGGAGCAATGGAAGGAGCGCGGCGATCTATCGCCGGAACAGCACTTACATTTGGCAGGCCTCTGCCGTGGAGAACCGCTCTCCCTTTTTTTTGAACTGAACGTTCTCCTCTACGCTGGCGTTCTGGCGTTCGTTGGCGGACTCGGCTGGACCGTCAGCACCTGGTCGCAGCAACTGGGCGACGTCATTGTCCTGACTATTCTGTTTGCGATCTTTGCCGCCTGTTTTTGGTACTGCTTCTCCCGCCCGCCAGCATGGTCCCGCGCTCAAACGCCCTCACCGAGTCTGATCTTTGACTACGTGCTTTACCTCGGTTGCCTCACCTGGTCCATTGAACTCGCTTACCTTGAGAACCGGTTTCACGTGTTTTCCACACAAAGAGATTTCTATCTGTTGGCAACTGCCGGTCTTTTCTTTTTCCTCGCATATCGTTTCGACAATCGCTTCGTGCTGTCGCTCGCTTTGTCCTCACTCGCCGGATGGTTCGGGCTCACGATCTCGCACCGGCCCTTACATCAGGACAAAGCATACCGGCTTTATGCCATTTTCTATAGCCTTGTGATTGGCGGCGGCGGGGCTCTGCTCTGGCGAGACGGTATGAAGCCGCATTTCTTCGGCACTTATCTGAACATCGCGGCCAACGTTCTGTTTTGGGCCTTGCTTTCCGGCGTCGTTATTCGGGAGGGGTACGGCGGATGGATTCTTGCTCTCCTTGCCGCTTGTGGCGCGTCGCTTGCGTGGGGTCTGGCGCGCCGGCAATTTGCCTTCGTTGCTTATGCCGCCGTGTACGGCTACGTGGGCGTCAGCTCGATCTTCCTTCGCAGCCTTTACGGCGATACCGCAGTCCTGAGTTATTTCGTGGTAACCGGCATTGCGATACTGGCAGGGCTGGTCCGGATCGCGCGCCGGTTCGGGAGGGAAGTGTGAGAGCCTACAGTGCATCGCGCGAGGAGGCTGTCCGCGCCCGCAATCTTCTGAAGGACTGGGCCGGTGAAGACTTCCTCACCCAAGCGCAGTACCAGAGTATGGAACAGGAAACTGTCTGCGACCTTCGACGCACCAATAATTTCCTGCGGCTCGTCCTGCTCCTCTTCACTCTGATCATTGCGGGTGCCGCCGCCGGCCTGTTCTTCACGGTTGTTTTCTCGCAGCAGTCGGAGCGAACTATGGGTATTTTTCTCCTGATCTTTGCTACGATCTCGTATGCCGCCGCCGAAATCGCGGTTTCTCAGGCCCGGCTGTATCGCTACGGGATCGAGGAAGCGCTCGCCGTCTGCTCGGTGGCTTTCCTCTGTGCCGGAATACAGCTCGCTCTTTTCAGCGGCCGCCTTTATTCGCTGACGCCTGATGCAACCAGGTGTTTGGTTCCCGCCGTGGGCGCCATCAGTTCGCTTTGGATATGGCATCGCTTCGGGCTCTCTTACGCTTTTCCCGCCGCGATGATCTTCGTCGTCTTTGTGCCCGGCCACTGGACGCTGTCGCATTCGACACAGCATTTGATTGTCGCTGCGTTCTACGCAACCGGGCTGGCAGGCGTGGCCGCGGTACGTTCCCGCCACCGCCTGGATTACCTCAACGACGACTATTCACTCGCCGAAGCGTTCCTCTGGCTCGGTATCTATCTCGCCACTAACCTCCAGCTTTCGTCATTGAGCCTGCTCGTACAGAGGTGGGGCAGCACCGGGGGTGCCACCGAATTCTCAAGGCCATTTTACCGGGCGACGTGGGTGTTGATATGGTGCCTGCCACCGGTCGTCATCGCGCGCGGTGTGCAACGAAAGGACCGGTTGGTTATCGTCGCGGGCATGATCGTCGCCATCTTGTCCCTGGTCACAATTAAGCCCTACCTCGACTGGCAGCGGCATACGTGGGACCCAATGCTCGCGGGTATTGTGTTGGCAAGTGTTGCGCTCTTCATCCGACGCTGGCTGGCCCGCGAGCCAGGCGGAATTCGCCACGGCTTTACCGCCGCGCGACTCTCGGGAAAGGGCCAACACCTGATGAACGCCGGGTCCGCCGTATTCGGCCTGCTGTCGCCTCATTCCATCACAGCGAGCCCGCAAACAGGAGGTCCCGAGGTCCGCTTGGGTGGGGGAGATTCGGCAGGCGGAGGTGCCAGCTGCGATTTTTGATACAGGCATCACGAAATCAAGAAGACGAGGGTGCGGCAGAGACGCGACTAAAGTCGCATGCCCAATCGGCTCAGTGAGTCTGACAAAATGCGCAAACGCCAGACGCGCCTCCGGCGCGAGTGATAACGTCTTCTTAGCCAGTTCCTGATAATTCCGAAAGAGGTCATCGCGACTCGGACGCGACGCGGGCTCCTGCATTGCGATCTTCACAGGTGGCTTCAGGGTGCGGCAGGCGGAGACTTGGCGGCATAAATGCGGGTTGCGGCCTCCAGAGCTTTGCCGCGTAAATGATCACGCCACTGCACGGCGAGCTCCCGCAGCGAGCCGATGCCGCTCCAATCGACCGTCCGTAACAGAACGGCGGCATTGTTGGCGTCGCCCAGCGTTTCCTGCAAATCGTGCATGGCATCCTGATACCCCTCGCTGTTGGCGGGCCAAAGGGCAGCCATCAATCGAACCTGGAACCAGTGATCTTTGGCGCGCTTTCGCAACTCGTGAAAATTGACCGAAGATGGATGCTTGCGCGCCCTGGCCAGCGCCTTGCGGCCTTTCTGCCAGGTGGAGTCGAACCCCTGCGCCACAACCGGGAAGCCATCGCCATGCAAACGCCACAGGTTAATGCGCCGCTTCAGTTTTTGTAACTCCGCGATTGCCGCCGTTGCCAGTGCGGTTTCATCCACGCCGGTGGCAGCCAAATCACGAGTGGATACAAGGTGTGCGCGCAGGGCCGCAAAACGGTTCAGACCCATTTCTGCGGGATACGCTTTCGCCAGACCGTCAAAGGTCTCTACCATCGCCGCAGTGTCACGCGAAGTTGCCAGTGTACGGCCCAGATCGCGCAGACGGCGATTCTCGTTTACCGCTACATTACCCAGCAGTGGCTGGATGAGACGCAGCAGGGCACGAAGTCTCTTGATGCACTTACGGGTCTCGAAAACCGCTGCGACAGGATTATCCGGCTTCGTGAGCTGCAGGATGGCGACATCGGCTTGTTCCCGCGCCACCCGTTTCAGTCCGCTGGAAACCGATTCCCCGTCACGGATTTTCATCATTCCGTTCTCAGTATGTCAGGCATCTGACCGCTAAACTAAGAACACGCCGTGTCAGAGGTCCTCTCCAGTTTCGATCCCCTTATCCGCGAATGGTTCGTGGGGCGTTTTGGAACACCTACCGAACCCCAGGAACTGGGCTGGCCGCTGATTGCGGCGGGCGAGAACACGCTGATCTCTGCGCCCACGGGATCGGGTAAGACTTTGGCGGCGTTCCTGATTTCAATCGATAGACTGGTGCGAATGGCGAGGGCGGGTGAACTGGAAAACGGGACCCAGGTTCTGTATATATCTCCGCTCAAAGCCCTGAGCAACGATATCCAGCGGAACCTCGAAGTGCCGTTGGCCGAAATCGCGGCATTGGCAGCCGAGCGCGGTATTGCCTTCCCGGCCATCAGGGCCGCGGTCCGCACCGGCGATACACCCGCGGCGGAACGGCAGCGGATGACGCGCAAGGCTCCGCATATTCTGGTGACAACGCCGGAATCCCTCTACATTCTGCTTACCGCGGGACGGTCGCGGAACATTCTGGCTAACGTCTGTACCGTGATTGTGGACGAGATTCATGCGATTGCACATGATAAGCGCGGTGCCCATCTTATGTTGTCACTGGCACGACTGGACGCCCTGGTGGGCAGACCCGTACAGCGAATCGGTCTTTCGGCAACGGTTAAACCAATCGAAGAAGTCGCCACTTTTCTTGCGCCAGGAACGAAGATCGTCAACACCGGGCATCGGAGGCTGATGGATCTGGCGGTGGAAGTTCCCGGCGATGAACTACAGGCCATCGCCAGCAATGAAATGTGGGGCGAGTTGTATGACCGCCTTGCACAGCTGATGATGGCGCATCGCACCACCTTGATTTTCGTGAACACACGGCGTATGGCAGAGCGCGTGGCGCATGCGCTGGAAGCACGGGTGGGCAAAGACATAGTTCTGGCGCATCATGGTAGTCTGGCGCGCAAAACCCGTCACGATGCCGAGCAACGCCTGAAATCGGGAAGTCTGCGCGGCGTGGTTGCGACGGCATCGCTGGAGCTGGGCATTGATGTGGGCACAGTGGATCTGGTGTGTCAGATCGGTTCGCCCCGTTCCATTGCTTCCGCACTGCAGCGCGTTGGGCGCGCCGGTCACTGGCGGGGCGCAATACCCAAGGGCCGCCTCTTCCCCACCACGCGCGACGAGCTGATGGAATGCGGCGCAGTGGTATCGGCCATCGGCAAGGGAGAGTTGGAGCGCATTGGGATTCCGCAGAATTCTCTGGACATTCTGGCACAGCAAATTGTGGCTGAAACTGCGGCGGTGGACTGGAACGAGACGGCACTTTACAACTGCTTTCGCGGCGCATGGCCGTATCGGAATTTACCGCGTGAACGTTTTGATGAGATCGTCACCATGATGTCAGAAGGGATCACAACGCAACGCGGGCGCTCTGGCGCAATGCTGCACCGGGATCAGGTGAATGGACGCATTAAAGGGCGGCGCGGCGCGCGGCTGGCAGCCATGACATCGGGTGGCGCGATTCCGGATAACGCCAACTACACGGTCGTTGCGGAGCCTGACGGTAAGACGGTGGGAACACTGGATGAAGACTTCGCGATTGAAAGCCACGCGGGTGAAGTCTTTCTGCTGGGCACACATTCGTGGCGGATTCGGCGGGTGGAAGCCGGGCGCGTAAGAGTGGAAGATGCTCATGGCGCTCCGCCCACCATCCCGTTCTGGTTGGGAGAAGCGCCGGCGCGATCACGCGAACTTTCCGCCGAGATTGCCGACCTGCGGGAACGCATTGCCGCCAGCCATGAGGACGAGCCGGCGTTTCTGCGGGAGCAATGCGGCATGGATGCGGCCGGAGCGCGTCAGCTAACTGCGTATGTCCGCCAGGGAATTGCGGGGTTGGGGGCACTGCCCACACAGACCACGGTGGTGGCAGAAAGATTTTTCGACGAGGGCGGCGGAATGCAGCTGGTACTGCACGCTCCCTTCGGCGCCCGCATCACGCGCGCGTGGGGTCTGGCGCTGCGCAAACGCTTCTGTCGCACTTTCAATTTTGAGTTACAGGCAGCGGCGACCGACAATGGGCTGGTTCTTTCCCTGAGCGACCAACACTCGTTCCCGCTCAGCCTGGTATTTGAATTTCTTACCGAGGCAACCGTGGAATACGTGTTGAGCCAGGCCCTGCTGGCGGCTCCCATGTTCAATGCGCGATGGCGTTGGAATGCGTCGCGGGCGCTGGCAATTCTACGTTTTAGCGGCGGACGAAAAGTCCCCGCCAATATTCTGCGGATGCGTGCGGAAGATCTGCTGGCCTCGGTCTTTCCCGATCAGGTGGCCTGCGCCGAAAATCTCACTGGTCCACCGGAAATTCCCGACCATCCGCTGGTGCGCGAAACCATGGACAACTGCCTACACGAGGCGATGGATCTGGAAGGGCTACGCGCCATACTGCGGGGCATTGAAAACGGCTCAATCCGGACCGTGGCCATTGATACGGCCCACGCTTCGCCGTTTTCCCATGAAATTTTGAGCGCAAATCCGTACGCTTTCCTGGATGACGCGCCGCTGGAAGAACGGCGTACGCGCGCGGTAGAGTTGCGGGGACGGCTGGGCAGCGACACCACGGGCGGCGCGGGCATTCTGGACCCGGCTGTGATCGACATGATCTCTGCCGAGGTGTGGCCGGAACCACGCGATGCCGATGAATTGCACGATGCTCTGTTGACCCTGATTTCGCTGCCCCCGGTGCAGGCATGGGCACACTGGTTTTCTGAGTTGAGCACTGGCGGGCGGGCTTCGGTGATGGTACGCGGCGGCCTGCCTTTCTGGGTGGCTACAGAGCGTCGCGATACGGCACGGGATGTTGAGGCCACAGTGGCTGGCTGGATGGAACTGAGCGGTCCGCTGACGGCAATGCACCTGGCCACCCGGCTTGCATTCGACGTGGCCCATGTGGATGCCGCTCTGCACCAGCTGGAAGGCCGGGGCCAGATTCTGCAAGGCCACTATCGCAATAACGAACCCGCCAGCCCGGTGGAATGGTGCCATCGAAGAATTCTGGCCCGTATCCATCGCACCACTTTGGGAAAGCTGCGGCGTGAGATCGAACCGGTTTGCAGCGCCGATTTTGAACGCTTCCTGCACCACTGGCAACATGTGGCACCGGGAACGCAGCTGCATGGCGCGGATGGCCTGCTGGCGGTGATCCGCCAGTTGCAGGGTTATGAGGCGCCGGCCGGCGTGTGGGAGCCGGAAGTACTGGCGCGGCGCGTGGCAGCGTACGAACCGGAACTGCTGGATGAATTGTGCCTTTCCGGCGAAGTAATGTGGTGCCGGTTGTCGCCCCATCCGGCACATCTGGACAACCGCGTGGTTCGCCCCACACGCGTAGCTCCGGTGGCAGTGTTTCTTCGCCAGGATCTGGACTGGCTGATGGAGCCGTCTGGCAGCGGGGATAACGCAATGCTCTCGCACGCGGCCCGCGACGTAATGGACGCACTGCGGCGCGACGGTGCCAGTTTCTTTACCGATCTTGTGCGCAGCGCGCACCGGCTGGCGAGTGAAGTGGAAGACGGGCTATGGGAACTGGTGGCGGGAGGGCTGGTTACAGCGGATGGTTTCGATAACCTGCGGGCACTAATGGATCCGAAGCGGCGCCGTGGCGAGGGTCGCCAGGGTGCAAGGCGCCCGAGGCATTCCGGTGGCCGATGGGCACTGGTGAAGGGTCCGCATTCGCAACCGGCACCGGCCTTGCGGTGTGAACAGTTTGCGCGGTTGTTGCTGGCACGCTGGGGAGTACTGTTCCGTGATCTGCTGGCCCGCGAATCGGCGGCGCCACCGTGGCGTGATCTGCTGCCGGTTCTGCGGCGGTTGGAGGCTACGGGCGAAATCCGCGGCGGGCGTTTTGTGGCCGGTTATAGCGGAGAACAATTTGCTCTGGCGGAGGCGGTGGACCTTTTGCGCGCCATCCGCCGTGACAGTGCACACTTTGAAAGGGGGCACGTGGCATCGCATGATCCGCTGAATTTAGCCGGGATCGTGATTCCCGCTCTGCCGCGCGACGCTATACCGGTCGATCTGATTGCGAGGACTGCTTAGAATGAAACGGTTGTGTTCCATAATCCTGCTGGTCTTACCCGCTCTGGCGGCTGCGCCGGAGCTGGACTTCACCCTGGCGCATAACGACAAGGCGGAAACCGCGACGCGGGATCAACTGGTTCGTTTGTTGGGGCAATACGACGTCGCCGATCTGATCTGGACCCACAAGATCGCCATCGACTCGCGAGCCACTCCGCACGGCCAGCCGGTGCTCACGCTGAGCACCCGGTTCCAGAAGCAGGACAAGCAGTTGCTGGCCACTTTTGTGCATGAGCAATACCACTGGTACGAGGCGAAGCACCGGGCGGATACCGACGCGGCAATTGGCGAATTACGCCGCGCATGGCGATTACTGCCGGTGGGCGCGCCCGAAGGTGCCGACGATGAAGACAGTTCCTATCTGCACGTAATTACCTGCTATTCCGAATATCAGATGCTGAAGCGTTTACTGGGAGATGGCGATGCGAGGAAGGTGATGGAGTTCTGGACCAACGACCACTATAAGGCAATCTACAAGCTGGTAATGTCCGAGGAAACGGAAGTGGGCGCCATCGTGCGGCGACATGGTCTCTGGCCGCCGCAATAGAAAAAGGGACAGGCCGAAGCCTGTCCCTTTGTGTTTGTGATTAATGGGGCTGATTTGAAATCAGTTGGCTTTGCCGTTGGGGTTCGCCGCTTTACGTTCCGCCTTGATTTTGGTGGTCTGCAGAGCTTTGTCTACCCACGCGTCCGCATCTTTACGGTCGGCGTCGTAGGCTTCTTTCGTGTCCTGCAGGTCAGCACGATAGCGCACCAGCAGGTTCATGTAAGACATCGCGTTTTCGTATTCGGGATCAACTTCCAGAGCCTTCTTTTCCTGCTCGATTCCGGCAGTGAGGCTGGCCCAGTATTTTTCCTTCAGCTCGGCGCGCTTTTTGACATCCTTCAGCGGACCCGGATCCTCAGCCTTCATATTGCCGGCGATGCGGGCTTCACGGTCCGGTGCCACGAACTCGGTCCAGGCGATCACACCCAGCGTGTAATACCCTTCCTTGTTCCTGGGGTCGTTGTCTACCACCTTCTTGTACCAGATCTGCGCGTTGGCGAAGTCCTTGGTCTGGTAGTACAAGTTGGCGATGGAGGCGGTCGCAAGACTGTTCTTCGGATCGGTCTTCAGAACTTCGTTGAATTCCCGCATCGCTGATTCCTGGAACTGCTTGTTTTCCGGCGTATCGGTACCGGGCACAAACTGTTGCATGTAGGCCGTGGCCAGATACAGCCGGGCCACGGGAAGTTCCGGATCCAGATCGATAGCCGTCTTGAAGTGATCGGCGGCGGCGGTGTAATTACCGGCCTTGAACGCATTCACACCTTCATTCAGGTTGTCGCGGGCCTTCAGCTTGTTACAGCCGGAGGCAAACAGGACTGCGGCTCCCAGCGAGAGCACTGCGGCGAACGTCCGCACGCGGCGATTGGCGACGAATGAAATCACTTACCGGCCTCCACCTGGGGCGTCATCAGACCGACTTTGTCGATGCCCGCTCCCTTTGCAGTATCAATTGCGCGGGCGATGGTCTGGAATTCCAGATCGGGGTCACCCTTGACGAAGACTACCTTTTCAGCACGCGTTTTGAAGATTTCGATCAGACGATCTTCCAGATGCTCCCAGTCAGTTGCATCCTGGTTGAGCTTAAGAGAACCGTCTTTCTCGATCACAATCACAACGGTGCGTTCGTCCTGATCCTTTTGCGGCTTCGCGTTGGGTGGCGGAGGTTCCGGCGCCAGCGCATCCAGCCCGTGGGGCGTGATTGGCGAAATCGCCATAAAGATGATCAAGAGTACGAGAAGAATATCAATCATGGGGGTCATGTTGATATCGGCTTTGACGCTTCCCGAAGACCCGCCTACTGCCATTGACATGGAATGTTTGCTCCTTAGCCTGGAAACTAATCTGATTAAAATTCGGTGTTACTACAATCCGGCCCGAAATACTACGGTTTCTTTTTACTCACAGCCATGAAGTCCTGATCAGCCAGCAGACCGAGTTCACTAACGCCCCCAAGGCGCAGGTTGTCAACCACTTCCTCGACCTTACCGTACTTGGCCCGCGCATCAGCCTTGATATAGACAGTCTTGTTGGGGCGACCCGCCAGCAATTCGCGCACCTGAGGCGCAAGGTCTTCTACACTCGTCCGCTTCACACCGGGGCTCAGGAACGTCTGCCCGTCGCGACTGATCGCGATGATCACGGCATCTTCCTTATCCGCATCCGGCAGGGCGATGGGATTGCGTGCCCGCGCCATATCGAGCGGAATACTCTTGGACAGCAAAGGGGTGATGACCATGAAAATGATCAGTACCACCAACATAACGTCCACCATGGGTGTGACGTTAATGTCTGATACCGGGGGCGCTGCGTGCTTTTTTTCCATTTGCGATCTCCTGGATAAAATCGTTCACACTTACCTGCCGTTGCAAGCCGGCTGGCGATGGCTTCCCTGCGGCGAAGCGGGCGTGCTTCGCCGCAGGTATACCGAACCAACTCGCTGGGGCGGGTAACTACTTCCGTGCGCCGGCCCGAGCCTGGACCCGCTTCAGGAAGTAATCCAGCAGCTCGGAACTCGAGTTGCCCATTTCCACGTCGAACGCATCAATACGGCCCGTGAAGTAGTTGAACATCCACACGGCAGGAACGGCCACAAACAAACCGATGGCCGTAGTTACCAGGGCTTCCGAAATACCACCGGCGATGGCACCAATACCGGGGGTCTTTACAGCAGCCATGGTCTTGAACGCGTTGATGATACCCACAACGGTACCGAACAAACCAACGAACGGCGCCGTGGAACCAATGGTTGCCAGGGCCGAAACTCCGCGTTTCAGTTCCGCATGTACAATAGCTTCGGCCCGTTCCAGCGCGCGCTTGGAAGCTTCAATTTCTTCACCCGAGATTTCCGAACTACCCTGATGTGCCTGGAATTCCTGCAAACCGGCCACTACTACTTTGGCCAGGTGACTCTTCTTGAACCGGTCAGCGATCTTGATCGCTTCATCCAGTTTGCCTTCGCGCAATGCGCCGGCCACGGCCGGAGCAAACGCACGGCTCTGCTTACGCGCCGCACTGAATGCCAGCATACGATCGATCATAACGCCGATCGACCACGCTGACATGATGAACATAACGACGACGACGGCTTTGGCCAGCAAACCCATCTGATCCCAGAGGTGACGGAAATCCCATCCCGGTGCTCCGGATTCCTGCAACAGCATGAACGCCCATACCTGCATCTGTAAAATCATAGTTGTCTTCCTCTCCTGCGAGTTGATTTAATAAATTACCATCAGCGGAAACTGCCCCAACTACTGGCTCAGGGTAAAGTTTACGTCAATGGTGGTGAGCACTTCCACGGGTTCGCCGTTAAGCAGCGTCGGCTTGTACAACCACTGTTTGACCGCGTCCAGCGCTGCCTGAATGAGCAGCGGCGGACCGCTTACCACTTTGAGGTCTTCGATCGTCCCTTCTTTGGAGATCTTGGCCTCAAACTTGACTGTGCCCTGCACGCGCGCGGCCTTGGCCAGCGGCGGATAGACCGGCCTTGCCTGCTTAATCAGGTTGGCCTGGGACACGTTACCACCCACACGAACGGGCTTGTTAATGGGCTTGGGTGCTTCCTTGGCGGGCGGAGGCGGAGGCGGTGCCGACGGAAGGCCGCCCAGCAAGCCACCAAACATACCGCCGGCGGAGCCGCCCGGGATACCACCGGGTACGCCGGCGCTAATCACCGGGGTATCGTCTTCGACGATCATCTTGACATCTTTCGGAACGCTGGTGGGAGCGATTAGCCGCCCCATGTCCATCTGCCGGACCACCTTAACAATCTTCACTGCTACCGGAGGCGGTGGCGGGGGAGGAGGCGGAGGCGGTGGGGGTGCTGTCAGAAACGTGGATAGCTGCGCTGCCGGCAACGCCTCAAAGTAGATCAGGGGGATGATGACGATGATCGTCAACATGATGGCCTGGACGATGAACGAAACCAGGATCGTATAGGGACGCCTGGTACTACCTACACCGTCAACGAATGTCTGTTCAAACATAAGCTTCTCCTGCTTAAATTTACACGACCGAAGCCGCGTTGTTCCAACCGGCCACCCGATTTAGCGGGCGGCCTTTACTGTCGTTTTTCCCAAACCCGAACTTTTGGCCGAAGCCCCGGCTGAAGAGATTGCAATCGGTGCCCTCTTGCCTCTGCCGTCGTACCAGTTGTGCCAGCCCAGAACAATCGGACTGGCGACAAAAACCGAGGAATACGTTCCAATTATGATACCGATTACCAGTGCCAGAGAGAAACCGTGCAACACCGGCCCGCCGAACAGAAAAATTGCCACCACCGCGAGGAAGGTTAATCCGGAAGTCATCACGGTTCGGCTCAGGGTTTGATTCACCGACTGATTGATCACCGTCTCCAGCGTTTCCTTGCGGCCAATCCGGAGATTCTCGCGGATGCGGTCAAAAATCACAATTGTGTCGTTCATCGAATAACCGATGAGCGTGAGCAGTGCCGCAATTACGGTGAGGGTGATCTCTTTATCCATGAGTGAGAACAAGCCCAGCGTGATGAGGGTATCGTGCAGGCAAGCCAGCACTGCCCCCACACCATAAATCCATTCGAAGCGGAACCAGATATAAACCAGCATGCCGCCCAAGGCCAGCAGGGTCGCGTTCACGGCCTGACGGCGAAGATCAGCACCCACCTTGGGTCCCACGATTTCGATATTTCGGGCAGCGGTGTAAGGAGCGAGATAAGCCTCCTGATTCACCACCGTCATCACCTGCGGCGTAACGCCGGCCACTACGGTCAATTCACTGAGCGAGCCCAGCAAGCCGCCGTGCTGGTCGCGCCAAGCTACCATGGCGGCACTCAGGTCATTCACCTGGATATCAGAAAGCTGCACACCCGCCTTTTGTAGCGGATCGCGGAGGCGGTTGGCCAAAGACATGCCGCTGGAGTTGTTCAGATCGAGCTTGCCGTTGCCGGGCTGGCCGAAGGTCTTCGCCAGGGTTTCCAGCACCAGTTGCTTGTTCTTATCCAGTGAGGCAGCATCGGAACCATCAGTCCCGATCTGCACTTCATTCGAACCGCTTTCAAAAGTCTGTACGCTGGGCGGATTGGCCAGAACGCTGGTGAGTGCGGAGCGTATTTGCTCAATGGGCGGCGCGGAACGGAACTTCACCGTCAGCAGCATGCCGCCTTTGAACTCAATGCCGTATTTCGGGCCACCGTGCAGCGCGAGGCTGGTGAGCCCGGCGAGGCTGAGGACCACCGAGGCCAGAATGAACGGCCATTTCCATTTGAGGAAATCGAAATTTGTCTGCTTGAATATTTCCATCGATCACTTCCAGCCCGGAGCCCCGCGCTGGACGATGCCAAGTAGTACTGACACCGCTCCCTGAGGGATTGTTCCTTCCTTTTTCGTAATCACAAACACTACCACAGTTGAGGTGCCGGACGAAACATGGTCCGGCGTTTTTTTAACAGTTTGTCAGATACTTAATGCTTCCTGCGGACCTTTACGGGAAAGGTTCCATTCGAAGATCACACGCGAGACCCAGACAGCAGTAAAAACATTAGCAAAAAGGCCAATTACCAGGGTCACCGCGAATCCGCGTACCGGACCGGTACCGAACAGAAACAGGAACAGACAGGAGACGATGGTGGTGACGTGAGTATCTACAATGGTCCACCACGCCTTGCCGAAGCCGGCATCCACGGCGGCCAGTACGGTTTTGCCGGAACGCAACTCTTCCCGGATACGCTCGAAGATGAGGACGTTGGAATCCACCGCCATACCCACGGTCAGAATAATACCGGCAATGCCGGGGAGCGTCAAAGTGGCGCTGAAGTAGGCGAGGGCGGCGATCAGGAGCAGGGTATTGAGCAGCAGCGCCAAAACGGCGTTAATGCCTGCCTTCTTGTAATAGATCAGCATCACCACGATGACGGCGAACATACCCGCCACACCTGCCAGAATGCCCTCGCGGATGGAATCGGCACCCAGTGACGGGCCAATGGTCCGTTCCTGCAGGTAGGTGATGCCGGCAGGCAGTGCGCCGGTACGCAGCACCAGAGCAAGGCCAGAGGCCTCCTGTTCCGTGGCCAGGCCGTTAATGCGCCCGGAATCGCTGATGGTGCTCTGAATGGTGGCTACGCTGCGGATCTGGTTATCGAGCAAAACCGAAAGCCGATTGCCAATGTTGGCACCGGTGAATTTCTCAAAGCGCCGGGCACCGTCCTGGGATAGCGTAAATGCTGTCTCCCAGCTACTGGGGCGGTCGCCATCGGGTGAGGAACGGGCACTGCGGACGTCTTGGCCGGTGATCACCGGCGTGCGATTCAGCAAATACCAGCCACCGCCACTATTGCCCTGCCCGGCTGGCCATTCGCGCAGTTCTGTATTCAACGGCAAAATACCGCCCTTGGCTGCCATGGCGGCTTCTTTGGTGGGCCACGGGCCTTCGTTCTTTACTTCGGTGATCTTCAATTGGGCGGTGGTCCCGATCAATTGCTTCACGTAAGCCGGATCGTCCACGCCGGGCAATTCCACCAGAACTTCCGATTCGGTGGCAGGGTCGCCATGCGCCTGCACGGTGGGTTCGGTCAAGCCCAGAGCATTCACGCGGCGCTCAATGGTTTCGATGGATTGCGTGACCGTACCGCGTTTCAGATCGAGCAGCGCGGTGGGCTTCAGATTCATCTTGTAATCCGCGGAATTGAGCGGGGTGAGAGTCCAGTCCGGATACTTTTCAGCCATCAGGCTGCGAAACTGCTGGGTTTTGGCCTGATCCACGGCATGAACGGTCACCTGGATGGAATCCGTCTCCTTGAGGGTGACGGGGTCGTTGCGGTCGGCACCGCCGTAGGGGATGTTGCGGCTGCGGGCTTCTTCACGCAGTGACTCAATCACCTGATCGGCCTGGGTCTTGGCTGCATCCTGCACCTGGACCTGCAGCACAAGATGGCTGCCGCCTTTCAGATCGAGCCCCAGGCGGATGCGACGGGCCACATTAGCGCGCAACTGCGCGCCTGAGGAGGGAAATCCGATGATGCCGAAGATGCAGACGAGCACTGTCGCCACGATCACGGCCATTTTGATGAGAAGGTTACGTTGCATGTGTCGATGCCTGAATTATTTCGATGCCTGGGTCCAGCTTTGGATTATACGGGTACTACTTCGCGCGCGGGCTTTCCACAGCGCCGGGTCTTTATTTTTCCGTCTCCGGTGTCACCAGGGTGGTGACCGCGGAGCGCGCAAACTGCAACTTCAGATTATCCGGTTTGACTCTTAATATTAACGTAGTGGCGTCCACCATGGTTACGGTGCCGGTAATGCCCCCGGATGTGACCACCACATCGCCCGCCTTCAGTTCCGCAAGCATCTGCGCCTGACGTTTCTTTTGCCGCTGCATGGGCATGAACAGCAAAAAGTAAAAAACCACTGCAATGAGCAGGTAAGGAGCGAAGAGCGCGATGGGGCTGGATGTGGACTGCAACAGAAATGCTGGCACGTGAATTCCGGTTCTCCTTCAAAACGCTTCGCTACGGGCAGGACGCTTCGCTACGGGCGCGCACACCCTTTAGGTATTGGCCGAACCGACCCTCAAGGATAGATTGCCTGATCTCAGCCATGATAACAAGATAACGGCGCAAATTGTGCATTGTGGCCAAAGACGAGAACAGAATCTCTCCGGCGTGGAACAGATGTCGCAAATAAGCCCGTGAATAGTTGCGGCAGGTGGGGCAGGAACAATTCGGGTCCAGCGGCCGGGCGTCGTCCTTATAGCGGGCGTTCTTGATGGCCAGCCGACCTTCCGATGTAAACACAGTGCCATTTCGCGCATTTCGGCTGGGCAACACGCAATCCATCATGTCGATCCCCCTTGCCACATACTCGGGAAGCTCATCGGGCATGCCCACGCCCATGGCATAGCGGGGTCTGTGGCGGGGCAGAATATCTTCGGTCGCCTCTACCATTTCCAGGCTGAGCGGCCGTGGTTCGCCCACGGAAAGCCCGCCCACGGCGTACCCGTCCGCATCCAGCTCCAGCAAACGCGAGGCACACTCGCGGCGCAGATCGTTGTACATGGAGCCCTGCACAATGGGGAATAAAGCGTGGCGGGTTTCACACGCGGCCATGCGTTCGCGGTAGTGGGTGAAGGCATCGCCGGCCCAGCGTACGGTGCGCTGCATGGCCGTGCGGGCGTACTCGCGTTCAATGGGATATTCCGGACATTCATCCAGCACCATCATGATGTCGCTACCCAACGCCAGTTGGACATCCACCGTGGAAGCCGGCGTAAAACGGTGCGCGGAGCCATCCAGATGGGACTGAAACGTGACGCCATCTTCGCGGATCTTGCGCAATTTGGAGAGGCTGAATACCTGAAAACCGCCGGAGTCGGTTAAGAGGGCACCGTTCCACGACATGAAGCGGTGCAGACCGCCCAGCTGTCGAATCAATTCGTGGCCAGGCCTGAGAAAAAGGTGATAGGTGTTGCCGAGGATGATGGGGGCACCAACATCTTCGGCCAGTTGCCGCTGATCGAGGCCTTTTACCGTGCCCTGGGTACCTACAGGCATGAAGATGGGGGTGGGGATATCACCGTGGGCGGTATGGAGAATTCCGGCGCGGGCGCGGGTATCCGGGCATTCGGCCAACAGTTCAAATTCAACCTGACGAGGCAAAGACAATTCTAGGCCAGGCAGGGTGTTTGCGAAGTGCTGTTCCTCAAAGCGGTTTCTCTCAGTCTCTGACATGGGTACGGGATTCTGCTGCGCATCGAGCAGAATTCGGGAGACGCCTTTTCCATCGGGCAAGGCGCTTTGTATCACCTCGAGCGGCAGAAACTACTGCACACGCAGTGGGGGTGTCCGACAACAACGGGCGTGCGAATTACTACCGGCTCACTGTTGCCGGCGCAAAACGGTTGAAAGAGAAGACCGCAGGCTGGGATCGCCGCGTATCAGCCATGGCCGCTGCTCTTGGCGCGCTACTGGAGTAAGCCAGATGAACTTCCTGGGGCCACTGGCGATGGCACTGTTCCGCCGCTCACAAATGGAAAGTGAGATGACACGCAGCGACGATCTAATGCTACTGGTTTGGCGGCGACGCTCGCCCGGCGGCTTTTGTGTCTTATCAGCAATTGCCGCAGCTTTTCATGCGGGTGCTGCTGAGAACCACGGTTGATCATGCGCAGTTTGCCAACAGCACGCGTGCCGTAGTCCGGCAGGTGGACGGCACGCAGGCGGTCTACAACGCGAAATCCATGGAACAGGTCGTCGCCGAGCAAACGTCAGGGGTGCGAATGGCAGCCAACATCATGAGTACGTATGCAGGCATCGCGCTTCTGCTGGCTGTGATGGGCACCAATACACGCAGAGGTGTACTTCGATTCACGGGGTCGGGGCAGGCCACAGCCACAGAGGTGGCGCCACCGTTCGACGTAATCGATGGGCTGCCCGGAAGCTTTCCGGTTAGATAATCCAGCTAAGCTAATGTGCCTTGGGGGCCGCGGGCTTTTTGGGGAACCAGGGCACAAACACACTGGTGGTTTCCTGATAGCGTTTATAGGCGTCGCCTTTGGTTCGCAGGGCCTGCTTTTCGGTTGGCGGAATGCCGGTGAGGAAAAGAACGAAGTAGAGAATCGCACCGGGTGAGAGGAAGCCCCATTCCCCGTGGCGGGAATCCCAGGCGAAGAACGCCCACGCCATCCAAATGAGAAATTCAAAGAAATAGTTGGGGTGCCGGGAATAGTGCCACAAGCCCACCTGGCAGGTTTGTCCTTTGTTGGCGCGATTGTCCTTGAATTTCTTCAACTGCATGTCGGCCAGGGCTTCGCCCGCCATCGCGACAACCCACAACCCCACCGACGCCCATTCCAGCAAGGAAAGCCGCGGCTCCGGGTTGCGCGCGGCGTACAGGAACGGCATGGCGAGGAAGGCGGCAAGGATCGCCTGGAATTCAAAAAACACGAAGAATTTTACATGGAGCCCGGTCTTCCATTTGGTCCGTAGCGCAACGTAGCGACCTTCTTCCGGATGCCCGATCACCCTGTCAAACAGCAAATAGCTGGATAAACGAACACCCCAAAACCCCACCATGCCGGCCAGCAGGACAGAGCGAAGCCAGTAACCGCCACCCAGCGCCGCATAGAAGATGGCAAGCAGCGCAATGCCGCCCGCCCAGCCAGCGTCCACAATTCCCGCGTTACGGGTGCGGGTCTGTATCCACCAGAGCACCAGCATCAGCGCGGCAACCAGCGCTGTGCCCAGGAACATTAAGGTATAGCCGCTCATACCCGCAAGTTTACGCCCCTGCCAATTGGAACGCGGCAATGGAAGCGACCTCGTCCGCGGTGAGGCGGAATTCCGCCGCGCCGATTACGCCTTCCACTTGCCTGGGCGACCGCATGCCCACAATGGCACCGGTGACCTCAGGTCGCCGCAGAGTCCAGGCTATGGCCACTTCGCCCGCCGTTCGGCCATGCCGGGCGCCAATCTCTTTGAGCTTGTCAGCCAGGGCGAGGTTCCGTGTGAGCGCAGGCTCCTGAAAACCGAGCGCCCGCTTGCGGAAGTCATCTTCCGGAAAGGCAGCGATTCGCTGGCGGGTCATGGTGCCCGTCAGCAGGCCGGACTTCATGGGAGAGTACACAATGACTCCCATATTGTTCGCGCCGCAATAAGGCAAAATGTCTTTCTCAATTTCCGGCGAAACAATGGAATACGGCGGTTGCAGAGAGGTGAGGGAAGTGATGGTTTGCGCCCGCGCCATCTGCGCCGTATTGAAATTGCTGACGCCAATCCAGCGGACCTTACCCGACTTCCGCAGGTCGGCCAGCGCCTGCCAGCCCTCTTCAATATCGGGATCGGGATTGGGCCAGTGAATCTGATAGAGATCGATCACATCGGTTCCCAGGCGACGCAGGCTGGCTTCGCACTCGCGCAATACCGAGTCACGCTTCAGATGGTTCGAAACCTTGCGCTGCTCATCCCAAATCATGGAGCATTTGGTGAACACGTACGGCTTCTTCGAACGGCCAGCGAGCGCTCTGGCGACCACCTCTTCAGAATGCCCGAGGCCGTAGATTGCCGCTGTGTCAATCCAGTTGATGCCATGGTCGAGTGCGCAGTGAATTGCCGCGATGGATTCGGCGTCGTCCTGCGGACCCCAACCGAACGCCCAATCGCCTCCACCGATTGCCCAGGCGCCTACGCCGATGGGCGTAATGTGAAGATCGCTGGTTCCAAGTTGCCGGGTTTGCATAACACCAGCATAGGAGACGCGGGAAATCGTTTACCATAAGGGCAGAGAGTTCACCCTTGTTGACCAGACGTCAGGCTATTGGCACTACCCTCGGCACGGCACTCGGGGCTTCCCTTTGTACGGAAGCATTCGCGCAGAGGCCCGCGCTGCCACCGGTGCCGCCGCCCTCCACCCGTAAGACGCCGCTGGTCTGCGCGTACTCCGGCAATCTGGCACGCGTTCCCTACACCGAGATGGGCGGACTGGTCAGCCAGATGGGCTACGACGGCATTGATCTCACGGTGATGATGGGCGGCCACGTGGACCCCCGCCTCACCAATGTCGATATGATGCGAGCGGTGGAAGTGATCGCCGATTCCGCGCTGGAACTGCCGATGATTTCGACCGACATTACGACCACGCAGAATCCCACCTCGTACGCGGTGCTCTACCTCGCCAGCGAGGCCGGCGTGCACCTGTTCCGCACCGGTTACTGGCCGCACAGCATTGCCACGAACGCCCGTATGGCGCAGGTAAAACAGGAACTGCTATCGGTGGTGCTGCTGGCCCGCCGCTGCAACATGGTGGGCATGCTGCCCAATAAATCGGGAAATTTCGTGGGTCATAATCTGGCGGAAACAGCCAAACTGATTGGCGACGTGGATGCGAACTGGATGGGCGTTTACTTCGATATCGCCCACGCAGTAGCCGACGCGGGACTGGATGGCTGGGAACAGGTGCTGCGCACTTCAATGCCTCGTTTGCGCGCCGTCGCCCTGCAGGACTTTACCTGGAAACAGGAGGGTGCGGAAAAGAAGATGGAGCTGTGTCCCATGGGTCAGGGCGTGGTGGACTGGAAGAAATTCTTCGCCGCCCTTGCCGCGGCGCGTTTCAACGGACCCGTCTCCCTGCACATGGAATATGCCACAGACGATGAGCCCGGCTCCATGGCGCGCGACCTGGAATTCACGCGCAAACAAATCGAGCAGGCGTGGTCAGGTACCGGGACTCTCTGATTCGGCGCCTGCGCGACTTTCAGCAGGCTCCGCAACCGTATCCAGGCGGACTTCGCAGTTACAGCAATCGCTGCATCCCCGACATTTTGGGCACAGATGATTGGCGCAGGTGTCCTTGGTGCAACGCACGCATATTTGCGTGGAGGGCTCTTCGCAGATGGCGCAGGTAAATGACATGGATCCGTTTCGGTTTTAATGGTGCAGCGGTCCGGGTTTGGCCGGTGCAGGCTGCTTTAACAGGATGCCACGGCAACGTTGCGCTTCGCCATCCATGACCTGCAGTTGGCTTTCCTGGCGGGCGGCCAGTTCGATCAGATGCTGTTCCACGCGATCCAAATCCGACTGATCTTCCGCGGCAACAGACTCGATTAAATCAGCCACCGCCGGATTCTGATAGCGCCGCACCCCGCCCAGCAGCGTAGCCAGCAGACGGTGAAAAGCCTGCACGCGGAAGAGGGCTCGCATGGTGTCTGCCATCTGATCGGGCCGCTGGGCCAGAGCCAACATTTCCGCCTGGACCCCGGCTAACTGTTCCAACATCGATTTGTTCTGTGCCACATAGGCCTCGGGGGCACCCTTCGCCACCCAGTCTGCGGCTCGAATCCCCTCCATCATGGGCTGCAGGCGGGTGGCGCGGGTGGCGATCTGCTGGAACAGGGCTTTCAGTTGCTCCTCGGAAAACTGGTTCTGCTGGCTGAAGGCGGGCAGAACCGAGAAAGCAAGGAATAAGGCCAGAAGTTGCATGCATCCATCAGGCTAGCGCAGTGACAACCCGCGCGATCGACGCGGGTCAAGCCATACCGCCTTCGCCGAAATCGGCTACTCAGCCGGAAATAGGCTATTCTTAGGCTACTGCCGCTCTGGAACACACGATCGTTGCCGGCTCTCGCCCCGGGCAAATGGGACGAACAGGCCATCCCTGTGGGTACCGCGTGGCTTCTGGGCGCCTGCATGGAAGCGCGGGGAAAGCAGGATCTCTGGATCCAGCAAAAGCCGGAGGTGCTCGATGTTCTGCGCGAACAAGCTGCCATCCAGAGCGTGGAATCCTCCAACCGGATTGAGGGCGTCACGGTGGAAGCCAACCGTCTGCGCCCCCTGATTATCGGGAAGGCCCGGCCTCGCGATCGATCTGAGGAAGAGCTGGCCGGGTACCGCCGGGCGCTCGACTGGATATTTTCACGGAAGCGCCCGGCTGTGATCGCGCCCAATGTTCTCCTCCGGCTGCACCTTTTGGCTCAGGGCGGCGCGTCCAGTCCTTTGCAGTTCAGTGGCGACGCCGGAGAATGGAAGAAACGGGACAACCAGATCATCGAAATTTTGCCCAACGGCGATCCGAGCGTCCGGTTCATTCCCGTCGCGGCAAAAGGCACGCCCGCGGCAGTCGAACTTCTGTGTCAAGCTTACCGGGCCAACAGCCAGCAACAGAATCTTCCTCCTCTGTTGAACATCGCGACCCTGGTTTTCGATTTATTGTGCATTCATCCTTTCCGCGATGGCAATGGCCGGGTGTCACGCCTGGCGACGACTTTTCTGCTCGAAAGCCAGGGCTTTCGCGTGGCGCGGTACGTGAGTCTGGAGCGGCTGGTTGAGGAGAGAAAAGAGGAGTACTATCGGGTTCTCCAGTTGTGTTCGCGCGGCTGGCACGAAGGGGAGAACGAGATCGTTCCGTGGTGGAACTACTTTCTGAGCATTCTCCTTGGCGCGTGGAAGGAATTTCAGCATAAGGTGGAGTTCGCCAGGGCGCGGCCCGCCCGCAGCGACCTTGCGCGCCAGTCAATAATCGGGCAGGTGGGTGAGTTTACCCTCGCCGATATTGCGGCGCAGTTGCCCGCCGTCAGCCCACAGCTGGTCAAGAAAGTGCTGGCAGCGATGAAGCAGGCTGGTCAGGTCCGGCTCTCCGGACGGGGACGGGGCGCGCGCTGGATCGTCGTGTGACTGCGTCAAGCAACCCGAGTGCACCCTGCTCCACCAGCTTCACAATCTAATCATCGTGAGATTGCTGCAGAGTGAGTAAGGAATTCGAGCCATTCTTCAATACTTATGGCGTCGATTTCAGTTTACCCGGTAAACTTGTACCAGAATGAAGTCCCGTCACCTGATAATTGCCACTGCGCTCATCGCCTTACCGTTACTGCTGCGCCCTGCCGCCAACGATTCCATTCGCGGTTTCGACCCGGTCTCCCAGGCCGAAGAACAAAAATGGGAACGCGAACAGCACGCCGTACCCGACGCCGGTAGAATTGGTCGCTTCATCGAGAAATTCTCCGCCTTGCCACACCTCGCAGGCACGCCACAATCGCAGAAAAATGCCGAAGATATTCTGGCGCAACTCACGGAATACGGTCTCGACGCCCATATCGAACGCTACGAGGCACTGCTGCCCACTCCGAAAGAGCGCTCGCTCGAAATAAGCGGGCCCAACGGATTCCGCGCCCGCCTCGACGAGCCTGCCATTGAATCTGACAAGAACACATCGGACGCCGGCATGGTGCCCACCTATAACGCTTATTCGGGCGACGGCGACGTCACCGCCCCATTGGTCTATGTGAACTATGGCATTCCCGCGGATTACGATCTGCTGCAAGCAAAAGGTATCGATGTGAAAGGCAAAATCGTCATCGCCCGCTACGGTGGCAGCTGGCGCGGCATCAAACCCAAGGTCGCGCAGGAACACGGCGCGGTGGGCTGCCTGATCTATTCCGATCCCCGCGACGACGGCTACTACCAGGGCGACGTTTACCCCAAGGGCGCCTACCGTCCCGCCGATGGCGTACAGCGCGGCAGCGTACTGGATATGGTTCTCTATCCCGGCGACCCGCTCTCACCCGGCTGGGCTTCCGAAGCCGGTTCAAAGCGACTGTCCCTTGCCGAAGCCACTACGCTGATGAAGATTCCTGTGATGCCCATTTCCTACGCCGACGCGCAGCCCCTGCTGGCCACACTGGAGGGTCCGGTCGCTCCCGCGGCCTGGCGTGGTGCCCTTCCGCTGACTTATCACATGGGCCCGGGCAACAAGAACATTCACCTCAAAGTCGCGATGGACAACTCCACTCACGGGCTGCATGACGTGATCGTCAAAATTCCCGGCTCGGAGTTCCCCGACGAATGGGTGCTGATTGGCAACCACCACGACGCCTGGGTACACGGTGCCAGTGATCCACTCTCCGGTGCCGGTCCGCTGATGGAAGTGGCGCGTTCCTTTGCCGAACTGGGCCGCAAGGGCTGGAAGCCGAAGCGCACCATCCTGCTGGCCTTCTGGGATGGCGAAGAATTTGGCCTTATGGGCTCCACCGAATTCATGGAGAAACATGCAGAGGAATTAAACAGGAAGCTGGTCGCTTACATCAACAGCGACTCCAACGGCAAGGGCGTTCTTCAGGTGGGCGGATCCCATACGCTGGAAGCTTTCACCGAAGAGGTGGCTCGCGATATCACTGACCCCGAAACCAACAAACCGCTGCTGGAGATGGTCTTGAACCGGCAAAAGGAGCGCGACGCCAGGGCCACAGGCTGGAAGATCACCCCCCTTGGTTCCGGTTCCGACTACACGCCTTTCATTCAGCACCTGGGCATCGCCAGCCTCAACATGAGTTTTGGCGGAGAGGGCGGAGGCGGTATATACCACTCCAACTATGACGATTTCCAGTGGTACAGCCGCTTCTCCGATGGCAAGTTTGTGTTTGGTCGTACCCTGGCCCAGGTAAATGGCACCGCCATTATGCGCCTGGCGGATGCTCCGATTCTGCCCTTCGAGTTCGACCGCCTTGCCACCACGGTGAATACCTACGTGGATGAGATAGAAAAGCTGCCGGGACAGGCAAAGAAAGTTGACCTCTCCGGAGTTCGCAAAGAGATTGCGGAGTTGCGGAAAGCTGCCGCCGAATACAACAGCGCGTATGGAAAGTCGGTGGGCAGGCTGGGTTCCGCTTCCGCTGCGAAACTTGCAGCTGTTAACCGGTTGCTCATCGACAGCGAACGCGACCTCACGCTTGACCCGGGCCTGCCCAACCGCCCGTGGTTCCGCCATCGCCTCTACGCTCCAGGGCTTTACACCGGCTACGACGTCAAGACATTGCCGGGCGTGCGGGAAGCCGTGGAACTGGCACGGCCCCAGGAAGCCGATGAACAGGCCAAACAGGTGGCACGTGTGATTCATACGCTCTCCGGTCATGTGGGTCAGGCGGCGAAGTTGCTGGGGGCTCTCTAGTGGCGAATCCGGTCAAAGATACGCCGTGGGGTGCGATTGAAGTAGCCGACGCCCACGCGCACTTTTTCTCACCGGCGTTCTTTGCCGCCATCAAAAAAGAAAAGGGCGCCGAAGATGTGGCCGCCCAGCTGGGCTGGGACGAGCCGGCAACACCCGAAGCCCTGGCCACCCGCTGGGTTGCGGAACTGGATCGCCATCAGGTCAGCCGGGCCATGTTGATCGCCAGCATTCCCAATGACACCTCGTCCATTGGCGCCGCCCTCGCCACCTTCCCGGATCGCTTCACCGGCGTGTACATGACGAATCCAACCTTGCCTGCCGCCGATCTGAAGTTTGTGTCGGCATCAAAAGAGGATGGCGTGAGCGGGGTTTTCCTGTTCCCGGCCATGCACCGCTATTCGATGCACGACCCGCACGTCCGCTCTCTGGTCCAGGTGGTCGCCGGACACGCCAACCCCTTCGTCTATATTCATTGCGGTGCACTCAGCATTGGCTTCCGCAAGAAGCTGGGCCTGCCCTCCCGCTTCGACATGCGCTACTCGAACCCCATCGACCTGCATGAACTGGCCAACGATTTTCCGCGCGTGACTTTCGTGGTGCCCCACTTCGGGGCCGGTTATTTCCGCGAAACGCTGATGCTGGCTGATCTCTGCCCCAACATTCATCTGGATACTTCCAGCTCTAATCACTGGATGGCGTGGCAACCGGGTGGCCTGACTCTGGCGGACGTATTTCGTCAGGCCTTGCAGGTTGTTGGGCCGAAGCGGCTGCTGTTCGGCTCCGATTCCTCCTTCTTTCCCCGCGGCTGGGTTGGAAAAGTCTTCGACGACCAGGTGCGCGCGCTGGCCGAACTCGGGGTGGATGCTGAGACCGCACGCGCCATCTTTGGCGGGAATCTGATCCGGTTGCTTCAAGGGTAATCGAAAAATACTGAGAAGTTCCCCTCCGCCACCACACTAAGTTTCCAGTAATGCGTTTCTTGCCGTTCGGGCCAGAGCACGCCTCCAGTGCTCTCGTCCTCGGTCGCCCTGGCGTTCTGCGCAAGGCGTTTGATTCAGACAAGCCCCCCCGCGTTCGCGTTGCGTCGCCCCAACCGTTCCAATCTCCCTTGCCTGGGGCGGTCACACAAGAGGGCAGGCCAGACCTGCTCGTCCTGCCCTTGCATGCCGCTCTGGCACTCACGCCTGGAACAGCCTCCTCAGCCTCTGCGCTGGTGGTGATCACTTCCGTGGCTGACGCACCGATGGCTGACCACCACCGTGATCATCTGTGGAACACACTCGGACTGCCCGTCTTCGAGCAGCTCACCGGTTGGGACGGTACCGTGATTGCGCGCGAATGCGAGGCCCATGATGGCCTTCATGTCGCGCAAGGCGTGGCCATTGCCGAAATTCGGGATGGAGAATTCCTGTTGACGCAGCTATCGGTGGAAGAACCGGTGATGGGCGCGCGCACGGGTCTCGCTGCCGGACTAAATACGTCACTGTGCGCGTGCGGACGGGATACCCCGCGTCTGCAGCACCTCACCGCATTGCCCGTAAAGGTGATGCGCGCCGCAGCCTGAACCTTGCCGGTTAAACCAGAACCGTAAACGCGTTCTCTGTGCGCTGCACCGGGCGGTATAGCGTATCCCGTTCCACCGGTTCCCGGCCTGCCAAACGGATCAACCGCAGCAGGTCTTTGCGCTGCAGTTTCTGGGTTGTAGTGGCACCCGCATCATGATAGATTTTTTCTTCTACTACTGTGCCATCAATATCGTTGGCGCCAAAACGCAACGCCACCTGCGCCACCTGCGGCGTCATCATGATCCAATAAGCCTTGATGTGCGGGATGTTGTCGAGCATCAACCGCGCCACCGCGATATTCTTCAGATCGTCGAAACCGGTGGTCTTCGCAATGTGCGCCAGCGCAGTATTTTCAGGGTGGAAGGCCAGGGGAATGAAGGTGACGAAACCATGCGTGTCGTCCTGTAGCGCCCGCAGGCGAACCAAATGGTCTACGCGGTCTTCTTCGTTTTCAATATGGCCGTATAGCATTGTGCAGTTGGAGTGAATACCGAGTTCATGCGCAATCCGCGCGGTTTCAATCCACTCATCGCCGGTCAGCTTGTGATCGCAGATGATGCGGCGCACACGCTCACTGAATACTTCCGCACCCCCGCCCGGCATGGAATCCATACCCGCTTCGCGCAGCCGCACCAGCACCTCGCGAACCGACAGTTTCTCACGCCGCGAAAAATACCCGATCTCCACCATGGTGAACGCCTTCAGGTGGATCTGCGGATACCGTTCCTTAAGGCCCCGCAGCATCTGGCAATACCATTCCAGAGTGAGTTCCGGATGGAGTCCGCCCACGATATGGAATTCGGTGATCGCCTCGGTCCAACCCTCCCCGGCGCGCTGCCAAATCTGCTCCAAAGACATGGTGTAGGCCCTTGGATCGCGCTTTTGCTTGCCAAAAGCACACAAGCGGCAACTGGCCACACAGACATCGGTGGGATTGATGTGCCGGTTCACGTTGAAATACGTGACATCCCCGTGCATGCGTTCCCGCACCAGATTGGCCATCGCGCCAAGGGCCAGCAGATCGGACGTGCGGAACAGCGTCAATCCGTCCTCATAGCTAAGGCGAGATCCCGCCTGCACTTTTTCGTGAATTGGCTCCAGCCGACGGTCTTCGAAGATTACAGGCATATTTTTAGAGGTTGGGGCGGACCAGAAAAATATCCGCACCCCAAAACACGAAGAATAGCACGCTGACCCAGCCGTTCATGGTGAAAAATGCCGCATTCACGCGGGACAGATCGTCTGCCCTCACCAACAGGTGTTCGTAGACCAGCAGTGTAATCACGGCCACTACGCCAACTCCGGCCAGCCATCCCAAATGCAACTGGATAATCAGAAAAATCAGCGACACAATCATCAGTACATGCAGCAGGCGCGCCACCACGAGCGCCGCGCCAATTCCCATGGCTTTGGGGATACTGTGCAGCGTGGAATCACGGTCAAATTCGTAGTCCTGGCAGGAGTAGATCACGTCAAATCCCGCCGTCCAGCATGTCACCGCCGCCGTGAGCCACAGGATTCTGGCATCCAGTGATCCGCGCACCGCGATCCACGCCGCCGCCGGGGCAACGCCCAGGGCGAATCCCAAAACGACGTGAGAAAACTGCGTGAAACGCTTGGTGAAGGAATAGCCCAGCACGATGGCAAGGGCCACCGGGGCCAGCCGGAAGCAGAGCGGATTGAGCTGCCATGCTGCCACAAAAAGCAGCACTGCGGAAGCAACAGTAAAGCCCCAACAAAATGTTCGGGAGAGCAGGCCGGCGGGAAGATGCCGCGACTTCGTTCGCGGATTTCGCCCATCGATTTCGGCATCCACCAGACGGTTGAAGGCCATCGCGGCAGATCGGGCACCCACCATGGCCACCACAATCCAGAACAGGGTTCGGCCAATGCCCTCTGTAACAAACCGGTTCTCGCGAAACGCGAGTAACGCCCCCGTCAAGGCGAAAGGGAGCGCAAATACAGAGTGCTCGAAGCGAATCATGTCGAGCGTCAGGCGAAGTCGTTTGAGGAACATTGCTGCCGGGGGATGCGGGAAGATACCATTTTAACGGATGCGCTTGTTCCTCATCTCCGCAGTTGCTTTGGGCTGCTGCGCTTGTGGCAGCTCGCCCCCGATACAAATGGACATAACCAGCCGCAAAGTCACGCTGCCGGATGGCACCGTCATCACGGCGGAAACCCGCGTTACGCCCACCGAACAGGCCCAGGGCTTGATGTACCGAACGGAGTTGCCGCGCGACCGCGGCATGTTGTTCATCAACACGCAGCCTGTGACAGGTGCCTACTGGATGAAGAACTGCAATTTCCCGCTCGATATTATTTTCATGTCCCCGGATCACCGCGTGGTGGAGATTGCCGCAGGCGCCCCGCCGTGTACGCAGGAACCCTGCCCCACCTTCGGCGGCCATGCCACTTACCAGTACGTGCTGGAAATCAACGGTGGCGATGCGGCGAAGCACGGCATCCGCGAAGGTGTTGTGCTGGGGTTTTCGTCATGAACGAAGAACACTTGCGCGCCCTGCTGGAAGAAGTCCGCGAAGGTTCCACGGATGTGGATGCCGCTCTGGCGCGTGTCCGCCACATGCCTTTTGAGGATCTTGGCTTCGCCAACATTGACCACCACCGCAGCCTTCGCCACGGGATTCCCGAAGTCATCTTTGCCATGGGCAAGACTACGGAGCAGGTTATCGCCATTGCCTCCCGTCTGCTGCATCATGAGGGCAATGTCCTCATCACCCGCACCAACCCGGAAATGGCCGCCGCCGTGACTGCCGCACTGCCTGGTGGCGAGTACTTTCCGGCCTCTGGCGCTATCCGCTTCCTGCGTGACCAGACGACTCACGGCAAAGGTAAAATTGCAGTGGTTTCCGCCGGCACCAGTGACATCCCGGTGGCCGAGGAAGCCCGCATTACGGCCGAAGCCATGGGCAATACCGTGGATGTCATCTACGATGTGGGCGTGGCCGGTATTCATCGTTTGCTGCACAACCGGACCCGGTTGATGGAAGCCAGAGTAGTGGTGGTGTGCGCAGGGATGGAAGGTGCGCTACCCAGCGTGGTGGGCGGTATGGTCTCTGTGCCGGTGATCGCGGTCCCCACCAGCATCGGCTACGGTGCCAGTTTCCATGGTCTGGCCGCGTTGCTGGGCATGCTCAACAGCTGCGCCAGCAATGTAACCGTGGTCAATATCGACAACGGTTTTGGCGGCGGCTACGTTGCCAGTCTGATCAATCGCCTGTAACCCGGTTTTTCCAGCCCGGTTTGTTGACCTGGCGCGCCCGGCCAAGGGCGAGCGTGTCTGCGGGCACGGTGAGGTTGATCACGCTCGCCGCGCCAATATACGCGCCGCTGCCGATCTCAACCGGTGCCACCAGGGTGGAATTGCTGCCCACGAACGCGCCCGCGCCGATGATGGTCTGGTGCTTGTGGTGACCGTCGTAATTACAGGTGATGGTACCTGCCCCGATATTGGCTTTCGCCCCAATCGTGGCATCGCCCAGGTACGCCAGATGCATGGCTTTGGCGCCCTTACCCATTCGGCTTTTCTTGAGTTCCACGAAGTTCCCTACCCGCGCACCTTCTTCCAGATGAGCGCCCAGGCGCATGCGCGCATACGGGCCAACCTTCACATCGGAATCGAGCGCGGAATCAGAAATAACACAGAATGCGTTCACTTCCACGTTGTTCCCCAACCGCGCATTCTCCAGAATGCAGCAGGCGCCAATGTGGCAGTTCTCGCCTACCGCCGTGCGCCCGCGCAGCTGTACAAACGGCCCAATCACGGTATCCTGCCCCACCTGAACATCCACGTCGATACTCACCGTATCCGGCTGCTCAATGGTCACGCCGTCCAGCATAAGCTCGCGGGACTTTCGCGCGCGCAGCACCCCGTCTGCCTCCGCCAGTTCCACGCGGTTGTTGATACCCACCAGTTCGGTGTGATCGGGAACGGTAAAAGCTGCCAGCCGCCCACCCGCCCGGATCAGAATTTCCACCATGTCCGTAAGGTAGTATTCACGCGCCGGGTTATCCGGGCGCAGTTCGTGAACATGTTGCCAGAACGCGGTGGCATCAAAGCTGTACACGCCCGGGTTAATCTCGCACACCTTGCGCTGCTCTGCCGACGCTGCTTTATGTTCCACAATAGCCGCCACGTCGCCCGCCGGATTGCGGATAATGCGCCCGTACCCGGTGGGATCGGGCACGATGATAGTAGCCATGGCGCCAGTTGCACCAGACTCGGCGTGCAACGTGACCACGTGCTCCAGAGTTTCTGGCCGGATCATCGGGCAATCGCCGTAGAAGATCACCAGCCGTCCACCAAGCGCAGCCAACTGCTCTTCGCCACACATGACGGCGTGGCCGGTGCCCAGTTGCTCTGTCTGCTGAATTGTCCCCACGCCAGCGCGGCGGGCCACTTCACCTACAGCTTCCGCCTGGTGCCCCACCACTACAAAAATCCGCTGCGGCGGGGCTACCCGCCGGGCTGCCGCTATTGCATGTTCCAACAGAGTTCGTCCGCCGGCCCGGTGCAGCACCTTGGCCATACGCGACTTCATACGGGTTCCCTGCCCCGCGGCAAGAATTACTACAGCAACGTCATCCAGCATTGAGTTCCAGTTTCTCAGGCGACCTGGTTTGCATCAGGCCGAACACCGGGTGCGTCCCCGTTCGGCAAGATCCACTACCAGTTGCGCCGTGGCTTGCGCGTCGTGACGCACCTTGGTGTTCTTATGAAAATGAAACAGGTCCGCCTCTACAAGTTCGATGCCCATCGCCCGAATAGCTTCATAGTCGGTGATGATCGGTTCTGCTTTTTGGGTGGCATACAAGCGCCGCAATCGCGGTGGAATCACGGAATTACTCACTACCGCCGCGTCCAGAAAACTGCCCCGCGCATGCCGGTTGAGCGCCGCAATATGGTGCGAAGCGGTGAAGCCTGTGGTTTCTCCCGGCTGCGACATCAAATTGAGGAAGTAGACTTTGATCGCCCTCGACCGGCGGAGCGCCGCCGGAATTCCGCGCACCAGAAGGTTGGGGATAACACTGGTAAAGAGAGAGCCCGGGCCCAGGGTAATCAGATCCGCCCGTTCGATCGCCTCCAGGGTTTCCGCCAACGGCCGGGCACCGGCTGGCATCATCCGCACCAGCTTGATGGGAGCGCGGCTGCGGCTGATCTTGCTCTCACCCCGTACCACTGTGCCATTCTCCAGCACCGCTTCCAGCCGCACATTGGCGGCGGTCGCCGGATAGATTTGCCCTTCCATCTTCAGAATCTCGGACGACTTGCGCACGGCATCGGCAAAATCTCCCGTGATACTGGTCATGGCGGTGAGAAACAAATTGCCAAACGTGTGACCCTTCAAGCCACGGCCCGCTTCAAACCGATATTGGAAAAGGCGTGACAGCAACGCGCCGTCTTCGGAAAGCGCCACCATGCAATTGCGGATGTCGCCGGGCGGGAGCACATCGAATTCGCGCCGTAACCTGCCCGAACTTCCACCATCGTCGGAAACTGCTACTACGGCGGTAATGTCCATGGGCCCGCCAGACCCTGCGCCCGCATACTGCCGGACGCCCGCCAGCAGCGAGGATAAACCGTTGCCGCCCCCCAGCGAAACAACGCGCAGCGGAGCGGTCATTCAGTGGTGCGCGATTCGTGCCCCATCACACTGCGCAGCCCCGGAAATTGTGCGGCCAGCGACTGGAATTCCACATCCTGCCGCGCGTGTATCCGGTTGCCGGGAGCAATCTCGATGGCTCGCCGCAAATTATCTGCCGCAGCCGCGCCATCGCCGGCAAATCCGCTGCACAAAGCCAGAGCGTAAAGGATGTGATCCCCTTTCGGGGCCAGGGCCAGCGCCTTTTCGAGGTGCATGTGCGCTTCATCCAGATCGCGCGCGTTGAGGCGATCTACGCCGTAGGTGAAGTATTCTTCCGCAGTTTTCAGTTGCGGCCGTTGTGGACCCAGCCGGCGCTCGCACATCTGCCCATAGGCTCGTGCTTTGTCGGCCACTTCGGCGCGTGGTCCCGCCGCTACTTCGAGGAACCGGGCTCTGGCCTCGGCAAATTTTCGCAGGGTAAACAGCTTCACAGCCGCTTCCCACTTCTTCTGTTGCACTTCCAGCGCTGCGCGGGCGACTTCAGCAGCCTGGCTCAGGGGTGATGTCTTCACGGAACTGGTCCGGGGCGCGGGCGATGCTTTGGCGGGCGCAGCCGATTTGTTTTTGGTCATGTCAGGTTCGCGCCCCGTGGAATGATTGCGGCCGGGACAACCGTCAGTGTACCGCGTTCCGCGCCGGGTGGCAGCCGGGCACCTGCTGTGTCTAGAACTTATAGAATTTGTGGCGGCACGCTTTGCAGCGGAAAGGCGCAATAAAAAACAAGCGCAGAAATTCCTCGAACAAACCATTCCTGGAAGATCTGCGAATCAGGCCGGAGGTGCACTTCGGGCAATACCCGAATTTGGTGGCTGATTCGTCCAGCTCCCTGCGGTCTGCCCTTACCACTTGCGCCGCATCTTCGCCTCGCGGCAGTGCGCGGGTGACGTTGGCCGCTTGTTGCAGCCGGAAACCGCCGGGAACCGAGATTGAAAGAGTTTGCTCAATGGAAGTCACTGCGGAATGCACCCGCGCTTCGGTGGCTTTGGTGGTTCGCGAAAGATTGACCAGGGTTTCCGTTTGCAGGGCGGAAATCTTCTCCAGCGAGTTGATCCTTTCGCCCAGCTGACCGCCCAGCGCAGCGGTGCTTTCCTCAATGACCTGCTGTCCCATCTGCTTGAAATCACTTAGCAGTCTGGATTCCAGCCGTTCGAACTGCTCCCCGACCTGGTCTTCAATCAAAGAAGGCAGACGCGCACTTATCCCGTCGTTCCGGGGGCGAGATCGTGCTGCCAGCCTTTCCTGGTCGGCGATCAATTCCCGAAGCGGGTTGGGACGGCGAGTTGCACGGCGTGGCGTTCGACGAATCGGTGCCAAATTTTCTCCACTTCGATGGTACCCCGCACCTAAAGGTTTGGGATTCCCTTGTCAACTATACGGTGACGTTGGCAGACTTTATGTAACCAGACTAGCTTTTTTATCCCACTTCCGCTAGTTCCAGTACCCCAGGTCCGGGACTTGTTTTTTGCAGGAAACGTCAATTCGCGCACGTCGCGCCCGGGGCTCCGCTGCAGCCCACTCCATATCCGGCGCTCGTTCCGCCAATGGTTCCACAACAGCCAGCCATGCCAGAACCTGATAAACATCGCCCTGGCCGGGTAAGTCGAAGCTCATCCCCTGAGACCGGATGAGAACTTCCAGACCTCGCTCATCCAGCCGCCACACCAGCCACGCACATCTTTCCACCGCCGCTTCGAACCACGCCGATTCCGCCGCCGGAATGCGCCGGTCAAACATAATCTCCACCGCCTGCTGCTCGTCCCGGTTGTACTCTCTCACCTGCAGGCTACCGGTATGAGCGGTGCTCTTCCAATCCACGTGCCGGGCGCTGTCCGAGGCGTCCCACGGGCGAATCAGGTGGAAATCATGTCCGCCACCCCGGGCCATCGCCTCCAGTTCGCCTTCGGCCGTTTGCAGCAGAGCCATTGTTTCCGGGGACGGCTCAAGCGGCGGGTACACCAGCGTTTCCCTGCGTAATTCCAACGCCGTTGTGCGACGCAGAAAACCGAACGGGAAACGGGTTGAAATCACGAACACGTTTGCCATATGTCTCCCGCGTCGGGGAAAATTGACCTGAACCGAAGCGTCCACCGCACTGCCCGCCGGAAGGAGTGGAAAATAAATTACCGGCTTCAGAATGGAGGGCAGGCCCGTGAGCGGGTCCTTACGGCCTGCCAGTTCAATGGAAAACGACGGCGTATGCGCCTTCCGGTTGCGCACACGGATCACGGCGGCCGTGGGAGTTCCCGCTACCACATGGCGCGGCAGCAACAGTTCCACCTCCAGCCCGGCCAGAACCAGCCTGCTGAGAAAGCCGGAAACCAGCAACAAGGCCAGCAGCGAAGAGAACACCAGAAAGAGCAGGTTATTGGCTGAAAGGAACGCGGCGAAACCGGTGAAGGACAGAGCTACGGCAAATAGAGCACCACCCAGAGTTACGCGATACCGCACCTTGCGCTTTACTACTGCGCGCCACCGCCGCATGATGCCCGCCGACGTGCGGCGAAACCGTAGATGGGGGGCGGGCGGGATCAAACCCCAGTATCCCGGTTACATGCTTGCCGTGGCGCGCATAAAGCGGCTTCCGGCGCGTTGAATGGTTTGATTTCGTTCCGGCCCGGTGGAAATACAACCTGCCTCAATTCCAGTCTGCTCTTCCAGAAACTCCACATACGTGCGCGCCGCTTTCGGCAATTGATCCCATTCAGAAATACCCTCGGTGGAGCAACGCCAGCCTTCCAGCGTGCGATAAACCGGCTCTACCCGGGCCAGCTCGCGCACCGTGGCCGGCATTTCGTGAACTTCCTGACCATCAATCCGATATGCCACGCAGACCTGAATTTGTTCCAGTTCATCCAGCACGTCCAGCTTGGTGACCACCATGGTTTCGTAGCCGTTGACCGCAGCCGAGTAGCGCAGCAGCGGAGCGTCAAACCAGCCGCAACGGCGCGGACGGCCTGTGACGGAACCAAATTCCCTGCCCCGATTGCGAATCAGGTCGCCGTAGCTGTCCAGCGCCTCGGTGGGAAAGGGGCCACCGCCCACGCGGGTCGTATAGGCCTTGGAAATGCCAATGATGCAGTGCAGTTTGGTAGGCGGCACACCGGTGCCGGTAGAGGCTCCGCCCACGCAGGAACTGGATGAAGTGAGGTAAGGATAAGTCCCGTGGTCGATGTCCAGACCGGTGCCTTGTGCCCCTTCAAACAACAATCGCTTTCCGGCACGCATGGCATCGGCCAGCAGCACGGCGGTATCGCAGACCAGCGGACGGATGCGTTCCGCGGCGGCCGAGTAGCGCAGGATCACATCTTCCACATCCACCGTGTCCGCAACCCCGAAAGCCCGCGCCCGCGTCAGGTGTTCCGCGGTTAGATACCGCACGGCATCGGGAAAGAACTCGCGATCCAGCAGGTCTGCAATGCGCAATCCACGTCGGCCGGCCTTGTCTTCGTAGCAGGGGCCAATACCGCGCAGCGTGGTGCCAATCGACCGGCTGCCATTCTCTGAAATCTTCTCCACCACCCGATGGGAAGGCAACAGGACATGGGCGCGGTTGCTGATGCGCAGGTGCTGCATCACGTCAATGCCGGCGCTCATCAATTGTTCAATTTCTTCCAGCAGCGCGATCGGATCGATCACCAGTCCGTTGCCGATGACCGCCGTCTTGCCCGGATGCAGAATGCCGCTGGGTACCAGCCGCAGCACAAATTTGCGATCACCAATCAGGATGGTGTGGCCTGCGTTGTGGCCGCCCTGGTAGCGAATCACGTAATCAAAACGGTCGGTCAGAAGGTCGACCAGTTTCCCTTTGCCTTCATCGCCCCACTGCGCGCCCAGAATAACGATATTGCTCATTTTTTGCCGATTTTATGTTTTAGCGAGCGGGCAGACAAGGCCCTCGGGCATTGTAACCCACTGTGTTACGCTGGCCTCACATGGAGCTTTCCGAGGTTTTTCTGGCATTGGGTGAAGATCGTCTGCGCGATCTGGTTCGCGGCATTTCCATTGGAAAATTACGCACCTATCAACTTTACGAGCGATTCAAGGTACGCACCCATCTGGCCAAGGTCAACACCGAGAACCTGCGCAAGGCACTGCCGCGTTTCTGGCAGCGCCTTTCAGAGCGCGACAACGACTTCGCCACCGATCTTTCCCAGGCGATTCTTATCGCCCATATGGACCTGATCGTGGCCGTACTCGATTTCCTCGGTGTCCCCAACCAGCAGGGTTTTTTCGACAAGGATCTGGACGCGAAATCCCATCTGACCGAAGGCTGGCAGGCAAGGGCGTGGGACAGGTTTCACGATGACTATCCGCAGTCTTTGCTGCTGTTTTATCTGAACCATCTGGCCAGCGAACTGCAAATGGGCGACGTAGCCTTCATTCCGGCCGTCTGACATGCAGGATCTTCTCGACAGCGCGCTCAGTCGCATCCGCACGGCCGCGACCGCCGAAGAACTTGAAGCTGTACGCGTGGAAGTGCTGGGACGCAAGGGCGTACTGACAAACCTCAGCAAAGACATGGGCAAGCTCTCGCCCGAGGAGCGCGTGGGCCGCGGTAAGTTCATCAACACCGCCAAACAGGCTCTGGAAAGCGCCTGGGAATCGGGTAAAGCCGTTTTCGAAAAAATCGCTCTGGATTCGCGGCTGGATTCCGAATGGCTGGATCTTACCGTTCCCGCCGCCGGACCCCGCCCCGGTGCACTGCACCCCATCACACTCATCCAGTGGGAAATTGAAGACCTGTTCCGTTCCATGGGTTTCAGCGTGCTGGACGGGCCCGAAGTGGAAACCGAATACCATAATTTCGACGCGCTCAACAGTCCCTCCGACCACCCTGCCCGCGACATGCAGGACACGTTCTGGCTGGGCAGCGGTAACCTGCTCCGCACACACACTTCGCCCGTGCAGGTGCGCGGTATGGAAAACCTGGGTCCGCCGCTGCGCATGATAGCCCCCGGCCGTGTGTTTCGCAACGAGAGTGTGGACGCCTCCCACGAACACACTTTCTATCAGGTGGAAGGCATGATGATCGACCGCAATATTTCGGTCGGCAACCTGATCTATTTCATGAAGACCCTGCTGGGATCCATCTTTGGCCGTGAGGTGACCGTTCGGCTCCGGCCCGGCTACTTCCCCTTCGTGGAACCCGGCTTCGAGCTGGATATCCAATGCCTGCTTTGCAACGGTGAAGGCTGCCCGGTGTGCAAGCAATCCGGCTGGGTGGAACTGCTGCCCTGTGGTCTGATTCATCCCCGGGTGCTGGAAATGAGCGGCATCGATCCCAACCAGTGGAACGGCTTCGCCTTCGGCCTCGGTCTCACCCGCCTCGCCATGATGCGCTACGCCATCGACGATATTCGCTGGCTGCAAAGCGGCGATCTGCGCTTCCTCGGTCAATTTGCATGAAGTTTTCCTACAACTGGATTCGCGAATTTGTGCCCGGCCTTGACGTGCCGGCAGAGGCGCTGGAACGCCTCATTACCATGAAAACTGCCGAATGCGAAGGCGTGCATACGGCGGGCGGGCTGCTGGCAGGCGCGGTGGCAGCCCGGGTGGAAGCCGTTGAAGCAATCCCCGGCGGCCACAATGTGAAGGCCACGGTTGACGCCGGTAAGTACGGCCGTAAGACTGTGGTCTGTGGCGCTCCCAACTGCAAGCCGGGCGTTATGACGGTGTACGTACCCCTTGGCGTGAAGCAGGTTTCCGGCGTATTGAGCGACGGTATGCTGGCATCGGCCGCCGAACTCGAAATCAACAAGGACCACTCCGGTATCGTCGAGATTTGCCACCCCGACCAGATTCCTCTGGCCGACAGTATTATCGAAATTGACAACAAGAGCATCACCCACCGGCCCGATCTGTGGGGCCACTTTGGCATGGCGCGGGAAGTCGCCGCCATTACCGGAATGCGCCTTGCAGACACGATTCACCCTAACCTCGTCCCCGCCGTGGGCGGACCGTACGAGATCGGAATCCCGGACACCGGCTTGTGCCCGCGCTATAGCGCGCTGGTCTTTGAAAACGTCACCATTCAGCCGTCGCCACTATGGCTGCAGGCCCGGCTCACGGCTATCGGCCTGAACACGCGCAACAACATCGTCGATCTGACCAACCTCATCATGGCGGAGATGGCGCAACCACTACACGCCTTCGACCGCGCCAAACTTTCGGGCGACACCATTTGGGCCCGCCCCGCGCAGGAAGGCGAACGCATGCGGGCTCTGAACGGCGAAGAGTACACCCTCGCTCCGGCCAATCTGGTGATTGCCGACGCTTCGGGACCCATCGCCATCGCCGGCGTGATCGGTGGTGCCGACACCGCAATTTCAGACACCACGACCAGCATCGTACTGGAAAGCGCCAACTTCCAGGCTGCCAGTATCCGCAAGACATCATCGGCTCTCAAGCTGCGCACCGATGCCTCCATGCGTTACGAGAAGGCGCAGGATCCCCTCACCACCTGGCGCGCCCTGGCTCGTGCGCTGGAACTGCTGCCCTTGCTCTCCCCCGGTATTCGTCTGGTGGGAGGCGTCTGCACTGCGGGGAACGAACCTCTGACTCCAGCAGAAATTCAACTTGAACTCGACGTGCTGGATCGCAAGCTGGGCCGGGTAATCGACGCCGCCGAAGTCCGCCGAATTTTGCAAAGTCTGGAATTCACCGTGCGGGACTCCGGCCCTCGCCGTTTCTCAGTCGGCGTCCCCACATGGCGTGCCACCAAAGATGTTTCGATTGCCGATGACCTTGTGGAGGAAGTGGGCCGCATGGTGGGTTACGACTCCATCACGCCCACGCCACCCATGGTTCCGTGCGCGCCCATGCCAGACCCGCCGGAGCGGGAATTCCTGCGCCGGGTGCGCCGTTCGGTCGCCGCGCAAGGCTACACCGAAGTCTCCAACTATTCCTTCATCAGTGAGGAGGAAGCCCGCCGCTTCGGCTTCGACCCGGCGCAACATCTGCGCGTCCTCAACCCCATCGCCGCAGGCCAGGAACTCATGCGCAAGTCCCTGCTGCCGGGTATTCACCGCAACATCCTGGAGAACGCAAAGCATTTCGATACGTTCCGTATTTTCGAAATCGGTCGCGAGATTCACCCCCGTGAAGCGATGCAGCCGGATGAACGGCAACACCTGATGCTCGCCATCTTTGCGAAAGACGATGGACGCGCCGCGCTGCAGGAACTCAAGCGGGTCGTGGAAGCCGTCGCTCCGGGGCTGGCGGTAGCGTCGGTAAGCCCCAGAGTTTGGGAACATCCGGGGCGGTGCGCCGATCTCGTCTGGAATGAAGTTACCGTTGGGCGGCTGAGCGAGTTGCATCCGCGCCTGTTGGAAGGGGGACGCGGAGCGATACTCGATATCGATCTAACTTCGATTCAGGCCAACCCTCGACCTGCGATCCGTTACAGCGCGGTTCGCCGATTTCCCTCCAGCGCCTTCGACATTTCGGTCCTGGCGCCACAGCGTGTGCAGGCGGCTTTACTCCAGGGGTGGATTCGTCAACTCTCGGGTGAGTTGGGTGAGGGTGTGGAGTATCTCGGCGAATATACTGGCACCCCACTGTTGATCGGGGAGAAAAGTGTATCCTTCCGGGTAGTGGTTGGGGCACCAGACAGAACCCTGTCTTCCCACGAAATCAATGCAGTCCGCGACCGCATCCTTGCAGGGTTACAAGCACAGCATTTCGGCCACCGCACCTTATCTCCGCACAATATGCGGCGATTGATGCGTTGAATAACCATCCCATTCACCGCATAAAATGCGGAGAAACTATGCTATAATCACCGCAGAAGCTGCGGTGAACCAATGAGCGAATATATCCATGAACTTCCGGCGTGGCCCGAATTCAGGTGGAACAGGGACCATCTGGCCGAACCGCTGGCGAACATCCGCTACATGCAGGGCCGCCTCGTTGGCCATATGGAAGCTCTCGGCTTTGAATTGCGGCAAGAGGCGCTGCTCGAAACCATCACCGAAGACGTGGTCCAGACGTCGGCCATAGAAGGAGAACGGCTCGACTTGCGTCAGGTGCGGTCATCCGTGGCACGCCGTCTTGGCCTCGATATTGCGGGGCTCACGGCCTCCGACCGCAACGTGGATGGCGTGGTGGAAATGATGCTGGACGCCACCAGCAACTACGACCAGCCACTCACGGCGAATCGTCTCTTCGAATGGCACTCTGCGCTGTTTCCCACCGCCCGCAGCGGCCTGACCCGCATTCTCACCGGAGCCTGGCGGGAAGACCTTGCTGGCCCCATGCAGGTGGTTTCAGGTGCCATTGGCCGTGAGCGCGTGCACTATGAAGCGCCCCCGGCGAAGCGTGTGCCCAAAGACATGAAGTCGTTCTTTCGCTGGTTTGAGGGTACTTCCGGCACCGACGCCGTATTGCGTGCAGCACAGGCACACTTGTGGTTTGTGACCATCCATCCGTTTGAAGATGGCAACGGCCGCATTGGCCGGGCCATCGCCGACATGGCGCTGGCGCGCTCAGAGAGCAGCCCGCAACGCTTTTACAGCATGTCTTCGCAGATTCACCGCGAACGCACGGACTACTACGACTCGCTGCAGCGGGCGCAAAAAGGCAGTCTGGAAATCACCCCCTGGATGGAGTGGTTTCTGGCTTGTCTGGGCCGTGCAATCGAAGGTGCGCACAGGAACCTGAAGTCGGTGCTGGGCAAAGCCCGCTTTTGGGAGATGGCCGCTCTCCACCCTCTGAATACCCGTCAGCGCACGGTGCTGAACCGGGTGCTGAATGGCTTCGAGGGCCGGCTCACGTCTTCCAAATGGGCGATTCTGGCGAAGTGTTCGGCTGACACCGCACTGCGTGATATTTCAGAGCTCCTGAGCTGGGGTCTGCTGGAGCGCGGTTCCGAGCGCGGGCGCAGCACGGGCTATGTATTGCCCGATCTGGCCCGCGCGGTACCGGCCAGAGCTTACGCCACGCGATAATCGTTACGCCATGAAGAGATTTCCCGCGGCGCTGGCGATCGTCGGCTGCGCACTCGCCCTTGCCGCCTCCGCGCCGCCGAAGAAACCGAAGCTCATTCTGATGGTGGTTGTCGATCAGTTTCGCTATGACTACCTGCTGCGCTTCAATAGCGACTACACTGGCGGCCTGAAGCGAATGTGGACCGAGGGCGCGATGTTCGACGACGCTCACTACGTCCACGTACCCACGGTTACGGCCGTAGGGCACTCCACGGTTCTCACCGGCGCCACGCCCCTGGTTAGTGGCATTATCAGCAACGAATGGTACGACCGGGATAGCAAGGCTTTGGTTTCCAGCGTGATCGACCATTCCACAAAACTGGTGGGCGCAAACGGCGCGGATGGATCGTCACCCCATCGCCTGCTGGTGAGCACCCTTGGCGACGAAATCAAGAATGTCCACGCCGATTCCAAAGTCATCGGCATCTCCATCAAGGACCGCAGTGCCATTCTTCCGGCAGGTCACATGGCCGACGCCGCCTGGTGGTTCGACAACAGCACCGGACACTGGGTGACCAGCACTTTCTACATGCAGGCACTACCCAAATGGGTGGAAGCGGTAAATGACATGAAGCCTGCTTCCCGAGCCACCGGTCAGGTATGGCGTGCGCTGGATGCAAAGGCTACTGACGCTCCTCTTTGCAGCATGGTCAAAGATACAGCCAGCGTGCGCTACTGCGGTTCACTGGAAGCCACGCCATGGGGCAACGAAATGATTGCGGAACTGGCGGAAAAAGCGCTTACCGCTGAAAACCTCGGCAAGCACTCCTCGACGGATATTCTCACCGTCAGCTTCTCTTCCAACGACTACGTGGGCCACGACGTGGGGCCCGATGCCCCGGAAGTTCGGGACATCTCACGCCGTACCGATATCCTGCTGGGAAAACTAATCACAGCCGCCGAAAAACAGGCCGGAGTAGGCAACGTTCTCACCGTACTCACTGCGGATCATGGCGTGGCCCCGTCGCCGGAAACTGCCCTGAAGAACAAGATGCCTGGCGGTCGTGTGGATGCCAAGGCACTCACTGCAAGCATGGAGAAAGCACTCGCCGACCGCTTCGGCCCAGGTAAGTGGGTGCTCGGCAGCGCCGACACCAGCCCCTATTTCGACCGCGACCTGATTGCGAAATACAAGACCTCGGAAGCGCAGGTAGAGAACGCAGCCGCTGCCGCCGTCCGTGCCATGCCCCATGTCTACCGCGTCTACACCGCGACGCAGCTGGCCAGTGGACAAGTTTCGCAGGACGCCATCAGCACCGCAGTCAATAACGGTTTCTACCGTGCCCGCAGCGGCAACCTGATCATCCTGCTGGAGCCCGGCTACATAACAGGAAACAGCGTGGCCACGCACGGTTCGCCGTTTAGCTATGACTCGCACGTGCCGGTGATCTTCCTCGGCTCCGGCATCAAGGCCGGCCATTACTACCAGAAAATCATGGTGAACGATATTGCCCCCACGCTGGCCGCTATTGCGGGGGTTGCCCAACCCACCGGATCGGTTGGAAGGGTGCTCCAGGAGATGTGGCAATAGGTATCTTTCGGGAGATCTACACGTTCCTCGCCAAGATGGGTTTGGTGATCACTGACGACGCGAAGAAAGTCATCAGTGCGGAGGGGCGCGAGTGGGGTCCGGTATCGGGCGATCTCGCGCTCTCTGTGCAGAATCTGCCCAGCTTCGATTCCGATGCACTGCCAACAATTACGGTGGTAATCAGGAATCACGGCAACATCTCGCATACCCTGCGTATTCCCGGCTGGTTGTTCTACTTTGACTACGAAGTGGAAACGATGGCCGGAAGCCGGATTGCGCCGTGCGCCTTCGGACGCCGGTTACTGCAGCCCGGGCACAAGACCGAACAGCTGGAAATCCAGCTGGCACCGGGATCGCACACGGCCACGGAAATACCTGTCGGATCGCTGTTCGGTCTGCGTGCGGGCACGCCTTATCGCATTCGTCTGCGTGCGGGTAACCTGGTGTCGAACGAGGTCACGGTCGGCCAGGCGCGGGGCAAAAAGCGACTGTAGGCGGCGGCGCCTTCGGGGCCACTGCCGTCATCGGATCCGGTTGGCCGCCCTGCGGGAATTCCAACATCGATACCATCTCATAAACCGGCACTTTTTCAGCCTCCCGTACAAAATCCAGTCGTCCAGAGACAAAGTCATACAACACCCGAAGCAGGTCTCCCCCGCGAATTTGGTTCGAGGCGATCAGGTTGGACATCGGCTGCACCAGTTCGCGCTCAATCGCCCGCTTGAGGTGCCGCGCACCATACTTCGGGTCCGTACCTTCACGGAGAAGGAAAGCGCGAGCCTCGGCCGTTACCCGGAAGAGGAACGGCATTGTTGACGCTGAAATCAGGATGCGGTGCTGCAGCAGGCCAAGTTCTATCTCGAGTATTTTTTGCAGTTCATCGCTCCCCAGCGGATTGAACACCACCACCTTGTCGATCCGGTTCATAAACTCCGGTGTAAACTTTCGCCGGGCGGCCTCCACACCGATACGTTCCAGTTTGCTGCGCAGCCGCTCATCAACCTCATGCGCCACGCCGCCCGAAAAGCCCAGGCGTGGTCGCAAAGCGGCACCCATCTCGGCAGCGCCCAGATTGCTGGTCATGAAGATCATGGCACGAGAGAAATCCACCCTCCGGTTGTCACCCAGCGTCAGTGTGGCCTTGTCCAACACGCCCAACAGCAGATTCCAAAGAGCATCGCTCGCCTTTTCAATTTCGTCAAACAGCACGAAGCTGATCCGCATTTTCCCGGTATGATTCTGGTCGAGGGTTTCCTGACTCAGCAAGGGATGGGTCTCCCGGTGCCCCAGATATCCCGGAGGAGAACCGATCAACTTGGCAATCTCGTGACTATGCTGAAACTCAGCGCAATCAATCCTGACGACGGACCGCGCGTTGCCCAGCAGTGACTCGGCCATTGCCTCCACCAGACGTGTCTTACCCGTACCTGTGGGACCGAGGAACAATAGGTTTCCCAGAGGCCGTCCCGGTGCCGCCAAGCCGGTCATGAACATCTGGCACAGGCTCACCACCTGGTCAACGGCTTCTTCCTGTCCAACGATCCGGCGGGCGAGGTCGTCATGCAGCTTGCCCGCGAACTGCCCGGTTCGTGTGGGGTCGAGTTTCAGTCTCGCCCCTGAATCAGGAATGTTCCCAACCTCCGTGCAAACCATCCTGCGTTCCTCCTGAGGATTTGAATCAACCCTTGCGCGGCGGCATTGAAGGGCGAATCTCTATCCTGCTTATCGTCGTCCGGCGCGGAGTTTTGAGGATCAACAAGGTGGCATCTGCCACGTCTTCGGGCCAGATCTTCCAGTCTGAACCGGCACCGGGTGACATCCCGGCAAATTCCGTATCCACGCTGCCAGGCATAACGTAGCTCACGCGGAGCCCGTCGTAGCGGTGATCGAGCATCATGGCTTCAGAGAACCCATTGACCGCAAACTTGGTGGCGTTGTAGCCCGCACCGCCCGCAAATGGATTGATGCCGGCCAGTGAGCTGATATTCACCACGTCGCCGCCGCCACGTTCCCGAAACAGCGGCACAATTTCCCGCGAACAGTAGAACAGGCCGGTCAAATTGGTTGCCAGCATGTGCTGAAATTGCTCTGGCGTGAGCTTCTCCACACTGGTGAAGTATCCGATTCCGGCGTTGTTGATCAGAATGTCCACACCGCCGAAGGCCTGCTTCGCCGCAGCCAGCATGTGCTGCACCTGTTCCAGTTTGGTGACGTCGGCGACTACGCCTTTGCCGGCCCCCAATCGGGCCAGTGCTTTGTCCACTGTTTCCTGTTTGGTACCCGAGATCATCACATCGACACCTTCGGCCAGCAGTGCCTTTGCGATCGCGAATCCGATGCCACGGGTTCCGCCCGTGACTACAGCCGCTTTTCCATGAAGAGTTTGAGCGCTCATGAAACAATCGTAATGTCTCGCATCGTCCCTCGACAGGTTGCCCGCGTTGCCGTACCATAAAAACAGATGGACGCGGACATGGTTTGGCGCACGATCCTCGACGAAAACCACGCCGCGCTGGCAAAGGCTCTGGCTGGGCGATTCGAGGCTGAACTAACCCAGGCGCGCGACGCAGAGCGCCGGCAGATGGCCGGGGGACTCAACGCGGCATTGCGCGGTCTTCGCCAGTCGCCGTCTGAATCCCGGACGCTGCAAATGATTGTGGACTCCAGCAGCCCATGGGCGGAGCGCGCAGTGGTGCTGCTGGTGGAAGACAAGCTTTTCAGAATGGGGGGCACCCGCGGGGTGCCAGGCTTGCCGGACGACTTCTCCGTCCCGATGGCGGAAGCTCCTGCCCTGGTGGCTTGCGCGGAGAGCCGGGATCCCATGACCGTCCTCTGTACACCCGGCGAACTGGGTGCCCCGCTGATGGAGGCGCTGGGTGAAGGCGCAGGCAAAGTATGGATGTTCCCGATTGTGGTGCGGCAGCGAACCGCCGCAGTGCTGGTTGCCATGGGTGCGGTTTCACCAGTGCCACTGGAAGCGCTGGCCGAGGCGATCGGCATGCGTCTGGAATCGCAGCGGACTCCGGTTCTGACTGTGGCCCCGCCCGCTGCCTTGCGGCCCGGCATTGTGCAAATCCAGACCGCCCCGGCAAACGGCGTGCACCGCACGCCCACGGCGTGGGAAGATCTTTCGGCGGAAGACCAGTCCCGACATCTGCTGGCGCAACGCGTGGCCCGCGTGCGCGTAGCCGAAATGCGCCTCGCGAACGCCGCCGGTCTGGAGAAGGCCGTATTTGCAGGTACCATCTACACCGTGTTCCGTGAGGCAATTGACCGGGCGCGGGAAGAGTTTCTGCGCCATCACCTAAGCAAGTCGGCAACCATGGTGGACTACCTTCATCTGGAAATCCTGCGCAGTCTGGCGCATGACGATGAACTCCTGCTGGGAGGGGATTATCCTGGCCCGATGGCTTAGTTTCGTTGCCGTATTGCCTGCCCTCTTCGCGACGCAGCGGTTGCGGGCGGCAGACCTGGCCCTGACTAACCTCGGTTTGGGGATTAGCGCCTATACTTCCCACGACCTCACTGGCGCGATGCAACACCTGCGCGCCGCCCACAATAAGATTCCTCGCCTCGCCGACTATGTCGCGTATTACCTTTGTTCGGCGGAACTGCAGAGCGGTGACGCCGACGCCGCGGTGCGTGACTTCGCAGCCTATTTGGCAAACCCCGTGGCGGCTTCGCCTCTGGAAGGAAAAATCAGCCTGTGGTATTCGCGTGCCCTGCTGGATCAAAAGCAGCCTGCCTCCAATGCAAAGGCTCTGGCCACTCTCCGCGCCACCTACCGGACGCTGCCCCAACCCGATGGTGACTATGCCCTGGCGCTGGCGTGGGAAGCGCTGGGTGACAGACCGCAGGCAGTACGCAATTTCCAGCGCGTCTACTACTCCTCGCCCAATCATGATCTGGCGACCGAAGCGGGCAAAGCCATGGACCGGCTGCGCCCTGTAATTGGCGACGGCTACCCGGAAGCCACTTCCAGCCAGCGACTGGAGCGCGCTGCGAAGTGGCTGGATGCCCGGCAGCCCCGCAAAGCGCGCGACGAGTTTGCGGAACTCGCCCAGCGCCTGGAAGGGCCAGAGCTGGACGAAGCTCGCGTGGGCAGCGCAGCCGCTGATCTGGCGGCGGGAGTACCGGGCACAGCGCTACAACGCCTGAAGTCTTTCCGCGCAGACTCGCCGGAAGTAGATGCCCGCCGACTCTTTTACATCACTGAATCGGCGCGTAAGCTGAATGACGATGCGGAAATCGCCCTCGCATTGAAACAGCTCGGGGCGCAGTATCCGAAGTCGATGTGGCGGTTGAAAGCTTTGGTTTCAGCCGGCAACAAGTACGTACTCAGCAATGAACCGGCGCGCTACGATGCCGTTTTTCGCAGCGCGGCACAGGACTTCCCGCCGGGCCCCGATACGGCTTACAGCCACTGGAAAGTTACCTGGGATGCCTGGCTTTCCAACCGCGTCGACGTGGTTCCGCTGCTGCGTGAACAGGTGGAAAAATACCCCGCCGATTCCCGCGCCAGCTCGGCGCTTTTCTTCCTTGGCCGCCACGCTGAAAAAGCCGGAAACCCCTCGCAGGCGCGCTCCTGGTATGAGCGATTGAGCGCGCAATACCAACACTATTACTACGGCGTGTCCGGCCGGCTGAGGCTGGACGAGCCTGCTCTTCGAAAGGCTTCGGCCGACCCGGAGATTACCTCCTGGCTGAATGGTATCGCCTGGCCCGTGCATCGCGACCTGACGATCACCACCCCCAACACGGCCACCCGTGCCCGCATTGACCGGTCGCGGCTTTTGCTGCTGGCGGGGTTGCCCGAAGCCGCCCAGGATGAGATCCAGTTCGGCGCAAAACGGGATACAGAGCAACCCCATCTGCTGGCCATGGAACTGGCCCGCAGCATGCCGTCACCTTTTCTCTCGCTGCGCATTATGAAAGTGTTCAGTGGTGACTACCTGGCGCTACCGATCGATAACGCCCCCTTGAAATTCTGGCAGATGCTCTTTCCCCTGCCCTACCGCGATGACGTGGTGCGTCAGGCGCAGGCCCGCGGCCTGGACCCCTGGCTGGTCGCCGCGCTGATCCGTCAGGAATCTGAATTTAATCCCGCCGCGCACTCCCACGCCGGTGCGTATGGCCTGATGCAACTCATGCCCCCCACCGGCCGGCAACTGGGGCGTGCGGAAGGTATAACAGTTACTGCGCCATCCATGCTTTTGAACCCCGCGCTCAGCATTCAGCTGGGCACTCGTTATCTAAAGGGGCAGCTCAATTCGTGGGACGGCGATCTGGCCCAAACCCTGGCGGCTTACAATGCCGGGCCCGGCCGGGTGAAACAGTGGCTGGCCTGGATGCAGTTCCGCGAACCAGCCGAATTTATCGAAAGCATTCCCTTTACCGAAACCCGCGATTACGTTCAGGCTGTGCTGCGCAACGCGGACATGTACCGCACCCTCTACGCCCAGCCCCGGCCTGCTCTGATGGAAGTAGCTGACACCTCCGATGTTCCGCCCGTGAAACTGGCGAGCCTGCCTCCGGCGTTGGCGACAAAGGTAGCGGTTGCACGGCGGGCCCGCAGCGCGCCCGCGAAACGAACTGTGGCGAAGAAGGCGGCGACCCGCTAACCGATGTTGAGTGCCTGTTTGAAGGAACCGGCGGTACCGCCGATTTTTTCCTGCAACTGCATAATGGCGTGGATCAACTGCTCCGGACGCGGCGGACAACCGGGAACGTAAACATCCACCGGAATAATCTGATTTACCGGCACCAGCGCGTAGTTGTTAAAGACACCGGTGGAAGTGGCGCAGGCACCCATTGAAATCACCCACTTCGGCTCGGGCATCTGCTGGTAGAGGTGCCGGACTACCGGTGCCATTTTATTGGAGACGCGTCCGGCAATAATCATCAGATCGCTCTGGCGGGGCGAGCCGCGAAACACTTCCGCGCCGAAGCGGGAAATATCGAAGCGCGACGCGCTCATCGACATCATTTCAATCGCGCAACAGGCAAGGCCAAACGCCATAGGCCAGATGGAATTTTTGCGGCCCCAGTTGATGACAGAATCCAGCGTGGTGGTAAGAATCCCCGATTGCAGCAACTGCTGCTCCAAAGTCTCGTTGTCGAGTCGGGAAAACAGGTCGGCTGGACCGGCGGCCAGAGGCATCACAGGGCTCATATGTCTTCATTGTGCCACGCTCTAACCGGCAAGAATACACTGCGCTTTTTCACAATCGTGAGTGGCGCCAACCTCAATGCCTTCGCGCATTAGTTCCTCGACGTGGTTTTTACTGAAGTCGAGCAGCCCGGCCACCCCACCGAGGTGTCCCGTCATCGGATGATAGCGGTGAATGGTGATGGGAGTATAAAATTCATCCGAATTATTACGGCGGACGACACCCGCGATCCGGTTGACCAGTTTGGCGTGGTTCAGATCGGACGTCACGAAGCCGGCGACTGCCGCAACCAGGGCGCGCGTCATGGTGTCCATGGTGTTGGCCATGGCATCGTGCGGCAACGCGTTCACCTGCGGGTTCACACAAAGCAGATGGATGGTTGTGGCCTGCGACTCGATAGCCGGGTTCAGCGGTGAATTCATCACCAGACCACCGTCAACAAAGGATCGCTTTTTCCCCTCGCACATTACATCCACTGCGGGAAACACGCCCGGAATAGCGGTGGAAGCCATTACCGCGTCGAGAAAATTTTCGGCGGTTATGGGAGCTTCTTCGCTGCGGATTTTGCGCGCCGGGCTGTGCAGGCGCGGCACGTGCGTGAACAGACGGAGGTGCCCGCTTTGCCAGTCCGTGGTGGCCAGTTTGAGGGCCGCGGGAGATTTGCAAAGATTGTCAAAACTCAGACTGCTGTGCAGAAGACTGCGCAGCGGTTGGGTTGAGAACATCGTGCTGAGATCCACTACCTCGGTTATTTTCTTACCCACTGAGCCGGGAACCCTTGCGGCGTAAGCGAGGCGATTCAGAAGATCGCGGGTGAAAAAATCGGCGTCTCCAGCCAGTTCCTGGAGCACCGTGGCTGTCGCCATGCCGGGCGACAGCAGACGAAAGACGTCACCCCGGAAGCGGAAAACCCCGTTGTCGCCAAAGCCGCCCGCTACCTTGTCGAGCCACAGCAACGAGAGGGCGCTGACGGCGTCGGACCAGGTGCGCCCCATGCCCAATTCGCATGCAAGGACTGCCGCATTGAAGGCACCCACCGACGTCCCGGTGATTACGCCAGGGGCCGGGGCGCCTTTTTCCGCCAGCGATTTCAGAACTCCCAGTTCGAAGGAGCCCAGCGCACCACCGCCGGAAAGGACGACGCCATGAACGTCCGGCTCTGCTCTTGCCTGGATTACAGAGAAGAGCAGCCCATCGGGATCGCGATAGATGGCCACGAATCCAAAGAAGTCTTCCCTCGGCTCCTGCAGGCATTCAACGGCGGGCTCACCGGGGACGTCGGCCAGGGTCGCCTGGTGGAAATCGCTGAGGTTGGCCACGGGAAAGCTGGGGTAGGCGTGGCCGGGTGAGGGCGCATGCGTGCCCGTATCGGACCCGAAATATTGCGCCCCGGCATCGCGCGACATCAAGACCAGAGTTGTCCCCTGAATGCTGAGCGCCTTCGCTTCGGTGCCCATGCTGTTTGCGACCGGGAAGTCTCTGACGCGCAGGCCAAGCCGCTGGTAAAACGCGGTGGACCGGGCAAGATTATCCACGTAGAAGATCAGATAGGGCAGCCTGTGCCCCACGTTGGTGTTCGGGTCCATACCTCTGTATTCCTTTACGGAGTGAAATCGCGGATTCTGGACACAGCGGCGGCGTCCAGCTTTTCCAGCATGGTGACCAGAAGATCCACCATCTGATCGAAATCACGGCGGTTCATGATGCCGTTATGAGCGTGGGTGTAGCGCACCGGAACCACCATGTTGATGGTGGGCACGCCGCCCGTACTCTTTTGCAGTTCGGCGGAATCGTCGCCGTAGCCCTGCACCAGATCCAGTTGTAACGGAATCTTCTTCTCAGCGGCGCTGCGCTTCACGAAATCAGTTAGCTTGCGGTTGGGCAGGGCGGAGGAATCATACAGAAAAATACCCGGGCCCGCGCCCAGCTTCACCTGGGTCTCTTCGGGGGTGCCACCGAAGACGTCGCCGGTAATGCCGCCTTCGATGGCGATGGCGAGATCGGGCTTCACCACATCGGCCGCGCTGTGCGCGCCACGCAGACCAACTTCTTCCTGAGTCGTGATGGTCCAGAAGATCTGGTTGGGATGCGGCGTGTTGTTGAGACGCCGCATGGCTTCCACCACTACCGCGCAACCGACGCGGTCGTCCCAGCCCTTGGCGAGGTAGTTGCCGGTGCCATTCAAGACGGTGAAGGGCGACCAGGGAACTACCGGATCGCCCGGCGAGATCCCCATTTCACGCACTTCGGCATCGTTCTTCGCGCCCACATCCAGGTACAGGCGGTCGCGGGAAAATACCCGGCCCCGTTCTTCCTGCGGCACCACATGGATATCGCGAATTCCGGTGACGGCCTGCACCGGGCCTTTCGCGCCAAGGATGACCCAGCGCTGATCCACCAGCGCCTGATCCAGCCAGCCGCCCAGCATCTGCATGGTGAGCAGGCCGTTGGGGGTGATGCGGCGGATCATGCCGCCGAGTTCGTCCATGTGGGCGTCGACCATGATTCGCGGTCCGGAGGTGCCGTGGGCCGCGATGATCGAGCCCATGCCATCGAACTGCAGGGACGAAGAGAGCGGCCGCATGAAGTCCACCATCACCTTGCGGATGGGCTCTTCGAAACCGGGAGGGCCGGAGGCATCGGCGATCACGCGAAGGGTATCCATCGTGCGATCGAGCGCTGGGGTGCGATCCTGCGCCGGCAACAGGCCGGGGCAAAGAAACAGGATAATTAGCAGAGAACGCTTCATTGTCTCGCCAGCATACCGCATGGAGGCGTTTGCCGGTAGGCTTCCGGCATTGGCCGATACGCGCGTGACCTTGCATCCAATCTGCGTCAGGATGAGAATCAAGGTTAACGAAATGTCTCATCGCTACCGTCGGCACATCGCCTTTCCCCTTTTCCTCATACTGGCGGGTACATTATTCCTGCTGGGCCACGCCGACATCATTCCCGCCGTCCATTTCCGCAATGTCTGGCCGTTGATCCTGATCGCCATCGGGCTGGATCAGATTTATGGCTGGGCCAGTTCCCGGAGCCAGCCATGAGGCTGAACAATTCCAACGCCACGGCCATCGTGCTGGTGCTGATCGGCATCGCATTCCTGCTGGACAACCTGGGGATGTTCGGCATGATCCGCATGGCCGACTATTTCCCGCTGTTGTTCAGTTTCTACGGCGTGATGTGGGTCGTGCAATGCAAACGACGCGACCACATGGTGTGGCCGGGAGTGCTGATTGTGGGCGGAGTGCTGGGCACGCTGGCCAACCTGCGGCTGATTCACATTTCTTTTCATGAGCTGTGGCCGCTGATCCTGATTGGGGTGGGAATTTCCATGCTGGTGGGTCGATCCGGGCGTCGTGAAGCGTTCCAGCGCTGGAGGTCTGAGCGGTGGAGGCCAGACGTCAATTTCGCCTCCGGTACCCGTTCCAGTTCCAGCTCTTCGACGCTGGACGAAGTTGCCGTGTTCGGCGAAGTGAGGCGGGCCATCACAAGTCAGGAATTCGCTGGTGGCCAGATAAAGGCAACGTTTGGCGCGGTGAATCTGGACCTTCGGCAAGCGGCGATTCCCGCAGGAAAAGAGGTAGTGATCGACTGCAATGCGACTTTTGGGGGCATTGAGCTGAAAGTGCCGGAAACATGGCGAGTGGTCTGGACCGGTTCGGCGGTTTTCGGCGGCTTCAAAGACAAGACGTTGCCGCCGCGTCCGGAGCCGGGCGTTACGCCTCCCACGCTGGTTCTTACCGGCACGGCGGCGTTTGGCGGCATCGAAGTGCGGAACTGATACGCAATGCATCCTGTGCTGGCAGACCGGCGGTGGTTGATTGCGTGGTTCATCGCCTGGCTGGGGACGGGCGGAATCTTTGTGTTGATCGCGCACCAGCCGGCACCGGCATTCGCCCTGGCAGCCACCCTTTCGCTGTTGCTGATCACCCCTTACTGGCTGTGCCGTGCGCTGCCGCTGAACAGTACGCCGGTGTTGCGGCTTGCGGTGGTGCACTTGTCGTACGGAACCATGGCCGCTGCCTTCGGCGTTTACGTGGCGCAGTTCGCGGCGACCAGCGAAGCCTGGCCTCAGGTTCGATTCGCACTCGCGGGCGTGGCCTTCATCCTCTACTTTCTGGTGGCGGTGTTTTACTATGCGGCACTGGGTGTGGTGGCTTCGCGCACCGCGGAACTGCTGGTCCGCGAATCGCAGTTGAAGGCGCTGAAATCGCAGGTGAATCCCCACTTTCTGTTCAACAGCCTGAATTCGATTGCAGCGCTGGCGGGCGCCGATGCCGAGCGTGCCCGCGAGATGTGCGTCCGCCTGGCCGACTTCCTGCGGACATCTCTTAAACTGGGCGAGCGGCCCCTGATTCCATTGTCGGAAGAACTGGCGCTGACTCGCGACCGACTTGCAAAACTCGGCGGTAACGGCCTTGACAAGCAACTCTAATTGTGTGGGTCGTATCTTCGCAGGGTAGTGCCCGTTTGAAAACGAAATGGGGGCTAAAAATATTTGGTTTGCATTTGGGAAATGGCATGGTCG
>JBBROK010000009.1:0-145354 GCA_038229475.1 Bryobacterales bacterium | reverse complement strand
TTCAGGCAACCGAAGTCGCCGGTGCCTGACATGGCCGCGCCACGCCCCAAACAGCGCGTCCGGTTCCAGGAACGCGGGGAACTGCTCAACTTCATGCTGGAAGTGAGCGCGGTTACGGAAACCCTCGATCTGGACGAGCTTCTCTCGGGCGTGGCTGAAATTGTGCGACGGGTAATCGCGTATGATTCCTTCGCGATTCTGCTCTATAGCGAGAAGGACAAGGAACTGAAGATCCGGTACGCCATCGGGCACAGCGATGAGACCGTGCAGTCATTACGGGTACAGCCTGGCACCGGCGTAGTCGGCGTGGCAGCACAAACCCGTGAACCGGTGCTGGTGCCGGATACGCGGCTCGACCAGCGCTATTTGAACGGCAACGACAGTGTACGGTCGGAATTGAGCGTTCCCATGATTGCGCGGAAGCGTCTGGTGGGAGTGCTGGATGTACAGGCGATGCGCGCCGGAACATTTACGGAAAGCGACCGGACCATGCTCCGGCTGATCTCCGGCCGTGTGGCGGCGGCGATCGCCAATGCGCGCCTGCATCGCCGCACGGAACGGCAGTACCGGACCATCCGCACTCTCACGGCAATTTCTCAGGAACTGGCGGCCATTCTCGATCTGGACCGCCTGCTCAGCCGTGTGGCTTCCAGCGTGCGTGGCCTCATCAACTACGATGCATTCAGCATTTTGCTGATTGATGAGGCCAAGCAGGCGCTGCGCTTCCGTTTTAGCATGCGCTATGACCAGCGGGTAAATCTGGACAACATTCCGCTGGGCAAAGGAATTACAGGGGCTGCGGCGATGTCCCGCCAGACGGTGCGGGTGGACAACACCACAGCCGACCCGCGCTACATTGCTTCCCACTCCGGTATTCATTCCGAGCTGGCGGTACCGCTGGCCGTTCAGGACCGGGTAATTGGCGTGCTCAATCTGGAAAGCGAACGCGCCGGTTTCTTCACCGAAGAACATGGGCGCACCATGGAATTACTGGCGCCTTCGATAGCCATCGCGATTGAGAATGCCCGCCTGTACGAGGACATCGGGCGTCGCGAAAAACTGATGAAAGAGGATCTGAGCGCGGCTTTCAAGCTGCAAAAGGTTCTTCTTCCGGCGGAAGCGCCGGAAGTGGAGGGACTGGACATTGCCATCGGTCTGCGCCCGGCGCGGCAAATTTCCGGTGACCTTTACGATTTTTACGACTACACGGACTCCCACATCCAAATCGCATTCGGCGATTCCAGCGGCAAGGGTGCCGCGGCGGCACTTTACGGTGCCATGGTCAACGGACTCATGCGGAGTCTGGCGCCCCGTCGCCGCAACCCCGCCGAATTGATGAAGGCCATGAACGACCGGCTGGTGGAGTGGAGCGTGGAAGGCCGCTACGTGGCCCTGCTGCTGATGTTGTGGCACCCGCACTCTTCCTCGTTCACTGTGGCCAACGCCGGTGCTTCGCCACCCATGATTCTGCGCAGCGGCGAGATTCACAAAATCGAGGTGGAAGGCGTACCGCTGGGCCTGCTGCCGAATCAGGAATACGACCAGCGCAACTTTCACGCCCGGCCCGGAGACATTGTGGTTTTGTTTTCCGACGGAGTAACCGATCATTTGAGCGAGAACGGAAAAGACTACGGCCGCGGACGCATTGTGGAAGTCATGCGCCGCGCGGGTGGTCTGAAACCGGACGCGATCATCCGCGAGATTTTCGCCGATCTGGACCGATTCAATCTGGAACGATTCGACGACCAGACGTTAATTGTGATGAGGGTGAAGTGACGTTTTCCCGGCTCGATGGAAATCTCTTTTGTGATCAGGTAAACCTGGCGGAGATCGCCCGCGAGGTGGGCACGCCGTGCTACGTCTATTCGGCCCAGGCCATGGTGCAAGCCTGGCAAGCCTACGACGCTGCTTTCGGCGATCTGCCGCATCGGGTTTGCTATGCCGTGAAGGCGAATTCTTCTCTGGCAGTGCTGGCGTTGCTGGCCAAACACGGGGCGGGCTTCGATATCGTTTCCGGGGGCGAACTGTTCCGTGTTCTCAGAGCGGGCGGCGACGCCAGCCGCGTGGTGTTCTCGGGAGTGGGAAAGACGCGCGCTGAAATCAACACTGCGCTGGCCTCGGGCATCGCTAATTTCAACTGCGAATCAGAGGCGGAACTGGCGGAAATTAATGCGGCGGCACAAGCCCGCGGCGTTATCGCGAATTTCTCCATGCGCGTGAATCCCGATGTGGACGCTGTGACGCACCCTTACATCAGCACCGGTCTGCGCGACCATAAATTCGGCGTCGACATAGCGGAAGCGCCTGGCGTCTACCAGCGTTCGCGGGCTTTCTCCCATCTGCGTGCGGCAGGCGTCAGTTGCCACATCGGATCGCAGATTCTGGACTATACGCCGATTCTGGAAGCTGCCGACAAGGTGCTGCATCTGGTGGAAAGTCTGCAAACAGCGGGCTTCGGCATTGACCACGTAGACCTGGGTGGCGGGCTCGGTATCTCGTACCAGCCGGGCGACGGCGCTCCGGTGATCGGCAGTTTTATTGCTTCACTCAAAGAACGCCTTCACAAAAGCCGTCTCACTGTAATGATTGAGCCGGGCCGCTCGATTGTTGGCAATGCGGGTGTGCTGCTCACGCGCGTGATGCAGCGCAAGCGGAGTCCTTCGAAGGAATTCGTGGTCGTGGATGCGGGGATGAACGATCTGATTCGTCCGGCACTTTACAAAGCCCACCATGAGATTGTGCCGCTGCGAGAGACCGCCGGGGAATCCATTGTGGATGTAGTGGGGCCGGTTTGTGAAAGCGGCGACTTCCTCGCCCATGACCGCATTTTGCCTTCTGTTGTGGCGGGTGACTACCTGGCGGTCTGCTCCGCCGGTGCGTATGGCTTTGTGCAGGCATCCAACTACAATTCCCGCCCGCGCCCGGCAGAGGTTCTGGTGGAAGGCGACCGGTGGCGGGTGATCCGTGAACGGGAAACATGGCAAGATCTGATTCGGGGAGAAACCATATGAGCGATCCGCGGTATCCAGTGGGCAAATTCACGTGGCCCGCTCACGTGACGGCAGATGACCGTACGGTCTGGATTCGGTCATTGGCAGAGACCCCGTCTTTGCTCCGCGCCGCAGTGGCGGGACTTTCGGATTCCCGGCTGGACACGCCTTACCGCGAAGGCGGGTGGACCCTGCGCCAGGTGGTGCACCATTTGCCGGAAAGCCACATGAATGCCTACATTCGTTTCAAGCTGGCTTTGACGGAAGAGGAACCGGTGATTAAGCCCTACGATGAAGCGGGCTGGGCTCTGCTGGGCGATATCCCGCTGACGCCGGTGGAGACCTCACTCACGCTGGTGGATGCACTGCACCAGCGCTGGGTCATTCTGCTTACCACTTTGCCGGAAGCCGACTGGAAGAAAACATTCCGCCATCCCGACATCGGCGTTGTGACGCTGGAGAAAAACCTTGCACTGTATGACTGGCATTCCCGCCATCATGTGGCCCACATTACTTCTACCCGCCAGCGGATGGGCTGGTAACGTCGCCACAGTTATTGCCGCCTCACCACCATGACGGTGGCCAGCATCAGTGCCACGGGAGTTTCCCCTTTTGGCCCCGGTGCCACCACTTCCCCTTCACAAATGATCAAAGTCCTGCCCGCCTTTCTGACTCGTCCACGCGCGATGAAGAGATCGCCGCGCGCCGGGTTCACGAAATTCACTTTGAACTCCACGGTAAGGACCTCGGCATCGGCGGGCACCAGAGTCATGGCCGCGAAGCCGCAGGCGGTGTCCACGATGGTGGTGATGGCGCCGCCGTGAACATAGCCGTGTTGTTGCGTGATACCTGCGTGAAACCGCAGGTGAATCTCTGTGGCACCCGGCTCTACGTTCACCAGTTCCGCACCCATACTGGCGAGCGCGCCCTGCAGCGCGAAGCTGGCTCTGGCACGGGTTTGATATTGGGGATCGCTGACTTCAAACATGTTTTTCCTTATGGCAGTTTCACGGGCGCGTCATATCCGGTCATTTCCAGATAGCCCACACCTTTGTGGCTGCCGGTGTAATTGACCGCCCCTTCCCAGTAGGACGGGCCGCCCTGGCGTGCACGCAGTTCCTGGTTCCGCAACACCGCGCGGCAAACCATGTCGATGGCCAGCGAAGGAATGCGGATTCGCCACACCACGGGATACTTGCCCTCACGCTCCAAAGGTTCCAGCGTGAAGTCGCCCTTGCTCAGTTTTCGCGCCGCGCCGGCAGCATCGATCACGGTGCCCGCCGAGAAGGGGTCAACCGAACCATCCTTGCGGCGCAACTGGAAGAGCATCAGCTCGGTGCGGTTGTCCAGTTGCACGCTGAACCAGTCCCAACCCACCTGGTCCGCCGCTAATTGCTCGCTGAACCACTCGTGGTCCATCCAGGCTTCGCCTTTCACCTCGTGGCGACCGGCTGCATCCAAAACTCCTTTCACTTCCATTCGTGTGAATGAAACGTAGTGGGAAGCCTGGCCCGCGGTTGCAGCCTTCTGGCTCACGCCGTTCTCTCCGTGAATTACGAACGGCTTGGTGGGCCTCACATCCAGGCGGAAATGAAACTGCGCGGTGGTCGCTTCCAGCGTCTGGTTTTCGGCGTTCCACGTTGCCGCCCAGTTGCCATTCCAGATGCGCTGTTGGGCGAAGCTGGCACCCGCCACACCCGGCCCCTGCCGGTTCAGACGTTCTTCGTACCAGAATTTCCTGCCGGCCGCATCGGTAAGGGCGGCATGAGCCAGGTATAAGTCCCGCACGTCCCAACTCGATTTGCCGTCCCCATCGCGAGACACTCCCTGGCGAAAGAAGACCAGTTCGAAGCCGAAGCGCTGCCCTGCGGAATCCGTGAGGTTTCCCGTGTAGTACCACCACTCGGTGCGGAAGTCAGGGTGTTCGAAATGGTCGCGGGGAAATGAATAGCGGTAGCCCGGCAGGGCTTTCCGGTACTCCGGGGATGGCACCGGCCCCGCTGCCACCAGCGGAGAAATGCCAATCAGAAGGGCGATTACAAAGGGCCGCAACTACCAGCATAGTCCGAACATCCTGTTAACATGAGGCTTCCCGATGGTTGCAGCCACCCAAATTGCGCGCTTTGACAGCATCGCACTCACCAGTGGCGCCACGCTGGCCCCGGTTGAACTTGCCTGGGAATCATGGGGCACACTCAATTCTGATCGCTCCAACGCAATCCTCATCACCCATGCTTTTACCGGCGACGCTCACGCCGCCGCTGGTAGCCAGGAAGGGGGCGAGCCGGGCTGGTGGGAGAACATGATCGGTCCCGGCAAGGCCTTCGACACCAACCGTTTCTTCGTCATCTGTTCAAATGTTCTGGGCGGCTGCCAGGGCACTACCGGCCCCGGCTCAATCAACCCGGCAAGCGGGCGTCCGTACGGCCTTTTGTTCCCTCTCATCACCATCGGCGACATGGTTCGCCTGCAAAAGAAACTGATCGATTCGCTTGGCATCGAACGTCTGCTGTGCGTGGCCGGAGGCTCCATGGGCGGCATGCAGGCTCTGGAATGGGCGGTCAGTTTTCCGCAGTGTGTTCGTTCCGTGATTCCCATTGCCACCACCTGGCGCCACAGCGCACAACAAATCGCGTTCAACGAAGTGGGTCGGCAGGCCATCATGGCTGACCCTGACTGGAACAACGGCGATTACTACGATTCCAAACCGCCCGGCCGTGGCCTTGGCATTGCCCGCATGGTGGGTCACATCACTTACATGAGTGATGAATCGATGCGCGAGAAATTTGGCCGGCGGCTGCGCAACAAAGAGAACTTCGGATTCGACTTTGGCGTGGATTTCGAAGTGGAAAGCTACCTGCGTTATCGCGGCAGCCAGTTCGTCACCCGTTTCGACGCTAATTCTTATCTGTACATCACCAAGGCCGAAGACTACTTCGATCTCACCAGTGGCACCGGACGCCTGGCCGACGCCTTCCGCCCGGTGGAGACCAGATTTCTCCTGATCAGCTTTACTTCGGACTGGCTTTACCCCACCTACCAATCCCAGGAGATCGCCCGTGTGCTGCGCCGCTTCAATGGCGACGTGGCGTACTGCGACCTGCAATCCAACTACGGGCACGACGCATTCCTGGTGGATGTTGGGGAACAATCTGAAATTGTTCGCGGTTTCCTTGCCAGCACGATGCGCGCGGGGGGGATCAGCTGATGTCGAGCATTGTCAAACTCAGCGACCGCCCCGACTTCGCCGTCATCGGAGAGATCATTGAGCCCGGCAGTCGCGTGCTCGACCTTGGCTGCGGTGAAGGGGATTTACTGGCATGGCTGATGACCAACAAGAAGGTTCAGGCCCGGGGTCTGGAAATTGAGGCGTCCAAAGTACAGAAGGCCATCACCCAGGGCGTGTCAGCGTATCAGGGAGATATCGAGAGCAGCCTGCCCGACTATCCGGACGGCACTTTCGATTACGTTATTCTGAGCCAGACACTGCAGGAAACGCGGACTCCGGTGCCGATTCTCAAAGAAATGCTACGGGTGGGTAAGCGGGCCATTGTCTCGTTCCCCAACTTCGGCCATTGGTCGGTGCGTCTTTCGATGCTGCTGAGTGGTCGCTCGCCGGTTACCAAACACTTTCCCTATTTCTGGTACGACACACCCAACGTCCACTTCCTGAGCATTCACGATTTTGAGGATTTTTGTCGCCATCATCAATTTCCTGTGGCTCGCCGCTATTTTCTTTCCGGCTCAACCCGTATCACAGCGTTCCCCAATGTACTGGGTGAAACCGCCGTTTTTCTGTTGGGCTAGGCGTAGCTGATTTCCGGCGCAAAAAGTGCGGCCGTGGTTCGCAACGTTCTCCGGCCACGCGAGACTTACAGACCGGGCTGCGCGCATGATCCAGCGGGTACTTGAATTTTACGTTGAAAACGAGGCGGCCAGACAGGCCAGCCCTGGAGAGAGAATTTACCGCTACTCGCGATTTCCGAAACCAGCGCGAACCCGCATCGTCGCGCGAAGTTCCCCGAAAACCTGATCGGCGGGTTGAGTTCGGCCTGCGTTTAGATCTGCCTGTTCCTGGGTACCTGCTGTTCCAAGGTAAGAGATAGCGTTTCCCTGACCTCACCGCACTTCGCCTTCTGCCCGCACTATACGGCAGAATTGGTGTGCCCAGGTGCTACCCTAAACCTTCGATGATGTTCCGGATGCAGATTAGCGGCATTATGATGGCGAAGGCGATTATGATCGCCATTTCGCCCGCCCCCTGCTGACATCAGAATTCATCTCTAACACTTTCTGACGGCCCCGGGCGAAGCGATTCGCACCGGGGCTTTCTTTTTGGAGCCCTGAACATGCAGCCCACCGGTGAAATAGACGAAGCCTGTAACGTTGACCTGCGCGCAATCCGCGAGGCGGCCCACCGGATTCAACCGTCCATCTATGAAACTCCCTTCGTCTATTCCGAAACTCTTTCGGGGCTGGCTGGCAACTCCATCTTTCTGAAGCTGGAAAACCTGCAAATGACGGGTTCGTTCAAAGAACGCGGCGCGCTAAACCGGATTCTCCAGTTGAGCGCCCAGGAGCAACGCAACGGGGTGATTGCGGCATCGGCGGGCAACCATGGCCAGGCAGTTGCCTTGCACGCCGCGCGACGTGGGATCAAGGCCGAGATCTGGATGCCACTCCACACGCCCCTGATCAAAGTGAGCGCCACACGTTCCTACGGCGCTACCGTCGTTCTGCACGGCGTCAACTACGATGAAACCGCCAGTGCCGCCCGCGCGAAATGCCTGGAAACAGGCAGTACCTGGCTGCACCCGTTCGATGACAACGCCGTAATCGCCGGGCAGGGCACTATTGGGCTGGAATTGCTGCGGCAGCAACCGAATCTGGATGCGGTAGTAGTGCCTGTGGGTGGTGGCGGCCTGGTTGCCGGCGTAGCGTGCGCCATCAAAGAAAGCGGTAGCGGCGTGGAAGTGATTGGCGTGCAGACGGCGCGATTGTCCTCCATGCAAGCGGCCCTGCGGAACGGGCAGCCGGTGACGGTGGAGGGCGGAGCCACCCTGGCCGATGGAATCGCCGTACGCCGCGCGGGGAATCTGACGCTTCCTTTGGTGCAGCGATACGTGGACCGCATCGTCACCGTGGATGAGGAAGTGATCGGGGCGGCCATTCTGCTGCTGCTGGAACGGGAGAAAACGCTCGCGGAAGGTGCCGGGGCCTGCGGTCTGGCAGCGGTACTGCAAGGGGCCATTGGCCTGCGCGGCAAGAACATCGGCGTGGTAATTTCCGGCGGCAATCTGGATGTCACTCTGCTGTCGCGAATTATTGAGCGGGGCTTGTTGCGGGATGGCAGGCGCCTCCGGTTGCGGGTTCGCCTGCCCGATTATCCTGGTGCGCTGGAACAACTGGCCGGGGTTATCGCCCGCTCTGGCGCCAATATTGTAGAGACGCACCACACGCGCGCCCACTACGGGCTGGCGCTGGGTGAGACCGCGATTGATGTCACCATGGAAACCCGCGGCCGCGATCATCTGGAACAGATTCTGCAATCACTTCGGGAAACCGCCTACGAATTCAATGTGGTGGATTGAGCCGCGGTATTTTCCAACCCTGTGATGTAATGAAGTTATGGAAGTCGAGATGAAGATCCGCGGTCTGATGATGGATCCTGTCACCAATATGCCTATCGTCATCCTGAAGGACAACAGTTCCAACAGCGTGTTGCCCATCTGGGTTGGAATCTACGAAGCGAACGCGATTGCGCTGGAGATTGAGAAAATTTCCACGCCCCGCCCCATGACCCACGATCTGATCAGGACCCTGCTGCACGGTTTCGATGCCGGCATCCGCAAGGTTGTGGTGAATGAACTGCGCGATGATACGTTCTATGCCGTGATATGGGTGGAACGCAATGGCGAGCTGATTTCGGTGGATTCGCGGCCCAGCGACGCACTGGCGCTGGCGTTACGCCTTGATTGCCCCATCTATGTGGACGACACGGTGCTGAAGACTTCCCGTCAGTCGGCCGGCATTACCGATAAGCTCAATACTAATCAGGAGCTGCGGCGGTTGCTGGAAAACCTGGGCGATGAAGACTTCGGCCGCTACAAAATGTAGCGCTATCGCCCTTTCCAGGTCAGAATCAGCCAAACTGCATACGCGACGATCATTGTGCCTGCGGCCACGCTCAGAGAGCGGACGCGGAATTTGGCGCGCCGCCGGGCCACCATGACGGCTTCCCTCTGATCCCACCAGTGACGGATGATCGGGACCAGACCTTCGCGCGCAATTTCATAGCGGATTCCGTCGCGCACTTCCACGGAACGCAAAATGTTTTTCCCGATGAGAACCGGCAGCAGCGTGAGAACGAAGCGGTTCAGCTTCCCCGCATAATCAGTCAGGGCCTGTTCCGTGGCTGATTGCCGGCGCCCGTCTTCCGCGATCAGAATTCTGCACAAGCGGAAGAACAAGTCCACGTGCGTGCTGGAAAGTTCAGCCAGGGGAAGGTCCAGGGCTTCCAGAATCAATTTGTCTGGTCCGCCGTACTCCTGAATGGTGGAGACGCGGACGGCCCCGGAACGCATGCGGCTTTCTGCTTCCATCAGCCGCTGCAGTCCCACTACGAACAGGAAAGGATGAATGCCGTCTTCGGAGGCCGCAGTTTGGCCCGCCAGCAGCGCGTGGTCCACGCCGGGTTCCAGTTCGAGACGACGACGCTCCGCTTCGCAACGCACCCACTGACCAACATCGTCGCGACGCAGTGGCTGCAGTTGAATGTGGCTGCCCAGCAGATTGGGAATCACCTGCTGCAGGCGTCCGAATGCCTCCAGCGCGTGGTTCTGTAAACCGAAGAGCAGAGGGGCCGCTCCGGCCAGCTGAGCGGCGCGGGCCAGTTCGGCATCAAAAGCTTCCGCGACATCAGTGCCGGCGTGGCAGCGCAGGTAGTCGTCAAATTGATCCAGAACCAGTGCGATCCTTTTACCGGTTCGCCTGCAGCCGCGGCGAAGCAACTCGCCCAGTTCGTCGCCGTCTGCGGAGAATTCCGTGGCGGAAATCAGGCGGACCGTCCCGGCAATTTTCTCCCGCAGGCTGGAGGCGAAATAGCGGCCCGGCCACGCGCGGAAAGCAACTACAATGCAGTCTTCGCGTTGCAGCGCGGGCGTAACTCCCGCTTCCAGAAATGAGGTCACGCCCATGCAGGGCGCGGAAGAAACCACGGTGACGCGACCAGCCTCACAGGCAGCCAGCGCCGCCTTCACCTCTTCGGCGCGACCGTACAACAGATGTTCGTCGCCGCTGGTGAGGGGAAGCACGCTGAATGGTCAAAATAGCATAACTCACGCTCGCCTGGGTATCGCCTATGACGCGGCTACGACCAGCGCCGCTCCCGATGACGTCAAGGTAGCGGGTTCCACTACACGAGTCACAGAGTTTTTGAATCGCAGCCCGGAGCTCGACTCGCTGTACCTGCACCCGCCCCTTCTCGAGGCCTGCTGTCGCATCATCATCGAGCCTTTCAGGCTCAGCACGATGCACGCCCGCACGCTACGGCCTAATCTGCCGGCTCAGAATCTTCATGTCGATTTCGAGCCCGGCCCAGCGGGCTCCATGATCAGATACAACGGGTCCGTTTGGCATGGACACACAGTGAATCGCTTTGGTCAGCCCCAGCGCTCCCTACAGGGTGCCTATATTCGCCGTGACGCAGAGTCGGGGGCAGTCATCCGGAACCAGGCAGAATAGTTAGAGCTTTTCGCGTCCCCGGCGAGCCTTTCCGCGAGCCGGGCTATAGTGGCTAATGGAGGCTGGGAAGTGGCGTTTAACAGGACAATCCGGTTTCCCGGTAGCGGCGGGGCGCGTGCGGTGAGCCTTGCGGTGATCCTGGCCGACTATTTCGGCCACACGGCTCTCACTCGCGGGGAAAGCTACTACCTGCAGGGGCGCGTGGTGATCACGAGGGGCACGCCGGCCATTGTCACCAGCCGGGTGCGCGGAACCCGTCCTTACGTGGTCAGCCTGGCTTACAGTGGCCATGTGCTGAAGGTGCAATGCGAATGCCCGTACTTCGCCAGTTCCGGTGCCTGCAAACACATTTGGGCAACGCTTCTGGCGGCGGAAGGGCAGACCTTTCTCTCGGCGGCCGCGGCCGACCCTCTGATCGTTATCGAGGATTCGGATCTCGGGGAAGACAAGGTGGATTCCGAAGAGGGTGACGGGCTGCCTGATCTGGCGCGTCCCCTGTCATCGAAACGACTGGACTGGCGGAAACAGGTGGGCGAGATCTCGCGGCACAACACGCTGGAGCTGGAGAACAGTTTCAATCGTCTGGTGTGGCCGGACAGACGCCAGGTTGTCTACGTGGTGCATGAGGCGGGGTCACGAACGGCCAAAGGTATTCTTTTGGGGCTGGAATCACGCGACCTGAAGATGGATGGCACCTTGTCGCGTCCAACACCACTGCGGCTGAAACGCGGCCAGATCGCGCAATTGCCACTGCCGGAGGATCGTGAAGCCATCACAGCCCTCGCGGGCGGCAAGCAGCACTCTTCTTTTTCCGTGGGGTATGAATACGACACGGTACCGGACTCTTGCCATTTGAGTCCTGAGCTGGCCCGAATCGTGTTGCCGCTGGCGATACGCACGGGCCGGTGCCTGCTGCGCACGGGGCGCGATGAAGAAACCGCTTCGCTGGTTTGGGACGAAGGCGGAGAGTGGCGCATGGCGCTGCAAATGCGGCACACACATCGCGGCTGGGCGGCTGCCGGGGTGCTGCGGCGGGGCGAGCAGAGCATGGAGCTTTCTGAGCCTTTGCTGATTACCGCGGGTGGATTCGTATTCCTGCCAGACCGCGTCGCTCCGCTGGCGAAGAACACTCTAATCGAATGGCTCACATGGTTGCGCAGCAATGGAATTCTGGAGGCACCGGAGCAGGATCGCGATGAGTTGCTGGGTTACCTGCTGTGCACGCCCGGACTGCCGGAGGTGGAAACACCGCAAGACCTGGCTTACGACGAGGCGCAGGTAGCGCCGCGGCCCCGGCTGCGTTTTCGGGGTCTTGAAGCCTCCCAGGATGGCGGGCCTCGCCTGCACGCCACGCTCGCTTTTGACTATGAAGGCAAGGTGCTGGAGGAGCACGCCGCAGAGGGCGGGTTTTTCGATGCGGCCAGCCGTCGGCTGGTGCGCCGTGACGCGGAGGCGGAAAAAGGTGCGGCTCAGTTGCTGGGAGAACTGGGCATGCGGCGCAGGGATCTGCAGGAACCGTGGGAATTGCCACCCACGAAGCTGGGCGGGCTGGTACGGGTGCTGGTGGAGCGCAACTGGCATATTGAGGCGGATGGCAAGACCTTCCGGGCAGCAGGGAAATATCAGCTCAAGGTGGCCAGCGGTCTGGACTGGTTTGATCTGGAGGGCGACGTCCAGTATGGAGACCAGGTGGCAAGGTTACCGGAACTGCTGGCGGCGGCGCGGCGGGGCGATAACATGGTCCGGCTGGACGACGGCAGCTACGGGTTGCTGCCCGAAGAATGGCTGCGCCGCATCTCTATGGTGGCCGGAATGGGAACGGCGGAGGATGGCCACGTGCGCTTCCGCCGCAGCCAGGCGGGCCTGCTGGATGCGTTGTTGGCCTCGCAGCCGGAGGCCTCCTGGGACGATGTGTTTGAGCGGGTGCGCGCGGAGTTGGGCGACTTTGCGGGTATAGCAGCGGTGGATCAGCCGGAGGGCTTCCAGGGGCAGCTTCGCGACTATCAGCGGGAAGGTCTGGGTTGGATCGGGTTCTTGCGGCGGTTCTCATTCGGGGGCTGTCTGGCAGACGATATGGGCACCGGCAAGACGGCGCAAGTGCTGGCGCTGCTGGAAATGCGCCGGGAGCTGCAGGGCAAGACAAAGAGTAAGCGGAAGCATGCATCCCTGGTGGTGGTGCCCCGTTCTCTGATCTTCAACTGGAAAGAAGAATCGGCACGGTTCACACCAAAACTGCGGATTCTGGACTACACCGGGCCGGAGCGTGATGCCACCGCCATCCCGGAGCACGACCTGGTACTGACCACCTATGGAACGCTGCGGCGCGACATTGAGGTACTCAAAGACATCCGGTTCGACTACGCCGTGCTGGACGAAGCGCAGACGGTGAAGAACGGGGGAAGTCAGGGGGCGAAGGCAGTGCGCCTTCTCCAGGCCGAACACCGTTTGGCGCTGAGCGGCACGCCGGTGGAGAATCACCTGGGTGAATTGTGGTCGTTGTTTGAGTTTCTGAATCCCGGCATGTTGGGCTCGGCCAGTGTATTCAAGCTGGTGGGCGAGACGGCGCGCAATCCCGACGAGGAGTCGCGGCAATTGCTGGCGCGGGCTCTGCGGCCGTTCATTCTGCGGCGCACCAAAGAGCAGGTGGTACGCGAATTGCCCGCTCGCACCGAGCAAACCATCTACTGCGAGCTGGAGCCGCAGCAGAGAAAACTGTACAACGAATTACGCACCCACTATCGCGATTCGCTGCGCTCGCGGATTGCCACCGATGGTATGGCAAAGTCGAAGATTATGGTTCTGGAAGCTCTGCTGCGCTTACGTCAGGCGGCCTGCCACCCGGGGCTGATCGACAAGAAACGCCTGGCCGAGCCGAGCGCGAAGCTTGAGGCGCTGCTGGAGCAATTACAGGAAGTTCTGCAATCGGGACACAAGGCCCTGGTATTTTCGCAGTTCACCAGCCTGCTCAGTATTGTACGCACGCGGCTGGATGCATTGGGGATCGTTTACGAATATCTGGATGGCAAGACGCGCGACCGCCAGGAGAGAGTGGAACGATTCCAGAACGACCCCGACTGCAAGCTGTTCCTGATCAGCCTGAAAGCGGGCGGACTGGGGTTGAATCTGACGGCGGCGGATTACGTATTTCTGTTGGACCCGTGGTGGAACCCGGCGGTGGAAGCGCAGGCGATTGACCGCGCCCACCGCATTGGGCAGGTGCGACAGGTTTCGGCATATCGTCTGATTGCGCGCGACACGGTGGAAGAGAAAGTTCTGGAATTACAGAAGACCAAGCGGGATCTGGCGGCGGCGATTATAGGGGCCAATAACAGCATATTGAAGGGCCTTGGACGGGAAGATCTGGAGTTGCTGCTGTCGTAACGGCGGTGGCTCAGGCGAAGCGAGGCAGCGGCACCACTTCGTCGGCCGGCACCTGTTCCACGGGCAGTTTGGCTTTGCGCCACGCTGCGAGCCCGCCCGTGATTACCGATACTTTCATCCCTGATGCCGTCAGTTCGCGCGCCACACGGGCGCTGGTTGCGTCGCGCAGTCAAGTGCAGTAGAGAAAGATCTCTTTTCCCTGTGGAAGCGCGGCCAGGGTCGCGTGGAGGCCATGGGGGTCGAGACGTTGCGCTCCCTGGATACGGACCGCCCCGCCATCGTAATAGCCGTGGCTGCGGACGTCGAACACCAGCGCATCAGAATCGGCCAGCCGGGCGGCGGCGGCGTGCACCGTGGCACTGGCAGCGGTGCCCAGCTTCTTTTCGCTCCACATCAGGCGCAGGCGATTGGCGAGCCAGAGTACAATTGCTGCGCCGATGAGCCACTCCACCACGCTTCCGGCTGTGGCGAAGCCGGACTTGATGCTCTCCATGGCATCACTGAAGAGGAAACCGATCGCCATCCATGTCCCGATGTAGAGCGTGGTGCCGCAGAGGTCCAGTGCCGCGAATTGCAACCACGGCATGTTCATGCTGCCCGCCAGAGGCGGAGCCATGGTGTTGATGCCGGGGGCAAACTTGGCGAACAAAAGAACGATGCGGCCGCGCCGATGGAACATGCGGGCGGAATTCATGATGCAGTTCTCGGGGTTCAACGAAACGCGGCACAACAGGCTAAGCAGCCACCAGCCGGAGAAGCGGCCCACCAGGAACATGAAGTTGTCGCCCAGGAGCATGGCGCCGATGGCGACGAGAGGCGCCATCATCGGGTCCATATCGCCCAAAGCGATGGCACCACCGGAAACCAGCAAAGCAATTGCAGCGGGAACGGGGAAGCCGACGGATTCCAGAAACACCACCAGAAAGAGAATCAGGTAGCTGTGATCGGAGGCCGCTGAAAGAAGATTTTCCATGAGACTACACGCTAAGGATAGCGAGGCGGGAGCAGCCGAAAACGGGCCAGTTCCCGGCGGGCTTCGAAACGCGCTACCATTAGGGTGATCAAATATGCAGTTCTATAGCCGCTATACCGCATGAGTCCCGGCCGCAACTTCCCGCCCCGCCGGCCAAATCCTCGCCGGGAAAACGTAAATGAATCGATTCGCGTCCGCGAAGTCCGGGCAGTTTTCCCCGACGGCACCGCGGAAGTCATGCCCACTGCCGCAGCTCTGCGGCGTGCGCAGGAGTTAGGGCTCGATCTTGTGCTCGTATCTCCCACCGCCGTTCCACCGGTCGCCAAGGCGATCGACTTCGGTGCCTGGACGTACGAACAGAAGAAGAAGTCGCATGACGCGCGCAAGAAGCAGCACGTGGTGCTGGTGAAGGAGTTGAAGTTCCGTCCCAACACAGACGACCACGACTACGACTTCAAGAAGAACCACGCCATCCGCTTCCTGCAGGAAGGCAATCGCGTGAAAGCCGTGGTGCAGTTCCGCGGGCGCGAAATCGCGCACACCGATCTGGGCCGCAAACTGCTGGAGCGCTTCGCCGGGGATATCATCGCCTTCGGTCTTGCAGACGGCAACATTCGCATGGAAGGCAAGAATGCCCACGTGCTGATTAGCCCGGTCAAAGTGGCGTTACCGGTGAAGCCGGTGAAAGCCGAAAAGCCGCACCCGCCGGCTGTGGTTGCGGCGGCAGTTCCGGTAGAACCGCCTGTCGCTCCGGCTAGCCAGGCTTGAGGTCGCGGCTTGTTTCACACGGTGGGGCTTCTGCTGCTGCTGAGTTGTCCGCTTGCCGCGGCCAATAACCTGACAGAATTGCGAGCCGCTGTGGCGCGCGGTAAACCAGTGGTTGTATTGCCTGCCGGCGAGACGCGGCTAAGTGAACCCCTTGTGCTGCCTGAGGGCGCGCGGAATATTACGTTGCGCGGGCATCCGAAGGGAAGCGTTCTGGTGCTGCAACCCGGGTTTACCGGGAAGGCAGCCATCGTGGCTCGTCATGCCAACGGACTCACGCTGGAACAGTTCTCGGTGACGGGGGATCGCGACGAACTACGTTCGCCGTGGTATCTTCCGCTCAACGAAGCCACATTTGCCGATTATTATCCGGCCAATGGAATTGTAATTCGGGAATCCAAAGACATTACGATTCGCGGGGTACGCTTCAGCAAAGTCCGCACCTTTCCGATTCTGGTGAGTGGGTCAGAAGACGTCCATATTCGCGGAGTGCGGATTGAAGATTGCGGATCCTTGAACGCCGAAGGCAAGAACAATACTACGGGCGGCATTCTGCTGGAAGAAGGCGTGCGACGGTTTGAAGTGCGCGATTCGGTGATCCTGCGCATTACCGGCAACGGGATATGGACCCATTCCTATGCGCGATCGGCGCGAGGCGCGGATGGTGTGATTGCGGGAAATACCATTGAGGGCTCGGCGCGGGATGCGATTCAGGTGGGTCACGCGACGCGGGTGCGGGTGGAGGGCAACAAGGGGTCGAAGATCGGTTTTCCGGCGGAGCAAATTGATTTCGCTGGCTACGGGACGCCGGTGGCAATTGACACGGCAGGCAATGTGGATGACTCCGTATACGCGGGGAATTCATTCACCGATATAGGTGGGCAATGCATTGATCTCGACGGCTTTCACGACGGCGAGGTGCGGGGCAATACCTGTACCAACCTGGGGAAACCGGAAAGTTACCCTGGTTCGCACTTCGGTATCCTGCTGGGAAACCACGATCCGGGGATGACGTCGAAAAATATTCGGATTACGGATAACACCATACAGGGGTTCGCCTATGGCGGGCTGTTCCTGGTGGGGACCGGGCATCGGGTAGAGAACAACCGGTTTCTGGATGTGAACCGGGCGCGTTGCGGTTCGACGCCGGTTTCTGCGCAGTGCAACTACGCGCTGGACGAACCGGAGATGTTGCGCAGCGGCATCTACCTGGGAAAAGACGGCGGCCGGCCCGCGGAGACCCTGGGAAATATCATTCGCGGCAACACGATTCAGGGGTTTGGCATGGAGCGAAGTTGCGTGGCGGCGGCACCGGGAGTTTCGCTCTCTGGCAACACGGTGGAGCAGAATGCCTGCGGGCCTGCTATGATCGCGCGTTGACACCGAACGCGGCAGCGAGAAACCCCGAATTCCAGCGGCTGATCCGTCTGCAGACCGAAGCGTTTGCACGGAACACGCCGTATCACAGCCTGGAGTTGCACGATGGCACGGTGATTGAGGGCATTATTCCGGTGGCCAACCTGCGCGCGCGACTGGATCGGTGGCCTTTGCCGGCGGACCTGACGGGGAAACGGGTGGTCGATATCGGAGCGGCTTCCGGCTGGAACAGCTTTGAATGTGAACGGCGTGGCGCCGATGTGGTGGCGATCGATTGCGTGGAGTATGAAGAACTGCAATTCGTGCGCAAGGTGAATCAGTCGAAGGTGGAGTATGCCGTCATCGACATTGAAGAACTGACGCCGGAGCGGTTTGGCTTTTTCGACTACGTCTTGTTTTTCGGCGTGCTCTATCACTTGCGGCATCCGCTGCTGGCGCTGGAGAACGTATGCTCGGTGGCACGGGACACGGCGTTTATCGAATCTTTCGTGGTGGATGAGACGCCATCGGTGGAGCGCTGCTACATCGAGTTCTACGAAACCGACGAACTGGGTGGACAGATCGACAACTGGTGCGGACCAACGACGCAGGCGCTATTGGCCATGACGCGGTCGGCCGGATTCCCGCGGGTGGAGTTGCGGTATGTGGATCAGCGGCGCGGCGGCGTACTGGCGCATCGGAAGTGGGAACAGGTAACGCCGGGAGCGGGATCGAAGGCACCGTTTCTTTGCTCTGCCGTGAATAACCGGCACCACGATACGCTCTTCCAGCCGCGCAAAGACGAGTACGTGGTGCTGGCGTTCTTGCATGAGGCGGAACTGACACGCGGCGATGTGATGGTGGAAATCGACGGGTTTGGCGTGCCTGCGATTTTCCTGGTGCACCACGCGGCAGGTTACTGGCAAGTAAATGTGAAGGTGCCGCCGGGGATTGGTCCGGGGGATCACGAAGTGCGGGTGGGGACGCGCGATGGCGGATTCAGCGAGCCGGTAGCGATACGGATGCTGCCGGCGGGCGCGGAACGGCGCTATGGCGAGTTGCCGTTTACGGAGCGCGAGGCGACCACGGCGGCACCGGTTGTGGTGCGGGCCGAGAATACGATGGACCGGAGCCTGGTGTTCCTCGGGTATCGCAATGAGACCCTGGCGTGCCGGTTTACACATGAGTCTGCCCGGCTGCGGCTGGGCCAGGTGCAGTTGACGGTGGACGGCAACCCATGGCCGCTGCTTTCGGTGGAGAGGCCGGAGCCGGGCATTTGGCAGATCAACGCGCGGCTGAAGGATCTGGCGCGCGGCGAGCATTGGTTAAGGCTGCGGGTATCGGACAGCGCGTTTTCGGAAGCATTTCGGGTAGAGAGCGATCCGGCGTTTGAACTTTGATTAAACGACGAGCCTCTTGCTGCCACTCAGATCGCGACCGATGGAAGATCGCGGTTGACGTACTCTTATAGCAGGAGTCAGCGAGAAATGGAAGTTCAGCTTACGGTAGACCAGAAAGCGTTCGTACAACGTGCGGTACAGGCCGGGCGGCTACATAGTGAGATCGACGCCGTGCACGAAGCTCTCGCTCTGTGGGAAGAACGCGAACGTCGACGCGTCGGGTTTCTGGCGACGCTCGATGATTCCCGCGCTTCCCTGGCTCGCGGGGAAGGGCGCGTCATCACCACGGAATCCATGCGTGAGCTTTCAGCCGAAGTAAAGGCGAGAGGCCGAGCCCGTCTGATTGCCGAGTTAGCCCAGTCGCACTGATGGCGCACCGCGTAACGGCGCAGGCCGAGGCCGACCTGGATCGCCTCTGGCTGTACGTTGCGAGAGAATGCAGCAGCATGGATGTAGCAACCCGGTTGGTCGATTCGATTGCGGAGCGATTCGTCCTGCTTGCAGGTTTTCCCAATGTCGGGCGCGCTCGTCCTGAGTTCGGAACCCGAGCCCGCAGCTTCGTGGTTGGCGACTACATTATTGTCTACGACGTCGAGGCTGACTACGTCCGGATCCTCCGCGTCATTCACGGCCGGCGAGACATCGAAGGGTTGTTCGCTGAGTAGCCGGGGTTTGCCGGGGCTTTGCGCAGCTTTCGTTTTGAAACGGTTTGTCCTAAGATCGACATATGCTCCGCCGGATTCTCTTCGTTTGCGCCGCTTTGCTGGCCCCCATGCTCTTGTCTGCTCAAGCCAGGCTGTTGCGCCATCCAGCTTATGCCAATGGCAAGGTTGCTTTCAGTTATTTGGGCGATCTTTGGATGGCCAACGAGAATGGCTCGGGGGTCTTGCGGCTCACAGATAATCAGGCGCGCGATGTGTATCCGCACTTCTCTCCCGACGCCAGCCAGATCGCTTTCTCGTCTAATCGCGAAGGTAACTACGACGTCTATATAATTCCCGCCACAGGCGGCAAACCGCGCCAGTTGACGTTCCACTCCGCAGACGACAATGTGGTCGGCTGGTCGGCTGACGGGAAGCGTATTGTCTTCACTTCCACCCGCGGTAACGGGGCCTTTCCCACTATTTCCACGTTGTGGGAGATTTCGGTGGAGGGCGGCATCGAACGGCCTGTTGCAACGGACTGGGGTGCGGGGGCGAGTTATTCCGCCGACGGCAAGAGCCTCGCTTTCACGCGGCATCCCGCACCCTGGTCGCGCAAACATTACCGGGGCAGCTACGCGGCTGACCTCTGGGTGATGAATGTGGCCGCGAAAACCTATACACGGCTGGGCGATGAAGAATATAAGGGAAACCGGTTGTGGCCTATGTATGCGCGCAATGGCGAAATCTATTACGTGGCAAACCGCATCGCTGATGAGAAGAATGTGAAGTTCGGCGGTGCCGAAGTCATGAAGAGCGTCAACAACATCTGGAAGATCTCCGAAAAGAGCGGCAAAGAGACTCAGGTCACGCACCACGAAGACGGTAACCTCTTTTTTCCTTCCATTTCCGCTGACGGCAAGGTCATCGTCTATGAAGACAACTTCGGTCTGTGGAAGCTGGATATCGCGACCGGCAAGAGCAACGAAATTGTCATCGACATCAAGGCCGATTCCAAAGCGAACGAGCATGAACTGGTGACGCTTGGTGACGCGCAGGCATTCACCCTCTCGCCATCCAACAAGCGGGCCGCGGTGATTGCTCACGGCGAACTCTTCACCATCGCCACTGACCGCGGTGAGCCGCAGCGTGTCACCGAAACGCCGTGGAAGGAGCAGAGCCCGCGCTGGTCGCCGAACGGCAAATGGATCGCGTTCGTCAGCGATCGTACCGGTCGCGAGGAGGTTTTTGTTGCCAACGAATTGGGTCGCAATGTCCGAAAACTCAGCGATGCTGATGGCGACAAGGCAGGCATCGTATGGTCGCCGGATTCGAAATCACTGCTCTGGAGCGGCTCTGATCACAAGCTGCGCCAGGTGGATGTGGAAGGCGGCAAGACGGAGATTTTGGCCCAGGGCGAAGCCGGCAACGTGAACGGCGCGCAGTATTCGCCTGACGGTAAGTGGATCTCTTACGCGAAGCAGGATAAGCTGCTGCGCTCGCACGTTTGGGTGAAAGAGCTGGCCAGCGGGCAGGAGCACATGATTGGCGGTGACGACATTCTGATGTCCAGCGGGGCCAAGTGGACGCCGGACGGCAGGAAACTGCTGCTGCTGGGCGGATCAGGCGCGATCTCCATTGCATCGCTGAACCGGACTGTCACGCAACTGTACAGCGTGGCGCTGAATCCACTTGAAAAAGAACCAGGCGCTGCCGATATCAACAGCGAAGAGCAGGCGATGGCGGCTGAGAACACCGGCGGGCCGGGCCGGGGGGCTGCTGCCACCAGCGTGGTGGTGAAGATTACCTGGGACGGTATGGATCGCCGGATCACGCAGTTGACGCGAATGGCCGCGTCGGTGGCTTACGTTGTACCTTCGCCGGACAGCCGTACTTATCTTCTCGCTGCACAGGGAGCGCCGGGGGAGACAGTCGGCACTGGCCCGGCAATGTACACCATCAACGAAGATGGTTCCCGTCTTACCCAACTCAATACAACGGTGGAAAACGCCGGGGTGCGCGACGGCGGTGGTGGATTCGGCAATGTGAACGAGCCGCAATGGGCGCGCGACAGCCGCGGTATTTATTTTCTGGCGGGCGGCGGACTATACAATCTGGCCATCAGCGCTCCGGTGACCGAGACCGCAACGGGCGGGGGACGCGGTGGGCGCGGAGGTCGCGGCGGCGGCACCCCGGCTACCGCAACTACGGCTGGCGCTGCCGATACCAGTGTTGCGCCCCGGCGAATTGTGTTCTCGGTAAAGATGGAAATCGATATTCCCGCCGAGCGCCGCCAGGTTTTTGAGGAAGCGTGGCGGGTGATGAAGAATCGCTTCTACGATCCGAAAATGCACGGCGTCAATTGGGCCGCGGCCAAAGATAAATACGAGTCGATGCTGCCGCAGATCGCCGACAACGAGGAACTGCACAACGTCATCATGGAAATGATCGGCGACCTCAACGCCAGCCACACGGGCATCTCCGGGGGGACGCGCTTACCTGGCGAACCGGCGCAGGAGCGCATCCAGACCCGCTATCCAGGGTTTGATCTGGAACCGGATTCGAGCGGCCTTTACAGGGTGGGCTTTGTGTACCGCAAGGGCCCGGCAGATCATGACTACATGAAAATTTCTCCGGGTAACTTCGTACTGGCGGTGAACGGTAAGGATTTGAAGACCAGCGATAACTACTGGAAGTTGTTTAATATTCTACCCGGCCGCAAGTTCGAATTTCTGGTAAACAACAGGCCCGGAAGCGAGGGCGCGTGGACGGTGGAAGTGGAACCGATTGCAGGCGCGGCCATGACCGATCTGATGTATGCGCGCTGGGTTGAAGATCGCAAACAGATGACGGCTAAACTCACCAGCGGCGAGATCGGCTATCTGCACATCCGCGCCATGGATGCGCCGTCACTGGTTAAGTTTCAGCGCGACCTGCTGGAGAATCAGGATAAGAAGGCGCTGATTATTGACCAGCGTTTCAACGGCGGCGGCGGAATCGATCAGGAGCTGCTGCAGATTCTGAATCAGCGCATGGCTTACCAGACGACGCGGGGACGCGACTCCCTGGATGTGAAGCGGCCCGGCACCACCTTCTTCGGGTCGATGGTGGTGCTGCAGAACGAGCGCTCTGCCAGCGATGCGGAAATGTTCCCCGACGGATTCCGTGCGCTGGGCCTTGGCAAGCTGGTGGGGATGCCGACGTCGGGGCAGGTGATCGGCACGGGAGCGTTCACACTTTTGGATGGTTCGACGATTCGCACGCCGGGGTCCGGCGTATTTACGGCAAAGGGGGAGAATATGGAGAACTACGGGGTACTGCCGGATGTGACGGTAGACAATTCACCTGCCGATTTCTTCTCGGGGCATGACCGACAGATTGAAAAGGCGATTGAGACTTTGCGGGCGCAGAAACAGTGAGCCGATTAATGGCGGTCCGGGCATCCATGAAATACCCAATCTGACGGGGACTTTCTGTCGATAGCGCACGCTATCGCGTCAGATAGATCCCTGTCTGCTCCTGCGCGCGCCTGGAAAGCGGAGGCACCCTGGCATCGGTCGTCAACGTGAGCGGCTTCTTATGCCACTCTGTCGCCTGCTGATACGCATAGGCCAGCGCGATGGCATTCACTTCGCCGGTCCAGTTGGCGCCGCTGATCTGCAGACCAATCGGCAAGCCATCCTTCGAGAAGCCACACGGTACGGTGATCGTAGGCAAACCGTAATCGTCGAAGGCACGGGTGTTGCCCGGCTCCGGATTTCGCGGCCTGGCATCGGCAGCACGGATCAACTCTTCCTCGATACTCCATGACACGTGGCGGATTGTCGGCGTCAGCACGCACTCCACCTTTTGCTTATCGAACACTTCGTCGTTCACCACTCGCCGCAGCATCCGCAGACTGCGCCACTGCCTGATATAGTCGACAGCTCCGCCGCGACCCGGGCCATCGGCTGCACCGCCACCACGACCACCGTTCGGTGCCACGCCGGCCAGTTCCCCGGCGCCCATCATCTCCCGGAATACGTTGCCTTCACTGCCACCGCCCACGCCCAATACCGAAGGCATCTCAATTTCCCTGGAACCCCTGGTCAACTTGTTCAACACCGCGATGGCATCTTCCACCGCCTGCGCCACGTCATCACCCAGGGTGTCGTAGAACTGCCGCGGCACGCCCAGCTGGAAGCCAGCGACGCTCATCGTAATTGCCTTCGCGTAGTCGGGCACAGCCAGCTCAACACTCTGCAGGTCGAGTTTGTCGTAACCGGCCAGAATCGGCATCATCAGCGCGATATCTTCCACCCGCCGCGCGAGCGGGCCACAGTGGTCCAGTGACCACGTCAAGGGCACGATGCCGCGGATGCTCACTCGCCCATAGGTGGGCTTGAAGCCCACCACTCCGCACATCGCCGCCGGCGTCCGCACGGAACCGCCGGTATCGGTACCCAGCGCGCCGAAGGCGTCGTAATCCGCTACCGCCGCCGCCGAACCACCCGATGAGCCGCCCGCAATCATCCCCAATCCCCATGGATTGCGCACCGGTCCGAAGTAGCTCACGGCCGACGTCGCACCGCCGGCAAAGATGTGCATATTGGTCTTGCCAATGAAGATCGCACCCGCTGCCCGCAGCCGCGCCGTTACCTCCGCATCTTCCGTGGGCACGTTGCTTTCCAGCGTCTTGCTACCCGCCGTAGTGCGCACGCCCGCAGCGTCGATGTTGTCTTTCAGCGCGATCGGAATGCCGTGCAACGGGCCACGGAACCTGCCCGCCATCTGTTCTTTTTCCAACTCCCGCGCCTGCTTCAGCGCCTGCTCACGCATCACGCTGATGAAAGCGTTGGTCTTTGGACTGAAGGCCTTTATCCGCGCCAGACAGGCCTCGGTCAACTCCACTGGCGAGACTTTCTTCGCCCGGATGCGCTGCGAAGCCTCGTTGAGCGACAACATGGCCAGTTCGGACCAGCCTTGCGAGAACGCCGAGCGGGCTGCCAACGCCATGCCTGCGGCAGTACCCATAAATTCCCGACGGGTTGAAGTGTGCATGTTAGTCCCCTGTCTGCTCTGAAGCGCGCTTTGATAACACGGGCACCTTCGTATCCGGTGCGATCTTCGGCTTCTGTTTATGCCACTCCGTGGCCCGTTCATAAGCCACTGCCAGCGCGATGGCGTTCATTTCGTTCCACCGCGGTCCGGCGATCTGCAGACCAATCGGCAGGCCGTCTGTGCTGAAGCCGCACGGTACTGTGATCACCGGAAACCCATAGCCCGAAAAAGATCGCGTGTTCTCATCCAGATCCACTTCGGGGCGCTGCGCGTTGCCGCCGCGCCCTCCACCGCCGCCGGCAGGGGTATCACTGTCCGCCGCATCGGTGCCGCCTCGTCCGGCTCCACCCAATGGTGCCGGAGCCAGCGTCTCTTCAATGGTCTTCGGCATATGACGGAGGGTCGGCGCAATCAGCACGTCTACACTCTGCCTGGTAAATACCGCTTCGTTGACTATACGTCGCACCGCTTCCAGTTCGCGCCACCCTTTGATGTAGTCCGTTGCGCGGGTGTCCGCTCCCGCGGTTAGAACCCTGGCCGTAGCGGGCTCCCAGCCACCACCGTTTGCGCCTCGCACGTCGTTGTGATATGCCGCCCGCTCTGCGCCCACACCCGCCTTTAACAACGAGGGCAGACTCACTTCCTGCGTGCCCCGGGTCAGCTTGTTCAGTACCACGATGGCATTTTCAATTGCCCGGGCAACGTCGTCATCCAGATGATCGTAGAACTCCGGCGGTATGCCAATCCGGAACTGCGTCACCGGCATTGCCAGACCTTTGCCGTAATCGGGCACGGCAGTGTCGAGACTGTCGATATCCAGATGATCGTAGCCCGAGATCTGCTGGAGCAGCATCAGTGCGTCCTCCACCGAGCGCGCGATGGGGCCCACATGATCCAGTGACCACATGGAGGGAATCACGCCGCGCAGGCTCACGCGTGCGTACGTGCCCATCATGCCCACCACGCCGCATCCGGCGGCGGATTGCCGCAGTGAGCCCGTGGTATCGGTGGCCAGCGAGGCGAAGCAGTTACCCATTGCCACGGCGGCCGCCGACCCGCCGGAAGACCCACCCGTCACATACTCCAGGTTCCACGGATTGCGCACCGGACCCCAGTAGCTTACTGCCGACGTTGACCCGGCATCAAACTCATGCATGTTGTTCTTGCCTATGAGAATGGCACCGGCTTCCTTCAGCCGGCGAACCACCTCCGCGTCTTCTTTCGGGAAGCGATACTCATACACCGCGCTGCCGCCAGTGGTACGCGTGCCCAGAGTATCGATGCTGTCTTTGATGCCGATGGGAATGCCATGCAGCGGCCCGCGAATCTTGCCGGCGGATTGCTCCGCAGCCAGCGCCTTCGCCTGCTCCAGTGCCTTCTCCCGCATGACGGTAATCCAGGCATTGGTCTTCGGGTTCCATGTTTTGATGGAATCGAGGCACGCCTCCGTCAGGTCCACCGGCGACACCCGCTTCGTGCGAATGCGATCCGATGCCTCCTTCAGGCTCAGCGACGCGAGTTCGCCCCGCGTCTGTGAACCAGCGAAACGAGCCGTCGCCACCGCTCCCAGACCAGCGGCGAGGAACTTGCGCCGGGATAATTCAGAAAAAGAACGCCTTGCCGCCATAGGCTAAATGATATATAACGATATGCACCGGAGGCTGGTCTAAATGTTCGGGACGCGCTCGACCACGCCAACTTCAACTTCCCCACGCTGGTAGCCAACACTACTTCCACGTTGGGCAGCATCAGTTCAGCGCAGGATCCGCGACAGATTCAGGTTGCGCTGAAGATTAATTTCTACCGCATGGCGAGTCTTTTTCGCCGAACGATACAACCCCTATCGAAAATACAACAAATATTTTGTACAAAAGAATTGTTGTGCAAAATACCTGTAGGAGGCCATGCGTAATAAAGGCACCGGGGCGTAGTCGGCCGAATCTAAAGGGTTCGCAGAAAGGCTATGAGTTGTCCCCGCTCGGCGGGCTCCAACTTCAATCCGAATTCATGCCCCTTTATCGCACGGTTCTCCACGCCTGGCGGCCTGAATCCTCCAGGAACATGAGTCTCTTTCAGCCGGTCCGGGTCAAACATTTCTTCCAGGCTGGCGGTCGGTCCCTCGTGCAAATAGTGCCCGCGGTACCACACACCCTTCAGCGAAGGGATCTTGTAATATCCAGTGCCCTTACGCGTCGCGAGCGCCAGTCCCGGGTCTGTGCCGACAGAGATCAGCAAAACGTCGAGTGTGGCTGGTTTGTCCTTCGGCGGCGCAAAACCCTGTGCCAGCGTCAACTTGTTGCTCGTATAGAGCGGTGGCGTGTGGCACATCGGGCAGCCCTCTCGCGCGAAGATCTTCTGACCGGCCTCGGCGTTCGAATCGAATGGATTCGGATTGGGTGGGGGCTGCAGGGAATAGATGTACAACGCGAGTGCGTAAAGCGCCTCATCCGGCAATCTTGCCTGAACTCTCTTTGTGGCCGGTGAAAGCATATGATAACTACCGAAATCTGCCGCCTCGGCATAGCTCACCAGAGCCGCGTAGCGCATCAGGTCACCGATTCCGCGATGCAGATGCGTAGCGGTATGATCGATGAATTTCCGATCCTTAATTCCGATCAAATCCGGGATTTTGGCAGGATAAAACAGGCTCCCGTTCCAGCGCGCAATACCGCCGCTTGCGCGAAATGCGAGATCAAACATCTCGTAGTCGGCCTGCGTGAAGGATTTGAACCGCTCATTGATATCGTCGGCCTTCCACGGGACGCCGTAAGCACGGAATAGCCGCATTCCAATCGGCTCGGGAGCCATGAAAAATGGTGCGACACCAACCAGAACGCGACTCTCCAGCTGAACGCGGCTGATCAGTGGCCAAACTTTGAATGTTTCCGGTGGGCGTGGCGCTATAGTCTTGAACGGAGCCCCGGGGACACGGGTTCCGTTTGGAAGGTAGGCAACGTGGCAAAAGCTGCAGTTTGAAAATGTAAGGCCGACGCCCTGCTTCGTCGGTATCCACCGCATCCCGAAGACAGACCCATCCGGCAGGGGTCGGGTACGCGCTTCCTCAAGCCTTTCGCGGCTCCTGACCTCTGCGATGAACTTTGGATCGAAAGTGCGCAAGTGGATATCGTCGGCTTCATCGAACACCCTTCGCCCCGCGTCGATCCAGTCCGTCTCGCTCTTTAGTTTGTCGGGCTCAATCAACGGCTTCGGCCCGATATGTTGCAGCATCTCCCAGTAACCTTCGGGCTCGTGCCCGGGAAAATAGACGGGATAAGTCCGCAGATTCTCGATCGTCATCGAATAGTATTTTTTGGACGTAATGTGCGTCGGCCGAACGTTCAAGCCCGCAACCGGCGTCGCCCAGTCCGCCAGTGCAGCTTCATCCCAGGTTTTCGGTATTTCGGGGCGATAAACGGATTGCGGCCACAGCAAGGCGGGCGAAGTTGTCACCAACAGGAGAAGGTAACGGGCGTTCATACACACCTCCGATAAGAGAGATCATACAACACGTAGCTGAGCAGTCTAAAAGCCGGGGTTTTTGAGAACCGGGGGAAAAGGCCGCTACCGCCTCGTTACCTGAAGGTGGGGAGATGTCGGCCGTCGCGCCGTATTGTTGACCACCAGGCGGCACACGCCAACGCAAGAACGCATCGTCGAGGTTATATACCGCAGGTGCAGAGGGCACTGTAAACAACGCACGGACTGGGGGTTGGGGCGCCGATTGAGTCTGCACCGGGGCGTGTGCGGCACCCGTGATTTGGAAGACATTCCAGAAGACTAAGAATGCCCGCGAATAGCGGGCGAAGAACTTCACAAACCAATGTCAGATTTAAGCTAACCGTAATGTTTTACACGACCGCAGCCTTGCCGAAAGGACATGGCGCAGTGCGCGATAATTATGGTCGCCCCGCGGCGTCTACCGCAGCCTGCGCGCGGGCAAATTCGGCCAATTCCGGGACGCAATCGCCGACTGGCTTTTCCATCGCCTTCGTAGCCGCCGCCAATCGTTGCCGTGCCTGATCGACATTGATTTCGCTGCCGAATTCAGCGGCATCGGCCAGCACACGCACCCGGTCGCCCTGCACTTCGACAAAGCCGCCGTATACAGCCAGCGTCTTTTCGGCTCCTGAGACCCGGTAGCTCAGCACTCCGCCCGCTTTCAACTCAGACAGCAGTGGCGCATGCCCCGCCATCACACCGATATAGCCTTCGGCGGCTGGAATCTGCGCCTCGCTCACCTGTTCGTCCACAAGCATCCGCTCGGGACTGACGAGTTGAAACTGGAACGTCTCCGCCATCTCAGCCCTTCAGCGTTTTCGCTTTTTCGATGACGTCTTCAATTGTGCCCTGCATGTAGAACGCCTGCTCCGGCAGATCGTCGTATTTGCCCGCCACAATTTCCTTGAAGCTGCGGATAGTGTCAGCCAGTTTCACATACTGGCCCGGGATACCGGTGAACTGTTCGGCCACGTAGAACGGCTGCGAAAGGAACTTTTGGATTCTGCGCGCACGACCCACTACCAGCTTGTCTTCGTCGCTCAGTTCATCGATACCCAGAATGGCGATGATGTCCTGCAGATCTTTGTAGCGCTGTAACACGCCCTTTACCGCCTGCGCGGTGTCGTAGTGATCATCGCCCAGAATACGGGGATCGAGAATTCGCGACGTGGACGCCAGCGGATCAACCGCCGGATAGATGCCGAGTTCGGCGATGGGACGCGAAAGATTGGTGGTTGCGTCGAGGTGGGCAAACGCAGTAGCCGGGGCCGGATCAGTGTAATCGTCGGCGGGCACATAAATAGCCTGCACAGAGGTGATGGAGCCGTTCTTCGTAGAAGTGATCCGCTCCTGCAGATCGCCCATTTCCGAAGCCAGATTGGGCTGGTAACCGACGGCCGAAGGCATGCGGCCCAGCAGCGCCGAAACTTCCGAACCCGCCTGGGTAAAGCGGAAGATGTTATCCACGAACAGCAGCACGTCCTGATTTTCCACGTCGCGGAAATATTCCGCAAGCGTCAAACCAGTGAGGCCGACGCGCAGACGGGCCCCTGGAGGCTCGGTCATCTGCCCATATACCAGGGCCACTTTGGACTTGGTGTAATCCTTTGGATCGACGATGCCGCCTTCCTGCATTTCCAGCCAGAGATCGTTCCCTTCACGGGTCCGCTCACCCACGCCGGCGAATACCGAAACACCACCGTGCTTCATGGCGATGTTGTGAATCAGCTCCATGATGACGACCGTCTTACCCACGCCGGCGCCACCGAACAGACCGATCTTGCCACCGCGGAGATAAGGTTCCAGAAGATCAATAACCTTGATGCCCGTCTCGAACATTTCCAGTTTGGTGGACTGGTCTTCAAAGGACGGCGCGGAGCGGTGGATCGGCAGGTGCATCTTCGCGTTAACGGGGCCCATGTTGTCCACGGGTTGGCCCAGCACGTTGAGCACGCGCCCCAGGGTTTCCTTACCCACCGGAACGGTAATCGGTTCACCCAGCGAAATTGCCTTCATGCCGCGCACCATGCCGTCAGTGGGCTGCATGGCGATGGTTCGGACACGGCCTTCACCGATATGCTGCGCGGTCTCGCAAACGATATCGATGGGATCGGGTACATCGAACCCTTCGCTGGTGATGCGGATAGCGGTGTAGATCTCGGGGATCTGACCCTCAGGGAACTGGCAGTCGACCGCGGGGCCCGCGATCTGGACCACATGTCCGACGATTTGTGTAGCAGTTGCCATATAGATTCCTTCGCGGCGTTTATTCGGCGGCCGCGGCGCCGCTGACCACTTCGATGATTTCTTTTGTGATTGCCGCCTGACGCACACGGTTCATGCGCAGCGTTACGGCCTCAATCACTTCTTTTGCATTGGTGGACGCGGTGTCCATAGCCGTCATACGTGCCGCCTGGTAAGACGCCACGGTTTCCAGCATGGCGCGGAATACCGCCACCTCCACGTAACGCGGAAGCAGACGCTCCAGCATTTCCACCGGGGACTGTTCGTAAATGTAATCGCCCTGCGCAGCCTGATCACCCGCTGCGATTTCCAGCGGCAGCAACTGCATCACCGTTACCTTCTGCGACATCACGCTCTTGAACTCGTTGTTCAGAAGATAGACCGCATCCGTCTCACCCTTCCGGTAGCGCTCAATCACTTCTTTCGCGATTGTGGCGGCATCCAGAAATGTGGGCCGGTTCAGCAGGTTGATGAAGTCCTGCAGGATGTTCGACTCGCGCTTGCGGTAGAAGTCGCGACCCTTGCGGCCCACCAGCGTGAGCGTGATCCGCGCATCCGGGTTATCGCCATGGAATTTCTGTGCCGCTTTCAGCAGGTTGGAGTTGAACGCACCGGCCAGGCCGGTATCGCTGGAAAGGAAGATCAGATCGATCCGTTTAACTTCGCGCTTCGCCAGCCATGGACTATCCGCTGCGTTTTCATCGCCCGCCGCCGCCGCTACCAGATTGGCCAGCATTTGCCGCATGGTCTGCGCATAAGGGCGCGCCGCAATCACACGCTCCTGGGCGCGTCGAAGCTTCGCCGCCGAGACCATTTTCATGGCCTTGGTGATCTGTTGCGTATTCTTGACCGAACGGATACGCCGCCGGAAATCGATCAAACTCGGCATGAATTCAGACTATGCCTTTGCCGGACGCTGCCGGTCCTTCTTAAAGCGTTCCTTCAGTTCGTTGATGGCAGCAGTCAACTCCGCTTCCAGAGGCTTGTCGAACGCCTTCTTTTCGCGGATCTGATTCAAAATGCCGGGCTTCGAACCTTCCAGAAACTTGTATAGTTCCGCCTCGAACTCACGGCAGTCTTCCACCGCCAGATCATCCAGCAAACCACGCGTTCCGGCGAAGATGATGGCGACCTGCTTCTCTACCGGCAGCGGCTGATACTGCCGCTGCTTCAGAATTTCCACCAGACGTTTACCGCGGTTGAGCTGCGCCTGGGAAGACTTGTCCAGATCAGAGCCGAACTGCGCAAAAGCAGCCAGCTCGCGATACTGCGCAAGGTCCAGACGAAGAGCGCCGGCCACCGACTTCATAGCCTTGATCTGCGCGTTGCCGCCCACGCGGCTTACCGAAAGACCCACGTTCACCGCAGGTCGGATATTGGAGTTGAACAGATCGGATTCCAGATAAATCTGCCCGTCTGTGATGGAGATCACGTTGGTGGGAATATAGGCCGAAACGTCACCCGCCTGGGTTTCGATGAAGGGCAGGGCGGTGAGAGAACCAGCACCCTTTTCGTCACTCAACTTGGCGGCGCGCTCCAGCAGGCGGCTGTGGAGATAGAACACATCGCCGGGATAGGCTTCGCGACCAGGGGGACGGCGCAGCAGCAGCGAGATTTCGCGATACGCCGCGGCGTGCTTGGAAAGATCGTCGTAAACGCACAGAGCGTGGCGACTTGTGTCACGGAAGTACTCGCCCATCGCACAGCCCGTATACGGTGCCAGATACTGCATGGGAGCAGGGTCAGAAGCGCTGGCAGATACCACAATGGAATATTCCATTGCGCCGAAGTCCTGCAGGGTTTTTACCACCTGCGCAACCGTGGAGCGCTTTTGGCCGATGGCGACATAGATACAGATCATGTCGCCGCCCTTTTGATTGATGATGGCGTCGAGAGCGATGGCGGTCTTGCCCGTCTGACGATCACCAATGATGAGTTCGCGCTGCCCGCGGCCAACCGGAATCATGCCGTCGATGGCCTTGATACCGGTCTGCATCGGCTGCTTTACCGGCTGGCGGTCGATAACGCCCGGCGCAATCCGTTCAATGGGATAGGTCTTGTCGTAGGCGATTGGACCCTTGCCGTCGATGGGGCGGCCAAGCGCATCCACCACACGCCCGATCAGGCCTTCGCCCACCGGCACCGACATAATCTTGCCGGTACGGCGAACCTCATCGCCTTCTTTGATTTTCTGGTATTCGCCCAGCAGCACAGCGCCCACCTGGTCTTCTTCCAGGTTCATGGCGATACCGGAAACGCCGTGGGGGAACTCAATCAGTTCGCCCGACATGACCTTATCCAGGCCATGAATGCGGGCGATACCATCGCCCACCGAGATGATTGATCCGGTTTCGCTTACATCCACTGCGCGATCGTAATTCTCGATCTCCTGCCGCAGGATTGTTGTGATTTCGTCTGCCCGTATCTGAGCCATATATTTCGTTACGCTTTTGAAAACCGATTACGCATGTCGGGACGCCAGGCTCTGCCGCAGCTTCGCCAGCTGACCCCGCACGGACCCGTCATAAAGTCTGGAGCCAAGGCGCGCTGTCACTCCGCCGATCAGGTCCGGATCGGCAGCGAACTTAATGCGCACCTGTTTCCCGGTGAGCTTTTGCAACTCCAGGGAGAGCGATTCCTGCTGTGCCAGGGTGAGTTCCACAGCAGACCGTACATCGGCGCGGACAAAACCCATCCGCTCATCCAGCAACACGTCAAATGATTCGATGGTTTCCCGCAGCGCGCCCGCGCGCCCGTGATCCGTCAATACCAGCAGGAAATTGAGAATGACCCGGCTAAGGCCCAGCGCTTCGGCCAGGCGGCGAATTACCAGCCGCTTGCGGGCCTTGGAAACCGCCGGGGACGCAAGAATTGCACGCAGGGCTGCGGTGGACTTTACCGCGGCGTTAAAGGACTGTAACTGCGCAACCGCGTCTTCCGCCCTCATTCCGGCCTGGGGACCCATCACAACATCCACCAGAGCACCCGCGTAGCGGTTAATTACGGCAACCGAAGTCATCGGGCGTCCCTCCGGGCGAGATCCATGACGAATCCACCCACCAGGCTGTCCTGGGTCGCAGCCGACATCCGTTCCCGAACTTTCTTCTCAGCCAGATCCACCGCCAGTTTGGCGGCATGGCGTTGCACATCCAGCCGGGCTTGTTTGGAGGTGGACTCCATCTCCACGGTGGCGTGCTGACGAATGCGGGCGAGTTCGATCTGCGCATCGCGCTTGAGCCGCTCGGCTTCATGTTCGCGCTCAGCGCGGGCGGAGAGCCGCATTCCAGCAATTTCTTCTTCCAGACCATGGAGCCGGGCATCCACTGCCTTTGCCTGGGCCTGCGCTTCCGCCTGTGCTTTTTCGCCTGCCGCCAGACCGTCGCGAATTTCCTGGGAACGAGCGGTCAAAAGAGGAGCAGCGTGCTTCCTGGCCAGGTAGCCCAGGATACCGAACAGAATCAGGAAATTGACTACCTTCCAGATCTCCATCCCGGCTTTGCCGCCTTCGGATTCCTGCGCCAATAGGGGAGAGACGCCGAGCGCCCCGCCAAGAATCAGGATGGCAAGCCAGCGCTTCATGCGGCTCTCCGGTTCAGGATGGCGTCGGCAATCTGGTTGGCCAGAATCTCGCTCTGTCCTTCCAGGTCACGTCGCGCTACAGCCGCTTCACCGGCAATCGCCTGTTTGGCGGCATTCAACTGCAGATCGGACTCGGCCCTGACTTTGTGGATTTCTTCCTGTTGCCCAGCATGTAGCTGACGGACAAATTCGGCCTGTTCCTGGTAGATTTGGTGGCGCGCCCGGGCCAGCGCTGTTTCATATTCGCCGATGCGGGAATTAGCATGGCGCAGGCTTTCCTCCGCCGCCTTGCGAGCCCCCTCGGTGAGGCGATAACGTTCCGCCAAAACCTTTTCCAGTGGGTTCATGTAAAGAAACTTGACGCAGACGCAGAGTAAGAGAACGAGGAAAAACGTGGGCAGGCCATTCAGCACAATTCCGGCCAGGTCATGCAACGTTTGGTTCATTAGAAGGAAGAGAAGCGGCGAAGTTTAACTGTCAGGGTACCACAGAGGTCTGGCTGGACACCCGGTCCACTGGCCTCTGCCGGCGAATCAAAACGCCAGGCGGAGGGCCACCTGCACAATCCTCGGCTGAAGCATTGTGCCCGTGGCGCGACCGAAGCCGGGACTACCTGCATTCGTGTTGATGTTACCGAAGAGGCTGCGATTGAACGCGTTTTGCAGATCCACACGATATTCCAGGTTGAGGCGCTGGTGAATGGTGGTCTTCTAGATGGCCGAAAAATTCTCTACCCGGAAAGACGGATTGCGCACGTCGTCAATGAGATTTAGTGCGTTACCGAACGTGAATGCCTGGGGCAGGGAGAAGGCGGCAGGGTTCAACCACCGGTTAGAGGGGTTGTTGGCCATTATTTCAACTCCTTGCCTCACGGGTCCCGTGACCTTGCCGATGGATTTCAGCGCGGGCCTTGGCGAGTGCCGTCTGATATGCGCTAAGTCCATCAATCTACGTTGCGCAGGCTCTCTTCAGCTACCACCAAAGTGCATTCGCTCAGCCGGCAACGCGCGCCCGTGTATTCCAGAGCACAATGTTGCGGGATTGTGATCACCGAATGAAGTTCGGCGATTCGGTCAGAGCGAACGGCTTTTCCCAAATGATCGTCTTGTCCCCCCACGCCATCTGGAACAGCATGGGCTTGAGCGGCTTACAGGATGGAGCGGCGACCCGGATAAGCTGAATCCGCACCTGGCCTCCGTCCACGTTTTCCCCAATTCGCCGCAGGGCCCGTATTTCAGTGTCCTGATTGACGGGGGAGATTTGTCCAATGCCGATCTCAGACCATTGAACGAGCCGACACTACAGTAGGTTAATTCTGGCGTCAAAAAGCGCCAAGGCATCCGCCCTGGCTGATTTCGTCGTGTTCTGCTGAAGTGATGCCCACGAACCGCCTCGCGCTGAAAAAAGCCCTCACCTTCTGCAGCACGCGCACAACCCGGTGGACTGGTACCCGTGAGGAGAAGAGGTGCCAACTCTACGGCGTCGGTAGACCCGGTTGTGGATTGTCGGCACTGGAAACCTGCCCACCGTCAATCTGGATGATGATGTACTGTTGCCCGTTGGAACTTGTTACCTGAACACTGGCAAGATGCGGGTCGGAATCTTTGCTCCATTTTCCGAAGCCGCTGAAGGAGATTGTATCGGCTCCCGCAGGGCCTTGGATGGACCCGGTAGAGTTTGAGCAATCCACCGATGCCAGACTCTGCATGGTAAAGCTTCCACCGCGCTTGCCGCTGCTGCCATTGGTGTAGGTAAATGCCGACGAACCTGCCCCGTCGCAGGACACGCCGTAGGTATAGGAAAAGGTGTCGCCAATCTGCGAACGGACGTTGCCGGCAGCCCCCGTCTTCAGGGCTCGTGGTCCTGCCGGGTTGCTTGCCGCCTGAAGGAAAAACAGGGGGTTCAGGTCAGATCCCGGGCCAGCCACAAAAGAGTGCCCCGGTATAAAGTCAGGCGCAGGCCAGAAGAAATTCGCGAAGTTGATGAAGACACCACTGCTGTAATGGAAAACCAGTTGACCATTGGCGTCTGTATTAAAACTGGCCGGACCGCGAAACGCAAACGACGAAGGTGGAATGGCGCCGTTGTTAACGGTCAAAACTGCCTGCAGGAGGGTTTGCACAAAGAAGCCGCGGTAGAGCAGTCCGCCCGATACGGTTCCTGTCTGCAGGTCGATCGCGCCCACCGATAGTTCCAGCGGGTCGTCTGCCATCAGTACACTTTCAAAGGCGTAGCTCTGGCGGGGGAAAGAGAAAGTGCTGTCCTGACCCAGCAGGCCAAGCGCGACGCCGAGCACGGAGAGCGGGGAATCCGGCGGCTTGGCCAGGACCCCGGAAGCGGGTAGCAATGACATCACAAACGGCTGCGTGCCGCCCGAAGGCTCTCCGAACTGGAACTGGACACGGCCCATCATATTCGATCGCGCAGTGGCCTCGTTGCCCCCCAGCTGGGTAATGTTGAGATTGAATTTATCTGCGGCGCCCGAGGCACCCGAGTTGGCAGTCATCACCACGATGGAGTTGGCTGGAAAAGAGGGGCAATTGGGTCCGCAGGCAGGCGCTGAAACATCGACAGTACTGATGCGGATGTGGGGATGCAGGCTCGAATTGGGAGCCTGAATGCTGCCGCACGATTGCTGCGGGCCACAAAGCGGCATGGGAATCCGCGGCGTTTCCCCCACAATATTGTTGTTCAGCGGCAGGAATGTACTTGCTGCCATGGTGAAATCGAGGCGGCCATCGGGCCTTTGCTGAAAGGCAATGTCGGCTGAGCCATAGGCGCCGGGGAACTGAAACGCGCCAGCCTTTAGCCGCGGATTCACGTTGGCAAATGACGTGTAAAACGTGTTATAGACGTTTACCCGGTAATCGATCCGGGTTACCTCACCGGTGGAAAGGTTCAGATCGCCCGATGAGATCGTGGACAGATCGTCAAAGATAAAGACACTGGTCACCGGAAGCTGGTAAACCTGCGGAGCCTTCAGAATCGCGTCGTCGCCACTCAGGTTACCGGGGTGGGAGATCTCAAAGTGGGAAATGTTGTTGACGGGCGGATAAAACCTGACCTGAACCAGACCAGTCAGGTGGCTGTCATATAGCGCCATGCCGCCGAACAGAAGGTTGCCACATGTCCCAAGCGGTGAATACTTGTCTTCCGGACAGTCTACAATTTTAACGGCATCGCCAAGATAGCTGGTCCGTTTGACCAGCGGGAGGACCTGAATGTTGCCGGGAGGCAGCCGGAGCGGCACGGCGAGAGGCGGCAGAGCCGCGCCCGCCAGGGAAGCAAGAAGCGGAATCAGAAGCGCGTAGCGTAGAGTCATCGTTCACGTCTTTCCGGAGAATCGTGCTCGTCCGGTTTGCTGCCACTCACGAAGCGAGGCGAGGTTTGGCGGCCCGCGGGATCCGAACTTGCCGTTGCCGGGACATCGACCAATGCGAACGACGTGCCGAATTTGCTGTTAAACAGGGAAAGAATTCCATTCGCAATCAACGCGTGGACGGTGTTGCCGGGGTAGAAGCCGCTCATGGTGTAAAGCCCGCCCTGGAAATCTGCTGTATAGGTGCTGGTTCCGACCGTAAGCCGATTCACCCTCAGGCTCCGCACCAGGGCATTGAGGTCGTAAGGTAACACTCCCTGCTGCTGAACGAGATTCGCGATAGCGGCATTCAACGCGCGCACACTGGCGCTGATGGCAGCAGCTGCGGTCGCCGGCACCACAGAACCAGCGGGCAGAACGCCGCCCTTGTTTTGCATTAAAAGTGAACCGACCGTCATCAGGCCGTTGACAGTAAGCAGATCGTCGGCCTTCAAGCCGAAAAGGCTTTGAAGTTGCGCGGCGCTGGCTCCAACCAGGCTGGTGGCCGACGAAAGACTGGTGTAATACGCGGTGTCCAGCGGATCTGGCACATTGAGCACCACAACTGTCGACTGCGTGGCTTTCATCCTTTTGACGATCGCAGTCATTCCGCTGGTGAAGGCGGCAACATCAGGCAAACGGCTCGTGTCGCCGTTGGCTGCGGCATCCAGCACGTCTGCATAGCCCAGGGCCACAATCACCAGGGTCGGGGCCATCTGCTCCGCGTATTCGATTTCTGTCCATAACGGTTTGTCGTTGTTCAGGATCAGAGCCGGATAGCCCAGGATGAAATTCGTAAGCGTCTGCTGGCTATCGTTGGGCTGGATCAGCGGCCAACCCGGACGCCTGCCCACGACGTCGCTCACTTTGGCACCCGGCACTGACAGGTTCAGCACGAATAGAGTGGGGGGAAATCGACTCCGGACCGTAGTCTGAAATGGCCCCGGTGCGCGCACCGGCAATACCGGGAACCCGGGAACAGACCCCAGACCCGGAGGTTCAATCAGCGGCAGAGGAAAAGCGGTCTTGAGCTGCCTCGCCACCAGAGCCGAAAAACTGGCCTTCTGGTAGGTCTCCCGAAGAGCAAAATCGTTCATGCCCGCAGCGATGCCTTCGCCCACCACAACCATTGTTGTCGTGTCCAGAACTGCCTGTTGCGCCAGAGCGCTGGTCAGGACCAGAGGCAGGGCGAAAATAATTATTATGAGTCGGTTCATCGGGGGCTCATCGCAAGGGGGGAGATAGTCGGACCCGCGGGCCCGGAGTACTGGCGTGCATTAGTTACAGTGACTGCCAGCGAAGGTGGCAGGAAGGCGTATTGGCCGGCAGGGATAACATAAGAGGAACCCCCTGCCACACTCACCGTTACTGTCCCCTGCAACACGTAGAGATGGGTGGAACCACTAATCTGAAATAAAGGAGTGTGAGTTCCGGAGCGGAGCCGCATGAGCTGGATAGTACTGGCGTTGGTTGTGCTGTCGAAATCGATAAACTTCAAATCGACTCCGTTCATCCAGCCTGCACCCGGAAATTTCTTGATCATTGGCTGCCACGGCACGAAAAACGGAGCTAGGCCGCTGTCCAGAATCACATCGTCGCCAGTCTTTCCGGGCGGCACTGCGGAACCACTAACGTCCTGAGGAACGATGGTGACGGCGGGAAACACGCTACTGGGTCCCCAAAAAAGGACCGTGAGTTTGTCGAGGGCCAGATCGGGCCCAAAATCAACATCCTTCTTCAAAGTGGTAAACGAGTTGCCAGTGTAATCGATCAGGGGAACAGTTTCCCGAACCACGCCACCGGTGATGAAGGTTTTCAAGGAATAACGAAAAATCCGGTGTGCACCCTGGTCGCCCTCCGACTGTGTAATCAGCTGAAACAAATCATCTGGTTCAGAATGGAGTATCTGGTGGCGGAAGCCTTCAGGAAATCCCTCTCCCAGCGAAGTAAGCGGTATCTTCGAAACGTCAACGAGGTCAAAGCGCGACAAGAGAGGCGCCGGGTTGACGGTGGCCGGTGGCGCCACGCGAAAATCCTGGGACCCTTTACTGGTAAGCAGATAGATGACTGCCTCTCCGGGTCGGCCGCCATATTGGCCATGCGCGAAGCCGGATAACAATCCGGCAAGGACAGCTATCCTTGCCAGTCTGCCTGGGGTCCACGCTGCTTGCTGTAAATTGCTCCTGCTCATCAGTAAATTCTCCCGGTTAAATCCATGGATTGCTGAAGTCTATCCCCGGTAGGGTTGGAGCATCGAAATTCTTCGTCCGCAGCGCTGCTTCTTCGTCTGCAAGAACCGGACCTTTGAATCCCATAATGTCGAATCCGGTGCGAATGGAAGAGGCGGGATAGAGTTGAAATTCCGAATCGAGTGCCAAATGTTTGGGATAGTTGGAGAAAAATACTGCCCTTGCACTCAGAAGACAGAAGAATGCCGCCACCGTGAGGACATCGCCGTACCCATCCGGCTCATAAACACCGGTAAGTGAATTGGTAAAGAAAGTGATTCGTTCGTCGAGTGGCATCTTCAGGAACAAATCGCCATAACCCATATCGCGTGGCGCGGTGTTGTACGCGGCCAGAACGCCGCGGAATCCGTCAAATGCAGACGAATTGCCGCCCAACAGGGCCTGACCCACAAACACGTTCAGCCCGTACTCTGAAATACCCGGCTCGAACGTGGCCCAGCCGGGATCCTGATCGACCGGAATTACAATCTGACAACACGCGCTATAAACGGCCTGCGCGGTGGCCAGATCCTGCGGCGACAGAGCGCCGAACAAAGTGGGACCCATTTTGTCGTAGGCCGCAACCAGCGCAGCGGTTTTAGCGATCTTTGAGAAGAACGCGCGCCGCGACACCACGGACTGCAGTTCCGCCAGATTCTCACGCATCATCGCGCGCCTCTTTCGTCAGCCGTTCTACCCGAAGGGGTGTTGAGAATATTCCTGCGGATGAAATCTCCCGCCCTCGCGCCAATTGCCATAATCATGGCATTCGGATTAGCGCTGATGTGGTTCGGAATTACACTGGCGTCGCAGCACATCAGGTTCTGAATGTCATGGGACATACAATCTTTGTCAACCACGGAATTGGCGGGGCTGGCACCGGCCCGGCAAGTGCCCTGGGGATGCAGCGCTCCCGCCGTAGTGACCAGCTGGGTGATTTCCTGTTTAAAAATCGCAGGTGGTTCGTTGGGGTTTGGGAACGTGGCGATAGCCCCCATTTCCTTGAAAATTCTAGCTGACTGTGTGATGGAGATCGTCAAATCGTTGAGAATCTTGGGCTCCAGTACCCCATCGACCGTTGCAACCGGATAGGAAATAATGGGCTTGTCCACGCCGCCCATTACTTTTCCGTATATCGACGGCTTGAGCTGGAAATGAAAAGTTCCAACCCGCTGCGGATAACGCCGCATCAGATCTTTGTACGCCGGGCCAAAGAAACCAACCTGCGCCGCTACCCAAGGAGTGGCCGCCGGAAATCCCGCGCTGGCGTGAATAATGACATCGACGGGCTGCCCTTTGTCGTCCAGCGGGTAGTGATAACAGTTCCACTGGTAACCGCGATCCGTATTCCATGCCTGACCAGGCACAAGGGCATCCATCGCCACGCCGGGATGCGCCCGCAGATACCTGCCCACGTTGTTGTTGATCTGCCAGACTCCGGAACTGTATAGAATCGCGGGCGTTCCAATGGCCCCCGCGGAGACCACCACCAGCTTCCGCGCGTTCACGGTTGTGGTTACGCCATTGCGCTGGTAGGTTACTCCGGTGGCTTTCCGGTTGGTAATTTCCACCCGGACAACCGTGGCATTGTCCAGCAGGACCGCGCCGGCCGCGATGGCCTTCGGAATCTGTGTTTGCGCGGTCCCCATGAGCGAGTCATACTTGCACGGCATTCCCGCGTTCAGCCTGTGCCCGCAAAAGAGGCAATGAAACCGGTTGCTGGCAGTCTCGTAAACCTTGACACCCAGTGAAGCTGCGGCCTTCTCGTACGCGAGGCTACCCGCATTCCAGTTTGCCCGGGGAGTCCGATGGACGTATTGCGTTTTTTCGGCCCGCTGGAAAAACGGTTCAAAATCCTGCTTCGTCCACCCGGCAACACCAGTTTCCTGGGCGAACCCGTCGAAGTCCACGAGGCGGGGCCTCATCCATGCCCCTACATTGATAAACGAACCGCCGCCAACCAGCCTCGCCTCACGCTGGATTGCGTAAAACGTTGGGTTAGACTGATCCATATAAATGGGATAAGAGAAGAACGATTTGCCCCTTCCCTGTGCGTTTACTGAATCCGGAACGTAGTTACCGAAATTGACCTGCGTCGCCCACTTGCGCCGTGAGGGGGAGCCAACGCCCGGATTAATCGCCTCGTCCGCTCCAATGTGGGGGCCGGCGTCCAGGATTAGTACCGAGCCGTTTGCTGCGATCTCACCCGCAAGGTAGCCGCCTCCCGATCCTGCACCGCAAATGATTACGTCGTATGTATCCGCCATCTTTGTTCCGTCCGAAGAGGTCTATCGACTATTTTTTTCCAACGTTGAAAATCATTGACAGCCCCGCGAAATTTACGAAGTTATCGTAAGTTCCATTGGTACCCTGTATAACATTCGCCGCCACATTGGTCTGGCGGAACCGCATGAACATAGCCTGATAGTATATTGAAAATTCTTTGTTACCCCGAACCCGGGACGCTCCGGCAGTGAAGCTATTCCGGTCGGTGTCCGGAAATACCGGACCTACGCTTTTGTCCGGCACCGGGTTGCGGTCGTAGTACCAGCCTGCCCTCAAGTGAGTAATGGAGTCGATCTGACGTTCAGCGCCCGCAGCCATCTGCCATGAATTCCGAAAGTCAAAAACCAAACGCTGTTCCGGTGGTAACTGTGAGTCTTTGTCGTTAGCGGTGTTCTTGCCAAAGTTGATGGGCACGTCCCGAAAGCGATGGTAGTCCTGGAGGCGGAAGTCTACCGCGACCACCGTCTTGTTGAAGCGGCTGGTGGAAAATCCGACGCCGTAGCTTGCCGGAGTGGTAAAAGTTCCGTGCATGCTTGTATTTGGAAACGATTTGCTGAGAAAATCAGATCCGACGTAGGTTTCGAGCGGGTAACCATGACCAAATGCGAATGAAGCGAGGCCGCTCAGATGGCTGGTGACCGCACTGCGGTACATTAGACCGATATTGTATTTCCTCGTCGGGTTTTTGTACATCAGCCCCAAAGTCAGGCCCAGTGCGTTAGCTGTGCCTGCGAGGCGGGCACGCCCCTCCGGGAGTAGCCTGGCTATGACTTTGGCAGCCTGCTCCTTATCTTCTCCGGGAAAAATAGTAGCTGCAGCGACGCGGCCAAACGTTAAAGCGTCGTCGCGCGGATTCAACAGGCTACGCTCCAGGATCAGATGACTATGAACAAATGCGGGCCCCACAGCAAAAGAAAGGTTGGGTGTTATCTTATGGCTTAAAGTGGGTTGAATCCAAAATGCCTGCAGCCCTCCGCGGGTTCCCGCGAATCGCCGGTATATTTTGTAAGTGCCGGGTCACCGTCATTAAAGTTAGTGAAATTATCGGCCAGTCCGAAGGGCGTGTAGACTGCGAACCCCAGCGTAGTCTTATCGGAAAGCTGTTTTATGGCGTACATGGTCGCCAGTGGCAGGAAGTGAGGCTTGACTGTACCGGAGAATCCGCTTTCTGGAATCGAGGTTCCAGGCAGCGCGTCGGTGGGTTTGAAGCGAAAGCTCCCGGCGAAAACGAGCGCATCCATCTGCAAGCGAGTTCCCTCCTGAAAAGAGATCCCGGCGGGGTTATAGAACAGCGCGGAAGGGTCGTCGGCGACCCCAATGAATGCGGTACCCATTCCCGCAGCTCGCACACCCATTTCTACGATGGAAAAAGCGGAGGCAAAACATGGTGGCACGAAGGCAAGCAGCACAACCAGTGCCTGGAAAATCAATGTAGTAAATTTCCGCAATTGATCAGGATAGCGCATGGCGAACGTCCGAGTATGGCTTCACTCAAAATGTTCGTCAAGTTGTGGAATATTTGGTTTCGGTTCATTCATTTAGATCGTTGTGCTCTGCTGAAGTGATGACCACGAACCGCCTCGCTCTGGAAAAAAGCCCTTACCTTCTGCAGCACGCGCACAACCCGGTGGACTGGTACCCGTGGGGCGAAGAAGCCTTCGCCAAAGCCCGCGCCGAAGACAAGCCCATCTTCCTTTCCATCGGCTACTCCACCTGTCACTGGTGCCACGTGATGGAGCGCGAGTCGTTTGAAAACCCGGAAATTGCGGGATTGATGAACCAGTGGTTTGTCTGTATCAAGATGGACCGGGAAGAACGCCCCGATATCGACCGCATCTACATGACCTATGTGCAATCTTCCACCGGCGGTGGCGGTTGGCCCATGTCGGTGTGGCTAACGCCCGACCTCAAGCCGTTCGTCGGCGGCACCTATTTCCCCCCCGACGACCGCTACGGTCGCCCCGGGTTTCCCGCTGTGTTGACGCGTATCGCAAAGGCGTGGACCGGGCAGCGCGCGCAGATTCTGGAATCCAGCGAGAACATCATGACCCATCTGCGGTCGCTCGCCAGCCGCGCGCCCTCTGGTTCCGGTCACGTGGAGCCTGCCCTGCCCGACAGCGCCTTCCAGCACTTCCGGCGATCCTTCGATTCGCGCCTCGGCGGCTTCGGCAATGCGCCCAAGTTCCCCCGCCCTTCGATCTTCAACTTTCTATTACGTTACTGGAAGCGCACCGGGAACGCCGAGGCCCTCGACATGGTCGCCGCCACTCTCATCGCCATGGACAGCGGCGGCATGAACGACCAGCTGGGCGGGGGCTTTCATCGTTATTCGGTGGATGCCAATTGGTTCGTGCCGCACTTTGAAAAAATGCTCTACGACCAGGCCCAACTGGTGGTTTCGTATGTGGAGACTTTCCAGATCACCGGCGACTCGCGCTTTTCGCTCGCCGCGCGCCGCACACTCGACTACGTTCTGCGCGACATGCGGGCACCGGAAGGCGCCTTCTGGTCGGCAGAAGATGCGGACAGCGTGATTGACCCCGCGCATCCGCATGAAAAAGGCGAAGGCGCATTCTACATCTGGAGCTGGCAGGAACTCATCGAAGTTCTGGGAGAACAGAAGGCCGCCTGGATCGCTTATCGTTACGGTGCCCAGCCCGATGGCAACGTCCACGAAGACCCACACCAGGAATTCACCGGACGCAATATTCTCTTTGCCGCTCACACCATTGGAGACACGGCGCGCGAATTCGCGCAGGATCCCGACGCCATGGCGATCTCCCTGGGCGAATGCGAAGCGCTGTTGCTGCAGGCGCGCGGCAAGCGGCACAGGCCTCATCTGGACGACAAGATTCTCAGCGGCTGGAATGGCATGATGATCTCCGCCTTCGTCCGCGCCGGCGCCGTACTGAGCCACCCCGGGTATATTGCCGCAGCCAGGCAGGCGGCCGATTTCATCGAATCCGCTATGGTGCAGGAAGACGGTCAGTTGTTGCGTCGCTATCGCGCGGGCGATGCGGCGATTCCGGGCATGCTGGAAGACTACACCCTGTTCGCCGGAGCCCTGCTGGATCTTTACGAAGTGACAGCGGAGTACCGCTACCTGGCTCGCGCCGTCGCTCTCACCGACTGGCAGATAACATTGTTCGAGGACACCGTCTCCGGCGGATTCTTTGCCTCCAGCATGGATGACGCCGCACGCCTGCTGCGGATGAAAGAAGACTACGATGGCGCCGAGCCTTCCGGCAATTCCATCGCTCTGGGTAACCTGTTGCGCCTGCACCGCATGACGGGTAATTCGCGCTACGAGGAAACCGCCCGGCGTCTGCTCGCCGCCCTGCGACCGCAACTGGAGTCGGCGGCCTGGGCTTTGCCACAAATGCTGGCGGCCTGTGAAATGGATCTGACGCCGCATCGTCAGGTAGCCATCGCCGGCGAGTTGTCACCCGGCATGGCCGCGGTTTTGTGGCGAACGTTCGATCCCCACCGTGTCATTCTTTACGCCGACGCTCCAACCGTCGCCCTGCAACCCGCCCTGGCCGCCATGACGACGCAGGGTGCCGAATGCGCGGTTTATGTTTGCGACAATTTCAGCTGCAAGTCACCGGTGACCACTGCGGAAGATCTCGCGCGGCTGCTAGAATAGGCTTCAAAATATATTTTGAAGTCGGGAGAAAAAACAGGAAATATGGAACGTCCAGGAGCTACCACTATGCGGGGCAACCCGCTCACACTCGTCGGACCGGAACTCAAAGCCGGCGACCAGGCCCCCGATTTCGCCGTCACCGACAGTTCACTGCAGCCAGTGAATCTGGAAAAGACCGGCAACCACACCCGTATCTTCAGCGTGGTCCCGTCGCTGGATACGCCCGTTTGCGACGCGCAGACCAAACGCTTCAATGAAGCCGCCACACAGTTGAGCGGCGTGGATATCTACACCGTCAGCATGGACCTTCCGTTTGGCCAGAAGCGTTTCTGCAATTCCTTCGCCCTGGACAACGTAAAGATGCTTTCGGACCACCGGGATGCCTCTTTTGGCGCAGCCTACGGCACGTTGATCAAGGAACTGCGCATTCTCAGCCGCGCCATTTTTGTGGTGGGCCCCGACAACAAACTTCGCTATGTGGAGTACGTGCCCGAAGTGGGCAGCCATCCGAACTACGACGCGGCGCTGGCCGCCGCACAGAGTTAATCCCCTCTGGCAGGAACCTTCTCCAATACGCTGCTCCGGCTGAACCAGAGCCGCCTGGTACGGGGAGGCATCATTGTTGCGGCCGGCGTGCTGGCGGGCAATTTCACTGGTTTTTTCCGAGTCGCTATTGTGGCGTATCTGCTGGGAACCCATTCCCGCGCTGATGCGCTGGCGACTGCCGTAGGACCGCTTGACGCCCTGAATCTGGTCATCGTCAATACACTGCTGTTCGCCTTCGTGCCCATGCTCATGCAGCGCGAGGGCGCGGAGCGTACCGCTTTCTTCCTTCGCGGTCAGCGCGTTTATACCGCGCTGCTGACGGTGTTGACGGCGGCTATTGTAATGTTCGCTCCTCAGATCGCTGTTGCTCTGGGACCGGGCCTGGGGCCGGAGAGGACCGCGGAATCCGTGGTTCTCATCCGCCTGATGGCACCCAGCCTTTTATTCGCGGGCATTGGCACCATTTATGCCGCCCTGCTGTATACCGAGCGACGCTTCATTCCGTTCGCGTTCTATCAGCTCATTCAGAATCTGCTGGTGATCGGGACCGCACTCCTTCTTTGGAAGGAACTGGGCGTCTATGGTTTTGCCGCAGGGTATTCGGCAGGCGCATTCCTTCAGATGGGCATCACCTGGTATGCCAGCCGCGGGTTGCGCCTGCCCGGCACCGGGGAAAGCCGGGCCACGCTGGGGGAGTTGCTCACCCGGCCCGCGATGTTCCTGATTTATGCGGGCCTGGTAGCCGCGAACATCGTCACCACGCGATCCTTCTCTACCCATGCCGGTGCCGGTATGGCCGCTGCGTTCGACTACGCCAACCGCCTGGTATCAGTGCTCAACGCGTGGCTGGTCTACCCGCTGGCCAGTACGCTACTGCCGGAAATTGCCGCGCTGCGCGGTGCGAAGGACACGCGGCGCGCCACTGCCCTGATCGATAAGACAGTATTCAATACGGCGATTGTCGCCGTGGTGATCGGCACGCTGATCGTCGTTTTGCGCGTCCCCGTGGTTACGTTTCTGTTCCAGCGGGGCAGCTTCACGGCGGAGTCAACCCACCTCGTGAGCAACGTTTTCCTCGGCTACTCGGTAGCCGTCATCGGGTGGACTCTGCTCGATCTGATTGCGCGATGTTTCTTTGCGCTGAACCGCCCGGTGATGCCGGTGATTGCGGCTTGCATCCCGGTGTCCATTAACGTGTTGCTGACGAAGTACGGGGGACTGGGTCCACGGCCCGGAGATCCGGCGATGACGGGTGTGAGCGCAGCCGTTGGCTTCCTCGCCGGATTCTTCGTTCTGTTTGCGATGATCCATATCTTCCGGGAACACGCAGCGGTGGAAGACCGCGAACGCCTCGCCGGCTTCCGGGCGTTTCTCAACCTCCAGAAATACTTCCGTCGTCGGCGGATGCGCGCCTTTGCGGCGGCGTTTCGTATCAACGAAAGCACGCGTGTGCTCGACGTGGGCGGAACGGCCGGTATTTGGGAATTGCTGGAAATGCAGCCACAAGTTACCCTCTTGAACACGCCCGGCGACGTGGAGAAGCACCGCAATGATGACAAGTTCTCGTCTGTATGTGCCGACGGTCTGAATCTGCCGTTCGCAGACGATTCGTTCGACGTTGTCTTCAGCAATTCCGTGATTGAGCATGTGGGCTCTGAGGCCCGGCAGAAGGCCTTTGCAGGAGAAATCTGCCGCGTGGCGCGCAACTACTGGGTACAAACGCCCAACCGGTTCTTCCCCATCGAGACTCATCTGTGGATGCCCTTTGTCCACCTGCTGCCCAAGCCCTGGTGCGAGTTCGTCATTCGCCGATTTACAATCTGGGAACTGGTCTTCCGGCCCCGTCCGGATCAGAAAGAGTATTGGGTCAACCATTTTCTGGATGACATCCGGCTGCTCTCGGGCAAGGAACTGAAGGCGCATTTTCCCGATGCTGCAATCCGTCGGGAGCGCTGGCTGTTCTTCACCAAGTCGCTGATCGCTGTGAAGCGGGTTTAATTGGTTCGCATGTACCAGAAGCGAAGCAGAAACAGCGCGGTCAGAACGTATACAGTCCAGTTGACGTCGCGGAAACGGCCACGCAACAGCTTTAGAACCGTCCACGAACAGAAACCAAACGCCAGACCATTTGCAATGCTGAATGTCAGGGGAATCGCCATCATGGTGAGGAACGCGGGCAGTGCAATTTCCATGTCGTGCCATTTGATTTCGGCTACGGTGGTCATCATCATGCAGCCCACTACAATAAGCGCGGGTGCCGCGGCGGCTGCGGGAATCGCCCCCGCCAGAGGCGCTACAAATAGCGCCACGAGGAAGAGCAGGCCCGTCACCGCGGCCGTGACACCGGAGCGCCCGCCGGCCGCTACGCCCGCAGAACTTTCCACGTAGCTGACCACGGTGGATGTCCCGGCCATCGCGCCGATGATGGTGGCAATGGCGTCGCTGAACAGAATTCTGTTCAGCCGTGGAATGTCTTTTCCCTTTTGCAGCAGTCCGGCTTTGCTGCCCACGGCGACCAGGGTTCCCACGTTGTCGAACAGGTCTACAAACAGAAACACGAAGACGATTTCCAGCAGACCAATGCCCAGGGCACCGCGGATGTCGAGCGCGAAGGCGGTGGAGGCGATTTCGTGAAAGCTGTAAGGTTGCGGTCGCCAGGATGCCTGCCCCGTCACCGCGGCCAGAATCCATGTGGCGAAGATGCCGAGGAGGATAGGAGCCTTCACCCCGGCGCTGAGGAGAGCGCCGATGATCAGTAGCCCCGCCAGCGCAATCAACGTCGCAGGCTTGTGCAGATTCCCCAGGCCAACCAGAGTTGCGGGGTTGGCCACAATTACGCCCGCGTTGCGCAGTCCGATGAAGGCGATGAAGAGACCGACGCCTGCGGCCACCGCTGAATATAGTTCCGCCGGAATAGCCCCTACAATCATCTGCCGAACACCGATCACGGTGAGAAGAACGAACGCGACGCCTGAAAGAAAAACGGCTCCCAGCGCAACATGCCAGTCGACGCCCATCCCCTTCACCACTGAATAGGTGAAGTAGGCGTTGAGGCCCATGCCCGGTGCCAGCGCAATCGGGTAGCGCGCAAACAGGCCCATAAGCAGGCTCCCGATTCCCGCCGCAAGACATGTAGCAGCAGTGACGCCGGCAATGGGGAGCCCGGCTTCATGCAAAATTTGCGGATTCACGAAGATGATGTACGCCATCGTCATGAAGGTGGTGACGCCCGCTGGAAATTCGGTTTTCCAGCTGGTGCCCAGACGGCGGAACTCGAAGTACTGTTCGGCGCGCTGAACCCACGGTGTCATGAGTTGTTCAGAATAGCAGTCTTGTTCCTGAAGTTACGAAGAACCCGCCAGACAGGCCAGCATCTTTCGCAGCGCCTTGCCGCGATGGCTTACGGAAAATTTTCGCTTGTCGTCTACCTCACCGAACGAGCCGGCGAAATCCGGGTAGTAGAACAGCGGATCGTAACCGAAGCCGGCGGGACCGCGCGGTGCATCCAGAATCTCGCCTTCCACCGTCCCGCGGAATACATGTTTTGCTTCGTCGGCTTCTGCGATCGCTATCGCACAAACAAAGCGCGCCGTGCGATTGACAATGCCTGTGAGATTGCGCAGCAGCAGCTGGTTATTGTCGGCATCGGTTGCGTTCGCTCCGGCATAGCGCGCCGAATACACGCCGGGTGCGCCATCCAGTGCGTCTACTTCCAGTCCGGAGTCATCCGCAAACAGCAGACCGGGCGCAAACCGGCTGTAGTAAGCCGCTTTCAGTCGAGCATTTTCCTCGAAAGTGGTACCGGTTTCCTCTGGTGCGGGAATATCCTTCAGGCCTTCCACCGGGAGCACTTCAATCCCCAGCAGCTGGCCTGCAAGCCGGAACTCCCGCAGTTTTCCCTGGTTGCCGGTAGCGCAGTATATTTTCACGGTCAGGCAGCGTCGATGATTTGCTTTTGCAGTGCCAGCAATTCGATGATTCCCGTCCGCGCCAGAGCTTTCATCTGGTCGAGTTGTGCGTCATCGAAGCTCTTGTGTTCCGCCGTAGCCTGGAATTCCACAAAGCGTCCCGCGTCGGTCATCACAATATTGGCGTCCACATCGGCACGGGAGTCTTCTTCATAGCAGAGATCCAGCAGCGCCTCGCCACCCAGCATGCCGACACTCACTGCCGCCACCGCGCCCGTCAAAGGCGACTTCGGCAACGCCTTGTACGCCACCATCTTCTTCACTGCCAGAGCCAGCGCGACGTAAGCGCCGGTGATGGAGGCCACGCGTGTACCGCCGTCGGCCTGAATCACATCACAATCCAGAATGACGGAGCGTTCGCCCAGAACCGACATATCGACAATGGCGCGCAGCGAGCGGCCGATCAGCCGCTGGATCTCATGCGTCCGCCCACCCAGTCTGCCCTTGGACACTTCACGCGGCGTTCTGGTGCCGGTGGCGCGCGGCAGCATGGAGTACTCCGCCGTTACCCAGCCCTTCCCGCTGTTACGCAGAAAGTGGGGAACCGAATTTTCCACGCTGGCGGCGCACAAGACTTTGGTGTTGCCAAACGAGATGAGTGCCGAGCCTTCCGCTGTCTTCAGATACGACGGCACAATTTCCAGTGGCCGCAACTGCGCTGCGCTTCTTCCATCAACCCGCATCAGGATTTGAGTGCTCCATACATAACGAAGAAGACCAGGATCATGATCAGACCCAGGATAATCAGACACGGCACACCTTGCCTGACCTGGGGTGGGGCGTCGGCCTTCTTCTTAAACGCTTTGTATTTCCCCATTTGTTCTTGAATCAACAGAATCGCACGCGGGTTGTTACGCTGGCTAAAGTATGCGCGTGTCGCTTCGAAATCCGGGCTGGTTGCTGTCGGCCACTCTGCTGGTGGGGTGTGCCGGTTCCGGCAAATCGCCGGACAAGCCGGAATTGCCGCGGTCGGTGGCACCGGGGTGGAACCAGCAAAGCGTCGTGGAAACACCGCCGCCACCCGGTCTTCCGCCAACCGCCAATCCGCCGCGCTGCTGGCTGGCGACATACTCGGGACCAGGGACGGCGGCAGTCCGCGTTTGCGGGTACAAGACAGAGGGTCCGGCCTTCGACGCGGCGCAGCGTTTCCCCTCAGCAGCCAATACCGTGAAGTTCCAGCAGAAGCAGTGGTTTGTGCTGGTTCAGTGGTCGGGTACCAGCCAGACTGACGCCACTGCGCTGGTCCGCGGCATTCAGCACGCCCTGCCACAGCAGTAAGTTTGGGTTGCGGGATTAAAGAGACATGTGGGTCTGAACGGTTCTACCAATTGGAAGGTGAGTTTTTTTCAAAGGGGTGCCCGGCAGTATATCCAACTTTGTATAATCAGGAAGTGTTGCGCCTGAGACCCATCAAATGGCTGGGAGACAGTTTGGTCCGCTTGCGATCCGCCCCTGCGGATATTCGTTCGGACGCGGGCTACCAACTGGACCTGGTTCAGCGCGGTGAGAGTCCGGCGGATTTCAAACCGATGCCGGACGTTGGCTCGGGCGTGATGGAGATTCGGCTTCACGGTGACAATGAATTTCGTGTATTCTACGCCGCCCGATTCGAGGAGGCGGTCTACGTGCTCCATTGCTTTATGAAGAAAACACAGACGACGCGGAAGGCCGATATCGACTTGGGCAAGCAGCGCTACACGGCGCTGATTGAAGAACGCAAACTTGCAATGAGGACATTCCGGTCATGAAATCTACGAATCGCTTAACAATCACCAAAGGCAGCAATGATGTTTTCACTGACCTCGGTTTCCCACCCGCCGAATCCCACAACCTGCGGCTTCGGTGCCGGATGATGACCGCTCTGCGCAAGTTCATTGAGAATGAAGGCTTGACCCAAGCCGACGCGGCCAGACGTCTGAAGGTAACCCAGCCCCGTATTTCAGATCTGACCCGCGGCAAAATCAGCCGGTTCTCGCTCGACGCGCTGGTGAACATGCTGGCCGACGCCGGCCTCGAAGTTGATTTCCGCATCAAGTTGCCGACCCGGCGAGTGGCCTGAAGGACGAACGTAACGTACCTGGCTGCCCACGCGGGTCATTTACCGTTAGGCGGTACAAGCGCCAGCGCCCATTCCGGCTGGAAATAGCTGAGAACTTCTTCCCTCTTATCGCACTGAGTTGGAAGGAGAACTCCCGTGAGGCTTGTGTGCTTGTTTGTGGTCGCGCTGGCGGCGTGTGCCCAGACCCCGGAGCCCGCGTACGAGCCTTTAACCCGCGCTTTCGACGCCTTGCGCATACGCGACTACGACACCGCCATCGCTCAATTTCAGAAGGCCAAAGCGGCCTCGCCGGGGCGCGGTGATATCCGTAAGAATCTGGCGTACGCCTTACTGAAGACGGGCGAAACCGACTCCGCGCGGGAAGAGTTCGGTGCGGCAATGCGGCTGGACCCCGCTGATTTTCATGTCGCGCTGGAATATGCTTTTCTTTGCTACGAAGCACAGGCTGACGCCTCGGCGCGGAAGGCCGAGGCCCGGCGCATCTTTGCGCAATTAAGGGATACCGGTGATGCTGTATCGCGCGCGACTGCCGCGGCGGCCTTCCGCAATATCGATGAACCTCTGGCGTTGGAGATCGCCCGCTGGCAACTGGTGCTGGCGAACTCCCCGCCCACTTTCAGCGCGCATTACGAATTGGCCAGGCTGGCCGAGCAGCGTGATGAACTGGATCTGGCAGCAGCTCATTATCTGGCAGCATTCCGACTGTTGCCGGAGCGCAAGTCCGTACTGCTGGAACTGGCACGGGTTGAAAAGGCCCGCAACCATCCGGAGGGTGCCATGGCGGCGTGGCTGGCGGCCTCGCGCGGTGGTGAGCCGCGGGCGGCGGAACTGGCCCGTGAGCAGATGCCGGAACGGTATCCATATGTCTACGAGTTCCGCAAGGCACTCGAACTGGATCCGAAGAACAGCACCTTGCATCGGGAGTTGGCTTACCTGTTGTTGAGCATGTCGGAGAGTGGTTCGGCGTCAAAGGAAGAGGCGCGTCGGGAATTCGAAACGTTTGTGGCGCATTGGCCGGAAGACTATCTGGCGCTGGCGCAACTGGGACTCTTGTATCTGGAGGCGGATGGAACTGAGGCCGCCATGCCCTTGCTGCGACGTGTGCTGGAGCATGCAGATCCGGCGACTGCAAACCGGGTCCGTATGGCGCTGAAGATGCCGCTGGTGCTGGAAAATCGCCAGAGTGAACTGGAGGCGCTGGACCCGCGCATCCTGGGTGAGCGTAGCTACACGGCGGGATTCCTCAAAGACGCACTGCGTTACTTCGCGGCGGCTCAGGAGGCCAATCCGGTTGACGCCTCGATTGCGCTCAAACTGGGCTGGACGAATAATCTTTTGCGCGATGACCGCACGGCATTGCGGTGGTTCGATTTGGCCCGGCGCAGTGCGGACGCCGGCGTGGCTGATGAGGCGGGCCGGGCGTACAACAACCTGAAGCCGGGTTTGCGACGCGTACAGACAACGGTGTGGATGTATCCGCTGATTTCTTCACGCTGGAATGACGTGTTTGGCTATGGGCAGCTCAAGAGTGAGCTTCGGTTGGGACTGGTGCCGTTCCTGCGACCTTATGTCTCGGTGCGGTTTGCCGGCGATGTCCGGCGGCATACAGGTGGGGTGGAACCACAGAATCTTTCCGAATCCGCTTTTATATTCGCAGTGGGCGCAGCCACCCAGGCGCGTCATGGCCTGGTGGCGTGGGGTGAGGCGGGGCACGCCGCCGCATATGTGGGCGGGGCGAAGTGGGGCGACTATCGGGGTGGCGTGTCGTGGTCCGCCACACACCGTTTGAAGAGGTGGTTTGTGGAAAATCTTGCTGACAGCGTGTTTGTCAGCCATTTTCAGAATGACTGGATTACCTACTCGCAGAACAAAGTGGGACGTTCCGTAAAGTTTGCCGGGCTGGGTGCGGATGCCTTCTTTGCCGCCAATGTGACATTCGATGCCAGGCGGCAGTATTGGGCGAACTTCACAGAGTTCGGCCCGGGTCTGCGGTTCCGCATACCGGTCTTTCCCGCCGCCCAGGTGACGGCGAGTCTGGTGCGCGGTGTCTACCTGACGAATGATGGAAATCCGCGAAGGCCAAACTTCAACGACGTGCGGGTGGGAGTCTGGTATGCCTTTTCGAAGTAAGATCCTGATTGGCCTTCTCTGGCCCGTGATCGGGCAGGGCGGCGTGTTCGCGGTCCTCTCACCGCAGGGGGGACCGTGGCCTGCAATTCTCTCGTCAGCGGGGCATGCTCCGGGTTCTGCCGAAGGCGCAGATATCGTGGTGATTCCATCTGGCACTCCTGCGGCTGCGGACTGGCAGCGAAGGGTACAGGCCGGGACAGCGTTGATCCTCGAAGGCTCGTCGCCCCTGGCTGCATCATTTGGATTCCGCCAAACGGCGAAAGCGGAGACCATTGCGTTGATCCACATTGTGGATGTACACAAACCGGAGTTACCCGTGATCTGGGAGAAAGCAGTGGACATTCCGCGGTATGAGGTGCCGTCCAATGCGACCGTTTTCGCCAGAGAGCGCTGGACCAATGCGCCAGTGGTGGCAGGGTACAAGCAGGGCGCGGGAGCCGTACTCTGGCTGGCGGCGGCACCAGGCAAGACTGGCTACGAGCGGTTTCCCTGGCTAATGCAATCGCTGGCAGAACTGGGATTCGGTCCGTCATTCCGCAGTTCAAAGTTATGGGCGTTTTTCGATTACTCCTACCGCAGTCGGGCGGATGTGGACTACCTGGCAAAGCGCTGGCGCGAGGCCGGAATCGCCGCACTGCACGTGGCTTCCTGGCATTTCTACGAGGCCGATGCGGAGCGCGACGAATACCTGCGGCAGTTAATCGAGGCCTGTCACCGCCATGGCGTGCTGGTCTACGCGTGGATGGAGTTGCCGCATGTGAGCGGGAAATTCTGGGCCGATCATCCGGCATGGCGGGAGAAGACCGGCGCGCTGCAGGACGCCCAGCTGGATTGGCGCAAACTCATGAATCTGCAGAACGCGGAGTGCGCCGGAGCGGTGCGCGAAGGACTGCGGGCGATGATGTCGCGGTTTCAGTGGGACGGAGTGAATCTGGCGGAGTTGTATTTCGAATCGCTGGAAGGCGCGGGAAACCCGGCGCGGTTCACTCCCATGAACGACGACGTGCGGCAGGCGTTTCGGGTGGAGGCAGGATGGGATCCGGTGGAGATCTGGAAGTCGCACAACGACGCAGCTTCGCTACGAAGGTTCCTCGATTTCCGGGCTGATCTGGCCTTGGCGCTACAGCGGGAGTGGCTGGGCGTGGCGGAAGGTTTCCGGACGATTCAGCCGGACCTCGATATTGTGCTGACGCACGTGGACGACCGGTTTGATACGGGCATGCGCGATGCCATTGGCGCCGACGCCAGCCGGGTATTGCCCCTGCTGGATCGGCATGCATTTTCATTCCTGATTGAAGACCCCGCCACGGTATGGCATTTGGGGCCGGAACGGTATCCGGAAATAGCCAAACGCTACCAGCCGCTCACCGCGCATACGGAAAAACTGGCAATCGATATCAATATCGTGGACCGCTACCAGGATGTCTATCCCACGAAGCAACAGACCGGGACGGAGCTGTTTCAGCTGGTCCACATGGCGGCGGGGGCCTTCGCCCGCGTGGCCCTGTACTTCGAAAACAGTCTGCTGCGGCAGGATTTGGAATTGCTGCCGGCGGCATCGGCTGTGGTGACGCGGTACGCTCGCCAGAAGCAGCGCGTGATGACAGACTCGCCCATGGATCTGGAAGTGATTTGGAGCGGGGGCGAGGCGCTGGTGGATGGCAAGGCGTGGCCGGTAATGGGAAAAGGGCGCGTTCGCGTGCCCGCGGGTGCGCATGTGATTGAGCGAGGTACGGCGCGCGACGGATTGACGATTGTGGACTTGAATGCCACGCTGCAGCGTGCGGCGGTAGAGGGGAAGTACGTGGTGTTCGGGTATTCGAGCGACAGCCGGGCGATTGTTCGGTTTGACAGAAAGCCCGCGCGGATAGACGTGGATGGAGTAGCAGTTGCCGGGACGTGTCTGGCGGACATTCAGGGGAACGGCGGGTGCGCCATGATGCTGCCTCGCGGCGAACATCAGGTTAGCGCGAATTAAGGCTGGAACGGTGACTACGCCGGTTCTTCTCCGCGGTGCTGGTTGAGGAAAGCGCTGTCAATCTCTTTGCGGCCCCCAAAACCTTCCGTCGTGCCGTGCCAGTAGCGGATTTCGGTTTCATCCATGCGCCAGCAAAGGTACACTTCATTGCCCCGGTACAACGTGGGGAAATCGATAAGGCCGGTGTCCAGATCCTTCACCAGCACTCCGGCCTCTTCAATGCGTTCCATGGCTTTTTGCAGGGAGTTAGCACTGGTTTCGCGCTGCGTCTTCCAGCCTTCCACCATATTGACGTCCACCGCGAGACCACCGCGCATCATAATACGCTGCGCCAGTTCTTGTATGGCGCCTTCAGCAGCCGCGTAGCGGCTTTTCGCCTGAACAGCCTCGCGGATGTCCCGGCCCACGGCGGGCAGCATGGCGTGAGCCTGATCCAGTGTGAAGTAGCGGGGCATCAGGCAGTAAAAGCTGCGGGCACGCGGACCGCCGCGTAATGGCTATCCACGTAGCGGTCGAGAATCCGGATGAATTCGGCAACAATGGCATCGCCGCGCAAGGTGATGGAGAGCTTGCCGTCCACATACACAGGTGCAACCGGCTCTTCAAATGTGCCCGGCAAAGAGATCCCGATATTGGCGTGTTTGGATTCGCCCGGGCCGTTGACAATGCAGCCCATCACCGCGACCTTCATCGTCTCCACACCTGCATACTGACCTTTCCAGAGGGGCATGCTGTCCCGCAGGTAGGTTTGAATCTGATCGGCCATGTCCTGGAAAAATGTACTCGTGGTCCGGCCGCAACCGGGACACGCGGTGACCTGCGGCGTGAAACTGCGAATGCCCAGCGATTGCAGAATCTGCTGGCTGACGACCACTTCTTCCGTGCGGTCGCCATTGGGCAGCGGGGTGAGGGAGGCGCGGATCGTGTCACCGATGCCTTCCTGCAACAGGATGGATAGAGCTGCGGTGGTGGCCACAATTCCCTTGGCGCCAAGGCCGGCTTCGGTGAGCCCAAGGTGCAGTGCGTAGTCGCTGCGGGCGGCAAGGGAGCGATAGGCATCCACCAGATCCTGCACGTTGCTCACCTTGGCGCTGAGGATGATCTGATCGCGGCGCATACCGTAACGTTCGGCGGCTTCGGCGGACTTTAGCGCGCTCACAACAATGGCTTCCAGCGTGACCGAGCGGGCATCCAGCGGTTCCGGCAGCAGATTATTCTCGTCCATCATGCGCGTCAGCAGCGCGCCGTCAAGCGAACCCCAGTTGACGCCAATGCGCACCGGCTTGTCGTACTCCATGGCCGCTTCGATCATGATGCGGAAGTTGTCATCGTGTTTCTTGCCGATGTTGACGTTGCCGGGGTTGATGCGGTACTTGGCCAGCGCCCTTGCGCACTCCGGAAATTTCTTCAGCAACAAGTGGCCGTTGTAGTGGAAGTCGCCGACGATGGGCACTCGCATGCCCAGCATATTGAGCGTGTCGACAATCTTCGGGACGGCAGCCGCGGCGGCTTCGGTGTTCACCGTGACGCGCACCAGTTCAGAGCCAGCCTTGGCCAGCGCCATCACCTGGTTGACGGTGCCGGTGATATCAGCGGTGTCGGTATTGGTCATCGACTGAACGACGATGGGATAGGCGCTACCCACCTTGACGCCACCAACATTGACGGCGACGGACGAGCGCCGGGTTATTTCTGCCATTGGAAATCTGCCATTGGAACTTCCATCTTAGCGTGCCGGAATTGTAAGATGGGAGAGGCCTCCGGCATCAGCGCGAGGGCTAACCCAATCGCATACCGCACGTGTTCGACACGTTTTGAGGCCTGCCGGCGGTCGGAACTCCTGACAGTCCAAGGTGTTTCCGGTACAGAACACAAATAGTTGCACCTAATGAGCCGGTCACAATCTATGTGGACGAAAAAACGGACCAGCTCGTCCGTCGTCACGTAAAAACCTCGGGCGAATCGACGAGCCGGTGGATTGCAGAAGCGGTCCGTCAGCGCGCGCGGACAGAATGGCCAGCCGAAGTGCTGGCTGTGTTTCGAACCTGGGGCGATGATGTGCCAGAGGGTGCGGCCTTGCGCAAAAGCTACGGTAAGGATATTCCGCGTTGGTCGTTCTGGTTGTTTGTACTCGACACCAATACGTTGATTCACGCGCTCCAGGGACGCCGACGCTTGAGGGATCGCCGGGGTCACGCCTGAAAAACGGGGAATTCCGGCCACAGTGGTGTACGAAGTGGAGTGCGGGACGCGGCGCTCAACCGCAAAACGACTGGTATTAAGATCCGTTAACGCTCACTTCTTCAGGTTTACCTCGTACAAGCGAAAGATCCTTTTGAACTCGTCAGCCCAGCTGGTGGGCTCGCGGAAACCGTGGTCTTCCACCGGATAAACTGCCAGATCCCAGTTCTCTTTGCGCAGTTCAATCAGCTTTTGTATCAACCGTACCGTATCCACGAACTGCACATTGGTGTCCACCATGCCATGGCAAATCAGCAAGGCACCCTTAAGCCCCCCGGCGTAGTAGATAGGCGACGATTTCTTATAGGCTTCACTATCTGTCTGGGGCTGGTTGAGGATATTGCCGCTGTAATTCTGGTTGTAGTAGGCCCAGTCTGTGACCGGACGCAGCGCAGCGCCAGCCGCAAACACGTCGGGCTGCGTGAACATTGCCATTAGCGTGATGAAGCCGCCGTAGCTTCCCCCGTAAACGCCAAGGCGCTTTGCGTCCGCCCCCTGCGCTGCCACCAGCCATTTAGCGGCGTCCACCTGATCGTCCAGATCCTGTCCGCCCATATGCCGGTAGATGGCGGTGCGCCAGTCGCGTCCATAGCCTTTGGAAGCGCGGTAGTCAATATCCAGCACCATGTAGCCGTGTTCCATCAAAAAATGGTGGAACAAATATTCGTGATAGTAGCCGCCCGCCCACCAGCGGTGAATGTTCTGCGTATAGCCTGCGCCGTGGACGAAAATCACCGCGGGTCCACCTTTGGCGTAGTTCTTCGGCTTGTATAGATGTCCCGGAACTTTGGCACCGTCGCGCGCGGGAATCTCTACAATCGGTGTGTCAATCCACGGATACTGGCTGAACTCGGGCGCCGGCGAAGTCGTGACCTTTTTTCCGTCAACCATCGCGCTGTTGGCCTGCATGTAAAGTTCCGGCGGCTTCGTTGTGTACGAATAAATATCCGCCAGCGATTCCTCATCCGGCGACACCTGTACCGCATGGTTGCCCACTGCTTTCGTAAGGCGGGTTTTGTTCGAGCCATCGGCCCTCATGCTCCAAAGGTGCCGCTCGTAAAAGCTGCCTTCGCTGGTAGTGAGGTAAAAGGTGGATTTGTCGCGCGAAAGCGTCAGGCCGTCGATCTCAAATCTGCCGGTTGTCAACTGCCGGGGCGCACCGCCTTCGTAGTTGACTTCATAAAGATGATTGAAGCCATCGCGCTCAGACGTAAAGTAGATAGTCTGGTTGTCTGCCAGCCAACCCATTCCGCCGCCCGGCCCGCCAAGCCATGCGGCGTCTTTTTCTTCTGCGATCACCCGCGCTTTAGCCGTCACCGGGTCCAGCGCGAATATCCAGCAGCGCTTGTTATCTTCGGTTCGCGCCGCAAAGAGCGCCTTCGTACCACCGGGCGAATACAGCACCGCTTGCCCGCCTCCGCCGCCGCCAAAACCGGCTGAGCAATTGGCGCCATCCTGCAACTGCGCCGCGGGAACGCCCAACTCCCCGTGATCCACATTCCTGGTTTCGCCGGTCACCACATCCACCATCACCAGATGTCGTTGATTCAGCGCGTCACCCACCCGCGGACGGCCCGTGATGGGCTCCATAAAAGTAGATTCGGTCACCCATTCCGGAACATCGGAAGGCTTGGCACCATTGGCGGGCGGTTCGTTCACCAGAGCAAGAACGTACTGGCCGTCCGGCGAGAGTTGCATCTGCGCCACCGTTTGCCGCGGCCCCAGGTTCCAGGGCTTGCGCGGATTCAGGCGTTTTTGCCGGGCTTCGTTTTCTTCGCGCTGCTTCGCGCGGTCCCGTATGACTTCAAACAACTCGCGCTGGTCCTTCTTGTAGAATTCCTGGGCATCGGTGCCTTTGACTGCCTCACCCGCTGCGGCACCGCCGCGCCCACCGCCCCGGCCTCCGCGCCCGCCACCGGCCGCAGGTGTGGGCGTTGCCGCCGCGCCGGCAGCCCGGATATCCGTCAACTGCTCCAGTTCCCCACCATCCAGCGACAGAAGGTACAAATTAGCCGCTCGGGTGAAGGTGATGTGGCGACCATCGGCCGTGAAGTGCGGATTGGTCTCCGCTTCCGCGGTCTTCGTCACCTGGCGTCGCCTGCCGGTTGCGTTCTCCAGCACTACGATGTCGCCATCCTGCGCAAAAGTGCTTAGCGACTGATCGCGATTCGTATCCACCTGAGCGGGCGGCGCGAGATACGCCTCATCTTCAGTTAGCTTTCGCAGACCGGAGCCGTCGCGATTCACCACCCACGTATCCAGCGGCGCGCGGACCGCCTCTTTGGCTTCTTTCCACTGAAAGTAGACGCGCGCGGAGTCGCCCGACCAGCGTACCTGCGCCGGTTCAGTCCCCACCAGAGCCGAGCCTTTCATGATGTTGTCGATGGTGAGAGAGAACCTGCTTTGACCGGTGGCACCCACTACCACAGCCAGCACGAGAAGAAGACGGCGCATAGGGAGATGATACTTGAGGTTGTAGCCGGACGCCGCACGCCATGATCGCTCACATTTCCCGAATGCTGTTTAGTCTCGGTAATCCTCCACGCATCGGCATCGCCGTTTCCGGGGGCGGGGATTCCGTGTTTCTCGCTCATGCGTTGCATCGGCTGGGCCGCGCGGGGGCGCTGCTTCACGTAAATCATCAGTTGCGCGGCGCGGCTTCCGACGCTGACGAGGCCTTCGTCCGCAGTCTGGCGGAGCAACTCAACCTTCCCTTCCATTCGCTGCTTGCACCGATTACAGAAGGCAACGTGGAACAGGAAGCGCGGCGCGCCCGCTACACCTGGTTTGCCGCCCGCCGGTCGGTGCTGGGTCTGGATGCCATCGCCACCGGCCACACGCTCGACGACCAGGCCGAGACTGTACTGCTCCGTTTCCTGCGCGGCTCGGGCACGCAGGGCCTGACCGGAATCCGGCCCTCCACGTCAGAGGGCATCATCCGCCCCCTGCTGCGTCTCCGCCGCACTGAAATTCGCCAATGGCTCCGCGACAACGGCCTCGCCTGGCGGGAAGACGACACCAATGCGTCCACTGATTTTGACCGCAACCGCGCGCGCATCCAGACCCTTCCCCAGCTGGAACGCGATTACAACCCGGCTCTTTCCTTCACCCTTGCCTCCACCGCAGATTGGGCTCTGGCCGAAGAGGACTACTGGTCGGGCGAACTGGACCGCCTTGCGCTCAAACTCCTCAACGTCCAGCCGGAAACTGTATTTCTGCGCGCCGATACTTTACTCGCCCAGCCCGTCGCGGTCCAACGCCGCCTGCTGCGGCGGGCCATCGCCCTCGTGCGTGGAAATCTTCGTGCCATCGATTTCCAACATGTGGAGAGCATCCGTGCCCTCTGTGCAACCGCGGAAGGCAGCGGCCGTATCCAGTTGCCGGGTCTGGAGGGCTACCGTTCCTTCGACCAGCTGCGGTTGGGCCCGCCTGGTTTCGATGCCCGGTTACCCCGCAACTTTGAATCGCCGCTGACGGTTCCCGGCGCTACCACGGTGGCGGAATACCGCATAACCATAGAGATGGAACTGCTTACTGGCGAGCGCGTATATAATGATGTCAGGGATGCGCTGGACTCGGACCAGTGCCGTGACCCATTGTGGGTTCGGAACTGGCGCCCCGGAGATGCGTATTGGTGCCGGGGTGGAACTGGTGCCGTGAAGATCAAGCAGTTGTTTCAGGAATTTCGTGTGCCGCTGTGGGAACGGCGGACCTGGCCTGTCATAGTGGCCGGTGACCCGCGCGACGATTCATCCCCGGGCTTGATCGTGTGGAGCAGGCGTTTCGGTGTGGCCGAACAACTCGCCGCCGGGCCGGGCAGCAGGAACGTCCTGCTGATTCGGGAATCTGGCGAGTCAAAAACGGTTTCAACGGCGTCTAAAGAATAGGTCGCGCCTCAGGGATTACCAATAAAGCCAGGGGTGAGCCAGGTGCGGAGGTTTTGTGAATTCAAACGCTAAAACGGTTATTTTTTGGGTAGTGCTGGTCTCGGTTGCGGTGTTGCTCTGGGCGGTGGTGAAAACCGGCCGCGGCAAACCTGATCGGGCGCTCAATTTCAGCGAATTTCTTTCTGAAGTTGATACCGGCAACATCAAGTCGGTGAATATCAACGTCAATGAGGTGAAGGGCGACTTCGTCAATGGTCGCGATTCCTTCCATACTGTTGTTCCCACCAACTACCCCAAGCTCTACGATCTGCTGAATGACAAGAAGGTCTCCATGACCTTCAACGATTCCAACTCCAGTGGCTGGGTTTCGTTCCTCGTTCAATCGGCGCCCTTCCTGTTGATCATTGGATTCTGGGTCTTTATGCTGCGGCAGATGCAGGGCGGAAGCAACAAAGCCCTCAGCTTCGGCAAGAGCCGCGCCCGGTTGCACTCCACACAACAGCGCAAGATTACGTTCAAAGACGTGGCGGGCGTGGAAGAAGCCAAGGAAGAACTGCAGGAGATCATCGAATTTCTTCGTGAGCCGCAGAAGTTCCAGAAACTCGGTGGGCGTATTCCCAAGGGTGTTCTGCTGGTGGGCGCGCCGGGGACCGGCAAAACCCTGCTGGCGCGGGCTATAGCGGGCGAAGCCAGTGTTCCTTTCTTTTCAATTTCCGGTTCAGACTTCGTCGAGATGTTTGTAGGCGTCGGTGCCAGTCGTGTCCGCGATCTGTTCGAACAGGGCAAGAAAAACGCTCCCTGCATTATCTTCATTGATGAAATCGACGCAGTCGGACGGCACCGTGGTGCGGGCCTGGGCGGCGGACATGATGAACGCGAGCAGACCCTGAACCAGTTGCTGGTGGAAATGGATGGTTTCGAATCCAACGAAGGCGTCATTCTGGTAGCCGCTACAAATCGTCCCGACGTTCTGGATCCGGCCCTGCTGCGCCCCGGCCGCTTTGACCGCCGCGTGGTAGTGGGCCGCCCCGATGTTGGTGGTCGTGAAGCCATCCTGAGAGTCCACACCCGTAAGGTTCCTCTGGGCGATGACGTGGATCTTTCCGTCCTTGCGCGCGGTACACCGGGTCTGGCCGGGGCTGACCTCGCCAATCTGGTGAACGAATCGGCACTCAACGCCGCTCGCCAGAACCGTAAGGTCGTCATGATGGTCGATTTCGAACTGGCCAAGGATAAAATCCTGATGGGTGCCGAACGCCGCTCGCTCATCCTCACCGATGACGAAAAGAAAACCACTGCGTACCACGAAGCCGGCCACGCCGTGGTGGCGGTTGCGATCCCCAATACAGATCCGCTGCACAAGGTGTCCATCATCCCGCGCGGCATGGCCCTCGGCATCACAATGCAGTTGCCCGTTGACGATAAGCACAACTACAGCAAGACCTACTGCGAAGACCAGCTGGCCATTTTGATGGGTGGTCGTATCGCCGAAGAGCTGTACCTTCACCAGATGACCACCGGCGCAAGCAACGATATTGAGCGCGCCACGGAAATGGCCCGCAAGATGGTCTGCGAGTGGGGCATGAGCGAACTGGGCCCGATGAGCTTCGGCAAGAAGGAAGAGCAGATCTTCCTCGGCCGCGAGATCAGCCAGCACCGCGACTATAGCGAAGAAACCGCGATCCGCATTGATGCGGAAGTACAGCGCATTGTGACCAACGCCTACAACCGCGCAAAGGTCATTATTCAGGAGCACGCGGCCCCGTTGCAAGCAGTCGCGCTGGCATTGCTAGACCGGGAAACCCTCGACGGCAGCGAAGTTCGGCTGCTCCTTGGCGGCGGTACTCTTCCGCCGACACCCCCTACCGCCAAGCCTGGTTCCGGAGAGCCCACGCAGCGTGTGATCCGCCCTGAAAGTGGTCGCCGTTTGCCCGGTCTGGAAGGCGAACAGCCTCAGGTTGCGTAGGCAGCGGTAAGAGCCGGGCAGGGCGACTACACAGTCTTTCCGAAAGTGCCGTGTGTCGCCCAGCGTCGTGCGCGCAATTCCTGCAGCCCGCCCACATCGTCGCTCAAATTGTCGCGATCGCGCTGGCTTAATCGGGTGTCCAGTAACACCCGGCCCAGCGTATTGATGACGTCGTCAACGTGACGGCTGTTTACGCGGCCCCGGGAGAAGTCCCGTTGTAGCTCGTTCAATCCTTCAAATACTCTTTCCAACCGGTATTCATCGCCGCGTCCACCGAATCAAGCACGAGCCTGATCCAGGTCTGCCTTGGTGCGTTCAAACAATCCCGCGCACCTGCCCTCTGTCATTTCCCGGGCCGTCGCGTGGATCATAGGGCGCGAGCAACGATTTGAGCGCGCCATGGAAATAGCCCGCAAGATGGTCTGCGAATGGGGCATGTGCGAACTGGGCCCGATGAGCTTCGGCAAGAAGAGAAACCAGATCTTCCTCGGCCGCGAGATCAGCCAGCACCGCGGCTATAGCGAAGAAACCGCGATCCGCATTGATGCGGAAGTACAGCGCATTGTGACCAGCGCCTACGACGGCCCCGTTGCAAGCAGTCTCGCTGGCATTGCTCGACCGGGAAACCCTTGACGGCAGCGAAGTTCGGCGGCTCCTTGGCGGCGGTACGCTGCCGCCGACACCCCCTACCGCCAAGCCAGGTTCCGGAGAGCCCACACAGCGTGTGATCCGCCCTGAAACTGGTCGCCGTTTGCCCGGTCTGGAAGGCGAACAGCCTCAGGTTGCGTAGGCAGCGGTAAGAGCCGCGCTGGGCAGATTACAGTCTTCCCGAAAGTGCCCTGTGGCGCTCAGCGCCGTGTGCGTAATTCCCGTAGCCCGTCCACATCGTCGCTTAAATTGTCGCGATCGCGTCGGCCTAACCGGTTGTCCCGTAACACCCGTCCCAGCGTATTGATGACGTCGTCAACGTGACGGTTATTTACCCGGCCCCGTGAGTAGTCCCGTTGTAGCTCGTTCAATTCTTCAAACACTTTTTCCAACCGGTATTCATCGCCGCGTCCACCGAATGAAGTACGAGCCTGATCCAGGTCTGCTCTGGTGCGTTCAAACAATCTTGCGAATCGTCCACCATCGTCGCGGCCTCTGTCATTTCCCGGGCCGTTGCGTGGATCATAGTCGCGTGAATTGCCCCCGTCTCCATAGCCGCCATAGGGTGACGATGACCCATTGGCGCTCCAAATGATATCGAACGTGTAGCCTTCGGCACCGTTGTCGGGATCTTCCACCAGCACCACCGCAACTCCGCGATTCCCGCGAGGATCGCGAATCAGCTTCTGCCGGCCCCGGCCATCAATGCCCTGGAACCGAAAATCACCCGGGTTGGGCGGCATTACATTGGTGCATTCAAAGCGACGCCACTCCGGCGGACGGCCATCAAGGTTGCGCAGCACCGCGCGGTCTCCGCGGATTTCCACCTCCGCCGAGCCATCCACCACCACTTCAATAGTGCATTTCCCGTTGTAGGGATTTCCGCCGCCTCGCATCGACGCTCTGCGTTCCGACACCTGGGTTTGGGCGCCAAGGGAAGATGCCGTCACCATCACCACTGCCACCATACGTGAGTTCATTGGAAACTGTCTCCTTCAGTCCCATTGGATGCGCCATCACCCTCCTGCGAATACAGCGTAGCAGTAGATTTACCATGAAATTCCCTTCATCGCCATGCCTCCCGGTGGACGACAATAAATGCAGTATGGTTCGAAAAACCCTTGTGCTTCTGGCTATTGGCACCGCTTCTTTGTTTGGGCAACCGCCCACGCCCGATGCGCTCTTTCAAACCGCGGTCAATCAGCTGGCCTCGAAGCAGTTCGTTGAAGCGAAGGAGTCATTCCGGCTTCTCCGTGAGAGGGAGCCTGCCAGTGTGCGCGGTGCCGTCGGCGTCGCCCAAACGCTGCTGGCGCAGGGCCTGCGGACGGATGCGGTTACGTACATGACAGGCGAAGTAGCGAAAGATTCAGCCAACCCCAAGCTCAACGTGGTGCTGGGCGATATCGCCCTGCAAGCCGGTCAGATTAACATTGCGGTGACCCGCTATGTGCGCACCCTGGAATTGTTGTCAAAGGATCCAAACGCGGGCGGATTCTACGTCCGGCGCAGTACCAGGCGCGGCACAGAGATTGTGTCGGATCCGTTGGGTACTGCTCTCGACAATTTTGTCGGAAACGACCCCACGCCGCCTGGCCCGGGCGGCGTTTACTTGCGCCTGGCCGAGGCGTTGCTCAGAGGTGGAGATGCCGCGCGTGGTATCGAAGCTCTGGAGGCAGCGCGCCGTCTTCTGCCCTCCGATGTCGGCCTGCTGCTCGACCTGGCTCTGCTCTACGACAACGCCAAAAACCAACCCCGCGCCATCGCTGCCTATCGCGACTTCCTGAAACTGGCGCCCGATCACGTCACTGGCCTCAACAACCTCGCTTTCCTGCTGGCCGACACCGGCGGCGATCTGGACGAAGCTTTAAGGGATGCGTTGCGTGCCCGCGAACTGCAACCCCAGGCCGACGAAGTGGCGGACACTCTGGGCTGGGTCTATTTCAAACGTAAAGCCTATCCTGAGGCCCTTGGAATCTTCGCAAAGCTGGTACAAAAATCGCCGGAGAATATGATCCATCGCGACCGCCTTCGCCAGGTACTGGATCAAACCGGCGGTACCTCGACAGCCGTGACCGAACTAAAAACGGCGCTGGCGGAACCGTCCGCTGAAGCCGCAAATCTTTCGCTCAGCGCGATGATCGCCAGAATGTACCCACCCCAATAAGCGGCGATCAGTCGCTGTGTGGGGACGTGGCTCCGAAAGCCCTTGGCCTGGCTGGGTGAGAAGTGGGAGAACGCTACGCCACAATATCGTGGATCACTTCGCCCGCCACGTCCGTCAACCGGAAATCGCGTCCGCTATAACGATACGTCAGCTTCTTGTGATCAATGCCCATCAGATACAAAATAGTGGCATGAATGTCGTGCACGTGAACCGGCTTTTCCTGAGCCTTGAAACCAAAGTCATCGGTTGAGCCGTAGATGGTACCGCCCTTCACCGCGCCCCCCGCCAGCCACATCGTAAACCCATGCGGATCGTGGTCGCGACCACGCTTTATATTCCCGCCGCCTCCCGACGCTCCCACTTCGCGCACCGGCGTGCGGCCGAATTCTGAACCGCAAACCACCAGCGTGTCTTTCCACAGACCGCGTTGCTTCAGATCCTTCACTACCGCCGCGAACGGTTGATCGGAATTGCGGCAGTTTTCCTTGTGTGCAAAAATGTCCTGGTGGGCATCCCACGGATCGCCCTTCGAATAGTACACCTGCACCATGCGGACGCCCTTTTCCGCCAGGCGAACCGCCGTCAGGCAGCCCCGCGCCACAAATCCCGGCCCGTACATATCGAGCGTTGCCTGCGATTCTTTGCGTATGTCAAACACGTCCGGTGCTTCGGTCTGCATCCGGTAGGCCACTTCCATTGACTTGATGGCTGCTTCCACCTGCATGTCGTCACCGGTTTGCTGGTTACGGATTTTTTCGATGTTGCCCAGCAGATCCAGTTCGCGACGTTGCTCGGTCAAAGAGAAGCGCGGGTTGTTTACATAGCTCACCAGTTTTTTCGGATCAAAGCCCTTTTCCACCACCACTTTGACCGGCGTCTTGCCATCGCCCATCGGCTGCGGGGGCTCGTCGCCGTTGTCCACCTTGTTGGAAATGAAAGTCCCCTGGTAGATGCCCGGCAGAAATCCGTTGCTCCACAGCGGAGGGCCCACCGTGGTGGGAATATCCGGACACAACACCATGTATCCCGGCAGGTTCTGATTCTCCGTGCCTAAGCCGTAGGTGATCCACGCGCCCATGGAAGGTCGCCCCGCCTGATTGGCGCCGGTGTTCATCATCAGACAGGAAGGTTCGTGGTTGGGAATCTCCGTGAATACGGACCGCACCCAGCAGATGTCGTCTGCCACTTCACCCAGGTGTGGCCACAACTCACTCACATCCATGCCGCTTTGCCCGTACTTCTTGAACTTGAACGGCGACTTCATCAGCGCGCCGGTCTGCCGCTCGGTTTTTACTTCGCCACCCGGCAGAGGCTGACCGTCGTACTTGTCCAGCATCGGCTTCGGGTCGAAGGTATCCACCTGCGACATGCCGCCGTTCATGAACAGAAAAATCACCCGCTTAACGCGCTGCGGATAGTCCAGCGTGGCAGCTCCCATGCTGGCCACCGCGCCGTCAGCGCCCGTAATCGCGCCCGCCTTCGCCAACGAGTTCTGCAGCATTCCGGCGAAAGCCATCATGCCGAAGCCGTTGCCGACTTTGCGCAACGCCTCCCTGCGGGTCACCGGATTGAGTGCTTTATGAAGTGACATCGATCCCTCTAATTGATAAACAGAAACTCGCTGGAACTCAGCAGTATTTTCGCGTAGCGACCCAGTGGCGTAATTTCGTACTTCACTTCGGTTGCCCCCTTGCCGCCTTTCCCGAAACCCGGCACGCCGTTCATCATCGCGTTGCCCATGTCACTGGTTTCGGCATCCGGCTTGCCCATGTCCGCAATAGCTTCCACGCTGGGCGGGGTTGGCTTCACGTCGCCCGCCACAGTGTCGCCTGGCTTGGCAGTCTGGCTCACTGACGCGGCTTTTTTCTTGCCTTCCTCGTATTCGCGCATCGGTTCGGTGCGCAAATATTCCAAACCGAGTTTGAGTTCTTCAGCGGTGGGCTCACGCAGATACACAAGTTGGTACAGCTTGCGAATCCGCGCCGGGTTATCCACTTCCGCCGCCGCGCGCTTAGCCAATTCCTCGGCTTCATTCTGCATGAAATCACTATTCATGAGGAACAGGCGTTGCAAAGGCACAGTGGTGATGAACCGCTTTTCCGCGCTGATGCCCGGCGTGGGGAAATCGAACAGCTGCAGGTACGTATCCAGCTTGTAGCGGCTCACCCGGCCGTAGACGGTGCGGCGCATCATGGCCGGTGCCAGTTCCGCTGAAGGGCCGCCCATCGCCGGGTCCAGATTGCCGGAAATCGTCAGGATGCTGTCGCGCACCTGCTCGGCCTCCATCCGGCGACGGTCGAAGCGCCAGTACATACGATTCGCCGGGTCTTTCTTCACACCGGCCTCATCGCTTTCCGTGCTCAATTGATAGACCGACGTCAGCATGATTTCGCGATGCAGTTTCTTCAGCGACATGCCGTCTTTCACAAACTGACTGGCCAGATGCTCCAGCAGTTCCGGATTGGTGGGACGTTCGCCCGCCTGGCCAAAATTGCTGGGCGTGTCCACAATGCCGGTTCCGAAGTGTTCCTTCCAGATACGGTTGACAATCACCCGCATCGCCAGCGGATTCTTTACAATGGCTTCCGCCAGTTCCAGCCGACCGCTGCCGCTGGTGAAAGGCTTCGGCTCACCCTCTGAAAACACGGTGAGGAAGTGCCGCGGTACCGGGTCACCCAGGTTCATCGGATTGCCGCGCAAGTGCAACGGCAGATCGGCGATCACTTTGGCTTCCTGCACGCCGTGAATATACGTGATGGCCGGATCCAGCTTCTTTTTTTCGTCTTCGATATATTTTTTCAGCGCGGCCAGTTCGCTTTGCCCGGTTGCGCCCACACGGCTTTCCAGACCCCAGCCCCGAAACAGCAGAACGCCCGGCTTGCCCATGCGACTTGGGTTGCCATCCACCACATCCATTCCGTCACTGATTTCACGCTGGAAGATCTCCATCCAGAACTCGCTCTCGGGCTCCGGCATCGTCTTCAGCTCCAGGCCACAGCCAGGGCAAAAATCGTCATTCGTGATGAATTCGTTCGGCTTGTTGGCCGGCTTCTTCTTCTTCGTGCCCTCCAGGAACTTAGCCCGGATCACGTCGTTCTCGTCCTCGACATCTTTCTTCGCCAGCATCAGGCGAAGCATGTCTTCCTGGAACTGCTCAGCCAGTTTTTTGGCTTCGTCAACGCGGCTGTTTTCCCGCTTCATCATGGCCTGCCACGGCTCTTTGAATTTATACTTGTCGCTGGTTTTGCCGAGATAGCGCTGCCACCGGTCGAAGAGTTCGTAGTCCAGTTTGCGGGCTTCCACTACCGGGTCTCGTTCTTTCTTCTGCGGCCCGGCAACCTCCCATACAGCCAGCATGTAGTTGGAAGCTTCCAGCGCCAGCTTCTCCGCCAGCTTCGATCCCAGATTCTGCTGCAGATCCTGCAGCTGCTTTTCTTTCTTTTCCACCTCATCCCGCAGCATTTCCTGGTGTTCCACCACGCTCTTCGGTGCCAGCGGATATTCGTGGTAATCCGTATTCTTGAAAACCCCGGCCAGCGAATAATAATCTTTCTGCGGAATTGGATCGTACTTGTGATCGTGGCAGCGCGCACAGCCTGTGGTCAGGCCCAGAAAACCGCGTGTCACCACATCCACGCGATCATGGCGCTCGTCTGCGCGGGTTACTTCCACTGACCCGTTGTCGAAGTACCAGGGGCCAAGACCTATAAACCCGGTAGCCGGCAGCATCTTGTAGCGAATCTTCTCATCCAGCAAATCACCCGCCAGTTGCGCTTTCACGAATATGTCCTATGACATGTCGTCGTTCATTGCTTCAATCACCCAGTCACGGTACAGATGCGCGTTCGGGTAGGGGAAGTAGCCGCGGGGGAACGGATTCAGGCTGCGGTAGTCGTCTTCGCCAAAGCGTGCGATATCCAGCCAGAAACGGCCCCAGCGCTCGCCGTAGTGCGGCGATGCCAGCAGACGGTCCACCACTTTCGCAAATGCGTCGGCCGAGGAGTCTTTCTCAAACGTCGCCAGTTCTTCCATCGTCGGCGGCATTCCGGTCAGATCCAGCGATGCCCTGCGCAGCAGATCTTTCCGGCTTGCGGAATGCACCGGCTTCAGGCTTTCCTTCTCCAGTTTTGCCAGCACGAAGCGGTCAATCGGAGTCTTTGCCCATTTCGTATCTTTTACTGCCGGAGCTTCCGCCTCCTTCACCGGCACGAATGACCAGAAATTACGCCGCTCTTTGGAAATCACATACTCGCCTGCCTTCGCGGGTGCGGCAGTCGTCGCCACGGCGGGCCACTTCGCACCGTCTTTGATCCACGCCGCAAGATCGGCCACTTCGCCATCTTTGAGCTTGCCGCCCATCGGCATCTTGAACTTCGGATCGGTTTGCCGAACGGCCTTGATGAGAAGGCTGTTGTCCGGGTCGCCGGGCACAATGGCCGCACCGCGCGCGCCGCCTTTAAGAACGGCTTCACGGCTATCGAGGCGCAGGCCACCCAGTTGAGAGTCCTGGTGACAGGCGTAGCAATTGGTCGCCAGAATCGGGCGGATCTTCGATTCAAAAAAGTCGGCAGGCACACTCTGGCTCCAGGCGGCGGGTGCCAACAAGGCTAGTCCGGGGACTATAATGCCCTTGAATCGAAGAGTTTTCGAAAATAGCATGACAGCCACTAGTGTACGCCGTGAAAGAGCCCGGTCAACAGCTCCTTTTGGGGATTGCGGCCAACCCGCCAAATTTCGCAGGATGGTTTTTGTGATCAATAAGCTAGCGCGACTTGGTTTTGCCTTCGGAGCCGCCGCAGCGCTGCTCGCTGCGGCGGAAAAACCAAAGGATCAAAAGGCCGCCCCCGCCGCCCTGAAGGCGGGCATCCGTACGCCCGGCATTCAGATTCCTTTTGCGCGCCTGAAGGCCGAGCAGGAATTCCCCGTTCTGAAAGGTTCACGCTGGATTACCCCCACTGCCGACGTGGTGCTTGCGCCTGGCCAAACCGAAGGCAGCCTGGCACGCTTCGACGCGCGCGCCAACAAGGCCGGTGATTCTGTCCCCGGAGTCGGCCAGCTGTGCGCGGGCGCTGTCGAAGCATTCAAGAGCTGGTGGGTAGCCGATTGCGCTACCGGCAGTCTGCTTCGCGTCGATGGCAAGGAGGGCAAGGTGATCGCCCGCATCACCAGTGGTCTGGCGAAATGGCCCGCCGGTATCGCCGCCAACGCAGACAGCATCTGGATTCTGAGCGACGCCCTGTCTACCCTTACTCGCATTGATCCCGACACCAACAAAGTGGTTTCCGAATTGCGCCTGCCTGCGGGTTGCAACGCGATCACAGCAGGCGAAGGCTCCGTTTGGGCCACATGTCCCGCCGCCAATCGCCTGCTTCGCATCAACCCCGTCAACAACCAGATCGAGCATCGTATAGAAGTCTCCGCCCAACCTTCTGCCGTGGCGGTAGGAGAAGGTTCGGTTTGGGTGCTGTGTCGTAAGGATGGGAAAGTGGAGCGTATCGACCCCAAAACCAACAAGGTAACGAAGACCCTGGAACTCAGCGTTCCTGATGCCGAGGGCGCTATCGCCGTCGGCGGAGGTTCCGTCTGGGTCACTATGACCGGCTTTCCACTGACCCGCATTGAGCCTGCGACGGACAAAGAGCGGGTTGCGCAGCAGTTCCAGGGCGAAGGTGGCGGCGCGGTGCAGTTTGCCTTCGGCTCGGTTCTGCTGGTGAACTCGAAACAGGGTACCCTGTGGAAGATTGATCCCAAACTGATTGCCGCCACCCTTGCCGAATAGAACCCCATGAAAACCCTGGCCACTGCGTTCGCCCTCTCGTTCGTTGCTCTCGCACAACAGCCCGCCGCCGAAAAGAAGCCAGCTCCGCCGCTGCCCGGCGTCTCCACGCCTGGCGTGCGTCGCGAAATGTCTGCCATTCAACCCCAGGCCGTGTTCCCCGTGGCAGGCGCGCCAGACTGGGAGGTGGTGACCGACGATGCCGTTTGGGTCACCTCATCACCCAAAAATATGGTGCATCGCCTGGACGCAAAGACCAACACCGTCTCCGCCGGCATCATGGTAGGCAAGCGTCCCTGTTCGGGTCTCACCGCCGGCTTTGGCACCGTTTGGGTTCCCAACTGCGCGGACAAAACCGTTTCCCGCATCGACATGAAAACCAATCAGGTTGTGGCTACTTTGCCCTTTGGTCCGGCGGACAGTGAAGGCCTGGTCGCCGTGAGCGCAGACGCCTTCTGGATGGTTTCCGGTGAAGCCGGGAAACTGCTGCGAATTGATCCGAAGACCAACCTGGTAACCAGTGAAATTACAGTGGCCGCCGGCTCAGCCTCCTGCGTGTTCGCCGATGATGCGCTCTGGGTTTCCAGCCCGAAAATGAGCGTGGTGACCCGCGTGGATTCGAGGACCAACAAGGTAACTGACACCATTCCGGTGGGGCCCGGGCCGCGGTTCATGACCGCCGGCGGTGGCTCCGTCTGGACTCTCAATCAGGGCGACGGCACGGTTTCCCGCGTCGATCAAAAAACACGCAAAGTAGCGGCAACTATTGAGGCCGGTTTGCCCGGTGCGGGTGGGGAAATGAGCTTTGGCGCGAATCATCTCTGGATCACCATGATACAGATTCCCATCACCGACATTGATCCCGCCACCAACAAAGTGGTGCGCCAGTGGTTCGGCCCCGGCGGTGATTCCATCCGTGTCGCCTTCGGATCTCTCTGGCTCACGGATATTCGCGGGCAAAACGTCTGGCGCATCGCGCTCAAAGGCCTGCAGTAAATGAATCGCCTTTGGCTGGTTCTGATCACAATCGTTATGGCGGCCTCTGGCACAGAGCCGGATGGAGCCAGTCTGGAGCCCGGTGCCCTGCCCCAGTCGTGGCGATCTGGCGGGCCGCTCTGCGCCGCAGTCCCGGACTGGCAGGTGCACGAATACAATTCTGACTTCTACATTCTGCGTGAATCCGGCTGTATCAATTACGAAAAGCCTTTCCTTTACCTGATCTTTGGCCAGAAAAAAGTCCTGCTCGAAGACACCGGTGCGGGCAATGTCAAGACTGCCGATTTCGTTACCGGTTTTGTGGAAAAATGGGCGCAGCGCAAGGGCCGCCCGGTGCCGCAAATTGTCGTCATTCACTCGCACGGCCATGGCGACCACATCGCCGGCGATAAGGATTTCGAAAAACTGGCCGGCGTTGAATTTATTGCCGCCACTCCTGCCGCTTTGCAGCAGGCCGCGGGCATTGCGCAATGGCCCACCGACACAGGCCACATCGATCTGGGCGGCCGCATCCTCGACATTGTTCCCATACCCGGACATCAGGCCGCCAGCATCGCCATTTACGACCGGCGAACGGGAAATCTGTTGACGGGCGACAGCCTCTACCCCGGTCGCCTCTACGTGGCCGATTTCCCCGCGTTCACCGCCAGTGCCATCCGCCTCGAAGAATTCGTAGCCACAAGACCAATTGCGCATGTCCTTGGGACTCATATTGAGCAGATGCGCACGCCTTACCGGGATTACCCACGCGGCACCGCCTACCAGCCGGAAGAAAGCGATCTGGAGCTGTCACGCGCACATATCCTGGAACTAGCTGCGGCTTTTCGGTCCCTGAACGGCAAACCAGGAAAAGTCTCGCTCAGTCAGTTCACCATAACGCCGCCCGCTCCGCCAGTAGTACCGCAGAAATAGTCTTTACATTTCGGGCATCCGCGCCCTTACGGTCATGGATCGTGGAGCGTTTACGAGCCGCGACCGTGAGGAAGCGGTCCCTCATGAGGACGCAATGAGCAGAAAAGTTTACGAGTGCACAAACTGCGGGGAGCCAGTCAACGCCGAGCTTCGACACTATCGATACGCCGAAAGCGGGCTCTCCAACGTGGTTCTACAGGGCGTCGAAGTCGCGGATTGCCCGAAGTGTGGAAACTCAGACGCGATCATTCCGCGGATGGTCAACGTCCTCGGGCGATTGCTCTCGCACTCACCATGAGCCCTTCCCGGCTTACCGGGGAACAAATACGGTTCCTGCGAAAACACCTCGGCTTTAGTGGCGATCAACTCGGCACCTACCTTCACACCGACCGAACGAAGATTTCAAAATGGGAAAGCGGCAAAGACCAGATTGGACCCGCTTCCGACAGGCTGATCCGGCTTTTGGCGGCATCACTCGATGCCGGGTTGCGCCCCGGAGTTTCCGCAGTAGCGGAACATCTGCCGCTGATCTCCGATGAGCCCGGAAGCAACCGGGAATTGCACGTTGACGTGGCAACTCTACAGACAGCGTTCTCGGTTGTCTCGAAGGCCGCGTGATTTCAACCCGCAGGAAATAACGAGTCCATGCCGGAGTCTGGTTCCTGTTCCGTCCGGGGAGCAATCTGCCGCTCCCACCCCAGCAACTTGTCTTTCAAATCCACGCCGCCCGCATAGCCGGTCAGTTTGCCGTTGCTCCCGATCACCCGGTGGCACGGCACAATCAGCCAGATTGGATTCGTCGCATTGGCCCGGCCCACCGCGCGCGCCGCACCGGGTTGCCCCACCCGCCGTGCCAGTTCACCGTAGCTGATGGTGGTCCCGATCGGTATCCGCACCAGTTCCTGCCACACCCGCTTCTGGAATGGCGTGCCTTGCGGCGCCAGCGCCAGGTCGAACTCCAGCCGCTCCCCGCGAAAGTACTCCGCCACTTGTTGTGCCACGTGCCGGCAATCACCTCCGGGCGAAGGGAGTGGATCGCCAAAATGAAATCGCGTCAGCCCACCCATCTCATTCACTGCCGCCCAGGCAGGACCATATGGTGTTTCGATCCGCATTACTCCCCCACTCCCTTCAAACTCGACCACACATGATACGTCGCATAACTGCGAAAAGGTGCGTAGCGGCTCATCAGGGCCCCAATGCGTTTCGCGTCCGGACGGTCTCCGCACACTGCTTCCAGCCCCCGCGCCAACCCCACGTCTCCCGTGGGCAGGCAATCGGTGAAAGCCAGGCCGCGCAGAAACGTGTACTGCACGGTCCATTCTCCAACACCTCGAATCGCCTTCAACATCCGCGCCGCGCGCACCGCGGAAAAAGCCCGCATGTTGTCCAGCGGCACATCGCCGGAGGCCACCGCGCGCGCCGCCGCCAGCATGTATTCGGCCTTCGATCGGGAAAATTTCAGGCATTGCAACGTGGCTTCATCCAGCGTCGCCACCTGGCTCGGTTCCGGATGCGCCCGCAACCCGGAAGCATGCAGTGTCCCCGCCGCCGTAATCAATTCCCGGCGCAGGGCCACTGCCGCTTTCACACTGATCTGCTGCCCGCATATCGCCCATGCCAGTGCCTCCCACGGCGCCGGTGTGAGAGGGATTCGCAATCCCCGTTGACGGCGAATGATTGCGCCCAATAATTCATCCTCGCCAAATCCACGTTCGAATTCTTCGGCCGCTGCATCCAGCCCCAACATGCGGACTGCAATCCGGTGTGCGGCGAAAGCATTCGGGGCATCAGTTGTGCATCGCGCCACCCCTGGCCCGAGGTGGAATCGCACCACCGCTGCTCGCCCGTCGATCAGCATGCACTTGGTCACGCGCTGCCCTTCCACGTGTTCGCTGACACCGGCGGGGTCGCGTCCGAAAAATCGCAGCACCTCTTCCGGCCGGTAGCCCTCCGGCAGCCGAATGTCGAATTCGCCCGCTTTCCTGAGGTTCGCGTATTCGCCAGGCGTTAGCCCCGTTTGCGCCACGAAGTGCCGCTGGAACACAGACGCGTTTTTGAATCCCGCCGAAGCAGCGGCAACCGAAGGCTTCGCACCGCGCTCCAGCAAAGCAGCGGCATAATCCGCGCGTGCTCTGCACAAAAAAGCCGCCGGCGATTCGTGCGCATGGTCGCGAAAAAGGTCGCTGAAGGTAGCCAGCGCAGGTACGGAAAATGCCGCGGGGTCCAGTCGCACACTTGCAGCCGTTTCTTCAAACAGCTTTTCCTGCCACTCCCCGTTCAAAATCACTTCAACTGCAAAGTAAGGTTGAGTTCCGGGTGACTGTCAAATGTACTCACTGTTCGCGGCGCACTGGAGCGTCCGTTCGATTCCGCTTTGAATTCCCAGTCCACATCCATGCTCAGGCTGTTGAAGATAAACTCACCCTTCTCTTTCGTGATGAAAGAGCGCACCGCCACTGTCTTCATATTCTTCAACTGCACCACTGCTCCCACCACCGGAGTACCCTCGGCGTCTACCACCACGCCTTTCACGGTGCGTTCGGTAATCTTCTTTTCTTTTTTGCTGTATTGCCCGTACAGGGCCGTGGCCAGAAAAAGTGTTAACAGGAGTGCAGTCAGTTTGCGAATCATGATAGAGCCTCTATTTTAACGGGGGTAACGGTGGAACTGTGAGCGTAAGCGGTGCCGGGTCTACCACCAGTAATCCCGGCGCAGCAGAGGGATGGACCAGATTCAGCGGATTCGCGCCCGGCGTTTGTGGGGCGAAAATCACCAGTGGCGCGTTCACCGGATTCGGTTGCGCGTCATGCCATGGCGAACTGAGTTGCGGGTTTGTTATGGGATGGATCACACTCACGTCACGCGGAGTGGGCAGCGTGACCAGACGATACGAGCCGGTGCCAACACCGCCCGTCTGATCCACGTATCCCAGCTTGCCGGGACCTGCCGCTCCCAACACAATGTTGTGTATGGGCGAGCGCGCATCTTCCAGGCGCAGGAACAACCGGATATTCTGCAACACCCCGTCCTGAAAAACCGCTTCGGCACTCCGCAGTGATTGCAGGCCGGCCCCTAGTGGCTGCACCGGCACCACAGACTCACCCTGTGCCTCAACGGCTGCCGGATCATAGGCGAGCGTGACCGGAATCGTCAGCCCCGCCTGCGACCCCGTTTCCAGTGTTGCCACCACCTGCACCGCCGCCTCCTGGCCTCGGCAGAGCAGGGTAACCGCAAAAAAGACGACGAAGCCACGCAGGGAAGGCATTGTCTCCGGCTTAGGCAGTGCCGCAGAATTCGTCGAACGCCTGCGTCAACAGCCGGGCAATTTCCGGCGCTTCCCGGGATTCAATGTCCCGGCGATGAATCATCCGTACCGGCTTGCCGTCTTTGAAGAAAGCGATGGAGGGAGACGACGGCGGGAAGTCTTTCAGAATCTCGCGCAGGTGGGCCACAGCAGCGTCATCGCCGCCCGCAAATACAGTGGCCGTGTGGTCCGGCCTTACGGCATGTTGCAATGCCATCCCGATAGCGGGCCGGGCGCGCCCCGCGGCGCAACCACAGACCGAATTGGTGACCATCATGGTGGTTCCGGGCTGGGCCAGAATCCGGTCCACATCGGTCGGGGTTCGGGCTTCCTCCAGTCCGTACTTCGTCAAATCTTCCCGCATGGGAACCAGTAGCATTTCCGGATAAGGCATAACCCGATTATCCTACATGGAAATCGAAGCAGTCAGCCAGAAGGCGCGAAAGGCCAGCCAGCCCACTCCCACCAGCCAGCCCAGCAACGCTTCATACTCCCGGTTCCGGCGATACAGCACCAGGGAAAAACGCCACGCGCCGAAATCTTTCGGCCAGCGCGGAAGCAGCAGCGGTACCCGTTTCGCAAACTCCGCATAGCCCGGCAGGATGGCAGAAAGATGTTGCTCCTCCAACTCGATTGCCGGAAGATACACCAGTGCGAACAGCGAGGCAAACAGTACCGCCAGCCCCAGGCTGCGGCCTGCCAGGGCCAGCCCCAACGCCGTCAGCAGTGTTCCCAGGTACAGCGGGTTGCGCGTAAAAGCATACGGACCCGAAACCGCCAGCCGTTCATTCTTGGCCAGATGACCCGCTGCCCATGCGCGCAGCCCCAGCCCCAGCATCGACAACGGCAGCCCCGTCAGCAGGGAACGTGTATCCGGCTCTGAAAACCAGCCGAAAGCCGCGACCATCAAAAAGCCCGCGGGCACACGCAGTCGTGCCACCAGATCGGCGTAGGGCTTGGGAAACCAGTGTCGTCGCATTAGATCGGCTTGTTCTTAGACGCGGCAGGCAGCGCGGGCTTCCAGTGCCGCGAAGACCTGTTCAGGAGAAATCGCCCGCATGGCCGGATCAATCTCCCTGCCTCTGCGGTGCGTCGTCCGTGTCCCCGGCTGGCGGAAGACCGCAACATCTCCGCCATAAGGGCCATTGCGCAGAGGATCGGTGGGGCCAAAAATGGCCACCCCCGGTTTCCCCAAGGCGGCGGCCAAATGCAATGGTCCGCTGTCCACACCCACTACCAGCGTCGCTCGCCGGCTGGCGTCGATCAATCCCGTAATCCCGCTTTCGTGTTTCAAGGTTCCCGCAATCTCCGGCACCGCGCCCGCCGCGCCATTGATTACCAGCGGCATCCCCCGCTTTTGCAGGTATCCTGCCAGCTTCTCGAAATACTCCGGTGGCCACTGTTTGGAAGCCCAGCCCGCTTGCGGACTGGCCAAGGCAAACGGCTCATCCGGCAACTTTCCTTCCGGCAGCCCCGGCGGAAGCGGGAATTCCATGACGCGAACACTTGCACCAGCGGCGATAGCCAGATCTACCGCCTGGTCCACCACATGTCTCGACTGCGTCCCCGCGGTATCGGTGTAAAGCCACGCGGCAGGCCTTTCCCGGACCACGCCGGCCGCGAACCCCACCAGTTGTTGCGGACGCGCCGCGCGCGCCAGAAAAGCAGATTTCAGCGCCCCCTGAAAATCCACCGCCAAATCATAGCGCTCCTCACGCAACTCCGTCACCGTGTGCCACCACGTGCCCGGTTCATTGCGGCGAAACGCCACAATGCGATCCACCAGACCGCCGCCTTCCAGCAGCCCGGCCCAGCGCGGTTCCACCACCCACGTAATCCTGGCGTTCGGGAAACTGCGTTTTAGCGAGGCAACTCCGGGCAGCGTATGGATGATGTCACCCATCGCGCCAATGCGTACGATGAGGATGCTCTTCATGCTCGCGGACAACCCGTAGTCTATCACCGCGTGGAAATCAACTGCAGGGCTGCCGCCGCCACCTTTTCGGCGCTCACCCGCGTCATGCAGCGATGGTCAATGGGACATTCCCGCTTCAGGCACGGCGCACACTCCACGGCTACGCGGACGAGGCGGGCGTTTGGCCCCACCGGGCCCGTCGCGGTTTCGTCGGTAGGGCCGAATACTGCAACCGAGGGAATTCCCAGTGCAGCGGCAATATGCATCGCGCCGGAGTCATTGCTCAAATAGACCTGGCATGCGGCTGTCATATCGATGAACTCGCGCAACGTGGTCGATCCCGCCAGATTCACGCCACCACACCCCGCCGCCACCTCGCCGCACAGTTCCCGTTCCGCTGCGGAACCAAAAATCAATACCGATGCCCCGGTCTTCTCCGCCACCGTCCGCGCCGCCGCAGCGAAGCGTTCGGGTAGCCAGCGTTTGGCCCCGCCGTAAGCAGCCCCCGGGCTCACCCCAATCACAGGCAGCAGGATGCCGCGTGCCGCAAGCAGCGTTTCGCCTCTGGCGCGGGCGGTGTCAGCGCCTTCCAAACGAATATCCGGTATCTGCGGGGTTTCCCGGATGATTCCGGCACGCCGCAACAACTCAAGGTAGTAGTAGCATTCGTGCCGGGCAATGGAACCCGGTTCGGGCCGTGCCACCGCCCGGGTTAGTAACAGCGAACGCCCGTCGCGGGCATAGCCAACCCGCCGGGGAATACCGGCCAGCCACAACAACAGGGCGCTTTCAAAGGAATTGGGGAGCGCGATGGCCAGATCAAATCGTTCCCGCCGAAGTTCCTGCGCGCACCGCCATTTTGCCCGGAAGTCGCCCGCGCCTGCCTTGCCGTGCAGCAGCAGTATCCGGTTGATGCAGGGCTCGCCCTCGTAGACTGCCGCTACCCAGGGCCGGGCCAGAATGCAGAGCTCGGCTTGCGGATAGCACTCGCGCACCGCACGGATGGCGGGCAGTGAGATCACTGCGTCGCCAATCCAGTTCGTTGCGCGGATGAGTATGTTCACGTCGAATGTGCTGCGAGAGCCAGAAAACGCCGCAACTCCTCCGCCGATCCGTCAAAATAGCAGCCAACAAAGTGGCCCACCGCCCGGGTTTGCACACTTGCCCTTTCTACTGCGGGCCGGTAGCGATAGCCCCGGCCATCCTTGCGCCGAGTCACCGCACCTCGCCGGGAAAGCCGTTCCAACAGTGTCAACACAGTCGTATAGGCCAGGGGCCGCTCAGACCGGGCATTGCGGCGAACCTCTTCCACGTTGCCTTCTTCCAAATGCCACAACGCACTCAGGCAAACCATCTCCAGGGGCGGCGGTATCTCCGGATCACGCACTATTGGGCTTCCTTTCCTACGAAAGCGCCTCCCGGAGCTTCGCTCCAAAATCCGCTTCCGCCGACGAGTTGCCAGCGGGTTTGTTCCCGCGCACCTCGTCAACTGTAGGAAACGTTTTTTCCAGGGAGATCCCTTCATTGGGATCCAAATAACGTACTTTTCGTAACAGAGTGCGCGCCAGAGCGTTGTTCCAGGGCGTAAACAGGCCAGCCGCCTGGGGATCTTTGGCCAACATCGCCCGCGTGGCTTCCATCTTGGAATCCATATCGTCCAGATAGTGCAGGAGAATGGCTTCGGGGAAAACCGGCACCTTGGGTGAGCCGAAATCCAGTTGTCCGTGATGGCTCAGAATCAGATGCTCCACCACATTCCTCAGCGGAACCGGGAAATCCGGGACGTCGCGCAGCTTCTCCGTCAACATGCGGATCCCGATGGCGATATGGCCCACCAGTTGCCCTTCCGTGGTGTAACCCAGGCTGCGGTCATACGAGAGTTCGTAAATCTTGCCAATATCGTGCAGAATAACCCCGGTGATCATCAGGTTGAGATCCACGCCCGGGTAATGCGGCGTTACCAGGCAGGCCAGATTGCCCAGTGACAGGACGTGTTCCAGTAGTCCGCTGCGAAATGCGTGGTGGATGGCTTTCGCGGCGGGCGCAATCTTATAGCGTCCGGCGATTTCCGGATCGTCCAGAAAGGCGTTCAGCAGATTCCGGAGATGCGCGTTATCGAGGGCCGCCACCATGGCCCGCAACTCGCTCCACATCTCTTCCGGATCACGCTCTGAAGCAGGCAGGAAATCGGCAAAGTCCACTTTCTGCTCCGGCACTGGTCGCAGTTTGTGAATAATCAACTGCGACCGGTTGTTGTAGACCTGCATCATGCCGCGAATTTTTACAAAGTCATCCTTGTCGAACAGTTCCACCACTTCGGCGACGTTGTCCCACATGCGCGCTTCCATATCGCCTGTGCGATCAGAAAGAATCAGGGAGAGGTACGACTCCCCGGTACGCTTTTGTCGGACTTCTTTGGACTGGACAAGGAATACTCCGGTCGCAACCTCATTCGCGATGAGGTCGCGCAAGAACGGAGATTTCATCGCGGGCTCGAGTCAGAGTTTTTTACCGGCTGTTCCGGTACCGGAGTAACTGCGGGGGCGGGCTCAGGCAGCGGTTTTCCACGCGTGCGGCCATAAGGGATCACCCGGAACGCCTTCTTCCAGTGGCGCTGTGCGGCAACTGCAGCCGCCGTGGTGGTTTCCGGCCGCAGTTGCACAGGGTCCTGCCAGGTGGTAATCTTCTCCGGTGCCGCGCCGGAATCCACAAATCCTTCCTTGATTTGCAGGAAGGCTTTGGCTCGCTGCCCGGTCAGAAATGTTCGTAGTTTGGGCTGCACCCGGGGTTCAGACAATCGCCCGGAAATCTCACTCGCCACTTCGTCAAAAGCCGCCTGACCTTCTTTGAAATGTTCTTCCACGCGCAAAATTTCAAAGCCCGCGGCGGTCCGGAGCGGATCAGTCACATAGCCCTTGTTTTGCGTGAACACGGCGTCTTCAATCTGTTTCGCCAGATCGCCCGGCTTGAAGGTGCCCAAAGCGCCTTCCTCCTGCGCCGTGGGCGCATCGGAATTCTGCTTCGCCAGATCGTTGAACTTCTCTCCCTTGCGGGCCCGCTCCACCAGATCTTTGGCCTTCTTCTCGGCAGCGGCAACCCGTTCCGGTGAATTGTCGCCGGTGGATACCAGAATCTCGCGCAGAGCAACCATCTCTTTGCGGATGAACTCGGCCTTGTGATCTTCGTAGTACTTCAGCTGGTCGGCACGGGGGATGGTGATACCGCGATACACCTCTTCGCCGATCACGCGCTGCGTCAGAATCTGATTTTTCATCTGCAGCTTGAAATCTTCGAACGTCTCGCCCGTCTGCTCGCGGATAAAGTCGTGGAACTTGTCCGGGTCGCTGATCTTGCTCTGCGATTGCACGTCCGCCACACGACGGTTGACCTCCGCATCCACGTTGATATTCAGTTCTTTGCCCTTCTGCACCAGCAGCAGTTGATCGATGTGGTCGCGCAGGGCATCTGCCGCCCGTTTGTTCACCTGCTGGCTCAGGCCCGGTTCCGCCACACCCTGCTGTTGCAGTTCGGCCATGATGGAAGTCTTCTGCTTTTCCAGTTCTCCCCGTGTGATGATGTCGCCGTTTACTTTGGCGACAATTTCTTCCACCACCTTAAGATTCAGGTCGGCACGTTCGGCGGCTACCGCCACCCCGTTTACCAGAAGCACAGACGCACTGAGGGCTTGTAGAAACTTCATAAGCATACGTTTCCAGTATCGCAAAAGAATTCCGCCGGCGCATGGCCCGCGCTCGACCGCAAAATGATGTATGATTGATCCAATTTGCGCTCGGAAGGAACCTTCGCATGAATTTGACGCTGGATCGAAGATTGTTTATCGCCTCGCTGGGTGGTGCCGCCGCCGTTAGTTTGATGTCTGATGAGGCCAAGGCAGACGCCCTGGAAGACGCGATGAGCGAAGCTCTGGATGAGGCGATGGCCGATGATGTGGCGAAGAAATTCCCCACCATGGCCGAAGTGGAAGCCCAGATTGAGACCCGCCCCAATCGCCGGGGCGTGGGCAATCTGTTCGTGAGCGGTCGCCCCAACGTTACGATTCTGTCGAAGATGCCGGAGAAGCCCACCTTCCTCGACTTTTTCAATCAACGCTTCTCTGGCACCGCCAACCACTGTCTGCAGAGCGCCAACCGTGCCATGAAGACCGGCATGTCCGACGAGATCATCTTCGCCTGTCTGGCCCACGATCTGGTGCACGCGCTGATCAAGGTGGATCATGGCTGGTGGGGTGCGCAGATGTTTGAACCCTATGTTTCCGAGAACGTGACCTTCGCCATCCGCTACCACCAGGCGTTGCGTTTCTACGAAGATAAAGAGGCGGGCTACGAGTACCCCGACCTGTACCGCAACCTGTTCGGTGGCGACTACACGCCGGAAAAATACATTGACGACACCTATAAGATGGTGCGTAACCACAAGAAGTACATTCTGCCGCGCCAGGTAACGGTCAACGACCTCTACGCCTTCGACCCGAATGTCAAAGTGACGATTGATCCGTTCATTGACATCATCGGTCGCCAGTTCAAGCAGCCCAAGGACGGCCTGGGTTACGACAACAGTCCGGTGGCACACATGTGGCGTTCCATGATCCGCCCGGATTCACCACTGTAGCTTAAAAGGGCCGCGTGGAATCCACTTCCGGCAGGCAAACCGCCGAGCGGCAGTTGTGCGAGTTTTCGGCACCCAGAGATTCCAGCAGTTTCACTGTATCCGGGTGCTGAAGGCCGTGCGTGCGGGGTCCATTCGCCATATCGGCAACTGTGTCGCCCTTGCCTGCGGGCGCGGCGAAAATGGTCTGGCCTTCCTGCTGAATGAAGCCGTGTGATTTCGCCTTGATGTTGGCACCCTTCGACAACATGTACTTCACCAGTTCGTTGTCGCCCATGTAGGCGGCACCGTGCAGCGGCGTGTAGCCGTATTCGTCGGTGGCGTTGATATCCATGTGGATGTCTTCCACCATATATCGGATGACGGCAAAGCGCGCGTCGGGGGCGAATGCCGAGAGCTGATCTTCCACGCCGTAACCGGCGGCAGACTGCATGGCGGAAGCCATGTGGATGGTCTTCAGATTCGGATCGGCACCGTGTGCAATCAGAACCTTCATGGCGGGCAGATCGTTGGCCTGGGCGGCTCGCCAGAAAGCTGTCGCGCCGGGCGAATCAATCCAGTCATCATGGAAGCGACGAAACCAAACCTTCTTCGTGGTCTGCACGTTGGGGTCGGCACCCTTGTCCAGCAGAGCCGTCAGCAGGTCGAGGTAGTTGGTCTTTTCCTGGCCGGTATTGGCCGGCGGATACCAGGTGCGGTTGGCCCATTGCTGGTCCACTACGGCATAAGCCGCCGCCAGACCGTCGTCGTTGACGAGTTTGGCATCTGCGCCGTGATCCAGCAGATACTTCCCAATGTCATAGTGGCCGTTGTAGATGGCCTGCAGCATGGCGGATGTCTTATCAGCGGCACTGACCAGGTTCACATCCACGCCGGCGGCAACCAGAGCCTGCACCGTTTCCATCTGGCCATCGCGCGCGGCAAAATGCAGGGCACTCATACCGCCCATATTGTCGGCCGATCTCATGCTGGCGCTCCTGGCACGGGCGGCCGCAGCCTTCTTCGCTTTCTCGGCTTCCGCGGGGTCCTTTGGTGCAGCAGGCTTTTCGTTGTCGTAGCGCTCGTTGGCGTCATCCGGATCGTAGCCGGTGTCTTTGCTCAGGCTAACCACGCGCGTGGTGGCTTTCCAATCGGCACCACGAGCGATCAGGAGCTTGGCAACTTCAGAACGGTTTAACGCGGCGGCATACATCAGGGCCGACTCGCCCCAGGTCTTTTCCTTCGCATTGACGTCAGCGCCATGGTCGAGCAGCGACTTCACGGCGTCCACATTACCCGCGGCCGCGGCCAGCATCAACGCGGTGGAACCTGTAGCGGTGGTGGATTTGGTATCCGCACCGGCGTCCAGCAGCACGTTTACCGTGCCGGCTTGTCCGGTCTTTGCGGCCAGCATCAACGGGGTGAGGTTGCCGAGACGAGTGGTTGCCTTGAGATCAGCACCGGCTTTCAACAGCAGCTTCGCAATATCCACATCACCGCGCCAGGCGGCCCAATGGAGGGCGGTGGTGCCATCGCCGGGGGCCACGTTGACGTCGACCTTTTCTTTCAGCAGGGACGTGACGGCATCTTTGTCACCCTGTTGGGCCGCCACAGCCAGGCGGGTGTCTTTTCCGCTGATAGTGGCAGGGGCATCGGCCCACGCCAATGCCGCGCAGAAGGAGAGTAGAAGAGTAGTACGCATATTAGATTGCGACCTCAGAAGTGCTGTCGCCGAAGATGTCGCGCTTCACGCCCAGGCGGTTCAGTGCGGTGAGCCAGGCGTTTGCCATGGGCGTACCATCTTTGCTGTATACGTGCGTGTTGCCCCTGATTGCGCCACCGGCCTTGCCCGCAAAAAGCAGCGGCACGCGCTTGTGGCCGTGTACATTTGAATCGCCCATGGGGCTGCCATAGACCACCAGCGAGTGGTCCAGAAGATTGCCGTCGCCATCCGGCGTGTTCTTCAGTTTTTCCAGGAAGTAGGCCAGAACGCCCACGTGATACTTATTGAGCTGCGCCATCTCGGCCAGCGTGGCGGGTGACTCGCCGTGGTGCGAGAGCGAGTGGAACGGGCTCTTTACGCCGGAACCGGGGAATACGCGCTGGCTGGTGTCGCGGCTCATCTTGAAGGAAGAGACGCGCGTGACATCAGCGGCAAAGGCCAGCACCTGCAGGTCGAACATCAGCTTCACGTGGTCTTCCCAGGCGTCGGGTACGCCCAGCGGTGCCGAGGGCAGTTCGCGATTCGGATTCTTTGCGTTGTACTGCTCAATGAGCTGAATCCGGCGCTCAATCTCACGCACGTTATCCATATAACTGTCGAGACGGGCCTTGTCGCGGGAGCCCAAACCCCGGGCAAGGGATGAGACTTCGCCGCGGATGGAATCCAGAATGCTTTTGGTTTCCCGCTGGCGCAGAACGCGCTCGGAAGTAGTGCCGCCATCGCCAAACAGATTTTCAAACGCCATGCGCGGGTCTATGGTCATGGGCAGCGGCGTAGTGGGCGTGGCCCAACTGATGGTGTCGGAGTATACGCAGCTGTAGTTATAACCGCAGGAGCCGGAAGCATCCACATTCTCAATACAGAGCTGGATGGAGGGCAGGGGAGTATCCTGGCCATACGCCTGCGCGTAAACCTGGTCCATGGATATACCGCAGCGGACGTCGGAACCTTCGGTCTGCCGGGGATGCGATGCCGTGAGGTAAACCGAACTGGAGCGGAAATGATCGGCACCGTCTTCACTGGCAATGAACGCATCGGCGTGGTGAAGATCGGTATTGCTGATGATGCTGAGGTAATCGCGATACGGCTCCAGGGGTGTGAGCGAGAACGGCATCTCGAAGTCGCGGCCTTGTTTGGTTGGAATCCAGTAGGCCTTGCGGGTGCCTTCAACAGTTGATCCGGCGGAGCCGTGGACCATTTCGAGGCATGCGAGGCGCGGCCTGGGCTGCGCGGCCGTCTTATGCAGGGGAGTCTGTGCGGGAACCATGGCATCGAGAAACGGCAGGCCCAGCGACACGCCCGCTGCGCGCAACATGGTGCGCCGGGAGAGATATTTTTTGGTATTAAATGACATCTGATTCTCCTTATTGATTATTTGCCGCGGTGGCCGTTGCCGACGCTTCTTCGGCGCGCCGCATGCGGAACTGCGGGCTCTTGATGACGCCCAAAACAAATGCCGCGAAACGATTGTTGTTGCTTGCCGCTGCCTGCTCAATTCCGCGCACCGAGGGCAGGTCTTTGTAATCCAGCACGCGACCCACACCGTAGGCCAGCAGGTTTTCCGCGAAGTTCCCGATGAAGGCGTCCTGATGGCTCAGCACAGCATCGCGCAGCGTGACTGGTCCGGTGAGCCTCGAGCCGTCGTACATCGTGCCGGAGGCATCGACCTTTGCTCCCGCATCCTTCTCGCGCCACAGGCCCACGGCATCGTAGTTCTCGAGTGACAGCCCGATGGGATCCATCATTTTGTGGCAGGAAGCGCAGGGCTCATTGGCCCGGTGCTGCTCCATGAGTTGCCGAACCGAGAGTTGTTTCTCGTTATTCATGTTCTCTTTCAGCGGCGGGACATTGGGCGGCGCGGTGGGAGGCGGTGTGCCCAGAATCACTTCCATGACATACTTGCCGCGCTGCACGGGCGAAGTGCGGTTGGCTTGCGACGTCAGCGTTAGAATGCTGCCCTGACCCAGCAGGCCGAAGCGGTTGGGGTCGGTGAGTGGAACTTTGCGGAAGGTGGTACCCATCACGTTGGGAATGCGGTAGTGCCTGGCCAGCACTTCATCCACATAGGTGTAGTTGGCGGTGAGAAGGTCGACGATGTTGCGATTCTCGCGCATCACGCTGCCAAACAGCATTTCGGTTTCATGCAGCATGGAAAGACCCAGATTGCGCGTGAATTCGGGGAACAGAACGCCGTCTGGATCCACCTCCTTCAGGTTCTGCAGGTGCAGCCACTGGGTGGCGAAATTATGGGTTAAAGCGTCGGCGCGGGGGCTGGCCAACATGCGGCTAACCTGTTTGTCGAGAATGTCGGATTCATGCAATTTGTTCTGGCTGGCCACCGTGAGTAGTTCGTTATCGGGCGGAGCGCTCCACAAAAAGAAGGAAAGGCGTGATGCCAGTTCCATATCCCCAATGCGGTAGTTGGCACCGGGCGTGACATTCAAAGGCGTGCGTTCGAAGCGAAACACAAACTGCGGATCGGCAATCATGGATTGCACAGCCATGCGGACGCCGCTTTCGAAGTCGCCTTCGTTACGGCCAAACTGGTAGCCGCCCAACAGGCGGTCCACGTCAGATTCGTTCATAGGGCGGCGGAAAGCCTGACGGCCCAGCGAGGAAATAATTTTCTTCGCACAAGCCAGCTCTTCGTCCTTACCGGACGGGCGACAGGTGAATACCTTGCGGCGGCTGGGGGTTTCGGAAACGCCTTCGATCTTTAGCGGCCCTTCCACGGTGAGGGTGTGCAGCTGGGGCAAAGTAGTCATGCCCGGTTGCAGGCCAATGGAAACGTCGAGCAGTACCTGCTCATCCAGGTGAACGGTATCCACCACGGGGCCATCGGCAAGATCCACAAACGCCGCGGAAACGCGGTGCGGGCCAGCCGTTACTTTCGTCGCGGGGGTGACGAACGAGGCCTTGGTTTCAGGCACTTTGGCATCAATCTTGAACAGCGTGACCGGTTCGCCATCGAGGGAAATTTCAATTTCCTGGTCGGCCAGATTCTTCGGCAGCGCGATACCGAAGAGTTGCTCCAGGTAGTAGTAATACATGGTCAGGCTGAACTTGTATTCGCCATCGGCCGGGAAGGTGTGCATGACAGAAGTACCGCCACGGGTGCCGAACGGCGCACCATCCACATGGCGCATCTGGTTAATTACCTTGGGCACGTTGTAGCGGGTCTGGAAAGAAGTTGTGGTGCGATCGCCTACGGCGAGGCGTGAGATCTTTCCGGCGGCGCGGACGTAACCCTGCATGAGCGCGGGGGTCACACTCAGCGCGTCGGCCATGTTGTCGAAACCGTGCGACATGTCGTCGGGTGGAAGAAGAGCGGTGACATCGACGTCGAGATCGAGCAGGTCTTGAATTGCGTTGTGATATTCGGTACGGTTCAGACGATGCAGTTCGGGCGCGCCGGTGGCAGGGCGGGCGTTGGCAACCTTATCGACATTAAAGGCTACGGAATTGGCGAAGGAACGCAACGTGGTGGAATCCGGGCGGGGGAGGCCGGAGGGTGGCATCATGCCGGCGCGCACTTTCCGAATGACCTTCTCTACCGCTTCGGCCTGCTGATCCGGGTGTGCGAGGTCGATCTTCGACCATGAGAAGCCACCGGATTTCATCTTTTCGTTGTGACAACCGGCGCAGTATTTGTTGACCAGTATTTGCTGGGCCGCGACGGGCATGGAAGCTGGAATTTGGGCCTGCGCGGAGAGGGTTACGAGCGCCAGAAGCCCGACACCGGCCAGAAATATCTTCATTGTACGGACCTCACGATAACAGCCTGAGTTTATGCAGTGGCGACCCCGAAGTCAAGCGTCCCAAAAGGGTTACGGACAATTGTGTGGATGATTCATCACTACCTCGCTGCCGGCTTCGGATTTGCTCCCGAAAAGGGGCATTGGAAAAAACAGACCCACCGGGGTGGGGTGGCGTGTTTTGTTGAGGTTGGATTGGGCGACCGAGGTGAAAACCGTGACTTGCACAAAGTTTTACCGGTTCGTTTTACGCGCGGGTTTCAGGTGAAACCTGCTGTCGCGGTTGGCGGCGATTGGTTGTGAAAGCGGGAGCACGATTGTGTACCTCGCTATGAGAGTACACCGAGGGGACGGTGGTGCTGGTGTTAAGTGGTTTGGAATCAGTGAAAAATCGTTGTGACCGGGGTTCTGGAGGACGCCAAAGTGGAGCGGTGCTCACAATCGCCGGTACCGGCCGCATGCAGAACGGGAGCGCTTTTATCTACTTCGCACATGCCATTCGCGCACATCGCCTCGCTCAGCCCTGCACTGCCGCTTCATTGACCATAACCTGCGAAGCATCATGCCCGCACCAAGAACCGCCACGAGCCAGAGACTGGATGGTTCGGGGGCGGCCAGAGGCGTGAGCAGATATTCGTGCTGAAAGTATCCGGCCACGAGAATCTGCCCGACATCGTTGATTGCGATTGCCGAGTACAAAGTATTGTCCACGTCAGTCGCGCCGTTCAGAGACGTTACGATGCCGCCACTGTAAAGAAATGCACCGGTCCCGTTGCTGTTGACGCCGACAACCTGGCCGCTCGAATTGATCCCCACACCATAGCCCGGTAGCGTTTGGCTCACGCCGTTGGTGTCAAGAAAACCTTGTGCGGTCGTATTTGTTGAGTCCAGCGTTCCGGTAATCTGTCCCGAATCGTTAATATCGAATGCCTGCTTGTTGGCGCCCAGATCCGACATGACACCATTGCGGTAACGGAAACCGTGTTCTGAGTTATCGGCAATATTTCCATTGGAGGTAAATCCTGTCACCTCGCCGAAGTTGTTCAGAGCGCGAGCCCACCCGTTGGTTACGTTCTGATTTCCCGAACCAAGAAATCCCAGGTTCTGGAAGGTCCCGTTTGTCCACAGGAACGGAGCACCTGCACCACCGGCGTATTGGTACGTGATTCCGGCGATTTGGCCTGCACGGTTGATGTCGTAACCTCCACCGTAGGCTCCGGTGCCAAGGTCGCTCATGGTGCCGTTGCTGTATAGAAAGGCACCGCCCGCACCTCCGGCGATTTGATAGTTACCCGTGATCTGGCCGGAATCGTTAATCGCATATGCACCACTCGTCGATCCGCTACCACCTCCCATCGTCCCCAAATCGGTCCTGATGCCGTTGCTCCACAGGAATGCATGGCCATTGTTACCGTCGCTCGACTCGTAGCCTCCCACCACCTGGCCGGAGTTGTTGAGGTCACGTGCATACACGTTTCCCAAGTCGACGGCATGGTAGATTGCCGCTCCTCTCGCTCCAGCGGATGTCAACAGCAGAGTTGCAAGGATCTTGTTCAGTTTCATTGTGAGGCTCCGGGCGCGCGGAAAACCGCGCCTTACTTTATAGTGGCGACATCCGCGCCGAAAACGGGTCAGCGCTTCTTCTGAAAGCCCCTTGTTTGTGGTGTCGTCATGGCACCCGTTGCAGACGGCTTCGGGCAGGATGCAGCCGGATTCTCCCAGTACGCTGCCGACCGACGTGTGCTTCGCGCAGCTCTACAACGAATTACGCGCCATCGCACAACGGCAGTTGCGGAATGAGCGCGGCGGCTACACCCTGTGCAAGCCACGTCCTTGGTCAATGAGGCCTGGCTCCGCCTTTCCTCAAGTGAAGGAAGCGAATGGTCCGGCCATTCCGAATTCATGAGCGCGGCGGCTAATGTCATGCGCCGGATACTGGTGGACTACGCCCGCGCCCGCGGTCGCCTGAAGCGTGGCGGCGAGTCCGACCCGATTATGCTTGCCGAGTGGCACGCGGCGCTGCCCGGTACCACCATCGATATTCTGGCGGTGGATGAGGCACTGACTGGCGCCTGGCTCAGTCTGAGATTGCGGGAAGGCATAGCCCCATGAACGGTGCGGGCGTCAGGACCGGCTGCGTGCTGCTTTTCATGCGGCTGTCGAACGCGATGCGCCGGGTCGGCAGGAGAGCATCGCCAGCGTCGACGCGACAACCCATGCGGAGGAAGCAAGCCTCCGCTTCATTGACCATAACCTGCGAAGCGTCATGCCCGCACCAAAAGCCGCCACCAGCAAGAGACTGGATGGCTCGGGGGCGGCCAGAGGCGTGAGCAGGTATGTGTGCTCAGGGCCTCCTGTGGATCCTGCCAGCCCGGGCAGCCCGGCCACGAGAATCTGCCCGACATCGTTGATTGCAATTGCCCCGAACACGGTAATGTCCCAATCAGTCGTGCCGTTCAGAGACGTTACGATGCCGCCACTGTATAGAAATGTGCCAGTCCCGTTGGCGTTGCCGCCAACAACCTGGCCGCTCGAATTGATCCCCACACCAGGCATCGGCAGCGTTTTGATCACGCCATTGGTGTCAATAAAACCTTGTGCGGTGCTATTTGTTGAGTCCAGCGTTCCGGTAATCTGTCCCGAATCGTTAATATCGAATGCCTGCTTGTTTGCGCCCAACCCCAGATCCGACATGACACCATTGCTGTAACGGAAAGCGTGGTCTGATTGATCGGCAATATTTCCATTTTCGGTGATTCCTACCACCTCGCCGGTGTTGTTCAGAGCGAAAGCTGACCCGTTGGTTAGGTGCTGATTTCCCGAACCGAGAAATCCCAGGTTCTGCAAGGTCCCGTTTGTCCACAGGAACGGAGCACTTGCACCACCGGCAAATTGGGTCGTTTTTCCGGCGATTTGGCCTGCACGGTTGATGTCGTAACCTGCACCGTAGCCTCCGGTGCCAAGGTCGCTCATGGTCCCGTTGCTGTACAGAAAGGCACCGCCCGCACCTCCGGGGATTTGATAGGTACCCGTGATCTGGCCGGAATCGTTAATCGCATATGCACTACTCGTCGATCCGCTACCACCTCCCAGCGTCCCCAAATCGGTCCTGATGCCGTTGCTCCACAGGAATGCATGGCTACGGTTGCCGTCGCTCGACTGGTAGCTTCCCACCACCTGGCCGGAGTTGTTGAGGTCACGTGCCCCCACCACTCCCAGGTCGACGGCATGGTAGATTGCCGCTCCTCTCGCTCCAGCGGATGTCAACAGCAGAGTTGCGAGGATCTTGTTCAGTTTCATTGTGAGGCTCCCGACGCGCCGAAAGCCGCGCCTTATCTTAAAAGTGGCGACAGCCGCGCCGAAAACGGGTCAGCGAGTCTTCTGAAAGCCCCTTGTTTGTGGTATCGTCATGGCACCCGTTGCAGACGGCTTCGGGCAGGATGCAGCCTGATTCCCCCAGTACGCTGCCAACCGACGTGTGCTTCGCGCAGCTCTACAACGAATTACGCGCGATTGCACAGCGGCAGTTGCGGAATGAGCGCGGCGGCCACACCCTGCAAGCCACGTCCCTGGTCAATGAGGCCTGGCTCCGCCTTTCCTCAAGTGAAGGAAGCGAATGGTCCGGCCATTCCGAATTCATGGGAGCGGCGGCCAATGTCATGCGCCGGATACTGGTGGACTACGCCCGCGCCCGCGGTCGCCTGAAGCGTGGCGGCGAGTCCGGCCCGATTATGCTTGCCGAGTGGCACGCGGCGCTGCCCGGCAACACCATCGATATTCTGGCGGTGGATGAGGCACTGGTCAGGCTGGAGCAACTCTATCCGCGCCAGGCCCGAATTGTGGTGCTGCGTTTTTTCGCGGGCCTGACTGTGCCCGAAGTTGCCGCGCTTCTGGGCCTTTCAAAGGAGACCGTAAAGCGCGACTGGGCCATGGCGCGCGCCTGGCTCAGTCTGCGATTGCGGGAAGGCACAGCCCCATGAACGGTGCCGGGCGTCAGGACCGGCTGCGTGCCGCTTTCCATGAGGCTGTCGAACGCGATGTGTCGGGCCGCGAGCAGAGCATCGCAAGCCTCCGCGCGGAGGACCCTGAACTTGCTCTTGAACTCGCGGCACTTCTGGCGGAATCGGAACGCTTCGATGAACTGCCGGATGCTCCCGCTTGGGATGCAAACTACCCAAGCGCGGGCAGCCATCTGGGTCCCTATGTTCTGGTGCGTGAAATCGGTTCCGGCGGCATGGGAACGGTCTTTGAAGCAATACGCGGCGACGACGGCTTCCGGCAAACCGTGGCGATTAAGATCCTGCACTACGCTGCCGGTTTTCAGCGCCGTTTCCGTGAGGAGCGGAGGGCGCTGGGGCAACTCGAACACCCGAACATCGCCAGGCTGATCGATTGGGGTACCGGCCCCAGCGGACAATCGTACCTGGTAATGGAGCACGTCCGGGATGCCCTGCCCATTGACCGGTATTGCCTCTCAAAAGAGCTGGACTCAACGGGTATACTTACGCTCTTTCGTTCAGTCTGCGCGGCCGTGGCGCATGCCCATCGGAATCTCATAGTGCATCGCGATCTCAAGCCGGCCAACATCCTCGTGACGGCCAGCGGGGAGGTGAAACTGCTTGATTTCGGGATTGCGAAGATTCTGGACTCCGGCGATTCGGACACAGTGACAGGCGGTGGGCGGATGACGCCGGCCTATGCCAGCCCGGAACAGTTGAGTGGAGAACCAGTCACGACGGCTTCTGACGTTTACTCTCTCGGCGTGGTGTTGTACGAACTGCTGGCCGGCGTCCCGCCCTTTAAATTCGTCGGTGCACGACTTGATGCGGCCGTTCAGGTCGTCACCGGCTCCACGCCGCTCCTCCCCAGCCGGGTCGGGACGATTTCGCGACAGCGGCGCAGCGAGTTGACCGGAGATCTGGACAATATCGTGATGATGGCGCTCCACAGAGAACCCGCCCGACGCTACGGAACGGTAGAACAGTTTGTCGGCGATCTGGAGTCATTTCAGTCAGGGAGACCCGTATCGGCGACTGCTGATTCCACCATTTACCGCCTGCGAAGGTTTGTGCTGCGGAATCGCGCGAGCGCGGGATTGGCGGCTCTCGCCCTCTTCGCCATGGTTGCGGGAACAGCGGTTTCCACGTGGAAAGGGATTGTCGCGGAGCACCGATACCAGTCGGTGCGCGGCTTTGCCCACGTGGTGCTGACCACGGTGGGGAACTCAGGACACGGCAGCCTCACCGAAGATGAGCGGGCACTGAGCAGCGAAGCGCTTAAACACCTGACCGACCTCGGCGGAGCGCAGACAAGGGACGATGAACTGCAGATGGACCTGGCCACCGCCCATGAGCGGCTGGCCGACTCCTATGGCCTGCAGTTCACCGCGAATCTGGGTGATGCGGACCGCGCGCTGGAGCACTACCGAACCGCACGGGCCATTTTGATGTCCCAATGGAAGGCTCGTCCCGACAGCAGACGGGGCGAGCAACTGATCAGAGTAACTGCGCGCCTCGGACTAGTTCTGCCGGACCCGGCACCCGCCGCTGAACTGATGGCCGGCGGATTGCAAATCGGGTCGCAGTTGCTCACCAGAAACCCCGGCGATGTGGCAGTGCTTCAATCGATCACATTCTTGCACCAGATACGGGGAAACCGCCTGCGTTCGTCCGGAGATCTGGATGGAGCGCTGGCCGAATACCGCCTCGCTCTCTCATACTGTGACAGGGTAGCGGCCATTCAGCCGGGTAGCAGCTGGGAGATACTCCGGAGGGACGTTAATTCGGGAGAAGCGGCGCTGGTCCTGCGCATGGAAGGGCACCTCGACGCCGCGCTGGCGGGCCTCCTCGAAACATATGAAAGAACCATGGCAGCGGTCCCGAACCCGAACCGTCAGATGCAGCGTCAGTTCGGAGTACGCGAACAGTTGCTGGGCATGACGCTCAGGGTGATGAAGCAGTATTCAAGAGCGGCCCCCTACCTGCGCCGCTGCATACAGCGCCAGGAAACTCTTGCGCGTCAGGATCGGTCTGACCGGCAAGCGCCCTACGACCTGGCCGTGGGGATTTATCACATGGGCGAGCTGGAATTCGACGAAGGCCACACGGACCGGGCCATGGCGTCTCACAGGGAGGCCCTGCGGATACGAAAAGGCCTTGCCGAACACGATCCACACAACATCCCCGCCCAACTTACCTACGCGATCAGCCTGAATCGGGTGTCGGATCTGGTGCTGGCATCACAACGGGATGGGCTGGCGGAGGCCGAGGCCGGCTTCAGCGAGGCAACGAGTGTGAGTAACCGCATTCGGGAGCAGGCTCCATCCGACGTGTACGTTGCCGCACAGCTTGCGCTGAGTTACCGGGGACAGGCCGAGGCGGCACGACGCTCCCCGGGCAAGGAGAACCGGGAGCGCGCGACTAAACTGTTTGAGCGGAGTATGGGGGTCTGGGCGGACATACGCAAACGCTGCCCCCTTGACGTAAGCCTCGCCGCCCAGGCAGAAGCCACGCGTGTTGCTTACAATCAGTTGGGGAAGTGAAGGAAGCTGGGCTGGGCAGTGATGGCTTCACAGTTTTTGGCAAGCCATGTTAAGTTACTTCCCTTAGCAGGGTGGCAGATCCGGCCAACTCAGAACAGCGAAGGCTGCTCTTCCACTGGCCCCTTCTTCTTCTTCGCGCGCAGCGGGCTCCCTACTACCCCCAGAACCTGCGCATTCCGCAGCGCCTGGCGGGGCACGAAGATCTTCTGCGCGTTCCCATCCGGCTCGGGCGGGGTCACCGTGTACCCCAGGGTGTCCCAGGTGAGCAGTTGGTTGGGCAGAATGCCGTCCATCACTTCACCGTCCCGAAAGAGCAGGCGTACCCACAGCCCCTCCAATTTCGGTCGGTTGAGGAAAATGCGGCCCGGCTCGCTGTCGCCTTCGAAATCCTTCACAAAGGCGATACTTTTGATTTCGGCGTAGGGAAGCAGGGCCAAAGACCCGTCGGTTTTCAGCAGCTCGACGGTTTCCGGCTGTAAATAGCTGAAAGGATTGACAAACCCAGTGACGCTCTCGCGTTCAAAGCGGCGAACCACGACTTTTTTCGCTGTAGAGCTGGCCACCGTACCTCAGTTCCGGTCAGGCTGGTAACACTCTGAGCAGAATTGATTTAAACATTTTCCAAATTATTGTATCATTGCTGCAAAGGGTTCAATCGCCGGAATGCAGGCCATCGTCTCGGATACCGGGATTTCACGCGCGGTCCGTATGTTTCTGACCTGGAGTCGGATGGAGAAGGGTCTGGCGAAGAACTCCCTGGACGCCTATAGCCGCGATTTGGGGGTATTTGTCCGGTTTGCAGATGCCCACGGTACCGCCGAATATCCCGGTGCAGAGGCTTTGGCGGAATACGTTAACTCTTTGTATAATAAAGGTTTAGGTAGTCGATCCATCGCCCGCAACCTGAGCGCCGTGCGCGGCCTGTTCCGCTTCCTGTTGCAGGAGGGAAAGATCACGGCTGACCCCACGGAACATATCTCCACGCCGCGCCAATGGACACGAATTCCCAAGTTTCTCAACCGGGGTCAGGTTGAGAAACTGATCGCGGCCCCGGATTCAGCCCGCCCCAACGGCAGGCGGGACCATGCCATGCTGGAACTCTTGTATGCAACCGGAATCCGGGTCAGCGAATTGATCGATCTCCGTCTGGCCAATGTGGACTCTGGTCTGGGAGTGGTGCGGGTGACGGGAAAAGGCAACAAGCAGCGGCTGGTACCAATCCACGCGGCGGCGGTGGCCGCACTCAGCGGGTACGTCGAGCAGGGCCGTCCGCAGTTGTTGAAAGGCAGGAGTTCGCCCTACCTTTTTGTTACCGCGCGGGGGAGCGCGATGACCCGTCAGGCATTTTGGGCTTCCATCAAATTGAACGGCCGCAAGGCTGGTATCTTCCACAATCTTTCGCCGCATGTAATGCGCCACACCTTCGCGACTCATTTGCTCGAAGGCGGCGCTGATCTGCGCAGCGTCCAGGCGATGCTCGGCCATGCCGATCTCGCCACCACCGAAATTTATACTCACGTGGTCCGCACCCGGCTTCGGGATACGCTGGATCAACATCACCCGAGGGCCTGAGCCGATGGCGGATTACATCTTCGTTTTAGACAATCACCTGGACGCCAGTCAAAGCAAAGTGGTGGCGGAAATTTCCCGCATTGCCACCGAGGGAGCCCAGAGTGTCTGGCTCACCGGCGGCGCGATGCGCGAGATGCTGCGCGGCGCACCCATTCGCGATCTGGACTTCACGGTGGAGCATGATGCCCCGAAGGTAGGGAAAGCCCTGGCGCACGCGATGCACGGCGAGGTGCTGAGCGAAGACAGCCTGAAGCGCTCTGTAGAACTGCTGCTGCCGGGCGGCGTGCGCGCGTCGGTGGCCAACGCGCGCACCGAGAAGTACAGCAAGCCCGGCGGTAAGCCGCAGATCGCACCGGCGACCATTCACGAAGATCTTTCGCGACGTGACTTTACCATCAACGCCATCGCGCTGTCTCTAAATCGCGGATCACGCGGATTGCTGGTCGATCCCACCAACGGGCAGGCCGATCTGGTGAACAAGGAACTGCGCGCCACCAACTCTTATTCGTTTTTCGACGACCCTTCACGGCTGTTCCGACTCTTCCGTTTTCAGCACACGCTGGGACTGGAGCCGGTGAGCCGCACGTTGTCGCAACTGGAAAATTCCCTGATGGAGCAGTATGAGGCGGCGGCTTCGCCCTCGGCCCTGGCGCCGGAGTTGCGGGCGCTGTCGCTGCATTCTGCAGCGGCGGCGGCTCTGGAGGGTTTGGATCGCAGCGGATTACTGAAACTGGCGGCACCCGGCTGGACTGGCGAGAAGCTCAATGTTGCCGGGCTGGCGCGTTTTGACAAGGCAATACAAGCGGTAGTTCCCGCGCCCAAAGACGGTTGGCTGGCTTTTCTGAGCGTGATTCTGGAGAAGCTTGGTACACGAGACCGCGCCGAGGCGTTGCGGTCCCTGGCATTATCAGCCGAAGAACTGACTGGCCTGAAGAAGCTGGATGCCGCTGCCATCAAGCTGGAAAAAGACATCCGCTCTCCCAAGATTCATAAGCCATCGCAGGTTTGGGAAGTTCTGGAAAAGGCCAGTGAGAACGAGATTCTGACGGTGTTGTATTCGTCGGATCAGCGCGTGGTGCAGGATCGCATTCGGGCGTTCTATGCGAAGTATCTGCCGCTGGCGCAGGAAGTTACCGAAGAGCAGGTGGTGGCGACGGGTGCCAAATTGGGCACGCCGAAGTTTGCCAAAGCGATGCGGGATACGATTATCAAGCACTTGAACGCCAGGCCGAAGAAGCCGGTGGAGCCGGAAGTTCCGGTTGTCCCTCTACCGCCACCCCCACCGGTGCGCGGACGCAGGGGCTAACGGGGGCGGTACCGCGTTGCAGGAACTCTTCGCCCGCCGCGCGCACTGCCCAACGGTAATACAAGCCGGTAAGAATCGCGACGAATACAAAGATGGCGGTTCGCATCCGCATCACCGGAGTCAAACAACAACCGCGCGCGATCATCAATGGATGGCCGCACAAACGTGGAATGCCGATGTTTACGCGCGCAACGCGCGATTTGTCTCTGATCTGGGTCAGCCGACTCTGGAATTGCTCAACCCGCAGCCGGGTGAACGGATTCTGGATATGGGTTGCGGCGATGGCGCACTCACCGCACAGTTGTCGAAGATCGCAACAGTAGTGGCAGTGGACGCTTCGCCCGAGATGATTGCCGCAGCTTGCGCGCGAGGTCTGGACGCCCATGTGGCAGATGCCCAACAACTGGATTTCACCGAAGAGTTCGACGCCGTTTTCACTAATGCCGCCATGCACTGGATGCCGCGCACCGATGACGTTGTGCGCGGCGTGGCGCGAAGCCTGCGGCCAGGCGGACGGTTTGTGGGCGAGTTCGGGGGACACGGCTGCGTGGCGGCCATCTGCACGGCGATTCACGCGGTGCTGATTCGGCGAGGTGTCGACTATTCATTACCGTGGTACTTTCCCACTACGCGGGATTTCCGCGCCCGGCTGGAGGGCCAGGGTTTCCAGGTCCGATATCTGGAACTCATTCCCCGGCCCACGCCGCTGGCGGCGGGAATTGAGGGTTGGCTGGAGACCTTTTCGCAACCGTTCCTGGGCGGGCTGGAAAACGCGGACCGAAAGGCGGCGATTCACGAAATCGAAGACCTGTTGCGGCCTTCGCTCTGCGACTCTGACGGCAACTGGACCGCCGATTACATGCGGATTCGCTTCGCGGCGGTGAAGCCCGCTGGCTAGCTGCCAAAAGCGAGCCTCCGCTTTGTAGTGAGGAGAGGAACCATCATCCGCATGAGGCAGCGGTGATGGTGCAGCGCTTCATTCCGGCCGAGGGCCGAGAGCTTCCCACGTTGACCCCGCTGGAGTCCGACCGGAAAAGAGTGTATTATCTTCGGTGACAGACCGCGTGGGCCTGGATTTTCGTGGTGAGGACTTACATGAAGCAAATAGCCGTGGGTAAAACATTGGCTGGCCGCCTGCGGCAGTTCAGGGTTGCATGGTCCGTCTTGTTTCTTTTGTCAGCGTTCACCGCGTCGGCGACGGCCCAGAAGTCAGTCTCGCAACAGGATGCGCTGGCAATCCTGCAGCGCTGTGTCCAGTGCCATGGGGAGAGACTGCAGGCATCCGGGTTAGACCTGCATACGCGGGCGGGGATGCTGAAGGGCGGCGCAAGCGGACCTGCCGTGGTCCCCGGAAATGCCGCGGCCAGCCTGCTGATGCAACGGGTGACCGGGAAAATACAGCCAGTGATGCCCATGGCTCCGGCGACATCACTAAGTGCAGCCGATATCGCTACGCTGAAAGACTGGATCGATCAGGGTGCCAAATGGGATGCGACCGATACCCGGATAACCTCGTCAAACAAGCCCGTCTCTGATGTGCCGTCCACCTACGGAGACTACAAGGAAAGGCAGTTTACCGACGAAGACAGGAACTGGTGGGCTTACCAGAAGCCGGTGCGCTTTCCTGCGCCGAAAGTGAATGATACCCGCTTTGCGTTAAACCCGATTGATGCCTTTGTTCGCGACAGGATGAACCAGAAGGGACTGGTTCCCGCACCACAGGCTGACAAACAAACCCTTATCCGGCGGGCTTACCTCGATCTGTGGGGTTTGTTGCCACCACCCAAAGAAGTTGACGCGTTCGTCAAAAACCAGGATCCAGCGGCCTATGAAAAGCTCGTCGACCGGTTGCTCGCTTCACCGCATTATGGGGAGCGCTGGGGACGTTTCTGGCTGGACGTCGCGCGTTATGCGGACAGCTCCGGATTCGAATTCGATATCACGGTGGAGAACGGCTGGCGGTATCGGGATTATGTGATCAAGGCCTTCAATGAGGACAAACCTTACAATCAACTGATCGTCGAACAGCTTGCGGGTGACGAAATCGATAAGCCCACCTTTGACAGCCTCACCGCGACGACTTTCTACCGCACTGGTCCCCGCGTCCGGTTTCGCGAGAAGAACTATCCGTCGTATCGCTACGACTACATGGACGACATGGTTCGAACGACCTTCCAGGGGTTTATGGGGTTGTCGGTCAATTGCGCCCATTGCCATGACCACAAATTCGATGCCATCACCCGGCTGGATTATTTCAAGGCGGTATCCGCTTTTTGGGGATATGTGGATTACGACCATCCGCTGGCGCCAAAAGAGAAGATCCAGGAGTTTGAGCGTCTGAAGAAAGAGGCGGAGACGAAACTGACGCCGCTACAGCAGGAAATCGCCCGGATCGAAAAGCCGTATCGGGAAAAGCAGAGGCAACAGCAGGTTCAGGACGCGTTGAAGAAGTACCCGGATGACATCCGGGAGGCCATCAACACGCCGGAAGCCGGGAGAACTCCCGGTCAGAAACTGCTGGTGGCACAGGTGCTGATCGCTCCGGAAGATTCAGATCCCGATCAGATCGCGGCGGATCTGGGATCCATATCGAAGAAAAAAACCCAGGCCAAAGCGAACCTGGTGTTCGGCGTGGCCGACGCGTATAAGCCCAATGGCCTGAAGCTGAGCCCCGCGGATGCAGCGCGGCGTCAGCAACTGCAGGCGAAGATCGACAAAATCATCGAAGCGCTACCCGAGCCATTGCCCGTCGCTGACGGCGTGCGGGACGGAGACTACCGGCTGTCACCTGACGGATTGGGCGACTCGCACATTCCGGGAACAGGGCGGCCGACCTACGACGTGAAGTGCTGTTTCCTCCCCCAGCCGGGACAAAAATTTGAAATTCCGCCGGTTTATTTCGCCGCGACGGGCGAGGACATCATCGGCGATGAAAAGACCTTCCAGGTTCAACCCGGATTTCTGTCCATTCTGGCCGACAAAGTATCTGTACCTCCGACGGTACCGCCCAACCGCCCCGATTACGTTAGCAGCGGACGCCGCCGGGCACTGGCCGAGTCGATCGCTTCCGCCGACAATCCTCTGACGGCGCGCGTGATGGTAAACCGTATCTGGGGCTGGCACTTCGGTCGTGGCATCGTGTCCACTCCGGGCAACTTCGGAAAGATGGGAACCTTGCCATCCAATCCGGAACTGCTCGATTGGCTGGCCACCGAGTTCGTCCGGCAGGGATGGAGCATCAAGCAGATGCAGCGCCTGATGATGAATTCGGAGACCTATAAGATGGGGTCCGCATTCTATGACACCTCCGATCTGGAGAAGGATCCGATTGATGAGTTTCTGTGGCGATTCCCCATCCGCCGGGTGGAAGCGGAGATTCTGCGCGATACGGTTCTGGACGCCAGCGGGAACCTGAATCTGACGGCAGGCGGGCCGGCTTTCTTCCCGTCAATTCCGATCACGGTCCGCGCGGACCAGCCGCGAGGCACGTGGGATTTGACCAAAGAGGGCCCGGACACATGGCGGCGGAGTGTTTATGCCTACATCAAGCGCGGCTTGAAGTACCCGATGTTTGAGGTGTTCGACCTGCCTGATCTGAATGTGACATGCGAGCGGCGCGTCACCAGCACGGTTCCCACTCAGGCGCTCACCATGCTGAATAACGAGTTCATGCTGCTGCAGGCCGGACACTTCGCCGCCCGCGTAATTAAAGAGGCCGGGCCGGACCGGCGGGAACAGGTGAAGACCATGTACCGCATCGCACTAAGCCGCGAACCGGGTGCCCTGGAACTCGACAACAATCTTGAGTTTTTGAAAAAGCAGACGGAACAAGCCAAAAAACGTGGCGACGCCAGAGCGGAGCTTGCGGCATTGACCGATCTGGCGGACGTTACCCTCAACCTGAATGAATTTGTTTACATCCAATGAGCGCAGGGAGGCGCAGGGACAGCCATGAATAACAGGAACGACAGTACCAGCGACCATCACTGCAAACGCAGCTTCCTCTCACGCCGCAAGTTCTGGATGGAAGCCGGCATGGGAATCAGCGGACTTGCGCTGATTGATCTGTTGAACCAGGAAAAGCTTCTGGGCGCGGAACCCATCGTCGGAGCGGCTTCCTGCATGGAGTCGACCGGCGATCCGAATTCTCCGTCGGCAGCGAAGACTCCTCATTTCAAGCCGCGCGCCAAGTCGGTGATCTCGCTTTTTATGAGCGGCGGCGTCAGCCACATGGACACATTTCAGTACAAACCGGCGCTGAAGAAATACAACCGCATGCTGATGGATAACATGGGCGAGATCAAGGTCCGCCAGGGTTATCCGGGACCCCTCATGCAGAGTCCCTTCGGCTTCAAACAGTACGGGCAATCGGGGGCCTGGGTCTCGGAAATTTTTCCCCACATCGCCAGCATCGTGGACGACCTGGCCTTCATGCACTCCTGCCAGGGAACATCCAACGATCACGTGATTTCGCATTATGAGTGGAACACGGGTTCCATACAGATGGGATTTCCCAGCGTTGGCTCGTGGGTTACATACGGTCTGGGGAGCCAGAACCAGAATCTGCCGGGCTTCGTTGTATTGCTCGACCAGCGGGGCGGTCCGTACGCCGGTCCTCCCAACTGGCAAGCTGGATTCTTACCTGCGGCGTATCAGGGCACAGTGTTCCGATCCAAAGGAGACCCTATTCTGGATCTTTCCGCCGCGCAGGGTTACAGCACGCCGGAGCAGGAAAGAGCGCGGCTGGATCAGATGGCCCGCCTGAACGAGAACTTCAACGAGAAACATCCCGGAATCTCTGAGCTTTCGGCCAGAATAGCGTCTTACGAACTCGCCTACCGCATGCAGGGTTGCGCGCCGGAAGCGGTCGATTTGTCCAGCGAGAGCGACCAGACCAAACAGATGTACGGGCTGGACGACCCGGTTACCGCGCCCTACGGGCGACAGTGTCTGCTGGCGCGCCGGCTGGTAGAGCGCGGAGTCCGTTTCGTGCAGGTGATGAGCGGCGCCTACGTGAGTATTGAAGATACGTGGGACGCCCACGCCAATATTGTGAGCAATCACAGGTTGCACGCCAGTGAGGTGGATAAACCGATTAAAGGGCTAATCACTGACCTGAAGCAACGCGGACTGCTGGATGAAACAGCGGTCATGTGGCACAGCGAATTTGGACGCATGCCTATTTCGCAGCGCGGACTGGGGCGCGATCACAACCCCGGGGCGATGACCGTGTTCATGGCCGGCGCGGGCATTCAAGGTGGCCAGTCGATCGGGACCACCGACGAAGTGGGCTATAAATCCGAGGAGCAGGTGATTAAGAATCACGATCTGCACGCCACGCTTTTGCACCTGCTGGGCGTCGACCACAAAAAGCTGACGTATTACTTCAACGGTCGCAATATGAGACTGACCGATGTTTCGGGCGAGTTGATTCCGCAGATTATCGGCAAGACGCCGGCTAAGGCGTAGCGGCAGACGCTATGGATGCGGCGAGGCGCGCACTGTTTCTCTGCCTGGCCTTCTGGCTCGGGTCAGGCTCTGGTTTGCTTTCCGCGCAGGATCACGGGAGCATTGTGGGAACTCCTTTTTCCACGGCTGCAGATGAGAAGACCGGGGCAGATTCCTTCCGGTCCCAGTGCGCGGCATGCCACGGCCTGCTTGGTGAAGGGGGCTCAAACGGCCCCCGCCTCACGACGGGTACCTTCAGACATGGTGGCAGCGATGAGTCACTTTTCCGCACCATCAGCAAGGGCGTGCCCGGTACAGCGATGGTTTCCTTTCCGCTGAACGGAAAGGAAATATGGCAGCTCATCGCCTTTCTCCGGTCGGTCAACCGGGGAGTGGCGGCAGAGCAGGTGAAGGGGAACGCGGCGGAAGGGGAGCGGGTTTATCGTGCCAATGGCTGCGCGGCCTGCCACACCATCGCCGGCGAAGGCGGCCTTTCGGGACCGGACTTGACCGGCATCGCCGCCCGGAGCACACTGGAGCAGATAAAAGCTTCCTTACTCGATCCCGATGCCGACGTTTCACCCGACTTCTGGTCGCTGCGCGCAAAGACGAAGACGGCCCAGACGGTCACGGGCATTCGGATGAACGAGGATATGGACACATTTCAGATACGCGAGCCCTCAGGCAAGCTGCGTTCGTTAAGGAAAGCAGATCTGGCGAGCTACGAAATTGTCCATGTGTCACCCATGCCCTCCTGGAAAGGCAAGCTCAGTGCCGATGAGATGCAGAATTTGATCGCGTATCTTTCGAGTAGCAGCCATCAACCGGAGGTGAAATGAGACGTACCCGCGCCGCCATCCTGTGGGGATGTATGTGTACCATTCCTGCCGCCGCGCAGGTTCCCTTCGCGCGTATTCTGCAGGGCGAGCCCGGCAACTGGCTGACCTACAACGGCAGCCTGCAGAGCACGCATTTCAGCGGACTTGAGCAGATCAAAACCACAAATGTGGCAGGCCTGGACATGAAGTGGGTATACCAGGCGCAGTCCCTGGAAAAATTTGAAACCACGCCGCTGGTAGTGGATGGTGTGATGTACCTGACGGAGGCACCGAACACGGTTACCGCGCTGGATGCGCTCACGGGGCGCCCCTACTGGATGTACCGGCATCCGATGCCGGAAACGACGTATGCCTGCTGCGGCAATATAAACCGGGGACTGGCGATGCTGGACAACACCTTGTTTCTGGGCACGCTGGACGCGCACCTGGTGGCCATTGATGCTTCCACCGGTCGGAAAAAATGGGAGACGAAGGTGGCCCAGTACACCGACGGCTATGCGGTGACAGTGGCACCGCTGGTGGTGAAGGACAAGATTATCGTTGGTCCGGCCGGTGGCGAACGCGGTATCGCGGGTTTCCTCGCGGCGTATGATGCTGCTACCGGGAAGGAGGTGTGGCGTTTCAATACCATTCCTCACCCCGGTGAGCCGGGCAACGAGACGTGGCCGGGCGAAACCTGGAAAACAGGCGGCGGCTCCGTATGGGTCACCGGTTCCTATGACGCGGCGCTGAATCTTATTTACTGGGGTATCGGCAATCCGGGACCGGACTGGAATCCGGCGGCGCGGGCGGGCGCTAATTTGTATGCCGACTGTGTCATCGCACTGGATGCGGATACAGGCAAGCTGAAATGGTATTACAACTTCACGCCGAACGATGAGTGGGACTTCGATTCCGTCCAGGTACCCGTGCTGGCGGACATCGTATGGAAGGGCGAGCCGCGCAAGGTGATGATGTGGGGAAACCGCAACGGTTTCTTCTATGTTCTGGATCGCGGCACCGGTCAGTTTCTGCTGGGTAAGGCATTTGTGAAACAGACATGGGCGGTGGGCATTGACGAGTACGGCAAGCCGATCAAAGCGACGGGTAAGAGCCCCAGCGTAAATGGCACCGATGTTTATCCCGGAGTGCAGGGAGGCACGAACTGGTATTCGCCGTCGTTCAGCCCGCGGACCGGGCTGTTTTATTTAACGGCGTGGGAAAACTATCACACTAGTTACTTCACCTGGGACCAGGACTACGAGGCAGGCAAGTCTTTCACGGGCGGCACAGCGCGGGGCCCGTTCCCTTCGCTCACCAGAGAACCGTTTATCAAATGGGATCCGGAGTGGGGATACGGGGTCGTCCGGGCCATAAATCCGGCGACGGGCATGCCTGCGTGGGACTACAAGATGCGTGACGTGAGCGATGCGGGAATACTGACCACGGCCGGCGACATCCTGTTCTCGGGGAACAGGGAAGGGTATTTCTTTGCACTGGACGCGAAAACGGGTAAGGAACTCTGGAAGCGCTATTTGGGCTCGCATGTAGCGGCATCTCCGATCACGTACACCGTGGATGGCAAGCAGTACGTTTCCGTGGCAGCCGGACATTCTCTGTTTACATTTAGTCTGGGCAGGTAAGGCGATTGGCGGCAGGTTGTGACCGATGAGCCCTATGAGCCCTATCTCTGGCATTGACACGCAGCCTGCAATCTGACATATTAATGCGCATCTGCAAATTGGCCGGTCCCGGTCCGCGGCTGGCCTGCTTTTGCGCGCAGGTGTATCGTAACCGGGAACCTCTCGGGGAGGCTACGTATGAAACGTCAATGCAGGTTTTCGGTGCTCTCGGCGGCGCTGGTCGTTTTGGGACTAACATTGCCAAGTCAATCCCAGGCACAATTGCTGCAGGGCACCATGAATGGCAACGTGACCGACTCCAGCCAGGGGGCAATTGCCGGAGCGTCATTGCTCGCGAGGAACCTTGAAACCAACCTCACCCGGGAAACCCTAACGAACCCGACAGGGGCGTACACCATCCTTACACTGCCGCCGGGCATCTATTCGCTTACAGTTTCCATGCAGGGGTTTGAACGGTACACCCGGAACGGGATTGTGATTGCTTCCGAGGCAGTAACCCGTGCCGATGTGGTGCTGACCGTCGGCCAAATCACGGAAACCGTGACCGTGGAGGCCACCGCTTCTACTCTGCAGTCAGACCGCGCCGATGTGCGATCGGAACTCACCAGCAACACCCTGGCGAACCTGCCCGTGCCTATCGGGCGCAACTACCAGATGACCTTCCTGACGTTGCCCGGAGTGTCGCCGCCGCAAAACTCCAATTCATTTACCGCCAACTCAAGCCGTGGCCTCACCTTCAGCGTAAACGGCAGCAGCATCAACCACAACAACACACGGGTGGACGGAGCGGGAACCACGAACATGACCGCGGTCGGGACAGCCATGTATGTGCCTGCACTCGACGCCATCCAAACGGTGAGCCTTTCCAGCAACGCCATGGACGCCGAACAGGGCGCGGGCGGCAGTTCGGTAAACATCACCATGAAGAGTGGAACCAACAATCTCCACGGAGCTTTTTTTGAAGACCACGCGGACCAGCACCTGAAGGCATATCCCTGGGCGTCGGACAGAACTCAGGCGCAGCCAAAATATATCCACAATCAGTTTGGCGGGAGCGTGGGCGGTCCCATCATCAAGAACAAGTTGTTCTACTTCGCAAGTTACGACGGTACGCGATATGCACAGCAAACACCGGTGCCGGGCCAGGTCCCGACCCGGGCCATGAAGTCGGGTGATCTGTCCCGCTCCGCGACCCCGATCTATGACCCCCTTACCGGGGCTGCCGACGGCAGTGGCCGTGCTTTCTTCACGGGGGGAATCATTCCCCCTTCGCGGATCGATTCCGGAGTTCAAAATCTTCTCAGGAATAGTCTTTGGGCTGATCCGAATGTCCCGGGGAGCGGAGCTCTGGGGCTTTCCAATAATTATCTGGTGAGCGGGAACAGTACGTTGCACCGCGACCAGTTTGACAACAAGCTCAACTGGAATGCCACCAGCAAACTCAGCACTTTTGTGAGATTTGGCTATGCGAGATCCAACTGGACCACGCCGGAAATGTTCGGCGATCTGGGTGGTCCAAACCTGCAAAACAGCAACACCGCCTCAGGCGCCGGGGCAGCCAATGTCTTCAGCGGCACCGTTGCGGCAACCTACGTATTCAATGCCCATCTGATCGCCGACGCCTATTTCGGCTACAGCCGCAACGATTCATTCAGCGCCCAGGTGGCGCAGGAACAGAACCTTGGCTGGACCCTGCTGCAGATTCCCGGGTTGAATACCGCCAACCTTCCCAAACAGAGACAGCTGCAGGAGGGTGGCCTGCCCACGCTCACAATTGACGGGTTCGCGGTGCTGGGCTCCGTGAGCCGCTTTCAGCCCCAGGCCTACCGTGACCCCGAGAAGAATTACACTGCCAACATCAACTGGCTGACGGGCAATCACAACCTGCGGGCGGGTTTCGATTCCGATTTTCAGAAGTCCAGTCAGCTGCAGTACCAGACGCCGACCGGCGCGTTTATCAGCGGCGCCGGCGGATTCCACTTCGCCCAGGGGACCACTCAGCTCAAAGGCGGTCCTGCCGGCAACGACTACAACGCATTTGCGTCGTTCCTTTTGGGTCTCCCCCAGGACTCGGGGAAAATCTACCAGTTTCCGGATGAGTATTTCACCGCGACCAAATGGTTCGCCATCTATATACGCGACACATGGCAGGTTACACCGAAGCTCACCGTGTCTTACGGCATCAGGGCCGACTACTTTCCGTGGCCAACTCGTCCGGGAGCGAATCAAAACGGTGGCTGGGAAACCTACAACTCCGACACGAATCAGATGCTGATTTGCGGTATTGGTGCCACCCCAAAGGACTGCGGGATTACGAAGAGCAAGTACCATGTCCTGCCCCGGGTGGGTATCGCTTACCGCCTGGGAGGCGCTACCGTAATCCGGGCCGGAATCGGAATGACGACAGATCCCACATCCATCGCTTCTGTTAACAACCGACGGTTAAACTTCCCTTATATTCTTGGGCAAATCCTTCTTCCGCCCAACGCCCTTTCCTACGCCACAACGCTTCGCCAGGGCATTCCTGTGCTGACGCCGCCCGATCTGACTTCCGGCGTCATTCCGGTGCCTGCTGCCGCGAGTATTGTCCAGTACGACAACGGCAACTGGGTTCGAGGTGCATTTCAGTTGTGGAATTTCACTATGGAGCGCCGCCTGAGAGACAACTGGCTGGTTTCGGCCGGGTATGTTGCCACCCGGGACGTGGATTCTCAACAGCCCCTGGAGCAGAACTGGAGTGCGATTGGGGCAGGTACCGCCGGACAGGTATTGAACCGAAGATTTGGCCGGACCGGCAACACGACTCTGCTCGGAACCGAGGGTACCAATTCCTACCATGGATTACAGTTACGGGCGGTTGGAAAGCTTGCCCAGGCAATCACGCTGAACTTCGCTTATTCGTTTGCCAAGGCTTTGGCGTGGACCGTACCCTCATCCGCGGTGGGCGGCTCCGCGATACCGGAGTTTTACAGGCTCAAGAACTATGGTCCGGCGAATATCGATATTACCCGCAATTTCCAGGCAACCATGATTGGGGAACTTCCCTTTGGCACGGGTAAGCGCTGGGCATCAGGAGGTCTGCCGTCGAAGATTTTGGGCGGATGGTCCATCAGCGATGTATTCAGCGCCTACGGCGGCCGGCCTTTCAGCGCGTTGTCTTCGAATTCAACTCTGAATGCAACCAACTCCCAGCAGTTCGCCGATTGCGTTTCCACTCCGCACCAAACCGGTGACATCTACCAGTGGTACGACAAATCCGCATTTGCCGTGCCCTCCGCGGGACGTTTCGGAACCTGCGGACCATACAGCTTGCGGGGGCCACGGCTGATCAATACCGATCTGGGCCTGGACCGCAGATTCCCGCTGACGGAGCGTTTTCAGTTGAAATTCCGGGTTGAAATGTTCAATGTTGGCAATACACCCCATCACACTACACCGGGGGCCAACAGTTCTACAGGTTCCACCAGCAACAACGTCGTGACCAGTAGTTCGTTCATGCAGGCCGTCAATATCGCCAACGTGGGCCGCGACGGTATAGACGAGCGTGCGTTCCGCTTCAGCCTCAGGCTGCAGTTTTAAGTTGTAAAACAGGAGACAGAAAGATGAAACAAGTGAAGCTATTGGCAATGGTCGGCACGGCAGCGGCTCTGGTATTTGCCGCGGATGCCGGTGCCCCCCGCTCCGCTGCGGTCAATTACGTCGACCGGGATGAAGTGAATCAGTACTTCGAAAAGCCGGGGACATTCATCACGGGACCCGATTTTGAGGTACAGGGAAATCACCGCGTGAAGGCCGGCAATGCGGAGCTTCACGTGAAGGAAACCGACGTGCTTTACATAACGGACGGTGCTGGCATTCTGGTGACGGGCGGCAGTATAACCGGCTCACATGAAACCGGACCCGATCAGTTTCGCGGTACGGCGATTGAGGGTGGAGAGATCCATAATTTGAAGAAAGGCGATGTGATCACGGTCAGGGCGGGCGTGCCCCATTGGTTTAAGGCGACCAGTGGCATCCGGTATCTTGTGGTGAAGGTCAGGAAACCCTGAATACAGGTACCTCGGCTATACCTGATCTAAGGAGGTTTCCGATGAGAGGTCGTTTCCTGGCGTTAGCGGTTGCACTCGCCGCCATCGCTTTTCCGGCAGCGGCTCAGAGTCCGCCGCCAGGCAGAGACCTGCAGGGAGTCTGGCTCGACAACAGCGCAACTCCTCTGGAACGACCCAAAGCGCTGGATGGACGACAGCTTCTGACCGATGCTGAAGTCATTGAACTGCGACAGCGGGCGGATCGAATCTTCAAAACCGGGAACAGTGATTTTGCCGCTGCAGATAATGTTTTCCTCGCCGCGCTGGCAAATCCTGGCGAGTTCAAAAACAACGCCACCGGCGGTTCCGCTTTGATGATCGACAGAGTGTTCGACAATCGAACCTCGCTCATCGTGGATCCGCCTGACGGAAAACTCCCGCCCCTTACGGCGGCGGCTCAAAGTCGGCGGTCAGTGGCGGCTCTGGCGACGGCAGCCGGGACAAGTCCGCCAACCCGCGTGCAAGACCTCAACCCGGCCCTGCGCTGCATAACTCCCGGCGTGCCGAGGCTGGGAGGACGATACGGTGCCGGCGACTATGGCTACTACGAAATCCTGCAGGTTCCCGGATACGTCGTCCTCTTTATGGAAGTGCTCCACGAAGCCCGAATCATTCCTCTGGATGGGCGTTCTCACCTTCCCGCCAGCGTTCGCACATGGACCGGGGATTCACTTGGCCACTGGGAAGACAATACTCTCGTCGTGGATACCACCAACTTTTCGCCCCAGACGAACTTCATGGGATCCGCCGAAAACCTGCACCTTGTGGAACGTTTCACGCGAGTTGCTTCGGACGAGATCCGCTACGACATTTCCATTGACGACCCGACCACGTGGACCAGGCCCTGGGCTGCCATGGTTCGCCTCAGGAAAACGAACGAGAGACTGTACGAGTACGCCTGTCACGAGGACAACCGGCCTTTGGAGGGCATTTTGGCTGGCGCCCGCGTTGCGGAAACCGCTCCACCGAAGTGATTCAGTGAGCCGATTCCCAGGCTTCGCCCGGCACGGTTAGCGCACGGTTGAGCCCATCCCGTTTCCGGTTTTGTAAGCGATGAACTATGCGTCTTCCAGCGCGCGCGCCTGGGAGCATGGCAAATGCAACGGTGCCGCGATGGAAGCAACGCAGGCTGAACATTGGGTTTTCGGTGACACCGGGCCACTTGAGAACTTCGCTGGCTGCCAGGCCTGTTATCCGCAGGGTTTCGTCGACAGGTTTTGGCAGTTTTTTTCGGCCCGTTAGTTTTCTTATAATAATGACCTGTTTGGCAATCATTAGAAATTTTTCTGTATAGTATAGTAGACATTAATGGGAAATTACGGGCCACCGGTCCCTGTTACTATGGCATTGAAGAAGCTGGGGGCAGATCTGCGCGATGCGCGCAGGCGCAGGCGGATCCCAACAGCTGTGATGGCAGAGCGTCTGGGCGTGAGCCGTACTACATTGCATCACCTGGAACGCGGTGAGCCCACCGTTGGAATGGGAACGCTGGCTTCGGCAATGTACGTTTTGGGTCTGCGGGAGCGGTTTGCAGACATGGCGGACGCGCGATTTGACGAGACCGGTTTAACTCTGGACGCCGAGCGTTTGCCGCAAAGAATTCGAACCAGAAGAAATGTGTGATGGAACGCGAGATTCTGGTATCGGCTGAAGTTGGCGGGCGCACCGAGCCTGTAGGGCGACTGTGGACCCGGTACCGGAGAGGTGTGGAATCCGCCTCATTTGAATACGACCGGCGCTGGCTACAGCACCCGGCGGCGTTTTCCCTGGAGCCTGCTCTGACCCTGGACTCCGGTCCGCAGCATACCGGGGCGGGACGCGCGATCTTCGGGGCATTAGCGGACTCCGCACCAGACCGTTGGGGGCGCCTGTTGATGCGGCGCGCGGAGCGGCGCAGGGCAGAGGAAGAGAAGCGGGCACCGCGAACGCTGGCTGAAATCGACTTTCTGCTGATGGTAGACGATGAAGCCCGCACCGGCGCTCTGCGGTTTCAGGAGAAAGACGGCGGGGCGTACCTGAGCGCGCCCGTGGAGGGCAGCAGGATTCCGCCGTTTTTGGAGATCGTCCGGTTACTGGCCGCAAGCGACCGTCTGGAACGCGAGAAAGAGACAGCGGAAGACATTCGTTTGCTGCTGGCGCCAGGATCTTCACTGGGGGGCGCGCGGCCCAAGGCCACCGTTCGGGATAAGGATGGCTCGCTGGCTATCGCGAAGTTTCCGCGAAAGACCGACGAGGTACGGACAGTGCTGTGGGAAGCGGTGGCATTGGAACTGGCGCGGAAGGCGGGAATTCCGGTAGCGCCATCGCGCATTGTTGCAGCAGGGAAGCAAGCCGTGTTGGTAGTAAGACGATTCGACCGCGCGCGATCGAACACGGGTTTACGGCGGGTGCCGTTTCTTTCGGCGATGAGTATGCTGGGCGCGGTGGACAACGAGACGCGCAGCTATATGGAAATCGCGGATTCGCTGCGTCGGCACGGTGCCGAGCCCAGGCAGGACATGCGGCAGTTATGGCGGCGGATTGTGTTCAACATCATGACGTCGAATACGGACGATCATCTGCGTAACCACGCGTTTGTTTACGAGGGCAATCGCGGCTGGCGGCTTTCGCCTGCCTACGATCTGAACCCCACGCCGACCGATTTGAAACCGCGGTTCCTCAGCACGGCGATTGATCTGGCGGACACCACCGCATCTATGGATGTGGCCTTCAGCGTGGCGGCATATTTTGATGCGGACCCGGAAGAAGCCCGTGTGATCGCCGGGGATGTGGCGCGTGCCGTGGCCAGGTGGCGCGTAGTGGCGGCACGGTTTGGCCTGCTGAAGAGGGAGATCGACCGGATGCAATCGGCGTTTGAAATCGCGGACGGGTATAAGGCGGGTGTGCGTGCGCGGGTTGCGCGATGAACGGCAAAAGTGCGATCGCCATCAGGACAAAGGTATACGATTATTGGCGGTTCCGGACTTCCCTACCCGGTACAGCACGTTCAGTGTAATCACCGCAACCGCCATGGCCCCCGCCGTAAACGTCCATTCGGTGGCCGTATGCGCCGTTGTCCAAAGCGTCCAGCCAAACTGGAAAACACACAGCGCAGAGACGAAGTAGAGCACTCGAACACGAGGCAATACGCTGACCAGCCAGGTGCCGGCGGGGGCACCGAAGATGACAATCGGTCCGGCGGCCATCCAGTTGTAGAAAGCCTCGTTGTCTACGTCCCGCAGTGAGATGTGAAGGCCCGCGCCCACGAGTGAGGCCAGAGCGGCGGCGGTAACCGCGGTTGGAATTGCGATCTTCAGGTCACTGCGGAAAATCAGAACCATCACGGTATAAACGGCGAACTCAACGCCTACGCCGATCATGGCCGCGACAGTGCCGCCGATCAGACCGGCAGCAAATCCGGCCCCGATTGCGTCCTGCGGAGCCTTGCCCTTCAAACTGCAGATTTCGCTGTTCTTCGCCAGAGTCAGCAGGCCGAAGCTCATCCAGAGGCACGAGAACAGAAGCTTCACCAGACTCGACGGCAGTTGCGGACCAATCAGGAAAGTTCCAGCCAGAAAGCCCAGCACCGAACCCGCCGAGCTGCCGGCCAGCAGCCGAAAAGGCAGGGGGATGCGTCGGCCAATCATGAAAATCATCGCCGACGTCATACCCAGAGCCTGAATGAGGAGGCCGAAGTTACGGGCGTTGGCCGGAGCTTGACCGAAAACCATCACGAGGATAGGAAAGGCCACCGTTCCTCCACCCATGGGGGTGGAACCTGCAACCAGAGAGCCAAGAATCATCACCAGCGCCATCCGCCAATGGGCCAGGACCGGTGCCCAAAGCCCGAAGCCGAACATCAGCACAGCCCAGATCACGAGAAAAGTACCGCAATAGATTTTCCAGTTCCGAAGGTTCTGGGGAGGAGGAGTCGAAGGAGCCATCGGGCCTAGTGTCGTTCATTTTGTGGTCACAATTCAATGAATCGGGAAGTTTTCCCCGTTTCCAGTCGGAGATGTACGTGGTATCTAGTGTCTTTCCGCTATTGTGGGGCTTTTCCGCCAGTGGCTACGATAATGGGGTTGTAGTTTTCATGAACCTTTCAATCCGAATCCGGCCTTATCTGTTTATCGCGGCATTGCTTGCCGTGTGGCATGTGGCTGCGGCGCGCCAATCGGTGCATCTGCTGCCAACTCCGTTCCAGACCCTGCTGGGCCTGATGGAGTTGGTGGAACGGGGATTGCTGGTGAAATACATCATCGCCTCACTGTTCCGGGTCACGTGGGGTTTTCTTGGCGCGGCCTTAATCGCGATCCCGCTGGGTTTGGCTATCGGCTGGTATCGGCGCGTCGATATGGCATTGAATCCGCTGATTCAGATCTTCCGCCCGATTTCACCGCTGGCATGGATTCCCATATCGATCCTGTGGTTTGGGGTGGGCGATACGGCGGCAATCTTCCTTATTTTTCTGGCGTCGTTTCTGCCCCTGACGCTTACCGGCATCAATGCGGTGGCGAGCATTCCGGCGGTCTACATCAATGCCGGGCGAAATTTTGGTCTTAGCGGTCCCAGTCTGGTGTACCGCGTCTTATATCCGGCTGTAGTGCCACAGTTGATTATTGGCCTTCGTATCACGCTGGGCGTGGCGTGGCTGGTGGTAGTGGCGGCAGAGATGATCGCGGTGAATTCCGGCCTTGGCTTCCTGATCGTCGACGCCCGCAACGCGGGAAACCGCTATGACCTTGTAGTGGCCGGTATGGTGATGATCGGCGTAATCGGCCTGCTTTTGGATACGGGAATGCGTTCCCTGGAAAAGACCCGCGCGCTCCGCTGGGGGTACTCGGAGGATTGATGGTACAAGATACACTTACACAACAAATGCAGACTGTGACATCGCGCACCGCCGCGACCAAACTGCGGGCCTCCGGCATCAACATGACTTTCCAGCGGGATGGCACTGCCACACGGGTTCTGGAGAATATTGAGCTGGAAGTTTCCCAGGGTGAATTTCTCTGCCTGCTGGGCCCTTCAGGTTGCGGAAAATCAACATTGCTCAACATTTGCGCGGGATTCCTTGCGCCTTCCGGCGGCAAAGTTACCATTGACGGCGAAGCGGTAACCGGGCCCGACCCGCGGCGAATCTTTGTGTTCCAGGAACGGGGCGTATTCCCCTGGTTGACCGTGGAAGGTAACATCGGATTCGGCCTGTTCAAACTACCGAAATCCGAACAGCGGGATCGCATTGCCCACTACATCAAACTGGTGGGCCTGGTGGGCTTTGAAAAGGCTTATCCACAGGAGCTTTCCGGTGGTATGAAGCAGCGTCTGGAAGTGGCGCGCGCGCTGGCGGTGAATCCTGACATGCTCTTCCTGGATGAACCCTTCGGCGCGCTGGATTCCATTACACGCCTGATCATGCGCGGCGAACTATTGCGCATCTGGGAAGCGGAGAAGAAGACCATCGTCTTTGTGACCCACGATATTGACGAGGCCGTGCAACTGGCAGATCGCGTGGTGGTCATGAGTACCCGGCCGGCGACAATTCAACGCATTGTGGATATCGACATCGAACATCCGCGCGACATCAGTTCAGCGCGTTACCTGGCGCTGCGTGACGGCATCTTCAACGAAATTGGCCTGGCCCACAAGGTTTAATTCATGACACTGGTTCAACCCGCAAAGTGGGAAAAATTCGTCTTGCCTTTGGCCGCCACTATTCTTCTGCTGCTTTTTTGGCACTATGCGGTCATCCTTTCGGCAACGAAAATTTTTCCCTCACCGGCCAAGGTCTTCCTGGGTGCCCGTGAACTGGCAAACAAGGGCGTTCTGCTCAGCTACATTAGAGACTCGCTGCTGCGTGTGGCGGCGGGTTACGGGTTGGCACTGGTGCTGGCAATTCCGTTCGGCCTGATTCTGGGCTGGTATCCGGCGGCTTCGCAGGTGGTGAATCCGGTGATCCAGATGATGCGTCCCATCAGTCCTCTGGCATGGATTCCGCTGGCCATCGTGTTCTTCGGCGTGGGAAATACGTCGGCCACGTTCCTGATTTTTCTGGCGTCGTTCTTCCCCATCACAGTTTCAGCCATGAACGGGGTACGCAACGTACCTTCCATGTTCCGCCGTGCGGGGCGCAATTTTGGACTCTCCCAGGCGGGTGTACTGGCGAAGGTGGTGTTCCCCGCGGCGTTGCCGCAGATCATTATCGGTTTGCGCATCGCACTGGGCATTGCGTGGCTGGTGGTGGTGGCCGCGGAAATGATCGCCGTGGATTCCGGACTGGGCTATCTGATTATCGATTCGCGCAATTCAGGCAACCGCTACGACCTGGTGATTGCCGCCATGATCCTGATCGGGTTGATTGGACTGGGGCTCGACATGATGTTCCGTCGGCTGGAAAAAATTAAGTCTATTCGCTGGGGGTTCCGCCTTGAATCTTAAGAACCGCATTGTCCTCGGGCTCTCGCTTTGGCTGGGACTGGTATCCGGTTTGCATGCGTATTTGAATGTGAACTGGCCGTCGATGGTCAACGATTATCTGCCGATTGAGAAGCAGCGGATGAATATCGCCTACATCCCCGTAACCTGTCACCTGGCGTGCCCGGTGACGGACTATATCTCGAAATTCTCCAAAGCGGGCGAGATCTTTCTGCCGCGCATGTTCCAGGGCTTTCCGGAAATTAAGGAAGCGCTGATCTCCAACAAGATGCAGGCAGCCTTTATTGTGGCTCCCCTGGCTATCGCTCTGAAGGCTCAGGGCGTGCCGATCCGCATCGTGTATCTGGGCCACCGCTATGGCAGCGCGTTCGTGGTGCAGAAGGACGGACCGATCCACCAGTTCTCCGATGTGCGCGGCAAGACCATCGCGATTCCAAGCCGCTTTTCCGATGAGCGCCTGATCGTTTTCCGGGCGATGAAGAAGTGGGGCGTCCGCCCGGACGAGGTTCATATGGTGGAGATGGCGCCACCGGATGTGGCCGGAGCCCTCGCGGCGAAAGCGATTGACGCGTTCTCCATGGGCGAACCATTCCCGTCGCAGGCTGAAATGGGCGGCTTTGGGCGCGTGCTGTTCCCGGCGCGGGACCTGTGGCCGGATTACATGTCCTGCGTACTGGTAGTGCGTGAAGACTTCATTGCTGCGCGACCGGAAGCGGTGCAGACCCTGGTGGACGGTGTGGCGCGCTCTGGCCTGTGGCTGGAAAAGGGCAAACTGTACCGTGAAGATGCGGCGGATTTTGTGGGCCGCTTCTACTATCACCAGAACCCGGCTCTTCTGACATGGGCGCTCACCAAACCGATGGACCGGGTGGTCTACAACCAACTGGCACCCCGCAAGGCCGATTTCGACCTGGTGCGCGACCTCATGATTGAGACCGGTGTGCTGGACAAGAAAATTGAGTTCGAGGAATACACGGACACCCGCTTCGCCGATAAAGCCAGCATCCAGACCGCGTGGAAATATGAGCCCGGCACCGGCACTGCGCAGTAGCCGCCGATTTGGAGTAAACTGCCCACAGCAGGGTGTGCCCCATGCAGGATTACTCCATCACAATCGCGCCGGATGAAGCCAGCCACGAATTTGCAGTTGTACTGCGTGGACCGGGTATTGAGGCCGGGGGGCGCCGCTACGTTTTCGCCAACGCGGATCGCTGCGCAACGTTTGCCGAGGCCGTCAATTTCGCCTACCGCCAGGGCTTTCGCGATGGCCGTGTTGCTGCTCGGGAAGATTCGCGCGGGGAGTTGCTGATAGTGAGCGGGGCCACTCCGGAAAATCTTGTGGTGCAGCCGGAATCGTGGTGGCAGCGTACCCGACGACGCTGGCGTCACCGCAATCTGTAAAGGCTGGTACTCGTGGAACTCTCCATCGGACAAATGGAACTGGCGCTGTTGCGCGCGCAGTTGGATGCTTTCACCCAGCGCTTCTATAAGAAGGCTGGCTCCATGTACATTAAGTTCGATGAGGCGCGTGTCCAGGCGGCACGGGTGAAATTGCGCTTCGACCCCTTTGCCCAGCACGAGTATCACGCGGCTGCGGAGCAGTGGAAACTTTCGAAGATGGATTGTCAGCAGGCCTTGGCCCGACCGGTGGCAAACCCCAGTCGTTTGCACAAGCTGCACCTTGAGATGGCCCGGCTTTTCCACCCCGATCTGGCACTGGACCCGGTGCGCAAATCACTTTGTGAGCAATTGATGAAGGAGGTCAACAGCGCGGTCGAGGATGGCGACTATCCACGTCTGGAGGCGATGCGCGAAACGATTCAGAGCGACTCGGATGCGGCTCTTGAGATGACCGCGCTCACTTACGGTGTCCCCTTCCAGGTCAATGCGCGAAACCAGTACGCACTTCGCCAGGGGCAGGACTTGCTCACTGATTTGACGGAGTGGTTGTACGCGCAGGCGGATAAGGCGCAGCGCACCGGCGACCACAACCGCCCCACACGGTCATTCGGTGACCTGATGTTGCGGGCGCTGGAGGATGCTCAGGTAATCTCCGTGCGCCTGGTACAGTTCCCGCGGGACGCGACCATGGGGCAACTGGCGGTGCGGGCCCAACGCTTTATCGATTCACCGTTAACCGTGCTGGGCCAGGCCCAAGGCATGGTGCGGGTTCCATTCACACAAGCGCTGATGCTGCGCATCAGCAAGGATTGCCAGAGTCTGGAACCGCTGCGCGTGCTGGACGCCGAAGACTTCAACGGCCTGATTGATGAATGGCCCGATCTTGTCAACCTAACCGACGAGATGCTGCAGCCTCTGGCCAGGTTCACCCGGATTGAGGAACTGCATCTGGCGCGGACCGGCATTACCGGCAAACTCTTCGACCGGTTTTCGTCTCTGCATGAACTGCGGGTGTTGATTCTGGATGAGACATCGTTTGACGATCACGGGATGCAGCGGTTGGGTGAAGCCATCTGGATGCAGCGCCTGGATCTCAGCTCCACGCGCATTACCGGGAGGGGTCTGGCTTTGCTGCACCGGATGAAAAGTTTGTTTGATCTCAGTCTGTACGCCACGGTAGTGGGGGATGCGGATCTGGAGGTGTTGGAGAGTCTGCCGCAATTGCGGAATCTGAATCTTGGCCTGACCCAGGTGACCGATGGTGCCATCGACAAGCTTGCGTACTTGCACCACCTGGAGGTTCTGCACCTGGGCGGCACGGCGGTGACAGACCGTGCGCTAACCCGGCTGGCGGAATTACCGGCGCTGCGCGACCTGGTGTTGTGGGAGACGAAAATTTCCCGTGCCGGTCTTCTGCTGCTAACGCAGTGCCCCACTCTGCGTTATCTGGATGTGGATCAAACCGCGGTGACGGATGGGGATTTGGCGGCATTTCGGGCGCGCCGCCCGGACGTGCACCTCCCCTCCAAGATCCCGACCGAAACAGCCTAACGGCAGTTTGTTGCCCGTTCATACTACAATGGGGCGTTTATGCCTGCCTTTCGCATTCATCGTATGAAGGACGCTCCCCGCCAGAGTTTTCTCTGGGCGCCCCACGTTTCCGGCGCCGCCAGCGTCAAGCCGAAGGACTACGAACCGGCGGCAGAGGTGGAAGCAGAGAATGAGTACGCAGCCTGGGCCGTAATGCGCGCGTCGGAGAAGCCTTTGGAAGTGGGAGACTTGCTGGAAACGCCGGGCGGCGAATTGCGCCTTTGCAAATATGTTGGCTTTGATGTGGCGAGCTGGTTCATACCGGCACCGCCCCCGCAGAACATGCCGCCGGTAGCAGAATCTCAAGCAGCGTCGGCTTAACGGACACACTCATGCGATCACGCCTTGGAGACGACATCGACGATTTCTGTGTGAAGTGCAAGCGCGTCATGAACCACGCCGTGGTTTCGCTGTTGAATGACGAGCCTGCCAAGGTTCGCTGCAAAACCTGCTACAGCGACCATGACTTCAGGCACGAGCAGGCACCACCACCAAAAGTGGATGCCCGCAAGGCGGCGTTGTTTAACCAGGTGCTGGAAAAGGTTCAGGTTCCCGCCGGTGCTCCGGCAGCGGAGCCGGTAGACGGAGTGCCGAATCCGGCCGGGCCCGGCGAATGAAGACAGTTTTTGTTACCGGCGGCGCGGGCTTTATCGGCTCTGAGTTTATCCGGCAGTTGACGCCGCTGGCTCGTGTGATTAATTTCGACAAGCTGACCTACGCGGGAAACCTGGATAACCTGGCGCAGGTGGCCTCCCATCCGAATTATTCCTTCGTGCGCGGTGATGTGTGCGATGCGGACGCCGTTGCGGCAGCCATGCCGGAAGGCTGCGAGATCGTCCACTTCGCGGCGGAATCTCATGTGGACCGCAGTATTCTCAGCGCATCCGAATTTGTAGTGACCAATGTGCTGGGTACGCAGGTGATGCTGGATGTGGCGCGGCACCGCAAGGCGGGCCGCTTTCTGCACATTTCCACTGACGAAGTGGGCGGCGACATGGAAGCCGGGGAATGGTTGCTGGAAGACTCTCCCCTGGAACCGAACAGCCCGTACGCCGCCAGCAAGACCGCGGCCGAGCATTTTGTGCGGGCGGCGGCACACACTTTCGGCATGGATGCCATTGTCACCCGCACCAGCAACAATTACGGTCCGTATCAGTTTCCGGAAAAATTATTGCCACTGGCAATTTCCAACATTGCCGAAGATCGTCCGGTTCCGGTTTATGGTGATGGCCTGCAGCAGCGCGACTGGGTGCATGTGGCTGACAACTGCCGCGCCCTGGTGTTGGTTCTGGAACAGGGGAAATCCGGCGAAACTTATCACATTGGCGGCGGTGCACCGCGTACCAATCTGGAAGTTCTGCACCTGTTGTTGAAGATCATGGGAAAGCCAGCGTCTTTGCTCACCAGCGTAAAAGACCGGCTGGGGCACGACCGCCGGTATGCCGTGAATTTTACAAAGATCACACGGGAACTGGGCTGGAAGCCTGAGATTTCGTTCGAAGAAGGCCTGGCGGCGACCGTTGCCTGGTACCGGGACAACGAGCAGTGGGTGGCACGCTGCAAGAGCGGGGCATACCGAAGCTACTACGAAGAAATGTACGGCGAACGCGAGGCCGGAGCGAAGAAAATATGAAGGCTTTCTGGTTGGCACTCGCCGCCTTTTCCCTGCTGGGTTGCGGCGCAGCGGAGCCGGAGAAGAAGACCGTTGTTGTTCCGCCGCCACCCCCGGCAGTGAAAGATCACAGCGCGATCATGCCTCCCGCCGGGCTGAGGAGCACTGCGGTGGTTCCCAACCATTTGCTGGATAAGCAGGATATGCCGGGCGGCACTCTGGCCAGCTACCAGGCGAAGGGCAGGAAGTACCAGTTGTTTGTGATTGATGTGGCTGACAACCAGAAGGCGGCGTTTCTGCTGGTGGATATGAAGAAGACGCTGAAGCAGCCCGACTACATTGACTACATGGGCGGGTATTTCGGCAGCGACGAGACACAGCAAATCTACGTGTTCGCCAAGTTGCACTATCTGGCGGGCGTGGTGGGTCTTTCCCGAGCCGATGCTGACCCCATTGCGCGTGAACTGGCTTCGCACCTGCACTGAAGAGTTATGAGCAAGAGAATCGGCATTCTGACCGGAGGCGGTGATGTCCCGGGCTTAAACTCCGTCATCAAAACAGTGGTGTACCGCTCGGTCGAATTTGGCTGGAGCGTAACCGGACTGCGCCGCGGGTGGGAGAGCCTTACGAATCTCGATTGCAGCGACCCGGCCAGCCTGCAGCACTACGTGGTTCCGCTCAACAAGGAAAACACCGCGGCCATAGATCGAACCGGCGGAACCTGGCTGCACACAACGCGGACCAATCCACGCAAGATGAAACAACTGTCGGCGGACGGTACCGTGTCAACGGTAGACGTTACGCCGCGGGTTCTGGAGAATGTGGCGAAACTGGAACTGGATTATCTGATCGCCATTGGCGGCGACGATACTCTGAGCTATGCTGCGCACCTGGACCGCATGGGCGTCAAGGTAGTTGCCGTGCCCAAGACCATGGACAACGACGTACGGAATACCGAGTACTGCATCGGTTTCTCCACCGCCATCACGCGGGCTATGGACGCGATTGAGCGGCAAAGAACTACCATCGCCTCGCATGAACGGACTGGTGTGTTTCGTATCTTTGGACGCGATGCGGGGTTCTCCGCACTCTACACCGCCTATGTGACTTCCCTGCGTTGCTGCATTCCCGAATACAAAGTAGGTCTGGAAAAATTATTGGCGGTTCTGGCCCGGGAAAAACGTGACAACCCCGGCAATTACGCGATGGTGATTCTTTCCGAAGGCGCGAAATGGGAAGGCTACAGGGTTCAGGAATACGGCGAGCCGGATGCCTACGGTCACCGGAAGAAAATGAGCGTAGCCGAAGCGTTGAGTGAAGAGATTCGCAAGAGTGGCGGGGGCGAGACCATCGCCAGTGATCTGACTTATGATTTACGCGGTGGCACGCCAGACTCGCTGGACCGCATGGTAGCGTCCACTTTCGCCGGCATGGCGATCGACCTTCTGGCCGAGGGCAGGCACGGCGTGATGACTGCGATTCAGCAAGGTTGCTATACAGCGGCGGAGATTCCGGCACCGGAATTGGGACCGCGCCAGGTGGATGTGGACACCATGTACAACAAGAACCGGTTCCGCCCCCTGTACACGGGCAAACTGGGCGTGCCGGTGTTTCTGACTCACCTGTAATGTGGAGATGGCGATTCCTTTTCGGTGGGCGCAGGCCTGGGCCACAGAGACTGGATCTGGCACTGCAAAAAGAAATTCGCTGCAGCTTCGATGAAGCTTCGCGCAACGAAGAGCACTTCCCTTCTACCATCGATCCGCGAATCCGGCATGTTCGCGTGATTCTCGAATTCTTCGGCGATCTCACCGATAAGAAAGTGTTGGATGCGGGCTGCGGCAAAGGGCGCTTCGCCCGCGTTTTGCAGGAGCAAAACGCGAGGGCGCGGGTCACAGGCCTCGATATCTCGGAGGCGATGCTGCGGGGTGTTCCTCCCTGTGTCGGTAAGGTAGCCGGTGTGTTGACCGCGTTGCCCTTCGCCGCAGCGGCATTCGATTGTGTGTATGCAACAGAATCACTGGAGCATGCCGTGGATACGAGCACGGCTGTGGCAGAGTTGTGCCGCGTGCTGAAACCGGGCGGGCGGCTGGTGATCATCGATAAGAACGCCGAACACTGGGGCAAACTGGAGACACCGTCGTGGGAACAGTGGTTTGACCGGCGAGAGCTGGAGAAACTGCTGGGCCAAAACTGCCGCACCGTTGAGAGCGATTTCATCTCTTACTGGGAAGACGTAGCGCCGGATGGGATGTTTATCGTGTGGACAGCTGTGAAATGAGTTGCGCCCGGCTGTGGAACACGGCGGCTTCCTGAGAGTTGCCGAGAGCAGCTTCGGCGCGTGCCAAACCCTTTAACGGTTTCAGGTTCCTTGCACTATCGGCACCAAAGGACTTTTCACTCAGCGTCAGCGCACTGCGGAAATGTCGTTGGGCTGAGCCTGCGTCGTGCGCTGCCAGTTCCGCAGTCCCCAGATTGCTCAGCATGGTGGACAAATCCGGGCCGCCGGCATTGGCATCTTTCTCCACCAGGGCGATGGCGCGCTCAAACATGTCCCGTGACCGGGTATATTTCCCCTTGCGGAAGTACAGGTAGGCAAGATTGTTCATGAGCCCCGCGGTATCGGGCGAACCAGGATCATTGCCGGCGATGCGCAGCGCCCGCTCCAGAAGCGTCCCCGCCTTGCTGAAATGCCCGTCCGCGGCATACAGCAGAGCGAGGTCACTGAGCGTCCGCGCGGTTTCCGGGGAATCCGGGCCCGGTACTTTTTCACGGAGCGCCAGAACCCGCGTGCACAGCGGCAGAGAATCCAGACTGGCGGTCAGCGGAACAGAGGCGTCGCAGGCATTGGCCAAGGCCAAAACAGTTTGCGGGTGCTCTGGTCCCAAAGTTTTTTCCAGCCTGGCATGAAGCGTGAGGTACGCCTGCCGGGCTTCTTCATAGGAGCCTTGCAGCAGCAGGGCGTCAGCAATTGTGCTGTTGACGGCGGGTCCGGCGAGGGCAGCCGCGGGAAGCAAGAGGGTGAGGAGTAAACCGGCGAAACGCAGTGTCATGGTGAAACCTTCCAGCCCCAGCTTGCGATTGCTGAGGCCCCGCGGTCGACAGAATTCCGGCCAACGCCCGTGCGTTTCCGGCCAGCGCGGAGGTCATGCTGGTGAACGCGAAAACCACCGGTGAGACAGGTTTGCAAGCGCCGGAAGACGCCTGTCTCTCCCTTTCTGCGCTCAAGCCTGCTTTTGCCGCGCTCATCCCGCCGTGAGCCACCTGCGGACCCTTGCGGCGCTATTCTAAATGCGAGGCTTGATATCGAATGCCGGAAAACGGATCCGCCGAAGCGTTTCTCGCGGGTAACCTGGCAGGGTTCTCGCTGGGAATCGTAATCTCCACCCTTCTGCTCGTCCTCACGTTGCGGGCCGTACGCCTTCCCGGCACTCCCTTTGCGAACATCATCCTTGCGCTGTGCGCCATTCTTTGGAATACAGGCGGGCTGGTCTGCACCTTTCAGACTCCGCCGCTGGTGTCGCCTGCAGCGGTGCCCTCGGTTGCACTGGCCGTCCAGTTCACCGGTGCCGCGCTTTGGCCTTTGCCGCTGCTGGCTATTTGGCGGCACATGGCGGTGGAGAAATGGCAGTGCTCGGCGTGGAGGTTTCTCCAGAGCCTGGGCTACGTCAACGCGCTCGTGCTTACAGCTGGAATGTGGATGAGTGTGACGGGATGGAATGTGCCCGTCAGACACCTTGCAGAGTTTGCGGCCTACGATGGTACTTTCCTGTTGTTGGCGGCGGCTGTGCTTTTGTTTCGCGGAAAACCGGCCTCGCGTGCGCTTCTGTTTTCCGTCTCCATCGTTTTCGCCGGCTTGCTGGTGACCACGCTCTCTGTCATCGTCGGCTCACGCGTGAGCCGAACCGATTGGGTAACGTGCATTTTCGGTGTCACCGGAAAACAGTCCTTGCTGCTGGTGGTTATAGGGACATTCTTCCTCTTTGCCCGTTTTCGTTTTGCTGACATCCTGATTCGCTATACCGTCCGCCTCTTCCTGGCCAGTATCTGTGCCTGTATCCTGGTTTTGTCGGTTTCCGCGCCGGTGGTTCGCGCTTTTGCGGTGGGCGGATTTGCTGATGCCGGACGCTTCATCGCCGGGTTCGTGCTGTCCACTGCGATGCTGATGATTTTTCCTCCACTGGACCGTTTGATACGACGCCTCATCGACCATCTGTTGTTTCACGCGCCAGACTATCGTGAGGCCTCCCGCAGACTGGGCGATACCGTCCGCAGCCTGTATTCGGAGCACGACGTGACAGCGGCGGTTGAGCGCGAGGTCGGTTCCATCCTTGCGTTGAGCGAAGTACGGTCGATACCCCTGGAGTTTCTGCCTGCCGAAGCCTGGCCGCGGGAGATTCATGAAGCCCCGATCGTTGAGCCGGCGTGCGGCAGTCGGCTCCGGCAGCAGTTGGCGATGCCGGACCTGGAATTACTGGTACCTGTCCGCGTGGCAGGTATGGTGACTGTCGTTCTCGCAGTCGCTCCCGGTGCGGCCCGACGGACTTTGGTGAGCCACGAGGTGAATTACCTTCGCAATGTGGCCTTGCAGTTGGGTACGCGTCTTGACCTGTTGCGCCTCGAAGAAGAAATAGCGGACCGGCAGAATCGCGAAACGGTACTCCAGAAACAGGTCACCGAAGCCGAGTTGCGCGCGCTCCGGGCTCAAATCAATCCGCATTTTCTGTTCAATTCGCTGAATACCATTGCCAACCTCATCGCCACCGATCCACCACGCGCGGAAGTGATGACGCTGCGGTTGGCGCGGGTCTTCCGGCACGTGCTCGCGAATTCGTCGAAACAGATGGTCACCGTGCGCGAAGAGATGGAGTTTCTGCGCACCTACCTCGATATCGAGGAGGCCCGCTTTGGCAGTCGTCTTCGGGTGGAGTTCGATGTAGCCCCGGAAGTGGCGCTATCCGCTGTGCCTTCTCTGATTCTGCAGCCGGTGGTAGAGAACGCTCTACGCCACGGGCTGGGGCGCAGGCCCGGACCGGGGCATCTGAAAATCTCCGCGGTTCAACAGGGGGACCTGATCTGTCTTGCTGTAGAAGACAACGGTGTGGGTCCGGACGGAGGAAATTCGCGAACCGGCGAGGAGGGTGGGGGCCTGGGTCTGCGCAACATCGCGCAGCGGCTGACTGCGCTGTACCGGAACGGCGCGCAGTTGAGTATTCAGTCGGCAATTCCGCACGGAACGCGGGTGACCCTCCTCGTGCCGCGCCAAACGGCTGAGGAAGCAGCTTGAACGCTCTGTTGGTTGACGATGAGGCTGGTGCCCGGGCGCGTCTGCGCCGTTTGCTGGATCGCCACCCCGATGTCACTGTCACCGGTGAAGCTGCGGATGGCATGGAAGCGCTGGAGAAAATCGAGAGCCTGCGGCCGGATGTCGTATTTTTGGATATCGAGATGCCTGGCCTCAGTGGATTTGAGGTCGTGCGATCAATCCCCGCGCAGATTCCGCTTCCGTTCTTTATTTTTGCCACTGGCTACGATCAGTACGCGCTGCGTGCATTTGAAGTGAACGCTCTGGCCTACCTGCTGAAGCCAGTGGAAGCCGACCGGCTGGCGCAGGCCGTGGAGCGGGCGCGGTGTCTGAACAGGGCGTCGGAGGGCAAGGCCACAGAGCGGCGCAATTTGCTCAAAGCGACTGCGGAAGTGCCGGTTACTCTGCGCAGGATGGTATGTCGTACACGTGACCGCATGGTGCTGCTGCCGGTAGAGCAAATTCTCTGGTTTCAGGCCGAAGACGGAGTTGTGAGAGCGGGGGCTGCCACCGAATCCTTTCACGTGAATTTCGGGCTGGCGGAACTGGAGGCGGCGCTGCCGCGCGAAATATTCTTTCGCGCGCGGCGCGATACGCTCATTAACCTGACGAAGATTCGCGAAATCCGCCCCTGGTTCAAGAGCGGGTTTCAACTGGCGATGGCCGACGCCGCAGGTACTGAGATTGTTGTCAGTGAGCGCCAGGTGCACCTCTTCCGGCAACGCCTGCCGGGACTATGAAATGGCGGTATCGACGGGGAGTTGATCGACAAAAGTGGGAAGTTGCAGCCGCATCAGATTGTGCCCGTACTGATTCACGAATCGCTCATCCGGATGTTTGGAGTCCGGTTCATCAGCACGGAAACCCCAATTGACGTCAGCCCTGATGATGACCACACCACCCTGCGCGCGTGCCGGCATCGTGGAGGACCGGGCACTGGACGTCAATACGAGGCGGGTGATTGTTCAACGGGCACCTGAGTCCGGTCGCTACACTTCCATCCTGGCCTGCGGGGAGGGCGAGGAAACCACACCTCTTGCTGCACCAGGCCATTTCTTCAGTGTTTCGGATGTATTCGGGCCCACGCGGGTTTGAGCTTCAGGACGCTGCCGTAAACCGGACAGTCTTCATCATGTGCGTCCGGTAAATACCCGGTGCTCACCAGAAACTCACGAACAATCTCGCCGCCGGTGAAGCGGAAGGTCTTCTTAAACAGCTTGCCCCATTCCTCCAGGGGAAGGGGATGTGCGGCATCCAGCCAACCACCAAAGCTGCCGTGCTCGCGACCCAGCCGCTGTACCACCTGCGCATTGTGAATCGCCGCGTCCACTTTCAGGCGGTTTCGAATGATGGAAGCGTCGGCCAGCAACCGGGCCTTATCGCTGTCGTTGAACGCCGCCACCCGGGCGACGTCGAAACCAGCGTAGGCCGCGCGAAAGCCCTCACGTTTCTTGAGAATGGTAAGCCACGAAAGCCCCGCCTGGTTGATCTCCAGCATCAGGCGCTCAAAAAGTTCATGGTCGGCGGCGATGGGGAAACCGTACTCGGTGTCGTGGTATTCCCGGTTCCACTGGTCGAGCATGGTGGTGCGGACCGCACTACAGTAGCTCATCGTAATCGTTCGATACGGAAAATGATGACCGGCGGAGTCAGCGCCTGTTTTTCAGCCGGAAGCGCCTGAATTTTCCGGGCGATTTCCATGCCGCTGAGCACTCTTCCGAATGCCGCGAAACCCTGGCCATCGGGATTCCGTTTGCCGCCAAAGTCCAGTTCCGGCTGATCACCAATGCAGATGAAAAAATCGCGGGTTGCGGTGTCCGGACCGCCGCGCGCCATCGAGATTACACCGTCCACGTGGCGAATGCCGGTCACTGCGGTACGCTCCAGAGCGATGGGCGCATTCGATTTCAGGCCGGGCGCGGGGCCAGCCTGAATCACGTCGATCTTCACTGGTGTATCCGGCTGGTTATCGGCGCGCACCGTGCGATGAAAGCGGCCACTGGTGTAGTGGCCGCCATCCACGTAGGAGAGGAAATTGGCCACGGAGCGCGGTGCGTGCTGGTCGTCCAGGGCAATGATCATGTCTCCGGTTGCGGTGACCACCCGCACGCGGACTTCCGCCAGCGCGACGAGGCAGGTGGCAAGCAGCAGGACTGCAACGCGCATTAGTGTTGGGTGGCCTTCTCCGCGCCGAGGCCGGTGTTGGCGCGGACTTCCAGTTCGGTGAATTTGTGTTCCGCCACAGAATCGCGGCGGCTGGCGAGGGTACCAAAAAATGCCCCCGCGAAGCCCAGCGGAATGCTCACGATGCCGGGATTTTCCAGAGGGAAAATTGGTGCAGCCTGAATCAGGTGGCGGGCGGTAGCGGCTACGCCGGGTCCATCAATGCCCATGATACTGGGGCTGATGGCGATGAGTACCAGTGAACTCACAAGGCCTGTGGCAAGACCCCAAACCGCGCCTTCGGTGGTGAAGCGCTTCCAGAAAATAGAGAGCAGAATTGCCGGCAGGTTGGCTGAGGCTGCCACTGCGAAGGCCAGACCCACCAGGAACGCAACATTAAAAGTGGGGCCAAGAATGATGGCGATGGCGATGGAAACCGCGCCCACCACAAAACTGGTCAGGCGCGCGACCTGGACTTCCTTCCTAGGGTCAGGTGGTTGGCCATGGCGAATGACATTGGCGTAGAGGTCATGGGCGAACGAAGTGGAGGCGCTGATGGTGAGGCCAGCCACCACGGCGAGGATTGTGGCGAACGCACCCGCGGAAATGAAGGCGAAGAAAACATCGCCCGCCAGCCTTTGCGCCAGCAGGGGCGCACTCATATTGATGCCTCCGTGGGAGGTGATGAATGACTTGCCCAGGATTGTGGCGGCGCCGAATCCAAGGAACGTGGTCATGATGAAGAAACATCCGATGATGGCCATTGCCCAAACTACGCTGTAGCGCGCCGTCTTCGCATCCGGAACCGTGTAGAAGCGAATCAAAATATGAGGCAGGCCTGCGGTGCCGAAAATCAGCGCAAGGCCGAGCGAAATCAGATCGATGGCCCCGTAGGGTGGCTTGTAGCGCAACCCGGGCTGCAGGAAGTTCACCACCTTGCCGCCATCCTGCACCTGAGTCACCGCGGTGAAGAATTCGCTGAAGCTGAAGTGGAAGTTCTTCATCACCAGAATACTCAGCAGGATAGTTCCACTCATCAGCAGAATGGCTTTCACAATCTGCACCCACGTAGTAGCCAGCATGCCGCCGAAGGCGACGTAAGCCACCATCAACAGACCCACCATGATGACGGCCGCGTTGTAACTGATACCGGAGTCTTTCAGGAGAAGAGCCACCAGCGTGCCGGCCGCCACCATCTGGGCAATCATGTAAAAAGTACTAACGGTTAAGGTGCTGATGGAGGCCATGGCACGAACCGGTTTGGCGTGCAGCCGGTAGGCCAGAATATCCGCCATGGTGTATTTACCGGCATTGCGCAGCGGTTCGGCGACAATCAGCAGCACGGTGAGATAAGCCACCAGCCAGCCCACCGAGTACATAAAGCCGTCATAGCCCTGGAATGCGATTATGCCCGCGATGCCGAGAAACGACGCCGCGCTCATGTAGTCGCCTGCCACCGCGATACCGTTCTGCCACGCAGTGATATTGCGACCCGCCGCGAAGAAGCCACTGGCTCCCGATGACTTGCGCGCCGCCCACATGGTGATTCCAAGCGTAGCCAGAATGAAGCCCAGAAACATTGCCAGGGGTAGAGACATCTATTTGTGGCCTTTCTTCCGGCTGTTGTGGCGATGCAGATGGTCCAGCACATTGCGGCCCATCTGATCGAATTTCTCCGCCTTCCGCACATAGATCGCGGCGAGAATCCAGGCCATGAAAAACTGCGACAGGGCGAATAAATAGGCGATATTCACAGGGCCGATAACCGGTGTCGCCATGAACTCGGGCGCATAGCCCACCAGCACCGGGAGTGCGAAGTAGTAGGTAATGAAAAAGATGGTGGCGGGCACGATGAAGCGTGCCTTGGCAGCCATCAGATCCTTGAATTCTTCATTGTTGGCGACGATATCCCAATCGGTGTCGAGTGGTTCGGCATCGGGCGTTGTCTGGTGGTTTTTCACGGCTCGAATGATGATACTACCAATGGGACGCGCTTTGCCTTGCGAGAATGCTGGTATGTCTTCCGCTCTCTCGAACCACCTGCGCAACAGAATTGATCGTGAGCTTCCCCCGCTGGAAGCGTTCACGGAGGAGCAGGCCACGGTACATCCGGCCACAGGCGGCTGGTCGCCGAAAGAAGAACTGGGTCATCTGATCGATTCCGCTACCAATAACCACGCACGGTTTGTGATCGCCGCCATCGGTCCTGAATTGCGCGGGCCGGGCTACGCGCAGAATGACTGGGTGCGCCTGCACGGCTACGCAGAGATGCCGTGGCAAAGGATTGTGGCTTTCTGGCACGCCTACAATGCGCTGCTGGCAGATCTGATTGCCCGCATCCCGGAAGACCGGCTGGCAACAGTGTGCCATGTTGAGCCCTACCCTCCGGCAACTTTGCGATTCCTGATCGAAGACTACGGCGTGCATTTGCAACACCATGTGGACCATCTGCTTTCACGCCCGTTTGTGACCCCGTATCCGCCCGCTTGAAGCGCGCCAAACCATTCGTTGCGCATCGTGTTTTTGCACGATTTCAGTGCATTTGAAACATGTGGTTCTGTGCTAGACTACCGTCTGTCGCAAGGTAGCGGAAATCGCGATTGGGCCCCCTGCCCCTGCATTAATTCCGAAAAATTAATTTCTGGAAACTGGTGTCCCCTGGACGCCCTGTGAGAGGTGTTGTTTCTGTGAGTGGCGAGAGTCGTAATCCCTGGGAAGCGGTCAAAGAGCAACTGGAGCGGCAGTTGAGCGCAGAGAGTTTTGAAAACTGGATCAGCCGGACGCGTTTCAACGGGATTCAGGGCAGGACGCTACAGGTGTTAGCTCCCGACCGGCAGACTGCGGCGTATCTGCGGGATGAATACTCCCTGCAAATCGATCATCTGGTTCGCGCCATGGGCCTCGGTATTGAGAATGTGGTGTTTGCCGGCGACGGCGCGCAGAACGGCCGCCGGGATGAACTTTCCCTGGAATTTGAATCTCCCGTTTCATTGAACCCCAAATTCACGTTTGATAATTTCGTTGTCGGTTCGTGCAATGAACTGGCCTGCGCCGCCGCTCAGGCTGTGGCTAAAGATCCCGCCAGGCTCTACAACCCTTTGTACTTGTATGGCGGCGTCGGCATGGGAAAAACGCATCTGATGCACGCCATTGGCAGGTCACTGATTGGCCGCGGCCGGCTGCGCATTATTTACACCACCAGCGAGCGGTTTACCAATGAAGTGGTGAGCGGCATCAAGCATGGCCGAATGGCGGAGTTGCGGGCCCGATACCGCACTGCCGATGTCCTGCTGGTAGATGACATCCAGACGCTGGCCAACAAGACCAGCACCCAGGAAGAGTTTTTCCATACCTTTAATGAGTTGCACGACGCGCAAAAACAGATCATCCTCTCCAGCGACTGCCCGCCGAAAGAAATAGCTGGTCTGGTGGAGCGTCTGCGCTCGCGGTTTGAATGGGGATTGATGGCCGATATTCAGCCACCCGACCTGGAAACCCGAATGGCTATTCTGTTCAAGAAGGCCGAACTCGAGGGCGTCGAGTTGCCCGCCGACGTTTGTACTTTTGTGGCCGACAAGACCAAATCCAACGTCCGTGAGCTGGAAGGTGCCCTCACCAAGCTGATGGCCTACTCCACACTGATGAAGATGCCCATCACCAACACCATGGCGCGGCAGGTGCTACGACATCTGTCGGAAAAGCAGGACCGGCGCATAACCATAGAGGCGGTCCAAAGGGCTGTCGCCGAGCGCTTCCAGATCAAGCCTGTGCAGCTGAAGGAAAAAAGTAATCGTAAGGAAATTGTGGGGCCCCGGCAAATTGCCATGTATCTGACCAAGGAACTGACCCATGCCTCCCTGCCGGAGATTGGGCGGGCGTTCGGCGGAAAACACCATACAACGGTGATTCATTCCATCAACAAAATCGAACAGCAAAAGGTGCGTGATCCGGAGCTCAACAAAATGATCAACAACATATTCGACTCATTCAATTGAGGTTGCGGAGTTTTGCACAGCATGGCGGGATATTTCCTGTGGAAACCTGTGCAAGCCTGGACGGTACGCTGGAACCTGCGCTTTTTTCAACCCGCTTTCCACAGGTGGAAATAGCCAAAAGTTGTAAAGTTTTGTATAATTTAGGGAGTCTTCCACTTTTTGACAGGCTCTACGAATACGGTTATCTCATACGTATTCTCTATTACCGATATCCGAGAGGAGTTTAGCGCGCACAATGGAGTTCACCGTCAGCAAATCCGACCTGGTTCGCGAGCTGAGCCTTTCGCAGGGAGTTGTAGAGAAGAAAACCACCATTCCGATCCTTTCAAATGTGTTGATGGAAGCCCGCGGAGACAGACTCTACCTCACGGCAACGGATCTGGAGTTGGGACTTCGGACTTCCTGTCCGGCCAAGGTGAAGAAGGAAGGCTCGGGGACCATTCCAGCCAGAAAACTTCTGGATTACACTCGCCTGTTGCCCGATGCCGACATCACCGTCAAGCTGGCCGAAAATAATTGGGCGACTCTGAGCTGCGGCAGGTCGAAAACACGGATTGCGGGGATGAGCCGGGAGAGTTTCCCTGAGCTTCCCGCCATGCCGCAGACGGCGACGGCAATCCCGGCCAAGCAACTGGCCATGATGATCTCGCGAACCATTTTTGCGATTTCGATGGAAGAGAGCCGCTTCACCCTGAATGGATCGCTGCTGCTGCTGAACGAGAAGGGCATCACCATGGTGGCCACCGATGGTCACCGTCTGGCGTATGTTCACAACGCCTCGACGGGCCAGGGTCACGCCACGCAGCGGGTGCTGGTACCGCGCAAGGCCCTGGGCGAGATTACCCGGCTGGCCGAGGATGGCAGCGCCGATTCTACCCTGAATTTTGCCAGTGACGATAACCACCTGTTTTTCGAGTTCGGTCCCCGCTTGCTGATTAGTCGCAAGCTGACCGGCAATTTCCCTGACTACGAGCGTGTTCTGCCCACCGACAACACTCACACTGCCCTGATTTCGAAGGACGAGGTGAAGGGTGCCATTGAACGAGTGGCCCAGTTTGCCGATGAGAGGTCCCGGGCCATTCGCGTGCAGTTCTCTGCAGGCGAGATCCGTATCTTTGCTTCCGCGCTGGAGACCGGTGATTCGGAAGAGAACGTTCCGGCGGAGTATTCCGGCCCGGACCTGGAAATCGGTTTTAATGCACAGTACCTGTTGGAATTCCTGCGCGTGGTACCGCAGGACACCGTCGCCTTCGCACTGAAAGATCAGAAGGGTGCCGGTGAATTGCGTCCCTCGCCTACCGGCGAATCCGAACAGTACCGCTATGTGGTCATGCCCATGCGCATCTGACCAGATCATCTGAAGCAAACCAAAGAAATTACTCACCTATGGCAAATGAAGCAGCGGGATCGCCTGATATTTACGATTCCAGTTCCATCAAAGTTTTAGAAGGTCTGGAGGCCGTTCGGAAACGGCCTGCCATGTACATCGGATCCACTCGTGAAGCGGGTCTGCATCACCTGGTGTACGAAGTGGTGGATAATTCCGTCGATGAAGCTCTGGCCGGGCATTGCGATGAGATCAATGTCACCATTCACATCGACGATTCAGTGACGGTGATCGACAACGGGCGCGGAATACCCGTGGATATCCACGCCGAAGAAGGCATTTCGGCAGCGGAAGTTGTCATGACCAAACTGCATGCCGGCGGTAAGTTCGATACCAACAGCTACAAGGTTTCCGGCGGTTTGCACGGCGTTGGCGTGAGCTGCGTGAATGCGCTCTCTGAACAACTGCATCTGGAAATCTGGCGGCCGGCCAAAGAAGGTCTGGTGTCGCAGACGTGGGAACAGGACTACGAAAAGGGCGCGCCCATGGGCCCGTTGACCGCTACAGGCAAGGCCGGGCGGAAACGCGGCACCAAGATCACATTCAAGCCGGACTCCACCATCATGGAGGTCACAAAGTTCAACTACGACACCCTGGCGCAGCGCTTGCGCGAGTTGGCGTTTCTGAACAAAGGCCTGAAGATTACGCTCACCGATGAGCGTGAGGAGCCGGAGAAAAGGACCGATTTTCAGTACTCCGGTGGTATTGCGGAGTTCATCCGTCACCTGAACCGCGGCAAGGGTGTGCTGCATGAAAGCCCCATCTACATTGAAGGCGAGAAGCCTGGTCCCACCGGCATGGTGGGCATGGAGATCGCGCTGCAGTACAACGATGGCTATGCGGAAACACTGTTCAGCTTTGCCAACAACATCAATACCGTGGATGGCGGAGCCCACCTGAGCGGTTTCCGCGCTGCCCTCACCCGTACCATCAATTTTTACGGCCAGCAGGCCGGGCTGTTCAAAGATGTGAAAGAGAACCTTTCCGGTGACGACGTCCGCGAAGGTCTCACCGCGGTCATCAGCGTAAAGGTTCCCCAGCCTCAGTTTGAAGGCCAGACCAAGGGCAAACTGAACAGCGATATCGCTGGTCAGGTCCAGCAGATGGTGAACGAACGGCTGGGCGAGTACTTCGACAAGAACCCTTCGGTAATGCGCAAAGTGGTGTCGAAGGCGATTGATGCCTCGCGAGCACGCGAAGCGGCCCGTAAAGCCCGCGATCTCACGCGGCGCAAAGGGGCACTCGATTCCGGTGGCCTGCCGGGTAAGCTGGCGGATTGCCAGGAGCGCGATCCGGCGCGTTGCGAATTGTTCCTGGTGGAAGGTGAGTCCGCAGGCGGTACGGCGAAACAGGGTCGCGACCGGCGCTTCCAGGCCATCCTGCCGTTGAAGGGCAAGATCCTGAATGTGGAAAAGGCCCGCTACGACAAGATGCTGGGCCACGAGGAAATTCGTGCCCTGATCACCGCCATGGGCACCGGCATCGGCAAAGATGATTTCGATGCCAGCAAGCTGCGTTACGGCAAAATCATCATCATGACGGATGCCGATGTGGATGGTTCGCACATCCGCACGCTGCTGTTGACGTTCTTCTTCCGGCATATGCGGGAGCTGATCGAGAAGCAGCACGTGTTTATCGCGCAGCCGCCGCTGTACCGCATCAAGCGCGGCCGCAGCGAGAAGTACATCAAGAACGAAGCGGAATTCACCCGCGAGATTATGCGCCGGGCGACGGAGAATCTTTCCGTGCAGTATGGCAACGGCAACGGTGGCATTGTGGAAGGCGGAGAGCTTCGCGCTTTCCTGATGAGCCTGGATGAAATTCAGGGCATGTTCCACAAGCTGGAGCGGCGCCTGCGTGAGGACCGCGTGGTGGAAGCTCTGGGCGTGGCCGGTCTCAAACTGGACACCAAGGCTGACTTCGTTGAGCGAGCGAATCTGGAAGCTTTTGCGGTGGAATTGAAGAAGGTGAATGTGGAATCGACCATTGAGGTGGACGAAGAGCATTCAGCTTTCTACGTGCAGTTCCACGATGCCACCAACGGAGCGCGCCGGATTGATATTGAGCTCTCGCACCAGCCGGAATACCGGCGTTATCGCAATCTGGTGAAGCAGACTTCGAAGTACAACCAGCCGCCGTTTACCGTGCTGCGCGCGGAGCACCGCGACAAACAGAGCAACTGGCGTGGCCTGCTGGAACACGTCAAGAACGAAGGCAAGCGCGATGCCAGCGTGCAGCGTTACAAGGGTTTAGGCGAGATGAACGCGGAGCAATTGGCGGACACCACGATGAATCCGGAAAAGCGCACGTTGCTGGAAGTCCGGGTGGAAGATCTGGTTGCGACTGATCTCATCTTTACCACTCTGATGGGTGAAGACGTGGAAAGCCGCCGCAAGTTCATCGAAGAGAACGCGCTCGACGTGAAGAACCTCGACCTGTAGGCGTCAACGCTGCTCGGCCCGCGCAAGACCTTCTACGGAAACACGCCGGCCCGGAGCCCGCTCCAGTGCCAAACGAAAAGCCTCCGCGGCTTTGGCTGGATTCTTCTGATCCAAATACAGTTCTCCCAGCAGTTCGTCACCCGGTTTATCCACGAACGGCGGACCGAACTCCAAAGGCATACCCCGCTCATCGCGAGCCGCGGCGGCGAGCAGTTCAATTGCGCCCCCGTTTCCCCCCCCGGTCGCCATCTGCAGCGCTTGTATTTGGCGGGTGAGAATACCGGTGCGGGCGCGCGCAAGGGCTTCCACGCCTGCCGGCTGACGTCCCTTGAGTTGCGCTCCAATCAGCTTTCGATCGGCTTCGACTTGCGCCACCTGTTGCGGGGCCGGCTTGCCGGTGGCTTTCAGAGCTGCCAGTGCCGTTGCGTAGTCGAACGTGAACAGTGCGAAGGGATTGGCACCGCGGGGCGCAATCCAGCTTGCGGCAGCGTCTGTCCAGAGTTGGGTGTCGATTAGAAAGTTGGCGCGCATCTGGGCGTAAGATCCGGCCGGGGTGTTATCCGGGTCGATTTCAAATTCCGCGCCGGGGGCGGCAGAAGAAACTGCCTCCGCTTCGCGTTTGCAACCTTCCAGGATTCGGCGTGCATCGGCAACCCGCCCCTGCTGCAGATAGGAATACTGTAGCCAGTAGTTGTAGTGGCCGCAGGCACGGGGTTCGCGGCCAGCCGTGGCGCGCGCGTGGTTAGCCACTGCCACCGCGTTCTCATTGGCACGTGCGGTATCGTCCCACAGTCCCAGAGCGAGGAAGATGTGTGAGGTCATGTGTTGCGCGTGGCCGGCGTTGGGCGCAATGTTCGCGTAGATGCGGGCAGCGCGCAGGCCGAGCGGGGCGTGTACCGAATCGTCGTAACAGTGGATCAGATAGTGCACCACGCCAGGGTGCCGGGGATGTGCGGGAAATACTTCCTCCAGAATGGCGGCGGCGCGCATATAGGCGGAGAAGTCGCGCCCCTCCGGGACAGCGCCCAGAATAGCGAGCGCGTGGAACGCGGCTGCATCCACGTCGTCCGGATATTTCTGCTGGAGCGCTGCCATCGCTTCGGTGTACCGGCGGTTGCGGTCTGCGAGCGTACCGTCGCCATAGAGAACTTCCAGGGAATCCAGATAGAGTTGTTCCCGCGCGCTGGTGGTCGTGGCACTTTTGCGCATCCGGGTGAGCACCTCGCGGGCCGCGTTCAAATTTTGCTGGTGCCACACCGGATGATTGAAAGTCATCGCTTCTCCCCAGAAGGCCATGGCAAACGAGGGGTCAATCTGAGCGGCTTTGCGGAAGCGGGCTGCGGCATCCTCATATTCGAAGTTGTGCAATTGGGCCAGACCTGCCAGGAAATCTTCCTGCGCGGCCACCGCACCCGAATTGCGAAATGAGACTTCGCCAACCGCCCAATCCCATTGCCTGGCGGCAAATTGTAACGAGTCCACCACATCTTCCGCCAGCATGTAGCGTTGGCTCACCAGGCGTTGCGCGGCGAGAGCAGCGCGGCCCACATATTGCTCCCGCGAGGTGTAGCGCTCTTCCATGGACAACCTGGAATCACCGGAGGCCAGACGTTCTGCCCTGGTCCGCGCAAAGGGAAAGATGCTGCCCGCTTCTCCCGAGAACTGGTCTTCCGCACCCGCGCCTTTTGGCCGATAGTTCCACCCGCTATAGGTTGCGATGGGAGCTTCAATCGCCGGCATACGAATTCCCGCGCGGGCATTGCCATCGGCATCCACTGCCGGCACCAGAACGGCAAACGGCTTGCCGATGTGCGGTGGTTCGAAGTCCACAATTCCCTGCTTGAATTTCGGCCCGAAGTCGAGGCGATACGTCACCAGCGCGGGCGGTGGAAACAGCACACCCGGTATCTTTGGCCACCCGGCTTGTTCGCGAGGCACCAGGGTACCGTCTGCAATCTGCGGATACTGACTGGCGGGCGGCGCTTCACCTTCCACCACCCAGGCGTCCATGGCCTTCAGCAAGGCTCGCACGATGAGATTCCGGTTCAGCGGATTCAGTGGTGCGGAGAGATTGGCGGCCGGCGGTGCCGGTGGAAACGGTCCGATGAAGTGGGGCCCGGAAGCAATCGTATAGATGCGCGCGGTGGCGGGAAGTTCGATATCCATCTTGCCCGCCGGGTCACTGTGTACCAGCGCTCCGGCGCGGTTGAAGTACTCGGAATTACTCAGGATATGGAAGATCTTTGGCGCTACGCCACGCTTTTCCGCCAGGCCCAGCAGCGATCCGGTTTCGCCGGTTTCCGGATCGGTCTCCGGGCCGTCAGTGAAAGGGAACATGTCGACCGGATAGAGGAAATTGAAAAACTGTTCCGCATCACGCGAGGCCTGGCCAAAGCGGTGGTTGAACGAGCCACGACCCGCGCCGCCCACTTCATCGATCACGCCATCGAACACCTTGCGGCCCGCTTCATCTTCATTGAAGCCTTCATAGAGCATGTGACGCAGTAGCCGTCCACTTTGCGAGACACCCCAGCCGTAGGCATACCGTGCGGCGCCGCGCAGTGGATTACCGTCGACCGCGTTCTTCAGAAAGCTGATCAGGTCGCGCGTGCCGGTGAGGTCTGTGCCCAATACACGGGGATCGCGGGCGCGGTACACCACATCGTAAATGCGACCGGGCTCGAAGCCACCTTCCCGTTCAACGGTGTTGTCATCCAGGAAGTGCCACTTGTTGCGCGCGATCCTCTGCGGCGTGCCCGCGGTAGTGTCGCGCACCGTCATGAACGCATCCGGACTGTTGCGGTCTGCAACGGGGTAGGCCTTGTGCCCGCGGTCAGCCAGTTGGGCGGTGGCGGAGCGCGTATCCGGAATGAAGTTACCGCGCAGAAGACCGGTGATGGCTGCGCCGTGATCTGTTGCGATGGGCATGTCCATTCTCATGCGCCCTTCCGGGACGTCCCATTGCCAGCCCATCCAAAGCATGGAATAACCTTCGCGCATCAGAAATCCGTCGCCGAATTCCGCTGGTGTCTTCGGATCGGACGCGCCGGCGGCTTTCTGAAAAGTCACCAGCATCGCCTTGCCACCGCGGTTGCCCACTTCGTAGAAGAGCCTGCCGTTGGCTTTCGCGAGGTCAATCGGTTTGAGGAGATAGAATTCGGCAGAAAACTCCACTTCACCGCGGGAGTTCTTCGGCGCCAGATCAAGGTCGATCACCCCGAGGTTGCGCTCATGCCGTGGATCCAGTGCGAATTCCACTCTGCCCACCAGTTTTTCGTATGCGCCCGCTGCCCCGAAGGCTTTGCCCGCCAGCACGGGCTCACGGCGCTCGATTTTCATTTGCACCACGCGGGCCTGCACCAGAAGTGGTGCGAGCAAAAGCAGGATCGACAGAGGCTTCATGGATTCTATTCTCCAGCTTTCTTCCATTTTGCGAGCAGGGCTTCGCGATCCAGTTTCTTACCGCCGAGGTAGACGGCGGCGATTTTTCGCAGATTCCGCAGGTCTTCGGTGGGGTCTGCATCCAGCACGATGAAATCTGCGCTCTTGCCGGCTTCAAGCGTACCCATGTCGCGGAGGCCCAGAAGTTCAGCCGGTGCGCGCGTGGCGGCGGTGATGGCCTGAGTGGGTGTAAGACCGAACTGCACATAGCGGGCGAGTTCGTGATGATCTGCCCAGCCAAAGGAATAGCGATTGAAGATGCCGGCATCGGTTCCCAGTACCAGACGCGCTCCGGCTTCGATCATCCTCGGAAAGTTCCAGGCCAGCATGGCCTCGCGGTTGACGGCGGCGGGTGAAGGCGCTGCGCAAAACCGTGCGCGTATATCGGCAATGGTTGTTCGCGGCAGGGTCTGCGTAAAGAACTCCTCTTCATTGCAAATTTCGCTGCGGTCTCCAAGGCCCATCACCGGTGTCCACCAGGGTTTCTTCTCGCGCAGCAGCGCAAGGTATTCGTCATCCAGCTTTTCGGCTGCCACGGTGTGCACCAGAACGTCGGCACCGGCGCGGACCACAGCCTTCTGGTCTGCCAGCGCAATGGCGTGAGCCTGCACCAGCATGTGATGCCGGTGAGCTTCATCGATCACAGCATTGTAGACTTCCGGCGTCATCCTGGGATAGGTGCCGCGCCGGTCATCCACCCAGATCTTGACGTTGGAAATCTTCTTTGCCGCCATACCCCGCACCGCCGCGCGGGCTTCCTCCGCTGTGGTGACTTCATACACAGCGTGGGTTACCTCAGTGCCCTTCATCAGCGTTTCGTCGGGCCCGCCATGGGGAGGCGCCATGCCCGGCATGAAGAGAAAGCGCGAGGCACTGGCGAATTTTCCCGCGCGCTGGTTGGTTTGAAATAACAGCGACGCGCCGGTAGGACTGCTTCCCACTGATTGGGTTGCCCCGATCCCGTAGAAGGCCTGGCGCTGCAGGTGATCCAGTACGTTCTCCGGCGTATAGTTCTGCGCGCCCCAACTGGTGAAGCCTTCGTACCCAATGTGCAGGTGGACATTGATCATCGCCGGCATTACGGTTTTGCCGGTAAGGTTCACATGCTGCGCATTTCGAGGTACCTTGACGTTCTGGCCGGCGGCAACAATGCGGCCATCCCTGACCAGGATGGATCCACGCGGAATAGCCGGTTCGCCACTCTTCAGCAGAAGGCGGGCACCATCATAGACGGTGACCTGAGCACCTGCGAGGCTTACCGCCATGGCAAGCGGGAGAAGTTTCCACATGCCAAATGAGTATAGCGAGAAAGTGGAAGAAGGCGGCGCAACCGCTCGGTTATCGCGGTGGCGCAGCGGCGCATTGGTGAGCGGCAGGGGCGGAGTGGGATCCACGGCGGGGATATCGGGGACAACCGGCTGGTGATCAGAAAGGACGGGAAGCCGGGGTTCAGTATCCATTTGTTTCAACGAGATGTCGGGTTCGTTTGGCAATTTTTCATCGGTTGGGAGGGGTACAAGGGGTGGTACCTTGCGAAGGCGTTCGAGGCGGTTGAGGGCGCGATGGAACTGCCGGTCGTAGCGGGATTGGTAGCGGTTGAGGAGGTCGAGCACGCGGGAAGTATCCGCCATTTGGGTGAAGGCAGCAGCGGCGCGGTTCGCGGCGAAACCGTCGGGCTGTAACCGAATCTGGGCATTGGTGGCAGCGGTTTCGATCTCCATGAGACGGTGCAGTTGCCAGACAGCGGTGATGACGAGGTTGACGGTGTGGGCTTCGCATTCGGTACGGGGATCGAGTTCGGCGCGGAGGCTGGATTTAAGGGACTCGAATGCTTCGGGCGCTTCGCCATCCAGGAGAACGGCGGAAGCGGAGAGCCCGTGCGTGAGGGCGTTGAGGGAGGAATTGCGCTTGCCTTCGGCGGTGATGGGACCGCGGGATTTGGCACCGTTGGCGCGGGAAGCGGCCTGTTGGGCTTCGGAGTGGGGGGAGTTGGTAGTCATTGCGACTCAATTGTGCGCCAGGAAAATGGGGTTGGAGGGGGGTGGGGCGGGTAAGTTGTTGAAGGGGTTGTGACAATTTGTTCGTTCCGGGCGTGACTGGGTTTCGGCCGAAGCCGGAACTCTGTGGGTAACAAATGGCCATTGTGCATCTGGTGCGGGCCGACCCGAAGGCATTTGACGAATTGCGCAACGATAAGCGGTTGGATAATCAAGGGGGCGGTTTTAGCGTGACTGCAAAAAATGCTATGCAACAAATATCGTTGGGGAGCTTTCTCACGGGACCGGCCAGTGTGATCGCAAGTAGCTTTGACGTTGCCTTGACTGACGTCGGGCGTGGGTGGAACTCTGAGCTACGATGAGGCGAACCGGATGTCGGTATTCGTGCCGACGTCGGGTGGCTGGGAGAAATACGCCTACTCGGCAGACATTAAGCGAGTTGACCGGCTACGGTCGGATGGCACCGAAGAATTGTTACTGTACAGGGCCAGAGGAGAAAAGCTGGGAGTGTACCAGGTCTCGATGACAACGGACGGGACAACTTCGGTTCTGCAGTTGACTGTGCGGAAGGTGAATATTTACTTCGCGGGGCGGTTGATGTGGGAGGGGTCGCCATGGCTTGGTACCGGCGGCGGAGCCGTGTTTCAGGATCGGCTGGGGACGAACCGGGCTTCCGGGGCAAGGTTCCGGCCTTATGGCGATGAGATTACGTCCACCGCAAATGACCGGGAGAAGTTCGGGACGTATAACCGCGATGGGTTTTCGGGGCTGGATTATGCCGATCAGAGATACTATGCGGCCAGTTCGCTGGGCAGGTTTGACACACCAGATTCAACGCCGAACTCGAGGATCGGCGATCCAATAAATTGGAATAAGTACTCTTAATACAGGCTGTGATCCTGTCAACCGGAACGATCCCGCTGGTCAAGATTGGTGCGATGCATACTCCCTGTTCGCGTCATCAGCAGCTGGGGGCTCTGCCTGTGGTTAAAATCCATGGGTGTAGATTAATCAGGGCGAATACCGGGACCCATGGACAGCTGCAGTCGAGGCACAGGCCTATCAAGACGCTGTCGAAGCTGGGGTGGCGATAACAGGTCTGCAAACGTTGCAATCAGCCGGGGCCATATCGGGTTGGTCTCAGACCGCAGGTAATGCAAATAATGGCACGTACAACATTGCTTTCAGTTCTGATTTTTTGGCTATTGGGATCATCGGCGGTGGAATCAGTTTGGGTGCCAGTGGTACTGCAACACTCGGCGGAATTCTAATCACGATTGGAGAGATTGGGGCAGTAGTTAATCCGATCACGATATCAATCGTTAGGGCGATTGCCGTAGGAGTCATTGCGTATGAAACTTACCAGCTTTATAAGAAACAGTGCCAAGCAGGGCAGGCAGCAGATATAGGTTGGGCGCTCGACAGACTCAGACGGGACTGTGGTGGGGCTGGTCTAACAAAAGACCAGCAGCAAAAAGTGCACGACGCGATAACTGGTCAGGGTTATGGCAAGGAAGACATCCTTGATATCATGAAGGGCATGATAGGGTGCAAGTGATCAACTCGTTACCCCAACGATGCGAAACATTGACGCAAGCACTGGCGATTTTGGTCGGCCTGCGACTCTGCATGGTCTGCAACACAGGCAACATGAAGCAGTTTCACTTCGGGGAGCCATGGCAATACAAGGGCCGCGAAGTAGGGCAGGTTGTACTTCATGTTCTATGTCCATGGAGACTGGAGAGAGATGGGCGCTCCGTTACCGGATCGACGGATTATTACGTGCGCGCCGACGACAACACGGAACCCGAATGGGAGGCAGGCGAACCAACCGGGCACCTGCAGGACCAGTTGCTGCGGGATGCCCTGGGTCTGGACCCCGGAGTCACCCCGCGAGACGCGATAAAGACCTCTGTAATGGTGCTAGACGCCACCTGTAGCATCATCGGCGATGTGGTGCTGACAATGTCTTGCGGTCATCGCTTGGTGATTTTTCCTGCGTCATCGCGGCTGGAAGAATGGCGGTTGTTGAGACCAGGAGACTTGGCATCCCAAACGGAATTCGAGTCAGGCGTCGGGGTTTGAGCTCCGCCGGCAGCAGAACCCTTGCCGCGCGGTTTGCGGAGGCGTTTGCTGGCCTTTGGCCAGCATAGCCGGAGCGGCGCGGTAATCTGAACGCGCAGACCGACGCGGACGCGCCCGCTGGGCTTGTCGGTACTTGAATCCGTAAACCGGGCGGGGTGTGCCTTAGCAGGCTGCTGAAAAACCCCTGGCATCTAACTTCTTTATTTGCAATCCTGGAGAGATGCGAGGCAGCGACAATCAGCAGTCGGAGTTATTCAGTTACGGACGGACCGAGGAGAGAGTCCCGGAAAAGCATCCGTTACGGGCGATTCGTGCGATGGTGGACGAAGCGCTGAAGGAGATGAACGACCGTTTCAACCAGATATATGGGGGCGACGGTCGGCCTTCTATTGCGCCGGAACGG
>JBBROK010000008.1:0-150978 GCA_038229475.1 Bryobacterales bacterium | reverse complement strand
CACCAGCCCGTCCGGGCCAATCAGCTTTCCGCCGCTGGTGGCGATCAGCTCGTCGATCAACTCTTTTCTGATTGTCATTCGGTTCTCCTTATCCTCCTATCTTTCTGAGAACCGCGTTTACACAATCCTTTTTACACCCTCGGCTTCGCGTGTTGTACAATACGGAACAGTTTAGAAATGGTCCGTTTCCGGGGTGGTATTCACTTCGGTCGCGGTATTTACTTTGAAAGGGGTTCAGTGCATGAAACGTATACTCGGAATCGCATTTGCACTATTTGCGATTTCACTTCCAATTTTCGCCCAGGCCAGTAGCGCCACCGGCGGAAGCGTGTCCGGTACGGTCACCGATTCCACTGGTGCCGTCATCGCCGGAGCAAAAATCAGCGCAGCCAGCAGCGCCCTGCTGGGCAGTCAGATCACACAGAGCCAGGGTACCGGTTCTTATCGTTTTCCGTCCCTTACTCCTGGTTTGTACAGCTTCACCTATGAAATGACCGGCTTCCAGAAAGTGATCCGTGAAGGAATCACGATTTCTCTGGGTGTCAACACCACACTCGACATGCAGCTGCAACCAGGTACGCAGAGCCAGAGTGTAGTCGTGACGGGCGAAGCCCCGCTGGTGGATACGGCCAACACCTATGTGCAGAACACAGTTTCATCGACACAGCTGGCCAGCCTGCCCAACGCCCGCGACATCTGGTCGTTGATGGCTTCGCAACCGGGTCTTTCGCTGACTCGTTTTGACGTGGGCGGCTCTACCGCCGGCACACAGACGACGTATTTTGCGTATGGACTTACGGGTCAAAACCACGTGATTATCGACGGTGTGAACACCACCGAAGGCACGTCTGGTGCGGGTTTCTACTATGATTACGGTTCCTTCGCGGAATTCCAGATTGGTACCGCCGCCAACGACGCCTCCATGCCCACATCAGGCGTGATGGTCAATGCGATCGTGCGCAGCGGGAGCAATGACTTCCACGGCGAAATGTACGCGGATGTGGAACGCGACAACCTGGAAGCACACAATGTGAACGCGGATCAGTTCAGCAGAGGTGCTGGTCTGGGAACCCGTATCCTCAATTATCGCGACGACAACGGCAACGTGGGCGGACGCATCAAGAAGGACAAAGTGTGGTTCTTCGTTTCGCTGCGCGACCAGGACGTCAAGACCACGGTGACCGGTTTCCCGGTGGAAAATCCAGCAGGCGTGTTCCCGTTTGAGACGCGGCTGCAGAACATCACCTACAAGATCTCGTCTCAGCTCTCGCAGAACCATCGCCTGTCCACCTACCTGCAATGGGGCCGCAAGCTGCAGCCTTCGCGCAACGCTTCTGCCAATGCCTACTCGGATTCGCTCTACAAGCAGAACAGCTTTTCGTGGGCCGGCAATCTGGAACTGAGTTCCACCTTCAGCCCGAAGTTCTTCGTGGTCACCCGCTTCATCACTTTTGCGTATGACTGGCCGAACAAGCCCTATGCGGGCGTGAACGGTGTGCAGGGCGGCACCCTGGTGGACTTCCGCCGCACCGATAATGCGACCAACAACGTGGCGGGTGGTTTTGATCCGTTCCGTTACAACCGCCGCCGGTATGGCGTGACGGTCGACGGCAGCTACTTCCTGGACAATTTTGCCGGTGTTCGTCACGACCTGAAATTCGGTTACAACAGTGAATTTGAAAGCCTGTTTTATGAGCAGGATGGCGTGCGCGACAACACGGAACTGATTTTCAACAGTACCGCTGCGGGTGCGAAGGATTTCACCACTCCGTTCCAGGTGAAACTCACCAACGAACCCGCTGTGCAGAGGGAAAAGACCTGGCACCACAACTTCTACATTCAGGATCAAATCAAGGTTTCCAAAAAATTGACCCTGAACGTGGGCCTGCGGTGGGATGGTTACATTGGAACCCGCCCGGACCAACAGGTTCGCCCGGACGCTCCCTTCCGTGATTTCTTCTATGCAGGCAAGGCTCTGTCGAACGGTTTCTCCATTCCTGTACCGTTCACCAACTTCCAGGTCCCCGCTACCACCGTTTTCTCCTTCAAGAATTTGTTCGTTCCGCGCTTTGGTGCCGCCTATGATCTGCGTGGCAACGGCAAGACCGTGGTGAAGGTCAACTTTGGCGTGTTCCGGGGCCAGCCCGCGACTTCGCTGGGTAGTGACACCAACCCGATCCAGAAGGCAACATATTCCTTCGCCTGGAATGACCTGAACGGCGACAAGCTGTTCCAGCCCAACGAACTGGGTGCTTTCGCCTCCAATTCGGGTGGCGCGAACTTCAGCGTCGGCCAGGTATATCCGCCAACTTACGTAGACACCAGCCTGTTCGTGGAACACCAGCTCGCCAACGATCTGTCGATCCGCGCCGGGTTCGTGTATAAGCGCGTGACGCACGACTGGCAACTGGTCGATACGGCCCGTCCCTCCAACATCTTCTCTGAGAAGAAGTATTATTGTGACGCAGGTGTGAGCGGTATAACCGCTGCCCCCGGTGCCGCGGCCAACTCCAGTTGCAGCTGGCTGCCGATCTGGGATTTCTCGGCCGCTACGCCCACCTCTCCCGTTTCCCGTGGTGAATATCAAAATCCGGATGGCAACAAGCGCGACTACAAGAACCTTGAGTTCACCGTAAACAAGCGCATGTCCAAACGGTTCCTGCTGCTTGGCAATTACTACTACACATGGGATCACTCACTGGTTTCCACCGACGGCTATACAGCCGGAAATGGCGTTGCCAGCCAGTCGGGACTTGCCACGGCCGCTCTCGGCACCAGCGGTGGCTCGTATGCCAACGCGGTCGCCACCAACCCCAACACGGCGCTCAACAACACCTATCACATCGGCAACTGGTCGGCCAAGCTCAACGGTTCATACCAGGCGCCGTGGGGTATTAATCTGACGCCGTCGCTACGCGCCCAGCAGGGTCAGGCGCAGGGTCGCATTGTGCAGGTTACATCGGCCTCAACATCGCCTACAGGCCCGGTAGCCGGCAACCCGGCAACGAACCTGACGGCACTTCGCGCCGGTGGTTTCCGCATGGTGGTGGAACCGTGGGGTACATACCGCCAGGACAACATCCTGATCGTCGACTTCCGCGCGGAGAAAACGTTCAAGATCAAGGAGCGCTATCACATCTCCGGAATTCTGGATCTGTACAATGTGGCGAACTCGAACAGAGCGCAGAACCAGGACGACATTGTGGGTCGCCTCACAGGTCCGTCGGGTTCTTACCAGCGCTTCCTGCGTCCGACGAACATCATCGCTCCGCGGCTTCTCCGCCTCGGTGTTCGCTTCACGTTCTAAGCAACGTTCCATAACAACAGTAAAAGGGCAGCCGGTTTCGACCGGCTGCCCTTTTTGTTTGTGGAGGCGGGTATGGCCGACGCCGTATTATTTCTTTCATCGTTGGTGGCGGAAGTATTGCGGCAGACATGATCTATTTCAGTTCACGCTTTTTCGCCGCTATTGGTTAGACTGGAGAATTCCGCCAACTCATGAGCCGGCTGCCTTTTCTCTTCTACTTTCTTTCCGGTGCCACCGCGCTGGTGTATGAGACCGTGTGGATCAGACTGTTCTCGGCCACCTTCGGCAATACGGCGCAGGCACTGAGCACGGTGATTGCGGTCTTCCTGGGTGGGCTTGCCGCCGGCTCCGTTCTCAGTGTCCGGTTCAGGGCCCGGGGGCTACGGGTCTACGGCGCTATTGAAGCAGCAGTGGGATTGTACGCGCTGGCCACACCTTGGCTAATACGCGCAGCGCAGCCAATGCTGGCGTCGGTGTATCAGTCAAATACCGGGATTTTGCCAGTGGCGCGCGCCGGTTTGTGCGCGCTGATTCTGCTGCCGGCCACCATTCTGATGGGTGCAACTCTGCCGGTGCTGGACCGCTGGCTGCGCAGTCGCGGGCGCACCTCGTGGATCTATGCGCTGAATGTGGCGGGGGCCTGTTGCGGGGCGCTGGCAACGGGCTTCCTGCTGCTGCCTGGCCTTGGCTATCAGGGGACGCTGCTGGCGGCGGGGATGGTGAATGCTGTAATCGGCGCGCTGTGCCTGCTGCCCATAAAAGAGGCACCGCGGCAGGCTGCGGTCCCCGTGCCGGGCCAGGGCGAAGTCGCACGCTGGCTGGGATTTCTGGCATTTCTAAGCGGCTGGATTACGCTCTCCGGTGAAGTGGCATGGACGCGGGTGTTGGGGTTACTGTTCGGCTTTACCGCCTCCACCTTGACCCTGGTGCTGGCAGTGTTTCTGGCTGGCCTCGCGGGCGGAGCTGTCATCGCATCCTACGTGCGGAAAAATGTGGGGAGATGGCTGGGCGGAGCGCAGTTTGCGTCGCTGACCTTGCTGGTTGCGGGGTCATTTCTGGCAGCACATTCTTCGGGTTGGATTGCCGAAGCGGTGCGGGCGCACAGTTCCAGCGCGGTACAGATTGAGCTGGCGAAACTACAGTTGCTGGCATTCACGGTATTGCCGCTGGCACTGGCGCTGGGGCTGACGTTTCCGCTGCTGATCCGCGCGAGCGGGAGGTCGGTGGGCTGGCTATATGGCGTGAATACGGTGGGCAGTATCGCCGGTTCGCTGATGGCCGGTTGGGTGCTGATTCCTCTGCTGGGCACACAGAATACCCTGGCGGCGGGGGGCATGGCGTCAGCCGTTGGGGGATGCCTGGTTTTTTGGAATTCGCGCAACCGGTGGCTGGCGGTCACAGGCGCCGTAGCACTGGTGGCGCTGGCGATCTTTCCGCGCTGGAACATGGCTGAGATTACGGCGGGCGCATTCAAGTACGCACCTTATTACGAGGGCAGCGTGGCCGGGGCGTTGGCCGAAGGTGAGATCGAGTATCTGAAGGAAGGCGTCACTGCCACCGTCACTGTGAAGCAGTTGCGCGGGGCGCGGACACTGGCCATAGACGGTAAGGTGGATGCCAGCGACTCGGGTTCCGATCTGCTCACAGAGAAGTTGCTGGCGCATCTGCCGCTGATGGTGGCGGGTAATGCGAAGCAGGTGTGTCTCATTGGCCTCGCCAGCGGTGTGACGGCGGGCGCGGCACTGACCTGGCCAATAGAGCGGCTGGATATTGCTGAAGTTTCAGAAGAAGTGGTGGAGGCTTCGCACTTCTTCGATGGGGTAAACGGGAATCCGCTGGCGGATGCAAGGACGCAGTTGCTGATCGCAGACGGAAGAAATCACCTGGCGCTGACGGCCGCGAGTTACGACCTGATTGTCTCGGAACCTTCCAACCCGTGGATTGCGGGGATGAACGGAATGTTCACGCGCGAGTTCTTCGCTACCGCCAAATTGCGTTTGCGTAAGGACGGCGTGATGGCGCAGTGGTTCCATATCTACAACCTGCATGCGGACGATCTGCGCAGTTTGCTGGCCGCATTTCATTCCGTTTTCCCCAACGCGGTGTTGTGGCAGTTGAATGACGGCGACATGCTCATGACAGGTTCCGCGGGCGCGCCAGTAATCACGGTGCCTGTGCTGACACAGAGTGCGCGGAAGGACCTGGCAGCGGCGGGAGTACCGGATGCTTCTCTGCTGTGGCAGCTCTACCGGATGCGGGGCGAAGACCTGGGCCGGTTTGTGGTGGGCGCGGCGGTGAATAGTGATGACCACCCCTTGCTGGAGTTTCACGGGCAGCGCAATCTGCATTTGCAGACGGACGGGGCCAATCTTGCCGCGCTGGAGCAAGCCTCTGCAGGGGCGCGCCTGGTCGCAAAAGCCAACTCGCCCCAGGTGCTGCGCCAGCTTGGGACTCTGTTCGAAAAGGCCGAAAGCCCGCGGCTGGCGTTCGGTTACTACGATGCCGCGCTGCGGGCCGGACCCGCAGATGTGGAGACCATCGCAGGGCTGGACCGTACGGCGCAGACACCGGCGCAAACCGCGCGCGTGGCCACCGTGCTGGGGCTGGTAGCGGACGCAAGAACGCTGGATAGCCGCACGGCGGCAGCCGCTCAAAAAGATGCCGAGGGTGCCCGTTTGCTGCTGGAAGAAGCGGCGCTGATCTATCCACGCGATCCGGCGGCGTACTTCAACTTCGGTGTGTGGCGGCTTCAGCACCGGGACACGCAGGCGGCGATCGGGCAGTTTCGGAAGTCGGTGGAGGTGGACCCGCGCTACGTCCCGGCGTTGGAAACGCTGGTGCAGATCTACGCGGAGTTGAACGACCGGAAGAACGCCACGGAATGGAGCCGTAAGTTATTGGCAGTGGATCCGGGGCATGCGGGGGCGCAACAGACGTTGACGCGGTTTGGGAATTGAGGAAGATATGAATGCTCTGGTAATTGGCGGTACACGAAATCTGGGGCCACGGCTGGTGGAATCTCTGGTGGAGAGGGGCTTTCGCACCTCGGTTTTCCATCGGGGGTTGACACCGGCGACGTTTGGCCCTGAGGTGGAAAGACTGTACGGTGACCGGGGCAAGGAAGAACAGCTACGCGCGGCGGTGGCAGGGCGAGACTTCGACGTCATCGTGGATACCACGTTGTACACCCGTCAGGAAGCTGCGATTGCGGTAAAAGTATTGAGTGGACACGTGGGGCGCTACATTGCACTCAGCACCGGGCAGGTCTATCTGGTGCGAACCGACCTGGAACGGCCCTTCCGCGAGGAAGATTACCTTGGGCCTTTGATGCCGGAACCGGCTGGTCATGATCTGCCGGACTGGCAATACGGTATGGATAAGCGGGCAGCCGAAGAGGAGTTGCAGCACGCCGGGTTTCCGGCCATCTGGTTGCGCATGCCGATGGTGAACAGCGAGCGCGATCACTACGGCCGCGTCGCCGGATACCTGGCACGCTTGCGGGATGGTGAACCAATTCTGGTTCCGGAAGGTCCGCACCTCGGGCTACGGCATTTGTATGGCGAAGATGCGGTGCGGGCAGTGTGCCATGCGGCGGCGGGACATGTGCCGGTGGGCACGGCGTGGAATCTCTCGCAGGATGAGGAGTTGTCACTGGAAGAATTCCTGCAATTGCTGGCGGGCAGGGAGGTGAGAATCGCGGCGGTGCCGCGCCTGGTACTGGAGGAACGCGGGTTGTTGCCGGATTGCTCGCCGTTCAGCGATGCGTGGATGTCTTCACTGAGCAACAGCAGGTGGAAAGAGGCATTCGAATGGAAGTTCACGTCACCGCGAGAGTACCTGCCGTGGCTGGTAGCGGCCAACCCGCCGGTGCCGCGGGGTTATGCGCAACGAGCGAAAGAACTGGCTTTGTTACCACCCACAACCCGATGGGCTGGGTTTGATCTGGAAGCAGGATACGTCGCCGAAGCCGGGCTTGCGCAGGGGCGCACCGCCACCGGGCTGAAAGTGGGCTATGCGAACAAAGCAGTATGGCGCGCGCTGAAACTGAAGACGCTGGTGTGGGGACATATGTATGACGACACGGTACATTTCGATCTGGCGGAATTGCGGCTGGCGGGAATGGTGGCACCGAAGATTGAGCCGGAGATTGTGTTGAAGGTGAACGCCGGGGGCGGGGTGGAATGGATTGCCGCGGGCTTCGAAATCATCGATTGCGAATGGCCGGGGTGGAAGTTCAAACCGGCGGATTTTGTGGCCGCGGGGGGATTGCACAAGGCCCTGGTTGTGGGAGCGAGGGTTCCGTGGCGACCGGAGTTGGCGGAACAACTGGCTGCGTTTCGCCTGCGCCTGCTGCGCAATGGAGTTGTGGTGGAAGAGGGTGCCGGGAAAAACGCGCTGGGTAGCCCGCTGCTGTGTTTGCAGGAGCTGATGAGCCAAACCAGTTTGGCGGCGGGCGATCTGGTGAGCAGCGGAACTCTTACCGCGGGGCAGCCCATTGCCGCAGGCGAGGAATGGTCGATTGAGCTGGAAGGCCTGAACGCCCCCGGATTGACCTTGCGTCTCTGCTAGCAGCTGGCGGTTATTTTTTCACTTCGGCACGTTCGATGCCGGGTGCGGGATCGACGTTCGGGATGCGTATCTCCACGTATTCAATAACGCCGTCGATTTCGCTCAGCCAATGAGGTGTGCCCGGAGGAGTGACGATGACGTCTCCGGGTCCGATTTTCCTGGCCAGACCACCCTTGACGCCGCTGGCGCTGCGGATGATGGCGTTGGGATCTGAACTGGGGTAGACGTCGGTGTCGATAATGGGCGGTATCAGGGTGCCGCCGGTCACAAGGGTCGCAGTGCCTTTGGTGATCACCAGATACTCAAGGTCGCGCGTGTGAGTGATGGCATATTGCGGCCCGGTAACGCGGCGGCGCACGACCACATTGAGGCCTGTGCCGATGGTGACGGCACCGCCGGTCTGAGAAGCGATCAATTTAGGATCGATGTTATTGAGCCCCGTCTCAACGTCAGCGGCGCTTCTGTAAACAGAGGGAACCCTGGCGGGGGGGACACGCGGCTCACGCTGTGCCGGCAGGGTCACGCACAGAGCCCCGGCAGCAACCGCAAGGAAGGTGAATCTGGAAGTCATTTCAAGCCGATGACTTTGGCCGGATCGATTCGATAGACCAGATACCGGATGGTGCCGTCCAGCTGACTGAACATGTGCGGCGTGCCTGCGGGAATGATGATGACGTCGCCGGGAGCGACCCGCTTGCTCTGCCCGCCGGTGATGCCGGTACCGTTCCAGCCAGGGCCGATGGACACGCTGGAGCCGGTCTGCTTGCCGTTGACCAAACTACCGCCGGTTACCAGCGTTCCGGCACCTTCCTGCACGTAATAGATCTCGTCGATTTTGTCATGTACGAGAGCGTTCACATCGGCACTGATGCGCTGCACAGAGGCGACGCCCAGGTAGTGGCCGTTGGCGTCGATCACGCGCACCGGCCTGTCGATAAGGGCAGCATCCTGTTTTGGCGCGGTCTTCAGTTCATTGGCCATCTCAGTTTTCGTGAGCACGGTGCCGGGGGCTGCGTTTTGGGGAGCCTGGGCAAAGCTCGCGACGGCGGTGCAGGCGAAGGCAAGAAGAATCAGTTTGGACATGCGGGTCCAGTCTAACACCGAAAAGTGCCCTCTGTTTTTGACCTGCGTTCATCGGCGTTCATCGGCGGCTATTTTGCCCTCTGGTGTCACCGAGGGCTACAATGGCGAACACATCATGTCCATCCACCAGAACCTTGAAAAACTCGGCATCACCCTGCCACCGGTAGCCACGCCGGCCGCCGCATATGTACCTTTTGTGCAAACCGGAAACCTCGTCTTTCTCTCCGGGCACATCGCCAAAAAAGAGGGGCAGCCGTGGACCGGTCAACTGGGCAATGGCATGAGTGTAGACGAAGGCAAGGCGGCGGCGCGATCCGTGGCGGTGGACCTGATGGGTACGCTGCATGCGGCTACCGGGGGCAACCTCGAGCGAATCCAGCGCATCGTGAACCTGATGGTTCTGGTGAACAGCGCACCCACATTTACAGAGCATCATCTGGTTGCCAATGGCGCCTCAGAGCTTCTGGGTGAGGTTTTTGATGACGCCGGCAAGCATTCGCGGGCGGCATTCGGCGTGGCGCAGATTCCTTTCGGCTGCTGTGTGGAGATCACACTGGTGGCTGAACTAAAGGTCTGAAAACCGCGCTATACTTCGGCACATGAAGAAACTGGCGGTGCTCATACTTCTTTTTGCGTCGGCAGTGGCGCTATGGGCGGCGGAACTGGCCGGAACCTGGAACGCGGCGGTTGATCTGGGCGGCGTGGGTAGCGGGACGGCAACGTTCACTTTCAAACAGGATGGCAACAAGCTGACTGGCACCTATGCCGGAACGTTTGGACAGTCGCCGCTGAAGGGCACCGTGAAGGGTAACGACGCTGAGTGGTCATTTGATAACGACCAGGTGGGCACCATCACTTATAAGGCCGTGGTGGACGGCACGAAGATGAAGGGTTCCGTGCAGTACGGGGCAGCCGGTTCGGGCACCTTCACGGCCGAGAAGAAATAGAGTGAACTACGACGCGATCGTTATCGGCGGGGGACCTGTTGGGTTATCCGCAGCCTGGCACCTCAGCCGGCACAAGGCGAGGACGCTGGTACTGGAACAATTTACTTTCCTCAACCAGCTGGGGAGTTCGGCCGGTATGTCCCGCCAGTTTCGCTATCCCTACACCGAAAAGTACATGGTGAAGCTGGTCAAGCAGTCCGTTCCTTTCTGGGATGAACTGCAATCGCTCACCCCCGTACCGCTTCGCGAAGTGGTGGGAACGCTGTGGTTTGGCGACCCCACTGTTCACACGTCGGAAGGCAATATCAAAGAGGCCGAAGCGGCCCTGCAGGCGAACAAGGTTCCCTTTACCAAACTGAAGGCGGCGGAGATTGAAAAGCAATATCACTTCCGCAACCTTCCTCCCACCTACGCCGGTTTGTTCCAGCCCGATGGAGCCAGCATCAATCTGAAGGCCACGTTGCGCACGCTTTACGACTGGAACAAGGAGTCGCCATGGGTAACCCTGCTGGAGGAGGCGCCAGCCTCCCGCATCGTTCAAAAGGGGAAAACATTTGAAGTCACAACGCCCATGGGAACGTTTGTGACGGAGAAGCTGGTGATCGTGCCCGGGCCCTACGTGGACAACGTGATCAAGATGCTCGGCTTCACCATCGGGGCTCAATACTGGAACCTGACTTCCGCCTATTATCGGAAAACCCGCCCCGGCATGCAGTACCCCACGTGGTTCGTTTTTCAGGATCCGGTGAAGCAGAACGGGAACGAATTCTACGGGTTTCCGGAAGTCTCGTGGGATCATCCCGGCTACGTGCGGGTGGCTTCGGACTTTGTGATCCAACCCCTCGCGTCCCCGGAACAGCGGGTATCGATTCCCAATCAGCAGGAACTGGCATACACGGCTTCGTGGGTCAAAAACCACATGACAGGACTGGACCCAACGCCGGAGTTTACCTCCACGTGCCTGATTTCGCTCACCACTTTGAAGAACAAGGAAATGCTGCTGGACTTTGCGCCAAAGTATGTGCTCAACTACAACAACGTAGTGATCTGCGCCACCGGATGGGTGGGGAAATTTATTCCGTTGCTGGGTAGAATACTTTCCGACCTTGCTCTGGAAGGACATACCCGTTTCGATATTTCCCATTTCAAAACCGGGTCGACTTATTTCAAGGCGCTGGCGGCTCCAAAAGTAAAACCGACACCATGAAGAAGAAAATCTATTCCATATTCGGAGCCGGCGCGGCAGGGCTCTACACCGCGTGGCGATTGCTGGACGGCAAGCCCAGGCATAAGAAGGACCAGACGAAGCAACTGGCGAAGGGCGACCGGCTGGAACTATTCGACTGGGGCCACTACGATTTCTCCAAAGCCAGCCCAGGCACGCGCGCGCCCGGCGCACGAGTGTGTACGTGGCATTACGACAACGACAAAACGAAATCTTATGTGGAGTTGGGCGGCATGCGCTATCTGGCATGGGACACGACGGCGAAAGACCCCAATGGCGGAAAAGCGTCCGGCCATCGCCTGGTGACCACGGTGCTGAACCAGCTGGGCATGGACCAGTACTCAGTTCCCTTCAACGAATCGGACAACCAGCTTTTTTATCTGCGGGCGAAGAACTTTTACCTGAACGACATCTCCTCCACTAACCCGGCACCCTACAACGTCGGCAACTATGGCGCGGCGGCGCAACCGACCCAGGGCTTCAATATCGTGGAAGCCCTGGCGGTGACCAGTTCGACGCAGTTGCAAACCCGATCCGACTGGGACAAATTTTACGCCAAAGGGCGAATCAAGGCAGACCTGCCGGAGAGCTCGGTTTTCCGCAAAGGCGACCTGATGGCCGACATCGGTTACTGGAACCTGATGTACGACCAGCTGGGCTCGGAAGGTTATAACTATTCCGCCGATGGCAATGGTTACACTTCCAATGTCATCAACTGGAATTCGGCGGTAGCGGTGGACGCCAATAACGAATTCACGCCCGGCACGCAATACAAGACCATCACCACGGGTTATTCGGGCATGTTTGAGGCCCTGTTCGAGGCTATCGTCAAACTCGCCAGGCAGAAGGGCGTGGAATTCCGCTACTCCTGGAATACACGTCTGCACTCCATTCTGGCGCAGGGCAAGGTGATTCACTACACCTGCGCCACACGCGAAAAACCCTGGCAGAAGGCGAGCTCGGGCACGGCGGATGCGGCCTGGCTGGCCATGCCGCGCAGCGCTCTGGACCTGGTGGCGCAGGCCACGCGGTTTGAACAGACCGGCAAGCTCGATGTACTAAATCATCGCAAGGTCCAGCTCTATCTGGAGGCTGCCGTCATGCAGCCGTCCTACAAGGTAGGCATGTTCTTCAAAGACCCCTGGTGGCTGCAAAAGGCGACGTACCCACCCAAACTGGAAAGCTACGTGGTGACAACAGAAGTTATCGCCACGCTTCAGCAAAAAGGCTTTCCCGCACCCGTGCTCGCAGCGCTGGCGAAGATAGCCCTGGAGAATCCACACGATTCCGCCATTGACTTTGTCAAGAGGGTGGAAGATTTGAGTGAACAACGCCTCACAGTGCCCGAGGAGCATGAGTTAGTCAGGACGGCACTGCGAAATTCCATTGGGCCCAGCATGACCGATACGCCTATCCGGATGGTGGTTTATTTCGGCAACAACGCGAAGGACCAGGAGGCGACACCGGTCTACGGAATTCTGGCCAGCTATGACGACGAGCAGTTCACCACCTTTTGGCGTGAACTGGAACTGGGCCCGGAAGAACAGCGCACGGTACCGCTCTCGGAAAACGTGGAGCCTCTGCAAGGCCCCAAAAAAGTACCGGCACGGATGGTCAAAATGCTGCGCAGGCAACTGGCGGAGCTGCATTTCGGGCCAAATTCTGATTTCAATTCGGTGCCCGAGCCGATCGACGCCAAATACGTGGACTGGTCGCTGCCACCGTTCAATGCGGGTTATCACGCGTGGGCGGCGCATTACGATGTGGCCGATGTGCAGCAAAAGATCCGCAAGCCATCGCAGCTGATCAAAGGCGCAGATGCCAATATTTTCATTGTCGGCGAAGCGTATTCGAACGACCAGGCATGGGTGGAAGGCGCTTACTGCACGGCCGAATCTGTGCTGAACGAGTTCTTCGGCATGGAACCGATCATTGACGACACCCACTATCCGTTCATTTGCCGGCACCGCAGGTAAACTCCGGCGCCGCAGGTAAACTATAGGTTCAGGTGCCAAAATCAGAACCCATCAAGACGCCGGGGGAATTGAAGCCGGGAGACAAACTTGGCCCGTATGAAATTCTTTCTCTGCTGGGCAAAGGTGCGATGGGCGAAGTATGGAAGGCGCGAGACACGCGCCTCGGTCGCGACGTTGCCCTAAAGGTTTCAAAGACCGAGTTCAGTGCGCGATTTGAAGACGAAGCCCGCGCGGTAGCGGCACTGAATCACCCTAACATCTGCCAGATTTATGATGTGGGCCCGAATTATCTAGTGATGGAACTGGTGGAGGGCGAGCCTCTCGCCGGTCCTCTGCCGGTGGAGAAAGCGGTAAAGTACGCCCTGCAGATACTGGACGCGCTGGAGGCGGCGCACAGCAAGGGCATCATCCACCGCGATCTGAAACCGGCTAACGTACTGGTCTCACGGCAGGGAATTAAGTTGCTGGATTTTGGCCTTGCCAAACAGGAGCGACCTCTGGGCGATGCCGATAAAACCAGGGCGGCGATAACGCTGGACGGCCAGATTTCGGGAACGCTGCAGTATATATCACCGGAGCACCTGCAGGGCCAGCCCGCCGACAGCCGCAGCGATCTGTTCTCGTTCGGCTGCGTGCTGTACGAAATTCTGAGCGGCGAGCAGGCATTTTCCGGGTCGGCGGCGCAGGTAATCGCGGCCATTCAGGATCGCGAACCCAAGCCGCTGCAAACGCCGCCCGCGCTGGATCGTATTGTGCGGGTCTGCATGGCCAAGGATCCGGCGCAGCGGTTTCAGACCGCGACGGATCTTAAACGGAATTTGCTCTGGGCGATGGAGCCCGTCGGGGCCGTTTCTACAAAGGCCGGAAGACCCTGGTTGACGGGTGTGGGAGTTGCGATAGCGACCGCAATTGTGTTAATTCCAGCCATCCTGTACCTGCGGAACGAGAGCATTACCGTACCTGAGACCAGGGTGGATATTGTGACTCCAGCGACGACTGAACCTTCGTCCATCGCTCTTTCACCGGACGGCAGGAAGCTGGCCTACGTGGCCGCTGTCGGTGGCCAACAACGGCTGTGGGTGCGGCAACTGGATTCGCACGTGGCACAGCCTGTCGCTGGAACCGGCAACGCGCGTAGCCCGTTCTGGTCGCCCGATAGCCGTTCGCTGGGGTTTTTCGCCGATCAAAAACTGAAGCGGGTTGATCTGGTGGGTGGCCAGCAACTGGAACTGGCAGACTGCTTCACCAACGCTGCCCAGGGAACGTGGAACGAGCAGGGCGTGATCGTATTCACGCCGGACGCATTTACGCCTCTGGCGCGGATTAATGCCAGCGGGGGCAAGCAGCTGGCGGCAACGAGTTTGACAGCAGGACAGACGGGCCACCTTGCGCCCCATTTTCTGCCGGGAGGACAGCAGTTCCTGTTTCTCTCCAACGGCTCCGAAGCAGCCATGTGGCTAGGCTCACTGGATGGCAGACCGCCCCGACGAATCGCCGGCTTCACAGCGGGAAGCGACTCGGCGGCTCAGTATTTGGCACCCGGCTGGCTGATCCGGGTGAGGCAGAACATCCTGGTGGCGCAGAAGTTCGACCCAAACAAGGGGCAACTTTCCGGAGATGCGATTCAGGTGGCGCGCGACGTGGGTGTTGATCCAAATACCCTGACCGGCCGTTTCTCGGTATCGGCGCTGGGTGCCATGGCATGGCGGACGGGAGGCGAAGCACACCGGCAATTGACCTGGTTTGACCGTACCGGCAGGAATGCCGGCCCGTTCGGCGGCCTCGACGAATCCACGCTGTTGCATCCGGAACTATCCCCGGATGGCAGACGGGCCGGCGTTACCCGCGGGGCGGTTGGCTCCGGCGACGTGTGGATGCAGGAAGCCTCGCGCCGCACGCGATTTACCTTCGACCCGGCTGACGACCGCTTTACGGTGTGGTCACCGGACGGCGAGCAGGTCGTGTTCGCCTCCAGCCGACAAGGAGTTTACGATTTGTACCGGAAGGCGGCCAACGGCACCGGAAGTGAACAGGCGCTGATGGTGTCGAAGGACGTGAAGATACCCACCTCGTGGTCGCCCGACGGCCAGTTTCTTTTGTACACCACTTTCCTGAATAACAACGATCTGATGATATTGCCTCTCACCGGAGATCGGAAGCCGCTGCCCTTCCTGAGCACACCGTTCACCGAACAGCAGGGCATATTCTCGCCGGACGGCAAGTGGGTGGCGTACCAGTCGAACGAGTCGGGCCGGTTTGAAGTCTTTGTACGGCCGTTCCCGGTGTCGGGCGGGCAATGGCAGGTATCGACCAACGGAGGCACTTCACCGCGCTGGCGGGCGGATGGGCTGGAACTGTACTATCAGGGTCCCGATAACAGCATTATGGCGGCGTCGGCCGGGGTGCAGAACGGGGCCTTCGCACCGGGTGTTCCGCAGGCATTGTTTCTGCCGCCTATCGTGGTGCGGCCCAACAAACCGCAGTACGATGTGGCGCGCGACGGGCGATTTTTGATTAATACCGAGGTGCCGGAGGCGTCGGCCGAACCAATACATCTTCTGCTGAACTGGAAGCAGCCGGGCAAATAGCCGAGCCGAACGGTCGCCACGAATAGCGCTCCCGCAGCGCGTCTTTTGCGGCGCGGTAAACTCGCTACGGAGTCCCACTTCGCTATGACAGCCATTCGCCGCGTCGCAGTTCTTGGAGCTGGCACCATGGGGTCGCGTATCGCCGCCCATCTTGCCAACGCCGGTATCCCTTCTCTGTTGCTGGACATCGTCAAACCCGGAGCGCCGGTGCGTGATGCCGCGGCGCGGGCGGGCCTTGATGCCGCCATCAAGAGTAAGCCTGGCGCATTTTTCCGCAATGAAGAAGCCCGACTGGTAACAACCGGTAACTTCGAAGACGACATGGCGAAGATCCGCGACTGCAACTGGATTATTGAGGCCGTTACAGAAGACCTGGGTATCAAGCGCGCACTGTATGCGAAGGTACTGGAACACCGCACGCCGGGGACGATTGTTTCCACCAACACCAGCGGCATTCCGCTGGCACAGATTTCCGAAGGTTTCGCAGAAGAGTTCCAGCAGCACTTTCTGGGTACACACTTCTTCAACCCGCCCCGCTATTTGCACCTGGCGGAGATCATTCCGGGACCGGCTACGAGCCCGGAGATTCTGTGCTTCGTGGCCGAATTCTGTGACCTGCATCTGGGTAAAGGCGTGGTGCCGTGCAAGGACACGCCGAATTTCATCGGCAACCGGATTGGTGCATTCTGGGGTGCGAATGTACCGCGCCTGACGGTAGAGATGGACCTCTCGTTTGAGGAAGTGGATGTATTGACGGGGCCGCTGATTGGCGCGCCGAAATCAGCGTCGTACCGGCTGCAGGACATTGTGGGTCTGGACATCTGGATGCACGTGATGAAAAACCTGCATGCCGCGGTGCCCAACGATCCGTTCCGCGAACGTTTCCAGCTGCAGCCGTTCCAGCACAAGATGGCGGAGCTGGGCCTGCTGGGTGATAAGACCGGCAAGGGCTGCTACCAGCGGGTGGGCAAAGATCGTGAAATCCACGCGCTGAACCGCAAAACGTTCGAGTACGCGCCGGCGGATAAACCGCGCTTCGCGTCGCTGGAAGCGGCGCGCAGGATTGAACCACTGGAAGACCGGCTGAAGGCTCTGGTGGCACTCGACGACAAGGTGGGGCGCTTTATATGGAATCTGATTGGCGATCAGGTGTTGTACGCGGCGCACATGGTGCCGGAGATTTCAGACCGGATCATTGAGATTGACCGGGCGATGCGCTGGGGCTACGCGATGTCGCTGGGTCCGTTTGAGATGTGGGATGCGCTGGGCTTTACCGCGACCGCGCGGCGGCTGGAAGCGGAAGGCAAAGCTCTGCCGGATTCGGTGAGCCTGATGTTGAGCGCGGGAGCGGAATCGTTCTACCGTTTCGCGGCCGATGGCGGCGCGGCGCGGCGCGAGTACTTCGACCTTTGCAACACGCGCTATGCGGAGCTGGAAGCGCGGCCGGGTGTGATGGTGCTGGCGGATATCAAGCGGGCGCACGGAGTGGTGAAGACCAACCCCGGAGCGTCGCTGGTGGATCTGGGCGACGGCGTTCTGTGCTGCGAATTCCACGGCAAGATGAACGCTCTTGGCGAAGATAGTTTGCAGATGCTGCAGGCGGGTCTGCATGAACTGGACAAGAACTTTGCGGCGATGGTGATTGGCAACCAGGGCGAGAATTTTTCGGCGGGCGCGAATCTGATGATGGTGTTGATGGCTGCGCAGGAGGGCGAGTGGGATGAATTGAACCTCGCGATCCACCGCTTCCAGCAGCTCAACATGGCGATCAAGTATTCGCCAAAGCCGGTGGTGGCCGCGCCGTTTGCAATGTCTCTTGGCGGCGGCTGCGAGATGCCGATGCATTGCGCGCGGATTCAGGCATCAGCGGAGTTGTATATGGGCCTGGTGGAGGTGGGTGTTGGTCTGATTCCTGCGGGCGGCGGCTGTAAGGAATTGCTGATCCGGCATCACGATTTGGCGAAGGTGTTCGAGCAGATCGGCTACGCGAAGGTTTCAACCAGCGCGTCCGAAGCGCGGCAGATGCGATTCCTGCGCGATGGAGATGGAATTTCCATGAACGCGGAGCGGCTGATTGCCGATGCCAAAGCGTTGGCGCTTTCGCTGATTCCCTCGTACTCGCCCGGCGCGCCGCGCACCGACATCACCGTTTCCGGGGAAGCTGGCTACGCACTCATACAACTCGGCGTCTACGTGGCGAAGGAAGGCAAGTACATTTCGAAACACGACGCGGTGATTGGTGAAAAGCTGGCCAATATTCTTTCCGGCGGACGCCTTACCGGGTCGCCGCAGGTCTCCGAACAGTACCTGCTGGATCTGGAGCGGGAAGCTTTCCTGAGCCTGTGCGGGTACCCGGAAACTCAACAGCGGATGCAACATATGTTGAAGACCGGTAAGCCCTTACGCAACTGATAAATTTCCTCGATACGACCCATAGAAATCTTGATTGGCAGGCAGGGGCAGCCGCCGTTGATAATATAGGATTCCACTTTTCCTTACTCCACGTCTGAAAGCCAAACATGAGTCAACTACAGGATTTCCTCAGCCTCAATTACGCCGAACTTGAAGATCTCAACCTGCATGCCAAGGAACAGCGGTTGAACCGCGTTCCGGCGCACGTGCTGCAGGAAGAACGCCTGAAGTACCTCGCGGATGAGAAGCGTATCAAGGCCGTGACCGTTATGTTCAGCGACCTGGAAGGCCGCCTCCACATGCTGGACTATGACAAGAAGTTCATTGTCAAGAACCACGACAACCTCACCTTTGACGGCTCATCCATCCGCGGCTTCACTGCGCAGCGGGAGAGCGACCTCCGGTTGCGGCTGGACTGGGCCGCCTTCTACTGGGCTCCGGCCGACTACTTCGGCTCGGGAAAAGTGATGGTGTTCGGTGAAGTCATCGACAAAGACGGTTCGCCCTACCTGGCAGACATCCGCGGCGTGCTGAAGAGTTACGCCAATACGCAGTTCGAAGCCAACGGCTATACGCTGAACGCCGCCAACGAAATCGAAGGCTTCCTGTTTGCGGGCCAGGAAGCAGAGCGCCGCTACTACGAAACCCGCAAGTTCGACTATGTCAACCATGGCGGTTACTACCACTCGCTGCCCGGCGATCCACTGCGGCAGTTCATCGACCGCACCGCCGAATGCCAGCGCGCGATGGGCTTCCAGAATGAGAAAGATCATCCGGAAGTTGCGCCTTCGCAGTTTGAAATCAACTACACGTATGGCGAAGTAGTGGCCGCAGCCGACCAGATTCAGTTATACAAATTCATTTGCCGCCAGGTTGCAAACAGCATGGGTATGACGGCCAGCTTCCTGCCCAAGCCTGTGGTGGGCGTGAACGGCAGCGGTATGCATACCAACGTTTCAGTTTCGAAGAGCGGCAAGAACATGTTCTGGGATCCGGCGGGCGAAGAGAAGCTGAGCAGCTTTGGATGGGAATTCGTGGATCGCATCCTGACAGCAGGCAATGATATCTGCGTGCTGCTGAATGCCAGCGTGAATGCGTATCGCCGGCTGGATCCGCACTTCGAGGCACCGAATCAGATTATCGCCTCGGCCGTGGACCGCGGTTCCATGGTACGCATCCCGATTGGCAACGAGAAGAGCTCGCGTGTGGAAGTGCGCTCAGTGGGCCCCGACGCGAATCCGTACATGGTGATGCTGTCGGTATTCAAAACAGGTCTGGAAGGCGCGATTTCGCCGGTGAAGAATCTGCGCAACGCCAAACGGTACCTGCCGGATAACATCTATGACGCCATGGCGAACTTCAATAAATCCGAGTGGACGACTGAGCTGCTGACTGCGGACGTGAAAGCACGCTACGCGGATTTGAAGAAGGGTTCAGCGGACCGGTGCCCGCGTTTGCTGGGGACAATTGTGAAGACCGAGGAAGTGCAGTTCCACCACGAGGTTTACAACCAGTTCCTGTGGAACCAGTTCTAGATTGAGGTTTCCGCCTCGCGCCGGCTCGCCCTCACCAGGCGGACGCAAGGCCCGTAGGCTGGCAATGCTCCATCAACCGTCAGAAGGGTCAGCTTCTCAACCTGCGCTTGTGCCACCAGCATACGGTCAAACGGGTCGCGGTGGTGCCATGGCAGGAACGCGGTCTGCCGTGCGTGTTCCGCGTTGACCGGCAGATTTTCAAATTGCTCCGCCCGCAGCCGAACCGCAAAATCGTCCGGCAGGTCCAGTCCGCCAATGCTGTGCTTGAGCCAGATTTCCCAAACGCTGACGGCGCTGATGAAAATTGTATTGGCAGGATCGGCGATCAATTGCAATGCCGCCTTCGGCAGCTGTGAGTTGGCAGAGAGCCACCAAAGCAGCAGCTGAGTATCCAGCAAAAGCCTCACTTTCGCGGGCCTGCCATTCCAAACGCTTCCACCATATCGACGGGCAGGGTGTCGAAGTCTTTGGCAATCCTGATCTCACCTTTCATCGAGCCGGGGACACGCCTGCGGGAGGCCCCCTGATACAAGACCAGCCTCGCGACAGGCGTGCCGGCCTTCGCGATGATCACCTCATCGCCCTTACGCACTTTTTCCAGCAGAGCGGATAGTTCAGCCTTCGCCTGGGAGATATTGCGGATTACCATCACCTCTAGTGTAGACCAGATCTGGTCTGGTCTGGTCTGGTCCGGACGTTGCATTTTGCTGACCCCTCAGGGACAATGGAATTTGATGCCTCGCGTAGCCGTACTCGGAGGGGGCCTGGCCGGAATGGCCACCGCCGCCGCTCTGGGAAGTACGGGTTTTGAAGTCGATCTCTATGAAGCCCGCCCGTTCCTCGGTGGCCGTGCGACTTCATGGGCGGCGGGCGGCGAATCCGAAGAGGTCATCGACAACTGTCAGCACATTCTGTTGCGCTGCTGCGATAATCTGCTGGACCTGTACAGCCGCCTGGGCGCAGCAGACAAGATTCAATTTCATCGGGAATTCCATTTTGTGGAACCGGGCGGGCGCTGCTCTGTTCTGAAACGCGGCATACTGCCGGCACCAGCACATTTCCTCGGGTCGTTTCTGGGCATGAAGTGTCTGGGCCTCGGGGACAAAATCGGCATCGCGCGAGCCATGCGGGCGATCGAGGCGGAGCGCCTGACCCGCACCGATCTCGATGCCATCACCATGCTCAGCTGGTTGCGCGAGAAGCGGCAGACACCGCGCGCCATCGAACGCTTCTGGCGGCAGGTGCTGGTTAGCGCCATCAATGAAGAACTGGACCGCATGGCGGCCTCACACGGGTTTCAGGTCTTCTGGCAATCCATGCTGGAGCGGGCCGATGCCTATGAAATGGGTGTGCCCGCAGTTCCCTTGCGCGACCTCTACAATGAAGCGACCCTGGGGCGAATGGCGTCGCTGCATACCCGCGGCGCAGTGACGGCTATACGCACCTCGGAGGGCCGGGTGAGCGACATCCTGACCGCCGACGGCCCCGCCCAGGCCGACTACTACGTCTCGTGCCTCCCTATTGAAAAACTGCGCCCTCTGCTGCCGGAACTACCCATCCAATGGGATGCTTTTGAACACTCGCCCATTACCGGAATTCATTTGTGGTTTGACCGGACCATCACGGATATGCCACATGCCACGCTGCTGGACCGCACCATCCAGTGGATGTTCAATAAGCAGGGCGGGCATTATCTGCAACTGGTGGTGAGCGCCTCTCGTTCCCTTGTCAGCGCCTCCAAACAGGAAGTGGTCGACCTGGCGCTGCGCGAACTGGCGGAGTTCTTCCCGGTGGTTCGCGAGGCTCGTTTGGAGAAGGCTCAGGTGATCAAGGAAGTTCGCGCTACTTTCAGCGCGCGGCCCGGGTTGGAAACGGTTCGACCGCAAGCCACAACATCGCTGGCAAACTTTTTTCTGGCGGGCGACTGGACGCGCTCCGGATGGCCCGCTACCATGGAAGGTGCGGTGCGCAGTGGCTACCTTGCGGCGGAAGCCGTTTGCACGGTGGGGGGAACACCACACCGGTTTCTGATCAGTACGAGCTGAACCGGCGAAATAAATTAGTGGGGCAGCCCCGCTTTAAGGCGTTTCGCGCTTCTGCTGATACGGTGTCTTCAGGTACTTCGCCACTTCGTCCTGCGCGCCCTGCGTATTGTCGCGGGTTCGCTGCGCCTGCGTGTATTCATTCACCGCGCGTTCACGCTGACCGGTGATGTCGAAGATTTTGCCGAGATAAATGTGCGACCACGTCTCCACCCATTTCGGATTCAGATCGCCGTTCACCGCTTCCCGGAATTCGTTCGCTGCCGACTGGTAATTGTGCTGCAGGAAGAACGTCTCAGCTACCCGGTAGTGCGCCATGGAGGAATTGCGCTGCGTATCCAGCGCCTTCTGGTACTCGCGCAACGCATCCGCGTATTCACCGATTTGCGAGAACTGCTCGCCCTTGCGCACCGCCACTTCCACGCGAATCTGCGGATTCAGCCGCAAAACCTTATTCGCCGGATCAACTGTCACCTTCTTCGGCTTGCCAAAGGTTTCCACCGAGAACTCGGATGACGAGCCCATTACGTCCACCCGCTTGTCTTCCGGATTTCCTTCGGTTTCGATGTGCAAATCCACCGGCATCCGGAACAGGTCCAGGTCCTGGCTGATCTTGCCGGTAACGCGAAAGCCTTTGCCGGTGCGGAAAATCGTGTATTCCAGTTTGAACTCCGGCGTGCCGCTGGATTCAATCCACTGCAGGAAGAAGTAGCGCAGGTCTTCGCCGTAAGCGGCCTCGCAGGCCTTGCGGAAATCGTCGGTGGATACCGACTTCCATGCGTTCGCGGCGAGGAATTGCTTTATTGCACCAAAGAACTTTTCGTCACCGATAGTGGCTCGCAGCATGTGCATCACTGCCGCGCCTTTGCTGGCGCTGAGTGCCCAGTATTCCGGTGAGTAGTCTTCCAGACGAGAAGTCTGGATCAGCGGGACATTGTCAATGGTGAGCGCGGTGATGGAAGTATCGCGCATGCGCTGCTCCATACCGGTCGCGCCTTTTTCTTTCTCCGTCCACAACGCTTCCGAGTACAGCGCCATACCGTTTGAAAGCCACAGATGGTTGCGGTTTACCGGAGAAACTTCCACTTCCCACCATTGCCGCGCAATCTGGTTGGATAACACATTCGCGTTCACTTCTTTGCTCAACACGCCCGGTGACAGAAATACGATTCCCGGTGCGGCATAACCGTTGGGCGCACCATCCACGGTCTGTACAAGGGTGAGATTGGCGGAGGGCGCCAGACCGAATTTGTCTGTGAAGAAGTTGACCATCTGCGCGGTAGCCGCGCCCCAGTCGTTTGCCACTTCGGCTTGCGGGCCGCGGAACCACAGGTTGGTCGTAATTCCTTCGGTGGAGTTCTTCACGGGCTGTCCGCGCAGTACCGCGATGCTGCCGGGGAAAGAAGGCCGCGCTTGCGTTCCGCCGCCTATCACCGTGTAACCAGCGGGCGCGGTGACGTCGATGGTGGCAGTGAAGCGGTCAGACGTGTACCCGCTCACCGGAAACCAGCGCGCGGGGTAAAGCAGGAAAGAAACCTCGGGTTGGATCGCGGCAAACTTGATCCCATAAATTGGTGACTCTTCGTTTCCGGTCAGCCGCCCATCGTATTCGAACGTAATGGTTTGCGGCTGCCCCTTCGGCAGCCCGTTGGGGAAGCTGAGTCGAACGGAGTGATCCGCGGCGTTCCGCGCCCCGCTGATGACCTGCCCCTTGCCGTCTGTGATGCGCGAAATATTGAGCGCGTTGTTCAGCTCGAAGGTGACGGCAGTGGTTTGGTCGTCCAGTGCCGTGAAGCGCACGGCGGCGCGCGCAGTCAGGCTTTGGGTTTCCGGGTTGATCTGGGCGCGGATCGCGTAGTTCTCCACGTCGATGCGGGCCGCACGCCGCTCGTCCTGGGCAAACACGGCGGGCGCAACTGCCAGAATCGCCAAAACGGCCAGGCTAGTGCTTTTCAAAATGCTTCTCCAAAACAAGTTCAACCTCATCAGCGGCGCGAATCATCGCATCCACACCGTCCCCTGCCAGCCGGGCGGCCACGCCCGCCAGCTCTGTCTTCATTCTCGCGCGTTCCTGCGGATCGTGCAGCAGCCGCCCGGCTTCAGCCGCAATTCGCCCGGCCGTCATGTCGCCCTGAATCAATTCCGGCACTACACGCTTGCCGGCGATCAGATTGACCATGGAAAAGAACGGTACATCCACCAGCCAGCGGCCAATTGCCCAGCTGGTTTTCGTCACCCGGTAGTAGGTCACCATGGGCGCGCCCAGCAGCGCGGCTTCCACCGTAACCGTTCCGCTCGCCGGCAGCGCGACATCGCAATGCGCCAGAGTGTCCCACGCTTCCCCTTCAATCACCTGAATCCGGCTCCCGGCCAGCGCCTGGCGGAAGAACGCGGCTCCACAGGTGACGGAAGCCGGCAGAACGAAGCTGGCTTCGCTGTCTCTCACAAGCAGTTCCGCCGCACCGATTAAATCGGGGAGGTGGCGCATCGCTTCGCTCCGTCGGCTTCCTGGCAGCATCGCTATCAAGGGACGGTCCAAAGGCAGATTGTGTTTCCGGAAAAACGCTTCTCGCGTCAGTGTCGGCCTCACCCGCGTCACCAGAGGGTGTCCAATGTACGCCACGGGAACCCCGTGGTCGCGGAAAAACTGCTCTTCAAACGGAAAAATACACAGCAATTGATCGATGATCCGGCGCATGGTTTTCACCCGGCCCTTGCGCCACGCCCACACCTGCGGTGCCACCAGATACACCACGGGCACGCCCAGGCGCTTCATCTTCGCGGCCACGCGGAAGTGGAAATCGGGGGAATCAGTCAGTATGGCGAGGTCTGGTCTGTTCTGGCGCGCCGCTGCTACCAGTTCGCGGAAGCGCCGGTAAATACGCGGGATATGCGCCAGCACCTCCACCAGACCCACTACCGCCAGGTCTTCGGTACGAATCACCGGACGCACCCCCGCCGCGCGCATATGCTGCCCCGCGCAGCCAAAAAAAACGCACTCCGGCCAGCGGCGGCGCAGTTCTGCAACCAGCTGGGCAGCGTAAAAGTCCCCTGACGTTTCACCGGCGGAAATAAAGATAGAGCGCGGTGCGCGCATGTGTCTCTTAAGCGTAACCCCCGGCGGTGACCCTGCGTGCGTTGTTACAATCAGGGCGAACTCCCCTGATGCCTTCCCAGAATGGAGCCTTGGCTCCTCTCCCTTCCACTCCGGTCCGCTCCTCTGTCGATGAACTGGCCCGCAGTCTGCGTCCGCAGATGACGGCCATCGACTCCCGCTTCGGCTATTTCCTGATCCAGCCGCTGCCGGAAGACGAACATAAAGCCTATTTCGAAGACCCGGTGGCTGCCCTGCCCCCGGTGGTTCATGCCTTATTGCCCCCGGTGGGCCTGGTACTGGTGCCATATCTGGAAAGGGCTTCCGGGCAGAACGGTCCGGCCGCGGTTTCCGCGAAGCCGACCGAGGCCAAACTGCTGCTCTCGCATCGCATTGAGAGCGCGGATTTTGCCACCTTGTTCTTCACCACGAAAGACGAACAGGTTGCCGATTATCACTATTTCTTCTACGAGCAAATCGCTGCCCTGGTGGCCGGGCGCTGGCCCGTCGGGTTTGAGACGCATTGGCACCGCGTGCTGCGCGAAGAGCTGAGCGCCGAGGTCCACGGTGAGGTGGATGAGAACAGCTGGCGGCTGAAGCAGAGCCTGCTGCGCCGGTCCATGACTGCGCGCAAGGACGGCAAGTTATTTCGCGACTACGCCCGGCAATCGTTTGAAGACACCATGACGCTCTACCTGCACGGCCTCTGCTGCGATATCGATGTGGAGGCTGGCCCCCGGCAGTTGCCCAGCCGGTATATGCGCAAGCGTCTGGAAGCGTTGAAAGATCACTTTCCGCCACCGGAAGGCCATGCGGTGTTTCCGGAAGACGTTCACGAGCAACACAAATAGCCGCGGGTGGCGCGCCGGCGGAGTCGGCGTGAACTGCACACCCGGCGCGCGACAATAATGATATGGCTGGTTCTCTTCTCTGCAGTGCCCTTCTTCTCAGCATTTGCGGTGTGCTGCTTGCGCAACGCCCCAACTATCCGTCAGCGCGAAAATCCGACCATGTCGACAATTACCATGGTGCCAAAGTTGCCGATCCCTACCGCTGGCTGGAAGAAACCGAATCGAAGGAATCGGAAACCTGGATCGCCGCGCAGGATAAACTCGCGAGTCAATACCTCGCCGCGTTGCCGGGCCGCGAGCGCCTGAAGAAAGATCTCACCGGTCTCTTCAACCGCAAGCGCTACGCCTCGCCCTTTCGTGCCGGTGGCCGCTACTTCATTTTTCACAACGATGGCCTGCAGAACCAGAACATCCTGCTCACCATGGACAATCTGAACGGCGCCGAACGCCTGCTGCTCGATCCGAATACTCTGCGCGCCGATGGCACCGCGGCACTCTCCGGCTTCTCCGTTAGCCGCGACGGCAAGTACCTCGCCTACTCCATCTCGCAGGCGGGTTCCGACTGGCAAGACTGGAAAGTCCGCGATATCGCGACCGGCAAAGACCTGTCTGACCTTTTGCAATGGACCAAGTTCACCGCTGCCGAGTGGACCGCTGACAGCCATGGCTTCTACTACATGCGCTATCCCGAGCCCGGGGCCAGCACAACCCTGAAGGCCGCCAACAATGGCGCGAAGATTTACCTGCACCGCCTCGGTCAGCCACAGAGCGCAGACACGCTGGTGTATGCGGATCCCGCGCATCCGGATCGTCTTTTCTCATCCACATTGTCGGAAGACGGGCACTACCTCGTAATAAATGTACAGGATCAGGATTTCGGTCGTAACCTGCTCTTCTACCTGGAACCGGGCAACGCCAAGCCACGCGCTGTAGAACTCATCGGCAAGCTCACTGCCGCCTATGAATTTCTTGGCAACAACGGTTCCACTTTTTACCTCCGCACCACAGAGAATGCGTCCAACGGCAAAGTGATCGCGGTCGATATCGCGAAGCCGGCGCCGGCCAACTGGAAGGTCGTCGTCCCCGAACAAAGAGAAGCCATCGAAACGGTTCAGTACGTGGACGGACAATTCATTGTCAGCTATCTGCGCGACGCCCATGCGCAAGCGAAAGTTTTCGGCGTAGATGGCAAGCTGCTGGAAGATCTGCCCCTGCCGGGATTGGGCACCATCGCGTGGTCGGGTGCGCGCCAGACCGATAAAGAGTTGTTCTATACCTTCACCACTTTTACCTCGCCGGGCACCATTTATCACTTCGATGTCGCGACCCGCAAGAGCACTGTTTACCGTGAGCCTGTTCTGACCTTCGATGCTTCCAAACTGGAAACCAAACAGGTGTTCTACAACAGCAAAGATGGCACGAGCGTCCCTATGTTTCTCACTTACAGGAAAGGTCTCAAACTGGATGGCACGAACCCCACGCTGCTCTACGGCTACGGCGGCTTCAATGTCGCGCTCACACCGTCATTCAGCGCCACATCCGTGGAGTGGGCGCAACTGGGTGGAATATACGCCGTGGCCAACCTGCGTGGCGGGTCGGAATACGGCGAGGCCTGGCACCAGGCCGGCATGAAGCTGAAGAAGCAAAATGTGTTTGATGATTTCATCGCGGCCGGCGAATATCTGATCGCCAACAAGTACACCTCCACGCCGAAGCTGGCGATCTACGGCGGCAGCAATGGCGGTCTTCTCATCGGTGCCGTGCTGAACCAGCGCCCCACTCTTTTCGGCGCAGCGATCGCCGCCGTTGGCGTGATGGACATGCTGCGTTTTGATCAGTTCACCATTGGCAAACAGTGGACGGGCGACTACGGTTCGCCCTCCAACCCCGAAGAGTTCAAAGTGCTGCGTTCCTACTCGCCGCTGCACAACGTAAAAACGGGCACGAAGTTTCCGCCCACACTCATCACCACCAGCGATCACGATGACCGCGTCTTCCCCGGCCACAGCTTCAAATATGCCGCTGCCATGCAGGCCGCGCAGGAAGGTCCCGCTCCAGTGCTCATCCGTATTGAACGCCGCGCCGGACATGGTGCGGGCAGGCCCATATCCAAAACCATCGAAGAATACTCCGATATGTGGGCCTTTCTCGCCAGTGCCCTGAAGATGGACCTTCGGTGAAACGGCTTCTCCTCGGTCTGACCCTCGCTACCCGTCTGTTTGCGCAATCGGACCCCGCGCCACAGCAGATTCATCTCGCACCCGGCGAGTACCGGTGGATTCCGCTCACTGTGAAGCAGGTTCCCACCGAGGTCGCCTGTAAGTACCAGGTCTCCGCAGGAAACCCCGGCGTGCATGCGGAGTTACTGACTATGCGAGATTTCCGTCTCATGGTTCGCGGCCTGCAGCATGAATCACTCGCCATCTCCCGTGAAGGGCAGAACGCTGAGTTCCGCCGTATCGTCGATTTCAAAGGACAGTACGCTGTGGTGCTCACCAACCGCAAAGATGCCGGGCCTGTGGCGGTTTCGTTCGAAGTCCGTACCGACGTCGACCCCGCCAGCGCCACGGTTGCGCAAACCTTGCCACCGCAACGCAAGCTGGTCGTCATTCTGATCAGCTTCAGCCTGTTCTTCGCGGCGGTCGTCTGGTCCGGGATGAAGCTGATGCGCGCAATTCGCGAGTAACGAAGTTTAGAGTGTGGCAGCGCCGCGACGCAGAATCACCGGAACGCTCTTGTCGAATTTGCCGAAGTTCACCTTCACGCGATCTTTGCCGTCCATTTTGTAGCTGATCGCCACCGGGTGCATCTTGCCGTTAATCATCTGATAAACGTCGGGCCGGTACTTCATGCGGTTGCCGCTGGCATTGGTCACGAATAATTCGCCTGCCACGCCAAACTGAATGAGGTCGGCGCCCGCGAAGTGCAGTTTAACGCTGGCCGTTTCAGACCCGGCCTGGATCATCATGTCGTGTACGTTCAGCATTGTGACAGTGGCCTGAGAAGCGGTGGTTGTGACAACCTCAGCCGCTTTCGCCCGGCCCCCCATTGTGAGTGCCAGAAGGCCCGCTGCCATGGCGGAAGTGAATACAGTCTTTTTCATCTTTCTATCTCCTTACCGCGGTTTTCGCGGCTCTGATCGTAACTACGCAGGCGCATCGAATCGGTTCGTCATGTGGGGCCAAAATACCAAAATTCTTCCTTCGAACTTTTTGCTGAGTGGAAACGTATCGGGCCGCGCCGCGTCCCAAGCTTCGATGGCCACGCCCCAGGACTTTTCGTTCAAGCCGGCGCAACGCGCGCACACCAGCCTTCTCGCCAATGCGGAAAAACGGGCACTCATCCGGATGGCACAACGTCTGCCGCGATGGGTAAACTCCGATCACCTCACCGCGCTCGGCTTCCTCTCGCTACTGGCGGCGGGCGCGTCCTATTGGATGTCGTCGCGTCATCCGGCGGCGCTGTTTGCAGTCATCGTGTTTCTGGTGCTGAACTGGTTCGGCGATTCGCTGGATGGAACTCTGGCGCGAGTTCGTAACCAGCAGAGGCCGCGCTACGGCTTCTACGTGGATCACATCCTCGACGCCGTGGGAACCCTGTTTCTCATTGGCGGCATGGCACTTTCCACTTACCTCTCACCCGCCGTCGCTGCCGCGTTCCTGATCGCCTACCTGCTGCTATCCATCGAAATCTATCTGGCTACCCATACCATGGGCACGTTCCATCTTTCGTACTGGCGATTTGGCCCCACTGAACTGCGCATCCTTTTAATCATTGGCAACATTGCAGTATTCCGCAATCCCATGGCGAAGCTCGCCGGCCACTCCTGGCTTCTGTTTGATGTGGGGTTCGCCATCGGCACCGCGGCACTGGCCATGATTCTGATGCAGGCTACCATTGCGCACACGCGTCAGCTATATCGCGAGGAAACCATACCCGCCAGATAGCGTTCATTTCCGGAGTTTCACTTCCTGACCAACTTCAATCGTCCCGCCCCCCACAACTTCGCAGTTCAACGCGAGCTTGCCGCCGAAGCGTTTCACGAGATCCCGAAGGACGGTGGGATCGTGCTCCAGTGTATCGGGGTCAAACGTCGTCATGATGCAGCGACCGCGAAGGTCGTGAATGCCGATAACGACGTCTCCGATCCTCAGTTCTGCCCCCTGCCAGGTGCGTTCGTCGAGGCCCTCGACACCTCCAACAACAATGTTGGGCCGGAGCCGTCGACGGTCACGGCCAAATGCGGCAATGGCTCCGTCGGTGGCCACCAGCAGCGGAAGAACATCGAAGCGGTCCACACTATCGTCATGGACCAGCCTTGCTCCCGGCCCGACGATTTCCTGCACTTCGGCGAGAACCCTCTTATCCGTCCACGGCTTGCACTTCACCAGCGCCAGGCCTTGCGGATCGAGCGTGGCGGCGAGGCCCAGCAGGCCCGGGAAGGTCCTGGATGTGGCAGGACGCCCGCGCGCATCCTGCACTTGAATGGCGCGGTCACCATCAATGCCCGAGACCGACAGATGTGCACTCTGCACAAGCTCGCCGGCCATCGACTTTACGGGGTATCGCCAGATTTCGGAAACGTACACACTGCCTTCCTTTCGCTCATTGAACGCGACGCTCAGCGACGGAAATGGGTGCGTCGTTGATGCTGGCCAGTCTGCGCCGCATCAGGCCCAGTTCGTCGAACTCCCACAGCTCGTTGCCATAGGATCGGTACCACTGACCTTGATCGTCGTGCCATTCGTACTCAAAGCTCACCGCGATGCGGTCGGTGCCAAAGGCCCACAGTGTTTTTTTCAGCCGGTAGTCTTGTTCCCGTGCCCACTTGCGACGGAGGAAAGCCTTAATCTCCTCGCGCCCGCGCAGGAACTCGGAACGGTTGCGCCATTCCGAGTCCACACTATAAGCCAGAGCGATGCGCTCCGGATCGCGCGAGTTCCATGCATCCTCGGCCATCTGCACCTTCCTGCCCGCGCTCTCCATCGTGAAGGGTGGAGTGATTACCTGTGCAGGTGTCATCGTTTTATTTGTCCTTTCTGAAAGCATTATCCAGGTGACGTAATTCAGACGGACTGCCCGGATGTTAGAACCACGGGGACGCGGGGGAAATCGACATCGGTCTGCGCGAGGTGATTGAAGTAGTTGGTGAAAATGTTGATCGCGACGCTGGCGACGATCTCCGTAATTTCGCCATCGCTGTAGCCGGCGGCCTTCACGTCGGCCAGCGTCTGATCGGACACTTCGCCACGTTGCACGACGAGAGTCTGCGCGAGCCGCAGTCCGGCATTCCGCTTGGCATCCTGAGCATGGGCTTCGCGGCTGGCCAGGATTTCTTCCGGCTTCAGCCCCACCATCTTGCCGATCGCCGAGTGTGCCGACAGGCAGTATTCGCAGGAGTTGGCCTGCGCCACCGTCAGGGCGATCTGTTCGCGGAACTTCGCATCCAGAGTGCCCGTACTCAGCGCGGCGCCAAAATTCAGGTACGCTTCCAGCACCGCGGGTGCTGTGGCGAGGGTTTTCATCAAGTTGGGAGTCATACCCAGTTTGGCCTGCACTCCATCCAGAAGTTGCCTGGCCTTTCCGGTCGCGTCGGCTGCGTTGACTGCTGTGATTCTTTGCATGGTGTCGATCTCTCTTTTCTACCGCTGTTTGCGGCTGCAATGGAGAGTGCATGTGGCTCACCAATTCAACAAAACTCGCAAGCTGTTGAATCCACATGGAAACCGCTGGAATTCTCTGTCATGATATTTCATGAATCATGATTTATCACGATCCATTCGTTAATTTTCAGGTTATGCTTGGTGGGTGAACCTGGAGCCGCTTCCTTCGATCATCCTGGCGATAGCTGAGGAGCGATCCCTGCGCGCGGTTCTGAAAACCATCATGGATGCCGTCGCCCGTCAGCCCGGCGTAGCCCTGGCTCGTTTGTGGCTGCGGGATTCGGACCAGCATTGTCCAGTGTGTTCCGACGGGAACCGGAACTCCGACCCGGCATTGCATCTGCGGGCCAGCGAAGGAGCCTCTCTCACGCCAGGCTCAGACTGGTCTCGCATCAACGGAAGCTTCCACCGCGTTGCCTTATCGTCCGGCAATTTGAAGATCGCGCATATCGCCATCACGGGTGAGTCAATTCGCATTCAAAGGTTGCACGACGATCATCGCTGGGTAAGGCACCCTGAGTGGGCACAGCAGGAGGGTCTGGTCAGTTTCGCCGGCCATCCCCTGAACTTTCGCGGCGAGGTGATGGGAGTGCTGGCGGTGTTCCGACGCGCCGAAGCAGATGACGATTGTTTCACCTGGCTGCGCACCATGGCTAACGCTGCCGCCGTCGCCATTGCGAATGCCCGATCCTTCGAGGAGAACGAATTGTTGCGCCGGCAGTTGGAGCAGGAGCGTGACTACCTTCGGGAAGAGGTGGCGGCCAGCGGATCCTTTGGTGACATTTTGGGGCGCAGTCCCGCCCTGGATCGGGTCCTTCGGCAAGTGCAGATGGTGGCTCCCACCGATGCCAACGTGCTGGTACTGGGGGAGAGCGGTTCCGGTAAAGAATTGATCGCGCGGGCCATTCACCAGCGAAGTCCCCGTGCGCACAAGCCTTTGGTGAAAGTGAACTGCGGTTCGATTCCAGGGGAGCTTTTCGAGAGCGAGTTCTTCGGCCATGTGCGTGGATCGTTCACCGGCGCTGTGCGCGATAGAGTAGGCCGGTTCCAGCTTGCCGATGGCGGAACTTTGTTTCTGGACGAAGTGGGTGAAATTCCGCTGGGGCTGCAATCGAAGCTGCTGCGCGTCCTGCAGGAAGGCGAGTTCGAGCGAGTCGGCGACGAATCCACGAGGCGGGTCAACGTGCGAGTTGTCGCCGCCACAAACCGCGATCTAAAGAAAGAAGTGAGCGAAGGCCGGTTCCGCCTGGACCTTTACTATCGACTCGGCGTGTTTCCAATGGAGGTGCCGCCCTTACGCGACCGCCGCGAAGATATTCCCGAACTGATCGCTCATTTCATTCGCCAGGCCAGTATGCGCTTTCACGTAGCGCCACCTGGCGTGGCGCAGCGGGAAGTGGAGAGGGCGCAAGGCTACGACTGGCCCGGCAACGTCCGCGAACTGCAGAACGTGGTGGAGCGCGCTGTCATTGTGTCGACTAACGGAGGGAAGCTCACACTCGATCTGCCCCAAAACGGAGAGGCCGTGAGCCGGCGGCCTCCCGGTGGATCGCGGCAGTCCAATGAGGTGATTCCCGAAATCGAATGGCGAAACCGTGAGCGGGATAACGTGCTGACTGCGCTGCGTAAGGCCGGTTTTCGTGTTTCCGGCAAGGGCGGGGCGGCTGAACTGCTGGGGATCAACCCGGCGACGCTCACGTCACGCATGAAAGTTCTGCTGATCGACAGGCGAGATTACGTGAATGATTGACGCAAGACGAGCAGCACTTCGCCCTGGGGAATGCCGCCGCGGATTTCCATCGGTGGCGCGATAGACTCCGCCTGCACTTCGTCTTCCGGATCCGGCAGCGGATCACCTGGCCGTACAATCGTCAAATACAACGCGGGAAGCAGGAACAGGATTGGCCGGAAGCGCAACACCCAGCCCTCATATATGGCGCGCACAACTGGTTCAGCCGGCAGCTTCACTCCACAGGCAGGCACTGGAAGACTACGGAACCGGGTGGGGTCTGCGCGAGGTATGACGCGCCCTGCCTTCGCCCCCTACCGCAGGATGCGGTAAAGATTGCTGTAATCGTCTGTCCATAACCGGAGGCCTGGAATCGGGGCGATCTTCTGCCCGGCCCGCACCATGTCACTACGCTCGAAGAAACCGGAGCGTGACGTCACCAGAACCCAGTCAGAGGCGGATTCGTCGTTCTCTTCGTTGCCCGCATAGCTGAACATCAGCACGCCTTTGCCATCACGTTCCGCCTGCATGGCCACCACTGGCCCCACATCCAGAAAACGGTTGGACACATGAACGGCCAACACACCGTTCGGCTTCAGATGACGCCAGTAGATCTGGAAAGCCTCTCGGGTGATTAAATGCACCGGGATGGCATCTCCGGAGAACGCGTCCATAATCAACAGGTCGAAATTCTGCGGCGGTTCTGTTTCCAGCGACAGGCGCGCATCGCCCAGCACAACTGTGTGCGGTGCCGGACATTCAGGGAGAAAAGTGAACTGGCTCATGGCGATCTTTTCCACCAGTGGATTGATCTCGTAGAGGCGGTAATTGTCACCGGCGCGCGCATAGGCGGCGAGTGTTCCCGCACCAAGGCCAATTACACCCACCTTCATGGGCCCTTGGGTAGCCAGATTGCGGATCGCCCGGCCAATTCCCGAGCGCGGCCCGAAGTATGCCGCCGCCACGCGCTGGTATTGCGGCCAGAGAAACTGTTCGCCGTGGTCAATGGTTCCGTGGCGGAATAAACGAATCGGCCCCATGGACCCGCCGTGCTGATCAAATACCGCCAGCGCGCCATAGAAATTTCGCGCCAAAACACGGGAAGTGGCCACGCCGTTCCAGCTATCGCGGGCCAGATATCCGGTGATGCCCAGCGCCACTCCGCCAGCGATGGCCACGGTGATCCAGCTGTTTTGCAGTACCTTGCCTGCGCGCACCACCGCGTATAACGCCATGACACCGACAAGGCTGAAGATCACACGGGTGTCCCAGGGTCCGTTGAGAAACGCGGGTGCACCGGAGCGCGCCGCGACCATCCGCCACCCCGAATAAACCACCATTGCGGTGATGAGACTAAGGATGATGACGCGGTCGGTGGGCGTATCCGGCAGTTCGGCACGGTCACCACTCTTGGCGCGGCCATTAAGAAACAGGAAGAACAGCAACAGGCTGGTCAGTGAAATCACGATGGGAAGGTCGTACAAGGCCTTCAGGACATAGGGCGCCACGAAACCAATCAACAGGCCACCCATCGCGCCGCCCACCGAAACCATCAGATAGAACGAGGTGAGAAATGCCGGTGCCGGCCGCCGCCGCGCCAGTTCGCCATGGCAAATCATGAACAGCACGAACAAAGCCACGCAGAAAAAGGCGACATTTTCCTTGAGACCAATGAATTGCGTGTTCTTTTCGGAAATCAGATAGGCCGCAAGCGGCAGAATCAGTGCGGCTGAAATTCCGAAGATTTGCCGGTTGTACCAGCGATCACTGTCGAAGCACAGAATGAAACTCATCAGATACAGCGTCAGCGGCGCTACCCAGAGAAACGGGATGGCAGCCACATTTTGCGTCAGGTGATTGGTAACGGCCAGCAGCAGCGCGGAAGGGCACGCCGCGAGTATGAGCCATAGCATGCGGGCAGCAAGTTTTGGCGAGGGACCGGAAGCAACCTGGGCCGTCCCGGCTGTCCGCGCTCCCCGCGACCGGATGGCGACGGTGCCGCAGACCAAAACGAACGCGGCGTAGGTCAGTGACCACATCCAGGCCTGTACCCGATTGGTGAGGTATGGTTCGATCAGAACCGGATAGCTGATGAGGCCAACCATGGAGCCGGCATTGGAAATAGCGAAGAAACGCCACGGCATGGCCCCGCCGTTAGCCCGCGAATACCAGGATTGCAGCAGCGGGCTGGTGGAAGAGAGCAGGAAATACGGCAAGCCAACCGTGGCCGTGAGCAGACCGAGGATACCCACCAGAGGGTCCGCGCCGCCCACAGGCTTCCACCGCACGGCGGGAAGGATGGGCAGCGAGAGCAGACTGAGGGCCAGCATTCCGGCGTGAATCCACGTCTGCCGGGCGGGTGGCTGTCCGTTCAACCAGTGCGCGTAGCCGTAACCGCCCAGCAGAGCCAGTTGAAAGAAAAGCATACAACTAGTCCAGACGGCGGCCGATCCGCCAAACCAGGGCAGAATCAACTTGGCGATGAGCGGTTGTACCTGAAAGAGCAGAAAAGCGCTCAGGACAATGGTGGCGGCAAAAAGCGCGGGCGGGATTACGCCTGCTGCCGGTCGTGGTTGTATGGTCTGTGTCACGGCGGTCCTATACAGAATACTCAGTGGCGAGCCGTGAAACGCGATAGGCTGGTATCAGGTGAAACTCTGGCGCCAGTGCGGATTCGTGTGTGGCGGGCTCCTGCTCGCGGCCTGCGCCCTGACCGCACAGGTGATCGAATACGAAACCAACGGCCAGAAGTACCAAACGATGACACGCCAGGGGTTAACCGTTATTCTGGCGCAGTTGCCCAACCACGTGGCGGGGTTCGGTTTGTTTCAGGTGTCCATTTCCAACGGCTCCCAGGTGAACTGGAACGTGATGCCGGAGCAGATGTCTTACGTGCGTCCGGAAGGCCCGCTGCAGGCTCTAAGCGCCAATCAGGTAGTGGACCTGCTGCTGAGCAAGGCCTCTGGCGGCGATGTCATCAAGCTGGTCTCCAGCTACGAACTGGCTCTGTACGGAATTCCCAACATGCGCTCTACCAACGGCTATGAATATCGGCGGCAGGGAGCGATGTCATACGGTATGTCAACAAAGCTGAAGGCTGCCGCCACGGCGTCGGCCATCGTACTGGCGCCCACCCATTTGACGCCCGGGCAATCCACGGACGGCGCGGTGTTTATGCCCTTGTCGCGCGAAACAAAGAATCTCAGTGGCGGCCATGTGGTTTTCCGCGCCGGTACAGAGATCTTTGACTTTACGGTAGATTCAGCGCCCGAAATCGGAGTGAAGAAATGACACCACTCGTCGACAAATTTGGCCGGGTTCACGACAACCTGCGCATCAGCGTTACCGACCGCTGTAATATCCGCTGCTTTTACTGCATGCCGGAAGTAGGCGCGGTTTTCTCGGATCGTGCCGATATCCTGAGCTTTGAAGAGATCGAGCGCTTCGTTCGCGTGGCAGTTACGCTGGGTATCACCAAGCTGCGGCTCACCGGAGGCGAACCTCTGGTGCGTCGTGACCTGCCCACACTCGTCGCCCGCCTGGCGGTAATTCCCGGCATTCGCGATATCGCGATCACTACCAACGCAGTTTTGCTGGAACAGCATGCCGAGGCACTATATGCGGCAGGCCTGCGCCGGCTGAACATCCATCTGGACACGCTGGACAGGGAGAAATTCCGCCAGATTACCCGCCGTGACGATCTGCCTCGTGTGATGGCGGGCATCGACGCCGCGGTGCGGGTTGGCTTTACCAAAATTAAATTTAACGTGGTGGCCGTGAAGGGGCTGATGGAGCCCGACATTGTGCCCATGGCGCGTTACTGCAGGGAACGCGGATTTGAGCCCCGCTATATCGAATTCATGCCGCTGGATGCGCAGTCGCTGTGGGAGCGGCAGCGGGTGCTTAGCGCCGATCAGATGATCGCCATGTTGTCGGAAGAGATTTCTCCGCTGGTGGCGGTGGCGGATGCCGATCCGCGTGCGCCTGCCACCGAATACGAGTATGCCGATGGTGGCGGCAAGGTCGGGTTTATCGCCTCGGTAACACGTCCGTTTTGTCTGAATTGCAATCGCATCCGGCTCACCTCGGATGGAAAAGTGCGGAATTGCCTGTTCGCTATTGATGAGACCGATGTGCGCGGTCTGCTGCGTTCCCACGCGAGTGATGAGGAAATTGCCGCCGTGATCCGCCGCAATGTGTCGGAAAAGTGGATCGGGCACGAGATCAATTCCCCGAAGTTTGTGGCTCCACCGCGGCCGATGTACGCGATAGGCGGTTGACGGCCCCGTTCGGAATCTGGAAATACCTACACTGCCAAATGTTTTTCGAGTGCCTTGCAATATGAGTGTTACCTTTCATACCCTGCGGCGAGAACAATGGATTTCGCGGCCTATTGACGAAGTATTCGCGTTCTTTGCCGACGCGCGCAATCTGGAGCAGATCACTCCGCCGTGGCTGGGCTTCCGGATACTCTCGGCGGATTCCGGTTCCATATCAAAAGGTACGGAGATTCGTTACCGTTTGCGTTTGCACGGCATACCAATTAAGTGGAGGACCGAAATTCGCCAGTGGGACCCGCCCTCTCGTTTCGTCGACGTTCAGAGATCGGGACCATACAAGCTGTGGCACCACACACATCGGTTTGAAGCGCACGACGGAGGCACTAAAATGATCGATGTTGTTCGATACAAGCTGCCTTTCGGCATTTTGGGACGATTGGTGCATGCGTTGAAGGTACGGCGCGATGTCCGGCGGATCTTCGATTACCGGCGTCAGCGAATTGACGAGCTTTTTGCTGAACAGAGGAGTCCCGGCGTCGTTGTTTGAACAATCGGAAACGCGGGTGCCGGGCACTGTGCTATTCCTGTCTAATGGCTGAAGAACTCGATCTTAAGGTCCTGCCCGCCGCGGCCAGAGACGTGTTGAGCATTTCCCTGGGTGCCGCCTGGAAGGGTTTCGATGCTGTCATCAAGCCCATGGAAACCATTCCCGCTATGGTGACCGCCGCCAGGCAAATGGTCACCGTTCCCGATGGCACCGAAGGCGGTATGAAAGAAAAAGCCGAAGCTCTGGCTGGCGTGTGGATGGATAAAGGTATGACGCTGATGAACGACTGCAAGGTTGCCGGCGAAAAGTTCACTGAAGGCAAGTGAACCGACAACACCCGATACCCGACTACCTCCGTCGGCTGTTCCAACTCACGGGGATTGCTGCGCGGCAACTAACAAAAGTGGTGTCGCGCCGCCTCTCCGGCACGCCCGTGGAAGGCCATCTGCTGCTTCGCGAAGGCATAGAGCAGGCGGGTGGCTGCTTCATCAAGTTCGGACAAATCCTCTCGTTGCAGATGGATACACTGCCGCGCGAGTATTGCGATGCCCTGCTCTCTCTGCTGGACCGTGTTCCCACGGCCTCGCGCGAAGCCATCGTCGCGACCATCCGCGAAGACCTGAACGGGCCGCCCGAACAGGTGTTCAAGACGTTCGACTACACCCCACTGGCTTCGGCATCCATCGGCCAGGTTCACCGGGCGCAACTAAAAGACGGCACCCAGGTGGCCGTCAAAGTACAGCGCCCCAACGTCCGCTATCTCTTCTACCGCGACCTGCTGCTGATGCGCAGCTTTGTGGTGATGATCTTTTTTTTCCGCATTCGCAGCTTGTATTTCATGCGCGATCCGGTGCGCGAGCTGGCCACCTGGACCCGTGATGAACTGGATTACCGCCGCGAAGCGTCGCACTGCAATCTGTTGGCTGCCAACGCCGAAGATTCCGGCACCGAAAGACTACCGAAGATCTATTGGGACCTCACCGCCTCCCGCGTGCTCACCATGGAATTTCTGGATGGCGTCAGCGTGTCGGAATACCTGCGGGCGGTGGAAGCCGGAGCCACCGACGTCATCGAAAGGCTGCGCAGCCGCGGTTTCGTCCCGGCCGAGTTCAGCAATAACGTCATTGGCAACTTCCTGCGCGACGCCTTTCGCTTCGGCGTTTTCCATGCCGATCTGCATCCGGCGAACCTGCTCATACTGCCCGACAACGTAGTGGGTTACGTCGATTTTGGTATTGTGGCGAAGCTCACTTCCGAAGCTCGCCGGAAGCAAATCGAATTAACCCTGGCCTATTCGCGCGGCAACGAAGAAGAGATTTACCGCGGATTCCTCAATATTTGTATGGTGGGTCCGGATGCCGATCTGGAAGGCATGCGCGCCCGCATTTCCACCATGGCGCGCTCGTGGTACGAAGAACCTGCCATCAACGGTCGCGTCCGCTTCCGCATCTCCATTACCGCCGGCATGATGGACCTACTCACCATCTGCCGTGACTACGGCGTCCTGGTAGACCGCGAAATGATCAAGTACATTCGCTCCGTCTTCCTGGCCGACGGGCTGGTGCAGCGCCTCGCTCCCGGTTTCGATATCGCTCAGGCGCTGCGAGTGGTAGTGGAAGACTATCTGGTGGCGGAATCGCGTCGTCAGGTGCTGTCTCCTGCCGGTGGTTTATCGCTTCTCACCGACATGCTGATCTGGACTCGCACTGGTCCCGGTGGCATGGTGCGAGCCATGGATCTGGTGGAAAGACGGAAGATTTCGCTCCACGCCGGCGTGAGTTCCCGTCCGGATAGAGCCGGATCACTACAGGTTCAGGCGGTGGCCGCGGGTTTGATCTGGGCGTTTTTCGTGCTTTTCCTGACTATTTCAGGTGGCTTAGAAGTCACGCACGACCCACCGGTATTTAACATTATTGCAATCATTTTTGTGGCATCATGGACTCTGTGGATTGCATGGCTTGTCCGCCGCCTGATGGTGGAACGGCCTGCTTAATTATCGAAGGTAGATTTGGTGAAAACAGATATGGAATCACAGGAACTCATAAATTCGTTCGTTCGGCTTTCGGCAGCGATGACCGTCTTTGGAATGCAGCAGATGCAGACAGCGGTAGGGAACGTAGATCCCAATGAAGCGATTGTCAAGCTGCGGGAAGTGATTGACGCAATGACAAATATCGTGAATTCCCACATTGAGGAGTCGCGCCGCCCCACGGTGGAAGGCATGACTACGCTGGGCCGCAACATGATGGACCGGACATGGGATGCCATCAATATGGGAACCCCGCAACCTGGGGATCTCATGCACGCCGCCAACGATGGCCTGCGGCGGGCCACCAGCGGTCTGAACGAATTCATGCGCATGGAAAAGCAGGGGCCCGGCCTGGAACCGAAGTCCGCCGAAGATGTTCTGGCCAACTAATTCCGGAAAATAAGGAGTTTTCATCAGCGGCCCCTGGTTCCGGCGCAGTCCGGGCCGGTGCGGGGCCGCTATTATTTTGCCCCAGGTCATAATGAGCGAGGTGCAACTGTTTCGCTTGGCACAGCATTTGGTGGATACACATGCCTGCTAGCCCCGCCCAGGTCTTTCGCGGCAATGGGCTGGGAGCGCCGGGATGGCTGCGCGCCCACTCCCAGTCGGCTATTTTTTCCACCGCCGATGCGGCCGTCCGGCTAACCGAAGCACTCATAAGCCTGGGTGGCTTGTACCGTGCCTTTGGCCAGTTTCTCCGCTGGCGCGCTGATTGGCTGGAACCGGAATATCGCGACGCTCTTCGCGCCGCCGACTTCAGCCGCGAACCACTTTCGGTCCACGACGGTATCGCCATACTCCGCCGCGACCTGGGCGCGAATGGCCAGGAACTGGAAAAGTCACTGCAACCATTACCCCTGTGGAGTACGCTATCGCGCACCGCCTGGCGTGGGCAATGGAAAGGTGCTGCCGTGGTGGTGCAGGTGGCGCGCGATCCAGTAGCGGAAGCGGAACTGAAGCGCTTTGAAAAAGGCATCCGTCACCTGGGCCACACCGACCTGATCCGGGCCTGCGCCCCGGCTGCGCTACGCCAGTTTCGCGACTGGATTCGTTCCGGCGAAAACTGCGTCCGCGAACGGGCGTATCTGGAAGTTCTGAACCGCAACCGCGAGGCCACCCTTGCCGGATACCCGGAATTGATCGCGGAAGTCTCCGGTGGCCAGGTTCTGGTGTGGAAATACGTGGAGGGCGAGCCGATTTCCGATCTCATTCGCAAGGGCGATAAGGAAGCGGTGATCGCAGCGGCAGCAGCGGTGCTGGAGCAATTCTGCTCGCTCGCGGTGGTGGAAGCGGATCTCGATCCTGCCGCCATGTTGCTCGACCGCAACGGGCGTCTGTTCTTCTGCCGCATCTCACGCCCGGTGGCGGTTCCACCCGCGATGGTCAACGGCGGTATGAAGTACATCGCCGCGGTGCTTACCGGCAGCGATTCGCTGGCGGCCGAACAGTTGGCGTTTCTTGCGGCGGGCGCTTATCGTAATGAAACCGCCCGCGATCTGGTGGCGGCGTTTTCCAGCATTGAACCGGAACTGAAAATTCGTCTCTGGTTCCCCGGCACCGCCTCCGCTCTGGAGAACAACTGGCGCGCGCTGGAGCATCTGGGAATTCCGCGCCTGCTGTACCTCGATTGCCTGCAGCGCAACCTGAGCGCGCTGGGTTATTGGAATGCCGATGCCGTCACCGCTGGCGCGCCTCGCTTCGATGCCATCGCGGAAGCCCAGTGGGCGGTAGTCGGACGCCTCATGCGTGCCGAGGCCGGGGAAATGACGAATCCGCGAACGGCTGCCGAATGGATGATGGGTGCGGGCATCCTCATGTTCGGTGCCGCCCGCGAATTTAACCGGCTGGCGGAAGAAATCCGCGAGAATAATCTGACCCTTGGCGTAGAGATTGCACCCGAAAAGAGCGACCCGCGGCAGCGGGCGCGAAACTGGACCAGCGGAGTGGCTATTGTCATTCTGCTGGTCGGCCTGTTGGCGGCCATTCGCCTGGGCCCGCAACTCAATGGCGGGTGGCGCACCATCACCGCCACATTCGCCGTCGCCGCTTGCGGCAGCTTATTCTGGTTGATCTCGCGCCTCGGATAGTGGCAAACTCGTTCATGCTTATGAAGGTTTCATCCCAATGAAGGAAATCATTAAAAAAATCGACATCTTTAGCGGGCTTGACGACAAGCTCCTGCGCAAGGTCGCCAATACCGCGACCACGTACACCTGGTCGCGGGATGAAGTCATCATCCGCGAAGGCGAAGCGGGAATCGGAATGTACTTCCTGCTGCGCGGCAAGGTGGCCATGACTGGTGCCGGTGCCGCAGTGCGCCAGGAGATCACCGGCGAGCAGTTTTTTGCCGAGGTCGCGCTAATGGCGCTTTCCGACCACAAGCCACGCCTCTCCAGCATCGTCAGCGTGGAGGAAACCGAGTGCCTTCTGCTGCCCCGGGATACCTTCCTGCGGCTCATGGAGCAGCATCCGGCGCTCCCGATGCGGCTGGCCCGCATCCTGGCCGAACGGCTCCGTGCCACGCAGGATCGCCCTGCCGACGCTTCTGGCTGCGCGCCCGCACCTGCCGGCTCTCTGGCCGCGCCATCCGCCGCGGCGCCGGTGGAGGGGGATGGCGGCATGAAAGCCGATATTCAAAAGCAGCTGATTGAGACCTTTGAGATGCTGTACACCCTGAAAGCCTTCACGCGTTTTTCGGTCGCCATCCTCGGCTGCCCGGTGGAAGGTTCCGCCGCCCGTGCACTCGATGTGATTCGTGTGGGTGATGTGAAGGCCGTTGTGCTGCCCTCTTCCGGGCCGGTGGAAATGGGTATTGAAGCCTGGGGAGCCGGCGAATTTCAGCTGCACGTCTTTCATCCCGCGTTGTTCGGCAGCGGCGCGCCGCGGGCTCTGCGCTTTGATCCGGTTCCCATCCAGCCCAATGACCGTTTTACTCTCAGCCTGCCAGACGCGATCCTCACCCGGCAAATTCCCGCCCCTGCGGAGGCCCACCGATGAAACTGGCTTTTCCTTCAACCCGCAAAGCGTCCTGCGACATCCACTGCAACGCTGCTTTGCTTTGGGATATTTTGAGCGACTACCCCGGCTGGGCCGAATGGCTACCGCTCGTGACCTCCTGCACCGTGGCTGCCCGCGAAACCAATTTCGCCCGCGCTGAAGTGGAACTCGCGGCCTTTCCCGGACGCAAGGTTTCCACCGAATGCCTGCACACACCGAACTCGCGTGTGTTGATGAAATCCGTAATGGGGCAGGATCCGGAATTCATTCTGGACTGGTCTCTCACCCCGGCCGGACCGGGCCAGACCACGGTTTCAGTGAAGTGCATCTGGGTGCACACACCCGCCAACTTCAAGGGCGGTGTGGGCGCGCTCAATCCGGACCGCTGGCTGAAGGCGCTGGCGGCCCAGGCTGCGTCGTATGCGGGAGACATCGCCACCGGGCCGCAGGATCCAGCCACCCTGCTGGAAATCTACGAAGCCGAAGACGGTGGTCTGATCTGCTGGTATCGCGGAAAGAAATACGAAATGAAGGCGGTCTCCTGAGTCATGGTCAAGTCAACAGCGCAAATCACCGGCGACAAAGCCATCACGTACGCGATCCTCACGGATTTCAACAAATACATTGAGTGGTATCCGGAATGCCTGCTTTGCGAAGTGATCAGCACTTCCGGCACCACAGTGGATGTAAACCTTACCCTGGGCGGCATGAAGATAGCAAAGATGGTGCTGCGCTACGATTGCCAGCCGGATTCCATCACCTACGACATGGTGAGTTCCAATGATCTGAAGGGGTTTAAGGGCAGTTACAGGATCGTGGATGGCGGTGGGGGCTCGCACACCTTGAATATGGAGGTCGACCTTTCAGCCAGCGTCCCTAAGTTCATCACGGATCGCATGATGAAAACCTCGCTGGAAACCCAGGGCAAGCAGGTGCAGGCAAGGAATACGAAGTTCGCCGCGGCTGGCCCCGCGCAACCGGCGATAGCCGGGGCTACATCTGCGCCCACATCAGCTCCTGTTGCAACAGCCGGGGCGGCCCGCGCCCGCCGGCCCCGCTGCCTGCTGCGCGTGCGCAAGAGTGGTGCGGAGGTTAATATCTGGTACGCAGGGGCGGAGTTTCTTAAGGCGAAGTAGCCTAACTAACGAAGCTCTACGAAACGATCACCACGGGCAAAACATTCGTTGATCGCCGTCCACGCGCGCTCAAACGCATTGAGGAGGTGCATCCGCCGGCAATTCCCGATTCGCACCCAGAGCAGTCCCGTCACCGGCTCCGCCTGAAACAGGCTCACGAAGTCCTCATCCTTCGAGATCAATATGTAGCCTTCTTTTGCGGCATAATGCCAGAGCTGCCTGTCTCGCAATTCTTTGAAACCCAGGTCCGCCACGTGATCCGCTTCAGCCCCAAGGTCGTTGCCAATGAATCGTGCCAAGGCCGGAGGAAGTTGATTGTCGACAAGAAACCTCACGCCGACAGCAGCACCGCATGGTCTGCCTGATGAGCAGAGTACACGATGGCAGCGAGAATGTCTTCAGACTCAAGGTACGGATAGTCCTCAAGAACCTCATCGACGCTCGCGCCAGCGCCCAGCAACTCAAGAATATCGGTGACGCGAATACGCATGCCGCGGATGCAGGGGCGCCCGCCACACTGGCCTTCATTGATCGTGATTCTCGCGAGGCGTTGGGCGGTCACAGGGTCGATCCTCTCCTTTGACTTTAGCAGTCTCCGGACTACTTAATTTGACTGGCGATCTTTTCCAGAGCATCCAGCCCGTCGACATCGCGTTCCAGTTCGTTGAAGACCAGAATTTCTCCCACGCGATTCCCCAGTTTTGCCCTCACCTCGCTAATCGCGGCACGGTGGGAATCGCTGACGGCGTAGTACCAGTCGAGAATTTCGCCCTGTAGTCCGCTGCGAGGCTCCCTGGTATCCGGGTGCAGCCAGGCCCGGTTCACGCAGATTTTCTCCGGCGAGATGCCGCGTGTAGCCAGTTCATCCACGAAGAACGTCGCATCACGCAGCACTTTGGCCGGCGTGCTGACGATGCGGAATTCGGTCACCATCGGGTTCCGCAATATTTCCACAGTCTTCTTTGCCCGCTCGGAGTAACCTTCCGCCACAGGGAAGAACAGGGAATAGAAATCCAGCACCTGGCGGACGAGGTTCGCGCCCAGCATCTCTTCGGCGCGTTTATAAACGTCCAGCGCATTGCGACCGATGGTGGTAAGCCCCAGCGCCTCCACGAATTTATAGGTCCGCCCCACCAGCTTCACGCGCCGTGCGGCCGAGAGTGCGGCAAAGTGCAGCGGCTTGTCAATCAGGTCCAGCGCGTGCCGGGAGGGCGCGGTATCCACCACGATGGTGTCGTAACCCCGCCGCATCAGCTGGTCAATCCGCTCCACCGCCATCAGTTCCTGCATGCCAGCCAGGGAACTGGCGATGGTCGCGTAGATGGGATGCTGGAGAATCTTTTCCTGCTTGTCTGCCTTCGCGTGCAAACGGACGGCTTCATCCAGGGTGGCGCGAACATCCAGCAGCGCCGCCCAGAGCTGGCCTGTGGCACCTTCCAGCGGAACCTGCTGTTCCAGCAGCGCGTTCTCCAGGCGCAGCGCTGTGCGCAGGCGATAAGAAGGGTCAGTGGTAAGAATCAGCGTGCGAACGCCGCTGCGCGCCAGTTTCAACGCGGTGGCCGCTGCCACCGAGGTCTTGCCCACGCCGCCCGTGCCCAGATGGATGATGATCTTCACGGCGTGGCGGGCAACTCCAGCCCCGGTATGTTCAGTGACCCCGCCAGCTGCGCCAACAGGTCCAGATCGTTTTCCCAGCGGGTAATGCGCGGCACCAGAACATGGGGCGCGGGAATCATATTGCGAAGAGCAGCCGCCATCTCGCGCTCCATCAGGCCCCGGTCGAGGGCGAAGCGGAATGCCGGCGAGGGATGATTCGCGGTGAGTAATTGCGCAAGGTCTTCCGCGCTCGCTGTACACACCGGCGAAACCGAATTCACCAGCACCGCTTTGGCTGGCAGCTGGAATATCTCGCTCAGCTCCTTCGTCATCTCCAGTGTCTCTGTCACCGCCATATCTTCCAGCGGTGTAACCGGAAGAATGGTGATGTTGTCGCGGTTGCTAAAGAAGCGATTCAGATCAGCTCCGGCTGCGGCCAGGGGGCCCGTGAGGTAGGTTTCAAAGCTGCGGCCCGCCCGTAGAGTGGAAAGAAAATGACCGCTGGCGGGCGCGTCCCAAATTAAATAGTCGTAGTCGGCAGATTCTGCAGTGGCTTCGCGTTGGCGTTCCGCCAGTTGCTGCATGCGGCCCAGAAAAAAGAATTCCTTCAGGCCCGGGGCCACGTCCACCAGATTGCCGAAGATGGCGCTGTTCAAAACCGCACGCGCCACCATCGGCATGGGAAAGTGTTTGTGGACCAGTTCCGTGATCAGTTCGATCGGGTTGAGATGAACTACAAAAAGGTTTTTCGCAGCCAACGGAAAGCGGCTGGAAAGCCCCGCCAGCGATACCGAAAGTGCCAACTCCGGCAGGGGATGGGAAGTGACCAGGACCACCTTGCGCCCTTGTTTGCCGTACCGCAGGCCCAGGGCGAGGCTCAACGTGGTTTTCCCCACGCCGCCTTTTCCACATAGAATGATGATTCGGGCTCGCGGTGACAACGTCCCTAATTCTAGCCGACGCGCCCCACAGGTCGGCAAAGTGTGCAAAATGTGTAAAGAACTTGCCGCGCAGACGGGCAGACGTTAAAATTTGTACAAGTATTGTGCCGGAGCGCGTCTACTGGGCAGAGTCCGGGTTATAACGGGAGCAGGTCCTACTTATGTCGAAAAGCGGAAAAACACTCATTCAGGTATTTCTTGTCTTGGGAGCGGTGCCACTCCTCAGCCTGGCCTACGAATCCGGGCCCCCGCCGGGGGCGGTTGCGGCACCAGGTGATCCCTATAAAATCTCCTGCGTCTCATCCGGCTGCCACTCGGGTACGCCCAACTTGGGGCCGGGCAGTGTGAAGATCCTGTTGCCGACGGGCAATTCCGGAACTTACACGCCTGGCCAGGCGATGCAGATTCAGGTGACTATCGCCGACGCCACCAAAGCCGCCATGGGCTTCCAGCTGACGGCGCGCTCCGGTACCGCTGGAACCACCCAGGCCGGTGATTTCACCAACATTGACTCCACTACCTCGGTGCTTTGCTCCAGCGGCAGCGAAAAGTCGAACGGCACTGCCTGCCCCAACAGCTTCCCCATTCAATACATTGAGCACACCACCGACGGCTACAACGCCTCACTGGCAGCAAACCCGCGCGGAGCTTATACATACAAGATGAACTGGACACCCCCGGCCGCCGCCGTTGGACCCATCACGCTCTATGTTGCCGGCAACGCCGGGCCAGTGGCGCTGGTTTCTTTCGGCACCAATGTCTACAACTCGAACACCGTGTTGCAGCCGGGCACCGCGATAAACCCCAATGCACCCAGCATCAATGCCGGCGGTATTGTGCCCGTCGGAAGCAGCGCAACCACCATCCAACCCGGTTCATGGGCGGTAGTGTACGGCAAGAATCTCGCCACTTCCACAGTCAGTTGGGATGGCACTTTCCCCACCACACTGGGTGGCGCCAGTGTGACGGTAAATGGGAAACCGGCCTATTTGTACTTCGCCAGCCCCGGCCAGATCAACTTTCAGGCCCCGGACGATACCCAGTCGGGTACGGTCAACGTAGTGGTGACCACCGCCAACGGCACCAGCACCTCCACCGTTACTCTGGCCAATACAGCCCCTTCGCTCCTTACGTTCGGCGATGCGGCGAATCACGCTGCCGGCGTAATCTCACGACCTGTTGGGTTTGATTTTCTAGGACCCACCGGGAATTCCCTTGGTTTCGCCACCGTGGCAGCTAAAGCCGGCGACATCGTTGTCCTTTTCGGCGTTGGGTTTGGGCCAGTTACAGGTAGTGCCCCTCCAGCCGGGAAACCTTTTTCCGGAGCCCTGCCCACTGTATCTGGCGCGGTGACGTTGCGCATAGCGAACCAGACGGTCCCGCTGGAATTCTCGGGTCTTACCTCGGCGGGGTTGTACCAGTTCAACGTCAAGATTCCCACGGGCCTTGGAACCGGTGATAAGTCGGTTGTGTTTAGTGTCGGCGGTTTATCGACAGCGTCGAACAACGTAATTTCGTTGCAATAGCTTGCATGGAGGTATGCCCTTTCTCAAGGTGAGGGCTACCTCCCCTATTTCTGGAGGGTAATAGTCTTCTACCCCACACCAGGCGGATAATAAAACCGATAGTTCCCCATGGGCAGCCGCAACCTCGCGGTGCGAATCGGTTTCAACGGCGTGTACGCGCTTCTGGCGGTCACGTCCGCATGGGCTGATATCGGCGCATCCACGCCGCTCTCCTATTCCGCAGCCGGTATCGTAAACGCCGCGACCCGAACCACGGACGCGTTGGCGCCGAACACGATTGCGACCATCTACGGACAGAACCTGGCGTTCACCACATATGGCATTAGTCCGGAAGATCTGACGGGTGGCACCATGCCGCCATCCCTGCAGGGCGTTTCGGTATTGGTGCGCGGCATTCCCTGCGGATTATTCTACGTCTCGCCGGGACAGATCAACTTTCTGATTCCCTATGAATTAACCGCGGGCATGGTCAATGTAGTGGTGGTTCGGCAGGGAACAGCCGGACCCAGCGTCAACATCCAGCTCACCAGTACCGCGCCCGGCTTCTTCCAATCGACTGGCAACTTTCCGGTAGCTGTGCATCTGGATGGCAAGATCGTCTCGCCGGCGTCTCCCACTAAAGCGGGCGAAGTAATTATTTTGTATGCGGCAGGCCTGGGACGCACCACGCCCGATTCTTCCTCTGGCCGGATTGCCGCCTTCGCTGCTCCCATTCAGGCAGCGGCGCAGCTTCAGGTGTTGCTCAACGGGAAGGCTGCGCCGCCTGGAAGCGTGTCCTACGCCGGTCTGGCACCGGGTTTCGCCGGTTTGTATCAGATCAATTTCCTCGTGCCGGCTGGTTTGCCGCCCAACCCCGAAATCCGCCTGGCAATCGGCGCGCAGACCAGTCCTCCTCTCATTCAGTTGCCGGTTCAGTAGAAGCGCGAAGCACCCGGCGCGCATTCGCTCTACAATAGGGAGAGATGTTGCCGATGCTGACGAAATCTATGCTCGCGTTCCTTGTTCTGGTTGTAATGGCCTGCATGGCGCAGGATTCCGCGCCCGCTCCGGTGGAAAGTTATACGGTGCTTCCCGGCACCCGCATTGCGCTGGGTCTGGTGAACAGCGTCAGTACCAAACATTCCGTGGCTGGCGACCGCATCTACCTGGAGACGGTTTTCCCGGTAGTGATGAACAGCCACATCGTTATTCCGACCGGCAGTTATGTGACCGGGACCGTGACCGACACAAAGAAACCCGGGCGCGTCAAAGGCAAGGCGGAGATGTTCGTGCGGTTCGATAGCCTGACCCTGCCCAATGGAGTGACCCGCGAGTTTCGCTCCCGCCTGGGTTCCATCGACGGCCGGAGCAACGAGAAGCTGGATGACAAAGAGGGTGTGATCAAGGGCGATTCCAACAAAGGCGGAGATGCTCGTGCAGTGGCTGAAGCCGCCGCTGCCGGAGCATCGATTGGCGTGATCGCCGGTTCGGCCAACGGGACTCCGGGAGCGGGTCTGGGAATCGGTAGTCTGGCAGGTGCCGCAGCCGGGCTGATGGGCGTATTGTTGACCCGCGGCCCCGACGCCGAACTGGTGCGCGGCAGCACCGTGGAGATGGTGCTGGATCGACCCCTGCTCTTCACCGCAAAGGAAACGGATTTCTCGGGCACGCCCACCGCGCCGCGCATGTCAGATGGCCCCGGCCCCAATCGCCAGAAGAATGGCGGCAGCCTCTCCCGGTTCCCGCATTAATGGCCCAGGGCAGTACGAATCACGAACGATGGATGCGTAAGGCTCTGGAGTTGGCGCGGGAAGCGGAAGAATCCGGGGAAGTACCAGTCGGCTGCGTGGTTGTAGTAGATGGCGAACTGGCAGGCGAAGGACGAAACTCGCCCCTCGAATTACTGGACCCTACCGCGCATGCCGAGACTCTGGCGCTGCGCCAGGCAGCGCTGGCTTCGGGCAACTACCGTCTTACCGACGCCACTGTTTACAGCACTCTGGAGCCCTGCCCCATGTGCGCTGGTGCTTTGGTGGCGGCGCGCGTGAAGACGCTGGTATTTGCCGCGCGTGATCTGCGTTTCGGCGGCGTACGGAGTAAATTTCAAATCGCCGATTCGCCCCTGCTGAACCATCAGGTGGAGGTTATTGAAGGCGTGCTGGGTGCCGAGGCTACTGCCATGATGCAACGCTTCTTCGCCGCGCGACGAGGTCGGTCGGGATAGCTGATGCGCCAATCGGCGGCTATGATGAAATAAGGAGCCATTGTGGACTCAATAGAAGCCATCATCGAACTTTACCGGAAAGATATTGATATGACCATGATCGATGAGTCTCTGAAGCGAACGCCTGAAGAACGAATTATGGCCGCGGAAGAACTTGGTATCTTTCTCGAAGCCCTTCATTCAGGGATCGACAACGCCCGGCAAGGCCGCCCGTGACTCGCTTTTCGGAACTTCTGCGATTGTTGACCGCAGGCCAGGTGGAGTTTGTCATAGTTGGAGGGCTGGCAGCCGTAGTCCATGGATCAGTGCAGAGTACCCAGGATGTGGACGTCGTTTATTCCAGGACGCGGGGCAATATTTAACGGCTCGCGGACGCACTTGGCCCTGTGCACCCCTACTTGAGGGGCGCGCCACCTGGTTTGCCGTTTCGGGCTGATTCCCCAACGCTCACTGCCGGCCTGAACTTCACACTCACCACCGATCTCGGATGAGCTCGACCTCCTGGAGGGAGTTGCGGGGGGCGGGGGCTAAGACGTCCAAGGCGATCGATCTCCCTACACTCATCGCAACCAAACGAGCGGCGGGAAGGCCCAAAGACATGCAGGCGATCGCTGAGCTCCAGGCCTTGCTGCAGCGGGGTAGCCGCTTGTAAGGCAAGCTTCCGATTACTGCTTGCTGAGCCGCTTGTAGTACTCCGCCACTGCGGTATCGTATCCGGGCGGTGCCGATTTCGGGTTGGCGCTGCGCACGCTGCCGTCGGTGCCTTCCATTTTGCGCCGAAGCAACAGCTCAACCTGATCCACCGAGGCGATGGCCGCGCTGCCGATGCGCTGGCTGAGTTCGGGATCGTTGTTGGCGTGTTTCGGGTCCAGTTGCTGGGCGCGCCGCTGCAATTCCTGGTACTCACGCGACAAGTCTTTATCATCCTGCACGGAATTGCGCAGCCTGGCAATGTCCCGCATCATGTCGTTGTAAGCCTGTTCGGCCTGCGCCTGGGTGGGGAACGCCTGGCCGGGTTGCGGATTCGCCGGATCGAAATTGTTCAGCGCCCGCGCGTCCGTGCCGCCTCGAGTGCCATCCCACGGGCCGCTGTTGGCCCCGCCCTGGCCTCCCGCGAGGCTACCGTTGCGGGATCCGCCGTTGCGCATACCGCCCTGCTGTCCGCCACCCTGCTGGCCTCCGCCTTGCGGACTGCTGCCCTGCTGGCCTCCGCCTTGCGGACTGCTGCCCTGCTGCTGCCCACCACCCTGTTGGCCACCCTGCTGCCCACTACTGGCTTGGTGCTGGCCACCTTGCTGACCGCCCGGCTGCTGACCGCCCGGCTGCTGACCGCCCGGCTGCTGTCCTCCGGATTGCTGACCCTTCTGGCCATTGCCGCCCTTCTGGTCTCCCGGTCGGCCACCCTGACCATTCCGGCCCTGTTGCTGCCCTTCCTGTGCCCGCGCCAGTTGTTCCATTTCACGCCGCACGCGCTCGGCCTGGCCCAGCGCCTGTTGCATGGCGATGGCAGATTTATTGTCGTCGCCTGGCTTCCCTGCTCCGGCGGAACTTGCGGCGTCTTCCAGCTTGCGTAGTTCATCACGCAGATCATTCAGTGATTTGGTGACCGGCGCCTCACGCATCACCGCATACTGGCCCAGACCCTGGCGCAGGAAGTTCTCCGCCTGCTCCATCTTGCTCTGCACCTCGTCCTGCTGGCTCTTGCCCATGGCATTGCGCAGGCGGCGCGAAACATCGGGAGACGTGCCCGCGGTGCTGCGGACGGTCTGCTGCATGTCCTTCTGCATCTGGTTGTATTCGCCCAGCATTTGACGCTTCTCGTCGGCGAGTTCCTGGGCTACCTGCGGGGTGGCGCGGCCTGTGCCAAAGTTGCGGCGCAGTTTCTGTTCAAACTCCGTCTGCTTCCCGGCCAATGCCGACGCCCGGTTCGCCAGATCGGCCATTTCGTTGCCGTTCTGCTGGTTGCGCATGGCCTGCAACATTTGCTCGGCCTGACGCAATCGCTCGGCTGCCAGCTGAGCTTCTGATTTCGCCTGACCATTCTGCTGCTGGCGTCCCGATGCGGAATTACCCATGTCGCGAGTCGCCTGCTCCAGTTCCTTGATCGCGTTCTCCAGTTGTTGCGCCTGGGCGCGTTGCAGGCGATCCATCCCGCGCGGCGGCTGCTGGCCCTGTTGCGGTTGCTGGCCCTGCTGCTGTTGACCCGGCTGGTTTCGCGCGTTCTGTTGCTGTTGGCCTTGTGGTTGCTGCCCGCCCTGTTGTCCTTGTTGACCCTGTTGTCCCTGCTGACCTTGCTGACCTTGTTGACCTTGCTGACCCTGCTGTCCTTGTTGCGCCTGTTGTTGCCCCTGCTGCGGAGTTTCCCCGCGCTGCAATTGCTCCATTTGACGCTTCAACTGCTCGGCTTCCCGGCGAAGCATTTCCTGCTCCCAGCGTTGTTGCGCCATTTGCTGCGGCGTCTGCGGCTGTTGCGCCAACTGCTGCTGACGACGCGCCAGCTCTTCCAGCTTCTTCAACGCTTCATCAACCTGCTGCTGCCGGGCTTCCTGGGCCGAATTGGAGTTGGTTTCGTACTGGTTCTTTTCCTTGTCGAGTTCCAGGTCGAACAGGTTGGCCAGATCGCGTCCGGCACCCCCGCCTCCGCCACCTCCGCCACCACCACGGCTCTGCTGAATCTGAATATCCCGGAACGTGGCTTCGGCGCGCAGCAGATGCTGCAATGCCTGCTGTTCGGGCGCCAGCGCATCCTGGAACCCAAGGCCCTTCAATTTATCCGAGGCTGGCGTCATGGCCGCCACCGCCAGTTCCATTTCCTTTACGAACTGCCCAAATCCGGCACCCGATCCCTCCAGCTGCCGGGCCTTGCTGCGATTGGCCAGCGATTGCGCCTGATCCCGTAACTTGCCCTGCACCTCGGCCAGATACTTGCCGTTTTCCGATGCGGCAGCCTTGGTTTTGGAATCGCCCTTTATCTGATTAAACGTGGCCGCGATGATTTCCTTCTCACGGTCGGAGATCTGCTGCTCCTGCTGATCCATTCCACCGCCACCACCGCCACCGGCCTGCTGCGATTGCGAATAGTTGAACTCAAACGGCACCGCCTGCACGAAGAACATGTCGGTCTCAACCGTGCTCTTGCCGTCTTTCACAGTGGCGAACAGACTTACCAGGTCACCCGGAACCAGCTTGAAGTCTTCCAATGAAATCAAGGTCGATGCATCAACTTTCTTCGCGCCCTTCTGCTTCAACAGCGAGAGAATCTTCTCTGGCTGCCCGTTTACCGAGTAATGCAGATTGACTTCCTGCAGGGGATAGTCGGCCTCTGCCGTCACCTGAACCATCACTTCTTCGATGGGGCTGACTTTGGCGTCTTTGCCGGGCCGGTTGATATGGATAGCGGGCTGTCCTGCCTTGCGCGATTCAATGAAATAGTCATCGCTCAGACGGACGGATTCGCCATGATCCATCACTGCAATGTGGTAGGTTCCGTCTTTCGTGATGTTGACGGTCGCGTTGGTACGGTTGTTCTTCGTGGCGTCCAGGTCGATTGGCTTACCTTCTTCAAAAACGATCTGACCGCCCGTGAGCGCGCGGTCCGTCTCAATCTCCAGGTGGGCAACGGTGCCTTCCACGGCACGCAGATCGCCGCCCGGATCTTCCGTCTCCGGACGCATACCCGTCCATGCCGGGTAGTTCAGCGTGACTTTGATGTTCTTTACGGAAGGGAGATCGACAACTTTGATCTTGTAGGCCGCCGACTTCACACCACCGGCTTCCACGTAATACTCCACGTCTTCCGGCACGCCCACGAAAATATACGCATAACCGGCTCCGCCGCTGATCGGTTGCATGGGCGCTTCTTCCCACTTGCCAGAGCTGGAGAACTTTGCCCACAAGTTGGCTTTAGTGGCAGTGTAGCCATTCAAATGCGCCGTAACCGGCAGATCCGTTTTACGGCGAATTGTCTTCGAACCCGGCTCAATGCTCAGGGTAAAGAAGGGTTTGGAAACGTCTTTCGGGTAGGTGCCCCAAAGTAAAGAGGTGCCATGGCCCATGGCACCCGGGCCACTGAACATCAACCACAGCAAAGCACCGGCTGCCACCGCTGCCGCGCCCGCAAACTTGAAAATTCGCGCCGATTCAATCACCTGCTCCGGCGACGCATCCCGCGCCATTGCCAGAGTATCTTCGGCCAGCAGGGGCAGGAAAGGATCATTGGCATTGATTGCGGCGCGTTCGGTAAAGGTCAACAGCCGCTGGTCAAAACCTGGCCGCTGGTGTTCCACTTCCTGCGCGGCTCTGCGCCGGTTCATCCGCAACAGTGGCGCCACCAGGGCAAGCGCAATGACCGCACCGATGCCAAGGAACAGAAGGAACCGTCCGGCCAACAGACTGGTCGGCGTAAACGCCACGGCCAGCAGGACGCCCACAATCAGCAGCGTCAGCGCCAGAGCGGCACCCGCCACGGCGGCGGCCCCCTTCGTCCACGTAAACAGCCGGAGACGCTTCTCCAGCCTGTCCAGATACTGCGCGAGACCTTCCAACGGATTCATGCCACTTCCTTACCGGCCGCAATGTGCCGATTGCCCAACACCGACTCCGCCACTGCCGCCAGCGCCAGCAGCGCCAACACCCACCACCACAGTTCCGCGTTTTGCTCCTGCGTTCCCGTAGTGGCAGCCGTCTGACTGCCCCGCGCGGCCACTCCTGTATTTTTCCACAGATCGAGCGTTTCTGCCGGGACCACTGCAAAGTCTGATTCCCGCCGGTCCGGGTTCACCGCCGCCAACTCTTCCCGCCCATTGGCGCGCCGGATGTCATAGAAGCCGGTGGCGGGGAACTGAAACGTTTCCGCTTTGGTGGATTCAGAGAGGGACAACAGGCGTTTTCCCTCCGGTCCGATAATTTCCACCGGCACATTCTTCTCTTTCACCGAGCGCAGCTCGACAAACGAACCCACCCGGTAAGCCCCCCGCGAAGTACCAATTCCGCCCATCTGGTGCGTGAGTTGTTCCAGAAATGGCAGCCACACCGGCTGTAGCGGTAAATTATTGGCGATGTTGTCAAAGGTAGAGGCGAAAACAATGGCGTGGCCTTCACCCACCTTGCGATCCACCAGCATGGGCAAGCCGTTGGAGAAGCGGGCGGCAATGCGGATGTCGGCGGATTCCGCCGGCAGGTTCAGCGTTCCCACCTGAAAGAATTCCACGCCCACCCAGTTCTGTCCCTGGCCGAAAGCCACGTAGGAGTTATCCACGGAAGCCACCGTGATGATTGGAGCATTTTCGCGTGCGATGGTATTCAGCGTGGTGAGTTGAACCCCGGCTGCGGGCAGATTACGGCCTTGGGTTGCATTACGGCCAATCGAAATCAGCACCGACCCGCCCCCCTGCACGAACTTGTCCAGCGCTTCGGAAAACTTCTGCGGCAATGGACCGGGGTCAGCCAGGATGACGAACGCGTATTTCGGCAGATTCAGGTTGGTTGTCTGAGCGGCGGTTACTGCTTCAACGGTAAAGGCCGGTTCGGTGGCCGCTTCCAGCGCAGTACGGATATACAGGGCACTGGCATTGTCGTTATCGCCCCGCACCACCAGAGCGGGTCTGGGGTCGGCGCGTTCCACGGAGAAGAACCAGTGGTCGTCACCGGGAAACTGGTCGCCGCCGTCCACCCGGACCTCGCACTTTGTCAGGCCATAGGGCGCATCCAAAGTGAGGAACTCCACGGTCGCACGCCCGTTGCCGGGAACTTTCACTTCTTTGGTTTCCAGTGTCTTGCCGTTGGCAACCAGTGATACCTTGCGTTGTGCGTCCGGCGCGCCAAATGACGCGATGGTGGCCAGCGTACGCACTTTCTTTGTGTCGAAAACGCGCCGCGGAGCATCCACGTTCTCCACGGTCCAGTTGGGCAAGGTTTGGTCGGCAAAGCTGTGGAAGTTGAATTTCGTACCATCGGCGAGCCGTAAATCGGCAAAGCTGGCTGGCATGGATGACTTCTGTGCGTCACTGTAAACTTCCGCCGTGATATCTGCCCGGAAACTCTCTGAAGCGGAGCGTAAAGCGCGCGCCAGTTCGGCGTAAGAACTGGCGTCTTCGCCAACCTCAATCCCGGTGAGCGCGGCCCTCAGGGCTTGTTTGTCGGCGATCATGTCGGTCACCAGACGCGCTGGCCCGCCGAACGTTATCACTTGCCCGTGGTCGCCGTCGCGCATGGCGTTCACAGCCGAAATGGCCGCCTGTTTGGCGCGGGTGAAGCGATCCCCCTGCCGCATGCTGAAGGAATTGTCGAGGGCGAAAACAAAATTGGTCCCGGCTCCCGCTCTGGCCATCGCGTTGGAATGAATATAGGGCCGGGCGAACGCCAGGGCCAGCAGCAGAATCAGCAGGCAGCGAATGGCGAACAGCAGCAGGTACTTCAGCCGCCGGTGCTTTATGGAGCTTTGCGTACGGCGTTCGAAGAACATCAGCGAACTAAACGGGGTGGGCGTCTGCTTGTATTGCTGCAGCAGATGCACGAAGATGGGCAGGCCAATCGCGGCCAGGCCACCCAGAAACCATGGAGCAAGAAATCCCACCGGCTACCTTCTCCTCTGGCGCATGGAAAGATACGTGCGCAGGCCTTCGTCCAGCGGTTTCGAAGTGTCCATCAGTACGTAATCCAGACCGGCACCCGCGGCCTTATCTTTCAATGCGCGGAGATGTTCCTCAAATTTTTCACGGTACTCGTTACGGGCGTAATCGGGAGACACTTCCATGGCCGTGTTGTCTTCAACGTCCATCAACAGCACAGGGTCACGAAATTTGGGGGCAATTTCCTGAGTATCCAGAATATGGAACAGCACCACTTCATTACCGTGATAACGGAGTGGCTCAATCACCTTGATCACGTCCTCGGGCGGTGCGTAGAAATCGGACATGACCACGACAATGCCGCGCCGTCGCAGGAACTCCTGGAAATGCGCGAAGGGCCGGGCAAAATCGGTGCGTCTTCCGCCTTCCGCCTTTTCGATGTGGTGCAGAATACGCATCAATTGCCCCTGGCGCGTAGAGGGCGGGACGTAGGCGCTAACCTCCTCATCAAATACGATCAGCCCGGTGGCATCGCGCTGTTGCGAAGCCAGATAGGCCAGGGAGGCGGCGATGAAGCGGGCGAAATCGATTTTCTTCAGGCTGGTGGAGCCGTAGGTCATCGACGCGCTGGCGTCCAGCAGAAGCAACAATTGCGAATTTGTCTCGCCTTTGAATCGCTTCAGAAAAAGCTTTTCGCTGCGCGCGTAAACATTCCAGTCCACGTGGCGCAGGTCGTCGCCTTCGTTATAGGCCTTGTACTCGGCGAACTCCTGGCTGAAGCCGAAGGTGGGCGCACGGTGCAGACCCGCAACAAACCCGTCGACCACCGTCTTCGCTACAAGGTCAAGCGAAGAGATGGAGGCCAGAACAGCGGGGTCGAGGAATCGCTGCAGCATTTTGGGTCCCTGGGGGAGAGGCTATTCCCGGGGGGCCGGTTTGGCCTGCAGCACCTGGCGAAGAATATCGTCGGGCGTCATCTTGTCCGATTCCGCGTGAAAATTCAGCAACACGCGATGCCGCAGCACGGGAATGAACAATTCCCGAATATCCTCGAAACTCACGTGATAGCGGCCCTTCATCAAGGCCCGTGCCTTGGCGGAAAGTACCAGGAACTGGGCGGCGCGGACGCTGCCACCGTAGTTGACGTACTTCTTCACAATTTCCGGCGCGGCGGGATCCCGATGGCGCGTGGCGCGCACCAGTTCAATCGCGTACTTCGCCACGGTTTCACCGATGGGCGTCATGCGAACCAGTTGCTGGAAGTCCAGAATTTCTTCCGCCGTTGTGATGCACTCCGCCCGGTCCACATGCGTGGTGGTGGTCAGATCCACTACCTTGAGTTCTTCCTCGGCCGTCAGGTAGTCGAGGATGATGTTGAACAGGAAGCGGTCCAGTTGCGCTTCGGGCAGCGGATAGGTGCCTTCCAGTTCGATGGGGTTCTGCGTGGCCAGCACAAAGAACGGCGCAGGCAGCTGGTAGTGGTTGCCGCGCACGGTGCAGGCGCGCTCCTGCATGGCTTCCAGCAGGGCAGCCTGGGTCTTGGGAGGCGTACGGTTGATTTCGTCAGCCAGCAGCACGTTGGTGAAAAGCGGCCCCGGCACGAAAGTCCACGTGCGGCGTCCCGTTACCGCATCTTCTTCGATGATGTCGGTACCGGTGATGTCGGTAGGCATCAGATCAGGCGTGAACTGAATACGCTTGAAGATAAGGCCAAGAACATCGGCCATGGTGCGGACGAGAAGGGTTTTAGCTGTGCCGGGCAGGCCGGTGATCAGGCAGTGGCCGCCCACAAACAGGCCGATGCGCACCTGCTCCACGGTCTCTTCCTGGCCGACGATTACGCGCCTGACCTGCTGGACGATCTGGCTATCCACCTCGCGAAACCTCGCGATACGTGATCTCAGTACGTCGGGCTCCATTTGGGGGTTCACGGTTGTGGACATGAGTTATCTATATATTGCGATGTAGGCGGTTAAAGTTCCGATTCTCCAAATCATACACTGGTGTTGGTAGCGAGGTTGCCGCCTAAGAATAGCATGCGAAAAAGAGAGGGTTGGAGCGCAGAGGAAGTACGGGAGCTTTGGAGAAAGGAGATGGAGAACATCGTAAAGGTATTCACTTTGGCGTCCGGAACTGCCGGGGCGTTCATCGGGCGATTACTCGAACGAAGTCGAAAACTGGATACCGTCATCACGCGGCGATGACCTGGGATAACGATTGAGCTGCGGTCAGCAGGGAAACGACCGACAACTGTCCAACTCAGGTCCGACTTCCTTCCAGGTTTGAGTCTGCTGGCGGAGGCGCTGTCTGTCGGTCATGTATTCGGTATTGCGTGAAAGCAGACGCGTCTTGCACAGAAGGATGGCGGCAGGTTAGGCGTTACTTAAACGCCCGCACCGCTCAATTCGAGCAGCAGTTTCTGCGCGGGACGAAAATCCGGCGCGGCTTCGAGCGCGTTAATCGCTTCCTCTCTGGCTTTATCATTCTGACCGGCGGCCTTCAGGGCGCGTGCCAGATTGTAATGGCCACCCGCCATATCGATGGGGTGCAGCGCAAGCGCAACCTGAAATTCGCGGACCGCGGCCGGCGGATTGCTGGTTTCCAGATACAGGCTACCCAGGTGTTCGTGCAGTGCCGTATCCATGGGATAGATGAAGTTCAGGCGTTCGAGGGCAGCAGCCGCTTCCTTCTTCTTTCCCGCTTTGTCCAGCAGCGTGGCATAGGCCTTGATGGAGCCCGGGTCGCGCCCGGAAAGTTTTGAGTACTTGCCATACTCTTCCATGGCGCAGGTGGAATCGTCTTTCCTGGTGCAGGCCCCGGCTACCAACAGGTAAGGGTTGCCGATCTCCACGTAGTCCGGGAAGATGGCTTCCAGGGCGCGGCCTTTGGCAATTACCTCGTCGGTCTTGCCTTCCTTGTTTAATTTGTTAACTTCGCTCAGGCCCTTGGTCCACTCTTCGAACCGGGCGACGATCTTGCCCGTCTGCTTGTCGATCTCAGCCAAAAAGTCTTTATCGAAAGCCTCCGGCTCCATGCCCAGTTGCTCCCTGATGACGTCCACGGTGGGCCGGTTCTTCGCGAACTCATGCGCCATATCGAGCAGCTTCGATTCACCCCAGCGCGCGGAAATGTAGTCGCAAATCTTGCCCGCCTGGTAGTACGAGACGATAACCTGCGAAGGGAACTGGGGGTGTACAAAACCGCGGTCAATCTGGGCTACAGGCAGCAGTTTCTTATCGCGGATGGCGGCCAGAATATCGGGAGTGACGCGGTCACCCCAGTCCGGTTCCGTAGCGGTTTCTTCGTGCACCGCCACGCCTTCGGTAAACCATCGCGGCGTGCGCTCGTTGGTGAGCGTCAGCATGTAAACGTGGCTTATTTCATGCCACAACGTGCTGGCCCAATGAAACTCTCCCGGGGTGCGACCGGAAGGGCTGTCCATGGTGAGCACGGTATTAAAAGTTACGCCCAGCGCGCCCAGGCCGGGCATTCCCATGGCGCGCACAGCGAAGTCTTCGTGATTCGGATAGACTTCCACCTGAATGGGCACCTGCATCCTGAACTTGTACTTCTTCTCGAAAATCGACATGGCCCGCAGCATTTCGCCTTCGAAGTAAGGCTTGAGCGCATCGGCCTCCTTCTTGTGCAGCCGAAGGATGGTAGTAGGTGTGCGAAAGGTGACGAAGTCTTTGTAGGTATCCATCAGCCGCAGCGTATTCACGGTCTGGGCATCGCGGTAGTGGGCATCGTAGGCGATTTCCAGTTCCTTTCGTGCCTCTTCTTCACGGCCCAGTCGCATGAGGCTGACACCCAGTTGCGAGTGCGCGCTCCACAGATCCTTCTGCACGGCAATCGCGCGGCGATAGAACTTCAACGCGTCTTCATAGCGGCGATTGATCACCATGAAGTGGGCCAAAGTCTCATACCCCTCGCCGCGGTCGCTCAGCTTCGGCAGCCAGACGGATTCCCTGTCGGCCAGCAGGTCGAGTGCGGCATGGATCGCAATGGCGTTCACCGCGTATGGTTCGATAGCCAGCGCCGCATCGGCTTCTTCAGCGGCCTTCTTATGGTCGTCGTCTTCCAGCGCGATCCGGGCTTTGATTTCGTGCGCTTCGTAGAGTTTGGGGTCCAGATCCAGCGCCTTGTCGGCGGCCTCAGCGGCTTTTGGATTGAACTGATCCACCAGAATACGCGCCACCGCCAGATGAGCCCGGGCGTTCTTCGGATCGATCTCCAGTGCTTCCGAGTAGAGCGTCAGGGCTTCGCCGGGATTGAAACGCGCCTTAAACAGATCGCCCCAGCGCATGCGGTACGCGGCGTTCTTCGGATTGGCCGCGACCAGACCTTTGAAAGCTTCGTTGGCACCGGTGAAATCCTGCGCTTTCCAGAGCGCTTCGGCACGGTCGATGGTCTGGGCCAGGGCTGTGAGCGACAGCACCAATAACATGGGCGTCATAATGCAGCCCAGCCGCGGTGCGTTCATTTTTCGATCTCCGCCTGAGTCTTCGAAAGATCCAGCAGCAACCCGGTTAGCTGTCGCCGGTATTCCTCTGGTGCCAGCAGGTCTTTCTGATACTTCAGCGCATCGATCTTGTTCTCGACTTCCTCTTTGTGCACCAGCAGTGCCTTCTTTGCAGGGTCGGTGACCACCACATCGGCCGCGCCGTAGCGTACCAGCGTAAATGCTCCGGCGCGGGATTCGCCATCAATCTGCGAATGCTCGGTAGCCAGATGCTTGGCTTCACTGTAATACGTGGTCGTCTTCGCAGTGGCGTACTTGTAGGCTTCCAGCGCCGTCACCTGCCCGTTCTTATCGGTGTCGGCGGCGTTGTCCCGCAGCGCTTCCACCCAGAAACGCGCGAATACCGTGGCGTTCTTTTCCGAACCGGATTTCGTGGCCGTGATGATGGTGCGGTTTTCTTTCTTCAGCACTTCCGTGATGGCGCCGGAAGCGCTGGTCATATCCACTACCAGCTGGCGACCCGCGGGAATCTTGTTGAGCAGCGCATTCAACTCACCGGCAGAGATATCGGGCCCCGGCAGATTGAACTTGTATTCCGTGTCGAAGGTGCCGTGGCCAATCAGCATCAGAATGAAAACATCAGCCGCTTTGGCCTGACCTGCAATTTTGTTGAGCGCGGCTTCCACGTGGGCTTTGGTCGCGTCCGCGCCCTTCAGAGTTTCAACAATGCGGTCGCCCGCAGTGCCGGCGCGCATCATTTTGTCCGTATCGGTGGCCAGCATGGAAAAGCGCTGCTCGTAATCGGGCTCGCCGCCCAAACCCGCCACGGTCACCACATAGGTGGAAGCAAACAACGGACTCCCCAGCAAAGCCAGGCACGGCAGCAGTCTCTTCATACCACCCCCCACTTGCGGCGCAGCAGCCATTCGCCGCCGCGAATCAACAGCACCAGCAGGAACAGAATCGGCATGTCCCAGATATCCAGATTGTCATGAGCTGTGATGCCGGCCTCGGAAACAGCTATTTCGCTGCCCAGGCGCTTCGCCTTATCGGGCGTGTAGTAATTCGCGCCGGTGTCGCCGGCCAGTTTCTGCAGGAGTTCTTTGTTCTGCGCGGCACCGAAATTCTCGGCTACGCCGTCTTCCCGGCGGAACGTCAGCGTGTCGCGCCCCAGCTCCGTCTTGTCCTGACCCGCCACCATCTCAGCCACGTACGAGCCCGGTTTCTGCGCCGTGTAGTTGCCGGTGTAGGTGCCCGGTTCCAGCGGATCGGGGGCCATCACCACGGTATCGGAACCACCGTCCGGCCGGGTAATGCGCGCATCTACGGTCGCCGCAGCCACCGGGTCATAGGTCTTGTTGCGCACCACGGCTCGAAAGGCGACATTGGTTTCATCGGAAAGCACTTGATGAGGAATAGACGACGTAACCATACCCGGCGTTTCCGAGACCAGCCAGCGCAACAACTGCTGCCAGAAAATCTCGTGCGTCATGTCGGTGTGGTCCTGCAGCATCTGCCAGCGCCAGGTGCCCGCCGATGCCAGAATGCCGGTACGTCCGTGCCCGTAGTTCTGCACCGTCAATAGCGGGATAGAACGATGCCCCGGTTCCGTCGCTTCCATTAAAACGACAGCACCCGGCTTGGGGGTGCCCAGGGTTGCATAGTTGGCGATCTGCGGCATGGTCTTCCAGCGGACCACATTGGCATCGCGGTCATCCACGAGGCGTGTCACCACACTCTCGCGACCGGCCGGGGTGAGCGATACATCCGCAAAATTCCGCACGAAGGTCTTTTCCGTGGATAGCCGCAGCGGCATCATCTCCGCCATGGGCGTGGTGGAATACCCGCCGTCGTTCAGTGCGAAGCGACCGGCCAGGAACAGAACGCCGCCACCGCGTTTATCCGCAAAGTCGCGAATCTGGCGCTGCTGGTCGGGGGTGAAATAGTTGGCTTCCACGGAACCGACGATCAATCCGTCGAACTTGTCCAAACCTTCGGCGGTAGGCGGGAACCCGTCTACCAGTTCCGCCTGCTGGCCTCCCTGTTGATAGGTCTTATTCTGCGTCGTGCGGACCACGCTCACCAGATCAATCGACTGATCGTCTTCCACCGCGCGGCGGATGAACTTGTACTCCCAGCGCGGCTCGCCTTCCATGTAGAGAATGCGCATTTTCTTCGGGGTCACGTTGACCAGCCGGATCAGCGAATTATTGTTCTTGTTTTCTTCGCCTGGGGCAACATCCACGCCAACCTGGAAGCTGTGTGCGCCGGCCACACCCGAGTTGAACAGGATGGTCTCGCTCTGCTCGGCGTCCGATTTCAGCGTGATAGTGCGCTGAGCCAGAGGATGGCCGTTCTCGCGAACCGTGAGCGTGACCTTTTCGCCGGCGTAGCCGTGCTGCCGCAGCGTAACCCGCGCCACAAGGCGGGAGTTGGGCAGGGCGCGCGCTGGAATGGCCGCATCTTCCAGTTCAATATCTTTATTAAAATGGTCAGGACCAAAACCTATGGTGTGGACCGGCAAGCGCAGTTGGCGCAACTGGGCGATGGTCTCGCGATCCACGCCGCCCGTGTTATCGCCACCGTCGGTCAGCATCACCACCGCTCCCAGCGGCATGCTGCCGGCTTCGGAGGCAATGTGTTTGAGGCTATCGCCAATGCGGGTTGCGTTGTCGTCGGCGACCAAAGTGCGGGCTGATTCCACACGAGTGGCGTCATGGCCAAATTCATAGAGCCGGACCTGGAACTTCTTGCTCAGCTCCGGCAGCAATTCGTTGTTGACCAGATCTTCCGCAGCCTGCAGACGGGATTTACCGCCTTCCACCAGACCCATGCTGCGGGAGTGATCCACCAGCACCGCCACCACATTCTGCTGCGGACGCAGCCGGGCCACGCTGATGGCGGGGTGCCAAAGCATAAACAGAAGGAGCGCGATAAGAGCGGTTTGGGCAAGCGAAATGGCGGTGGACCGGGCGCCGGTGAGGGCCACGCTGCGCCGCCGCATATGCCAGAAAAGACCGGCTCCGGCGGCCGCAATCATCACCAGCATCACCCACCACGGCCAAGGCGACAGCAGGACCAGTTTGCCGCGCGCGAAAATGGCCGGAGGATATTTGAACAGGAACTCGAACATATGGCGGTCTCGGCGTGGTGCAACTGCTGCGTTCGGGCTCACGTCCCGAATCTCCAAATCATACATCCCGTAAAATCGGGCTGTCCGGCAAGGGCATCAGCAGCGAGGCCACTTGGGGGAAGTAACACACCAAGGCCTTTCCGGACCCTCACTGGCCATCAGAATAGCACGTGAAAAAGAGAGGGTCGCGGGCAATCTTATCCGGAAGCGACAGGCTGGGAAGGGCAACCGGAGGCTCTGTGGATGGCATGTGTCCGTGGACCTTCGCAATGGCCCTCGTCGTTCCCCGATCAAACCAGATCTCGACCCTGAGGCCACTTTCTTCCGTGGTGAGTTCGGAGGGACTCCTGTATCGAGCCGGAAATCGCTCGAAGGGCAATTGCGGTACGATTTCTGTATATACGTTTGTATAGTAGAATATTGGAGTGGACCTGCGCGTTGGCGGATTTGACTGGGACGAAGGTAACAGGGCGAAATGCCAAAAGCATGGTGTTTCGATTGCGCACATTGAGTCTCTCTTTCGCGGACAGTTTAGGTTGGCACCCGACCCGAAGCACTCTGCGGACGAGCTCCGCCTGATTGCGGTTGGAAAGACAGGTACGGGGCGGGCCATGTTCGTGGCTTTCACGATACGGACAAGAGAGAAACACCGACTCATCCGTCCGGTGACGGCCCGTTATATGCACGCTAAGGAGATTGCGGCCTATGAAAAAGAAAGTTCCACTGCTTAAGACCGACAGGCAGGCCGAGGCATTTCTCGCCCAGGACCTGTCCAACCTTGACTTTTCGCAATTCAGACCGGCACGGTTTGAATTCGGGAAGAAAGACAATCAGATCAACATGCGTGTGCCAAAGCCGTTACTGGAGGCGGTGAAGGCACGGGCCAGGGCTCGCGGTATTCCCTATACGCGCTTCATTCGGGAAACTCTCGAACAGGTGATCACCACACCACAGTAATGAGCCCGATAAACAGACGCGAAGGCTTTTCCCGCCAAACTCAATGGCGGGAGTCCATCGCCGCTTCCAGGCACTCGATTTCCGCATTGAACTCACACCCGATCAGCGCAATCAGCGCCAGCAGATACATCCACACCACCAGCGCAATACTGGTGCCCACGCTTCCATACAGCACGTTGTAATTGGTGACGTTGCGGACGTACCAGCCAAATCCAAGCGTCGCGGCCAGCCAGAATATGGTGGCCAGAATCGCCCCCGGCAAATCTCTGCGCCACCGTTGCCGCCGATTCGGCCCGAAATAGTACAGAATCAGTGTCAAACTCACCGTCGCCAGGAACGCCAGCGCGTAACGCGCGGCATCGGTAGCCAGATTCCACCACGGGCCGGGCGTCGCTGCCGGGTCTATGCCTAAAAGCGTTAATGCAAAGCTCTCCGTCGTCTCCCCAAACAGCAGCATCGCGGAAACGGCCAGCAGCGGAACTGCGGAAAGAAACACCAGCAGCATACCCATGGCGGCATGGCCCAGGATGGAGCGATTGCGCGGCACTTTATAAGCCGCGTTAAAGCCGTCAATCAGACTCTTGATCACGCTGGAGGCCGCGAAGACCGAAAGCACTACCGCAATCACGATCAGCGAAACCGGACGGCGGCCAGTGAAGCGGAAGTTTTCCAGCACCACATTTTCCGTACCGGGCGGAAGAATCTGGCCGAGGAAACGCGCCAGATAGCCCTGCACCACTTCGGTGCGGGTTTCGACGAAAACCGCGGCAACCGACGTCAGCAGCGGAAAGAATGCCAGCAGGGCCGAGTAAGCGGCACCTTTCGCCATGCCAAACAGGCCATCGTCAATGGAGGCGAGAAGCGTCCGCCGCAGCAGCCAGGGTAAATGGCGGAAGATCAAACGCATCGGACACTATGTTGGCATATGACGCGCGGGAGGCAGAATGTATCCGACACTAGTCTGGCCGCGTTGCCTCCGCCGCCAGTTCGGGCGCTCGTGAGATGATGCGGAGCAGGGCTGCAGCTGGTCCCGTGAGCTTGTGCCGGTCCTCTTCCCGGTTCTGAAGTGATTTCACGCTGACGCCAATGAATCCCGCGAACTCGGATTGAGAGAGGCTCGTACGTTGCCGTCTCCCCGCAGGTTAGCGGCTCCGATCACAAACCTGCCAGAGGCCTTCTTTTCCACGCGCGCGATTGCGCCGCCTTCATGGAATCCACTCACCAGGTCGTCAAATATTTCCGCTTTCATCTCCAAATTCCTCTTTCACCGCTTTGGCCAGCTGCGGCATAGGATCAACTCAGTGCGACCCTCTCCGGATGATCAGCCGCGCCCGGAACCATGTTGGCACCCGGTTCAGCCGGAAGCCGCAGCCGAAATCGGGCACCGGGTCCACCAGTCTCCGCCCACAGATCGCCGCCGTGGTCCAGAACCGTCTGGCGAGACAACGCGAGGCCCAGGCCCAGGCCGTTCTTCCGCGCTGAGGCAAACGGCTGGAACAGCCGCTGCCTTACTTCCTCGGGAATACCCGGCCCGGTGTCATCCACGTGAATCAGCACATCGGAGCCACTTCGTTCCGCCGAAATCCCGATCTTGCCACCCGACGGCATCGCGTCGATGGCGTTGTTGATCAGATTGACGAAGACCCGCTCCATGCGCGCCCGCTCCGCCGGGAATTCCAGATCAGGGTCTACCTCCACCTGCACATCCACCTCTTGCTCCAGCGCCGCCGCAGCCTGCGCCTCCACCGCCGCGCCTACCACCTCGCCCAAACGGCAGATCTCCGGCACCTGCATACGACCGCGCGAAACGTCCACCAGTTCCTGCAGCAGGTCTTTTATGGTCCGCGAAGAGCGGTAGATATTCCACGCCAAACGCTGCAGTTGTTCGTGGCTCAACTCGCCATCCACCATCATCTCGGCGCCGCCGTAAATGGCGGCCAGCGGGTTGCGCAGGTCATGCACAATGGAGCTCGACAAACGGCCAATGGTACTAATGCGCTCCTGCCGAATCAAATCTTCGCGCGCCGTTTCCAGTGAAGCGCACATGGTGTTGAAGGTATGCGCGAGCCGCCCCAGCTCATCCGAACTGCTTTCGCGCACCCGCGTATCGTACTGCTGGTGCGCAATCCGTACCGCCGCCGCGTCCAGTTCTCCAATGGGCTTCAGCACCCGGCCTGACAACACCACACTGAGCAGGAGCCCTCCCAATACGGCGGCCGCCCAAATCAGAAAGAGCCTGGTACTCAACGCCTGCAGATCGCGCTGCACCGCATCAAAGTTGTGAACAATCAACAGATCGCCCACCGGATTGCCCGAGAAATCGCGCAGCGTGCTGCCCAGCACCGCCAGTTTGCCGGTGGCTAAATCCAGATTCTGCAATTCCGATCCGCGTCGGAAGTCCCGCGCAATTCGCGTCGATTCCGCTGCGCCCAGGGTCGAAGCCAGCGGCTTGCCATTGGCGATGAACACAAAATCATTGCCACCTGTGCGCTCCCGCAAATCCCGCGCCACGCCTTCATCCACAGGAAAACCGGTCACCAGAACGTTCAGAAGGCCGGAACCATGCTGGGTGTCCACGTACACCGGGGTCACCACGAACTGGAAGAGCCGCTTGCCCTCCAGCGAGTAACCCGCCGCCTGCCCGGGAAAGCGGGGTGAAGCATCACGCACCGCCTGCATATGGCGCCCCGCCGCCTGCGCGCCTCCCAGAGACGCAATAACTTCGCCGCGGGGGTCCGTCACCAAAAATAACGCCGTAGAGGGCGAGATGCGCGACCAGATCTCCTGAGCCGTATCCTGAATGGTCGCTTTATCGTTGGTTTGGAATGCCCGGCGAACGTCCGACATGCTGCTGAGAACCAGACTCACCGAACGCAGCATATCCGTCCGCGCCTGCCAAAGTGATTCATAGGCTCGCGAGCTGTCCCGCAGCTGGGCTTCCAGGTTCCGTGACAGCGTGGAACGCGTCTGCTCCTGCACCAGCCATCCTGCCGCGGCCAGCAGCACGGTAATCGCGATCGACGTGGAGAGGACGATCTTCCACAGGAGTGAGGGCTCCCTCAGCCGGCGCAACAAAGACCGTGGTTGACCAATAATCATTGAAATGCCTGCTATTGCCGCACGCCCGGATAGAACACCTTATCGTCCGGCTGGGGGCTGTATTCCTGCCCGAATTTGTTCTTGTGCGGTGCCAGCAGGTATCCGGCCTCGGACACTCCCATCAGTTTCATCCGCGCACCTTCTGCCGTCACCACAATTCTTTGTGTCAGTTCCTGCAGGGTTTCCGCTGTGGCACGCTCGTGGAATACCGCCACGTCATAGGTACCGGGAGGAACATCCAGCTGAAACGATCCGTCTCTTGCCGTGCTGGTAAACCAGGGGGTGCTCAGTACCAGAATTACACCGGACATTGCCGGGTGAATGTTGCAGAATACCCGCACCACCCCGGGCCGGTTGAACCGTACCGAGCGGGTAGTGCCGGGCGGATACAGGCCAACGTCGAAAATCTGCCCGCTGTAACTGGAAAAGGCATTGTGAAAGATCGGGTCACTGTTGGGAAAATCGACCGCGGAGCCCACCAGCACCGGCAGCACATGGGGCAGAAACGTCTTGTTCCTTTGCACCACGGTCGCGCGCTTCGCCGGCGCCGGAACTGGTTCGTTCACCGCCTGCAGGGATACAATCACACCGGAATAGTCACCCCGCTTGGCGATGGCGGCAACGGTGGAATCGCGCAGTTCGATCTTGCCCGTGACCACGGCCGCACGGCTCTCTCCTGCGAAAAGAAGAAACGCCACCAGAAAACTAGAATAAATAGCCGAGTGCAAGGTCATAGTGATTTACCAGCCTTAGCCCAAAGGGCAGATAGGTTGTACGGGTCTGTGATGCCTCAAACGCCGCAAGGACATTGGGTGCCAGCTTGTAAATTGCGTTCCCCGCATATTGGATATTCCGTGTCACGCTGCCCGTAGTCAAATCGCGGGCCCTGTCGTACTCCTGCCCGCCGTAAAAATGAAGCGACAACTTACTGGTGGCATAAACTTTTATCTGACCCCAGCCCGCTGTAACATGAACCGGTATTACCGCTCCGGTGGGCGATACCGTAAAGCCCTGGCGGAGCGCACCCAGCCCGGCGACATTCGTACCGCGGAAAAATGCACCGCTGAATTCCACCAGCTGCACCGGCCTCACCAGCCAGTCCAGACTGAACACGCGGGATGAAGCCGTGCGGCCCGCCACATGCGAGTCACTCAAACTGAAGCCGGGAGCGATTTCGAATCTCTTCGTTTCCGCACCGTGGAAGAATTCAAACCGGCCCTGCCAGGCTGGCCGGTACCGTTCCAGACTGGGAGAGAACGCCGCGGGGTTATTTCCCGGATACACTTCAGAAGTTTCGTAGACTCCCGCCTGAGCCCGGATACCGGTTTCACTTCCCATGGAAAACCTTTGCTCAATCCGCGCTTGCGGATTCCAGCTCCACAGATTCCCCGACCCCGTCAGAGGCGCGAACCCCACCTGCGCCAGAGAAGTCGGTTCCCGCGGTGCGTTGATTGGTTTGTCCTGGCCAACCGTCACCGTGGTGTTTTTCCATGCCAGATCCAATGTAGCCAGGCGGATTCGGAAGAGGTTATTGGAAGGATTGGTATTTCCGGAGAAGAAATCCAGGTAGATGTTACCCGACGCCTTGCCACCTCCCGGCAATTGCGGGCCCTGAAATTTCAGCCCCAAAACAGTTTGCCGAAAGCTTGCGCCGCTGGTGGATGCGTTAGGCGTTAGCCCCGCCGTGATGGGATATTGCAGAGTGCCCCCATAACGGCCGTTGCGGTAGGCATTAAACAGCACCATGCCGGTTACCGAGACCGGCATTCGCTGGGTTGATTCCACCCTTGTCTGGGCCAGGTCAGCCGTCTTGCTCTCCAATACCGCCAGTCGTTCCGCAACTGGCACCTCTGCCGCTTCAGCCGACTGCGCCTCCCCGGACGAAGGGGCCGGAGCCGTTACCGCGCCATGCAGTTCGGTGCGCAACTGGCGGATTTCGGCCTGTAATTCCAGGTTTTCCTTTTCCAGCTTGTCCAGTCGTGCCAGCACTCGGGCCAGGTCAGGCGCAGTCTGCGCGGCGGCCGAGAAAGTCAGAAGAAGAACGCAAACTACCCCTAAATCTTTTGTTTGCATGATCAACATACCAGTTGCTCCAGTTTACGCCGTATCGCCGCCGGGGAATAAGGTTTGGCGAAAAAGGCGCTGGCTCCGCGGGAGATGGCCCGGCTGGCTACATCCGGATCGCTATCTCCGCTGATCATCACAATGGGCAGGTTGGCGAAGCGGGGCTCGGCCCGGACCTGGTCAATCAATTCAAAGCCTGTGGCGCGTGGCATATGGAGATCGGTGATCATCGCCGCCACTTCCACGGCACCGCGCAATGTCGAAAGGGCGGCCCGCGCGCTGGAAGCAATACGGATTTCCATTCCGGCCATGGATTCCAACGCAATACCCAGCGTTTCCGCACAGGTCGCACTGTCATCCACAATCAAGAGCAGCTTTTTCATGTCAATTGTTTTGTGGCAAGGCTCAGGGAAGAAAGCGATATCCCACTTTATGCAGCGTCAGGAAGTGGCGGGGGCTGTTGACGTCTGCTTCCAGCTTCTGCCGCAGCTTCACCACATGAGCGTCCACCGTTCGGGTATTGGGGAAAGATTCGTAACCCCAAACCGAATTCAAAATCATGTCGCGAGAGAGCGCACGGTCCTGGTTTTGCAGGAAAAAAGTCAGCAGATTGTACTCGGCCGGAGTAAAATGCACTTCTGCGCCTTTTTTGGTGACCACCCGGCGCTCAAAATCCACCTGCACATCGGCGAAGGAAATAGTCTTGTGTGGTTCGGAAGGCGAGCGGCGCAGCACCGCGCGAATCCGCGCCAGCAATTCGCGCGTACCGAACGGCTTCACCACATAATCATCGGCACCGATTTCCAGCAGCAGCACCTTGTCGATCTCTTCTCCGGCTGCGCTCAACACGATAATCGGGGTCTTGACATCGGACGAACGCAGCTTTTTACAAATCTCCACGCCACTGATATCGGGCAGGCGCAGATCGGTAATAATCAGGCTGGGTTTGCCCAGAACAGCCTGATCCAGGCCCGACCTTCCGTCAGCCGCAAGAATGGCCCGAAACCCTTCGCGTTCCAGCAGGACGCCGATCGTGTCGCGCAAGCTGTCGTCATCGTCGATAACCAGGATGGTCTGCATCAGCGCCCCGATTTTAACGCGTCCGGGCAGTGTAAGGCGAGTCATCTGACGAATTCAGGACCAGCAAGCGGAGTTTTTTACAACTCTTTTACAGCTTGACTACGACCCCCTCGGCAAAGGGGCCGGAGAATGGGGTTAGCAGTAACCGCGCGGTTTGTAACAAACAGGATCGAAGTTGCTTCAAGGGGTCTTGAGCACCGTCGATGCAGAGCGGCCCGGAGATCGCAGGGGACCTCCGGGCTGGCTTCCTTCCCGCTTCATTTTCAGCAGCGTTTCGTATCGGTCTGCCAGATTCCGGCCCAGAACCGCCATATCCCAGTTCTTTTCCACTTCACGGCGCGCCCGTTCCGCCATGGCGCCCGCCGCGTCTGCATCGGCCAGCAGCCCGGCCACTCGTGCCGCAAAACCTTCCGCATCATCGGCCAGCGCGCAGAATTCGCCATCCTCGCGGGCCAGCCCCTCCGCACCGAGCGTGGTAGACACCACGGGAATACCCGAAGCAAAAGCCTCCAGCAGTTTCACGCGAACCCCGGAGCCATTCCGAATGGGACACACAAACAGCGCGCAGGAAAACAGCAGCGGCTGAATATCGGGCACAAAACCCAGCAACTCAACCGACTCCGCCGGACCGCCAAAGGCGTGACGCGGTGGCGGATCAGAGCCCGCCACCACCAGCCTCGCACGAGGTTCCAGGCGCAGAATATGCGGCATCACTTCCTGGGTGAACCACTCCATCGCGATCTGGTTCGGTGTGTGACGGAAGCTGCCCAGAAACAGCAGGGTGAAGGGTCGCCGCGCGCCCGCCGGATACGGGTACAGCGAGGTATCGATGCCTGCCCGCAGCCCGGCTTCGATGCGCGGCCCCAGGCGCGGCAGAAAGCTTTCCAGATAAGCTTTGTTTTCCAGCGTGCAAACCTGAATGTGGTCGCACCGCGGCAGCAACCGCAATTCGAAACGCAGTGCCCGCAGGTATTCAAAACGGGCCTTGATTTTGTCTACCGGGCTGCGTACAAATTGCAGCGACCGCGCAATCGACTGGAAGTACACATCGTGCTCAAACAAGGCACAGACCAGGTTCCGGTAGCGGTGGGCGTATTGCCCCAGCGCGGTGTACTCCAGCTGAATCACGTCGATCTGGTGCAGCAGCGTCTGCCGCTCCACCAGCCATTCGGTCTGGTGAGTGTGGAATTCTTGCACCGCGTGTGGGGTGATAGAGGCCAGATGCGGTTCACGGCTGGCGGCGCGAACCACGTATTCCACCGACGCGCAGAATTGCTTCAATTCCTCATTCGACCCGCGCTCCCCTTCTGTGTCCAGCATGACGATGACATGCACTTCGCACCAGCGCGTCAGTTGCCGCAGCATGTAGTACATGAACACGGCACCACCGTGGGTGGGCGGGGCAATGGAATAGGGCGAGACGAACAACACGCGGGGCCTGGCCGGGCTCGCGTCAAAAGTGGAGAAGCGGTCGTGGAAGTAGGAAGGACGGGGTCGCCGGAACGCTTCGGAGTCGCTGATTCGAGCCAGCGAACGGGCTCTCCAGCGCGAGCGGATCGCACCCCCTGTCTGCGCAAAAGCCCGCAGAATGCCGCCCGCATTGCAGCGACCGGCAGCCGATCCTGACCATGCGCTGATGAGCGAACCCGCCAGCGAAAAGAAAAAATGGCTGCCCAGGCGATTCCATTCATGGATGTTCTTCCACGAAAACAGAACGAAGTTCTTCGCCAGCACCTGGCGAATGTAATCTTCGCTAAAGCGTTTGCCAATGGTCCCGCGATGTTCGTGGTGCACTACGCTGGCCGGCTGGTACAGCACTTTCCAGCCGCGTTTCCAGGCAAGGTAGCCGAGATCGGTATCCTCCAGATAAAAAGGCCGGAACAACTCATCGAACCCGCCGATTTCAAAAAATTTGCGGCGATCGAACGCGCAGGAACCACCGCCGCCATAGAAGCACGGGAACAGGCGGTCTACCGCCGGGTCTTCGCGGTGGCTGACGTGCAGCTTCCCATCCCGCCACCAGGCTTCGGTGAGGCCGGTCTCTTCGCGGCGCTTTGTCGGATCGCCGAGGAAAATCTGACAGGAAACCGCGAACACCCGTGCGTCGGTAAAGCCCGCCAACAGCGGTGCCAGAAAATCTGCCTCCACCCGCATATCGCTGTTGAGCAGCACCACGACATCGTTTTTCGCGGCGCGGAAACCGGTATTCGATCCGCCGCCAAATCCCAGGTTCCCCGGCAGCGCAACCACCTTTACGGAGGGGTAGTTCATGCGGACCCAGTCCGCGCTGCCATCGGTCGATCCGTTATCCACCACCACCACTTCGCTGCCCGGATGGTTCTCAATGGCCCGCACCCACGAGGGCAGAAAACGCTCCAGCAAATCGCGCCCGTTCCAGTTGGGGATAACCAGCGAAGCGGCCGCAGTGGCGGGCATGGAATCCTGTGCCTTCCTGCGCCGTCCGAATACCAGCCAAAGGAGATCGGCAACAGCCAGAGCAATACTCGCCAGTAGAACCGCCATCACGGCAGCCAAAAGCGCGGGGATGGAGCCCAGCAAACGGCCCGGCTTCGATCTCATTGGCCGAGATCCGGTCCCACATTTATTTTTCTGCCCAACCGTATCCAACGCGAAGCAGCAATCAGGCGCAGGTGTTGAATGTGCCGTTCCATGGCTTGCCCCAATGCCGCCGCAGCATCCCGCAGGCGGGCTTCCGCGCTCGCTTCCAGTTCCCGGTAAGCGGCAATGACAACGTTCTTCTCGGCCTCAATGGAACGCGCCCAGTCGGTCCGCTCCCCAAGGGTCTGATTCAAACTCACCTGCTCCGCACCCAGCCGGGTAATTTCCGCGTGCGATGCCCGCAGGTCGAGTTCCAGTCTTTGTACCCAGGCCAGCCTTTCTTCGGCGTCGCGTTCCAGCGCTTCGATGATCGCGTGGGATTGCCCAATAGTCGCGCGGCATTCTTCAATCTGGCGATTGAGCTGTGCGGCCCACAAATTGCGCGCCCGCAACTCTGCCTCGGTCGTCGCGTGGGCGGTCTGCAACCGGGCGTGGGCCTCGTGCAATTCCGCCCGCCAGCGGTCTTTCTCCCGCAGTTCGCCTTGCAACCTTGCGATGTGACGCTCGCGTTCCCGCAGCACGTTACCGGAGTCCGGAATCCAGACAAAAGCCTCGCCTGGCGACAGGGGCCCGAGCGAGCACGCCGCCAGAAAGAAGTGCGCAGCGGCGGGATCGGCCCCCGGCGCGGCTTCCAGACCAGCCAGGCCAGACCCGCCTCCAGCCGCGTCCAAAACTGCAGGAGCAAATACAATGGCCGCCGCGTGATTCTGCGTCCAGATTTGCACGTAGGGAAATATTTTCTCCAGTTCGGCGCGGAATTCCGCGTACTCGAATTCACGGGTGTGGAAAGGGTTGGGTCCGGCCGCCGCCCGCGATTCCTCCGAATAAATGCGGTTCGGCGTGGAAACCAGCAGCACCCCGTCCGGCGTCAAAACATGCCGGGCGCCCGCCAGGAATGAACCCGGATCGTGCAGGTGCTCAATCATCTCGAAGGCGGTAATGACATCAAACGAAGCCGCTGCGAAGGGCAGTGCCTCGCAGGAAGCCTGCACCGCCCGGCACCCCTGGGCGCGCGCCATGGTGACGGCTTCCGCCGCGATATCCACGGACACCACGGAAGTACCCACGGGAAATTCCCGCGCGCCATAGCCCGCACCGCACGCCGCATCCAGAACGCAGGTGGGCCTGTTCCGCTGCCGCACCAGTCGCGCGGCGAAGCGATAGCGCGCCAGATGTTCGTTGAAAAGATCGGCATCCACCAGACCCGGAATAACTCGCTCCCCGGTAAATTCAGGCACGGCTCACCTCCACTTCCACATGGCAGGGCACCTGGAGATAACCATATACCGGGCTCTCGCCGCGGGCCATCTGTACCGTCACCGCGTTATCCACCCAGTCGCAAACCGCGTCGCCATCGCCGATCCACGGAGAAAAAGAGAAAAAGCCCGGGTAAAGCTCCGGAATCTCAAATCTGAAATCGACTTCCGCCGTGGCACCCGCCGCCATGGGCTGCAGGGCGGTCGCGCTTTCCGCAAAGTCGAGGCCCAGGTGATTGCGCAACAGGAAGCCGGCGCGTGGTTGCTCCAGCGCCTGCACTGCCTGCAGGCGAAGGCGCACCACCACCGGACTGCGCGGCGTCATGAGTTGCGCATTCTCACCGTACTCGTTCACCACCGCAATGCCGCACACCCGGGCACGGCCATCGCCGTGACGATGATCCACGTTGGGTATTGAATCGGCAGACACAGACGCCGCAGACAGGGCCAGCTGCTTGTTATTGTCGTCGCGCGCGGCCATGGCTGCGGCGTATTGCGATACCACCGTTTCCGCATCGCCCAGTGCCGCCACGCGCCCGTGATCCAGCCACAACACACGGTCGCCCAGAGCCCGCACCTCAGCCAGCGCATGCGAAACAAACACAATGGTCACGCCCGCCGTTCTCAACTCATGTACGCGGCGCATACACTTGTGGCGGAACCACGCATCGCCCACTGACAGCGCTTCATCCACCAGCAAAACTTCCGGATCCACCGAAGCCGCCACCGCAAACGCCAGCCGCATGGTCATACCGCTCGAGTAAGTGCGCACCGGCTGATCTATGAAAGCGCCAATGGAAGCAAAGTCTTCGATCAACGGAAATCGCCGGTCAATTTCTTTCTGGGTTAGCCCCAGAATGGCGGCGTTGAGATACACGTTCTGGCGCCCGGTGAATTCCGGATGAAAACCTGAACCCAGTTCCAGTAACGCCGCTACCCGCCCCGTCACCTGGACCTTGCCGGCGGAAGGCTGCAGGATTCCGGCAATCAGTCCGAGCGCAGTACTCTTGCCCGATCCGTTGGCCCCGATGATGCAGAAGATCTGCCCTTTGTGCGCGGAAAAGCTGACCTCGCTGAGCGCGCAGAAGACACGGCCCGTGCGCCGTCGTCCCAACGTAGCCAGTTCGGCCAGACGGCCGCCGGGCCCCTCGTAGAGGGCGTAGTTCTTCGATACTTCGTCGAATTCGACGGCATTCACAGGGAAGCTTCAGTTTAGCTTCAAGGCGCTGGTGCGCTTTCGCCGCGTCGGTTTCACCGCCGCTACCAGGCGCAACTGCCTGGTTGTACGCTCCGTACGCGCCTGTAACCGGGCCTCGCGCGCGCCCAGCGCCGCCGAATCTCCGCTGGCCCGTGCCGCCCGCACAAACTCCAGCGCCATGGCGAAATTCTGCTCCCGGTGCTCGTAGTACTTGGCTACTTCCTCGTAGGCCCGCGCCCGGTACGGGTTGCGTTGCAGCGTCAGGTCTGTGAAGGTGGCCAATGACTCCGCCTCACGCCCCAGCTTCTTCTCCAGCACCCCGGCCTCAAAGAGTCCGCGGAACAGATGCGCATCGGGCAGACCCATATCCACCGCGCGCCGCGTCAGCAGCAGCGCCTCTGCCAGCCGGTTTGACATCGCCAGCCAGCGGGCGAGGCCCAGCAGATCTGTACCGTGCCGCGCTTTGGCATTGCAGGGATCACGAAACGCTTCCGGAATAATTCCCGTCAGGCAGGCGAGCGAAACAATATCCAGCGCATTGTGTTCAAACACCGGGCCCAGTCGCCCCGCCCGCCTGGTGCGCAGATACTCGAAATACAGATGCGGAATCATCTCGCCGGGAACGTCGCCCTGTCTTTCGAAACCCAGAATTTCCTGCTCCAGATTCACCAGCCGGCAACTTTCGAGGCGCAGCCGGAACAGCCGTCGCGCCCCGTAGAGCAGGTCCAGATGCTGCATCCGGCCAAACGGGTGTCGCGCCCGATTCATCGTATAGCGGGTTTCCAGCAGAGGCTGGTCAAACGTGCGGCCATTAAAGGTCACCAGCACATCGAACCGTTCCAGCGACTGGCGCAATGCCTCCAGTGCCGATGCTTCCTCATCGAAATCGCGGACGAAATATTGCCGCACCAGGAACCCTTCATCCTCAATGCTCCCGAGGCCAATCAGGAATGCGCAGGTGCCGCTGCCCCCCGCCAGACCAGTGGTCTCGGTGTCCAGAAATGCCCAGCGCCGGGGATCGGTATGCGGGATACTGCCGGCGGAAATGCCGTCGAGAAACCGCGGATCCATCTCGTGCAGATCAGCGATTTCGTAGCTGCCATGCCGCCTGTGGCGGGGATACAACTTCTGCATTTCGAAGTGTTGGCCCTTCGAAGTCTCCACGACAGAACCCGTCAGCGCTTCGGCGGCCGGGACCGCGACCGGCGTCTGCGACGTGAACCGGGCATCGATTCGCGCCATGGTACTCCGTAAATGGACAAGCTGTTCCTGGATATCCACTTTCGCCCTGTTTTCGCCCCTGTACTCCCACTATACTAAGACCTTGCGGCCTTTTCCATTCCTGCTTGCGCCCGCAGCCATACTCCTCGCCGCTCACCTCGGGCACTCGGGCGTTCTGTGGGAAGGGGACAGCCTGCCGCTGGCCGCGGCGCAAGTCTTAAAACAGAGTGCCGTTCTGTATCGCGACGTCTGGTTTGATAAGCCGCCCCTGGTGGCCTGGATCTATCTGCTGTGGGGCGCCGTGCCGGGCTGGCCACTGCGTCTGGCAGGAGCCCTCTATGCGTTGCTCGCATGCTGGCTGGCCGGGGCTGCCGCGGCCCGGTTGTGGGCGCCGCGCGAAGGCTACACAGCGACCCTGCTGATGGCCTTCTTTCTCACCTTCGATATCCATTCGGCCGTGGTCCCGCTCACTGCCGATATGCTATTGCTGGGACCCCACCTGGCGGCCGTGTATTTCTGCGCCCGCCGCCAGGCATTCTGGTGTGGCGTTGCCGCCGGAGTGGGTTTCTTCTGCAACGCCAAGGCGCTGCTCGTGCTTGCGGCCTGCGCGGTGCTGTTGTGGCCCTCAGCCCTCAGCCTCGTCAACCTCGCGGGCGGATTTCTGCTACCCTGCGCGGTTGGCGCGGCATGGCTCACAGGCTCAGGCGCATGGACCGGGTACCTGGATCAGGTGTGGCGCTGGCCCGCGCTCTATGCCGCCAGCCCGGTAGTCGCCGACCCGGTTCGCAACGGCATGGTTCGCACCCTGAACTGGCTGGGCTTCCACGCCGTGCTGGTTGTGGGCGGAGTTCTGTGGTGGCGCGAACGCGCGCCCCGGCGCTGGAAACTTCTGCTCTGGCTGGCCCTCGCTTACGCCGGCGTCGCGCTTGGCGGGCGTTTCTTTCCGCGTTATTTCTTCCTGCTGTTGCCGCCTCTGGTGATAATGGCGGCAAGAGGTCTGGCCCCCGTCCGATCCCGCGTTCTGCTGCTGGTGGCCACCATCGCACTGGCGGTGCCCCTGATTCGTTTCGCCCCCCGCTATGTTTCGCTCGCCGGCTGGAGCGATCTTGCCATGGATAACGACAGCCGCGCCGCCGCGCAACTCATCCGCTCGCGCGCGCAACCTGGGGCCACCCTCTACGTTTGGGGCTATCGTCCGGAAATCTTCGTCTACACCCAACTGAAACCGGCTACCCGATACCTGGACAATCAGGCCATGACCGGGGTGCCCGCCGACCGTCACCTCACCCAAACGACTGCCGTCATGACCGCGGGCACAGCAGAAGCGCGCGCCGAACTCGCCCGCTCGCACCCCGATTTTATCGCCGATGGTCTCAGCCTCTACAATCCTGCGCTTTCGATGGACCAATACGGCGAACTACAACCATGGCTGGCCGGCTATCGTGAGGTCGCGCGCACTCACGGCACTGTCATCTATGCTCGCTACAATCCGTAAAGTGGACAAATCCCGTCAACGAATTCTAGTCACCGGCGGTGCCGGCTACATCGGCTCCACCACCGCACTGCTGCTGGCGGATGCGGGCTACCGCGTTCTGGTAGCGGATAACCTTTGCCGCGGTCACCGCCAGAACGTGAACCCGGCCTGGCTGCGCGAAGTGGATATTCTGGATACCGAACGGCTGGTGGAATTGCTCACTGCCGAACCCTGCGACGCCGTGATTCACTTCGCGGCCTTTATCGCGGTAGGCGAATCCATGAAGGTTCCCGGCGAATACTTCCGCACCAACGTGGGCGGTTCTCTCTCTCTGCTCACAGCCATGCAGCGGACGGGCGTGAAGCGTCTGGTTTTCTCTTCCACCGCCGCCGTCTACGGCGATCCTGCCACTACTCCCATACCTGAATCCGCGCCCTTCGCCCCCGTCAGCCCCTACGGCGAATCGAAGGTAATGGTGGAGCAACTGCTGCGCTGGTTCGACGAGATTCACGGCATCCGCAGCATCGCTTTGCGCTATTTCAATGCCTCTGGCTGCGATCTGCAGGGGCGTACCGGTGAAGATCACGAACCGGAAACCCACCTCATCCCTTTGCTGTTTCGCGCCATTCGCACCGGCGTTCCCATCACCCTGTTCGGTGACGATTACCCCACCCCCGATGGGACCTGCCTGCGCGATTACATCCACGTGAGTGATCTGGCCGAGGCGCATATCCTCGCACTGGAAGCGCTCGCCCAGGGCGCCCGCTCCGCGCAATATAACGCCGGCACAGGCCTCGGCTATTCAGTGAAAGAAGTGGTGGCTGCAGTGGAACAGGTGACGGGACAAAAAGTCCCTACCATCACGGGACCGCGCCGCCTGGGCGATTCCCCTTCGCTGGTGGCTGACTCCTCCCGACTCCAGGCGGAACTCGGCTGGAAGCCACAACATTCCGACCTGGCCACTATCGTCCGCACCGCGTGGCAGTGGGCCAACCGGGCTCATTGAATTGAAGGTTTTATTTCGCGGCCACGCGCGGAATCTTCTGCTCTGCCATCGCCAGGTTATACGCAAACCACGCAAACGACATGGCCGCCTGACGAATATCCTGCACCGACAACCGGTCCGCCGTGTCCACATTGGTGTGATGCGTGCGGATGTCGTAGTTGGTATAGTCCTGGATCGGATTGAAACCGGGCACGCCCACATCGTTGAAGCTGATGTGATCGGTACTGCCTACCGGTTCAATGTTGTTGCGGCGCGCGCCATACTCCTTCAGCGGCCCAAGCCACGCGTCGAACACCGGCATGAGCGGCGCGCGGTTTTCCATGTACCAGCCGTAGACGGGCCCGGTGCCGTTATCGGTGTTCAGATAGACGTCCATCTTGTCTCGTGCGGCCTTGTTGGCGTCCCCTGCCAGATGCTCTTTCACCCAGGCGCGGGAACCCAGCAGCCCCTGCTCTTCGCCGCCCCATAGAGCCACGCGGATAGTCCGCCGCGGTTTGGCTCCCACTGCTTTCAGAATGCGCATGGCTTCCATCACCGTGGTTGAACCATCGGCGTTATCGGTCGCGCCCACACCAGTGTGCCAGGAATCGATATGCGCCCCGATCATCACCACTTCATCGCGCACTGCCGGGTCTGCGCCAGGCAGTTCCGCCACCACGTTATAGGCCTTGCCACCTTCCGCGTCGTAATACTTCGTTTGCAGATTCACCCGCAACTTCACGGCAATGCCCTTCTCCAGCATGCGGGCAATCATGTTGTAGTGTTCGCCCGAGAGCGTCACCGTGGGGACCGCTCCAGGCCCCTCATCACGCCCAGTCACAAACACCGTCCCGTGCTCCCCGGCGCTGGGTTTGAGAATGACCCCGGCACCGGCCTCGCGCAGCAAGGCCGCAATCCGCTGCGCAGCGGCGGGTGCGGTGCCGCGTCCGCGCCCGGCGTTGCCCACGCTGGTGGCATAGGCTGCCCCGTTAGGCGTGTAGTTGGGGTCACTCGGATTCGGCCGGTCTTTGCGGATGAAGTTGGTCATCAGCGGCTGCGTCATGACGATTGCGCCTTTCAGACTACTCTTCATGGCGTCCACCGCTTCCGGCGTCTTGCCACCCAGAAACACCGGTGCCGCCAGGAGCTCACCACTGGTGGAAGGCGACCAGCCATCGGCGTAGCCGATCAGCGGCAGATAGCGAGGCTCCACCATCTCTACAATCAGCTTTTCCTGAGTCCAGCCACGCCCGAATTGCCACGGCTCGAGGCGTGCATTTTCCAAGCCAAATGCCGCCAACCGCTCCCGCGCAAACTCGGCTGAACGCTTGTGCGCCGGAGACGCTGTCAGCCGGGGACCAATGTTCACCGTCAGCATGTCGAAAATCGCGTCGGCCTGGGAATGGTCATACGCCTCGTCGTGGATCGCCTTGAACATTTTCATGTCAATGGGGTCCGTGGCGGGAACCTGCGCCAGCAGAAGGAAAACGCCCGCGGCGAGACCAGCGGCGGCAAGACGTACGGCGGGAAACATCATCCCGTGATTCTAGTCCAGTGGCAAAAGCCAACCGGCTGCTCGCCGGTTATTCGCTCCGAGCGACAGTTTATTTGTTAGCGGTATGAGGGCTTCGCAAAAAATAGTTTCCAATGCGGTGAACGCTTTTAGGTTTAAGCCAAAGCTTCGGTGTAAAAACGCTGAAAGTACCGATCCGTCATGCCCGCAATGAAGTCGCACACCGCCCGTGGCGAGTGCGAACCCTTTTCGCGGCCCGCCGTGTAGTGTTCCGGGTGATCCATGAGGAACCGGAACAACTGGCCCACCTGGGTGATGGATTCCGCCCGCCCCGCAGCCAGCGCATCCGACGCGTAAACGTTGGTGTAGAGGAATCGCTTAAGCGCCTGGCTGGTCTGGTGCCCGGCGTGTGTGAACTGCGCCAGACGCTGGTGTTGCCTCACCGCGGCCACATCGACTGCACCCGAAGCTCGCGTCGCTGCTACCGTGCCTTCAATGAAAGACGAGACCAGACCGTCAATCAGGTGCCGTACCGATTCCTGAAAGCGCTCCCGTTCCGTCGCCCCCGGAAATTGCGTCTCCACCGCCTCCAGAATTTCGCCATAAGCCGGAACTGCGGCGGCAATAATTTCCGGGCGCAGCAATCCGGCCTCGTAGGCGTCATCCAGATCTGCCGCGTTATACGCGATCTCATCCGCCAGATCAATCAACTGGGCTTCCAGCGGGGGCCGCTCGGCGGGCAGGTATTCCTCCAGATGGGGAAACTCCCCCGGCGTCAGGTCGCGGGAATGCTTGACGATTCCTTCGCGAACCTCAAACGTCAGGTTCAGCCCACAAAACCGCGGGTAGCGTTGTTCCAGATCTTCTACAATACGCAAGGCCTGCAAGTTGTGATTGAAGCCCAGACCGTACTGCTGCATTTGCTGGTGCAGGGCTTCTTCGCCCGCGTGGGCGAAGGGAGGGTGCCCGATATCGTGCGCCAGGGCCAGGGCTTCGGTGAGGTCTTCGTTCAGTCCGAGGGTACCGGCAATGGTCCGCGCAATTTGCGAGACCTCAATGGTGTGGGTGAGCCGATTCCGAAAATGATCAGAGAGCGCGGGAGCAAAGACCTGGGTTTTGTTTTCCAGGCGACGGAATGCGCGGGTATGAATCACCCGGTCACGGTCCCGCTGAAACAGATTGCGGTAAGGGTGCTGTGGCTCCGGGTAGCGCCGGCCACGCGATTGTTCCACCGGAAAACGGAGGTGGGCCAGCAACGGTGTTCTGCCTATTTCTGGATTTCGCCAAGCGCCGCAGTCGCTATCGGAGCGATATCGGAGCCTGCTTTTCCGGCCAGCGGCAGCAGCAGCTTGCGGGCTTCTGCCGGTTGCGTTGCCCCAATCCCTTTGGCCAGCACCAGATCGACTTGCTCTTTGGAAACCATGTCGGTGGGGTGTTCGGCCAGGTCTTTGAGCACGGCGCGGGCTTCGGTTATTTTGCCCTGTGCGAAGTAGAGCTGGGCAATGGCCAGTTTGGCGACTGCCGCAAAGTTGGCATTGGCGTGGCTGGCCACATCCTGATATTTTTTCAGGGCGTCGTCGAGTTTGCCTCCATCGGCGGCCATTCCAGCCAGATAGTATTCGGCCAGGTACCCTTCGTCATCACCGTTGAAATCGGTGAAGACTTTGGTGAAAGCTTTTTGCGCTGCCACGGTACGCGCTTCTTCGGTAGGGAAACTGAGCCCGCCGCTGAGCGGACCCGCGCCCACCGGAGCCAGTTGAACCGTCAACGCTTCCCCCAGCGCCTTCTGCCGGCTGGCAGCCTGCGAACTGCGGTAGGAAAGCGCACCGCCCACCACCACGATTGCCGCCACGGCAATTACGGCATAGCGGATCACCGACTGCTTGTGCTTCGCAAACCAGTCGATTTGATGCTCGACGGTCTGCGCAACAATGTCCTGCTTCAAATCTTTGCGGGAAATATGGGTTGTCACGAAGTCCTCTGCCGCCCGGGAAACGGGTGCACTAACTGCACATGTTAACACGGGGTTGCAGGGAAATCTTCCGGCTGCCACCAAACATTCAGGAACTTTGGTGCGGCCAAGCGGAGAATAGGGTCGAACGGAATGCTGGTGGATTTCACTGTCAATCGGGATCGCGGGCTGCTGGAACGCATGCAAAAACGCGACCGCGCGGCGTTTACCGACTTGTATCAAACCCACCATGCCCCGGTTCACCGCTTCGCTGTCAACCGGGCGCGCCGTCTGCTGGCTCGTAAGCTGCAGGGTGGCAGAACCCCGGCATTTGGCGGCATGTGGCGGGTGTAAGCGTTTTTTTCAGCGATCAAACCCGCCTGACGGCTGATTTTTCCGCCGATGTCGTGGTGGGTCTGGATGGACGGGACCGCGCGGTTCGACTGCTTTCCATTTCGAATCCACTGAATATCAACAGGAGAATGCAATGATCACCCGACAATTTGTTTCCGCTTCCGCCCTGCTGCTGGGCGCAATGGCCACCCCATCAACATTGTGAATGAGCGGTGGGTTTTCTTCCGCCATTGGCCTGGTGGTGAAGAGCGTTAATGCTGATCCGCCGCGGGCCGAATTGAAGTGCGGTGCAGGGGGTGGGACGCAACTAAAGTGGCGTACCCCAACAAATATAGAAACTCCAAACGGGCACGCCCTACTTCGGCAAATAGGCACTCACTACTGGGTAAGCCGCAGTGACAAATTCGGCTGCGGTTTTCTCGGCTTTCGCGCGCTCGGTAGCCTTGTCACCGGGGTAGATCGGAACCACCACGCGAACCAGTGCGGCATCGCTGCGATGCTTGCGGATGGAATCGCTCACCAGATAAAACTTGGCGGCGAATTCATCTGCCACTACCCGTCCCTGCGACTGGTACCAGTAAAGAACCAGACTTTCGTTCTCGCCCCGCGCCACCAGATAGTGATTGACGTTGATGGTGCCACCGGCCACCGGGATATTAATCGTACCGCTTTCCGAGGGCTGCCAGCCAGAACCCGGAAGGCAATTCTTGGGGGAATGCGGCGCCTGTCCATACCGTTGCGAGCGGAAAAAGGCCACAAACAGATTGGCCGCGCCCTGATCGCCGGCGTAAGTGCGGTTGAGCAGGTCGTCGGCCTTCAGTACGTCTTGTACTTCCTTCTCCACCGCGCCTTCCTGCACCATGTGCCAGCCACCGATGTTGACAGGAATGGCCAGCAGAGGCACCGACATTGGCACCTTCTCGCCACGGGAGGCTGAATAGAAGAGCGCCGCCTGCGCGATCAGCACAACCGCGCCGGCGCGGGCAAACTTACTGCGCAGGAGAGAGTTCTGGTTTTTTTCCATGAAGTAATCCGAAAGAACGAATCAGCAATTGGTGGAACAGCGCCAGAATGGCGAAAGCCACCATGAATGTTACCCAGCCCTGGGCTTCGTGAAACCAGCCTTCGGCCAGATCGGGATTAAATTGCGCCGCTACACCGGTAATGGTCACGCGGCCCGCGTTTTGAATGATGGCGATGGGAATGGTCGCGAAAAACAGGGTAACCCGCACCCAGCCGCGCTTCTCCGTAAAGTAACCGTACACCAGCGACAGAAAGGTCAGCGTCAACAGTGAGCGGATCCCGCTGCACGCTTCCACCACATTGAGTTTCTGTTGCGCCAGTTCCAATATGTTGCCCTCGCGGATCACCGGAATGCCCAGAATAGTGATGGACGCCTCCGCCACCCGGCTGGCAAAGAGCTGCAGGGGGAAGGTGATCTGGTTATAGATAATTGCCGGAATCGGAACCATGAAAAACAGCAGAAACAGCGGAAAGCCGAAAGCCTTCAAATAAGCCGTACCGCCCAGCAGCAGCACAGTACCGATCACGGTGATGACGAACGACGTTCGTGCGAGGAATAATTCCGCGCCCAGCGTTCCAATCCACAGTTGCAGGGCTCCAAACGCCATGATGGCCAGCCCCCACCAGTTGGGTTTGGCAGCCACTCCGGCAATTCGGTCGCGGGTCTGCCACGCAATATACCCGGCCACCACGGGCACGAAGAATCCATGCCCCATGTCGCCATCGTCGTACCAGACCTGCACCAGCCGCCCCAATACGCTTCCGTAGGCGATCAACAGCAGCGCGGATACCCAGATAATCGTGCCCCACGAAAATGTGGAAGCGGTAGCCGGCTGCTCTGCGGCAGAGACCGGCGACCCAGTGTCGGTTGGGCTCATCTGGGCTTCATGATAACACCTGTCAGGAACAGCACTTAGACTGGTTAAATGTACTGTGCAGCCAGGCGAAAAGTTGTGGCATGCGCGTCTACGGTAGCCTCAATCGGCTGGGAGTAACCACCACCCAGGGTCAGCACCAGTGGAATTCCGCGCCGCCGCGCACTTTCCAGGACCAGGCGGTCCCTCTGCTCCAGCCCCGCTGGCGTCAACCCCAGCCGACCCAGCCGGTCGGTTGCCAGCGCATCTACTCCGCACTGGTAAAACACAATGTCCGGATGGAAACGCCACACGGAATCAAGGGAGTCACCCAGCAGCGAAAGATATTCGGCGTCACCGGTGCCATCCGGCAATTCCACATCCAGTGAACTCTTCTGCTTGCGAAACGGAAAATTATTGGCGCCGTGCATAGAGAAGGTAAATACCGCCGGATCGTCCGCGAAAATCGCCGCGGTGCCGTCGCCCTGGTGCACATCCAGGTCGACCACGCCAGCACGCTGTGCCACACCCTCCCGCCGCAACGCCAGAATGGCGATGGCGATGTCATTGAACACGCAGAAGCCCGATCCCTCAGCGCGGAACGCATGGTGCGTACCACCGGACAAACCACCCGCGATACCCGTCTCCATCGCTTCAAACGCGCACCGCAGGGTACTACCCGTCGATGCCAGGGAACGGTCTACCAAACCCTGCGACCACGGAAACCCGATCCGTCGCATCGCTGCCGCAGGCAGGCTTCCCTGTAAAAAACCCCGGACATATTCGGGATCATGCGCCAGTTCAATTGCATCCAGCGGCGCAAAGGAAGCAGGTTGCAGATCAATACCGGCCTCACCGGCCAGGCGCTCCCGCAGCATCCGGTACTTTCGCAGGGGAAATTTGTGCCCTTCCGGCAGCGGAATTTCGTGGTGATCGCAGTAGTAAACGCGCAAAGGGCTATGCCATTTCAGCGCGGATTGCGCTGGCGATACGTTCCGCCAGCCGCTGCACCTGGGGCATATCCTGCCCTTCCACCATCACACGCAACAGGGCCTCGGTGCCCGAATAACGGACCAGCACACGCCCCGCTCCCTGCAATTCGGTTTCACACGCGCGAATCTCCTCCGTTACTCCCGCAAGGCCCTCCAGCGGCTTCCGTTCTTTCACCCGAACGTTTAACAGCAACTGCGGATAAACCACCAGATCGTTCGCCAGTTCATCCAGCGACTTGCCCTGGGCCGCGCACGCCGCCAGGGTTTGCAGGCCGGTCAGCATGCCATCGCCGGTAGTGGAGTGCTCGTGGAAGATGATGTGCCCGGATTGCTCCCCGCCAATTACCGCCCCGCGCCGCAGCATCTCTTCCAGCACATATTTATCCCCCACCCCGGTTCGCAACAGGACGATCCCACTGGCATCCAGGGCCTTTTCCAGCCCGATATTGGACATCACGGTGGATACCACCTCATTGCCCCGCAGCTTGCCCTGCGCCTGCAGCGCCCGCGAAACGATGAGCAGAACGGCGTCTCCATCAATAATCCGTCCCGAAGGGGCCACCAGAATGGCCCGGTCGGCATCGCCATCGAATGCAATTCCCGCGTCCGCCTTTTGCGCGATCACCGCATCCCGCAGTATTTCGGGATGCAGCGCGCCGCAGCCTAAGTTGATATTGCGGCCATTTGGCTCTGCGAATAGTCCCGTCACCTCGGCACCAGCCTGACGGAAGAGCTGCGCCGCATGCGGTGAGGCGGCACCATTGCCGCAATCCAGAACCACCCGCATTCCAGCCAGCGACACCGGCAGGGTGGCCAGCAAAAAGTCGAGCCACGACCGGGCGTTGAGGGAAATCTCAAGGGGAGTGACAACAGTCGATTCGCCCACGGAACCCATCTGGCGGAAAATCTCTTCTTCGATTTCGTGTTCTTCGTTGTCGGGCAGCTTGAAGCCGGTACTCCCAAACACTTTGATTCCGTTATCGCCAAAAGGATTGTGCGAGGCCGAAATCATCACACCCGCCGCGTAGTTGCCGGTACGCGTGAGGTACGCAACCGCGGGCGTTGGGGCCACGCCCAGAAAAACCGTTGACAATCCCGCGGCTCGCAGCCCCGCCGCCAGTTGGGCGGCAATCGCGGGCCCTGACTCCCGCGTATCCATTGCCATCAGTACCGGGCTGCCGCCCAAACCCCGAACCGCCAGATCTTTGCCCAGTGCCCGGCCCAGCGCCAGAACTGTTGCCGCATCCAGCGGAGGCTCGCCCGCCACGCCCCTGATGCCGTCTGTCCCGAAGAGTTGTTTTGCCATAGATAATCAGGTCCCGCCCTTTTCCACGTGAACCTTCACCATAACGCGCGGGGTGGAAACGAAGCGCACTCCGCTCTCGGCGGCAAACACGGCGACGGCCCTTTGTATGTCGCTGCGGACACCAGACAGGTCCACCGGATCAGTCTCCACAACCTCCACCGTGGCCACGCTGCTGGCAGGGCCGGTGATCTCAAGCGATTTTGGTTCCGCCTCAAAGCCCGACACTTTAAAACCAGCAGGCAACACACCGGTAAAACGCACGGTGACCGGTACCGCCCGCGTGGTTCGTTGCTCGAAGGCGAATCTGAGCTGCGCAGGGATGGCACGCACCAGTCCGACGCCCCGGGGCAGTGCCACCTGGTTGGGCCCAACCCCGAAAGTACGCTCACCCGGCTGCCTCACGGACGCGAAATCCAGCACCGCTGCCGTGTCTGACGCCGAGACCTGTCGCAGATGATCGGCCGGACCACGCACCTCCAGCATCATCGTGCCGACAAAACCGGAGGCGATCTCCAGATCCTGCGGCAGGTTCCGATACTGCACCGGAATGGTGATGGTGGCCGCCAGCTCCGGCTCGTTGGCCGCACCCGACCATACCCAGACTGCCAGTACGATGGCCAGAAGCTTCAATCCAAGGTTATGGGTAAGAAGATGTTTCATGACTTCGCCTGACTACTCCCTCCGCGGCGCAGATGCCGCGCCAGGCGTTCGGCCAGTTGCTCCACCGATTGGCAAGGCTCCAGCCTGCCATCGGCGGCAATGGAAATTTCACCGGAATGCTCGCTCACTACCACGGAAATACAATCGGTGTCTTCCGTAATGCCGAGGGCGGCGCGATGCCGCGAACCAACGTTGACGCCGGTCACGGGCCGGGTGGTGAGCGGCAAAAAACACGCAGCAGCGGCAAGTGTGCCTTTTTGAACGATCACTGCGCCATCGTGCAGAGGAGAAGTGCGCTGGAAGATGGATACCAGAAGCGCCGATGAAACCTGCGCGTCCATGCGCACGCCGCTCTCCACGAAAGTCCGCAGGCCGACGTTGTTTTCCACGGTAATCAGGGCTCCGGTTTTGGCCTGCGAAAGCGCCTTCACCGCCAGCACAATGTCTTCCAGCGACTGGTCGCGGCGCGCTTCGCCGAAGAATTCGCGGCGTCCCAGTTGTGTCAGTGACCGGCGAATCTCCGACTGAAAGAGAACCACCATCGCGATGGCGGTAAACGGCGCGATATAGCCAAGGAAACTCTGCAAACCCACCAGGCCAATTGCCGCCGCGGCCCGGTAAGTTACCGCAACCGCGATCACTCCGGCCAGCACGTGCGCCGCCCGTGTGCCGCGCACAATCGTGAGCAGCCAGTAGATCAGCAGCGCCAGTATGACAATATCAGCGGCCTCGGTAATGAACGGCCTCAGAGACTCCAATCTCGCCAGCGGCATGAATGCCGCTATTCTACGCTGGCGTACCCCATTGCTGCGTCAGGAAGCCGATAATCGCGCCTGTCACGAAACCCGGCAGCATGATTTCCGGATAGTATTGCGGCTGGTTCGCGGGGTCAATATTCACGGTGAAACTCGTACTCCGCCCTCCCTGACCATCATATTTTTCCACTCGCGCTGTCACAACTCTGAAAAGTGCTTGTTGGTAAGCTATAGAAATATGAATTTGTCGAAACGGATGCTGTTCGCAGCACTGTGCCTTTCAGGGCTACCTCTTCTGGCGCAAACCGAAATCGGTGGCGCCGCCATGAACGGAACCGTCACCGATCCCTCGGGCTCGGTGGTGGTCTCTGCCAAAGTAAGCGTCCGCAACCCGGATAACGGACTTGCCCGCACCACCGCGACCAGCAGCGCGGGTCTGTATTCCCTCCGCCTGCCGGTTGGCTTCTACGATGTCACCGTGGAAGCCACAGGCTTCAAGAAGACCGAGTACAAGCGCATTGAGCTGACCGTTGGATCGAACGTCACGCTGGATGTTGGGCTCCAGGTGGGTGCCACTTCCGAGACGGTTGACGTTACGGCTGAGGCCCCGGTGATCGAAACCACCCGCACTTCTACTTCCACCGGCGTCAACGCTCGCTCGGTAGCCGACCTGCCCATCAACGGGCGCAACTTTATCGACTTCACAGTATTGACGCCCGGCGTGGTGAAAGACCCCAGCCGCGGCGGCGACCTCTCCTTCGGCGGTCAGCGTGGTCCGGCAAATTCACTGCTGATCGATGGCGCCGATTCCAACAACCTGTTCTACGCTCAGGCAACCGGGCGCACCGGATTCCGTCCCTATGCCTTCAGCCAGGACGCGGTGCAGGAATTCCAGGTAAATTCCAACTCGTTCCCGGCCGAGATTGGCCGCGCTTCCGGCGGTGCCATCAACATGATCACCAAGAGCGGCAGCAACCAGTTCCATGGCTCAGTGTTCGAGTTTTATCGCGATAAAGGCATGAACGCGAATACTTTTGTGAATAACCGCGCCGGAGTGAAGAAGAACCCCTATCACTTCAACCAGTACGGCGGTTCGCTCGGCGGCCCGGTGAAGAAAGACAAGATCTTCTTCTTCGCCAACTACGACGAACAGAGGAACAATGTCACGCAGATCATCGCGCCCAACAGCGTGCCACCCGCCGCCATCGCGGCACAGTTCCAGCAGTATTTCGCGGCCTATGGCCTGGGTGCGCAAAACCGCGTGGGTCTGGTGAAGGGCGACTTCAATCTCAGCGATAAAGATCGCCTGAGCGTGCGTTACAACCTCAGCCGGTACACCGGCAAGAACGCCGAGAACTCGGGTGCGTCCAGCGCCCAGGAACACACAGGCGACAACAAGGTGAATACCGATAACATCGCAGGCACCTACACCCGCGTTCTGAGTTCAACCTCCATCTGGGAAAGCCGTTTCAGCTATGTGAAGGATGCTGAACCCGGTACCGCCAACGCTGCGACGCCGGAAGTCAACATTATCAACGGCATCAGCTTTGGCCGCAACAACTTCAGCCCCCGCTATACCAACACGAAAGCCTTCCAGCCCACCTCCAGCATCACGATGGTGAAGGGCGCGCATACAGTAAAGGCCGGTTTCGACATCAACATCGCGAGAGCCGACAATTTCTTTCCTGGCAACTTCAGCGGTGCCTACACGTTCAACACCTATCAGGACTTCGTGAACAGCACCCCTTCGCGCTTCGTGCAGGGTTTCGGCGGAACCAGCACCGTGGCACCCATCTCTCACCCCAACGTGACGGAATACGCATTTTTCGTACAGGACGCCTGGCGCGTGAACGACCGTCTGACCCTGAACTACGGCCTGCGCTACGACTACTTCGCCTTCCGCCAGCCGACTACAAAGAACCTGAATGCCGGTCTGGCGACATTGGGTCTGGACACCAGCCGCCTGAATACCGATCCCACCAACTTTGGCCCGCGCGTGGGATTTGCCCTGCGCGTGACAAAGGATGATCGCCTGGTATTGCGCGGCGGGTACGGCATTTACTACGCGCGCACCTCAGGCCTGCTGCTTTCCACCGCGATTCTGCAGAATGGCATTGATGTGTTGACCTACACCCTGACCACCAATCTGCCGAAGTATCCTGCCATCTTGAGCGCTGCTCCCGGTGCCTCCGCTCCGCCCGACATCTACGCCATGGACTCGAACTTTCACACGCCCCGTACTCAGCAGGTAAGCTTCCAGGGTGAAATGCGCCTGGATCGCAATTCCAGCCTGACGGTGGGCTATCTGGGTGTTTTCGGCGGCAGTCTCACCCGCACCCGCGACATTAACTTGTTCCCGGAAACGGCGGTTTCCACTTTGCAGTGCCCGACGACAGCTGCCTGCACCGCCGCTGACGGTTCGCGAGTCACCTACTTCCGCCACAACGGTTCCACGCCCGGCATCGTGCGTCCCAATACCGCGTTCGGCCGCATCTCTGTGTTTGACAGCAAGGCTGTTTCGCGCTACAACGGCGTTTTCTTCCAGTACTCGCGCCGCTACTCTCACGGCCTGCAGGCCCTCGCATCCTACACCTGGTCGAAGGTGATCGACACCCGTCCCGACAATACTTCGGTGCTTTCCGGCAACGGCGGCGACGACGCCAAACTTGCACAGGACACGCTGCTTCCCGATAACGACCGTGGCCCCGGCGATGCCGATCTGCGCCACAAGATCGTGATTTCCGGGGTCTGGGACATCAACATGTACAAGGGCGGCAACATGGCGGCGAAGGCTCTGCTGAACAACTGGCAGATCAGCCTCATCACCCAGGCGCAATCCGGTCGTCCCCTGAACGCCATCGCCACGGGTGACCCCAACGGCGACGGCAACAATAGCAACGACCGTGTCCCTTACATCGGACGCAACACCGTGCGCGGGCCCTGGTTCGTGCAACCCGATTTGCGCGTCACCCGTGACATCCCGCTCATGAAAGAACGGGTGAAACTACGGCTGATCGGTGAGGCCTTTAACTGGACCAACCGTTCCAACTTCAACGGCATTGTAAACACGCAGTACACGTTCACGGGCGGTCAGTTCCGGCCCACTCCGAACTTCCTGTTCCGCTCCACCAGCTTCGATCCCCGCATCTTCCAACTGGCCGCCAAGATCATGTTCTAGTAGCCAGCCAATGAGGTTTTCGGCCACACGCCTCTGCCATCCCTGCCGCATCTCTATCCCGGATGCAGGGGCGTGTTGTCGGTTCGGGAATCGGGCCATTGGCGCTTAATGCCCCGCGGGATCCGCTTATACCGGCCAGCCTGACGGTTCATACCGCGTGCCGCGACCGAAGTCTCTTCGTCCGGGCCGAAGGTCCTCCACAGAAGACTTCTCCCTGCAGCCCCGCCTGCGCAGCCAAGTCAGCCCGCATCGGCTGGGCGATTTCGCAAATTGCCGAAAATCTCCCCGCCAGTTACCAAAAGCCACCATATGGCTCCCGACGCGCAATGGAGAGCCTGTCGTTTGCGCCCAACGCCCTCAATTGAACGAAACGGTTCGGCCCGGGAGTCTTTCCACCGCTGTTCCGGGCGCTGATAATGCATTCCATTTCGGGGACGCATGCAATCGAAATCCGTTCGCCCAGTCGTGGGGCACCATGCTTGCGCCCCGTACCCGGTTCTGGGGCGGCACGCTTCGTTTCGTCGCGAACCTCGCCACGCGCGACCGCTTTTTTTCCTCGGTGTCGGCCAAGGGCCACGCCTTCCACGCGCGATGGAAGGCCTTAATTGCGCGTTACGGAACCCGAGCCCGCGGCAGAAGATGTACAGGCGGAAGAAGTTTTCCCTCTACACCGTGAGCCGCTGCCCGCGGATCCCGAGGCAGTCCGGGCGGAGCCCGAATTGCCGGCACTGTCCGCCGATTCGGCGGAGCGACATCTGTTGGACGATGACCTGCTGGGAGAGTCGGGCCCGGCGCCATTCGCCCAAAACTGGCGGACATTGGAGACGCAGTTCCATCAGGTCTACGATTCGGTTTAAGATCTGGCCGCGCAAGTGCTGCGGCGGCGCAACGAAGCGGATTGAGCCTGCTTTACTTCCTGCCGGGCCCTTCCGGGCCGGTGGGATTCGCCCCCGGGGTTTGTCCACCGAGAAACAGTTTGCGGCCATCGGCAAAGGTGAGATTGGCGCCTACCGCGCGATTCTCGCCATCTTTCGCCTGGAAACCCTGCACGACGATTTCCGATCCGGCGGGCAGCGAATACTTCGTGAACCCAAGCCGGAGCAGGGAGTTCGGACTACCCACCTCGATATCCCACGACACCACCTTGCGATCTGCGCCCTTCACATCGAGATGGATCCACGAATGTGGATTGACCAGTTCCCATTTAGTAACGGTGCCGGACAACACGAGCGGTCGCGCGATGTCAAACTCCGCGGCAAATGCATGATGCGCGCGGGCGGGAAGTGCGATCAGCGCAAGCCCTGCCACCACTAAACCTGCGGGAATCAACGAATGTTTCATCATTCTGCTTTCACCTGTTTGGCTCTTTGCCTGCGATCGCATCTTTTTTCTCTTGTGCCTTCTCTTGTGCTCTGGCTCCCTTGAGCGTGTTCACCATGCCGTAGTTTGCTTCATGACACGCGAATTCATACAGAGGCCCTTCGGTTTTCAACATGGGCAGCTCCGCCGACCAGGGCCGGACCCAGGTGGCGGGGTCATCCAATGTGAACTGATACAGAATGGTGTCCGGTGCAGTCCGCGTGAACCGTTCCACCACATGGAGGTTCTCGCTGGCTCCGCGGAAATTGGTGCGGTCATTGAAATTCGTGGAATCCACCACCAGGGTATTTCCCTCCCAGTGCCCGCGTGGATCTCCCATCCATTGCCGCACGCCGGCGGGCAGATGCGGACTTCCGTTCAACGGAATAATACGCGCATCGTGAATCATCTCCAGTTCAATGATCACGTAACCCGGAACCTGCACAATTTCAAGGTTGTTGTTGTAGGCCCCCGAGAGCATGGGAGGACCTTCCTGGGGCAGGACGATGCACCGCTCGCCCAGCGGCCGGTTCTCGGCGCCGTCGAACTGGTGTCCGCGATTGCGTGCCGCCCGGTCAGCGGCTCGTTGTTTGGCGGCAGGCGTCTGGGCAGGGATCTTCCCGTCGGAGGGGTCGAAGATCAGCGAGGTCCTTTGCGTCGTGGCACGTTTAGCCTGGCCGGGATCCAGCCCGAACTGGGAAAAATCGTAATGCACCTCGGTGCCGGCAATGGCTTCGGCGCTGGAGATCTCAGCGGCTTTCTTTTGGTTCTGCGCCTGCTCCTGTGCGGTGAAGTACTCCTTACCGGCGAGCGCGGCGGGCCGCTCCAGAGGTGTAGCTACGGCGTTCGTCCAAACGCCCTGGATATCCGGCTGGCCATCGGCTGTGCGTGAAGCGGGAGTCCACGGCCTGGGCACCTGGCCGGTTAACCCCAGGGGAGTCGCGAGGCTCAGTGCAGCCATCACAAGAGCGCAGGCCAGTGGACGGGTGATGGAGGGGGAACTCATCTGCATGGTGTCATGAAATCACTGGCTTTTAAGGTACGCCGGGTGTGGACGGGTGTCAAGGCTGTGGGTTCGAGTAAATTCGCTACGGCCAGCCTCGGCAGGATTAATGCAACCTTAATGTAATGTTGATAAATTCTAGACAATAGACCCTTTTCGATGTAAGCTTGAACAGTTCGCCGAGACACAGCGTGACAGTTCCACTTTGTGGACGGCAACACAGCTAATTTTTGGAGGAAAAACGGTTATGTGGAAGATGATGAAGTCCAGCATCGCAATTGCGATTGCCTTTTTAGCCATAGGAAGGCCCTCGTACGCGGCGTTTATCACTTTTGATGAGCTAAGCGATGGCGATGTGGTGGCCAATCAGTACGCGGGTTTGGGCGTCGTGTTCTCGTCAACAGCAGGACACGAGATACGGGTGATAACGGCGCCGGCTTTCAACGGCTCGAAGCCGAATTTGATTTGTACCGGCGTAGTCGCTGGATCTCTTGATTGCTCGAACGAGGTCATCCTGAATTTTGCGACGGCAGTGGACGGCCTGACTTTTGATGGCCTTGCGAACGACAACAGCATCGGCAGTTCCTTTGCCACGCTTGACGTGTTTCAGAATTTTCAGTTGACGCACACGTTCGCCTTGTTGGTCTCACAGGGACACCTTAATCCCGATCATCAGGATTTGTCAGCCTATTCGGGTATTACGGAAATCCGGATCTACAATAATACGGATCCGGGCGGAACGGCTTACGACAACTTCAGTTTCACGCAAACGCCGGAACCGGCAACTTTTGCGCTGGCGGGTTTCGCCGTGCTCGCGCTGGCCGCCTCAAGAAAGCGCGGTAACAGGTAAGAAGAGGCCGCGCCGCGTGGCGCGGCCTCCTGAAATACTTCCAGTAACGCCCTCGCCTCTTGCAGCCGGTCACGACGGCTACCATCGACCCGGCAGCTTAGCCCGGTTCACGATGGTAAAGTGACGCCAATGCGCGAACCTCACTTGATACTGAAAACAGCGGTTACAGTCGCTCTATGGACGTTATATTGTGTGCAGGCTTCCGGCCAGCAACCCGCGCCTGCGGAACCGCGCGTTGCTGCCGCCAACCGGGCGGTGCTGTCACAGTTGCCATTCGATGACCGCGGGGATTTCGACGATGCCAACCGCGGCTTCATCGCCACTACGCCGGATACGCGTAATCCCGATCTGTACACTTTTCTCAGGCAGGAAGCACCGGCGACAGTGAATCCCAGCCTGTGGCGCCAGGCGCAGCTCAATGCCATTAACGGTCTTTTCCGGGTGACTGAGGGGGTATACCAGATCCGCGGCTTTTCCCTTGCCAACATGACGATTGTCGAGGGTGCAACGGGGGTGATCGTAATCGACCCGCTGTCAACGGTGGCATCGGCGCGGGAGGGTCTGGAGCTTTATTTCGCGCACAGGCCACGCAAGCCCGTCACCGCCGTGATCTATACCCACAGCCACAGTGATCACTATGGCGGCGCACGCGGAGTGGCGGAGGAAGTCCGCGTTCACGCGGGCCAGATCCGCGTCATCGCCCCGTTGGGTTTCCTCGAAGCGGTGGTGGGTGAATCCGTCATCGGCGGCAATGCCATGGCCCGCCGAGCGCAATATCAATTTGGGCTGCCCCTCGGGCGGGGTGAGCGAGGCAACGTGGATGCGGGCCTCGGCAAGTTCGATTCCCGCGGCGCGCCTGGCGCATCGCTCCTTGCGCCCACCGAGACGATTGACAAGGCCCAGGAAACCCGTCTGGTCGACGGCGTCGAGATGGTTTTCCAGCTTGCCCCCGCCTCTGAGGCTCCCGCCGAAATGCACATCTTTCTCACAAAGGCGAAGGTTCTCGACATCGCTGAGAACGCAACGCACAACATGCACAACCTGCTCCCGCTGCGCGGTACAGAAGTGCGCGATGCCAATTCGTGGTCGCGCTATCTGGGTGACGCGCTAACGCACTTCGGTAAAGACGCTCAGGTAATGATTGCGCAACACCATTGGCCGGTTTGGGGAAATCAGCAGGTGGCACAGCGCCTTGCCAACCAGCGCGATCTCTACAAGTACATCCATGACCAGAGCGTGCGCATGATGAACCAGGGATACACGCCACCAGAGATTGCAGAGAACCTGACCATGCCACCGGGCCTCGAAAACGACTGGTCCGCGCGCGGCTACTACGGGACGCTGTCTCACAACGCGAAAGCTGTGTATCAGAAATACATTGGCTGGTATGACGGCAACCCTGCCCATCTCAACCCTCTGCCGCCGGTGGAAGGGGCACGCAAGTACGTGGAGTACATGGGCGGCGCAACCGCCGTGATGACGCGCGCCCTTGCTGACTTCAATGCCGGCAACTACCGCTGGGTGGCGGAGGTGATGAACCAGGTTGTATTTGCCGAATCAGGCAACACGGAAGCTCGCTCCCTCGGGGCCCGGGCATACGAGCAAATGGGTTACCAGTCAGAATCGGCCACCTGGCGTAATGCCTACCTGCTGGCGGCGCAGGAACTGCGGCGAGGCCCGGGTGCGCCGCGCCGTTCACCGGGTGCCACTGCGGACCAGTTGCACGCAATGCCACTGGGGCTGGTGTTCGATTATCTGGGTACGCGGCTCAACGGTCCCCGCGCCGGCGCGGGTCATCTCAATATCGATTGGCGCTTTACCGATGTCAGCCAGACGATTACCTCCACAGTGAGCCATGGTGCTCTCACGTGGACCTCCGTTACGGCCGTACCCGGAGCGGACACCACCGTCGCTCTGTCGCGCGCCGCATTCGAAGCCATTGTTCTGGGGCAACGGACGCTGGAAGATGCGGTCACGAAACGGGACGCAACGGTCAGCGGCGACCGCGACCGGGTCAACGGATTCTTCACGTTCTTCGATGACTTCGACGGGAACTTCCCGATTGTTGAGCCGCGCCGGATTCAATAAGGCGGGCTTCCCTTAAGCTGTGTAGTAGGTCCAGAAAAACAGGATCGGCTGGTAGAGGTACACCACCAGAAGCACTTCCGCCGCAACAAGTGCGATCCCGAACGCAGCCGCCCGCCATTTGCCAATACTGTAGACCCTGGGCAACGCCACGAAATGGTAGATGAAAATACCACTTGCCAGCAAATAGTTGAGCCCTGGCTCATGCTGCACGTACCGGCCCGCCAGAGGCAGGCCTATCCAGCGCAGTTGCAGCAGAAGCAGAATGACCGCCCGGAGTCCCAGCGTCATGAACACCATCAGCCATGCGTGAAAGTGAATGGAGTAGATAAGATGCTCAACATAATAGCGTTTCCAGAACAACGCCAGCAGTGCGACTCCGAGGGCGGGAATGGCATAGAAAAAAGTTGTGCGCTGGTGTTCGCGGGCTACCTCTGTAAAGTGTTCCTCGTATTGCGCGCGCGATTGTCCGCGTTCCTCTGTAAGCCGGTCGACCATTTGCCTCGCCACAGCACCGGTGGAGTGGATGTAGGTTGCCGCATTCCAGTTCAACAGACCTCCCCTGGCGAGAAAGAAGAACAAATTCAGAAGCACGAACAACGTGGTGGGCTTGATGTATCGTGTGCGCTTGCCGGCAAGAAACTCAGCAGTCAGCAACCCCGGGCGGAAGATCAAGGGAATCAGGCTGCTGAAGATTTTGGCATCGAAGTGCGTCAGATCATGCATGGCATGCGCGACGAAATGCCCTATGGCGTAGTCGCGCTTCGACAACCGCTTTTCGCCACATGCAGCGCAATACTTCCCGGTGAGGTCAGCCGAACAGTTCAGGCAAGCGTCCATCGTTCTGCCATTCTACCCATTGGGGGGCTTCTATTTGCGCCAGCGCCGGATTGAAACGACCTGGACAAGTCAGAGGCCTTCCTCGTTTCCGGGGCCTCAGCGGAGTTGTGAGAATATTGTTCCACTCAGCAATCCTCAAACTCTGACAACCCATTGACACCATTCCGGACAGCCTGTATACTGCCCCAACAGTTGTCGAATTTGCCACGGGTCTATGGGGGTTAATCAAATGTTTCGTAACGTCTTCGCCAAATACACACTCTCGGCTGTTTTTCTGCTCGTGTTGCTCGGGCCTCACGCGTCCGCCCAAAGCGCCATTTCGGGTCAGGTCAAAGACCCGTCAGGGGCCACCATGGCGGGAGTGAAGGTGGAAGCGGCCAGCCCCGCCCTGATCGAAGGTTCCCGCACCGTGACCAGTAACGGCGAGGGACGGTACTCCATCGTAGACGTCCGGCCCGGCACGTACACCGTGACGTTCACAATGGCAGGTTTCGCTCCGGTGAAGTCGCAGGCCGACGTTCCTTCCGCGGTAACGGTCACCGTGGACGCGGAAATGAAAGTCGGGTCCATCAGCGATACTGTCACCGTTGAATCGGTGGTGGCGACGGTTGACATCGAGAACGTGGCTCACCCTTCCACGCTGACCCGCGAAGATATGGACAGTCTGCCCAGCGCGCGCAATCCCCAGTCCATGGGATCGTACACGCCCGGCGTCCACCTGAATTTCCCCGATGTGGGTGGCACTCAACAGACCGAGCAGACCTACATGGTGGCTCACGGCAATCCGTCGGCACGGGATATCTATCTGCTGGATGGCATGCGGGTAAACACCATGCAAAACGATGGCCAGATCCAGATCTACGTCGACAACGAACTGATTCAGGAAACCACCTACCAGACCAACAGCGTGACTGCGGAGGCCGGCGGCGGAGGAGTTTACACCAACATGGTGCCCAAAGATGGCGGCAATGAACTCCACGGCAGCGCCTTCCTTGGCTATGTGCCGTCGAAGTTTGTCGGCAGCAATGTGGATGATGCTCTGCGGGCGCGCGGGCTCACGGGTCAGTCCACAACCAGGAAGATCGAAGATTTCGACGGAGCGATTGGCGGCCCCATTCTGAAAAACAAGCTGTGGTTCCTTGGCACAGGCCGTAAACAGCTGAGCGAGATTCAGGCTGCAGGCTCGTTCTATCTGGACGGTAAGCCGGGTATTGAGAACAGCTACATTTACTCGGGGGCAATGCGGCTAACGTGGCAGATCAACAATGCCAACAAGTTCGCGATGATGTGGACGCGCGACTGGAAGACCAAAGAAACCGACGTCGTGACTGGTTCCGGCGGTCTAAGCGAGGTAAATCCCCTGGTTTCCTCTCTGGAGCGGAAGCCGGTGATGTATTACATTGTGCAAGCCCGCTGGACCGGGACCGTGTCACCGAAACTGGTGTTGCAGGCCGGTATGACATTCACCAAACTGGACTACAACATCAATTACCATACCGGCGTACAGAGAACTCCCTTCACCCCGGAATGGTTCGCCAATGCTTCGCAGGTGGATGGCACCAGAGGTACGCGCAGCGTGGCCGGGCCCGTCAACACCTTCTCAAAATACGATCGGCTGGTCATCGCTGCGTCCGGCGCCTACATTACCGGCTCGCATCAGTTGAAGTTCGGTATGTCCCATGACAATGGCATCGCGTTCCTCAACAACATCGCCAATGGCGATGCCTACTACAACTACACCAACGGAGTGCCTACCAGCATCACCGCCTTCAACACGCCCACCTACTCCAAACCGCGGCTCAAGCATGATCTTGCGCTCTACGCTATCGACACCTGGCGGTTCAGGCGGCTGTCCGTCACGGCAGGGCTGCGTTGGGAATACTATGCGGGGCAGATTGACCCCGAGACCGCGCCGGCCGGGCGGTTTGTGGGTGCCCGCAGTTTCAGCCAGGTCGACTGCTCAACCGTTAAGGGCCTCGGCTGTTTCAAGAATTTTGCGCCCCGGCTGGGACTTGTTTACGACCTGTTCGGAAACCACAAGACGGCTTTGAAAGTTAGTGCGGGCAAGTACAATTCGCCGCTGGCAACGGGCGTGCTGAACAACTTCAACCCCATGTTCACGGCTAGCCAAACCCTCTCGTGGCTCAATTCGGGCACCGCTGCCTGTCAGACCAACGGCGTAACTCCCGGCTGCATTCCCGCCGGCAGCGGCTACGGCGACCAGCAGGTCGGGGCCAACCCCAATCCGCGTTTTGGACAAGTAAATGGCATCGACCTGGATCCGAACTTCCATCGTGAATACCAGTGGCAATATCATATGGGCGTACAGCACGAACTGGTCAGGGGTGTAACGGTCAACCTCAGCTGGAACCGGGTTTCCAACTACCAGCAGACGCTGGTGCTCAATTCCGCAGTGCCGTTTTCGGCCTGGACCCCGTTGCAGATCACCAATCCAATTGATCTGAAGCCGATCACAGTGTTCAATCTGAAGCCGGAATTCTTCGGCCTGATTCCGAACCTGCATCAGACCAATGCCCCCCAGAGCCTGCGCAGCAACAGCTACAACGGTTTTGAAACCTCTGTCAGCGCCCGGCTGTCCCATCGCATTTTTGTGGCGGCTGGCTGGACGAGAGAGAAACAGACTGACCGCGGTTGTGATTCCAATGCCAGTTCCACCGGTAACGCGCTGAACGACCCCAACTCCAGGCGCTTCTGCGACTGGACCGGAAGTCTGTATCAGGAACTCGGTGCCATCACCGGTGTCCCCTATCGCAATGAATTCAAGATCCAGACCAACGTGCCCCTCAAGTGGGGCGTGGAAGTCAGCGCTTCGCTCTACTCGGATCCGGTGTTCAGCACGAATTACACAACTGCCAACCAGCCCGGCGGTACGCTGGTGGGCGGCGTCGGAGGATTCCGGCAGGTTAACTGGAATCTCACCACCTCAACCCGCTATCCGGCCGATTGCTCGGGGTGCCCCCGCGACGCAGCCAATGCCGCGCTGGGCGCGATTGTCGATCCCGGCCTGCGCCAGGGTGCTGCGTCCATTCCGCTGGTTGCTCCCGGAACGCGGCTCACGCCCCGTCTCAATCAGCTCGATATGGGCGTTCGCAAGAAGTTCATGATTCGCGAGAGGGTAACTTTGCTGGGAGAAGCACAGTTCTTTAACGTATTAAACGTGAATACTCCGCTTACCGAGAGCTATACCCTGGGCACCACGATCAAACCCTATCTGGAAGGTGGCCCTGGTGGTTCTGTTTCGGTCATCGAAGTGCCCCGCATGTTGCGCCTGAACTTCCAGCTCAAGTTCTGACTCGGGGAGATCGGGGAGCGCTGATCACGCGCCGCGCGGCACCTTCGCGCTAAAATGTAAGTTCTCCTCACTATGGTCGACGCAGTCCTCGCCAAAATATTCGGTACCCGCAACGAGCGTGAAATCAAGACGATGCGCCCGGCCATCGCGGCCATCAACGCTCTGGAGCCGTCCATCCAACCGTTGTCGGACATTGAACTCGCCGCCAAAACCGTTGAATTCCGTGAAAAACTGGCCAATGGTGCCACCCTGGATGACCTGCTGGTGGAAGCCTTCGCGGTAGTCCGCGAAGCTGGCCGCCGCTTCCTCAACATGCGGCATTTCGACGTCCAGATGCTCGGCGGCATGGTGCTGCACCGCGGTCAGATCGCGGAAATGCGCACCGGCGAAGGCAAAACCCTGGTCGCCACCGCCCCTACTTATTTGAATGCGCTGGCCGGCAAGGGCGTTCACGTCATCACGGTCAACGATTACCTCGCCCGCCGCGACGCGGAATGGATGGGCCGCATCTATCGCGCTCTGGGCATGAGCGTCGGCATCATCGTGCACGACCTGAGTGATCAGGAACGGCAGGCCGCTTACGGCTCTGACATCACCTACGGCACCAACAACGAATTCGGTTTCGATTACCTGCGCGACAACATGAAGTTCAATCTGGCGAACTGCGTGCAACGAGTGCACAATTTCGCCATCGTCGACGAAGTGGATTCCATCCTGGTCGACGAAGCCCGTACCCCGCTCATCATTTCCGGCCCCAGCGCTGAATCCACTGACAAGTACTACAAGGCCAACAAGATCATCCCCCACCTGATCCGGGGAGAAGTTATTGAGGGAAAAGAGCCAGGCGAGAAATACACCACCGGCGACTTCACCGTGGATGAGAAGCACCGGAGCGTGGCACTCACCGAAGAGGGCGTGCTGAAGGTGGAACGTCTGCTGGGCATCGGCAACATGTACGAGCCGCAGAACGTGGAGTGGAATCACCACATCCAACAGGCCCTGAAGGCCCATGTTCTTTACCAGAATGACCGCGAATATGTGGTGAAGGAAGGTGAAATCATCATCGTGGATGAGTTCACCGGGCGGCTGATGAGCGGACGCCGGTGGTCTGACGGGTTGCATCAGGCGGTGGAAGCGAAGGAAGGCGTGAAGATTGAGCGGGAGAATCAAACACTCGCCACCATCACCTTCCAGAACTATTTCCGCATGTACAAGAAGCTGGCAGGTATGACGGGTACGGCTGAAACCGAGGCCGCGGAATTCCAGAAGATTTATAAGCTGGACGTCACGGTTGTGCCCACCCACCGCCCCATGCTGCGGAAAGAAAACACCGACGTTGTATACCGCACCGAGGATGAAAAGTTCCGCAACGCTGCCAAAGAAATTAAGGAATTCAACGATCGCGGGCAACCGGTTCTGGTGGGCACCATCTCCGTGGATAAATCTGAGAAGCTTTCGGCGATGCTGCGAAAAATGGGCATCAAGCTGGAAGTTCTGAACGCCAAGAACCACGAGCGCGAAGCGCAAATCGTGGCCCAGGCCGGACACAAAGGCGGGGTCACCGTCTCTACCAATATGGCGGGTCGCGGTACCGACATTCTACTGGGCGGAAACCCTGAATTCATGGCGCGCGACGCCATGAAGAAACTTGGCATGGACCCGGACCGCGAGGAATTCAAGGCCGATTGGGAGCGGATTCTCGCCGCGCAACGCGCTTCGTGTCTTAAAGAACACGACGAAGTGGTGGCGTTGGGCGGTTTGCACATCGTGGGCACCGAACGCCACGATTCCCGCCGTATCGATAATCAGCTCCGTGGTCGCGCCGGTCGTCAGGGTGACCCCGGCAGTTCGCGCTTCTTCCTCTCGCTGCAGGATGATTTGCTGCGTATTTTTGGCGGCGAACGGATGCAGAACCTGATGCTCCGCCTGGGCATGGAAGAAGATGTGCCTATTGAATCGGGCATGATCACCAAGCGCATCGCCGCGGCGCAGAAGGCCGTGGAAGTGCAGAACTTCGAAGCCCGTAAGCACCTGCTGGAATACGACGATGTGATGAACAAGCAGCGGCAGGCTGTCTACCTGATGCGTCGCCAGTTGCTGGAAGGCCGCGAGCAGAAAGAACGCGTACTGGAGATGTCACGCGGCGTCATCGGTGCCGTTGTGGATAGCCTGTGCCCCGCCGATGCCAGGCCCCAGACGTGGGATCTGGCCGGCGTGCAGACGGAAATGCTGAGTCGCTTCGGGGCCCGGATTACGCCGCAGGATCTGGGCGACCTCACCGTGGTGCAGATCGAAGAAGAACTGTTGCGCCGTGCCAACGACGTTTATCAGGCCAAGGAAGACCTGGTGGGTGCGCCGCTGCTGCGGGAAGCCGAGCGTAACATCATGCTCCACGTCATCGACGATCAGTGGAAAGACCACCTGCTCTCGATGGACCACCTGAAAGAAGGCATCGGCCTGCGCAGTTACGGGCAGAAAGACCCTCTGGTGGAGTATAAGAAAGAATCCTTCAGCCTGTTCCAGGACATGATGGACCGCATAGAAGACGAGACCGTTCGTTACCTCTATTTCCTGCGTTTTGAGCACAACGCGCCCGCCGTTCCCTTCGACATGAGCGATGATGACGAAGAGGAAGACGAGGATACCGAAGCCGAGCTGGAGGCGCAGCGCATGCAGGCGCAGAAGGCTGCCGAGGACGTGCAGCGGGCCGCGGCGCAGGCAGCGGTGCAGGATCTGACACGCGGCATTCAGCGGCAGCATGAAAAGGAACTGAAGGATTTGCAATTCCTCGGTACCGACGGCGATAAGGCGCCAGCCGCCGCCCCCGCGGCACCTCGGGTAGGCCGCAACGACCCCTGCCCCTGCGGCAGCGGCAAGAAGTACAAGAAGTGCCACGGGGCGTAGCGCATTTTCGGGGATAAAACCACTCCCGAGCGCCACGGCTCGTAATTGGCCACTAAACTGCTTCTTCGGTTTCCGTAGTCGAATTTCAAACTCCGGAAAGATGAAGATGACACAAACGGAACTGGCGGGTTTTCGAACCGCCCTTGAAGGCCAATATCTCGCGGTGAAAAGTTTGCTCACCCACCGCGATTCCATGGGCAGCGTTGCCGCTGCCGACCAGATGGATCAGATTCAGTTCACTGCGGAGCGAGACATGGTGATTGGCGCCCTGGAGCGCGACTCTGTGCGTCTGCGCGAAGTGAGGGCCGCGCTCGGTCGCATCCACGAACAGACTTTCGGGATCTGCTCGGATTGCGACGAACCGATCAGCATGAAACGGCTAATCGCCGTGCCGTGGACCACTACTTGCATCGAGTGCAGGAGAGCGGCGGATGCCCTTCCGGCGGGGCATGGAGACTTCGTTGAAAGCCCATTCCTGAAAGCTGCGTAGACCTAACCTGATTCACAAAAGCGGGATGTCGCCGGTCGCGGGCCGTAGAACCCGCGCCGGATTGCCTGCTACCACCGCCCCTGAGAGCACATCTTTCGTGACCACGGATGCGGAAGCGACCGTAACGCGATCACCCAGATCGGCCATGACAATGGCCGCAGCGCCCAGCCAGCAATCGGTGCCCACCCTTATCTGCCGGAAGACACGCCCTTCATCCGTAAGCCTGCCTTCCGAGTCCCGCATGTGCTGCTGCGATCCACTCAGAATCTGAACACTGCACGCGATTTGGGTGCGGTCACCGATGCTGACCTGCCCCATCACACACCAGGCACCAATACTAATTCCCTCGCCCATTGCAGCACCTGGATGCGAAAAGTAGCTTCCCAGTCCGATCTGGTTGCTCAGTCCACTGTGCTGCAGCGTAAGCGAGTACCAGGCGACGCGCAGATAGCTCCCGGGCAGACCGGGTATCAGGGCGAACGCCTGTGAGAAAAAGCAGAAGGCAGACTGAAACCGGCCGAACAGGGCCAGACACGCCGCGGGGAAAACCCATAGCAGTGCCACCAATCGGACAACCCACTTGAGCAGCATCTTCACTGTCTGGCCGTCTCCAATAGACGGCAATGTGCTTCATACAGTACTTTCCCCGGGATGTTCCAATCGTAACGATCAGAGACCAGCTGCCTTCCGTTTTCCCGCAGCTGCTGCCTTAGCTGCGGGAGTGACATCACCCGATCCAGACCTTGCACCATCGACTTCTCATCGTCTGCAAGGATGATATTGGAACCGTCGGTCACTAGAATGCCTTCGGCTCCGGCGCGGGTAGAAACCACCGGAACGCCGGACGCCATAGCTTCCAGAATCTTCAGGCGGGTGCCGCTCCCGGTGCGAATGGGAACCACCACCACCGTGGCGCACCGGTACCATGGCCGCACGTCGTCCACCGTGCCTGTAATAGTGATGTCACGCGAAGCAAGGGCGCTGATCCGGGGCGGAGGGTTGCGCCCGGCGACCACAAAGCGGGCATCTGGTCGCCGCTCCTTCAGCGTTGGCCAGATTTGTTTCACGAACCAGAGTACGGCATCGCAGTTGGCGTGATAATCCATGGAGCCAACGAAAAGCACCACGGGTCCTTCAGCGCCTGCAACCGGTGCCGGATGCAGCGCGGCAAGCGCGGCATCGGAGAAAGATTCCACGTCTACCCCGTTGGGAACCACGCGGATATCGGCGGTGGGGGCACGCGCGTCCAGTGCAGCTTTTTCGCGGTCACTGCAAACCGTGTGGACGGGGCATTTCGCCAGCAACTGGTCTTCCCGGCGCGCAATAAGGCGCGCCGTGCGCATTGCCACCAGCTTTCGCGCCATGTTGGGGGCCCTGGCCGCGTAACGATACATCAGTTCTGACTCAATATTGTGCCAGTCGATCAGCACCGCGGGCTTCTTGCGGGTGGCTCTGATGAAAGGCAAATACGGCATCAGATGGACACTTTCCATTTGCACCGCATCAATCTGCCACTCGTCAATATGACGGCACAGCGCGGTGGCCGCTGTCTGGTCGAAGTAGTTCAGCAAAGTTACCGGCAAAGGGCCGATAAGTCCCCGTAGAATTTTCAGCGGCGTGTAAGCCCGGCCACGGGTCAACGTGACGTTACCCTCGAATTGCGATGTGGCGGGCGGTTCAGGGGACGGCTGGTCACCCGGTGCCTGCAGACCGGCAAAGAACACACTACAGCGGCTTCCCAACTGGCGGGCCAGATGATAGTCCCGAAGTCGCGCACCGGTGGTCAAGGGCCATGCCGCGTGGGGCGCAAAGTATAGAATCCGCATTCGTGAATCAGTGTTTCCAGCCTCAAGGTTAGCGTAGGCCGGTTTGCGACAATGGCGATATGTGCGGAATTGCCGGGCTGGTGGGGAGTAGTAACGACGAAGCTGCCGCACAGGCTGTCCGCACCATGGCGCAGGTGCTGGCGTGTCGAGGGCCGGATGGCGAAGGGTTCCACCAGTGGCCGGGAGCAGCCTTCGTCCACCGCAGGCTTGCCATTATCGATCTGAGCGCCGCTGGCGACCAGCCCATGCTGTCAGATGACGGGCAGATTGGCGTCGTATTCAATGGCTGCATCTACAATTTCGTCGAACTGCGCGAAGAGTTGATGGGGCGCGGGCATCATTTTCGCTCACACGGCGACACCGAAGTCCTCATTTGGGGCTATCTGGAATGGGGTCTGGACGAACTGGTTCGGCGATTACGTGGAATGTTCGCCTTCGCGCTCTGGGACAACCGCGGGGAACGGCTCTTTCTGGTGCGTGACAGGCTGGGCGTAAAACCTCTGATTTATGCGGTACGGGACAATCACGTCGCCTTTGCCTCAACGGTTCCCGCGCTTCGACAGGCCGGGTTCGCCGGGGATATCGACCCTCTGGCAATGCTGGAATTCCTGGAGTATGGCTACGTCACCGACGACCGGGCAATCTACCAGGGTATTACAAAATTAGCCGCAGCTACGATTCTTGAATGGCACCACGGCCACATGACGACGCGCCGGTACTGGCGCATGCCAGAAGTGGACACTGCGTCGCGCATCACGTTTAATGAAGCGGTTGAGGAAACCGAGCGGCTTTTTGTGGAATCGGTAAAGCTGCGGCTTTGCGCGGACGTGCCCATTGGCGCTCTGCTCAGCGGCGGCGTGGATTCTACCCTGGTTTGCTGGGCCACATCCCGGCTGAATGCCAACATACAGGCCTTCACCGTGGGCACTCCCGGGGACGACGTGGACGAGACGCCGCAAACCCTGGAAACAGCGCGAATACTGGGTATACCGCATAAGGTGGTGACTCTTCCAACGGGCCAGGAAGACCTGCTGGACGAGCTGATCAATGCCTATGGTGAACCTTTCGGTTGTAGTTCCGCGCTCGCCATGTTGCGTGTCTCGCAGGCGGTGAAAGAACACGCCACGGTTCTGCTTACAGGGGATGGCGGCGACGATGTATTCCTCGGATATTCCTTTCACCGCGACGTTTGGAAAGCACAGCAGGCGGCGCGGCTTCTTCCCGATGGCGCGAAACAACTGTGGGATGCAATCCGGCCGCTGGTTGCGGCAATACCTGCACTGCGGCGCGGCAAACATTTCCTGGACTACGCCACCGGTGGCCTTGGCGCAATCACTCTGGTTCACGACGGCGTGCCGTGGTTCGAGGCTCGCCACATGCTGGGCTCGCGTTTTTACGGAACCAGCCTCTGGCAACGTGCGATGCCGCTTTCCCAGGCATCGGCGCGCAACCTGGTGGAAGAGCACCTGCAATTCGAGCAGCGGTCCTGGTTTGTGGCGGAGTTCATGACCAAGGTGGATGGCGGCACCATGTTCCACCAGTTGGAAGCCCGGTCCCCGTTCCTTGATCATGTGCTGTGGGAATTCGCCGCTAAACTACCTCCTGCACTGCGCCTGCAGGGCGGCGTGCTGAAGGCAATTCTGCGTGAACTGGTGAGCCGCCGGGTGAGCCCCGAAGTTGCCCGTCGTAAAAAGCAGGGGTTTTCCATACCGGTGGAAAAATGGATGTTGACACGCTGGAAGACGGCCCTTACCAATCTGCCGGATGCTTCGCCGCTGGAAAGCCAGGGCTGGATCCAGGCTGGCACTCTGGCCAGTGCCGTAGACGAAGCGCTGGCCGCAGGGAAGGTTCCGAAACAGCTTTGGCACCTGGTGGTTTTGGATCAATGGCTGCGGCGGGAAGCCAGACACTCGCTGTAAATAGCGGTCATGCGGGCCCGGTAAGTTTGGGGCGAGAAGCGGACTCGCACAGACTCCCGCCCCGCCATTGCCATTGCTGACGCCAGCCCTGGTTCGGTAAGAATTCGTTCCATCGCCGCAGCCATGGCCACCGCATCGCCAACCGGGGCGAGTAGCGCGGTTAACCCGTGTTCCACTGTTTCCGGCACGCCGCCAACGCGGGTAGCGGCAATGGGTACGCCGTAGGCCATCGCTTCCAGAAGCACGTTGGGGGAGCCCTCGCTGTGGGAAGGAAGCGCGAACAGAGCGGCCATGGCGTAAAACGGTGCCACGTCTGCACGGAAGCCGGGGAAGACAAAGTAACGCTGCAGACCATGCGCCGCCACGGCTGCCGTGATATGACCGCGTTCTACCCCATCGCCCACCAGCACCACGCGACAAGCCAGATCCGGACACCGCCGCACAAGCAGGGCCACCGCGGGCACAAGGTCGGCCTGGGCTTTCTCACTGGAAAACCGCCCGATGGAGAGAATGACGCGTTCGTGGGCGGCGAGACCGAGACTGTAGCGCAATTCCGCCACTTCTTCCGGCGGCACCGGAGGGGGCAGATCGATGCTGTTGGGCAAGACGGAGATCTTTCCCGCATCAATGCCGGTTGCGATCAGTTCGCCGGCAAACGGTGAGCACACGGTGACAATGTGTTGCGCCGCGGGCAGGGAGATAGCATCCAGACGGTTGTACATCCGCATCTTGAAATCTTCCGCTGTATAGCCATGGTGAATTCCCAGCCAGGGGTAATGCTTCCACAGCCGGGAGAGCCACATGAGGAAGTGCGACTTCACTGCATGAGTCTGCACGATATGAGGCTGGCGACGACGCACAATCGCGGCCATCTGACGCAGGGACGCCGGATCAAATCGCGCCCGTTCCGCAATAATATCGGTCTCAATGCCGGCGGCGTGAACAGCGTCGAGGAACCCGTTTGATGCTTCTCCCCGAAGGAAGGTTGCTATGGAAAGCTCCACCCGCGGAAGGTCGGGCCGGGGGGCTCGCGCGTTCACGGCAAACCGGATCAGGTTGCGTGCCGGACCGGTAACGGTTGAAGCTTCGATGAACGAGACGACGCGAATAGGATCGGGCATGGCGCTGGCTGTACGCGTCCTGTCGCAGTATACGATGGAGTCTTACTGAAGTGTTGAAGAGACTTGTCAAGCACGTGGCCCTCCGCAACGTGCTGCTCCTTTACCTGGTACAGTTCAGCAGTTATGTGATGCCGGTGATCACGCTGCCCTACCTGTCGCGGGTACTGAGCCCGGAGAAGTTCGGCCTGATCGCTTACGCCCAGGCCTTCATGTGGTATTTCATCACGCTGACCGATTACGGCTTCAATCTCTCCGCTACAAGGCAAATCGCCATCCACCAGGAAGACACGGAAGAGGTTTCGCGGATTTTCAGTACTGTGATGGTTTGCAAGGTCCTGTTGACCCTGCTGGGGCTCATCATCCTGATGACCACGGTTCTGGCGATCCCGAAGCTTCGGCGGGACTGGCTTCTATTTCTTCTGGCGTTTCTGAGTGTAGTGGGTAACTGTTTGTTCCCGCTGTGGCTTTTTCAGGGCCTGCAAAAACTTGGCCACGCGGCTATCCGGGATTTTCTGGCAAAGATCCTGGGGATAGTGGCTCTGCTTTCACTGGTTCATTCCGACAAAGATTACCTTCTGGTGGCGGGAATTCAGGGCGGCAGCGCGGCACTGGCCGGCCTGATCGGGCTGGCGTGCGTGCCGCTTGCCTGTCCGGTCCGCTGGCGAACACCAGACTGGCGGCAAATACGCCAGGCTCTGGTTGCGGGTTGGCCCCTGTACCTTTCTCTGGCCGCGAGTTCATTTGCCGGCGCAACGAGTATCATGCTCCTTGGCTTGTTCTCCACGCCGGCTGAAGTGGGGTATTATTCCGGGGCACAACGGATCATCGCCGCACTGAAGTCCCTGGTGGGCCCGGTGGTTACCGCGGTTTATCCAATGGTGAGCCTCAAGGCCGGGCGCTCGAAGCTGGAAGTGCTCAGTTTTGTGAAGAAGTACGCATTCCTGCTATCCAGCCCGTTTCTGGCGATAGGAATCCTCGTTATGACCGCTGGCCCGTGGATTGTTCGCGTGGCGCTGGGCCCGAAATATGATTCGTCCATCATACTGATGCAGATCATGGCCATGTCGCCGTTTTTGTTATCAATGTCCCACGTGTATTCCACTTATTACATGCTGGCTTGCGGGTATGACCGGGCCTGGATGCGAATCATGCTAACGGCGTCCGTTTTGAATTTCGTACTTCTGTTCCCCATGCTCTACCTGCTGCGGGGGTCGCTGGCGCTGACCATTACCGGAATGTCGATTGAGGTGATCTCGCTGTTGCTGTATTGGAACTTCTACCGGAAAAATGCGCCGCGGGATATGCTCCCCGTTACTGCTGCTTAGCTTCGAGTTCGCTCCAGCGTTCGAACAGGCGATGAACTTCGGTTTCGGCCAGCCCGATTTCGCGGGACAGTACCAGCAGGCGGTCGGGATTGGAGACCACCTCCGGCCGTGATAGTTCTGACCGTTTCGATTCCAGCGTGATATCGGCCTGCGCGATCCAGCCTTCCATCTGCTCCCACTCGCGGGCTTCCTTCCAGTTGAGCTTCTTCTTTGGCGCAGACCCGTTGGCGGTTCGGGTGGTGGGCGACTCTTTTGCCGGCTTGCTTTTCTTCGTCGCGTTGGCCTGTTCCCACTGCGCCAGCTCCGCGTAGAATTCTGTCTCTCCATCGCTGTCGATGGCGAGTAAATTGGAGGACAACCGGTCGAGCAGAAAGCGGTCGTGGGTGACAAGGACGAGGGCTCCGGGGAATTCCGCGAGGTTGGCTTCCAGCACTTCCAGAGTGGGGATGTCGAGGTCGTTGGTCGGCTCGTCGAGAATCAGGACGTCGGCCGCATCCAGCATGAGGCGCGCAATGTGAACGCGGGCCCGTTCGCCGCCCGAAAGACGTCCAACGGGCAGGTCGAGCTGTTGCTGGTCAAACAAAAAGCGAGCTGCCCAGCCAGCTACGTGCTGGGGACGGTCACGGAAGATCACCGTATCACCGGAAGGCGCGAGGGCGCGACGCAGCGGCATATCCGGGTCAAGGGAATCGCGCTGCTGTTCAAAGTAAGAAACGCGCAGGCCTTCGGCTTTGGTAACGGTGCCGGTATCGGGATCGAGGCCTCCGGTCACCACGCGCAGCAGCGTGGTCTTGCCACTGCCGTTGGCACCGAGAATGCCGAGGCGAGTGCCGGGTCCAAGGATGAAGCTGACGTCGTGGAACAACTGGCGCCCGCCCATGGACTTGGAGACGCGATCGCAAACCACGAGGCGTCTGGTCTGACGTCCGGTCGCGGTGAAATCAACGGTGGCAGTGCCGGTACGGGTGCGGGTATTGACGTCGGCCAGTTGCTCCTGCAATTCCATTGCGTCCTGAATACGCGCTTTGGATTTGCTGGTTCTGGCCTTGGCACCGCGACGCAGCCATTCAATCTCGCGTGTGACCAGGTTTTCCAGAGCTGTCTGTCCCTTCTGCTGGGCGCGCAGGAATTCAGAGCGCTTCTCCAGAAATTTACTGTAATTGCCCGGCGTAGTGAACAAGCCCATTGGATAGGCGCGGTTGATTTCCGCCACTCGGGTACAGCAGTCTTCCAGAAAGTATCGATCGTGGGTAACGAAAACGGAGGCGAAGGGCGAGGCGTTGAGCAGTTTTTCCAGCCAGAGAATGCCCTCCACATCCAGATGATTGGTGGGTTCATCCAGAAGAAGGACATCGGGCTGCATGGCAAGAGCGGCGGCGATGGCGAGACGCTTCTTCCATCCGCCGGAAAGGGTTCCGGCCGTCGCCCAAATGTCAGGGAAACCGGTGCGGCTGAGGATCTTGGAGACCTCGACATCCTGATTGTCACCTTCTCTGGCAGCGGCGGTGACGATCTCGCGAATGGACAGATCGGGGTCGAAAACCGGATCCTGCGGGACCATTGCAAGGCGTACGCCTTTGCGCAGGGAAACTGTGCCGCTGTCGGCCTTCATTTCGCCCGAGAGGATCTGGAGGAAAGTAGATTTTCCCGCGCCGTTGGGCCCGAGGATGCCGAGCCTGTCACCGTCGTGCAGACTGAACGAGATATCCGTAAATACAGTGCGCGAGCCGAACGCTTTTTCCAGCGCCTCGCAGGTCAGAAGAACAGCCATGTGTTTGTTTTGTTGAAGAAGTGGAAGAACTACACTCCTATCTTATCGGGCGGGTTGCGCCAGGCGACACTGGAGAAATGAGCTTCCTCGACAGTCTGGAGAATAATCTGAAAGCCCTGGAGGCCATGGAACCGGGTGGTTTGGATGACCACAAGCGGCGCGATGCGGAGCGCAAAGACGCCATTGCGTCCGCGCCGTGGGCGGACCGCCTGAAACACGGACCTTTTGTGAAGAGTTTAATGGGTGATTTGACACGGGCGGGTTTCTCGCAACGGATCAAAGTGAATTTCCTGTGGATTGGAACCACCTTGCGCCTGGAGGCGATGGAACAGCGAGTGGAATTGCAACCGACGCCCAACGGCGTGTATGCAGTTTTTCCGAATCACCGCGTGCCTCTGGATCTGGATGGAAAGCCCGATTCGCTGGTGACTTCTTACATGGAAATTCTGCACCGCAGGAAACAGGAAAACGACGACGCTCGAATGAAAATGGAATCGGACGAAGAAGACGCGGAGTAGTTCTGCGGCGAACTATAATCAGGAACGATGGATTCCTCGTTATGACGCCACGGATCGTCTGGCCCGAAGAAAGAAAGTTTGCCTTCACGGTTTTCGACGACCCGGACGGCGACACGGAGAGCTCGCGGAAGTGGCTCTACCCTTTTCTGGCCGATCTGGGTTTGCGAACCAGCATCGCGGTGTGGCCGATCGGACCATTCCGCGAGCGCAACAGCTCGGGCGAGACCTGTGCGGTTCCGGCGTACAGAGAATTCCTGCTGGAGGCGCAGCAGAAGGGGTTCGAGATCAGTTATCACAACGCCTCGCCACACAGTTGTACACGCGACGAGATCATCCGCAGTCTGGAAGAGTTCCGGACGATTTTTGGCGCGTACCCGCGGTCGGCGGCTAACCACTTCAACGCCGATGCACTCTACTGGGGCGAGGCCAGGCTGCACTCCGCAGCACTGCGTGGCTTGTACCGTCTGCTCACGCGCAGTTCGACGCAGGATCAGTTTTTCGGTCACATTGAAGGGTCGCCGTATTTTTGGGGTGATTTGTGCCGTGAACGAATACAATATTTCCGCAATTTTGTATTTCGGGACATTAACACATTGAAGGCGTGCCCTCGCCAGCCTTATTACAGCCCGGCACGACCCTATGTGCGGGAATGGTTTGCGGCATCGGAAGGTGCCGACTGCCGTTCGTTTGTGCAGACCATCGCCGAAGCCAACCAGGATCGGCTGGAAGAAGAAGGTGGCATGTGCATCATGTATACGCACTTCGGGAAAGGCTTTGTGAAGGATGGAAAGCTGGACCCTGAGTTCCGTCGGCTGATGACGCGAATGAGCCGGAAGATGCCCTGGTCGATGCCGGTTTCTCCTCTGCTGGATCATATTCGCGCCGCGGATGGACCTTACCCCATTTCGAATGCTGAACTATCCACCCTGGAATTGAGATGGCTGGCCATGAAAGCACGCCACGGCACCTCCTGAGCGCAGCCCATGAGTGTGACAATCGAACTCTACGAAACCGGGGAGCAGGCGCGGGAAGCCACCGCTTTCAACCAGCGGATGCGGGCGTGCGGGCAGAATGTTTTCCTGCTCACCGAATACCCGCCCGGAATGGAGCCGGACGATGCGGCAATCCGCAACCGCTATTACGTTGCGCGAGACGCCGGATCAGTACGCGGTGGCCTGTTGTTGGCTACATATCCGGCGTGGTTTGGGGCCGCCACGGAAGTGGATGTCGTCAATTGTCGCGAACCGCTTTCGGAAGGCATTATCGATCCCGCTTACCGATTGCTGGGCCTGCGCCTGCTCAAATTTATGGAGCAGCAGGGGCCGAGGCTGTTCGCGTTGGGGATGGGCAGTGAGCAAAACGCCTTCCCGCGTTTTTTGAAGGCTGCTAAATGGCGCTTGAGCCCGGTACCCTTCCTGTTCCGGGTGGCGCGGGCAGGCGCGTTTCTGCGCGAGGTGCGTTTGCTGCAGACCTCCCCTGCGCGCCGTTTGCTGGCCCGCCTTGGAGCGGCGACCGGTGCGGGTCAACTGGGCTTCACTGCGCTGCAATTTCGTGCCGCCGGAGCGGCGCTCGCCAGTCGTGGAATGACCGTGACGCCGGTGGCGGAATGGGGTAGCTGGGTAGACGGCCTGTGGGAACGGTGCCGGGCCGAGATTTCATTTTCCGTCCGTCGCGACCTGCGCACGGTACGCGAATTGTATCCGCTGGATGGACGGTCGCGCGGTTTCTGTGTTTCCCGCAATGGGCAACCGGTGGGCTGGGTGGCGGCGCAGCTCTCACAAATGAAGGACCACAAGTATTTCGGCAATCTTCGCGTAGCCACGCTGCTGGATGGAATGGCGCTGCCGGACGCTATGCGGGAAGTGGTGTCGCAGGTATCGGGCGCGCTGGTGCAGGAGGGTGCCGAGCTGCTGGTGACCAATCAATCGCACACCGCATGGGTGCGGGCGTTCCGTTCCGCAGGCTACCTCGCGGGGCCATCGAACTACATTCTGGCGCTATCCAAACAGTTGGCCGCGGAGATCGCGGAGCAACCGGAGGGCCTGGCGCGAATGCACTTCACCCGAGGCGACGGGGATGGCAGGGGTCATCTGTAATCGAACTGTGCAGTAGGCTTCGGCTTGCCTAAAAAACGATAGGCGATGCTTTATCGTTCCACACGATCCGGCCGCGGAAAATGGTCATCTCGCATTTCACGTCCTTGAGATCCCTCGCAGGCACCGTGTAAAAGTCGCGATCCCAAATGGCGATGTCGGCGTCTTTGCCAACTTCGAGTGAACCAGTCTGGTCGTCGAGAAAGATCTGGTGCGCGGCCCAGCGGGTGTAAGACTTCAGCGCATTGTGGATGTCGATGGATTCGTTCGTGCCAAAAGGCGTCAGGCCGTAGCGGCTGTTCTGGGTTTCCCGCACCACAGAAGACCAGAGACCGTACCGGGCCGCATAGGGCGTGACTGGAAAGTCTGACCCTCCGGCGAACTGCACACCCTTCGCCAACAGCGTCTTGAGCGGGACCACGCGAAGCGAACGGGCTACGCCGTAGTTTCCGGCATAGTTGTCGCCGATCCACCACAGGAAAGGGGCCTGGAGTTCCGGATAGCCGGAGTCGAAGTTCTTTTGCAGGGTGGCCATGGCGTCGATGGCGTGGTCGGTGGGGACATTGGCGTGGATGATGCCGTGGCGCAGACCTTTCGTGGGCTTGTCCTTCAAGACCTGGGCGTAGGTGTCAACAACCCAATCAATGGCCCGGTCGCCGATGGCATGTGTGCTCACGTGAATACCGGCGTCGTGAATCAGTTTCACCTGCCGGCGATAGACCTCGGGAACGATGTTGGGATAGCCTTTGTTGCCGACGTCGGTGTCCTTGTAGTTCAGGCTCCAGTCGCTGTGCATCCACGCGGTGCGGGCACCGCCGGAACCATCGAGCATGAGCTTGACGCCGCCGGAGATCAGAACATCATCGTTGACCGCGGCCGGAGGGTGGGGCAGGGCCTGGATACGCCTCAAGGTTTCAGTGGTGGATTCCGTGGTGTTGCCGCCGGCCCAAATGGCAAACAGGTGGACACTGATCTTGTCTTCCCTGCGCAGTTCCTGATACAGATCCCAATCGGCGGGGGTAATGCTGGCGGCCTTGACGCCGGTCATGCCTTCCTTGTTGGTATCGGCAATCATCTTGAGAAGACCGACGCGCAACTGGTCATGCGAATAAGGGGGGATAAGGCGAGTGACCATGCCAAAGGCAGCGCCTTCTTTGAGAACGCCGGTTGGCTTGCCGTTACCGTCGTGGTCGATGGTGCCGGAGGGCGGGTTCTTCGTGGTTTCGTCGATGTGGGCAAGCTTGAGGGCGGCTGAATTGGCAGCGCCATAGTGACCGGTGGTGTGGATCATCCAGACGGGGTTGTGGGGTGCCACCTTGTCAATATCGGAAGCGAGAAGATAGCGCCGGTCAGAGAACTTTCCTTCGTCCCAGCGACCGCCGCGGACCCACTCGCCTGGTTTAACCTGGGCGACGGCGGCTCTGATTTTTTCCAGACATTCCGCGATGGAATGCGCTTCGCTCAGGTCCACGGCGTATATGTTGTCAACTTCCTGGAAGTGAATGTGGGTATCAATCAGGCCTGCAGTGGCGGTACGGCCTTTGAGATCGATGGTTTTTGTGCCCGCACCGCGGAGCTTTTCGATATCGGCGCGGCGGCCCACGGCGAGAACTTTGTTGGCTTTAATGGCGAGGGCCTCGGCAATGGAATCGCGAGTGTCTCCGGTAATGATTTTGCCGTTGATGAGGATGGTATCGGCGGCACCAGTTTGCGCCGAAAGGGTGACAAGGGTGAGACAGGCCAGGATGGAAGAACAGAGAATACGGCGCATGGCCGGAACTTTAGCACGAATCAAGAGATGACCGTACTACCCGGGCGAAGGTATCCTGTAAAGCATACCTACTGTGGAAACTGCTACCAATACGACTTCCCGCCCCCCGCGCGTCTCGCCCCTGCTTTTCGGCGCGACCATTCTGCTTAGCGCTTTCCTGCTCTTCCAGGTGCAACCACTCATCGCGAAACTGATTCTGCCGTGGTTCGGCGGTTCCGCCGCAGTCTGGACCAGTTGCATGTTGTTCTTCCAGATGGCACTGCTGGGCGGTTACGCCTACGCTCACTGGCTCAATGGACAGCCCGCATCCCGCCAGACCTGGCTTCATGGCATCATGCTGGGAATCAGTTTTATCTCGCTGCCCATTCTGCCCGCGGTGCGCTGGAAGCCGGCCGGTGGCGACGACCCCCTGCTGGGCATTCTTGGCCTGCTGACCGCGACCGTCGGCCTGCCCTATTTCCTGCTTTCCTCCACCAGCCCGCTGCTGCAATCCTGGTATTCCCGCGCCAATGGCGGTGCCATGCCGTGGCGTTTTTTTGCGCTGTCGAATTTCGGGTCGATGCTCGGCCTGTTGACCTACCCGGTATTGATTGAACCTAATCTGACCAATCAACAGCAGGCCTGGATGTGGTCCGGCTCTTACATCGCTTTCGTGCTGGTGTGCGCAGTGGTGGCCTTCCGTTCCCGCCAGGCAAATGTGGAGGAAGCGGCGCGCGGACCCGCCCTTGTTACCGGCCCTGCTCCCACGGCGTCAGACCGGCTGGTTTGGATTGGCCTCGCCGCCTGCGCCTCGGCCCTTTTGTTATCTGTGACCAATCACCTGACGCAGAACGTGGCGGCAATTCCCTTCCTCTGGGTGGCGCCCCTCAGCCTTTATCTGCTGAGCTTCATTCTCTGCTTCGATAGCGAGAGGTGGTACAAGCGCTGGCTATTTGGCCGCCTGGGTGTGATTGCGCTCCCCACCATGGCCTATGCGATTTCCACCGAAGGCAACATCTCTAACCTGAAGCTGGCGCTGGCCTACTTCTGCATCGCGATCTTCATCATTTTCATGATTTGCCACGGCGAGCTGGCACATCGCAGGCCTGCACCGTCGTATCTGACGTCTTTCTACCTGATGGTATCGGTGGGAGGCGCCATCGGCGGTCTGTTGATCGGATTTGCCGCGCCCTATTTGTTCGACGCACTCTATGACCTGCCCGTGGTGCTGTCGCTCACCGGGTTCCTGCTCCTGTACCTGCTGTGGAAGGAACGAGGTGCGACAGACCCCAACGCAAAGTATATGGAAGCGTCGTACGACAAACCCGTGGTGGTGACGCTGATCGGTTTGATGGCTGGCTTCGTTTCCTGGCGCTATGTGGCCTCGAAGTGGATGGATGGCCCCGCGTTCCTGCATGGTCCCTACGATACGTGGATCATTCTCGGGATTACGGCGGCGCTGGCGCTCTACATGCTGTGGCGGAGCCGCGATTCGCTCGATTCCAGCTATGTGATCTTCACCGTCGTGTCCGGTCTGGCGTTCGGCATGACCGGCTTTCTGGCGCGCGATACCTGGAATTCCCTGAAACATGCCCGAGTGCGCACCCGTAATTTCTACGGCGCCCTGCTGGTGTACGACAACGAGGGTCAGGCCACCACCGGCCCCTTCCGCGTGTTGCGGCACGGCACCATCGACCATGGGGAGCAATTCCTCTGGCCGCAGAACCAGCGCATTGCCACCACGTACTACGCACACGGCTCGGGGATAGGCGTAGCGATCCTGAACATGATGATGCAGGGTCCCATGACGGTGGGGTCGATTGGCCTGGGCGCGGGCACCACGGCCACCTACGCGCGGCCTATTGATCACTACTACATCTACGACATCAACCCCGCGGTACTGAAGATCGCCACCGAACAGTTCACCTTCCTGCGCGATTGCATGGCGCCACATGAAGTGATCATGGGCGATGCCCGGCTGGAACTGGAGCGCGAGAAGCCGCGCCAGTTCGACCTGCTGGCAGTAGACGCTTTTTCCGGCGATGCGATTCCGGTCCACCTGCTGACGCGCGAGGCATTTCAGCTTTACTGGCGGCATCTGCTGCCCAACGGGGTGTTGGCGGTCCACGTGTCGAACAAATATCTGACACTGGCGCCTGGAGTGGCGCTGGCGGCGAAGGAATCCGGCAAGCAGGCCATGATGGTTTCCTACGCGCCGCCGGATGGCGACGACAAGGAAGAGTCGTCCTCGGATTGGGTGCTGGTAACTTCCCGTGAAGGCTTCTTCGACCAGCAGGACGTGAAGAAAGCAGTGAAGAAGATCGACCCGATTCCCGGCCAGCGGGTTTGGACGGACGATTACAGTAATTTGTACCAGATCCTGCGCCAAAATTAACGGATTTGCTGGTAGAATGGCGCTGATGGGCTTGAATATCAAGAACGACGCGGTTGTGCATCTTGCCAACGAAGTGGCGCTTCTGGCTCACGAGACCAGGACCGAAGCCATTCGACGCGCGCTCGAAGACCGGCGTGAAAAACTAGTGGCGTTGCAAAATCACCGACAAGATCTCGAATCCTTCCTCAAGACACAAATATGGCCGTTTATACCAGCGAACATACTTGGTCAACCGCCACTGACACGGGAAGAAGAAGATGAAATTTTGGGCTATGGGCCCGAGGGTTTCTGAACTGTGGTCCTGGACACTTCAGCTATTATTGCAATTATCCTGAATGAGCCTGTCGCAGAGCAACTGATAGCCGTAATCAGACAGGGATCTGACGTGTACGTGGGTTCACCGACGGTATTCGAAGCGGGCATGGTGCTTTCTTCACGATTACAGCAGGATGCACGAGCACTCATCCAGTCCTTGCTTCGCCAATTGCGTGCCAGAGAGGTGCCGTTTGACGACGAACATGCGCGGGTCGCAACCGGCGCTTTCCTCCGATTCGGTAAAGGACGTCATCCCGCCGCACTGAATTTCGGCGACTGCATGTCATACGCAGTGGCGATCCTTAGAGGAATGCCGCTGCTCTACGTTGGTAACGACTTTCGCAAGACCGACGTCCTCAGCGCGGTGTGAAGCCGCTGTCCATACCAGTTTGCCCGTATGCTAGCATCGTCTCCGTGGACCGCGCCCCGCGTCGCGGGACCTTCGAGCCTTAAGATTTTCGCCAAATAACTGCATGCTTGATACTCTCAAAGGCCCTGTCCAGGCGGTTCAGGAGTTCTTCCAGCTCGGTGGCCGCGCCGTCCGCAACATCTTCCGCAAACCACTCTACCTGGACGACATCTTCCTCCAGATGGACACCATCGGCTTCGGCAGTCTGCCGATTGTAATCCTCACCGGCTTCTTTTCCGGTGCCGTCATGGCTCTGCAGCTGGGCAAAGAATTACAGACCTACGGACAGACGGGCCGCACCGGTCAGGCGGTCTCCATCATTCTGGTGCGCGAACTGGGCCCGGTGCTCACGGCAGTGATGGTCGCCGGGCGAAACTCTTCCGGCATCGCCAGCGAAATCGGCTCCATGAAAGTCACCGAACAAATCGACGCTATGCGCGCACTGGGCACAGATCCGGTGCAGAAGCTGGTGACTCCGCGAATGGTCGCCACCGCCATCATGTTGCCTTGCCTTACGGTGATTGACGATTTCGTGGGTATAGTGGGCGGCTGGATTATCTACGAACTGGTTTATGCCATGCCTTCTCTGCAATATTGGACGATGGCGTGGCGCGCGCTGGGCTGGGCCGACGTTTTGCAGGGCCTGCTGAAACCCTTCCTCTACGCGTTTCCGGTGTCGCTGGTGGGCTGCTACTACGGTTTGCGCGCCTCGGGCGGAACCCAGGGTGTGGGCCGCGCCACCACCCAGGCTGTGGTTTGGGCGTCGGTCATCATCTTTGTGCTGAACCTGTTTATCGGAAAGATATTTGTGAGCGGCGCAGCCAACCTTTGAGTTTCCGCCTTGAAAACCGAATCTCCCAGCCTGTTGCGTTTTGAAAACGTGCACGTCTCGTTCGGACCTGACGAAGATGCCTTGCGTGGTCTGAGCTTTGACGTCCGCGAAGGCGAGACCCGCATTATTCTGGGCGCGGCGGGCAGCGGCAAAACCGTGCTCCTGAAAACCGCCATGGGCCTGATTCGGCCTTCATCCGGTCGCGTGTTTCTGTTCGATCAGGACGTGACCGAGCTTCCGGAAAACGAGATGTTCGTGGTACGCGGCAAGTTGGGTATGCTGTTTCAGGAAAGTGCACTGTTCGATTCGATGACGGTGGCGCAGAATGTGGCGTACCCGCTGCTGAACCAGAAATCGATCAGCGTGCCGCGCGCGCAGATGGAGCCCAAAGTACGCGAGGCCCTGCGCTTTGTGGAACTGGAGCACACGGTTGACCGCTATCCCAGCGAGCTTTCCGGTGGCATGCGTCGCCGCGTGGCCATCGCCCGCGCTGTGGTGACCAACCCGCCCCTTCTGCTCTACGATTCGCCTACGGCGGGGCTGGACCCCATTACGGCGCATACCATCATGGCACTCATCATTAAAGAGCGCGATGCGAACAATACCACTGCTCTGGTGGTGACTCATCGCTACCAGGATGGCAACCTGGTGGCACACTTCCGGTACAATCCGAAAAGTGGCAGGCTTGACCCGGTGAGTGATGGTGACACCAGAACCATCTTCATGGTGATGCGGGACGGCGGGCTGGTTTTTGAGGGCGAACAGGATAAACTGGAGTCCTGCAGTGACTCCTACGTGAATAAGTTTGTGAAACGTCCGGAGAAGAACGCAGCCTGATATGGCAACGGCGCAAAAAGTTCATTGGGCACAGTTGAAGGCGGGGGTCGTCGCGTCAGTCGCGCTGATCATCGCCGCGATGCTCATTTTTCTGCTCACCGGGCAGAGTAACTTCCTGACAGGTGAATTCGAACTCAAGACTTTTCTGGATGATTCGGCCGGCATGACCGAGAACGCGCCGGTTCGGGTGAACGGCATTCTTGCGGGACACATCAAGAGCGTGCGCCTTTCCGGCCTGAAAGATCCGCGGAAGACGGTGGAAGTGGTGATGGCGATCAACGAGAAGTACCGCCTGGCCATCCCCCAGGATTCCAACGCTGCCATTAGTGCCTCTAATTTACTGGGCGACAAGTACATCAACATCACCAAAGGTATGAGTCCCGAGGCGGTAAAGCCAGGCGCGGAGATTGCCGCTTTGCAGACCCAGGATATTCCGGAAATTCTCTCCCAGAGTTCCGCCCTGCTGGGGCAATTTCAGAGTATCCTCACCCGCCTCGACGGAATTATCCGCGTAGTGGAAAGCGGTGAAGGCAATATCGGCAAACTGATCAAAGACGATACGCTGTACAACCGCCTGACAGCTACAGCGGGCGAAGTGGAACAGATCGCCAAAGACGTTCGCAACAGTAACGGCACCATCAGCCATCTGCTGTATGACGAATCTCTCTATAACGAAATTCGCCGGCCAATTCAGCGTATTGATGACATGTTGACCCAGCTGCAGCAGGGCAAAGGCAGCGCCGGCAAACTGCTCAACGACACCGTCATTTATGACGAGGCCCGAGCCAGTATCGCCGAAGCCAAAAAGATGCTGCAGAATCTCAATGCCGGGAAAGGCACTGCCGGCAAACTGCTCAACGACGACGAAGTCTATAAGCAGATCAACCTGATCGCAACCAAGGTCAACGACGCCATCGACAAGATCAACGCCGGTCAGGGCACCATCGGGCAACTGGTGGTGAATCCACAGTTGTACGACTCCATGAATTCCGCCACAAAGGAGCTGGACAAGCTCCTGCAGGATGTCCACGCCAATCCGAAAAAGTTCCTCACCATCAAACTGGTATTGTTCTGACGGGCGCGATTCAGCTGATTGTCAACGCCGACGACTTCGGCTTCACCCGCGACGTAAATGAAGGTATTATCGAAGCGCACCAACGCGGCATTCTTACCGCCACCACACTCATGGCCAATGGCGGTGCCTTCCAGCATGCCGTGGAACTGGCGCGGACCACCCCCACGCTGGACGTAGGCTGTCATCTGGTGATGGTGCAGGGACACAGTGTGCTGAACCCCGCACGAAAGCTGCCCGCCACTTTGAAGGAATTGCTGGGTGCGCTGGCGCGTCGTGAAATCCGGCCCTATGAAGAAGCTCGCGCCCAGGTGAAGAAGATTCTCGACGCCGGTATTGGCCTCAGTCACATCGATTCCCACAAACACACGCACCTGCTGCCGCCGGTGATGGACGCGTTGCTGCGCGTGGCTCGCGAGTTTGGAATCCATTGGGTGCGCAGGCCGTTCGATTTTGAACTGGACGCCGCAGCCAGTCTGAAGAAACGCGCCGTCACTCTGGGTATCCGGATGATGCGGCCTGCCTTTCAGCGCAAGCTTGCGGGCCTGCGCAGCACCAGTCATTTCACCGGCTTCCAGCACACCGGCTCGCTTGACACCGCCTCCCTGCAACGCATCTTGGAGCGCCTGCCCGCAGGCATCACGGAACTGATGTGCCACCCGGGGCGGCACGGCCCCGAACTCGCTGCCGCTGCCACCCGCCTGAAGCAAAGTCGCGCAGTGGAGCTCACCGCGCTTACGTCAGCGGAGGCCCTTGCCGCCATTGCACGCCGTCATGTCCGCCTGGTGAAATACCGCGATCTGTAGAACCGCCTGGCTGAACAAGATAGAATTGTGTTGCGGTAAGTGTACCCGCGGCCTACCCGATCCAATGACTTTCACCGAGGCTTTGAAGACTGTCCAAAAGATTCCCCGGGACGCCAAACCGTTCGAAGTCGTACTGGTTTGCGGCTTCACTCCACTGCATCTTCAGACCTACGTAACGGCGCATCTATATTCCGCAATGCAGAACCGGGCCGTGAAGGTTGCTCCTGGCGTGTATGGCAACATGGCGACAACACTCGAAGGCCTGGCCCAATGCGGGGCGCAGGCGGTAGCAGTGGCTTTGGAATGGCCTGATCTGGACCCCCGCCTCGGATTCCGTGAGGGGAGCGGCTGGGCAGCGGATCAGGTTGCCGATGCCCTTGCCTCCGCAAAGACCATGTTGGACCGCATTCTGGCCGCCATGCTGCATTTGCCGAAGGGCACCCGGGTTGTGGTGAGCCTCCCCACGCTGCCGTTTGCGCCGTTGTTTCACACCCCTGGCTGGCAAGGGGCGGAAACCGAACTGATGCTGCATCAGTTGATCTCCGATTTCTCTGTGCAGGTGGCGCGCGCCGGTATGGCCGTGATGAATCCGCGAAGTCTGAACGAAACATCGGCACCCGGGTCGCGCTACGACTTCAAATCAGATCTGCGCACCGGGCTCCCGTACACGATGGCTCACGCCGACATGATGGGGGCCGCATTTGCCCACCTCATTGCGCCGCCTTCGCCCAAAAAGGCCATTATTACCGATCTCGATAACACTTTGTGGCACGGCATTGCAGGAGAAGTCGGTCCGGGTGCGGTGGAATGGGATCTGGCCAGTCATCATCGGCTCCACGGGTTGTACCAGATGCTGCTTGCCGCTCTGTCGCAACAAGGCGTACTGGTGGGAATTGCCAGCAAAAATGATCCGAAAATTGTGAACGAAGCTTTTCTTCGCGAGGACTTGTTACTGTCCTCCAGCCAGGTGTTCCCGGTAGAGGTCCACTGGAACGCAAAATCGGGCTCCGTCGAACGAATTCTCCAGACCTGGAATATTGCCGCCGATAGCGTGATCTTCGTCGACGACAGCCCCATGGAACTGGCTGAAGTGGCAACCGCCCACCCTGGTATCCACTGCATCCAGTTTCCTGCGGGCGACGATGCGGCAGGTTTCGCCATGCTTCGGCAACTGCGTGATCTCTGTGGCAAAGAGCGGCTCTCGGAAGACGACGCGCTGCGTTTGAACAGCATTCGGGAGGGCGCTGCATTTCGTCAGGCTGCCAGTGGTAGTGAGGCACCTGAGACCTTCCTGCGGGACGCCCGGGCCGCAGTCACTTTTGAATTTGGCACCGGACATTTGGATGCTCGCGCTCTCGAACTGGTGAACAAGACCAACCAGTTCAATCTGAATGGCGTTCGCTTTTCCGAAGCCGACTGGCAGGAACTGGTCTCTGCCCCCGGCGCGTTGGTGGCGGTAGTCAGTTACGAAGACAAATTCGGCAAGCTCGGGCGGATCGCTGTTCTGCAGGGGCAGTGCGCCGGCCGGACTTTGAATCTGCGCGTCTGGGTGATGAGTTGCCGGGCCTTTGCGCGCCGAATTGAACATCTCTGCCTGCGGGTCTTGTTTGACCGGTTCAACGTGGACAACATCTGCTTCGACTTTATCGGCACACCCAGGAACGGCCCGCTACAGGATTTCCTGGTACAAGTCACAGGGGGACACGCCACGTCGGAGAAATTCACCCTCCCCCGCGAAGCCTTTCTTAATACTTGCCCCGAATTACATCACAAAATACTGGAGATAGACACGGATGAGCCTGCCCGATAATATTCACACTCGCCTCGTAGAGTGTTTTCAAACAGTCTTCCCCGATATTACGGCGGAAGCTATTCCTTCCGTTAGCCAGGCCTCAACCCCGGCCTGGGATTCCCTTGCCGCAATCACTCTGGTGCAGGTGCTGGAAGACGAGTTCAGCCTGGTACTCGATCTGGATCAAGTGGCTGATATGGATTCATTCGACAAGGTGCTGGGCTATCTTCGCGGCGAGTTACAGGAGGCATGAGGTTGCCGGATTGCGGGCGGTCATACTTGAAATTGAAAGGGCTGACACTACGCATCAAGCGTGGTGATTCCAGGCTTACTGTCTGCTCCGCCGGATTGCCCGCGTAGTTCCCGTGCCAGCCTTCCGTTGTCTCGCTTTCTGAATCCATCGCCGCAGCCGCTTTTCAATGCACACCGCGGCTTCGCGCGCTCTATGCGACGCGGCAACACTTTTTTCTTTCGCGAGCCCTTATTTCGTGGGCGCTGCGAGGCAATAGGCAAAAGATTCCGAATGAATCATCTTCCTTTTGTGCAGGGTCACGCGAAAATTTATCTCGGTGACGATGTGACTTTTTTTGGGGATATCGGAATCCATAGCGGTCGCATCTTTGACGAACCAGTCCTGACCATTGGCAACCGTGTGAGCATCGGCCACGTCGTTCAGTTTTCCGTCAACCTGGCGATCAGCATTGAAGATGATGTCTTTGTTTCGTCGGGAGTAACCGTCATGGACTCCGACGGGCACCCGCGGGACGCCAGGGCGCGCATTGCTCATATGCCGCCAGGTCGCGACGAGATAAGGCCGGTTCGTATCTGCCGTCGCGCCTGGATTGGTAATAACGTATGGATCATGAAAGGGGTAACCATCGGCGAAGGGGCTATTGTGGGTGCGAGCAGCGTTGTACTGGCTGACGTGCCGCCCTATTGCGTGGCCATGGGCAACCCCGCCCGCGTGGTTCTCAAAAATCTCACACCTTTTGATACACCCCCACCCCCGGTAACGGACTAACTAACTAACCCTCCACAAGACGATGGCTGGCCGCCGCGTCCAAATCCAGCTTGTAGATCTTCCTCAGGTCCGCAACCAGCTTCAGCGACTCTTTGCCAAACGGTGCCTTACCTTCGAATGCATGCAGTACGATGCCTTCCAAAAGGTCGCCGAGCGCGATGTCGTGACATTCCGCCAGCCCCTTAAGGACCTTCAATATTCTCATCTCCATCCGGACAACGGTGAGGTACCCGGATTGCAGTCAAGGCAGGCGTTTTACGTAAATCTCCACCAGGCGTCCCAGCGCCGCGCCGCCGCTGGGCACGCTGTTCTGCAGAATGATAACCTGGGTCGGCTGGGTGGGCAGAGTCACCACCGTTTTGGGGATTTTCAAATTCAACTGCCACACCCCCACCAGCGTTGGGGCAAGGCCGCAATACAGAATGTTTTCGTCAGGCAACGGCGCGGTTCCCATGATGATGGTTGGCAGGCGCTGGATGGGGGTGGCTTTTGTAGCCCCTTCTCCATCGGCGGGCGCGCCGTCAATAAACCCCAGGCCCGTAGCGTAAATAGTTATCACGCTGTCCTGCAAAGCCGGATTTGTCTGCGTATTGAGCGAATGGTCTTCATTCTGCGCGGCAGCGGCTCCGATGCCATCGCCGGCCTGAGTGAAGATGCCGGGAGCAACCTGCCCCATGGCCACCGCGCTGTCGCCCAGAACACGGCCCGTAGCCCCCTCCATTACCTGCAGATTAGCTGTGCCACTTTGTGGCGCGCCCCAGGGAACCTGGAAGTTGATCTGGTCCGGGCCTGCATAAAACAGCGGTGTGGGAGATCCGTTAAACAACACCTGAACTCCGTTAAGCGTGCGCGCCAGAGGAATGGTTTTTACCAATTCACCCGAGCCGCCAAATTGATGGAAGTTACCCGTGGAGAAAACCGCTGCAACCATTCCCGGCGCCAGCGGTTGCAAGGGCAGATAGAGAAAGTTCGCCGCGTTCAAAGGTGATAACCCGGGATAGTAAATGGTCACCCGGTTGGTAATTTCAGCCAGAAACAGGTTTCCCCAGGCGTCCTGCGTCACGGCACGGGGGCTGTTGGCGGTGAGCGTCGCATTCGCCTGGAATCCGCGCAGGGCCAGAAGGTTGAACTGGGGAAAGCGAATGGCGCGGTTCGAGCCGGCGTCAGAGACCCAGATATCGCCATTGGCGATGCTCACATACACCCCGCGCGGCGCACTCAGCCCGGCGTTCAGTGTGACGGCGGCAAAAGAACCGGGTAACGCTGTGGGCGCGTGGTCGAAGATTTGCACGCGTCCGTTGCCGGAATCAGCAACGTAGAGGCGGTCATCGCTGTCGCTGGAAATATGGCGGGGGCCGCTGAACTGATTACCACCGCTGCCGGCGGAGGTGCTGGTGAAATCGGGCTGGCCGAAGACCCTGGTGGCGGCCTCACCGGAGACAAAAGTCTCCGGTGTTCCCGGGAACAGCAGAACCCGGTTGTGCCGGGTATCAGAGACCATCAGGCCGTGTTCGGAAACCTGCGTGATGCCGTAAGGGGCACCCATGGTGCGGTCCGTGGCGTCGATAATTGCGCTGGTGAAATTCAGTTGACCCAGCACCAGATTAGCGGTCTGCGGCACCCCCGGCTTGTAGTTGTCAAATGGTTTGGGGAAGCGCAGGACGCGTCCATTGAAGCTGTCGGCCACGTACAGATTGCCTGTCACATCCACAAAGAGGCCAGTGGGCGTGTTCAAACCGGAGGAATTGGGCCGTGCGGGGTCGTTGCCGGGATAGTTGATGATCCCGGTCTGGAAGTCCGCCTGGCCAATGACAATATCGGCCTTCTGACCGGGTTGAATATTGCGCAGGTCATTAAAACCGAGGACGCGGTGGTTGGCGGAATCCGCCACGTAGAGATGCGGCGGGGAGGAACTCAGGTCGACCGCAAGTCCCGCCTCACCTCCGCTGAAATTGAATTCCCGCCCTTCCAGCAGATTTGGTCCCTGGGTGTCGAAGCGATCCTGACCCAGAACCCGGGTAGCGGGGCCGAAACCGGAGCCGCTTTGCGGCAGAACCACTATGCGATGGTTACCCGTGTCGGCAACATACAGTTCTCCCCCTGCGAAGAAAGCACCGGCGGGGGTAGCCAGCGTGCCGGGCCCGGGCAAGCCCTGTCCGCGGTTGACGCGGGCACTGGAAAAATCGGCCTGCCCCACCACTTGCGCCGCCGCCTGGTAGAGGGTATTGGAAGTCCACTGTTCTACCGGCTGGAACAGTAGCAGGCGATGATTCTGGGAATCGGCAACACCGATCCGGTTGCCCAGGGAAAAGACCTGCGCGATACCCCCGTTAAACTCGGACTCACTGGTTGTGGCGGGACGCGATGCGTCCAGGTTCACCCCCAATAACCGGGTGGCGGCCTGGCCAAAGAAGAACGGTGGCGTCCACACCAGCACACGGCCCCGACGGCCTGAGACCGATTCCGAGACAAATAGTCGTCCGGCGGAATCGAACGCAATGCCGGTGGGACCTCCAAACGTGTTCAGCGATGTGACCGAACTGACCGTCTGCGCCGGAGTGTAGCCGTTACCGACGAAATCGACCTGCCCCAGCACCAGATCGGCCTCAGGACCGGACGTGGCGTCACTTCCCAGCACCCTTGCGGGGAAACGAAGCACCCGGTTGTTGGCGGAATCGGGTACCCAGAGATTGCCTGCGGCGTCGAAGGCAGGAAACACCTGCTGCGGCCCGGCTGTGCTGGTAAACGCCACCGTAGCCGCCGAGATCCCTCCCTCATTGGCCGTCCGCGTCGTAAAGCCCGATTGGCCGATCACTAAATCGGGAACCTGTACATCGGTCTGTTGCAGGGGTTTCGGAAAACGTAGAATCCGGTTGTTGCCTGCGTCAGCCACATACAAGTTTCCGCTCTTATCCACAACAATGCCAACGGGCGAACTCATGCCAGTGGTACGGGTGCGTCCCGGGCCATCCGGCAGCGTCGTGACCAGGTCCACCTGACCGATCACGATGTCCGCTTTCTGTCCGTTTGCGAACCCGACAGCGCTACGAAAGCCCAGCACGCGGTTGTTGCCGGTGTCGGCTACATAAAGGCCGGGCGGGTTGGTGCTGGTATCGAGCACTACGGCCTCGGGGGACAGGAACTCTCGTCCCTCCACCAGGTTCGGGTTGAGGTTGTTAACCGTCAGCGAGGTTTGGCCGATAACCCGGGTGGGCGTGGCGTTGAGCGTGATCTGGGCCTGGGCGGGCAACACGCAAACCAATGCAAGTGCCGCGAAAACAACATGATGACTCATGGATGAAAGATCGGAACAGGCAACAGCACTGCACGCCCTGCTTGCAAAATACCACGGGAACGGCGAGGGCTTTCAGCAGCCTCTCAAAATCAGATACAGTTGAAGGACGCAACAATGAAGAATGACGTTCCCGAAGTCGAGTATTTGCGCTATTGGCGGAACCTCCAGCAACTGGGATTGAACGCCTATGAGGCCCGCGCCTGGCTGGTGCTGCTGGGACACGGGCAATTCAAGGCGCTGGCAATTGCGCCCCGGGCGCACGTGCCGCGGCAGAAGATCTACGAGGTTCTGGACAGTCTGGTGGAGAAGGGCTTCGCGCAGGTGGTGCAGGGACGCACCAAGCTGTTTTCCGCTGTGGAACCCAAACTTGCCCTGCCCTCCTGGCTGGAGCGCAAGCGGCAGCAGACCGAACACGAGCTGGAAAATCAGCGGCAATCCGCCGCTGTGCTGGCCACCGACCTTGCCCAGTTGTACTCGGAAGGCAAGGGCGGCCGCGGCACGCTCGACTTTCTGCGCATTGTCAGCGAGCAAAACCAGACAGCCGCCGAGTATCGCCGCATGTTGGCAGAGACCCGGCAGGCGTATTGCGAATTTTCCCGCCCGCCCTACGCGGTAGACCTGGTAGACGAGAAACTGGTGCTGGCGGCGCTGGCGAAAGGTGTGGTGTGCCGCCTGTTAATCGAAAGTCGCACCGATGACAAACACCGCCAGTGGCTGGCTGGCTACGTGGACGCCGGCGTGGAGATTCGCGAAGCCGATTCCCTGCCGCTCAAGCTTGCCTTATTCGACGGGCAGTCCGGGTTAATCGCCCTATTGGACCCGGTGGTCAGCCGGCCCATGTGGACCTCGCTGGTATTCGACCACGCCGGTCTGGGCGAAGCGATGAAGCACTTGTTCGAAGATCGCTGGCAAAGGGCAACGCCGTTTCGCTCGCGCTGAGTGCCTCTTCAGACACCCGCCCGCTACCGCTCGACCAGCGTGCCCTTTTGCGCCTCCACGAATGCCGCGTAGCCATTGGACCGCGTGCCCCACAGAATATACCAGGAAGGTGCGGGCAGGCTCCCGGAATATCCCAGCATGAATACTGGTTTCTTCCCCGGGTTTCTCGATACCCAGCCCACCGCCTTGTGCAGGGCCGTTGCGTAAGCCGCATCGGAATCCACCGGCGCATCAGAAATCTCAAATGCCAGCGCGTCCTGCCTCTGACCGCCCCACGAGCTTTCACCCTTCACCGTAATGCCTTTGTTGATCATGGGCGGCTGGTCAACCATGGAATAAATCATGTTGTGCGCCTGCCCTCTCGACTCCGAAACGAACACTGCGGTCCACATGGGATACTTCCCCGCTTCGCTTGGCATCGACGGTACCTCGCTGCTGACCAGGCTGATCAGTAGCCGGTCTTTGGCCCAGACCCGCGCTTCCTTGTCCAGAGCGTACAGCGCCGTCTTGCCACTCACGGGGCCAGCCGGGGCTTCTGGTACTTTCTTCTGCGAAACAACCGCTGTCTTTGGTGTGGGCGTGGGGGAATCGGAACAACCTGCCAGCCAAAGGGCACCCGCTGCAACCACGCAAACGCGCCCAAGATTATGATTCAATCGAAGCTCCAGTTACCAGTTGACCACACGGCCTTCCATTCATCCGGCAGATCAACTGTCTCAATTCAACGGACGTTCCAGCACCCGGCCCGGTTTCGCACCCGTGGCTTTGCCGTCTTCCCAAACAATCTGTCCGTTGACGAAAACCTTCTCAATGCCGGTGGCGATTTTGAACGGTTCAGCGAACGTTGAGTTGTCTTTCACGGTATCGGGATTGAACAGAACAAGGTCGGCAAATGCCCCCGTTTTGATTTCGCCGCGATCTTTCATGTTCAGACGCGCAGCGGGCAGCGAGGTCATTTTCCGCACCGCTTCTTCCAGCGTCACCCATTTCCGTTCGCGTACGTAAACACCCAACACGCGCGGGAACGTGCCGGCACCGCGCGGATGGGCCATGCCGATGCCGCCGTCGCTTGCCACCGCTACCCACGGCTGCTGGAAAAACGTCCTGATGTCGTCATCGCGCATGGCTTTGCAGTTGATGCTCGCCCCTCCGTCTTTTACGATGCGGGAGAACATCTCCACCGGCGACACGTTGTTGGCCCTCGCAATTGCCTCCAGTGTTTTGCCCTCAAAGTCGGGATGCTGCGCGCAGCGGGTAATGGTAATATTTCCCGCGCCACCCACGTCTGCCAAACCTTTGCCCACGCTCACCGGATCATCGTATTTCTTATCCAGCACCAGTACCGTAATGGTGGAAGACCACGCGTCGTAAGGATACTGATCGGCCTGAATGTCTACGCCGCGCGCACGGGCGCTGTTGATCATATCCACCACCTGGGGCGCCTTGCCCCAGACCTTTTCCGTGCCCAGTTTGATATGAGAAATTCCCACACTTACCCGCCCCGGTTCGGCGATGCGGATCATTTCTTCGAATGAGTCCATGGCGTTGTCGCCTTCGTCGCGCACGTGCGAGAGATAAATGCCTTCGCGACCGCCCGCGGTGCGCGCCACCAGCGTCATCTCCTGCGGAGTGCTGTAGCTGCCCACTTCATATTCCAGACCGCTGGAAAGGCCCACTGCGCCTTCCTCCATAGCGCGGTCCACCAGCATGGCCATCGAAGCAATTTCTTCCGGAGTCGCATTGCGTTTGTAATCCTCGCCCATCACTTCCCGGCGAACCGTGGCGTGCCCCACCAGCAGCGCGATATTCATCGCCGGCGGGGCCTTGCGCCGTGCGTCCAGCCAGTCTTTGATCGGCCAGGGGGAAGAACCATCCTGTCCCAGTAACGCCGTCGTAATGCCCTGTGAAATCTGCGTGGCAGCCAGTGGTTCTTTATCCACTGCGGTCGAGTGATTGTGCAGGTCGATAAAGCCCGGCGAGAGCACCAGGCCTTTCGCGTCGATCACGCGCTCCCCTGGCTTCGCGGCCAGCTTGCCAATCTCCGTAATCCGGTCGCCTTCCACGCGCACATCGGCATCCAGCAGAGCGCTGCCCGTGCCGTCGGCAATGCGGGCTCCGCTGATCAGCGTCGATTGCACAGACTGCTGGGATTGCAGCAGCAGGGTGCCGCAGGTCAGGGCAAACAGTATTCGGCGGGTGCTCATTGCGATTAGGATAGCGAAGTCGTGCCGCTACGGAAAGTCCATCCGTACGGCTCTGCCATATGGAAGACGCATTCCAGCGATTCCTCCTCCGTCTCGCGGATGAAAGCGAGAACCGTATCGCTCGCCTCCGTAATCCGTATCGACCCACGCTGCAATGCAGAATGTTTCCGCCGGAACCGTAACGCCTCACGATACCGTTCGGGAATCGCGGCGGCCACATCCGGTGCCTTCGCCAGATGTTCCTGAGGAATCGGCAGCCAGGGCCGCGCCCTGGAAAAACCTCCGTTGGACGCACCGCCTTCCCAAACCATCGGTGTCCGGCATCCGTCGCGCCCCTTGAACGCGGGCCAGAAGCGGATGCCGTATGGGTCGCGCAGGTCTTCGAATTGCAGATCGGCTTCGGTCAGGCCCAGCTCTTCTCCCTGGTACAGGCAAATAGCCCCGCGCAGCGCCACCAGCAACATGATCGCCAGTTCCACCGCGCCTTCCCCCCAGCGCGTGGCATGTCGCACCACGTCGTGATTGGAGAATGCCCAGCACGGCCACCCGTCGGGCGCGGCCTCTTCAAAATTTCGGATGGCAGCCGCGAATCGCGTCGGCGTGAACTCCGGGCCCAGCAGATCGAAGGTGTAACACATATGCAGTTTGTCGCTGCCGGAAGTGTATTCGCCCGCCGTCTTCAGGGAACGCGGCCCGTCGCCCACTTCGCCAATGGCGACTTTTCCTTCGTACTGATCCAGCAATTGCCGATACCGCCGCAGAAAGGCGATGTTCTCTGGTTGCGTCTTGTCATAGCGATGATCCTGAAACCCGTAGGGGTTGGTCTCGGGAATATCATTGGCCGCACCCGCCGCCATGGCAGGATTATTCTGCAACAAGCGGTCGTGAAAACAGAAGTTCACAGCATCCAGGCGAAAGCCGTCCACGCCTCGTTCCAGCCAATATCGCGCACATTCCAGTACGGCATCCTGCACTGCCCGGTTGTGAAAATTCAGATCCGGCTGCGACGCGAGAAAATTGTGCAGATAATACTGGCGTCGCGTTGCATCCCATTCCCACGCCGGCCCGCCGAATACCGAGAGCCAGTTATTGGGAGCCGTTCCATCCGGCTTCGGATCGGCCCAGACATACCAGTCGGCTCTGTTATTGTGGCGGTCACAGCGGCTTTCCGTAAACCAGCGGTGCTGGTCTGAGGAATGGGAGAGCACGTGGTCCACAATCACCTTCAGGCCCAGACCGTGCGCCACATCCAGCAGCTCATCGAAATCCAGCAGCGTTCCAAATAGCGGATCTACCGCGCAATAGTCAGAGACGTCGTAACCCGTGTCTGCCATGGGCGATTGAAAGAACGGGGAAATCCAGATTGCCTGTACTCCCAGCGCAGCCACATAGGGCAACCGCCGGATGGCCCCCCGCAGATCGCCCACGCCATCACCATTGCTGTCCTGAAACGAGCGTGGGTAGATCTGATAAATCGCCGCGCCGCGCCACCATTCGTTACGTCGCACTCACGTCCTCTTTCACAAAAGACACCTGTTTTCCGGCGCGGCGATCAAACACAATCGTGATCTCCGGCAGCTTCATCGCCACCAGTCCGCTGCGCACATCATTCCACGCGGCCTCGTCAAATGGCGTTCCATCCGCCTGGCACCACGTCACATCGCCGGGCCGCAGAAATCGGGGATCGCCAATCTGCGGAGACTCTTCCCGCAGCCTGGCCAGCTCCGCCGTGAACGCCTCCAGATCCCGGTCACGTGACAGCCAATCCAGCCAGGTGATTTCGTTGTCCTGCGCATAGGCATTGTTGTTGCCAAGCTGGGTACGCCCGAACTCGTCGCCCGCCGTCAGCATAATGGCGCCGCGCGAGGCGAACAGCGTTGCCAGCAGCGCCCTCGGGTCTTCCGATCCGCCCCTCCACGAATAGTTCGCGTTGGTTCCGTCGCGGTTCTGTTCGCCGTTCGCCTCGTTGCGCTTCTCGTTGTACGAAACCAGATCGTGCAGGGTAAAACCATCATGCGACGCGAGGTAGTTAACGGTGCGCGTTTGTTGTCCGCCGAAAACGTCTTCGGAACCGGCAACGCGCGTCACCAAACTGCCAATGGTGCCGGCATCACCTCGCCAAAAACGGCGGACGTCATCGCGGTACCTGTCATTCCACTCCAAAAACGGTGCCGGGAATCGCCCCAGTTGATATCCATCGGGACCCACGTCCCAGGGTTCGGCAATAAGAATGCGGTCCTTCAGCACGGGGTCGCGCAGCAGCTCCCCGAAAAATGGAGCATTCGGGTCGAATCCTCTGCGCGTTCTGCCCAGAATGGGAGCCAGGTCGAAGCGAAAGCCATCCACGCCCGCGTAGCGGACATAATGCCGCAGGCTGTCCATTACCAGTCGTCGGGCCATCGGATGCTCGCAGTTGATGGCGTTGCCACAGCCCGATTCGTTGAGCAGTCGTCCATCGGCATCGTGGCGATAGTAGGCGCGCTCGTCCAGACCACGCAGCGAGAGTACGATTCCCTCGTCGTCGCTTTCGCCGGTATGGTTGAAAACCACGTCCAGAATTACCCCGATGCCCTCCGCGTGCAGACCCGCTACTACGTCGCGCAGATCGTTGAAACCGCCCGGCGCAAGGCGCGGGTCCAGCGCCATGAAGTTCATGCTGTTGTAGCCCCAGGCATTGCGTAACCCCAGCGGGGCCAGATGCGGCTCGTCGATCCACGCCTGGATGGGCATCAGTTCCACCGCGCTAACGCGCAGCTTTTTCAGATGCGCGATTACCGCGGGCTGCAGCAGGGCCCGCAACGTTCCCCGAAGTTCCGCCGGTACCTCGGGGTGAAGCATGGTGAACGCCCGCACGGAAAGTTCATAGATGAGACCTGATGGAGAAAACAAGGGTGCCTGAAGCTCGACCGCGGGCGGTAGTTTGCGCACGATCGCGCGCGGCATGGTTCCCCAGGGGCCATCGATCTCCAGCGCGTAAGGGTCCATAAGCAATCGCCCGTTGGCGACCAGCGCATAGCGGGTGCCTTCGCCGATTCCCGGTACGAATGCCCGGTGGACGTCATCAGGGCCGCGTTGCAGGGGGAATCGCTGCCCTTCGCAATCGACAAAGAGTTGTTGCACCGCTGAGGACCAGACCGAAAACCAGACGCCATCTGGACCGGGAACCGAGCCAGGCGGCTGGTTCAAGACCGCTCCGGCACCAGCGACCGGTACAACGCCGCATATCGGGCCGCGCTCTGCTCCCAGGATACGTCGCTCTTCATTGCCTGGCGTTGCATCGCTGCCCACTCCTTCGGCTGTCGCCACACTTCAAAGACACGGGCCAGCGCTTGCCGCAGCGATCCGGCGCTGAGTTGCGCAAACTGGAAGCCGGTCGCGACGCCGGCTGACAGTGCCGCTCCGTTGGCGTCGATAACTGTGTCTGCCAGGCCGCCGGTGCGCGTCACCACCGGGATACAGCCGTAGCGCAACGCGCACAGTTGGGTTAGCCCGCAAGGTTCGAAACGCGAAGGGATCAGGATCGCATCCGCGCCGCCCTGGATGAGGTGAGACAAAGATTCTTCATACCCAATCACCACTCCCACTCGCCCCGGATTTCGCGCCGCGGCAGCCAGCAAACCTGCTTCCTGCACCCGCTCGCCCGAGCCAAGCACCACCAGCTTGCCGCCTGCGGCTACCAGGTCATCGGCCACTGTGGCGACCACATCAATGCCTTTCTGGAAAGTCAGCCGGCTGATCACACAGAATATCGGTCCGTCGTCACTGGCCAGACCAAATCGCCGTTCGATGGCCTCCCGGTTCTTCCGCCGCCGTTGTAGTGTCCGTGAGGAATACGTGGCTTCCAGATCCAGGTCAGAACCCGGATCCCATACTTCGGTATCGATTCCGTTCACGATGCCGTGTAGGACATCGGCACGCGAATTGATCAGACCTTCCAGGCCCATGCCGAAAGCCGGCGTACGAATTTCCTGGGCGTACGAAGGGCTTACCGTGGTGATGGCATTGGCGTAACGCAACCCGGCCTTCAGGTAGCCGACGTTGCCGTAATACTCCACGCCTTCCACTGAAAACGTGCTCTCCGGTAATGCCAGAGAAGAGAAGATCGAAGGCGGAAACTGGCCCTGGAATGCCAGGTTATGTACCGTAATCACCGCTGGCATGGCCGGAACCTTGCCGTGTCGAAGATAGGCCAGCGTCATTGCCGCCTGCCAGTCGTGGACGTGTACCAGTTCCGGTTGCCAGTCTTTCAGCAACCCTTCCGCGATATCAGAGCCACAACGGCAGAGCGCCGCAAAGCGCAGCCAGTTGTCGGGCCAGTCAGCGCCTGAGGCATCTCCGTAGGGCCCTCCCGGGCGGTCGAAAAGTTTGGGTGCATCCAGCAGCAGCACGTCCACACCATTGACGTTGCCCGCCAGAATCCGCGCCTCGCCATATTCGTAAACAGCGGTAGGTTCGCCCAGGCCGCGCACTGCCGCCGGATAGCCGGGTATGAGTGTGCGGACTTCAACGCCCTGACTCTTCAACGCCAGCGGCAGGGCACCGGTAACGTCAGCCAGACCACCGGTTTTCACCAGAGGGTAGAGTTCAGATGCAACGGCCAGTATGCGCATCCGTTAGGCCAGCCGGTCAATCATGTCCTGAGTAATCAGACAGACGCCTTTCTCAGTCCTGCGGAAACGCCGCGCATCGTCGATCGGATCCTGCCCCACCACCAGTCCTTCCGGAATCTTCACACCGCGGTCAATCACTACTTTGGTCAGTGACGCACGGCGTCCGATGGTGCACTCCGGCAGCACCACCGCACCATCCAGATGCGACCAGGAATTTACACGGCACCCGGTGGAAAGAAGCGTGCGGTGGAGCGTGGCACCGGAAACGATACAGTCGCCCGACACCAGGGAGGAGACCGCGGCGCCGCGACGCCCGTCTTCATCGTGCACGAACTTGGCCGGCGCGGTGATCTCGGCGTAAGTCCAGATGGGCCACTTGTGATCGTAGATATCCATCGCCGGCGTCAAATCAGTGAGATCGATGTTGGCTTCCCAGTAGGCGTCCAGGGTTCCCACGTCACGCCAGTAAGCCTCGGGCTCGGCTTCAGCCCGCACGCACGATTCGGTAAACCGGTGGGCTACCGCCTTGTAATTCCTCACCAGATACGGAATCAGATCTTTGCCGAAATCGTGACTGGAGTTTTTGTCAGCCGCGTCGGCGTTCAGCAGGTCGAGCAGGAACTGGGTCTGGAAAACGTAGATGCCCATGGAGGCCAGTGCCATGTCGGGCTGGCCGGGAATGCCCGGGGGGTCAACTGGTTTCTCCGCAAAATCGATAATCCGGTCTTCGGTGTCTACGGCCATCACGCCGAAACCGGAGGCCTCCTCGCGTCTAACCTCCAGGCAGCCGATGGTGACATCCGCTCCGTCGGTCACGTGCTGCCGCAGCATGAGTTCGTAGTCCATGCGGTAGATGTGATCGCCCGCCAGAACCACCATGTAGCGCGGCGGCGGGTTGTAGCCCTGAATGATATCGATGTTCTGATACACGGCGTCAGCCGTTCCCAGATACCACTGCGTTTCCGAAACCCGCTGACTGGCGGGCAGAATATCGAAGCTCTGGTTACGCTCCGGGCGCAGGAAGTTCCAGCCGCGTTGCAGATGGCGAATCAGGGAATGCGCCTTGTATTGGGTGGCCACCGCGATGCGGCCAATGCCGGAGTTCAGCGCGTTGGAGAGAGCGAAATCGATAATGCGGGCCTTGCCGCCGAAATAAACGGCGGGTTTGGCGCGGCGTTCGGTGAGTTCGTTGAGGCGTGCCCCCCGTCCTCCCGCCAGCACGTACGCCATTGCTTCACGAGCCAGCGGCTGGTATTGGTTTCGGGGCATAGTCTACTCCGGTTCGTGTTCGAGAAAGATGGTCGCCAAAGGCGGAACCACTATTGTCCCCGATACCGGTTCACCGTAGTTGCCGGTGCCTGTACCACCGTAAATGTGGGCATCGGTGTTGAGGATCTCGCGCCAGCGCCCGCCCGCCGCCGGAGGCAGGGGATAAGCCGGGTGCGGGGTCGGGGTGAAGTTGGAAACCACGGCAATTGGCCGCTCCCCCGGGGCTCTGCGCACCCATGCAAACACCGAGCGTTCACGGTCGTCCACCACCAGCCATTCAAAACCTTCCGGTTCACAATCGCGCGCGTGCAGTGCGGGGCGGCTCTTGTACACCTGATTCAGATCTTTCACCAGACGCTGCATTCCGGCGTGTGCGGGGTTGGCCAGCAAATGCCAGTCCAGTTGCTTCTTCTCATTCCACTCCGAGCGCTGCGCGAACTCCTGTCCCATGAAAAGAAGTTTCTTTCCCGGGTAGCCCCACAGCAACCCGTAATAGGCGCGCAACGTGGCGAACTTCTGCCAGCGGTCACCAGCCATTTTCGTGAGCAGCGTTCCCTTGCCATGCACCACTTCATCGTGCGAAAGTGCCAGCACGAAATTCTCTGACCACGCGTAGATCAGGCCAAACGTCATGTCCTCGTGGTGGAATTTGCGGTGAACAGGGTCACGCGCCAGATATCGCAGCGTGTCGTTCATGAAACCCATGTTCCACTTCAGGTTGAATCCCAGTCCGCCTTCTTCCACCGGATGCGAAACTTTCGGCCACGAGGTGGATTCCTCCGCGATCATCATCACGCCCGGGTGGGCTGCATGCACGGTCTGGTTCATGTTGCGGAGGAATTCCACCGATTCCAGATTCTCGCGTCCGCCGAATTTGTTCGGCACCCATTCGCCTTCTTTGCGCGAATAGTCCAGGTACAACATAGAGGCCACAGCATCTACCCGCAGGCCATCGGCGTGAAAGACCTGCGCCCAGTACAGGGCATTGTTGATCAGGTACGCCTGCACCTCACTGCGCCCGAAGTTATAAATCGCGGTTTTCCAATCGGGATGGAAACCCTGGCGCGGGTCTTCGTGCTCATACAGCGCCGTGCCATCGAAACGCGCCAAACCATGCGCGTCGGTGGGAAAGTGGGCCGGCACCCAGTCCAGAATCACGCCAATGCCGGCCCGATGCGCACCATCCACAAACCGCGCAAATCCGGCCGGTTCGCCGAAGCGGGCGGAAACCGCATAAAGCCCGGTGGTTTGATAGCCCCATGAGGCATCGAGGGGATGCTCCATCACCGGCATCAGTTCGATGTGGGTAAAGCCCATCTCCGTAACATACGGAATGAGAGCGCTGGCCAGTTCATCCCAGGAAAGGAAGGTTCCGTCTGCCCTGCGCCGCCATGACGGAGCGTGTACTTCGAAAATCGAGATTGGCTGCCGGCGGGCATCGGCCGTCTGGCGGAATTCGAGATGAGCGGCATCACCCCACGGGTGATCCGGTTCGCCGGCGGTAACTGACGCGTTGGCGGGTCGCAGTTCGGACCGCCTCGCGAAGGGGTCGGCCTTGAGCGGCATGCGTCCCGGTAAGCTGGAGCGAAACTCAAATTTATAACCCCTTCCGGCTTCAATGCCGGGAATGAAGATCTCCCAGACGCCAGTACTCTGCCGCTTGCGCATCACGTGGCGACGACCATCCCAATCGTTGAAATCGCCCACCACAGAGGCTCGCTTCGCATTCGGCGCCCACACCGCGAAGTGCGCCCCCTTCACGCCTTCGTGTTCGATGAGATGGCAGCCCATCCGGTCAAACAGGCGATGGTGTGAGCCCTCGGCCATGTAGTAATCGTCCAGGGGTCCGAGGACGGGACCGAAGCAGTAAGCGTCTTCCACCCACCATTCGCGTTCGCCCGCGCGCGCCCAATAGCGAAGAGCCTGGCGTTTGCGGAGCTTCAGCATGCCATCGAAGAAGCCGGCTTTATCCCTGCGCTCCAGTTGGCCGGCCACGTTTCCACGACGGGTGAAAGCGGTCACCAGTTCCGCACCCGGAATGAAGCATCGCGCGAGGAAACCAGTCCCCGCGGCCTGAATACCGAGCACTGCAAAGGGATCGGGGTGAGACGCGGAAACAACAGCGTCAATATCTGCCGCCGACGTCAGCCGGTTAGGCCCTGGCGTTAGCCGGTTAAGCTCGGATACCCCAGATTTCGTTGGCATACTCCCTTATTGTGCGATCCGAGGAGAACCAGCCCATATTGGCGGTGTTGTGGATGGCTCGCGCGTACCAATCGGCACTATTCTGCCACACGCCATCGATCTCCCGCTGGGTGGCGTAGTAAGCATCGAAATCCGCTGCCACCATGAACCAGTCACGATCATAGAGACCGGAGATGAGACCCTTGTAGCGCCCCGGTTCTTCAGGCGAGAACTTGCCGGAAGCAATGGCTTCCAGGGCACGCGCCAAATAAGGTGATCGTTCAATCGGCGTGCGCGGGTTGTAAGCCCCGTTCCGCTTTGCAGCCACTTCTTCGGTGGTCAAGCCGAAGATGAAGATGTTGTGGTCGCCCACGCGCTGTTTAATCTCCACATTGGCGCCATCCAGCGTGCCTATGGTGAGTGCGCCGTTCAGCGCCAGCTTCATATTGCCGGTGCCGGAGGCTTCCATGCCGGCAGTGGAGATCTGCTCGGAAAGATCAGCTGCGGGGATCATCACTTCCGCCAGGGACACGTTGTAGTTGGGCACGAAGACCAGCTTGAGCAAGCCCTTGATTGTGGGATCGTTGTTGATGGCTTTCGAGACGTCGCCGGCCAGCTGGATGCAAAGTTTGGCATTGAGATAGCTGGACGCGGCCTTGCCGCCAAAAAGCTTGACGCGGGGTGTCCATGCGCCATGGGGGTTGTCCTGAATCTGCTGGTACAGCGCTACGGTTTCGATGATGTTCATCAACTGCCGTTTGTATTCGTGGATGCGTTTGATCTGAATATCAAACAGCGCGGCCGGGTCTACGTGAATGCTCATGCGGTCTGCAATCATGGCGGCGAGGCGTTCTTTGTTGGCCTGTTTCACGGCGGCGAAGCGCTGCTGCAGCCCGAGGTCACCGGCAAAGGCGTTGAGTGCTTCGAGAGCCTCCGCATCGTCCATGAAGCGATCGCCAATGGTCTCCCGCAGCAGTTCGGTCAGCGCCGGGTTCGATTGCATGAGCCAGCGCCGCGGGGTGATGCCGTTGGTCTTGTTGTTGATACGCCCCGGGTAGAGGCGGTGCAGATCGCGAAATACCGTCTGCTTGATCAGCTCGGAGTGCAGCGCGGAAACGCCGTTCACACTGTGCGAACCCACAAACGCCAGGTTGCCCATGCGCACATACTTCCCCGTGCCTTCACTGATCAGCGAGATATTACGAATTTCCTCATCGGTGGCGGCGTGCAGGGTTTTGGCTTCCACCAGCAGGCGTCCGTTGATGGCGTAAATGATTTCCAGGTGCCGCGGCAGCAGGCGTTCGAAGAGTGAGACGGCCCAGGTTTCCAGAGCTTCCGGCAACAGGGTGTGATTGGTGTAGGCGATGCTGCGGCGCGTGAGATCCCACGCGGTATCGAAATCCAGTCCGTGGACGTCGGTGAGCAGACGTATCAATTCGGCCACGGACACGGCCGGGTGGGTGTCGTTGAGCTGGATCGCGACCTTGTCTGGCAATAACCGCAAATCGTGGTATTGATTCAGGTGGCGGCGCAGAATGTCCTGCAGCGAGGCGGAGGAGAAGAAGTACTCCTGCCGCAGCCGGAGTTCCTGGCCCGCTGGCGTGCCATCGGCCGGATACAAAATGCGCGTCAACGCCTCGGCCTTGTTGCTCTCCCGCACGGCACCCATGTGGTCACCGGCGTTAAAAGCATCCAGCAAAATGGGGTCGATAGCCTGGGCCGCCCAGAGCCGCAATGTGTTCACCCGTTTGGCGCGCCAGCCGACAATGGGCGTGTCGTAGGCGCTGGCAATCAGCCGTTCACCGGGCTTCCATACCATTTTTGAAACGCCATCGGGGCCGGTGATGGTTTCCACCGTTCCACCGAAGCCGATTTCATAGGAGCTCTCGCGGCGCTCAAATTCCCAGGGGTTGCCATGCGCCAGCCAGGTTTCGGGGAGTTCCACCTGGCGACCATCCGAAATTTCCTGGCGAAACATACCGTTGACGTAGCGAATGCCGTAACCGAAGGCCGGGATATCCACGGTCGCCATACTTTCCATGAAACACGCGGCGAGGCGGCCCAGCCCACCATTGCCCAGGGCGGCATCGGGCTCCAGTTCAGCGATGGTATCCAGATCAACGCCCAGCAACTGTAACGCAGCGGTAATATTTTCCAGCATCCCAAGATTGGAAACCGCATCGCGCATCAGGCGTCCGATGAGGAATTCCATGGAGATGTAGTACACCCGCTTGGCCCCGGTCTTGTAGGTGCGGCGGGTGGAGTCCATCCAGTGGTCAATGACACGGTCGCGAATAACAAGGATTGCGGCCTTGAGCAAGTCATGCGGTTTGGCGACAGTGGCATCCTTGCCGATGCGGTAGGCGAGGTGTTCGATGATCTCCTCGGCCAGCGCACCGGGATTGGCTGATCGCGGGGTTGGCTTCGGAGCGGTTCTTACGTACGGGGTAGGCATGTCAATTTCTTATCGGCAACAACTCGGGCTACTCACTGTAGCGTAACAATCGATGAGCCTCAGTGGCTGGGCTTCTCCTTCGCCGGTGCGAAGGCCCAGAAGTCGGTCTGGACGCGGTCTGTATAGGAGTTCAGAAGTTGTTCAATCCGCTCGGGTTGCGCAGACCGGACAATGAAACCGACGTGGCTTTCCTTCTCCATCCGCCAAACCAATTCAGTATCGTTGTAAGCACTGGTGTCGGGTCTCTCCTGTCTGGCGAGGGAAACCAGAAGGCCGGCATAGTCCTCGCGCGGGGGTGAAACCTGGTAATCCTCCTTGCCGCCGGCCAGTTCCACTTTGGCCCATTCGGCCCAGAGATTGAGGCCTGAGGCGGCTTCGACGAGGTCGGTAACGTGAGCCCCGCCCACCCGCGCGGAGGTTTCCAGAAAATAGATTTCGCCGTCGTCACGACCCCGGATAAATTCGGTGTGCGAGACACCGTTGAGCATACGGAAGGCCTGCATGACATCGGCATTGACGCGCAAAAGATGGTGGGCCAGAGCAGAGCCGCGGTCGATGATCTGGCTGGTGAAGATGCCCCCTTCGTGCGCAACCTCCAGGGGCGGACGACCGTAGCGGCTGGCGATGGCAAAGCGGACTTCGCGGTTGTAGACGATGCTGTCCACGTGGAAGATGTCACCGGGGATGAACCGCTCCAGCAGATAGTGCGATTGCAGGTCACCGAGTGCCTCCGCTGCGGCCTCGAATTCGGTTTCACTGGCGATTTTACTAATACCAATGGCACCGGCAAGTGAGCGGGGTTTGAGTATCCAGGGCGCGGCCACGCGACCCATAAACTCGCGGACACGGTCGCGATTCAGGGCGTGGACAAAGGCAGGAACGCGGATGCCGGCATCGGCCGCCTGCATGCGCATGGCGAGTTTGTCACGGAAGTGGCGGACGGTAGTTTCGCCCATACCGGGGATGCGCAGGTGTTCCCGGAGCATAGCGGCCAGTTCGACATCGAAATCGTCAAGGGCAACGACGCAGTCGATGGATTCGCTGCGGGCGATATGGCTGACCGAGTTGACGAGTGTGGTGCGGTCCCACTGGTTTTCGTCGTCCGGCATGTAGAAGATTTCAGCGATGCTTTCGAGCGGCCAGTGAGCGGAGTCCTTCAGGCTGAGCGAGGTGATAAGGAGAATGCGCGCGCCCTGGCGGTGACACTGGCGGAGGAAAGCGTGGCCTTTTTCGTAGCTGGCAAGGCAGAGGATGGTCATAGGATCGACACCACTGTTTTGACTAGTATGCTACGGGCGATGTTTTCGCGGGATGAGGGACGTATCACGATTTTGTAGCATTGTAGTATCATTGGAAGCAGGGGAGCCCATGACCGTCACCACTATTTCGAGCCGGGAGTTCAACCAGGATGTCAGCCGGGCAAAACGAGCAGCGGATGAAGGCGCTGTGATCATTACGGACCGGGGGAAACCGGCCTGGGTCCTGGTCCGCCATGAAACCTGGCAGCGACTGTCTGGGAAAAGCCCCACCATTCTGGATTTGCTGGCGCTTCCCGGTGTCGAGGATATTGATTTTGAACCGGCCCGGCTGTCGGGCGGAATATTTCGGCCAGCCGATCTCACCTAATGTTTCTGCTCGACACAAATGTATTGTCGGAACTCCGGCGCCAGAACCGGGCAGAGCCAAAGGTTGTGGCGTGGGCGAATTGCATTCACCCGGCGGATATGTTTCTTTCCGCAATTACGATTCTGGAGATTGAAGCGGGTACGCTGATGTTACAACGCCGCGACCCGGCGCAGGCAGCCATATTGCGGACTTGGATCGATCAAAAAGTACTGCCGGCCTTCGACGGCAGGATTCTTCCGGTTGATACCGCGGTGGCGCAACGATGCGCCAGATTGCACGTGCCGGACGCGCGGGCTGAGCGCGACGCTTTGATTGCGGCTACGGCGCTGGAACACCGAATGAGCGTGGTTACGCGGAATGTGGCGGACTTTCAGCCGATGGGCGTTGTCGTAGTCAATCCGTGGATGTAGCTGAAGATTGACTGGCCGCCACGATCGATTGCCGGGGCGCGAGGGTACCCCGCAATATCCTATCCAAATCGCAACAACCCGGCACTCAAATTATGCCAACAAACTGGTCTACGGACATGCCCCCCCCCGCCTTGATGAGTGAACGTAGTGTGCCCGGAGCAAGCTCGCGATGCAGCGTAACTGATAATGTTGCCGGATGGCCGAATTTGACCAGGATGACATGCTGCCGTCTTGCCGGTCGCGCCGCCAACCAGCTTTCTCAGATGTTCTGACGGCCTTGTCCCCCGACATCGAGGGCAGGCCAGTGATCAAACTAAAACCTCAACTTCCCTGATTTCGACCGTGAGCGGCATATGGTTCGCACCCAGAGCTTCAAGGCAGCCTTCGATCGACTCGCGAATATTCGCAAGCGCCTCTTCTTCGGTATGACCCTGCGAGACACAGTCGGGAATCGACGGGCATCCCGCGACGATCATTCCGGTCTCATCGGCCTCTACGGTTACAAGTAAATTCATGCTTCGGCTCCAGTGGCGTTATGAGTAATGCCGATTTGAGTGTGACACGCTGAAAACCAGTCCGACCGGGACGCTACAGTCCTGATTTCGGCAATAATCAACTTGACAACTCATCAGTGGGTAGCAGCTATTTTCCTGAACTGCACGGAAGCGTAGTCCGACTCACAGGTCGCGCTCGCAAAAATACGGAGCGTTACATCCGCTTCAGACCGGTGCAGACTGATACCTCGTATCGTCGGGTATTGCGGCAGGATTACGTTGGACACCTCAAAACGCAGCAGTCCACCTCACGCGAGATACTCCATAGCAGTCAACGGGTGCCCGAACAAGAATAGTGGACAATGTCCCTATGACCCGGCAACTGACCAGACGCATGCACACGGTCCCGGAGAGCTATTTCGAGGCTTTTGCCGTCCATGACGCTTCCCGTCGCACGTCGGCTGTTTGGCGGTTTGATCGGGCGGGCAGAGTAAAGATCCTTGGCGTCGGCGATGCCGAAGTCAAGAAGGACATCTACACTGTCATCGGCGATGACGGTAAGCCGGATGCGGGCATCGAGGCTATCCTTTGTCGGGTCGAGCGAGAGTTTTGTTCGGGCCGAAACGCCACGCTAAGGCGTGAAATACCTACAAAGCAGCAATGGAGTTCCATTGCCAGGTTCACGGCCGCACAACTCCTCCGGACCCCGCGGTTTTTTCAGTTGATACGCGATGGCTTGACAGCCGATAGCGTTACTTATGAGGAGGACCTCCTGCCGCGCGTCATGCTTATACTGATTGACCGCTGGATTCCCCGACTCGTGAAGATGGGGGGCAGCCTCGCCTACAACGATACTGGTATCCCGCTTCTGACCTCCGACAATCCGGCAGTTGGCTGGAAACAGGAAGGAACGACGATCAGATGCGGGGTCGATCAGTTTGATGGCAATCTGATCGTGTCCTGTCCGCTCACGCCTGCCTTAGCGTTTGTAGCTCAGCAAACGCAGCAATCGCTGGAAGCCGTAAATGCTGAGCGATACGATCTGGACGCCACCCAGCGCCCGTCTTGGACCTTCAGATCGCATGTCGGTATTGGGGCTTTGCCGTCACACGAAGTCACGCGCTTGAACTTGGTTTGCGTCCTCAACGCCCAACGCTATGTTTATGCTAATTATCAAGATGGTGAGCTTCTCCGATTTCTCGATCAGCACTTCTTCGGAGCCCCTGCGCCTGTCCGCCGTCGCGATCTCCAGCCGATTGGAAGTCCTGCCGTTTAGAGCATTGTCGCCTACTCCCGAAAAATTCTGTTATCAAGAGCAAAGCGTTAATCGAATCCATCAGCCCCAAGTGGCCCGGCATCGTTTCCTACCCCGCGTGCAGTTCCTTCACCAAACTCCCGACAAACGCCTTCGCATCGCCAAACAGCATGTGCGTATTCGGCATGTAATAAAGCTCGTTATCAATCCCGGCGAACCCGGCTGACATGCCGCGCTTGATGATCATCACATTCCTTGCGCGATAGGCATCCAGAATTGGCATACCCGCAATGGGGCTGTTCTTATCCGTCTTCGCGGCGGGATTCACAATGTCGTTGGCCCCGATAATTAACGCTACATCGGTGTTCGGCAGGTCGGAGTTGATGTCTTCCATCTCGATCAGCTTGTCGTAGGGAATATCGGCTTCGGCGAGAAGAACGTTCATGTGTCCCGGCATGCGGCCCGCCACGGGGTGAATGGCGAATTTTACGTCCACACCGCGCTTGGTCAGCGAGTCGTAAAGCTCGCGGACTTTGTGCTGCGCCTGCGCCACTGCCATGCCGTAGCCCGGAATGATGACTACCGTGGAGGCCGCGTCCAGAATCTGCGCGGCTTCTTCCGCTGAGAGCGACCGCACCGGCTTCGTCTCGCCGCCCGCCGCCGTCGAAGTCTGCAGCTGTCCGAATCCGCCGAACAGCACATTCGCAAACGAACGGTTCATGGCCTTGCACATGATGATGGAGAGGATGAGACCGGATGATCCGTCGAGAGCGCCGGCAATGATCAGCAGCTTGTTATCCAGCGCAAAGCCCATCGCGGCCGCAGAAAGTCCGGCGTAGGAATTCAGGAGAGCGATTACGGTTGGCATATCCGCGCCACCGATAGGAATGATCAGCATGATGCCGAACATCAGCGCGAGGATGATGAAGACCGGGAAGAACTGCGTCGCCGTAGGATTCATCAACATCATGACGGCAATGAGCAGCGCGCCGCCCAGCACCGCGAAGTTAACAAATATTTGCCCTTTGAAAACGATAGGCCGACCGGGCAGAACTTCCTGTAGCTTGCCCCACGCCATCAGGCTGGCCGTGGTGGTGAGGAAGCCCAGCAACACTTCCAGCAGCAGCGCCGCCATAGTGACACCGGTGGGTTTGCGGTGATAAAACTCCGCCGTGCCGATGAGAGCCGAAGCTAACGCGCCGCAGGCTTGGGAAATTGCAGTTCGCTGCGGGACCGCGGTCATGGGCATCAGAAGTGCGATCGGGATGCCGATCGCCGCGCCCAGCAACATGCCGCCGATGATCCATTCGTAGGTCACCACTTCGTGCCGCATCAGGGTTGCCAGCACGGCAAACAACATGCCGAGTTCGCCCGCGATCACGCCGCGGCGACCGGTTGCCGGATGCCCCATCCACATCAGCGCCAGAATGAACCCGGCGGCGGCGAGAATGTACATTGCCTGGTAAAGTTCCATCTATTTCTTCCCCGGCTTCTTGAACATCTTCAACATGCGGTCAGTAATGAGATAGCCACTCACGAGGTTAACGGTGGCCGCCACCACGGCGATGAAGCCCAGCACGCGGCTCAGCATGGGCACTTCCGCCTCGCCGCTGATGATGATCGCGCCCACCACCGAGATGGCCGCAATCGCGTTGGTAAGCGACATCAGCGGGGTGTGCAGCAAGGGCGACACGCGCCGGATCAGCTGGAAGCCGAGAAAGGCCGCCAGCATGAATACATAGATTCCAAATTCGTAGTTCATGGTGATTATGCGGTAGGTTGCAGGCGGGGGTTGGCGATCTTGCCGTCGCGGCAGACGATGGTCTCGCGGATTATTTCGTCATCCATATCAATCTTCAGCTCGCCTTCTTTCGTCAGCATCAGCTTCAGAAGGTTGACGATGTTGGTGGCGTACATCTGGCTGGAATGCGTGGGTGCCAGAGACGCCATATTCACCGGGCCAATCACGTTGACGCCGTGATGCGTCACGGTCTCGCCGGCACGGGTCAGTTCGCAATTTCCGCCACGTTCGGCGGCCATATCGAGGATGACCGAACCGGGCTGCATGCCGGTCATCATTTCCGCCGTCACCAGAATGGGTGCTTTTCGACCGGGCACGGCCGCTGTGGTGATGACCACGTCCTGCTCGCGGATCACCGCGCCCAGCAGTTCGCGCTGCTTCTTATAGAAGGTCTCGTCCATGGCTTTGGCGTAACCGCCCGCGCCTTCGCCCGCCGATGTATCCATATCCAGCACGACGAATTTGGCACCCAGGCTCTCAATCTGCTCGCGCACCGCGGAGCGAATGTCATAGCCGGAAACCACTGCGCCCATGCGGCGGGCGGTCGCGATTGCCTGCAAGCCGGCTACGCCCGCGCCCAGCACCAGCAGCTTCGTGGGCGCGATGGTGCCCGCCGCGGTCGACATCATGGGGAAGATTTTCGGCAGCGCGGCAGCTGCCAGGATGACGGCTTCGTATCCGGCGATACTGGCCATGGAAGAAAGCGCGTCCATGCCCTGAGCGCGCGTGATGCGCGGCACCAGTTCCATGGCAAAGAAGGTGACGCCCGCCGCAGCCAGCGCGGAGTTTTCGGCGGTTGCCGTCAGGGGTT
>JBBROK010000007.1:0-180739 GCA_038229475.1 Bryobacterales bacterium | reverse complement strand
ATTCGGCTGGATGAAAACGGTGGCATTGCAGCGCAAGACAAGATTCCGCGGATTAGAACGAGTCGGCTGTATGTTTACTCTGGCAGCGGCGGCATACAACCTGGTCAGAATGCGTAATCTCGCCTCCGCCGGACTTCAGACTGCATAACCGTTAGCAGAAGTGCGCCTGAAATGGGAAATAACTATGCGTTTTGCGCTGCGGCACCCCCACGTGCTCATTGGATGGACGCGTCTGATGACCAGCACACATCACCTTTTGAAGCTGGGCTTAGTCAGAAAGCGTTTTTCAGCAGCCTGCTAGGTCTCTGGCCGGTCAAAACAGGTTGAGATAGTTAAGTTGTTAGCTGAACCTCTTGCGGGCCTCCTTGCGAGTGAAAGTCCCACTTACGTATGCATTGTTTTGCATACGTTTTCAGGTGGTCAAAGACCTGACGGGCGAGCCTGCCTAGCCCGTCGTCACAGGAGCTTTTCGGCTCTCGGTTGCAGAACATGGAGGCGCTTCAATCGCCTCACTGCTGCTGGGGGCAGCGATTTCGGTCGGACGTTCCCGTCCATCCGTGAACTTCCCGAACCAAACCATCATCGCTAAATTGACGCCGAACAGTAGCACCAAGCATCCGCTGGCGATTTCTGCGATGCAAGCTAGTTTCGATACGTCACGGGTTGGATAGATGTCACCGTACCCAACCGTCGCAAAGGTGGTGACACTGAAATAGAGCCCATCGATTGCTGTCAGTGGGCGTGAATAGGCCGATGGGTTGAGGATCGAAATGCAGTAGTGGATGCAACCGAACGAGCTGGCCATAATAGCGGCCGCAAACGCGATGTCTGAGATGCGGACGTGATGTTTCTCTTGCAACAGCTTCTTCAGCACGCCGCTACGGGTGTCGAACCGCGAGGTCACCTCGTATAGCTTGAGAAGGAACAGATAGGCGCTCAGAAGAAGCGCCATCACAGGGTGACCTGCGTTCGCTACCAAGTACGCGAGGAAAGTGAACAACACGAAAAACGGAGTGTTGAAGTCAACTAGGAGCGGCACTCGCTTACCGAAGCGGAAGATGGCTAGAATCCAGAACGCGGCTTGAGGGGCCATAGCGAGCGTCTGAAAAAAACTTAACAGCTTAGAGAGATGTCTCCAATAGTAGCCTTCCCGGTGTTTGTTAATGGCTTCTTCAGGTAGCGCCTCCGACTTGATGTTGTCGTGCCATTCGTCACTCCAGGTTTGGAATTGCGTCTGAGCAGCACTTGCCCCTTGTTCTCGAGCAATCTTAACGAGCGTGAGGATCGGCTTTAGTACCAGGGCCACGCCGAAATAGTAGGGAAAGGCATAGATTAGCGGTATTGCCGCGAGAAGATACTCGCGATCAGTAAACAGGAGAATCGAGCAGAGCAAGGGCCATGCTGCAACGGCTAGGAATGCCACTAAGCCAGCACACAACAGAACAAGTCTTCCGGTCCGTTCTTTTATGATCTGGCTGGAGGTGGCGAGCTTAAAGAGCGTACACGCAGTCGCTAGGCCCAGGGCGAACACAATGAGGGAGGCCGGGAGCGGCTCACGGTAGAGGGCCTCCAATACCGGCGGGATCGCCGCGCCCAGCGCGACTACCAGCCCGGTCAACCAAAATATGCGCAAACCTTCAGACTGCGTGAATCGATATGCAGTTGCGACGATGACAACCAGCGCGACTAAGATGCCGAAAAGAGGGATGATGGGCCTTTGATAAACAGCTTTCAGTACTGGCCAAATCGCCGTGCCTACAGAAACCTCCGTCAGCAAGCACAGTAAGACCGCGCGCCAGTGGTTCTTCGCAAGACCGCAAATGATTATCACGCTTACGGTGAACGCAATCAAGGCGAGCAGCGGCCAACGATAAAGAACTGCCAACTGGAAAATCATCTGAACGTTGCGCCCTTTCTACATGAAGACTCGATAGTACCGAATCAGCGGTATTTGTGCGGGTCTGTCGTCGACATCGTCCAGGAAATCCGCTTCTGGAACTTGGGCTCGACGGATCCGGCGTTTCCCGAGGTCCCCAGGCGGGATTCGAACCTAAATCGAAAGAGTTAGCGTTTTCCCGCGAGACACGCCTCAATCAGATCAACGCGTGGCGAATTGGCTCCCCACGTAGGCTTCGAACAAGGTGGAAATCACAGTCATCAACCGCCTTCCAGAGTCGTGGTTTTCATCGCATCCCGCCCAATCAGCGCCTGCAACCGAAACCGCCCCCAGCGGCAACTCACGGAATCCCTATCCACCCCCTCACACTTTTTTCGCAACTCCATCTCCCCTCCGCTCAACAACTTGCACTTTTCCACCCCCTGATTCCGCCCACCCTTGGTGTACCCTCCAGGCAGGAGACCACCATGCCACCGCACCCCCGCCGCCCTGGCCCGAATGCCGAATCAAAAAAATCCACACCCAAACCCAGTCAACTCTATTATTTTCAACACTCTCTTCTCAAACAGAACCCATGAATAACCCACCGGCGCGGGTTATCCGTGGGTTTTTTACCCCCTTTTAACCCGCGAAAACCCACCGAAACCCACCGGAATCTGCCGCCCCTCACCCCTCCCTGGTATCATGGTGCAGCCAAGGGACATCCATAATCATTTTGCGGGCCCGCGTTACTGTCCCTGCACCGCGTTCGTCAAAGACAATACATATGATCAAAGTCGAAGGTCTGACCAAGCGATACGCACGCCACGTCGCTGTCAACAACATCTCCTTTGAAGTTGGTAAGGGAGAAATCGTGGGTTTCCTCGGCAAGAATGGCGCCGGCAAAACCACCACGATGCGCGTCCTCACCTGCTTCCTTCCTCCCACTGAAGGCAAAGCCAGCGTCGCCGGTTTCGATGTCGTCGATCAATCGCTCGACGTCAAAAAGAACATCGGCTATCTGCCCGAATCTCCTCCGCTTTACCCGGAGATGGAAATCCGCGAGTACCTCACCTTCGTTGCCAAACTGAAAGGCATTCCCGCCGCTGAAATCCCCAGCCGCGTCGATGAGGTCTGCAAACGCACCGCCATTTCCGACGTGAAAGACAAGATCATCGGCAAGCTCTCCAAAGGCTTCCGCCAGCGCGTTGGCATCGCCCAGGCCATCATCCACAACCCGCCTGTGCTGATTCTCGATGAGCCCACCTCCGGCCTCGACCCCGAACAGCAGCGTGAAACCCGCCAGCTCATCGCCTCACTCTCCGGCGATCACACCATCATCCTCAGCACCCACATCCTCTCTGAAGTGGAGCAGTCGTGCAGCAAGGTGATCATTATTAATAACGGCACCATCGTCGCCGTTGATTCCGTCGCCAACCTGCATCACCGCAAGCGTGCCTCGGAAACCGTTGCCATTGAAGTCTCGGGCGCTGCCGAAGCCGCTGTTCGCAGCCGTCTGGAGCAGGTCTCGGGCGTGGCCCGCGTCTCTAGCCGCGATGGTCACGACGGTACGGTTGCTTTCGAAGTTGAAAGCATGGAACACCATCAGATGATTCGTCCTGAGCTGGCTCGCGCCATCGTGCAATCCGGCTGGAATCTCACCGAAATGCGCACTGTTGGCGAATCGCTCGAAGAAGTCTTCCTCGAACTCACCAAGTCTGAATCCGGAGCATCCGCATGAAAAACATATTCACTATCTGCGGAAAAGAATTCCGCGCCTACTTCGCCGGCCCCATCGCTTACCTGCTCATGGGTTTGTTCGGCCTGATCTTTGGTTTCTTCTTCTATAGCGCCACTGCCTTCTTCGTCATGGCCGGTATGCGCCAGCAGATGTCGGGACAGGGCGGTGCCATGAGTATCAACGACTACGTGATTGCGCCGCTTCTCGGCAATGCCTCAGTCGTCGGCCTCTTCCTCATCCCGCTCATCTCCATGCGCCTCTTCTCGGAAGAAATGCGTTCCGGCACCATCGAGTTGCTGCTCACTTCACCCATCAAGGATATGGACATCATCCTCGGCAAATGGCTGGGCGCCATGTGCATGTATTTATGTGTACTGGCCGTCTCCGCCGTCAACGTGGCGATGCTCTTCATCTGGGGACACCCCGCATGGCAGCCCATCCTCACCGGCTACCTTGGTCTTATCCTGCAGGGCGGCACGGTGCTCGCCATCGGCACCTTCATCTCCAGTACCACTAAAAACCAGATCATCGCCGGCGGCGCGACCTTCTCCATCTGCCTTCTGCTCTGGGTGCTCAGCTGGGTCAGTTCTTATAACGATGCCCCCTGGGCCGCAGCTGTCGCGTATTGCTCGATTCTTACTCACTTCGAGCCTTTCTCGCGCGGCATCATCGACACCAAAGACATCGTGTTCTATCTCTCGGCCATCTTCCTTGGCCTGTTTCTTACTTCGCGCTCACTCGAGTCGCTTCGGTGGAGGGCGTAATGGCAAACATGCAGGCCAGGCACACCCGCTACAGTATCTACCTCGTTACTTATCTGGTCGTGATTCTCGCCGTCATCGGTGCGGTCAACTGGCTGGCCAAGACCTATAACAAGTCGGTCGATACCACCACTAACAAGCGTTATACGCTCTCTGACCAGACGAAGAAGATCGTTGGCGGTCTCAAGGCACCGGTCAATGTCTACTTCTTCGACAAGTCCGATGCCTACGACCGCGCCCGCGATACTTTTGATCGCTACGCCAACCTGTCGCCCAACTTCAAGGTCAACTATGTCGATCCCGACAAGAAGCCCGATGTCGCGCGCTTCGAAGGCATGCAGGCGTTCGGCGACATCATCCTCGACAACGGCAACAAGAAGGAAAAAGCCAAGTCACTCACTGAAGAGGAACTCACCGGCGCTCTGGTTCGCGTCCTCAAGAACGGTACCCGCATGGTGTGCTTCGTCGGTGGGGAAGGTGAACATACACCGGAAGACCCGGGCCGCGAAGGCTACAGTGTTTTCAAAGACCAGCTGGAAAAGAACAACTACAAGACCCAGGCCATCTCGCTTATCGCAAAGCCCGAGGTTCCGGCTGCCTGCAACGTGGTGGTGGTCGGTGGCCCCAAGCGCGACATGCTCCAGCCCGCAGTCGATGCCCTCAAGAAGTATGTGGAAGGCGGCGGTCACGCCATGATCATGTTTGACCCCATTCTGAACCTGCCTGACCAGAAACTGGGTGACACACCTGCTTTGGCTGCGCTCGCTGCCGAATGGGGCGCTACCGCCAATGGCGATATCATTCTTGATCTCGGTGCCGCCAGCCGCATGTTCGGTGCCACGTCGCCGGTTGTCGGCTCCTATGAATCGCATGTCATCACCAACGTGATGAAAGACAATGCGACGGTTTTTCCGCTCTCGCGCAGCCTCACTGTGAAAGCGCCGGCGGAGAAGCTCTTCTCCACTACTGCGGACAGCTACGCGCTCACCAACCCCAAAATGCCTCTGCATCAGGAAGACGTGGAAAAGGGCGTCAAGGGACCGTTCGTCATCGGCGCTGCCGCCAAAATTGGCACCGGCGACAAAGCCGGTCGCGTCATCATTGTCGGCAGTTCCAACTGGACCTCCAACTTCATTCTCGGTGCACCCATCGCCAACCGCGACCTGGTGCTCAACATGATGAACTGGCTGACGTCGGATGAAGACCTCATTTCAATCCGTCCCAAGGAACCGGAAGATCGCCGTCTCGTCATCACCGGCAATGGTCTGCGAATTCTTATGGTGACCAGCCTGATCCTGCTGCCGCTCCTCGTCATCGGTGCCGGCTTCTCCACCTGGTGGAAGCGGAGATAACCAGACATGATGACGTCTAAAGGACTGCTGGCCGCGGTCGGTTTGCTGGCGGTACTGGGAGGCCTCGTGTGGTGGGCCAACCAGCACCCGGTAAAGACTGAGACTGCCACGCCGCCAGCGCCCAAAATCCTTGCGCTGAATGCCGCCGATATCACCGGCTTTCGAATCGTCAAGGCTGCCATGCCGCCGCTCGGCTTCAGGAAACTGGACGATAAGTGGCAGATCACCGAACCCACTGTGATGGGTGCGGATCAGGACGTGGCCAATACTCTTGTCAATGCCGCCGCTGCGCTCAACGCGGAGCGCATGATTGACGAAAAGCCCGCTGACCTCAAAGCATACGGTCTGGTCAGCCCTCCCCTGGTGCTCGAACTGACCATGAAGGATGGCAAAGTTCACAAGCTGCTGTTCGGCGGTGACAACCCTTCCAACACCGGCACTTACGTCAAGCTGGAGAGCGATCCGAAGCTCTACACCATCACCACTTACACCAAAACCAGCTTCGATAAGTCTCTCCCCGACATTCGGGACCGCCGCGTAATGACCTTCGACAAAGATAAGGTCACCGCCCTCTCGCTCACAGCCAAAGGTCCTGCCGCCGAATTCGTCAAAAGCAACGGTGAGTGGCAGATCACCAAACCCCGTCCGCTGCGCGCCGATAGCCTTGTTGTAGATGATCTCGTCCGCAAGCTGACCGAGATTCGCATGGATCTCACCGGTGAGCAGAAGGACGTGGCCTCCGGCTTTGCTTTCGCCACGAGGGTCGCACTCGTTAGTGTTACCTCCGGCACGGATACCCAGACCCTGGAAGTTCGCAAAGGCAAGGAAAATACCTTTCTGGCGAAGAGTTCCGCCCTTGAAGGGATCTACAAAGTTCCCGCCGAAGGTGCGGACGCGCTCAACAAGGCCGTCGACGATTTCCGCAACAGGAAGCTCTTCGATTTCGCCTTCAACGATCCTTCGAAGATCGAGTTGGGCGGCAAGACGTATGAGAAGTCCGGGGAAACCTGGAACTCCGGCCCCGGCAAGTTTGATGGCGGTTCCGTGCAGGCTGTCATTGACAAACTCCGCGACCTGAACGCTGCGAAGTTTAGCGAGAAAGCCGGGGGCACTGCCGCTCTCGCCATCGCCGTCACTTACGGCGACAAGAAAAAAGTCGAAAAGGTGACCATCAATAAATCCGGCGAAGAGTATCTCGCCCAGCGCGAAAACGACGCCAGTATCTATGTCATCGACAAGGGTGTTTTCGACGAACTGCAGAAGGCCGTCGCCGGCATTAAGCCAGCCATTGCGACACCGCCCGCTGCCGCGAAGAAATGATGCCGGCGCATGAGTGCTCTCCTCACAGATTTTTATGAGCTGACCATGGCCGCCGGCTATTTCGCGGCCGGTAAGCACCGCGACACCGGTGTTTTCGAGATCACCATCCGCCGCCTGCCGAAGAACCGCGATTTCGTGGTGACGTCCGGCCTTCACCGCGCCATAGACTTTCTGCTGAACCTGCATTTCGAGGCGGATGAAATTGCCTGGTTGCGCCGGCTACCGCACTTCTCCAATACGCCCCCGGAGTTCTGGGACTACCTGGCCAACCTTCGTTTCACCGGCGATGTTTTCGCCGTTCCCGAAGGCACCGTGCTCTACGAAGGCCAGCCGGTGATGAACATCCGCGCACCTTTGATTGAAGGCCAGATCCCGGAAACGTATCTCCTCGCCTCCATTACCTTCGAGACTCTGATTGCCACCAAAGCCGCTCGCGTGGTCCGCGCCGCCAGGGGCCGCGATGTCGTCGAATTCGGTACGCGCCGCGCCCATACCGCGGAGACCGGTGTGCTGGGTGCGCGCGCCGCGTGGATCGCCGGTTGCGCCGGTACCAGCAACACCCTCGCCGGATATCGCTACGGCATTCCCGTGATGGGCACTGCCGCACACTCCTGGATCATGTCATTCGAATCGGAAACTGCCGCTTTCCGCCAGCTCCAGCAGTTGCTCGGGGAGCGTACCATTCAGCTCATCGATACTTACGACACTTTGGAAGCCGCCCGCGATGTCGCCCGCCTCGGCAAGCCTTTGTGGGGGGTCCGTATCGATAGCGGCGATTTCGTTGCGCTCTCCAAAGACGTCCGTAAAATTCTGGATAACGCCGGTCTCACCGAAGCCCGCATCATGGCCTCCGGCGACCTGAACGAAGACAAAATTGCCGAGCTGGTTTCCGCCGGTGCCCCCATCGATTCCTTCGGCGTGGGCACAGAGCTTGCCACCTCGGCCGACGCGCCCACCATGGGCATCGTCTACAAGCTGGTGGAAATTGAGAGCGGCGGTGTAACCCGGCCCGTCGCCAAGACCAGCCCCGCCAAGCGCACACTGCCCGGTGCCAAGCAGCTTTTCCGCTATCCCGAATACGATCTGCTCGCGCTGCATGATGAATGCGCCGCAGGCTCGGAAGCCCTGTTGAAACCCTGCATCATTGCAGGCGAGCGGGTGTGTCCCCCGGAGCCTGCCTCGCGTACCCGCGAGCGTACGATGGCGGCATTAAATCCCTGGCCGGAAAAGAATCGCCGTACCGAACTGTCTGCAGCGCTGGAGCAACTCTCCATGGAAGTCGCCCTAGGACGCGGATCGCAATGAAGGCCTTCTTCGACATCGATACCCAGCTGGATTTCCTCTATCCCGCGGGTGCCCTCTATGCGCCCGGTTGTGAGCGCGTCATTCCCTGGGTAGCGAAGTTGAACGCCTATGCGGTCGCCCACCGAATTCCGTTGCTCTCCACCACCTGCGCCCATACCGAAGACGCGGGGGAATTCAAGGTCTGGCCATCGCACTGTGTGAAGGGTGTTATGGGTCAGCGCAAGCCCGCCATCACTCTGGTTGGCGAGGGCCAGATCATCCTCGAAAAGAACGAGCTCGATCTGTTCAGCAATCCGGAAACGGACCGCATTCTGGAGCGCTTCGGCATTACTGATTGCTGCGTCTACGGCGTGCTCACCGAATATTGTGTCCGCCTCGCCTGCATGGGCTTGTTATCCCGTGGCAGAAAGGTATCACTGGTCCGCCAGGCCACTGCGCACCTCTCCGCCGAAGAGGCCCGTATGACGGAAGATGCCTTCCTCGCCGCAGGCGGCAGGATTTGCGGATTTGAAGAAGTGGCGTTGTAGAAGATTTGGCGGGGACGACGGGGCTCGAACCCGCGACCTCCGACGTGACAGGCCGGCGCTCTAACCAACTGAGCTACGTCCCCGCTTTTTTATCGGAACGTTTTCACTGTACCACGCACTCTGTATTCGTGCGACAATACGCGATGTCCGGTAGGGGGGTCCTCTCATGAGCTTTCGCTCCGAGACGCCTTTCGATAATATCGAAGGCTCTCATGAGTATGTTTCGTTGCTCGCTGACGCTGTGCAGCAGGCTGTTGCCGAAGTGGAAGCCGATATCGCCATCGCTGAAGCCGATGGTGCTCAACGGCGCAAGGAAGCCCTGCAACTCGTGCACTACAACCTGACGCGGCTCACCGCTCACATGACTTCCAGCCGCAGAATCTTCAACGATCTGCGCACCTTGCGGCGGCTGCTACTCGATGAACGCAACCTTTACAACGTTGTCCGGCACGTCACGGCTCAGGTGGGTGACAATCGGTAGGCGACAATCGGAATAGTGGAATCGCTGTTCGCCCGGTATCGCAACATACTGCTGCTTCTTCTGGCGCTGTTTGGACAGATCCTGCTGCTGGCCTGGCAGGTGAAGTCAGATAATGACGTTCCCCTTGTGCGCGTGTGGGCTGTCTCCGCTGTAACCCCCGTTGCCAGCCTGCTGGAGAACATGCGCCACGGCACCACCGGCTTCTTCAGCAACTACTTTGATCTGCGCGACGCCCGTGAGCAGAGCCGCGATCTGCGGTCGGAGCGCGACCGGCTCAAAGTGGAAAACCAGATTCTGAAAGACGAACTCGCCGCCGCGCAACGCGCCCAGGCCATGGCCGGTTTCCAGACGCGCACGCCCTCGAAGATGATTGGCGCCCGCGTTATCGGCGAAGCTTCCGGTATGGGAACGCGTTCGGTTCTGATTGATCGCGGCACCACATCCGGCGTCCGCCGCGGCATGGCGGTAGTGACCCCCGATGGCATTGTGGGAAAAGTTCTGGCCGTCTATCGGACTGCAAGCCAGGTGCTGGCCGTCACCGACCCGGCCTTCGCCGCCGGCGTGGAATCGCAGAAATCACATGCGCGTGGCGTCCTCAAAGGCCTGGGCAGTTCCGGCGCGCGAGTCGATTATGTCGGCTCCGGACAGAAGGTGGAGGTTGGAGAATTGTTCTTCACATCCGGTGAAGACAGGGTCTTCCCGCGCGGCTTGCCGGCGGGCAAAGTAACCAGCGTCAAAGATACCGCCAACTTCCAGGAGATACAGATCGCGCCTGCCTGGACCACGCTTGCGCCAGAGGAAGTGCTGGTGATTCTGGATCCGGTTCACCAGTCCATCCCGGAAGCTACCCCCACCGAGAGCCCGGTTTTTCTGGCCCCTGACGCTGCTACTACGGCGCAAGCTCCCACCACTCATGGCACGCAAGCCAACACCCTGATGGAACAGTACCGTAAAGTGGGCGAAGCGCAAAAGCATGTTTTCGGCGAAGGCTTGCCAGGTTCGAAGCCGCCTGACTTCAACCTGAAACTGCCAGTGGTGACACCTGTCCCGGTCAAACCTGCTGTGGCCGTACCCGCTCCGGTCCCGCCACCGGTTCCGCCCCGACAACCGTAATGCAACGGGGAATCCTTATCGATGACGCGCGCCAGCAGCGCCGGGCCGATTATGCGCCCTGGGTGCTCTTTGCGGTTCCGCTGGGTGCACTGCTCATTCAGGTGTATCTGCCGCTGTTCCGTCCGCTGCCGTTCGTCCGCTATATTGAGCTGCCGTTGCTGGCCACCATCTACTTCGCCATCATGCGCCGATCACAGCTGCAGGGCCTCGCCATAGGCATGCTGCTGGGCCTGGCGCAGGACTCGCTGTTTTATCAGAAGATCGGTATGTACGGAATCGCCAAGACCATGGTTGGCTATTTCTCGGCGTCAGTGGGCCTGCAGTTCGATGTGGAGAATGCCTTTGTCCGCATCGTGCTGGCCCTGGTCTTCTACCTGTTCCATCAGTTCCTGTACTGGGTGTTGCAGCGTGGGCTGCTGGATCAGCCTGTGCCTTTCGACTTGCCCCGCGAACTGGTGCTGGCAATGGTCAACGCCATTATTGCCATGGCGCTTTACCACCTGCTGGACAAGCTGCGGCGGCGGGAATAACTGTTAGCGCAACGCCCTGGGTAACTTACCCAGCAGCTTCTGCGCATTGGCGTCGGGTGACCGGGACAGCGCTTCCCGCGCCTCTTCCACCGCACCCGCGTTGGCGTAGATGATGCCCAGGCCCAGTGGATTATCGCGCAGCGCGGCGCGCGCGCCGGCCATGCCTTCCGCCACGTCGGCGGTCATCATTTGAAACACCGCATCCGGATCGGGTGGCACCGGGGCGGAGGCCGATTGCCCTCCCAGAGTGGCGCGAACTTCCCAGCGGTAAGTTTTCCCGCGCGCCAGTGGTTTGTGCGCCGTCCATTCTTTACCCTTTACCGGCTCACTATGCATCACCTCGGTGAACTGGTCGTCGTAAACGAATACCTGAAAACCGGCACCCGGAACTTCCGTCCAGCGGAACGTTGGTGTGTCGGCGATCACCGCTGTACTCAGCGGCGATACAACATGGAACAACGGCTGCTTCACCGCAGTGGAGCGCAGGCGCAACTGCGCAGTGGGCATGGCGGCAATGGCAGCGGGCAGTCGCAGTTCACCGGATTGAATGGCGGCATCCAGCTGTTGCTGCAGAGCCGCCGGAATTTCCGCTTTGGCAATGACTTCGGGCGGCGGCACAGACGCCGGAATTGACCGCGCCGGTTGACGGTTCATCACTCCGATGCCAACCGCGGCGGCCAGCGCAGCCGCTACCGCCATGAACCAAACAGATTTGCGGACTCCGGACGCCGGCCGCGCCGGATTGTCGGCCATAAACTTGCGCAGATCCTGCGCGTGGCCCCGGCACTCCTCGCAGCCATCCACATGTTCCACAGCCTCTGCCGCAATTGGCCGACCCATCGCCCATGCATCCAGCTGGTCTTCGGTCAGATGTTCGGGCGCTAACTCATGATCGACAAAGACCAGACTTTCCAGCGGAGCAGGCAGCGCGGCGCGACACTTCCCGCACGCGGCAATGTGGTCATCCATGCGCAGCAACTCGGCGGCAGACACCTTCCCCCGGGCGTAGGCCGACAACTCCGCGCTATTGAAATGCTGCTCCATACTGCTTTAAGTTATCAGTGTCGTCGAATCCACAGGATATTACCTTCCCCTCGACCGCCGCGCCAGCCTTTGCCGTGCCGATTTTCTCAGATTGATGACCTGCTGACGTGTTAACTCCAGCATTTCCGCCAATTCCAGGTCATCCAGTGGCAGCCTGGGCCATAGCAGGGCCATCTCATTCGCATCCAGTTCCATTACCCCCGCAATCTGCCGGATACTGGCGATGCCGAGGGCGGGGAACAGTCGCAGTGCAGAATCTCCGCTTTGATCCCGTAAATTGAGCAGCAGGGCCATTCGCTGGTGGCGCGGCAGTTCGCCAATTTCTCCCCACAGATGTGCCAGCGATGCCCGCAGATCCATCTCGCGGGCGAGGTTTGAGCCTTGCACGGTCCATGCCTCGTCAAAGCTTTCCACCCGCGCCGCGTTGCCTTCCATCTGGCTCAGCCAGATGGCAACCTCTTCCAGCAAAACCGGGCCGGGAAGCGAGGGCAGCAACTTTTCCATCTGTGCGATCAGCGATTCCGCGGCGGCACCCGCCTGCGGCGCCAATTGAGCCAGATACTCTGCGGCAATCGGGTCCGCCGGGCGACCGGTATGACTGCGCAGACCGCAGACCGCCCGCTCGGCAGAATCCGTCCAGAGGGTAAGAGTATGGCTGGTGCGCAGCGCGTAACGTATCCGGTTGCGCAAGCGGAATCGCGCCGGGTTCGAACGCCGGACCAGCAGGGAAGCCGCGCGGCGCGCCGTGGACGCGACGTAGGCGGAGAAGTTACGGATCTCGCCCTCCTCGCCATGGCGCATCCGGCGCAGGCGCGAGGTGAGGTCCAGCAGCACCTGCTGGGTGCCATCCTCGGCCTCACGTGGCAAAATGCCGTAGAGCACCGAACGCGCCAGCGGGGCGGCACACTCCATCAAAAGCTGGCGGAGAATTTCTTCCGCGCCAGCCTCGCTGGATTGCCCCAGATATGTTGACAACAATTCGTCGGACGTTGTCACAGACTATGTATCCAATCTTACCGGAACGACTGGTACCATGGTGCTTTCCGGAAGAGCCTTGTTTCACCTACCATGATTCCCCGCGTTTTATCCGGCGTGCAACCGTCCGGCAACTTACATATCGGCAACTATCTCGGCGCACTCGCCAATTGGGTGAAAATCCAGTACGACTACGAGAGTATTTTCTGCATTGTCGACCTGCACGCCGTCACCGTCTATCAACAACCGGACGAACTTCGTTCGAAGATTCGTGAACTGGCGGCGCTCTTCCTTGCCGTCGGTATCGACCCGGAGCACTCCCGCATCATCGTGCAGTCGATGGTGCCCGGCCACAGTGAACTGGCATGGCTGCTGACCTGCGTCACGCCGATGGGCTGGCTGGAGCGGATGACGCAGTTCAAGGCCAAAGCAGCCGCCCAGGAATCGGTGGGTGACGGCTTGTTTCAGTACCCCGTGCTGATGGCGGCCGACATTCTGCTCTATCAGGCAGCCATTGTGCCGGTGGGTGAAGACCAGATGCAGCACCTGGAACTGGCGCGCGACATCGCACAGCGCTTCAACTCGCTGTATGGCGAGACCTTCGTGATGCCGGCCACCAGACTGCCCGCGGTGGGCGCGCGCATTATGGGCCTGGACGACCCCACTGCCAAGATGAGTAAATCGGCACCGGGGTCGGGCCATGCCGTGGCGCTGCTGGATCCTCCCGACCGCATTCGCAAGACCATCATGCGTGCCACCACCGATTCCAGTCCGGCAGTGGATTTCGCCACCATGGGCCCGGGCGTAGCGAACCTGTTGAGTATTTATCAGGCGTTCGACGACTGTTCAGACGACCAGATGAAGGCCAATTTCAGTGGTATGCGTTATGGCGATCTGAAGAAGCAGGTGGCGGCGCTGGTGATCGCCAAACTGGAACCGATGCAGCAGAAGTATCGCGAGATCACCGCCGACCCGTTGTATCTGGACGGCATTCTGCAGCGCAGCGCAGAGACCGTGATGCCGATTGCCGAGGACACCGTGCGCCTGGTGAAGGAACGCATGGGAGTGTATACGCCGAAGCGGCTGTGATTTTAGAATTTGATCTTGCCCGCGAATTCGAAGTCTCTCGGGTTGCCGGGGCTGGTAGTCGCCCGGCCCTTTGCATCGTTGTTCGAATCCACGTCGGGGAGCCAAGTCAGTTGCTCTTTTGACAAAACAGATTTCGTTGGACGCGGCGACCAGATTCCGTTTGTGAGGTACGCTGAAGGGCGACCTACTCAAATGAAACATGGAGCGAACTTGGGCGATCTCTTTGGCATCGGGACCGCTTCCGATCCAGTCTTTGAAAAGCTGCGCCAAGGGTCTGCACCGAATCCAAGAGCTTTTGCAGAGCGGCTCTGGGACATTTATCAGCCGAATGCGGACTCCCACTTCTTGAGTGAGATTCGTAGAGAGTTCAGCGCTCGGTTTTGGGAGATGTATCTCTACTGTGCCCTCCTTGAGCGGTCAACTGACCTTGGTTACGTTGTCTCTTGCCAGAAGCCAGGTCCTGATGTTCTGCTCGAATCGAATTATGGTCGCGTTTGGATCGAGGCTGTGACGCCGACTAACGGCGAGCCCGGAAGGGACCACAGCTTAGCCGAACCTCTTTTTCCATCCATCGTTGTCGGAGGTGAGAACGGCAAACCGATTTGCCCAACAAGTTCGAAGTTTGCGGAGGATGGAAGAATTCCGGAAGAGATGATTGTCCTCCGATACACAAGTGCGATCCGCGATAAATATGTAAAATACCTTGGTTACCTCAAGAACGGCATTATTGATAAGAACGATGCTTATGTGATCGCCATCAATAAATCCCGTCTTGCCTATCAATCGGCGGAGGCGGCCAACGATCTGCCGCGATTCCTAAAGGCCGTCTTTCCCGTTGGTGACCTCGAAGTGCTGCTAGACAAAGAGACGCGGAATATTGTTGGTCACCGGAACCGTCCACGGTTCTCGATTCCCAAGGGCGTCAATTCCTCAGTCTCGGTCCAGTTGTTTGTGAGCGGGCGAAAGAGAGGCATCAGTGCGATCCTGTGCTCCGCCGCCAATCCGTCTCAGTATGCCTCACCGCTCGGTTCGGATTTTGACGTCGCACACAATCTGCTATGCCGACAACCGATTTTCCGAGGGCTTGTTCCAGCGGCCCGCGAATGGTGGGCGGAATTGAATGGTGAGGAGGGCGAATTGTTCTGTGATCCCGAACGTTCGTAACAATCGGAGAGAAAAATCTCTTCACCTGGAATCAAAGATTTACGGGCGAGTCAGAGGCGCAAAGTGCCTGCAAGTTGTGATTCTATGTTGATTGAGACTTTCATTCCGACACACTCCCGGCAGGGCTCTCTTCGGATGGCGCTCACTTGATTACCCGACGAGTTCGCCCCGGAAGCAACGACATTGCGCCGGCAGGGGCACCATGCACATCAATGACGATGGGACCCAGGAATTCTATTGCACGAACTGTGGCAAGCGCGAGACGGCTGATGGCTAAGTAGAAGCAGACGTTCATGCTCGCCAGAACAATGCCGAGAGACACGATGGTGACCCGGCTCTGCCTGTCCTGTTTCTTTCAAAGGCTGCGAGGGATGTTTCCAGAGGGCGAATACCAGTGCGGCGCTTGCGACGTTGGCAGCGCTTAGAATTTGATTTTGCCCGCGAACTCGAAGTCTCTCGGGTTCCCGGCGCTGGTAATTGTTCCAAATGCGGCGCTGCCAAACGAACCGTTCGGGTCGTTTAACGGCGGTGTATTGCTTACGTTGAAGGCCTCGGCGCGAAACTCAAAGTTCATCTTCTCTGTTACCCGAAAAGTCTTGCCGATCATCAGGTCGGCGTTCTGCAGGCCGGGGCCGCGGAGGGGATTTCTGGAACTGTTACCGATGGCGAATTGCGGCGCTGCCACGAACGCAGACTTATCCAGCCATGCCGACGCGCTTCGTGTTGCGAAGTCGTTCGGGTTACCGATCCGGTTCGGACGCTGCACCGCATAGCCAAACGCCGCAAGGTTGTTGGTCGCCTGTGTCACCGGAACGGCATCGCCCACCTGAATGCGGACCAGCCCTCCGATTTGCCAGCCTGCAATCTTCCGCCAGCGGGGAATCTGGTACAGCCAGCCGGCAGAGAACACCTGGGGAATGTCGCCTGTGGAAACATCCCGTTCGAGCTTCCGATTGAATGCATCAGCCGCCCCGATGGTGGTCAGCGCAGGCCCGGTGAAAATTGTTTGCGAAAAGTAAGTCGAGGCATCGTCGATCAATTTCGAGAACGTGTAAGCAAAAGTGAATGTCAACCCGCGAGTGACGCGCTGCTCCAGCTTTGCCTGCAACGCGGTGTATGCAGAATCCGCAACATTGTCCCGGAACAGAGCAACGTTGGTAAATCGTGGAAATGCCCGCAATAGCTGCTGTTGGGTAATGGTCGGCTGCCCCAGGGAAGACGAGGCCGGAATCTGGCCATAATACGGATTCGTCACTCTTGCGGTGAGTTGCGACCCCTGCGCAAGATATGCTGACGGCAGTTGATTCAGATTAGACTCGGGCAAGCCCAGGTGAGTGTTCTTGGAACCAAGATACCCGACTTCGAGATTGAGGTTGCTCCCAAAGGTCTTCTGCACAGTGAAATTCCACTGCTGCGAATAGCCCGATCCAACCTTGCGATCCACGCCGAAGACGCCCTGCCCTAGTCCGGCATTCAGATTGGGTGCCGTGACCTCTACCGTCGGCCCCTTTGAAAGTACAAACGCCGGGTTGATGTTGTCCTGAGACTGCTGCCCTGCCGTTTGGACGAAAGGAAACTGCGGCAGCGTAAACGGCGTCGTTATGCCCGACTGTTCAAACCAGATCAGACCGTAGCCGGAACGAACGACCCACGAACTTCCCAGCCTGTATGCCAGGCCCGCGCGAGGCCCGAAATTACGGTATTCGAGATCGCGCGCCGTATGCGGAAAGTCGAGCACCTGGGTATTCAGGTTGAACACTGCGCCGTGATTGCCTGCTTCAGTGGACGGGAAATTGAGCGTATACCGGGTGCCGATATTCAGCGTCAACCGGTCTGAGATTTTCCAATCGTCGCCGGCGAAGAACTCCGCGATATGCGCGCGGGGTTGCAGCGCCTGGTTTTGGATATCAATGCTGAAGGCGTTCACCTGGCCGAGCAGCAGAGACGCCAGCGCGTTTCCACCCGTGGCGTTGGAAGAGTTGGAACCGGTGGTGGTGAAAGCGTAGGATCCGGTGGGATTCGCAGGGTTCACAATGTCGAGCGCTTCCTGACGGATATCGGTTCCAAATTTCAGGGTGTGACGTCCGCGGGCAAGGGAGAAAGTATCCAGGAACTCGGTGACTGACGTCTTAAAGCGGGTATTCGCCGCCGACGCAGGGCCGATCTGCTGGAAGCCGGTGACCGTAAAGATGGGAAGCGTGGAAGGGAACGCGCTGACCGGTGCGCCCGGAACCGTGATGCCACCATGCTGGAGCGAGGTCTGATCGACTGCCCGCTTCGTGTAGCCAAAGCGGAACTGATTCAGAACCGATGGCGAGAGAGTCCAGAGGTATTCTGACGCAATGCTGTTGCCCCGCGTAAGGGCATGTCCGGTGACCCCGGAAGTCAGGTTGCCACTGCCTTCCGGCAGGAAGGTAACCGGGTCATCGTCGTCATGCAGAAACGAGTAGCGGAAAAAGGCACGATGCTTGTCTGTGAATACGTGGTCCACTCTGCCGTCAAACTGATCCTGATTGTCCGGTTCCACGGCGGTGCGTGTGTAGTTGTTCGCGCCCGGCGCATTGGGGGCCGGATAGTGTTGCAGCACCTGGGCGGCCAGAGGGTCGATCCGGCTTGCCGGGATGGTGTTACCTGGAAAGGCGGTACGTGGAGAAGTAGACGGGTCGAAAATTGTTGCGGTAAACACACCGCCGGCCTGTGCGGTTGTGGGCACAACGCTCTGGCGGGTGACTCCGGTTCTCAGCCGCGTGCCCTGCCAATCGGCGAAGAAGAAGGTTTTGTTCTTTTGGACGGGTCCACCAATCGTGAGGCCGTACTGGTTTCTGCGAAACTCCGCCTTCCGGCCGGAGGGCGCGAAGTAGTTCCGGGCATTTAAGTCTTCATGGCGGAAGAATTCGAAGAGCGTGCCATGCAACTCGTTGCTCCCGGATTTTCCCACCACCATCACAGTGCCGCCATTGGAGCGCCCGTACTCCGGCGAGTAGGCGTTAATATTGATCCGGAATTCTTCCATCGCGTCAATCACCGGATAAAGAACTACCTGGCCGGGCTCGGGCTGCACGACGCTGATCCCGTCATACATGTACTCGTTGGTGCGTGGTCGGCTCCCGTTGATGCGCGGGAGCAGAGACCCGCCGCCGGGTAAAGCCACGCCTGGAGAAAGAGCAATGAGCGGAATGAAGTTGCGCCCGTCCAGCGGAAGGCTTTCAATCTGCGCACGATTGACGTGATAATTCACTGAGCTGTTCGCGGTTTCAAGCAGTGATGCTTCCACGTTTACCGTCACCGATTGCGTGGCCTGTCCCAGTTCAAGCTTCAGGTCCAGTCGCGTCTGGTCGCCAATGCGCATCGTTATCCCGGTCTGCCGATAGGGCCGAAAACCTTCCTTTCTCACCGCAATCCCGTAGCGGCCGGAGGGCAGCCCCAGCAGATGGTATTCACCACGCTCGTCCGACATCAACTCAAAGCGGGCACCGGTTGCCTGCTCCTCTCCGGTGACTTTGGCCCTGGGTATTCCAAGGCCAGCCGGATCCTGAATTGTGCCGAAGAGTTCGGCCTTTCCGGCCTGCCCGAAGCACGACAGTGAAAGGCCAAGCAGCGCAGCCAGCGACACGGCAACCGGAGTGGACCTCATGTCTTGTAAGATTAGCATTGTAACGATTGCACGACATGTGCCGCCGCGGGAGTAAATGGATGCCAATGACCGAACCCAGCCCTCAGATCGAGACCACCTTAGGCGAACTGCGACGCAAGAGGGGCTTGTCAGCGATCGCGCTGGCGTCTGCGGTGGGCGTCAGCAGGCAGACCATCTATGCGATGGAGTCCGGAAACTACGTGCCCAATACGGCGATCGCGCTCCGGCTGGCACGAACACTCGGCGCGACGGTGGAAGAATTGTTTTCTCTCACGGAGCACGCGCCCGCGCCGCGGTTCCGCTCCGCACAGGTCAGCCTGTTGCCCGGTGCGGGGTCCATCGAGCCGGGACAGCCGGTTCAGCTTTGCCGGGTGGACAAGCGGCTGATGGCGTGCCCGCCATCACCCGTGCCATGGTACTTTCCCGCCACCGATGCCGTTGTAGCGGCCAGTGTCCATTCCGGAAGCAAGACTGAAGTGCAGGTATTTCAGGCAGATGCCGGCTTCGCCAATCGCGTTCTTGTGGCTGGCTGCGATCCAGGTATTTCCGTACTTTCGCGCCACGTTCAGGCGGCTGGCATTGAACTGGTGCTGGCGCACCGGAATAGTTCACAATCGCTCGCGCTTCTGCAGCAGAATTGCATCCACGTGGCGGGGACCCACCTGAGAGATGATGCCAGTGGCGAATCCAATCTTCCGGAAATCGGGCGGCTGTTCCCCAGGAATTCAGTCGCCGTAATTTCCTTCGCAGTATGGGAGCAGGGCATTGTCACAGCGAAGGGCAATCCGAAAAACATCGCAGGTATAGAAGACTTTTGCCGGAAAGATGTCCTGATCGTGAACCGTGAAGAAGGGGCAGGCAGTCGCGCACTGCTGGACGCCGGGCTGAAGCGCGCCCGGATTGCCACGCGGCGCATCAGGGGGTACGACCGACTGGCCAACGGGCATCTGCCTGCCGCATGGCAAGTGCAAACCGGCGGCGCCGACTGTTGCCTCGCCACCCGCGCGGCCGCCCGCATGTTCGGACTTCATTTCATTTCGCTGGTGAGCGAACGTTACGATCTGGTCATCCGAAAACAACACCTGGAACTGCCCGGCATTCAGAATCTACTCGATACACTGAGCCGCTCGGATTTCCGTCGGGAACTCGATGGACTCGGGGGCTACGATACCCGAGTGACCGGCCAGCGCGTTCTCTGAGCCGTTGCCTTCCCTCTTGCATTCGCGCTGAAAATCTGCAAAAGTAGAGTATCAAAGGCGAATAAAAGGCGAATATGGGCGCGCTCCTGCAACTCCGGTCACAACTCGAAGCCCGCTTCGATGTTCCGTTTGGTTTCCCTAAGGCCATTGAAAACAACCAGATAGCGACAGGTATCCAGGATCTGGATGCCATCACCGAAGGCGGTATCCCGCGCGGCACGCTGACCGAACTGGCTGGCCCCGAATCCAGTGGACGCACCGCTCTTCTCATCGCCCTGCTCAGCCAGGCCACGCGGCGCGGCGAGTGCTGTGCATGGATCGATACCGACGGCATGTTCGACCCCGCCTCTGCCGCCGAAGCTCAGGCTGATCTGGACCGTCTGCTGTGGGTCAACTGCGGCGGCAACGCCGAGCATGCGCTCAAAGCCACAGACCTCCTCATTCAGGCTGGAGGCTTCGGCCTTGTAGTGCTGGACCTGGCCAGTACTCCGGAAAAAACCGCGCGGCGCATACCGCTGGCCTCGTGGTTTCGTTTGCGCCATGCGGCCGAGCGTACCGAAGCCGCGCTGGTGGCGGCGGGGTTGCGCATTAACGCACGATCCTGTTCCGCCCTGCAAATTGAACTACAGCCGGCGCGCCCGGTGTGGCACGGCAAACTGCTGCGCGGGCTGCGGGCCAATGCGCAGAGTACAGTGCGTTTTGCACAGCGCAGCGCAGCGTTTACGGCCGTGAAATAGGCACGGCCATGTACGTCTGTCTGTATGCCCCGGGTAATTTGCCGCTCCTGCTGGAGTGCGCGGCCGCGTTTTCGCCCCGTGTGGAAGAGACCTCCGCGGATACGGTGGTGTTCGATGCGCGGGGTCTGGAACTGCTCTACGGTCCGCCGGAGCAACTGGTGCGGGAGGTGGAGCGGCGCATCGGTATTCCGGCTCATATCGCGATTGCCGCAAATCCGGATGCAGCCGTGCATGCGGCGCGCGGATTTCGTGGCGTTACGGTGATTCCGCGAGGCCGGGAAGCGGAACGTCTGGCGCCGCTCAGTCTGCATCTGCTGGAGTGTCCGACGCCGATCGCGGAATTGCTGCATCTGTGGGGTATTCGCACGTTCGGCGAGTTTGCCAAGTTGCCGCCGCTGGGTGTATCGGCGCGGCTGGGAGAAGAGGGCATCGATCTGCAGTATCTGGCGGCGGGTGCCGGGTCGCGCCAGTTGCGTCCCATGGAAGAGCCGCTCCGTTTCGGGGAAGAGCTGGAGCTGGAGTATCCGGTGGAATTGCTGGAGCCGCTTTCCTTCGTGATGGCGCGGCTGCTGAACGAAGTCTGCGGACAACTTGCATCGCGCGCGCTGGCGGCCAATGAGATTCGTCTGCGGCTCACGCTGGAGAATGCGCCGGAGCATGAAGCGCGGCTGAAACTGCCGGTACCCATGCTCGACCAGAAGGCGTTTCTGAAAATGCTGCAACTGGAATTAAACGGACGGCCGCCGCTGGCACCGGTGCTGAAAGTGCGCATTGAAGCCGAGCCGGTGAAGCCGCGTCGTACGCAACAGGGCCTGTTTCTGCCGGCAACGCCGGAGCCGCAGAAGCTGGAAGTGACGGTGGCGCGTGTGCGGCATCTGGTGGGCGCGGGGCGGGTGGGGACGCCGGAGTTGCGGGACACGCATCGTCCGGATAGTTTCGTCATGCGGCAATTCGCGCCGGGGCCCCTGCCGAGCTGCGACCACGAGGAAGCGGTTTCCCCGCGCCTCTGTCTGCGCCGCTTCCGTCCGCCGCGCCTCGTGCAGGTTCTGATGGTGAATCATCAGCCTGTACGTCTGTTCGCGCCCAACATCTCCGGTCGCGTAGTGATGGCGCGCGGGCCGTGGCGAACATCGGGCGAGTGGTGGCGCGATGATGCGTGGAACCGCGACGAATGGGATGTGGCGCTGGAATCCGGATCGTTGTACCGGCTATTTAGTGAGATCGATTCCGGCCGGTGGTTTATGGAAGGGACGTATGATTGACAGCTTGCCTGCGCGCGGCTCGGAACCGGGCTTTTCTGACTTCCACTTCTGTACCGCGCACTCACAAGTACAGAGGTCCAGAACCGCTCGGTCGAAAGTCAGCGCCACTGCCACGGCAAGACGACGCGACTGAAGTCGCGTGCCCGGGAATCAATGACTTTCATTCTTCCGGCGCGGTTTGCGGTCCATGATGGAAAACTGCAGCTTGCGATCCAATGGATCCACACGGTCCAGACTGACATGGACGCGACCACCGATGGCGAATTCGCGGCGTGTCCTTTGTCCCACTATCCGGCGCACATTCTCCTGGAATATGTAGCGGTCGCCGGGCAGGGTATCAATCGGCACCAGGCCCTCCACAAACATCTCCGTCAGTTCCACGAACATACCGAAGCGCGTGACGCTGATGATGAGGGCGTCGAACTGTTCGCCCACATGCGACTCCATGAACTTCGCTTTCTTCCACTCCACCAGTTCCCGCTCGGCTTCGGCGGCGCGGCGCTCGGTTACCGAACAATCGGCGGCAATGGCTGCGATATCGGTCTCATTCGAGTACGTTCGGCCCGCCAGAGAAGCTGTCAGCAAACGATGAATAATCAGATCGGGATAGCGGCGGATGGGCGAGGTGAAATGCGTGTAATGGGTAGCGGCGAGGGCGAAGTGCCCGGTATTGTCTGAACTGTAACGAGCCTGACGAAGAGATCGCAGCATGAGGAAACTGAGCACGCGCTCCTCCGGTTTACCGGCTACCTTTTCCACCAGCCGTTGATAAGCCCTGGAGGTAACCTTCACCCGGCCGGGCAATTCCACACTCTTATAGTCGCGCTTTCCGTGAGCTTTCTTCTCGCTATAGCGCAAGCGGGAGACGGGGATTGCGCCGACACCCAGCGAGTAGCCGAACTGCGCGGCGACCTCTTCAAATTCCAATACGCGCTTGGGATCGGGCTCTTCGTGAATCCGGTAAATCGAAGCGTGGCCGGTATGCTCCAGATGCGCGGCGACGGCCTCATTCGCAGCCAGCATGAACTCTTCGATAATCCGATTGGCAATATTGCGGGGACTTTTTGTGACGCCCGTCATGGCACCCAACTGGTCAAATTCGATGAGGGGCTCGGGCAGATCGAAATCGATGGATCCGCGCTTGTAGCGGCGGCGCATCATGATCTCCGCCAGTTCCTGCATGGTTTGGAAACGTGGCAGCAGGGGCCCGTAACGTTCGCGTTGCTCCGCGTCACCCTCCAGCAGCAAATGGACGCTGGTATACGTCATTCGCTCGGCACTGCGAATAACGCCCCGGCAGAACTCCCAGGCAACGGGCTCACCCTGGTGATCAATCTCGATGATGGCCGAAACCACCAGCCGGTCCACCTGCGGTTTGAGAGAGCAGATGTTGGTGGAAAGCTCGAAGGGGAGCATGGGCACCGCGCGGTCGGGAAAGTAGACGCTGGTACCGCGCTCGCGGGCTTCGGCATCAATGGCGCTGCCGGGCCGCACATAGTGGCTTACGTCGGCAATGTGCACCTGCAGTGAGTAGTTGCCGTTGGGCAGAAACTCCACCAGCACGGCGTCGTCGAAATCACGGGCGGTTTCGCCATCGATGGTCACGATAGTCAGGTCGCGAAAATCTCTCCGGTCGAGCAGATCGGCTTCGGTAATGGTCTCGGGAACTTTCGTGGCCTCTGCAATGACATCGGGCGGAAAATGGTGCGGGATGTGGTGCTTGCGGATCATGATTTCCACATCGACACCGAAGTCATCGGGCTTGCCCAGCACTTCGGTCACACGTCCCACAGGACGGTTGTCGTCGTTGCCGTAGGTCAGAATTTCAACGTTGACGATGAGGCCATCGAGATCGGCGGGGCTGGAGATGACGCGGGGTGTTACGCCAATGCGATCGACTTCCGGATGGGCGCCCGGAATTGCCATATCTTCGGCAATCTCAATCCAGTCCTGTACGCGCTGGTCGTGAGGAACCACGAAGAGGCCGCGGCGGGTGATGCGGAATTCGCCGACAATACTGGGGTGGGCGCGTTTCAGAATCTTCCACACAGTACCTTCGGCTTTGCCATCGGTCCCGGTCCACGTAACATGTGCGATGGCGCGATCACCGTGCATGAGGCCGCGGGTGGCATCGCGCGGGATGAAAATATCGCCCTGGATGCCGGGAACCGGATGATCGGGAATGAGAAACCCGTAGCCATCGCGATGAATGCTGAGGCGGCCCGGCACGAACTCGCGACTGTTGCGGGCTGAGGTGTACTGGCCTGACCGCACTTCGATCAGGTTTCCCTTTTCCACGAGGCGTTGCAGGGTATCTTCCAGTGCGGCGCGGGCTCCGCCGTTGATGCGCAGCTCACGAAGCAGGTGCTTCAGGCTGGTCCGGCCATGTGGCAGGGTGTCAATGTGCTCCAGAATGGCGGCGTCGGTCACCCCACCATCATCGGTCACGAGGGCGGCCAGGGAACTGACATAATAGTGTTGATGCGATCTGCTGCCCTTCTCTTCTTTGCCGCCAGCATGCTGCCGGCTCAAACTGCCGCGCCAAAACCGGCGTTGCCCGTCGCCAAAGCTACCGCCCCGGCGAAGAACTTCAAGGAGACCGGTTCGCCCAGCGCACCGATCACCATCGAACTCTATTCGGACTACGAGTGCCCCTCGTGCCGTGGCCTGTGGATGGATACCATGCCGCAGGTGATTCGGGAATACGTTGTGACCGGCAAGGTGCGCCTGGTGCATCGCGATTTTCCGTTGCCGCAACACCAATACACGCGGCTGGCCACGCGCTATGCCAATGCCGGGGGGCAAATTGGCCGCTATGAAACCGTAGTGGATCAGATCTTCAAGACCCAGCCCATCTGGGCGGCCAACGGCAACATCGACGCCGAAGTAGCCAAGGTTTTGCCTCCGGGCGAGATGCAGAAGGTGCGCGACCTGGTGAAGAATGATCTGCACCTGGACGATAGCGTCACGGTGGATCTGGCGCAGGGCCAAACGGACCGGCTGACGCAGACGCCGACCATGGAGATTGTCCACAAAGGCAATCGCCAGCAGGTGGCGGGCGCACTCCCTTTCAACGTTCTGAAAAGCTACCTCGACCAGATGCTGGCGAAATAACGGCGATGAAGCGCGCCGCTATTCTTGCAGCCCGCCTCATTCTTGGTGCCATTCTGGCTTACGCCGCGTGGACTAAGCTGCGCGCGCCGTGGCCGCAATTCGCGGTATCCATTAACTCCTATCAGGTAGTGCCGCTTACCTGGCTGGAGCCTTTGGCGCGCACGCTGCCGTGGGTGGAGATGATTTTGGGTGTGGGACTAATTACCGGCATCGCCCTGCGCTGGTTCGGACTTGCGTCTACCCTGCTGCTTGGCTTCTTCTTTAGCCTGATGATTCGCTCCTGGGCGATCGGGCTGAATATCGATTGCGGTTGTTTCGGACCCGGCGAAGCGCTGGGGCCGATGACGATGTTGCGCGATGGAACTCTGGTGGCCTTAGCGCTGGGGATTACAATGGCCGGGTTTCGCAGGCGTGTGACCGAGGGCTAATGAACCGCATACTCTGGGCCGTACAAGGCCTGCTCGCCGGACTCTTTCTGTTCGCCGGTGGCTCCAAGCTGATGCTGCCAACTGAAGCGATGACAGCTCAAATGAACCTGCCCGGTTTCTTTCTCCGCTTCATTGGAGTGGCCGAGATATTGGGGGCGATTGGGCTCATTCTGCCGGGGCGGGTCAACATTCTGCCGTTGCTGACGCCGATTGCCGCAGTGGGTTTGACGATCATTATGGTTGGCGCTGCGGTGGTGAGTGCCATGTCAGGCCCAGTGGTGATGGCCCTGATTCCGGTGGTGACCGGGCTGCTGGCGATGTTCGTCGCATGGGGCAGGTGGCGGATGTGGCGAGACAGGGACGTGGTAACGGGCGTCAGGCTTCCCCGGCCTCTTCGGCCTTGATTTCGGCGCGCTCGCAGAGTGCGCCCGGATTCAGGGATAGCGCTGAAAACTTTTTGCGTCAGCTCCGGCTCCGCCGAAAGCCGGGGTGGATCCGGCTACCGGAAAACTGCTCCCTCACAATCGCGGCTCGTAAGAAATGCTGCGGCACCAATGGCTTTATCAGAGGTTGTCCGCTTCTTCGCCCACCAACTCCACCCGCTCATAAAGCGCGGCCAGGGTCAGCGTGCACTGGATCGAGTCAAGTTTGATGACCGCTTCCGGCCCTGCGAGATCGCGCAGAAGCCATGAGCCGTCCGGTTGACGCGAATGATGACTGGCGCGCATCGTTTTCTGTTCAACGACCAGATACTCAGCCAGGGAAGGCAAAGAGCGATAGTACTCAAATTTCTGTCCAAGATCCCAGGATCGGGTAGAGGGAGAAAGCACTTCAATGATGACGGTCGCATCTGTGACTGTATCCGTGCGGTTTTCCAGCATCTTCACCGGTCCGCAGAGAACCATCAGGTCCGGATAGGTCATCATCTTCCTGCGAGCTGTCTGCAAACGCAGATCTGTAGCGATCACGCGACAGTGGTTTCCGCGCAGCTGATTCCAAAGCAGCGCCGAACAATTCATTACGATCTGATTGTGGTGCAGGCTCGAACCAGACATCGCGACCATTTCACCGGCGATGAATTCGCTGCGGAATTCAGCCTTGCTCTCCAGTTCCAGATATTGTTCTGCTGTGAGCAGCGGGTTTGCCTGAGTTGCCATATCGCCTCTGGCTTCAGTTTAGAACAACCAGCACCGAAGCACCCTACTGTACGGCGATACTGGATGCCTTACTGGCCACGCCGCCGATGTTAATCACCACCGGCCTGGTTCCCGCGCCTGTATTCGGCACCGTAACGTTCAACTGATATACCCCGACGATGGTGGGCGAGAGCCCGCTGAACTGTACCGGCGCATCCACGCCTCCAATGGTCACCGTGGGCGTTGTCGTCGTAAAGGACAACGGACTCGCCGGCGTGGGGTCACCGCTCACCGGCGTATTGGTGACCGGTCCGAGGCCGTTGGCATAGATCTGAATGATACGCCCCTGGCGCGCCGGGTTAGCGGTGCCAATCAATTTGAAATTTTCATCCAGCGCCGCCGCAAATACGGTGGACCCCGACGAATACTCAAACAGAGCCGGTGCATAACTCACCAGCGGCAGAGTAAACAGAGGCCCCGAATTGCCATTGATGGTCACTTTGATCTGCGCCGAAGGCTGGCCGGCCAGTTCCCATGGAATCTGCACATTCACCTGATCTGGCGTCGCGAAATGAATATGCCCCGGAACGCTTACCTGCGGCGCATCGAAACTCACACTCACTCCGCCCATGCTACCCGGCAGATTCGGCGTGGTCACCACGCTGTTGCCCGTCGCCAGACTGGTGCCAAACAACGCGAGGTACGATCCCGCTACCGCGCCCGCCTGGAAGCTGGCGGCATTCACCGCGCCACCGGTCTTGATGGTGGGCGGCGCGTAGCCGGTAATGGAGAAGCCGGTGCTGAGCCCGCCGGCGGTCGCCAGAAACGAATTGGCCCCGGGCACTGTTCCCAGAATCGGCCGCGCCGCCGCCAGGCCGTACACATCGGTGGCGAAGTCGCTGCTGGTCACACGGCCACCGCCCGAGGCACTGCTGAATCGAACCGGCACCGAGGGCACAGGCACACCCTGCTTGTCGATGATCTGCAGCACCACGTAGCCGATGCCACTGAGCTGTCCGGCGATGCCAGTATCACCATCCCCGATGAGCGGAATGATGTTGTAAGGAACTCCGCTGCCGACGATGTAAACGAAGGAAATCCAGAGGGGCGCAACGCCGCCTTCCACTACAACTCCGCCCTCATAGATGCCCGGTGCCGGCAGACTGCCGGCAAGCGAAAGAGTGAACGTACCCGTCTGGCCCGGCCCAATGCTGAGGGACGCACGGTCCAGCGACAAGGTCGCGCCATTCTCCGCAGTGCGTTTCACCAGCCGCAAGGTCAGCGAAACTGCCGAGGTACCCGCGTTTTTCACCGTGAATACCTGGCTCGCGGGCAGTGCTCCCGCCCGGAGAATGCCGAACGACGCGCTCACCGGAGAGACCACTACGTTGGTGCGCACAGCCGCGCCCGCATCCGCCTTTCCCGCGCCTACGGCCAGCACGGATGCGGTTGCGCCGTTTTCGGTCACGTCCTGAGTCGCGGTATTCACCACGGCAGACTTCACTTCGGTGACGCTCATCCTGGGATTCGCCTGCTTCACCAGAGCAACAAGGCCGGCGATCTGCGGTGCCGAGAAACTGGTTCCCTGCGAAATGGTAAATCCGTCCGGCCCATACAATGCACCGGAGGGGTCGTAGTTCTGCGCCGCCAAATACAGCGAGGTGCCCACCGCCACCACATCGGGCTTGATGGCCCCGGAGCCCAACACCGGACCACGCGAACTAAAGGGCGCCATCTGGTTCAATGTGGTGACATCAAACGCCTGGCGGTTCGGATTGATGGTCGCCGTAGCAAGGGCATTGGTCTGTAGAAACGTTCGCACCTGCTGCCCGTCGTCGAAACCCACGGCGGTTGCGGGGATAGCCGTGGAACCCAGTCCACCCATTGCGATCAGGGAATTGTCGCCCGGGTTGTTGACCACTACGGCGGCAATCGCCCCTGCAGCCTGCACATTCTGAATTTTGGTAACGAAGGTGCAGGTGCCTCGCGAGATTACCGCAATCACACTGGTCATCGAATTCGCGGGGAACGGACTACACGCCAGCGGATCGCCCACCGCACTGGCGTCAAACAGCCTGCCGGTGAGCGGCGAAGCCGGACGAGGCCCGTCTCCCAACTGGGACAGAAACGCGCCCAACCCGGTCACATTCAAAGCATTGGAAAAATTATGCCCGTTGGTGCTGGCGCCGACGCTGATCACGCCCGGCGTGTCTCCGGGTGTACTCATGGATGCCAGCGTCGGTTGCGCAGTGCTGCCGGTAGCGCCTTCATTGCCCGCCGCGGCGACCACAATCATGCCTGCCCGAACCGCGTTTTCCACCGCGGCGGCAAAGATGTCGCAGGCATTGCCGGTGGCCAGACCACAGGCCGCTCCGCTGTCGGTGGGCCCGGACAGTGCGGGCGCTCCAAGGGAGAGCACGGCGACGTCCATGCCGTCGTTAAATGCGTCTTCCAGCGCATGAATCACGGCGTCGGAACCGGTGAAATCGATCACTCCGGGTGAACCAAACACTTTGTAACTACCAAGAAACGCTTTTGGAGCCACGCCCGTGATGACGCCGGAAGGTCCGGTGACCTGGTTGCCCGCAGCTGCCATGGCGACCGCTGTACCGTGGCCCACATGGTCGCGCGGCGTTAAGTCATCGGGGTGAGAATTCGCTTCCGGTATGGCGCCGGAACCTGTGGCCAACAGGGGCACATAACTGCGCGCCACGATTACTTTGCTGTTGGTGTAAAGCGTACAATCGAGCGGCGTGAGAGGTTGCTGATAAATGGCGCAGACCGGATACCCGGCAGGAGCTTTCAGCCCCGCATCCTGGAATGCCGGGTGGGTACTCTGAATACCGGTATCGATGACGCCGATGCGGATTCCCGAACCGGCATTGGTCAGACCTCCGAAGAAATTCCACGCTGACGGTGTGTTGATCAGCTGCGTGGCCCGGTTGAGCAGCGGATACACACGTTGAACGGGCACTGCATAGCGGACACCGGGTATGGCGGTGAGAGCTGCAAGGTCGGCGGTTTCCGCATCTACAAAGATGGCGTTGAGCAGGGTGTGCACTTCGCCGCTGACGCGCACGCCCCGCGCACGCAACTCCGACCGGACACTCTGGTGCGCCACGCCAAGCTGGCCGGCGTGGGCACGCAGTTGTGCCCGGTCAGCCGGAACAAGCTGCGCCGCAGGGGCCGGATCGGTTAGAATCAGCGCGTAGCGGGTGGCTGCGGGGGCTGCCGAAACCAGCAGGCTGGCGGCAACCAGGGTACGAAAAATCAATATATTCCTCAATTAGTTTGGATGGATGCCGGGCAGAACCCGTTACTGGAAGAATACACGGAATGCGGTGGCGGCCAGAGCATGGGTCACCATACTAGCCTGAATACTGCGTTTCTCCCGCCAGGCGAGGCCGCAAAACAGACCCAGCACCGCCGCCACAAGGGAAAATCGCCAGTTGGGGAAGGCCCCGTGAAAGCCGAGGTGTACAGACCCGAACAACAACGATGCCACCAGCAGGGCACCGGGGCGGCTACCGGTCCACTGTTCCACCCACTGCTGGATGAGGCCGCGGAAGAAGAACTCTTCCGAGAGCGCCACCACCACCAGAATGCCGGCAAACGTGGCGATTGCGGTAAGCGGGTTCAGTGCGTGATCACGCACACGGATGGCGCCTGTGACCCAGCCCATTGCTGCCAGCGGAAGTATGGATAGAGCGAACCACTTCAGGCCGGCGATCCATTCCGCGCGGCCCGGCAGAAACCAGAAGCGTACTGCGACGCCGCCCCGCAACCCGAACACCGCCAGAGCAGCGGTACGAATCAACATCAGATGCCCCAGAATGGAGATGGGAACGCGGGGCAGTGGCGTGGGGTAGATGCGGTCGAAGACGCGCAACAGGATCACGGCTGCACCCAGCGCTAAAAACAGTACATCCCGCGCCCGGTTGACCCGCCCCCTCGCATATACCAGACTCAGTGTGAGCGCAATAGCCGCCAACAGCGCCAGGTTCCGCGCCTCAAAGAGCCTGGTGGGAACGCTATAAACCAGATAGGGAATCACACTGGTTGCGGTGAGAAAGCCTACCGTCCCCAGCCTGCCCATGCGTGCTACCAGCCCCGCCCAGATGTCCGGAAAACCAGGCAGCAGGTAAAAGGAAAACTCTACCAGGAATGCCGCTGCGAGGGGCAGGGCAAGCCGCAGCGGAACAGCCTTCATTTCTGCATAGAGAAACGAGGCGACGGCCAGCACAACCCAGCCCACACCCAGCGCCATCCGGTAGCGGCCGCCTGACTCTGGCATCGCGGACATGGTAGCATCCGGCTCACTCCGCGATGGGGCCGGGGCACCCGGGTCGAATCGACGGAAGCTGGCGCAGAAACCATACACCGCCAGCCAGTGACAGCACGCCGGATAGCGCCACGGTGCGGGGTGCGCCAATGCGTGCGGCGAGGGTGCCTGACAGCAGACTTCCAAAAGGCCCCAATCCCTGCAAGGCCACGAAGTACAACGCCATCACGCGCCCGCGCATGTCGTCTTCCACCATGGTCTGCAAAATGGTATTGCTGGCAGCCATTTGCTGCATGAAGCCAAAACCGCCGGCAGCCACCGCAAGCAGCGTAAGCCACAACCAGGGCGAATAGCCCATGGCAATCATGGCCGCGCCGAACACCATGGTGCAGATCGCAATGCGTCGCCCGAGGCGCGCAACGTGCTGGTTCGCCGCAAGATGCAGGGCGCCGATCAGTGCTCCCACACCCGACGCCGCGGAAAGCGCTCCCAGCAGCGTGGGGCCACCGTGGAAAACATCCGACGCGAAGACCGGCAGCAACACAGTGAACGGCATCACGAGGACGCTGATCTGGCTCAGGTTTACCAGAATGGCGCGGATTGCCGGAGAGTGCAACACATAGCGAAAGCCTTCCTGCAATTCACCGATTGTGCCCCGGCGTTCCGTTGCCGGCGGCGGGGAAGGAACTACTTTCATCGCCACCAGACTTGCGATCACGGCAATGTAGCTCAGCCCGTCGAGCAGGAAGCAATAGCCTTCGCCGATCCCGGCAATCATGAAGCCGGCGATGGCGGGACCAATCAGCCGGGCCCCGTTCACCATGGAAGAATTCAGGGCAATGGCGTTGGGCAAATCTTCTTTGCGGTCTACCATGCGGATTACGAAAGACTGCCGCGCGGGCATTTCGAAGGCATTGATGAGCCCCTGCAGGAACAGCAACAGAATGATCTCCGTGGTGTTGATGACCCCTGTAATCGTCAGCGCCGCCAGCACCAGCGATTGCACCATGGAACAGATTTGCGCCACGATAACCGTGCGCCGCCTGTCCCAGCGATCAATCCACACTCCCGCAAATGGCCCTACCACCAGCGAAGGAATCTGGCTGACAAATCCGGCAATGCCCAGCAAAGCGGGCGATTTTGTGAGGCGGTAAAGCAGCCAGGCGGCCGCCACACGGGTCATCCAGGTGCCGACCAGGGAAATGCCCTGGCCCGCGAAAAACAAACGGTAATTGCGTGACCGGAACGCTCTGGTGGCGTGCGCGAAGCGCGACATCAGGCGCGGATGGTGGGCAGGATAATTACCTGACCATCCTCCACACCCAGTACGGGCAGCGAAAGGGAGCGCTGCTCCCAGCGGTCTGTACGCAACACCCGCAGCACGGCAATCTCATCGCAGGAGTGGAACTTCGGGCAACGCAGGCAATCACGCCAGGCTTTCAGCGGCAGTTCGCCGCGCTCTACGGTGTGAAATCCGAGCCTGGCGAAAAACCCGTCCACATAGGTGAACGCGAAGACCGCATCAAGGCCATAGAGCTTGGCTTCATGCACCAGGGAATCTACAATCAGCCGGCCTACGCCGTGCTTCCTGTGGCTCTGCGCCGTGGCCAGCGAACGGATTTCACCCATGGTGGGCGAATAGAAATGGAGCGCGCCGCAGCCCACCAGCGTGTGCTTATCGTAGGCGACGGTGAAGTCGCGCATGTTCTCGGAAAGCTCAAACTCCGTCCGCGACAACATGATGCCCTGGGTGGCGTAGCCGTTGATGAGACTCAGCAGATTGGGGATATCCTGCATACCGGCTTTGCGGACTTCAATGCCGCTGTTGGACATGGTGGCCGGTTGCATATGTTCGGGCCGCAGCGCGCTGATCATGCCGCTACCCCCGGGATCACACTGGTTCCGGCAGGCTCGCCCGCCAACACGCGTCCTACAATATTGGCCTCAGACCCGCACACGATTCGAACCTGACCCACGCCGAGCCCCACTGCTTCACAGGCCGCGTCCAACTTCGCCCGCATGCCGCCCGAGGCCACGCCGGAAGCGATCAGTTCGCGGCACGCCGCCACGGTTAACATCGGTATGACCTGCTTCTCGCGGTTGAGAACTCCAGGCACGTCGGTGAGGAAAATCAGCTGGTCCGCCTTCCATCCTGAAGCCACTGCTACCGCCATGGAATCACCGTTTACGTTATACACTTCGCCTCGCTCTCCGCCCGCCACGCAAGCCACCACAGGCAGGTAATTTTCACCAGTCAGAACATTCAGCAATGCCGGGTTCGAACGCACTATTTTTCCGACGAGGCCCAGTTCCGCATCCAATTGTTCAGCCACTGCGAGGCCGGCGTCAATTCCGGTGAGGCCAACCGCCCGCGCTCCGGCTCCATTAAGAGCAGCCACCAGCAGCGAGTTCACCGATCCGGCGAAAACCTTCAGGACGGCATCGGCAATTTCAGCCGTGGTGACGCGCAGCCCGCGTACAAACGTACTCTCTATGCCGCGCTCTTCCAGGTACCGCGTCATCTGTTTACCGCCGCCATGCACCACGGTTATGGCGCAATTCTTCACGGCCGCAATCTGTGTGGCTATGGCGCTGCGCAGGGTGGCATCGTCCAGCAGCGTGCCACCGATTTTGATGAGAACTTTCACAGCAGGCCCGCCGTCTCGCTGAGGCCCAGCGTGAGGTTCAGGTTCTGAATCGCCTGCCCCGCCGCGCCTTTGCCCAGATTGTCAATCACACTCACGACTACCGTGCGCCCGGTGGCGGGGTCGCACTTCACCCCGATGGCGCACAGGTTGGTGCGCCGCACCGCATGCAGATCAGGCACATGATTGGCCTGGTAAAGACGTACGAACGGCTCGTTTCCATACGCCGCTTCATAGATATTGACCAGATCGTGGGCGGTGAGGTGCGAGGACGCGCGGAAGTAAATGGTTTCCAGAATGCCGCGGTCAATCGGGATCAATTGGGCGGTAAAACTCAACGCGCGTTCTTCGATCCCGCTGTTCATCAGTACTTCGGGAACGTGGCGGTGGTGCAGGATGGAATAGGCGGAGAAATTCTCTGTCACTTCGCAAAAACCGGTGCCAAGCGTGGCCTTGCGCCCGGCACCGCTTACACCGCTTTTGGCATCACAAACGATACCCGCCTGCAGATCCACAACGCCTGCGGCAACCAGCGGCCGGATGGCCAGATTCGCTGCCGTGGGATAACAACCGGGATTCGCAATCAGGCGTGCCCCCCGAATCTTGTCCCGAAAAAACTCCGGCAGCCCGTAAACTGCCTGCGGCAACAGCTGCGTTGCCGTGTGCTCTTCCTTGTACCAGTGCTGGAAGCGCTCGGCGGTTTCCAGGCGGAATGCTCCGGAAAGATCAATCACGATGGCACCCGCAGCCAGAAACTTCGGTGCCAAATCCATGGAAACGTCGGCCGGAGTAGCGAGCAGCACCGCCTTGAGACCCATGGTGCCGACGGATTCCGGCGTCGCCGGAGCCTGCCGCAACGGCGGTTTGCGCAGCACAGAGCTGTCACCGGAGTGGTCGGCACGGTGTTCCAGCAGCACAGGTTCGCAGTACGGGTGATGGGACAGAAGATGTACGGCTTCCTGACCGGAATAGCCCCGGAAGCCGACAATACCAACGGGAATCGTCATGATTATTTATTCAGTGTAATGAATAAATATACCATGAGGAGAAAGGGAATCGATCCGATGGCGAACGTAAATCGGTTCTGATCCTCCGGCAGAACCGTCAACCATGGATGTTTTTCGGCTGCTCGGACTATACCAAAGCAGCAGCGCTTATAGGCGACGCACCCGAGCGTCCAAGAGTCATCGCCCTTGCTTGGCTGATGGTCCGGCACGGCCAAGTGGCGAGCATTCCGTAGTCTCAGCAATCGCGACCAAGCGATCCAAAGACAGTGCAGCGTATTTACTCCACGGTTCGAATTCTGCCATGGGTTTGGATTATCGCAATTTAGACAATGGTGCAAAAATTTTCGGTGGCAGAAAATCTTTCTTTGGCCTAAATTTTCTTTCCCCACCGCGCCACCGCCGCTTTCTCCGCAATTATCGAGCGCTTCCGGGGAGACAGCGCCGCCGCCCTTGCCGCGCCCCCTTTAGCGCCACCCAATCGACCTAACGCCACCGCAGCCGGGTTCTTCCCCGCGTCCCTGTCCGGCAGTAGCGATTCGTCCCATTGTTCGCCGATAGCCTGTTCTACTACCCGCAGGGCCGTCCGGGTGAAGTCATGGTCTCTGCTTGAGCGGCCAGGCATGGTAGGGTTATGGCACGAATGTGGGCTTCGACCAAACTTGCGATTGCTCTCGCCGCTTGCGCTGGCATCGCCACTGCTTGTGATTGTCGGAGAGTGAGTGTTGGTGACGCAATCGCTCAAGCAGGTGTTGTCTTTCGTGGAACCGTCATCAGCTTGCGTGTTTCAAGCGAGCCGAAGAACGTCCGATATGGGGCCAGGGACTATCAGATTGCAAGCTTTCGGGTAGATCGTGTCTGGAAGGGGAATATAGGAAAGACATTCGAGATGCCTGCGATTGAAGAGACCACCGACTGCGTGGGATTTCGGCCACGCGTGGTCAAGGTTGGAAGCGATCTATTGGTATACGCATCTAAGACACCACCATACCTGCAATACGTAACCGATATCTGTACCAGAACTGGGATGGCCGACAAAGCCGATGCTGACTTTAAAATCTTAGGCCCCGGACGGAAGCCGCGAGATTAACGGTTTCAAAATGACCCATCACCGCGGGGGTGGGAAGTGGGTTAGTTTGAACCTAAACGCTCAGTCCCACACGCCTAGCCAAGCATCACCATGTACGGATTCGCGTCGGGGCCCACTGAGCGCACTTCCACACGCGAACTCTTCTCGTTGCCGATCGGGATGCATTGCAAACAATAAGCCGACTCCAAACAGGATCGCGCCAGCTCCGCGAATTACCCGCTGATGGCGCTTGAGTTTATCTTCCGGCTTCGGGAAAAAGGCCGTTCGTCCTAGCCATGCGACCAAAGCCATGTAACCTGCAATCCGCCAACTTCCAAATAACCATTGGCTTGGAGAGTAACTACCCATCATCTCGAAATTACCTTTCAGAATTTTGCATCGTCGCCCTGCTAAGCCCAAGGATCGCTTTAAGCACGAGTAGGATGAGCCAAACGACCAGCACGCCTGTAACCCACGCGGACAGGGGCCTTGGCCCGATCATGGATTTCTAGAACACGTTTCTGTGCCGTGATCCTATCGTGCCATCCGCTCAACGGACGGTCATTTAGCCTTGCAGCATTGCCCTCATGCGAGCCGCTGAACGGATGGTTCGCCTTGCTCCTTACCCCGACAGTCCAACGATATCCTCAACATCCCACAGCCGTATCGTAACGCCGGCTGCCATTGCAGGGGTCATGCGTAGCGTACCGTAAATTCTGACGAAATTGTACTTTATGGAGTGGATTCGGCAGCGCCGCGACTTGGTTCTCAAACGTTTTTGAGAATGCATTCGTCAATCTCGTGAATTGTCGGTTCGACATGCGGATTGTGGGGTTCCGGCGCTCCATGCAGCGCAGATCCAAGACAGCCGCAGAAGCGCCAGTTTTGACAGGGTTAACAGCTCCCGAGGGCTCAGGGTTCGACGTTGGCGCCCACAACCACGGTGACTTCGGAAACAAAAATTTGGTCTTTGAGAGTGAGCTATTCCACTTCCTCTTCAGGATGAACAGCCTTTGGAACTGTAAAGTAGAATGTCGAGCCGTGGCCAGCCTCTGATTCGACCCAAATCCTTCCTTTGTACCGTTCGACAACCCTTTTGCAAACGGCGAGTCCGATTCCACTTCCAGGGCGGTCGTCGCCGTGAAGGCGCCTGAATGGATGAAAGATCTGCGTTTGAAACGAAGATTTTATCCCGAGGCCGTTATCCTTGCAGGAGAATTCCCATAAATCCGCATCATCTGTTACCGAGACATGTATCCGGGGCGCTTCGGCCCCGTGATAGTGAATGGCGTTGCCGATGAGATTTTGCCACACCTGGATGAGATGTATCGGGTCGATCGGAACAGCCGGGAGAGGATCCTGAGTGATCACTGCCCCGGACCTTTCAATTGAGGCATGCAGGTTCTCAAGCGCTATTTTGAGCTGGGCATTTGCATCGACGGGGAGCGGTGACCTGAGAGCCGGGGCCGAAATCTTTGCGTAGGTCAAAAGATCTTCGATCAGACCGCCCATGCGTTTTACCGCTCCAACGACAAATGCGAGCAGTTCCTTGCCCTCTTTGAGCTGCTCACCGTGACGCGACTCCAATAGGCTGGCGAACAGCAGGACGGTGTTGAGCGGGGAGCGCAGATCGTGAGAAGCAACATGCGCGAATTGCGAGAGGTCTTCGTTTGAGCGGGCCAGCTCCGCGGCACTGACCTTCAAGTTCTCATGCGCTGCGCGAAGCTCGTCCTGGGCTTTTCTTTGCGCGCTGATATCCCGAACAACGAAAATGGCGCCAACGATCTCTCCACCTGTTCCCCGAATCGGAGCTGCGCTGTTATCGACAGGAATAGTCCGGCCATCTTTGGAAAGCAGGAGCGTTTGATTTGCCAGTCCTGCGACAACACCGCCCTTGAGGGCTTGCTTGATTGGGTTTTCCATCGGATCGGGAGTATGTTCCTGCCGCTGCAGCACGAGTACTTCATCTACACCCTTTCCTGCCGCCGCAGCGCTTGTCCAGCCGCTGAGTGCTTCAGCAACGGGATTCATAAAGGTGATTCGCTCTTCGGTGTCCGTTGCGATAACCCCGTCGCCAATACTTGCCAGAGTGGTTTGAAGAAGGTCTCTCGCCGCCAGAAGCTGATACTCGTACATTCTGCGTTCCGACGAGTTAAAGACGGTGAAGCGGTTCAGGATCGGATCGCCCGCGTCGTTTCTTTTTTGCCTGGCATTGATAAGCGTAGGGAGAACACTGCCATCTTTGCAGATAAAATCGAGAGCGATTTCGTCGACTGAACGCTGGATTCGAAGCAGCACGTTGAAGTGGGTTTCGTAGAACATCCGCCCACCAACGGTTAGAAGATCCACAAAGCGTTTACTCCCGAACAACTCTTCGCGCTCGTAGCCCAGCCACTCAGTAAGCGTCTTGTTAACCTTGACGATGCGCCCATCCATGGCCGTGCTCAGATACCCACACGGGGCCATCTCGTAAAGCTCTTCGGCACTCTCTTCAACGGCGAGCCAGTGCGCCTCTTTGTGTTTGAACTGCTCTGCGCTCAATGCCGACCCAAGTATGCCCTGATCGCATGCGTAGTTTCTTTGGGTGCGCTCAGATGCGGACAGTGCCCGGTGGCTTGCAGCTGAACAAGCGAACTGCCAACGATGTGCCGATGCACGTATTCGCAGACACTGGGCGGTGCGATGCTGTCTTCAGCGCATTGTAAAACGAGAGCCGGAATCTTTAGCAGAGGCAGGTCGGCCCGGTTATCGGAAAGAAATGTCACCCGCGCGAAATGCTTGGCGACCTCCGGGTCTGTACGGCAGAAGCTTTCTTCGAGCTCCCGGGCAAGTTCCGGCCGATCTTCATTCTTCATGATGACCGGGGCCATAGCTCTTGACCAACCAAGGTGGTTTTCATCCAGGGTTTGAAGGAGTTCCTTGATATCGTTTTTTGTGAACCCGCCAACGTAGTTCCCGTCGTTGATGTAACAAGGAGATGGCCCGACCAGGACGAGGCGCTCAAAAGCTTCCGGTCGCTTAATGGCGGCGAGCACTCCGATCATGGAGCTCACGGAGTGGCCGACAAAGATAGCCGGGGCCCCAGAGACGGCGTGGATGATTTCGAGGATGTCGTCGGCGTAACCATCGAGCGTGGCATACTTCTCGCGACTATACTTCGAAATGTCGGATTTGCCGGCTCCGACAAGATCGAACAGTACCACCCGGTAGTCTTCAAAGGCCGGGGTAAGAAAGCGCCACATGATCTGATCGCAACCGTAGCCGTGGGCAAAAAGTATTGTTCTCTTGCCATTTCCGAGGATGTTGACGTTGTGCCGCTCGAAAATCGACATGCCAGTATTATTAATTCCGGTTAGGCCTCCAACTATAGCAGTTTTAGTCTTGTCTAATAAGGTGAGCCGGAACACTGCAACAGGCGCAATACGAGCAACACAAGGGAAATCCGAGGGATAATCTGACTGCGTGAGACTCTGAAGTTTGCCTATACAGGATGTGCAGATGGAGAACATGAACCGCGAGTTCCCCAAGGGGCTATTCTGGCTTTGTCAGGCCCACTTCGCCATCCTCATGGCGGCAGATGTCGTATTCGCCGGTATGTCTTTGAACGCCTCCAGCCGATTAACCGGGCCTTGGACACCCCGAATGAAAGTTTTGGCGGACAAGCGGGCGTTCTTCGAGTACGAACCGCCTGAACTGGAAGCGGCGTGGATCGGCCTTCGCCAAACAATGCGATTACGAGTTAATCACCTTCGACCGCGGATTCAGCCGCTGGACCGGGTTGACGCTTTCGGTCCGGGGTCGGGCTTCGGCGTAGTGCAGTACCCGGAGCGCCCAACCGCCTGCTCCCGCACACGGTTCACGCGATGCTATTCTCCCGCAATCGGGAAAGACCGTCGCGCGTTTGATTGCATCACGGCTGGCAGATATTCGAAGCGCCGCCCGAATGGCAGCTGGAAGTTACTCCGAAGTAAAAAGCATTTAGCCTTGCGGCATTGCGGCAGGCGAGGTGGAAAGCGTGCGCACTTGAGCGTCCACCGCATCGGACAAAGCAGGCGCCCAGGGCGCCCGGTCGGGATGGCATGGAGCCAGCCAGACGCGCGATTCGAGGGACCGAAACGTCCGCGCCGCGAGGATCACATGCTCAAGATAAATCGCCTGCCCGGATGGGCCGCCATAACGAATGTCGCCTGAAAGCGGCGCTCCCCGGTGCGCCAGCATCGCCCGAATCTGGTGGAAACGGCCCGTGTGAAGCTGAACGAGGACGTGGCTCTCATGAGGGACACCCGGCACGGGAGTGGCCAGGGTCACGTCCAGAAACGAGGGCTTGCCGCCCGCACGAACAACCTGCGCGGAAGACCCCTCTGCCTTCAGGTACGATTTGTGAGCCCCCACCAGTTGCTCTGCCTTCGAGCTGGTTAGCGCTACCTGGGCGACGTACCACTTGTGCCAGCGACGTGCGGCAATCTCCTGGGAATAGTGGGCCGCGACCTCAGCCGAGCGGGCCACGAGCATCAGTCCACAGGACGCCGCGTCAAGCCGGTGCACAAGCCGCAGGCCAGAGAATCCCTGCGCCTCCAGGCGACGCACGAACGAGTCGGCTGCCGGATCGCGCGGCAACTCGCTGGCCAGTCCGGCAGGCTTCAGCGCGACGATCTCGTGCGGAGTGACCTCCAGGAGGCGGATGGTCTGGTCTGCACCGCAGTTCCGTTTGCCATTCACAGGCGACAATTTCGGAGTTGCACTAGCAGGGCGGAAAGGACGCGTCATGAATGCTTCTCGGGAGCTTCTGTGAACTTTGGTTTGAACCCTATTGTCTCCTGGCAGGCTGCTGACGGCTCTCATAATAAGGCATGGGCCAGAAAGCGGTGTTGTGGAACAGTACCCACGAGTGCGAAGCAACGCGTTAGAATGAAGTTGAACCGTAATCATGAAAGCCTCAGTACGACTGCCCGAGGCCTTGGCCCAGCGACTGGAAAAGCTCGCCGAGGAGGAAGGCACCAGTCTCGACGGTCTGATCCGTCTGCTCGTCTCGGAGCATGCCGAGCGTCGCAGGGGCGTGACCGGACATCAGCCAGGCGTGCGGAAGGAAGTACGTTTTCCGCTGATTCCAGTAGAGGAAACAGGAGTGATTCTGCCCGTTACGGGAGCAGCCCTCGACGAGATGTTTGCACTTGATGATCTCGCTTCCTGATGTTAACGTCCTGCTTGCCCTTTTGGCGGCCGGACACACCGATCATGCCAGCGCCCACGAGTGGTTTGAAACGCGTGCGCCCGATTCTGTCGGCATCTGCCGCGTAACTCAGATGGGCCTGTTGCGGCTCCTGACGAATCCGAAGGTTATGCCCTCGGGAGTCTACCCGATCAATCGGGCCTGGGACATCGCGAATGAAATATTGGCGGACAAGCGCGCGTTCCTCGAGTACGAACCGCCTGAACTGGAAGCGACGTGGATCGGCATGATGAGGCACAAGACGGTGGGACCCTCCAGCTGGACGGATGCATATCTTGCGGCCTTCGCCAAACAGTGCAATTACGAGATGGTCACTTTCGACCGTGGATTCCGCCGCTGGACCGGGTTGACGCTTGCGGTCCTCGGTCGGCCTTCCGCGTAGTACAGTACTCGCAGCGCCCAACGCCTGCGCCCGGACACAGTTTACGCGATGCTATTCTCCCGCAATCAGCGAAGACCGTCGCGCGTTGGACTGCAACACGGCCAGCTGATTTCCCCTATGAATGTAGCTGTCAAGTTCGGCTCCGTCCGCTGTGCCCAGTGTTCCAAGCCGGGCCAATTCGCTCAGTTGATTCATCCGCGAGACGTCCTGGTCGTCGAATTTCAGTGGCTCTGCCATAGCTTAGGAAATTTCAATACGGCAGATGTACCCCGTTGTCGGGCTGACGCTCTCTGGCCAGCCAGGATGGATGCCGGCATCGCAGGTGTAAAGCGACCCTTCATGAAACGCCAGTCCGTGTGGATCAGGGTAGAGTTCGTCAAACCGAACCGATTCCACCAGGCGGCCAGTCGATGACTCGTACTTGTTGAGACCTGCTTTTCCGTCTTCCCGTCCGGTCACGAGCCAGGCGAAGCCGTTCTCAAGGGCGAGGCCGTGCGCACGCGGCACACTGTAGGGAATCAGAAATTCGGGTTCCCACGTTTTCGCATCCACGCGGAGAATGCCACGCAGACGGAGCGCCGCGATCCAGAGCTTGCCATCGGCATACCCGGCTCCGTGGCAACCCCCGCCACCCAGCGGTATTTGCTGATGGCTCACGGTATTGGAATCCAGATCGGTGCGATAAATGCCATTGGGCGCAGCATTGGCACACATCCAAAGCGCACCGTCGCCCCAGGCAATCCCGCTGGTGTTTTTGGCTTCCGTCCGCACCGTTTTCAGTAACTTGCCATTCCAATCGAGCAGACAGGCGTGGTCAGTCTTCTGCTCCCCCACCCACCAGCCTTGCGGTGACGCCGCCAGCGCGTTGGGAAAGCCTTCCGGAGTCTTGAACAGCCGGGTAATTTTCCCCTGGCGAAGCGGAATCGCTGCCGGGGTTTGGGCTGCCTGTGGCTGTTGCGCCGCCATGGATCGTGCGACCACCAATCCCATCCCCAACCCACCGATGATTTCTCTTCTGGATCTGTCCATAGCTGTGTCCTCCCGAATTATTACTGCAGCTTCTCTTCCGCGCGGGCACCGGCGAGAATGCCCTGCAGGGGCTGATTGCCCTCGTGACACGCGAACTCATACAACCGTTCCCGGGTCTGCCTCAGACGAACCATGGCCGACCAGGGTCGGGTCCAGGTGGTGGGGTCATCGACAGTCACCTCGTAGCGGATTTCGTTCTCCGCGATGCGCGTGAAGCGTTCCACCAAATGGAGATTTTCCGCCGAGCCCAGGAAATTGGCCTGAGCAGAGAAGTTGGTGGTATCCACGACCAGGGTCTTACCCTCCCATCGGCCCCGCGAGTCACCCAACCATGTGCGAACGTCGGGCGGGCTGTGCGGACTCCCATCGAGCGAAATGATTCTGGCTTCATGCATTACTTCGGAGAAAAGAACCACGTATCCGGGAGCCTGCAAAATCTCGTAGTAGCCGAAATCGCCCGCGCCGTAGCGTCCGCCCAGCCTCGGCAAACCGGCGGTGATGCAGCGGATGGCACTGCTGAGATCTGCAGCGCGCTGCGGTGGACGCAACCCCGCCGCTAAAGCAGGCGGCCGCTCGACCTGTCTCTGGCGGGCGGCAGGCGTCATGGGCGGAATTTTTCCATCCGGCGGATCCACAATCAGCGAGGTCCGATTGTCGAACGCACGATCAATCATTTCAACCGCGCCCGCCGTTGAGGTCACGCTCTTGTATTCGGTCGTATTGGCCAAAACAGACAGGAATACGGCATCGCCGGAGGCGTAGTCACTACCGCTGCCGCTATGGAAGAGCCGCTCTGCCCGCTGTTTCATCCGGGCAACTTCTTCGTCCGTCAGGATTTGCCGCCCTTCCAGTGCCGGGGGACGTTCCAGAGGGGTTGCGTTGTTGTCGAGCCACACTCCCTGCAGGTCTGGTTGACCGTCGGAGGTGAGGGTTGCGGTCCAGATTTTCCTTGCCGGGGTCAACTGCGCGCCACATGTAATCGGCAGGCTTGCGGCCAGCAGGCCAGCGCAGGCACAGAATTGGAAACGCGATTTATTCTTCACAGGAGACGCTCTGGAGTCTACTCCGATTTAACGCCGAAAGATACCGCCCCAGGGCAACCACTGCAAAAAGAGGCGACTGAAGTCGCATCCCCGCGGGCGACAACGCCTTTCATCCTTCAGGAAGTGAACTGTAATTCATGCAGCCTCTGGTAGATGCCGCCGCGCCGAATCAGGTCGTCGTGATTGCCGGTCTCCACAATCCGGCCGCCGTCCATCACCACGATCTTATCCGCGCTCCGGATGGTGGACATACGATGCGCAATAACGATGACGGTCCGCCCTGTCATCAGATTCGACAAGGCTTTCTGCACCAGCATTTCGCTTTCGGTATCGAGATGCGAAGTCGCTTCATCGAGAATCAGAATCGGTGAATTTTTTAGCAACGCCCTGGCAATGGAAAGCCGTTGCCGCTGGCCTCCGGAAAGTTTTACACCACGGTCACCGATCACGGTTTCATAACCCTGCGGCAGCAGTTCAATGAACTCGTGGGCCAGCGCGGCCTGCGAGGCTTGCAGCATCTTCTGGCGCGCGCTGGCTGCGCCATAGGAGATGTTGTTGGCCACCGTGTCATTAAAGAGAAACGTCTCCTGCGCCACCACACTGACCATGGAACGCAGCGATTCCAGCGAGTATTCGCGAATATCGACACCATCAATCCGAATGACTCCTTCCACCACATCGCGAAAACGGGGCACCAGACCGGCCAGCGTCGTCTTGCCTGCCCCGCTCGACCCCACCAGCGCCACCACTTCACCTGCCTCGATGTTCAGCGAAACATTGTGGATCTGCCACGCCTCTGTGCCGGGGTAGCGGAAGCTTACACCCTCAAACGCAATCTGCTGCCGGAACTGTTGCAGGGGGCGGGCCTGTGGCAACGAGGCTATCTCTTCCGGCAGATCGAGATACTGGAAGACTTTCTCAGAAGCGCCCATTGCCTGCTGGAAGATGTTGTGCAGATTGGTCAGACGTTTCACCGGCTCATACAGGAACAACAGCGCGGCGAGGAAGCTCATGAAGTCTTCGCCCTTCAGATTGGCGGCGCGGATTTCGTCGCGGCCAAACCACAATAGCCCCACAAAAGTAATGGCGCCCATCACCTCAATCAAGGGCGACGGGATAGCCCGGATCAGCACGTTGCGCAGGTTGGCCTTCAACATTTTTCCGGCGGCTTGTTCAAAGCGGTTTGCTTCGTAGTTTTCCGCAGAAAAAGCCTGCACCACCTGGTGCCCGGCCAGGGCTTCCTGCAGGACCTGATTGACTTCACCGGCGGCTTCCTGGGTGCCACGGCTGGTGCGGCGAATCCTGCGGCCCAGCCGCGCTGTGGGCAAAAGAACAAACGGGAACAACGCGAGGCTGAACAGAGCCAGCCGCCAGTCGATGCCGAAGATGACCAGCAGCAGGGCGAGCACAGAGAAAGTCTGCCGCAGGACGTCGGCCAGCATATCGGAGCAGGCGGTCTGAATCTTGTCGATATCGTTCATCACGGAAGACATGAGCCGTCCGGTGGAGGTGGCTTCAAAGAACGCTGCGCCATGCCGCAGAAGTTTGCGGAAAACCTCATTTCGCAGATCGGTCACGGCGGAAAAGCCGACGTAGCTGGTGAGATAGTCGCCGGCGAAGTCGCACGCGCCGCGCACAATAAAGACCACCAGCAGTGAGATCGCCACAATGGTGAAGATGTTGTGCACACCGGCCGGGAAAAAGCTTTCCAGATAGATCTTGTAGTGAATCACCGGAACATCAAACAGTGGTTGCGGGGAAGCATCGGCGGCAGGGCGCAGCACCCGGCCCAGCACAGGGCGGATCAACAGCGTTCGTGCGGCTGTCATCGCGCCCATCAGCGCCATCAACACGACCGAGAGCAACAGGAGGTGCCAGTAGTGCCGCGCGTAGCCAGCCAGGCGGAGGGGTCCGCTCATACTCTTCCCTGCAGTTCCGCAATTGCCGCCATAGCCTCATCCACCGTAATCGAATCCAGAGGGACTCGCTGCACTACCCTTGCCGGAGTCTGCCACGGAGACCAGATTTCCGCATCGGAGGGGCCGAACAAGACCAGCTCCGGAACACCGAATGCCGCGCCCAAATGCGCCGGTCCGGAATCGTTGCCCACGAAAAGCGAGGCGTCCCGCAGCAAACGGGCAAGCTCTGCCAGAGGTGCGCCGCTTAATGCGGGCCAGCGGGAAAACGCGGTCATATCTTCGCCTGCGGCGCCGACGAAGACGGGCATGAGCCCACCTGCCTGCAGATGCTGCGCAAGGCGAAGGAAGTTCCCGGCGGGCCAGGTCTTTTCCGGTGTTGCGGCGTGGGCATGAATCACAACATACGGCCCGGCCGGAGCGTGCGGTGACCGGCCGGGCGCTGCCACCACCCTGGCGCGCGGAATTTCCGCCACCGGGACACCCAATGCAAACACTGCCGAAGCCGCATGTTCCGCTGTGTGCACACGACGTGAGAGGCCCAGCGTTTGCTGGGCTGTGGGGAGGCGGTGCGTGTACACCCACGACGGCCGAAAAATGTCGAACCCGGCTTTGACCCCGGCACCGGAAAGCGCGGTCAGACGGGCGCTGCGTGTGCCGCCATGCAGATTCAGGCACAGATCTGGCGCAAAGGCGCGGAGTTCTCCAACGCGCGGCGCGATTACATAGGCCAGATCGGGATTGCCGCGATACACGTCGGCAAAACGATCTTCCACGATCACCGCGATGGCAAGATCCGGACGGAAGTTCTTCAAGAGCTGGATAGCCGGCGTGCTGAGCACACAATCGCCCAGCGAGCGCAAACGGAGAATTGCGACGCGGGCACCGGCGGGGAGGCGATCAACGATATCGGTCCGGGCCGGCACGGTACGCCTATTCGTCGATGGTGGCCTCATCAATCAGCATTACCGGAATTTCGTCGCGGATCGGATAAAGGCGGTGACACCCGACGCAACGCAAACCGCTGCCATCGGGCTTCAATTCAACTTTTGCCCGGCAGGCGGGGCAGATGAGTATTTCGAGAAGATCGGGACTAATGGCCATGTGCGATTCCTCAGTCTATCAGTCGCGCGGTAAAGTCGTGCCCACGCTTTGTGCGATCTTCACGCTGTATTGGCGGGCTTTGGCGATTACGGTCGCCGCATCCAGCGTGAGGCACTTGCGGTCACGAACCACATCGCGGCCATTCACCACCACGTCGGTCACGTCTGAGCCCTTCACGGCATAGACCAGTTGAGAGTACACCTCGTAGAGCGGAGTTGCGCGCGGCGTGTCCAGATCGAGCACCGCAATATCAGCGCGCTTGCCAGGTTCGAGGGATCCAATCTCACGTTCCAGACCCAGAACCCTTGCCCCGCCCAGAGTGGCCATTTCGAAGGCTTGTTTCGCGGAAAGCGCCTGGGGATCGTTGCGCACCAGCTTTTGCAACTTTGCCGCCAGATCCATTTCCTCCATCAGGTCGAAATCGTTATTACTGCCGGCCGGTCCATCCGTACCCAGACCCACCGCAATGCCGCGCTTCAGGAGACCCGGGATTGGGGCTGTGCCGCTCGCCAGCATCATATTGCTGGAAGGATTGTGGGCTACGCCAACTTTGCGCAACTGAAGAGTATCCATATCGGCGCCATCCAGCCAGATGCCGTGCGCGGCCACCGTACGTCCATTGAATACACCGAGTGAATCCAGCACCTTCGTGGGACTCATGTGACGTTTGGCCTGGGTATCATCGTTCTCTTTTTTAGTCTCGGAGAGGTGGATAACCAGCGGCGCGTTGAAGCGATTGGCCAGGGTGCGCGCGGCTTTCAGGGTTTCATCGGAGTTGGTGTAGAGGGCATGCGGGGCCACTGCGGCCACAATCAGCGCGTCACCCTTGAAACGCTGGAGAAAACCTTCTGTGAATTGTAGCGCTGCAGCGGGGGTTTTGGCGTCCGGGGAAGGGAAGCCGATGATGGTTTCGCCCAGTACGCCGCGCATGCCTGCTTCCTTCGTGGCCTCCGCCACCACATCTTCGAAGTAGTACATGTCGGTGTAGGTGGTGGTGCCGGAGAGCAGCATCTCAAGAACGCCCAGTCGGGTACCCCAACGGACGAACTCCGCATCCACGTTTTTCGCTTCGGCGGGAAAGATGAATTTATTCAGCCAGTCGTCGAGTTTGAGGTCATCGGCAATACCGCGGAACAGTGACATTGCAGCGTGGGTATGCGTATTGATCAAACCCGGAATAATGGCGGAGCCCGGTTTGTCGATCCGCCGCTTCGGCTGCCATGTCCGGTCGATATCGGCTTTTGTGCCCGCCGCCACAATCCGCTCGCCCCGCACCGCCACCGCACCATTCACGATGATGCGCCGCTGGGCGTCCATGGTGACCACGTAGCGTCCGGAAACAATCAGATCGCAGGGAGCAGACCAACCCATGCCGCACGCGCATACAAACAGTGCGAGGCTCCTGCAAAAATGAGGCATTGAGCTACAAAAACGAAGCATCGAAAGCCCTCGGAAATAATTCCTTCAACCGCAGCGTCTCCGTCGTGCCCTTCAGGTTGGCCAGCACTACATCCACGTCACCGCAAAACTCCCACAGAATCTGCCGGCATGCACCGCAGGGTGGCGTGAGCGCTTCCGTATCCGCCACTACCGCCACCCGACGGAACCGTTTGGCCCCGGTTGACACTCCCTTGAAAATCGCCACACGCTCCGCGCAGATGGTAAGACCATACGTGGCATTTTCAACGTTGCAGCCGGTATGGATCACACCGCTCTCATCTTCCACCGCCGCGCCCACCAGGAACTTCGAAAACGGCGCATGCGCGTTCAGCCGTACAGCCGTAGCTGCCACTACCAGCGGATCGTTCATACCGATTCCTCCGCCAGGCGGGGCACAATACGCCGCAGCAGTTCAATCAACGTGTCTTTCATGCGCTCGCCCACCTGTAGTACTTCTTTGTGATCCAGTTTCTGATCTACCACGCCAGCCGCATGATTGGTGACGCAGGAAATTCCCAGTACATACCGCCCCATGTGATTGGCGGCAATGGTTTCCGGAACGGTTGACATGCCCACAAGATCAGCACCAATGGCCCGCAGGTAGCGAATCTCAGCCGGTGTCTCATAGCTGGGCCCGGGCACGGCGGCGTAAACGCCTTCCGGCAATTCGAGCCCCATGGCGCGCCCGGCCTGCCGTGCGATGGCGCGAAAAGTTTTCGAATAGGCTTCGCTCATATCCGGAAAACGTGGCCCCAGCGTGTCATCGTTGGGCCCGCTGAGCGGATTCTGACCCAGCAGATTGATGTGATCGGAAAGCAGCACCAGAGCGCCTGGGGCGAAAGCCGCATTCACTCCACCGGCGGCGTTGGTGAGCACAAAAGACCGCACACCCAGTCTTCCCAGGGTGCGCACGCCGAAGGCGGCCTGCTGCGCCGAATAGCCCTCGTACAAGTGTGCCCGGCCAGCCAGAACAGCTACGGGGACTCCCGCGGCAAGACCCACCACCAGCTTCCCGGCGTGCCCCACGGCGGTGGATTGCGGCCAGCCGGGAATCCCGGAATAGGGAATGGTCACTGCCTCATCCAGCGCATCCGCAAACGCCCCCAGGCCAGAGCCCAGCACCACGGCGACCCGTGGCTGGAGCCGGATTTTGGAGGCGATATATTCCTGGGCTGTCACGTTACAGCAACATTCCCGCCACGCAGGCGGTCATGAAATTCGCCATAGTACCGGCGGCACAGGCGCGCAATCCAAGCCGGGCGAGGTCTGCTTTGCGGGTGGGTGCCAGCGCCCCGATGCCGCCTATTTGCATAGCGATGGAGCTGAAATTGGCGAAGCCGCACAGGGCGAAGGTCGCGATTTTGAAGGAGTGCGGATCGATCTGGCCTTTGATTTTGCCGAGGTCAATGAACGCGATGAATTCGTTGGTCACAAGGCGCTCGCCCAGCAACTGGCCGATTTTCGCCGCATCCTGCCACTTCACACCCAGCAACCACGCGACGGGCGCAAAAACAAGACCAAACAATTCCTGCATGGAGGCCGGAACAAAATGGACCATGCCGTGAACCCAGGCGAAGATGCCGTTGATGAGGGCGATCAGCGCCAGAAAACCAATCAGCATGGCCGCAATGTTCAAAACCAGTTGCAGGCCGTCGGAGACACCATGCGCCGCCGCGTCGATCAGATTCACGCCAACCTTCTCTACCTTGACGTCGACCTTGCCCGCGGTAACCGGCGTGCCCGTCTCCGGCTCCATGATCTTGGCCAGCATGATAGTGGCTGGCGCGGTCATAATTACAGCCGTCAAAAGGTGTTGAATCTCTACGTGGGCCAGCTTTACATAGGCACCCATTACGGCACCGGAAACGTGCGCCATGCCAGCCACCATTATGGTGAACAATTCAGATTGAGTGAGACCGGCGAGGAAAGGACGAATGGTGAGCGGCGCTTCCGTTTGCCCCATGAAGATTCCGGCTGCCACCACCAGGGATTCCGCGCCCGATGCGCCCATTATCTTCTGCATTCCGATGGCGAAGATCTTCACGATGAACTGCATTACGCCGAGGTAATACAGAATGGAAAAGAACGCCGCAATGAAGATGATGATGGGCAAAACCTGAAAGGCAAAGATGGTGCCGAGCGAACCGGAGGAGCGGCCCAAAGTGTCGCCAAAGAGAAAGCCACTGCCTTCTTCGGCGTAGCCCAGCATGGCGGTTACACCGACGCTGACGGCCTCAAAAACTTTGCCGAATGGTGTCTTCAGGACGATGAACGCAAATACAAACTGCAGGCTCAGGCCCCAAAAAACGACGCGTGGCTGGATGGCGCTGCGCCGACGGGAGAACAACCAGGCTGTGCCGAGAATCGCGGCAATACCAAGCAGGCCCGTCAGCCGGCCCATGTCTAGCCAACAACCTCGAGAATCAGTTCGCGTTCGTCAGGACGGTTGCTGCCGATGCGGAAGGCATCTTCCACCAGTTCGGCGGCTTCTTCCAGATTGTCTTCGGCGGTGTAATAGAGGCGGCACAACACGGCACCGGTATCCACTTTCTCGCCAACCTTTACTTCGAGAATGATACCCACGGCGGGATCAATGGAATCTTCTTTGCTGGCACGGCCCGCACCCATCATGGAAGAGGCGCGGCCCATGTCTTCTGCCATGATGGCCGAGATATAACCCGACCGGGGCGATAGAATCTCGCGCATGCCGGTGGCATTGGGCAAAAGTTCAAAACGATCCAGCGCCTGGGAGTTGCCGCCCTGCGCTTCCACAACGGCACGGAACTTGGCGAACGCCGAGCCATCCATGAGCTTGTCTTCGGCCAGTTTACGGGCTTCTTCCAGCGTGGGAGTGACTTTGGCGAGGAAGATCATGCGCGCCGCCAGTTCCAGGCTAAGCCGCGTGAGATCAGCCGGACCGGCCTTCTGCAGCGTCTGCGACACTTCCATGATTTCCAGCGCATTGCCGATGGCATAACCGAGCGGCTGGTTCATATCGGTGATGAGGGCCTGTACTTTTATATCCAGGCGGCGGCCAATGCCCACCATGGCCTGGGCGAGGCGCCGGGCATCCACCTGCTTCTTCATGAACGCACCGTTGCCCACTTTTACATCAAGCACCAGAGCATCCACGCCTTCGGCCAGCTTCTTTGACATGATGGAAGAAGCAATCAGCGGAATGGATTCCACCGTACCTGTAACATCGCGCAGCGCATAAAGGCGCTTGTCGGCCGGGGCAATTTCTTCGGTCTGTCCGATGAAACAGAGGCCCAGCGTCGCCAACTGCGCGCGGAACTGTTCCACCGTAAGATCGGTACGGAATCCGGGGATGGATTCCAGCTTATCGAGGGTGCCACCCGTATGCCCCAGGCCACGGCCAGAGACCATGGGAACCACTACTCCGGCGGCGGCCGCAATGGGAGCGCAGATCAGGCTGGTTTTGTCACCCACGCCACCGGTGGAATGCTTATCGACTTTGATGCCGGGGATCTCGCTCAGTGAGAGCGTCTCCCCGGATTGCATCATGCATTCCGTCATGGCGCTGACTTCCCGGTCAGTCATGTCCTTGAAATACGTGGCCATAAGGAAGGCCGACATCTGGTAATCGGGAATCTGGCCGGTGGTGTACCCGTTCACCAGAAATTGAATTTCTTCGACACCGAGTTCTTCGCCCGCGCGCTTACGCAGAATAAGGTCAACTGTACGCATGATAAACGGCTAGTTTAGCACGAGGGCTCTCGTGTTAACCCACTGAAAGGAAAAGAGTACGAAAATTTGCCTTGAAACAGTTCCGGCTATCGTGCCGCAGCAATGGAATCAACAGGCGAAGCAAAATGACGCGGCTAAAGTCGCGTGCCCACGGGTCTAGCCCCACAGCTCGTTGATGGGGCCGTAAACATCGGTGTCTGAGCTGGGCACGTAATAGAATCCACGGCTCAGCGGATCGTCGTAGCGAACGTTGGTCCAGTTGATTCCCAGAGCGGAATAGATGGTGGCTTCCACATCTTCCGGTTTCACATCGCGCTGCCGCGACCAGCCGTAGTCCAAAGTTCGCGCTCCGTTGGCATCGGTGCTGCCAATGGCGCGACCGCCCTTTACCCCGCCGCCGGCAAAGAAGGCAAACTGCTGCGGGAAGTGGTCGCGGCCCTGGGCACCGGTAAGGGGCCCTGTGGTGCGGCCAAATTCCCCTGTCATTACGATCATTGTGCTGTCGAACAGACCCGCGGTCTTCAGGTCTGCAATCAGCTGGCTGAGGCCGTTGTCGAGTTGGCGTGTCATGTTCGGCAACTGGTTAGCGGAGTAAATATTACTGTGCATATCCCAGCCACCGAGGGTGATCTCGATGTACCGCGTCCCCTGGTCGGCCGCCAGCAGTTGCTTGGCGATCAGACAGGAATTACCAAATCCGGTACCTCCATACAGACCGGCATCGGCTGCGGTAAAGCGGAAAGCATTGGTCACAACCGGGTTGTACATCAGACCTTTGGCTTCGGAGTAGAACTTGTCGAAATCTTCCATTGGGGTGCCATCGGGAATCACACGTTCGTCATCAATGTGATGCACCAGATCCCAGCGGTTGTTGAAGCGCGTCTCGCCATCGGCGTTGGTGGTATTGCGCAGACCTGTATTGCTGGGAGTGACTTTGAATGGCGCATAAGATGCGGGCAGATAGCCGGATCCGATGGCACCATTGGAATTGAGCGCAATAAAGGTGGGGAACACCTGATTGGCCTTACGTTGATCGGCCTTTTCGATGGCCACGATGCTACCGATGTTCGGTGCCACGTTGCCCAGAACGCCCGCCGGATTGCGACCAATCTGGGTCCACGTCTGCGCCAGCGAATGCACCAGCGCCCAGGCGCGCATGGACCGCACCAGGGCTATATCCCCGGCTGCGGCCGAGAGTTTGGGCATGAGCCCGGCCGGCCACAACACATTATTGAAAGCGGTGGGCTTAAAGGTACCGGGGGTAACGCCGTTCAGCACCTTGAGATCGAAGGTATCAGTATGGCTGGGGGCACCCGCCAGCATAATGAAGATCACGTTCTTCGCCGTGTTCTTCGTGGTCACCTTGTTGGATTTGATCAGCGTGGCGGCAGGCATCCGGGAAGCCAGCCACGAGGCGGTGACGCCCGCTCCGGCGACGTTCATGAACTGCCGTCGTGAGACATGGGGCCGGTTGAAGCCGGGTACCGGGTGGGGGTTCTGAAGAAACAGTTTGTCGAATTTTTCCTGTTGGGTCATGGTGTCCTCCGGTCTAATAGTTGAAAACGAAATCGAGCTTGTTGAACAGAGCCCACAACAGGTCTTCAGCGTTGACACGGCGCTGCCCCGCCCCGCCCTTCAGAAGTGCGTCGACAGCCACTGCCTTTTCATCCGCTGCGGGCAGGCGGGAAAGCACATTGATGTAAAGCTGATTAATTAGCTGATCGTCAGTATAGGTATTCAGCAGTTTCTGCAGGAAGTTGGCCGCCGCTCCCGTACCCTGGGCGTGAATCCGGTTCACAATGAAATTGTCGTTCATCAGCGCGAGGGTTTGCAGGACCGAACCTTCCGATTTGCGAACCGCGTCATCCCGGTTTCCGCGCAGAAAGGCGTCGAGGAACTGGCTGGTAGCGCCGCCGCCATCGGGCATGTTCACTACGTCGGGGGCCTGCATGGCGAAGGAGATTTTACCAAATCCCGGCGAATTTGCACCGTAGACGGTGGAGTCGTTGGAGAAGTTGGGTGCCGTATACAGCGGCAGAGTGTTGGTGGCCGTGACTATGGAGTCATGAATCTCTTCCGGCCAGAGGCGGCGGACCAGCTTGCGGGCAAAATAGGGCTCCCATGCGTCTTTCCACGTACTGTCATATTCGGAGGAAAGCTGATAGGTATCGGAAGTGGCGATGGTGCGCATCAGAGCCTTCAGATTGTAGCCGCTGGATACGAAAGACTTCGCCAGCCCGTCCAGCAGGGCCGGATTGGAAGGTTGCAGGGTCCACGGCGATGGCGGCGGGTTGTTTGGATCAAGACGGAGCGGGTCGAATTGATCGGGCGGGTCCACGATGCCCCGTCCAAACATCTGCGCCCAGATATAGTTCACAGACGCCCTCGCAAACTGAAAATCGCCCGTAACGTAGCGCGCCAGAGCTGCGCGATTGTCTTCGCCACTGGCGGGACCGTCACCGGTGAAGATCCACGCCGGCGGAATGGCACGCACGGCTCCGATGGGCTGTCGAGCCGGTCGATTGCCGGTGGTGGTGTTGAGCTGGTAGTCGGTGGCGTATTTGTCCAGCGACCAGTAGTTGTAACGGTTCGGGTTGACCGCCGCCGGGTCTACGGGTAAGGTCAGTTGCCGCGTCCAGGTGCGCGCCATGAACGAAGACAGACCCCAGGCCTGCACGCGGCTGGTCTTGCTACCCCACAGGCTGAGCGAATCCAGATGTCCTTTGCCGTTGTGACAAAGAACACAGTTTACGTGAGCCATGCCCAGGAAGGTGGTGGCGATGTTAGCTGTCTGCTGATCGAAAATGTCCTGTTGAGGCCCGCCTGTGACCACGCCGAGGGCCAGATAATTGATCTGGCCGTTGGTCTGGTCGAAATTATTATTGCCCCTGGCCGCGATTATTTCCGTAGCCATCTTGTTGTAAGGCTTGTTCGATGCCAGCGAATCGTGAATCCACTTGTAGAAGGCATTGCGACCTTCCGGCTGGATGCGCACAGAAACGGTGTTGGCTGTGTTCTTATACAGATCGCCGAAGTACATGGACCAGCGGTCAACCCAAGCCGAAGACGCCAGCAGTTCATCCACATACTGGGTACGCTTTTGCGGATCGACCGAGGCGACAAATTGGGTCACACGATCAGCCGTGGGAATGCGACCGGTGAGATCGAGCGAGACCCGGCGGATGAATTCGTAATCGTTGGTGGGGCGGGCGGGGGTAATGTTAGCGGCCTGCAGGGCCTGCCAAATGGGGGTATCGACGATCCCGCCCTTGCCCGCGGCAGCTCCGCTAAAAGCTTGCAAACGAGACTCGAACCCACGATTGCCGCCCCTGGAGTAAAACTGCCGGGTAATGCGACCGACGCCTGATTCCACATTCCGGAGGCGCGGCAGGAAGCTTTCACGCTCCGGCCCAAAAAACGGGCAATCGGTCTCAGCGATGCGCGCTTCTTCGGTATCGGCTTCCACGACGGGTGTTATTCGCAGCATCGGGTCGGGGTCAGCGGGCTGCGACTGCTGCGCCCAGGACGGGACCAGTGCGTAAAATCCAACGCCGGCAGCGCATGCGGCCAGGAATACCGATCTTTTCTTTATCCCCACTTTACCCCTCCGACGGATTTCTTATGACCCGTGAAACTCAGTGCGTTTCCCTGGCACGCTGTTACAGCCTGTACCTACATACTTAGACCTAAACCCGGATGGAAAGCAAGAGTTTCGCCAGTTAAAATTTCGTTAGTTTAAATTATGACTGACCAAGGGGGCGCGTCCACTTTATGTTCGACAGCGCTTTGCGGCACGGTGTACGATGGTCTGGAATGCCGCAACTGGTGCCCTTCAAGATCCTGAAGGGAATGTCCCCGAATGACCCGGCGCGGAGCCTCGCGCTGATGGTGGATGCGGATAAGGTACCCTCACACATCGCCATCATCATGGATGGCAATGGCCGCTGGGCCAAACAGCGCTTTCTGCCCCGTTTTGCGGGCCACAAAGCGGGCGTTAAACGGGTTCACGAAGTAGTGGAAGACTGCTCCAATCTTGGCGTTAAAGCTCTGACTCTATATGCCTTTTCAGCGGAGAACTGGAAGCGGCCCCGGGCCGAAGTTGACACTCTCTGGCGCCTGCTTCGCATTTACCTGCGCAAGGATCTGGATACCTTGCAAAGGAACGATATCCGGCTGCAGTCCATTGGCAGGGTAGAGATGCTGCCGGCCCGCGCCTTCGAAGACCTGAAGGCGGTGGAACGCCTCACCGCCCGCAATAAGGGCATGACCCTGAACCTTGCCTTAAACTACAGCGGCCGTATTGAACTCTCTGATGCCATGAACGCCATCGTGGACGAAGCCCGCATTGAAGGCCGCCTGAACAGCCTGGTGATCGATGAAAACGCAATTGCCCGCAAACTCTACACCGCCGGCCTTCCAGAACCCGACTTGCTGATCCGCACCTCAGGTGAGATGCGAATCAGCAATTTTCTGCTTTGGCAGATTGCCTACGCGGAACTCTACGTGACGGACACGCTGTGGCCGGATTTCGACCGCCGTGAACTGCTGCGCGCCATTCTGGAGTTCCAGGCCAGAGACCGACGCTTCGGCGGTCTGACGACGGCGGTGGAACTACAGACGGAGGATCATACCGAAGAGATCGCCGTCTCGTCCAAATGAAGCGCGTTCTAACCGCACTCCTGCTGGTTCCGATCGCCGTATACGCGATCATCTATGCCGATTGGCGGGTATTCCTCGCCGTGATCGCAGTGGTTTCGGCGCTTTGTTTCCATGAATACTGCCGCATCACAGGCGCCTTCGCACCCCTGGGTTACGTGGCGGGCCTGTTGCTGTTGCTGGCTCCGCCGCGCGAAGCGTCCCTGATCTTCATACTCACCGGACTGGCGGCGATGGCGATCTCGATGGCTGCAGCTGATCTGGCGACAGGAGTGAACCGCGCGGGGGCTCTTTCGATGGGTGTCCTCTATGTCTTCGGCTCGTGGAAGTCGGCCGTCCTTTTGCATGACATAAACGTTCACTGGCTCTTTTTCGGCTTGCTGGTCAACTGGGTGGGCGACACCGCCGCCTATTACGTGGGCCGCCGCTTTGGCAAGAACAAGCTGGCGCCCATAGTGAGCCCGGGCAAGACCTGGGAAGGTGCCATCGCCTCTGGCGTGGCCGGCTCTCTGCTGGGCGCGCTGTACCTGCCGTGGGCAATTCCCGGCGTTGGAATCCCTCTGGCTTGCGGCATCGCACTGCTGGCCAACGCTGCCGGGCAAGTGGGCGACCTGGCGGAATCGGCACTGAAGCGCGGTGCAGGGGTGAAGGACAGCGGCACGCTGCTGCCCGGGCATGGCGGCGTACTGGATCGTCTGGACAGTACGATGTTTACCGTTCCGGTGCTTTACGTTCTGGTCACGCTACTAAGACGCGGCTAAAGTCGCGTGCCCGGTTCTCTCAATGGGTCATGGCGTAGACCAAATAGTTGATGCCGTAACGGTAGGCCAGTTCGGTCATATGTTCGGGATAGTACGGCACATCGGCGAACTCCCAGGCGTCGCCGATATCTGTGTCGTAATTGACTGCGACTACCATGCGGTTTTTTGGATCGTACATGGCGCGCCACGCGGATTTCGTGCCAAAGGGCTGCTGTACCTCGACGCTTCCGTTGGTCCCGCGGCGCAGATGCCGTGAGCCGGGAATGAACGACAGATCTTTCTGCTGAATGTCATACAGCACGTGCATGACGGAATCATCGAGGGCAATATCGGGGATGGGCTGACCGGGCAAAACGCGCCCCATGGTTTCGCGGAAGACGGCCCACTGGTCTTCGCCCCAGAAGTCATCCGCGACGAGGAAGCCACCGCGCAGCAGGTATTCGCGCATGCGGGCGGTCTCTGCGTTCGTGAGTCCCCACCAGCCGGTTTGAGTTGCGTATACCCAGGGGTTCTCAAAAATCTGGTTGTCGGTGATGCGGAAGTGCAGCGGCGCAGCGGTGGCGATGCGGGTGAGGCGACTGACGCCCAGCGAGAAGTGATCGTCCGATTGCGGCCAGTCGACTACCCACCAGCCGGAACCCTGGCCGTCACGCGAAGAGAATCCGAAACCCCGGTGGTGCTGCGGCAGGTCGGTATATTCCAGGCGGACGAAATGGAATTCCCCTTTGGCGGGAAAATCCGGGCGGGGGTCGTTATCTTCCTGAAAACGGGAACCGCGGCGCTGCGAGATGGCTACGGCGCAACACACGAGCAGCGCGGCGAAGAGGATGACTGGCTTCATCAGAATGGCCTTCATTATATTCCGAAAGCCGGGGGTGGGTGGGCGACGTTACCGGAACGCCGCCTGTTCCTGCTGTGCAGCCCACGGTTCCTCATACAGCGCGCCGGGGTTGTGATTTTTCGTGAGCACCAGTTGGAAATCCCCGATGTGGCGTTCGAGGAATGCTCCTTCGCAATACGCCAGATAGTAGTCCCACATGCGAATGAAGCGGTCATCGAAGCCCAGGGTGCGGACTTCGGGAATGACCGAGTGAAATCGTTCGCGCCACACGGACAGGGTACGCGCGTAATGAGTGCCGATGTCTTCGGCGTGGAACAGAGCAAGATCGGTAGCGCGGGCCAGGGAACGCAGAATCTCGCTTACGGAGGCCAGTTCCGAACCGGGGAAAATGTATTTCTGTATGAAATCGGTGCGGCGGTGGAAAGCCGGGAACGTCTGCTCGTTCATGGTGATGGTTTGCAGACACATGGATCCGCCCGGTTTCAAGAGACGGTCGCAGGCACCGAAAAACTGGTCATAATACTTCAACCCAACGGCCTCGAACATTTCGATGCTGACGATCTTGTCAAACTGACCGCGGAGTTTCCGGTAATCTTCCGCAAGTAGCCTGATCTTCGGATTGCCGGCGAAGCGCCGTTCAGCAAAATCGTGCTGTTCCCGGCTAATGGTGGTGGTGGTGACATTACAGCCATAGTGGCGCGCCGCATGTTCGGCAAACCCGCCCCAGCCGGTACCGATTTCCAGTACATGATCGTCCGGGCCAAGGCGCAGCTTGCGGCAGATGCGGTCCAGTTTTTGCAACTGCGCGGTCTCCAGCGAATCGTGTTCGGTCTGGTAATACCCGCACGAGTACATCATGGTGCGGTCGAGGAACAGCTGAAAAAACTCGTTGCTCAGATCGTAGTGTGCGCTGATATTGCGGCGGCTGCCGGAGGGGGAATTCTCCCGCAGCTTGTGGCGCACAATATCGAAAGCCCGGCTGAGCGTGCTGAGCACACTGTTTCTGGTTTCCAGCGGGGCGAGATTGCGTATCGCCAGGCGCACAACGTCTACAAGATTTGGCGAAGACCAGTCGCCGTGCATCCATGATTCCCCCAGGCCGACGTCGCCTCCGAAAACGGCGCGTTGAAAGAAGCGCTCGTTGTGAATGGCCACGGTGGCCTGCAGAGGTTCGGAACGGTCGCCGAATTGCCGGGTGCCGTCCGGGGAAATGATTTCAAGGCCGCCGCCGGTAAAGGATTCGAGGCCTTTGAAAAAAAGTTGGCGTGTCATTTCTGTTCACCTCTGACGCGGTCGGGATGAGTGAAGACGGGAACCTTCTTCAAGTAGAGCCGCAGCGCCTGCCAGTGGATGGCGATAATCACCTGAAGCGTCATCCACGGGAAGCGAAGCAGGGCGCGATGCAGAGACCGCGCACTCCAGGGGCGGCGTTCCAGGGTGAGCGTGGCATCGAAGTTGCTGTGGTCACCGGAGAGCGTGTTCATATGGGCCAGAAGGTGGTCGCCAGGCACCGGCAGCGTGAAGCGGTAATCCAGTTCCATGGGCATGAAGGGCGAAACATGCATGCGTTTGGGGCAGCGGTAAATGTGCTCCGGCCCGCCCGCGACGCGGTTGGCAGCCGACAGCCAGTAGTTATGGCTTTCGCCGAATGTGCTGTTCACTTCGGCGAGCACGGTTTGGAGTTGACCCGCTTCATCACAGCAATAGAACAAGGAAATCGGATTGAAGTTATAACCGAGGTAGCGCAGGTGAGTGAGCAGGAAAATCCGGCCCGCGGGCAGTTCCAGACCCTGCGCTTTGGCATTGGCACGCAGCCGTTCGCGTAAGGCCACCAAAGGGTCGCCGAAGTGATCGCGGTCACAGAATGCCGCCCAGTTGAAACGGTTGCGGCTGGTGAAGGGCGAGATTTTCAACAGCCGGTCCAACTGGTCAATATCCAGAAATGCCATGAAAATCGGATAAGTGAACTCATGGCGGGCCGGTTCCAGCCTGCGATGGCGGAGCCTGCCGGTATAAAGCGCGGATTCCATAGGTTTCAGCACGTTACTCCAAGTGCCCGCGCCACCCGTAGCGCGGCGTTGAGCCCGTCTTCGTGGAAGCCGTAGAACCAGTACGCCCCGCAGAAATGGGTGTGGTGCATTCCACTGATCTGGTGCCATCGGGTTTGGGCTTGAACGGCATCTGCGGTGTAGACAGGGTGATGATATGTAATACGGCGAATGACCGCCGATGGATTTATTCGCCCTTCGTCGTTCAGTGTGACGCAATAATCGGTCTGCGAATGCAGGGATTGCAACCGGTTCATGTGATAGGTGAGCGTGGCCGGTTGGGTGGGATCCGGATGGAGCGAGTAGTTCCAGGCGGCGCGGGCGGCCTGGCGCGAAGGCAGCACGGTAGCGTCGGTGTGCAGGCAGGTTTCATTGCGGCTGGTGTGGAAATGGCCCAGAATGTCGCGTTCCAGGGGTGTGGGCGATTGCAGCAGCGGCAGAATCTGGTTGCCATGACAGGCGAAGACCACTTCGTCGAAGGTCGCGGCAGGGCGATCGGCGAAGTGCAAGGTCACGCCCAGGGCATGGCGCGAAACGGTTTGGATTTCAATGCCGGTGGTGATCCGGTCGCGGAAAGGCGCGGTGAGCGGGGCCAGATAATTACGGCTGCCACCGGCGATCACTTTCCATTTCGGGTGGGTGTCAATTCCCAGCATGCCGTGATTGCGGAAGAACTGCAGCAAAGTGAGAGCAGGAAAATCAGCAATGGAGGCGGGTGGCATGGACCATACTGCGGCGGCCATGGGAAACAGGTAACGGGTCTGGAAGATTTTCGTGTAACGGCCTTGTTCCATGACTTCGCCCAGAGTCAGACCGGGCAGATCGGGACGGTTCAGCAGGCGCGGGGCTTCGCGATTGAAGCGCAGAATCTCGCTCAACAAGACGTAGTGGCTGCCACGGAAGATGTTGGTGCGTTGCGCGAAGAAGCCGGCGAGGCCGCGGCTGGAGTATTCAAAACCGCTGTTGGCGTCGGAAACGCCGAACGACATGTCACTGGGAGCGGTGGCCACCCCCAGTTCCGCCATCAGGCGAATGAAATTGGGATAGGTAAGGTGATTGTGAACGATGAAGCCGGTGTCGATTGCCAGGGTACCGCCGGGCGTTTCCACGTCAACCGTATGGGTGTGGCCACCGATGCGGGTATCGCGTTCAAAAACCGAGACTTCAAAATTTCGGCTCAGGTAGTACGCCGCTGATAACCCGGAGATGCCGCTGCCAATTACGGCAACCCGCTTCATTTCACCGGTGCGCTGCGAGCCGGAATACGGAAGGGGCGGAGGTCTTTGGTGATGCCGAAAAGGGAGAGGAAGCGAAGAATTTCCCAGGTGATGTCAAGTTCCCACCACTTGTAGCCCTGGCGGCAACTGTTCATGGAGAAATGATGGTTATTGTGCCAGCCTTCTCCGAAGGTGATCAACGCCAGCAGCCAGTTGTTGCGGCTGCCATCGGGAGTTTCAAAACGCCGCGAGCCAATCAGGTGGGCCAGTGAGTTGATGAAGAACGTGCAGTGATAGAGCACCACCGTGGAGACGAGGAACATCCATACAAACGCCGGTAGACCTCCAACGGCTAAAATTACGGCGGCGTAAATCGTGGGCGGCAGCCAGTAGTTGCGGGTTAAAAAGCGCAGTTCCGGGAAGCGATCGAGGTCCGCTACCTGCTTCGGGTCGTAAGAATCATGGGCGTCAGACAGGATCCAACCCACGTGCGACCACCAGAAACCTTCACGCAAAGGGGAGTGGACGTCAGTCTCCTGATCGGCATGACGGTGATGCCAGCGGTGCTGCGCTGCCCACCAAAGAACACCTTTTTGGCCAGAAGTCTCAGCGAGGAAAGCCATGCAAAATTGGGCCACGCGCCCCATTTTATAGGTGCGGTGGCTGAAGTAGCGATGGTAGCCCGCCGTGATACCAAACATTCGGATGGCGTAAGAAAGCGCAGCGAGCAGCAGGAGCTTGGCCGAGGGCCGGAAGAAGAAGGCGGAAAGGGCAGCCAGATGCAACAGGAAAAAGGGTATAGCAGCGCTGTAGTCGTATCGATGGCGGGCTGGTTTGGTGACTACCAACCCATGATTATAGCGAGTCTGCTGAATTCTGTCAACTTTTTATCCATGACAAATGTTTGACATTCGCCGATGTTCTTCTATAGACTGGAATTTTTTAACGGTTTGATGCCCGATATCCACCCAATTCGCGCTGTAGCCCGCATGACCGGCATCCCGGTGGATACGTTGCGTGCCTGGGAGCGCCGGTATCAGGCCGTTACTCCGGCGCGGGGCGGCAGGGAGAGGATGTATCAGGACGCTGATATCCGCCGTCTGATATTGCTACGTGGCGCAGTGGAAAACGGACGTGCCATTCGCCACGTGGCGAGCCTGACAGACGAGGAACTGGAGCATCTGGAGGGTCGAACGCTTTCTTTGGAACGGCAACCTTCCGGTGCCCGAAAGTCATTGGCAGACCCGTTGATGGGGGCGTTGCTGGATTTGGTGGCGGCTTATGACTACGAAGGGCTCAATGAAGAACTGGGGAAGCGCGCGTTGCTGCTGGGGCCGGCGGAACTGCTGTACCAGGTATTGCTGCCCTTGATGCGTCTGGCGGGCGAAAACTGGCAAAAGGGAGTATTTCAGGCAGCGCAGGAACATATGCTGTCGGCTGCGGTGCGGAATCTGATAGGAAGTCTGGTGCGGTTGCGGCCTCGCGGGGAGAAGACGGAGGGCCTGCTGCTAACAACACCGGCGGGTGAGATGCACGAGTTTGGCATTCTGGCGGCGGCGGTGCTGGCCGTGGCTAAAGAGGTACGGGTTTGTTATCTGGGGCCAAATCTGCCGGCGCGCGATATTGTGCTGGCCGCGAGGCAAGTGGGCCCACGCGCGGTGGTGTTGGGCATCACGAGGACGAATGCGACGCCGGCAGTGGCGCACGACATGCGGCTGGTGGCCACACAATTACCGGAAGGCATGGAACTGTGGCTGGGTGGCACAGGGGCGGTGGCAGTGGCACCGGCACACCCGCGGGCTCGTGTGGTGGATGACCTGGGAATGTTTGAACGACTGCTGGCGGGCACGAAGTCCGCCGCAAGTGAGAGCGAGGGCTGGCGATGAAACTTTTTCTGAAAATCCTGTTTGCCGCGATTTTCGTATTCATGGTAGTGATGACGGTGAGAACCAGCATGCAGGTCAGCCTGTTCGATGCATGGTCAACCTTCGGTGCCAATCCGTGGGCGGTGGCGACGTTGTGGGATGCCTACTTCGGCTTTCTCACTTTCTTCGTCTGGGTCTGCTGGAAGGAAACCAACTGGGTACCGCGTATTCTTTGGTTTGTGCTGATCATGGGCCTGGGCAATATCGCGATGTCGTTTTACGTATTGCTGCAGTTGATGCGACTGCCAGCAAGTGAGCCCGCCCACGCGGTGCTGGTGAGCAGGCGGGTTCAGTAATGCGGGGCTGGCTGCGGCGTAAGATCGTGTATCCGGTTCTGGCGCTATTGCGGCAGGGCCTGACGCCCGAAAAGCTTGCGCTCAGCATCACACTGGGACTGGCGCTGGGAGTAGTTCCGGTGCTGGGTTCAACCTCGCTGCTGTGTTTTCTAGCGGCTCTGCTGTTGGGTTTGAATCAGCCGGCGATTCAGCTGGTGAACTATCTGGCGTATCCTTTGCAACTGGCCATGCTGGTGCCGTTTCTGCGCCTGGGTGAGAAACTGTTCGGCGCACCGCCGATGGGGCTGACTCCGGCTCAGATAGTGGCCATGATTCGGACAGATATCGGGCACACCATAATTACACTCTGGAGTGCGACCATGCATGCTTTGGTGGTGTGGCTGGGTGTGGGCATGGTGATGGTGCTGCTGTTGTATCCGATGCTGACCCTGGTGTTGCGTCAGGCCGGCCAGCGGATGCGGGACGGAACATTGCGAGAGGCATGATGGCAACTATCGAGGAAGCTCCGTGGACCCGCTTACTGGAACGCGATCTGGTTCCGGACCGGGTGATCCGCACGGGTATCCGCCGCCTGCTGGCCGCGCGTCTGGCCGAAGAACGCCGCGGCGGTCCGGAAGCGGCCATGGAACGGAAGACGGATTTCCTTGATGAATTGCGCCGCAGCCCCATCGCGATCCGTACCGCGGACGCCAATGAACAACATTACGAGGTACCCGCGCCCTTCTACGAACTGGTGCTGGGCCGCAATCTGAAGTACAGTTGCGCACTGTGGACTGACGCGCCGGATCTGAATGAAGCCGAGTCCGCGATGCTGGACCTGACCTGTCGGCGCGCCCGGCTGCTGGATGGTCAGGAGATTCTGGAACTGGGGTGTGGCTGGGGTTCGCTGTCGCTCTACATGGCGGCGCGTTATCCGGCCAGCCACATTCTGTCCGTATCCAATTCACGTTCGCAGAAGCAGTTCATTGATGACCGAGCGCGGGAGCGGGGTCTGGGCAATCTGGAAGTGGTGACCGCCGATGTGAATGAATTTCAGACCACTCGCCGGTTTCATCGCATTGTATCCGTGGAGATGTTTGAACATATGCGCAACTACCAGCAGCTGCTGCGCAACATTCGTGGCTGGGGGCATCCGGAAGCGCTGCTCTTTGTTCATGTGTTCGCCCATCAGACATACGCGTATCCGTTTGAAGTGCGCGATTCATCGGACTGGATGGCGCAGCATTTTTTCACCGGCGGGCTGATGCCTTCCGATGATCTTCTGCTGTATTTCCAGGACGATTTCCGCATTCGTGAGCACTGGCGCGTGAGCGGCGTGCATTACCAGAAGACATCGGAAGCCTGGCTGCAAAACCTGGACAAGAACCGGCATGCTGTGATGGAGTTGTTTGAATCAGTGTATGGGCAGAAGGAGGCCTTGCGCTGGGTGGTGCGGTGGCGCGTGTTCTTCATGGCCTGCGCGGAGTTATTCGGGTATTGCGAGGGGCGGGAGTGGATCGTTTCACATTATTTGTTTGAAGCGCGGTAGCGGTAGGGTGCTGCGCGGGCCGGAGGGGGTGCGAGGGCGCCGGAGCCCAGAGTTGCACCATTTCCCGGTTGGGGGCGAAGCGGCACAAGCGGAAACTCGCGACTCGCCTCCCGCGGTAGCGTTACCAAAGGTGCGACCGCCATCTGTCTAATGTGGCAACCAGCCTCCGCAGACAACAATCAGCGCCCACGGCCTCACTTTTCTGCCTGCTAGCGTGCCCGCCGTTCCCGTGGCACATTGTGCGAACAGTTCAAAACTGGTGGGCCCTGTAGGACTTGAACCTACAACCAACGGATTATGAGTGCGGGGTCTGGTGTACCGCCTGATCCTTTCCTGTACCATCGTGCCCTATTTTCCAATGGGTTAGCGATTCTACTGTGCCGGGCCGTACCCGCGAATCCCTTTCATTTCCGTCTGGTCCGTTTGCAAAATGTTTGCAACATCCGGTACGGCTTGCACGCGGCGCGGTCAGTCCGTGAAGCCCGAAGGCAGCCCTGCAAAAGGGCTCAAGCGCGTTCTCGACGCCGCGCCGGGGCGGCGGGGCCGGGGTTGCCGGCGAATCCCTTAGCGAGGCTGTGTTGGTGTGAAGCATGATCAGTACACCGACCGTGTTAGGAAACTATACTGAGCTTTTGCGTATGGATCAGGACCGCATCTCCACCGTGCAGGGCAGGTAGGCAACCAATGCCGGGCGCAATACCTGCGATCTCACTTACTTCACTCTGGAAGACTTGGAAGGCAATCCGCAAGGAATTGAAGAACTCCTCCGTCCGGGACGTGGTGGATTTCCTCGACTATGACGTTGACCCCGACGTATGGATGAAGAGGCTCCTTCACCACATAGGGACCGGAACCTACGACCCTGCACAGCCCCTTCGATTTACGCTGGGCAAATCGAAGGGGTTTAGCCGAACAATGACGTTCCCGTCGATACCAGATTTGGTACTATATCGTACGCTGGTCGACTACTTCTACGACAAGGTCCGACGCAAACAGCACAAGCACGTCTATTTCTTGCGTGGCCAGTTATCTCAAGTACAGGAACAAATTGCGAAGGAACCCATCCAGCCCGATGATTTGGCTCTACCTTACTATCGCGCAGCCAGTCAACGAAGCTTTCTGAATTGGCTGAACTACGATCAGTACAGAAAGCATTTGATCTTCAAGAAAATCCATCCGTTTTTTGTCGTAACGGACGTATCGAACTTCTTTGACACTGTTCTGCATACTCACGTAGCTGAAGCCCTTCACGGAACACGAGTTCCGTCAAGAACTGTGGGATTCCTCTTTTTCCTCCTCGAACGCTTATCAATTCGGCAGGAATATGCAGGGTCCCACGGCATCAGCCTGCCGGTCGATGAGTTTGACTGCTCTCGCACATTGGCCCACATGGTCTTATTTCCTCACGATGACGAGATGGTCCACTTCGTGGGTGAAGAAAATTACGTGCGATGGATGGACGACCAGAATATGGGAGTCAACTCCAAAGCTCATGGCCTCGCAGTGCTTGCAGGAACCGGAAGATCCTTGGCGCGGCTTCATCTCACACCAAACACCCAGAAGTCCAAAGTCCTCAGTCTTTCGGAGGCTAGACGCCACTTTCATCTGGACCTTAACCAGCTAATCGACAAATCGGACAAGTTGGCCAAACAAGTCACCAAAGGGCAATACCATCTCAGGCCGAAGCTCCGATCTGAAGTCAAGGCGATTTGGAAGGTCGCACAGGCCTATGAAGGGGTCGGCGAGTTTGGGAAAATCCTAAAGCGTCTGTACAGGATTGCGGGTTTGGCCAAGGGCCGATTGTTTCGGTATCGGGCAACGAAAGACATTCTTGCGGACCCGACTTCGGTTGAGCGGGTCAGTGACTACATGCGGTGTACGGGGACCGTGTCCGAATACCTGGATTTTGCAGATGGCCTCTTCAACCATCCGGAGCAAATCTATCCTGATGTCAACGTAGCCCTATTCGATAGTTTTCTTCGGCTTGAAGCTACGGGCACCGAGGCCCTGCGAATTCGTTCCTACGCTGCATCCGCGCTCAATCGGCAACTGAAGATTCCGGGGATCGACGACTGTGCGGCTGTTGCGCCATTGCTCATCCTAAGATTCGGGGATCGACGATCCTTGCGACTGCTGTGGCGAACCATCGAGAATTCGGGCCGTCTTCAGCCAGTGTCGGCCGTGCGATCAGCTGCCATTGCCTATGCCAGCTTTGGAGCTCAGGAATTCGCGAAAGTGAGGACCACAGCCAGCAAGCTTCTCCGAAACCACCTTTCGGAAACGATACGCTTCATCGAGGCCATACAGGGGTATCCGGACGTTCCAAATCGTTATAAGGCACGCCTTCAGCTCAGCTGGGACACAGTGGCTGGCCGAGAGTACATCGATATGCGAGTCCTGCTGATGGCGCGCTTGCTCCTTCTGAACAAGAGTCCGAAAGTCACAAGCTGGCTCTCGGGCTGGAAGACTACGCTCTTGAAGTCCTCTGTCTCTCAATTCGATCAGCAGTTGATTAAACGCTGGCTAACTTGATGCCGCTTCAGGCAGTTCCACTGGAATTCAACGACCGTCAATTTGTCTTCACAGGTTGGCCTGCAAGCCCAGCAATGCGGCGCGACTCTGGGAAAAGTAGCGCGAATCGAGCAGTACACAAGGGCTCAACGGCCTCGCAGCGCGAGGCAGGGGCGGCGGGGTCGGGGTGGCCGACTCAGCCAGATGATTTAAGCGCCGGTCAGCCATTGAGCGTAAGCGGCCAAATCGATAGCCGGAGCCGTGCCGATCCGTTGCAATCGCGTGATGAGATGAAGCAGAAAAGCACTCGCCGCCCTGTCGTGCGGCGTAGACGTGCTGCAGGCTGCGCCATCGCAGCCGAAAGTGCCATAGGCGGCGATGCAGCCCAGATCGAGACGACCGTCCGCTTGGTCGGCTTCGAGTGCCGGGGTGAGGTACTGATCGATGGGTCGTGTTTGCCATCCACTCTCGAATGCTAGAAATCCCGCGAGGACTGGCTGTGGGGCGGCGGTGCGTGGGCCGTCGATGGTCTGGACTTCAGCGCTCGTCCGGTGAAGGCGGCGAACGGTGGCAACTTTTTGCTGTGCGTACCGAACGTACCCGGCGTTGATCTCCTGTTTTGATTCAAACACCGCGTAAGTTGCTTCGGCCGGTACGACTAGCTGGCCTTTGTGCTCGAAGATCAGCGGCGTATACTGCCGGTCGAACAGGACAACGTCAATTTCATCGCTGAAGTGCCCACGACTGTCGCAGATAGTCGCTTTCGCAACGGCATAGCGTTTGGGCAGATATGTTGTAAACAGGTCAGCCCAAACTTGCTCGCTACCATCGCCTTTTGCGACCGGATGACCGAGCGCCTCGCGCGCGATCCGCAAGTCGGATGCCACGCGATCGTGAAGACCCTGCATGAGAACCGACAATGACCAGTTAGAACCGCTCATCGAACGATGCCATTCCAATTGGGTTCCGCGCGCGCCGCACGGGCCGCGTCGCTGATGGCTCGTTTCTCAGATACGGTGAGGTCATCCGAAACGACGTTGTTCGTATTGGCAGGATCGACAATGCGCGCCGAGGAGAGCGAGTCGCGGAGATATTCGAAAACTGTTTGGACGCGGCTTTCCAACGTCGTGTAAAGCACTCCGACTCCGGTGAGCGCACGGATGACTGAAAGCTCCAGATAAAACGACGGAAAATCGAGGCCCTTCTGATTGCGCCACAGCTTGATAACGCGGGTCTCCGGTTGCCGAGCGGCTGCGATGACATGTGAGATATGCGTAACCACATTCGTCTTGGTCCATGTCCCGGCGCGGCGACGGTAAAGACTGTGATCGGTGATTGAGCCGGACTGGCGCTTTGCTGGAACCAAGTCCACGGAATAACCTCCGGCGTGGATGTTGATGGATACATCCTGCCGTTTAGGCGAATAGCCGCGCTCGGCCAAGCGACGAAAAAGCTTCTCGTAGATGTCCCCGAGAGAATCCGGGCAGTTTTCTGAAATTGAGATGAACAGGTCGATATCGGTGCCGCTCTTTACGGCTGTGCCCTTCATAAACGAGCCGCTCGGATGAACAGCAAGGAAGACATTTCCGGCCCACTCCTTGATGAGTGGCGTGAGTAACGCCTGAGCCTGTCGAACCGGCGAAAGAGCACTGGTGTCGACGGCTTCGCGACTCAGAATGCTATTGAGATATTCGGTCCCGGTAATCGAGCGCGGCGGGGGCAACAGCGGATTGAATGGCGGAGACATGTTTTCGACAGCCGGTAAGGAAGCTTCGCGATTATATCCCCATTACTGCCGCAATTGCGGAAGAGTCGACATGTGAAACATTTCTTTACATAAATGTAGTAACGTGGTGATAGAGGACATTATCGCACGTATTTGCCATGGCGCTCGAACAACCCTTCTCCAAACGCAACCGCTACCGCGCGGCCAAAGAGATCACTATCCGGGAAGACGCACCGCAGAGCCTGCGGTTTGTTGTGCTCCAAACGGCTAACGACCTTGGCTGGGGGCCTTCGTCGCTCCGCCCCATACTCTGCCGCGTCCTCCGGGTGCCGCCCGATCCCGGCAACTGGAGCGAGTATCCGAATATCGATTATGAAGTGACCGACTTGATGTCAGGGTGCGAGTGGTTCAAGGTCTACGACATCATTGAAGGGCTGCACGCCAAGATGGCAAAACATGACAGCGAGCGCGGGGAAACTGACGCTTCCCAATTCGCCGAAGCCGTAAATCAGTTTTTCATCGAGGAGGCATTTGGCTGGCAGCTCGTCAACGGCCAAATCGTGACACGCGGAACGGAAGCTTTCGAAGCGGTGATTACCGGGGGTATTTCAGCACTGGAGTCCTCCGAAAGGCCGACAGCGGCCACTCATCTTCATGAAGCTTTGGGAGACCTGTCCCGGCGACCCCATGCAGATTTGCCCGGCGCTGTTTATCATGCGATGGGCGCGCTGGAATGCGTGGCGCGCGATGTTACCGGGGATGCAAAAGCAACGCTGGGCGAAGCCATAAAGCGCAATCCCGGCCTGCTGCCCAAACCGCTGGATACAGCGCTTTCTCAGATTTGGGGATATGCATCTAACGAAGCACGACATGTACAGGAAGGCAGGGACGTCAGCAGAGAAGAAGCAGAATTGCTGGTGGGACTTTCCGCCGCGTTGGCGGGCTATCTAACGCGCAAACAACAATGAGGGTAAGGTCATGACCGCTGAAATTATTTCAATTAAGGAACCCCGTGCGCTCGCGGGTCTGGCAGCAAGGCTCCCCGCAGTGTTTCTGCCGGATGAGGAAGTGGCGGAACGTTTTTTGGTTTCTTCACTGCCAACATTCGCAACCCTAACACTCGGCGGGCGTACTACAAAGCGGCGTGCCGGTTCTCGGACTGGTGCGAGGCCAGGCGTTCTACACTTCACTTAGCCCGGTCTCCTTCTCATCCGCGCGCGACTGCCCCTCACAACTCGTCATTGGTATCCCTTTTTGCGTTGAACCTATCCCGAATGACGGAAACCTTCAACCAAATTCGGGATACTACTGCTCCTCCTTTCCGATCCATCAGGCGTCCGCGCAAATTGACTCCAAGATTCGTCCGACCGTGGGCTTCGAAACTCCGAGACGTTCGCCGATCTGCCAAAACGGCAGGCCTTCATTTCGGAGGTCGATGATCCGGTCACGATTCACGATTGCAGATGGCCTCCCCAGTGCCTTCCCTTCTGATCTTGCGCGATCCAGACCCGCCTTCACTCTCTCCGATAGTCTGACTCGTTCCTGTTTCGCTATGGTCGCGAGAATCGAGAGCACGGCATCGCGAAACATTCCTACGCTGTTCAGGTACTCTTCTTTGAGACTGAACCAGTTCACTCCGTGATTAGAGAGCCTTTGGAGGTGCTGGAGCGTTTCCAGCACGCCTTCACGGCTGAATCGGTCCAAAGACCAGAAGAGAACGAGATCGAAGCGCCGTTGAGCGGTGTCCGCGAAGAGTCTGCTGAAGTGTTCACGGTCGCTGATTCCTCCGCTGGCATGATCGACGTATTCGGCGACGACGTTCCAGCCCTCTGTTTGACGCCCGCTGATGTACTCGCGGAGTTCGCGGAGTTGATTCTCGCAGTCCTGTCCTTTGTCCCGTGTGGACACACGAGCATAGATTGCAACGTCCATTCTGCTTTCTCCTGTATGCGCTTGAGGGCCGGTTGTGTGGCTCGAAACCGCCCGCTTTAGACCCGCAAACTGGGGACCAAACAAACGCTGTGTTTGCCGCTCGCGAATTGCGTTTGTACGCGGGGGTTTTCGAGCCATCCTGATTCGTCGGAAGTTCGGATCGAATCCGCGATTCTGGGTGACAACTACCGGCCACCGTTGAACGGTCCCAAGTTTGCTCCGCGCCCTGTGGGCCCTTCGCCGTTGTCACCCGCTACAGCCCAGGGATCCACTCAATCAACAGATCAAGAGAAGGGAGGTTCCTGAATGGAGCTGATGGAAGAGACGTCTGTCTGTGTGACCGCGGGAGGGTAATTGATTGATTCTATGGTGGGCCCTCCGGGACTTGAACCCGGAACCAACGGATTATGAGTCCGCTGCTCTAACCAATTGAGCTAAGGGCCCTTCCGAGACCAAGTTTAGCGCGGTTCCCCCGGCTCCTTGTGAACCGCCTTCCACAGATTCGAACTCGGCACGAAGAATACCGAAAGCGCCCACACCGTCGCTGCCATGAGCACGACGAAAGTCCGGGCCGGTGCGGTCAGCTTCTTCAACGCCGTCCCCTCCGGCAACACGAAATCGGCCAGCGACAGAGCGTAGAACGCCGCCTGCGTCAGAACCGCCGCCTTATCCCACGGTTCCGGCAGCCACCATGCCGACACTGCCGCTACGATCATCGCGAAAGGCATCAGCAACCTTCCGAACTTGTATGACACAAAATGGAACCACATCCGGTTCCCCGGACCCAGCAACTGCGGATATGCCCGCAGGATCTGGTAGTTCCCTGCCAGCGTCCGGGTCTTCCGCCAAAATTCCGATTTCAACGCCGTGGGCTGATCGTACATTCGCGCGGCACGGTCCACGATCAGCCGGTACCCCTTGAAAAACGCGTACAGCGGCAGGTGCATATCGTCCACCAGCGTGCCCGGCGGGATGGGTCGCACCAGTTCGCGCCGCACCGCATAGAGAGCACCGGTGGCACCGAAGATGGAATCCATGCGGCTCAACTGGTCGCGAATCCAGATCTCGTAGCGCCAATAGAGCCCGGTATTTGCTTCCTCGCTGGAATTGCCCTGGCGGATTACGAGTTCGGCTGAAACCACGCCCACAGCCGGGTCGGCCAGACTCGCCGTCAGATGCCGCAGACTATCCGGATCCAGTTGCTGGCGGATGTCTGCGAATACGAACACCTCGCCAGAGGCCCGCGCAATACCCGCGTTCAGCGCACCCGCTTTGCCCGACCGCGCCAGCGCAATCACATGCACGCGGGGATCCCCGAAAGTACGCGCAATCTCCTCCGTGTCGTCCGTCGAACCATCCGACAGGATGAAGATTTCGATTTTGTCCGCCGGATAATGCAGTGCCGCAATCGAAGCCAGCTTGTGGCGGATAAACGCCGCCCCGTTGTGCACCGCAATCAGGAAGGAGACCGAGGGAAACGAGGCCTGCTTGTGAACCGGCTTCTGCCGCCGTGGCCCCAGCCACCCCAATAGCAGCGGATAGCCAAACAAAATGTAGACGACGTACAGCGCACTGGCGGCGAAGGCGATGGTTGCAATGAAATGTACCGTCATCAGATACGTTGTCTGAGCACCAGTTTACTGTTAGCGACAGGATGCGAAACTGGCAGGAGCCGGATTCCATGCGAGACATTCACGCCAGTTGCATCGTCGGTGCGCGCCCCAACTTCATGAAAATGTCGTCGCTGCTTGACGAGATGAGCCGCCGTCCCCGCTGGCACCCCTCACTCGTGTACACCGGCCAGCACTACTCACCCGAGATGTCGCAGACCTTCTTCGAAGACCTTGGCCTGCCTGCGCCCGACATCAATCTGGAAGTTGGTTCCGGCACACAGTCGTGGCAAACCGCTGAAGTCATCCGCCGCATTGAACCGGTGTGGGAGAAGTCGCGCCCCGATGTGGTCATCGTGGTGGGCGACGTCACTTCGACCGTCGCCACCAGCCTCACAGCGGCCCGCATGGGCATCAGGATCGCCCACGTGGAAGCCGGGCTGCGCAGCTTCGACCGCACCATGCCCGAAGAGATCAACCGTATTGTCACTGATGCTCTCTCTGATTTCCTCTTCGTCACCGAAGCCAGCGGCCGCGACAATCTTTTGCGCGAGGGTTGCGACCCCGGCAAAATTTTCATGGTGGGCAACACCATGATTGATACTCTGCTGCGCTTCCGTGGCCGCGCCGCGCAGTCTGACGTGGTGGAACGTCTGGGCCTCGAACCGCACCACTACGCCGTTGTTACCATGCATCGACCCTCCAACGTTGACGACCCGGTTCGCCTTATGCGCCTGCTCAACGCACTGGAACACGTCGCTACCCGCGTGCCCATCGTCTTCCCGATGCACCCGCGCACGCAGCAACGCATCGACCCCGCCTGGCTCGGATCGACCAAACAGAAGATCATCGCCCCCCAGAACTACATCGATTTCCTGCGCCTGATGAGCGATGCGCGACTGGTGCTCACCGATTCCGGTGGCATTCAGGAAGAGACCACTATTCTGGGCGTGCCCTGCCTCACTTTGCGTGAGAACACCGAGCGACCCGTCACCATCTCCAGCGGTACAAATCGCCTGGTCGGTGTTGATCCGGAAGCGATCGTCGAAGCCGCGTGGCAGGCGCTGGAAGGAACTCCTTCCGCTGCGCGCCCCGAAATGTGGGACGGTAAGGCCGGTGCCCGGATTCTTGACGCCCTCGAACGCCACCTGAATTGATGTCAATATAAGGGGATGCGTTGCCTGCTTCCCCTTGCCATTGTTGTTTTGTGCCTTCCCGCCGCGGCTCAGGATTACTTCAGCGTCCCTGCGGTGGACGCGCCCGAACTTGCCGCGCGCGGTAAGTATTCCGTCGGTGTGCGTACCGTCGATATAGTGAATCCGGCGCAACCCGACATTCTGAACTTCGATAAGGTCAGCGGTAAAGCGCCGCTCAACGACCGGTCGCTCAAGATCGAAGTCTGGTATCCCGCCACCATCCCGGCGGGCAGGGAGGAGCGCGAGGTTTACACCGTGCCCATGCCGGTGGCGCCTGCCGCAGGCGTGCCCGCAACGTTCCAGCTCCCCGGCAAAGCGTTGCGCGATGCCGCGCCTGTGACCGGCGAACGGTATCCACTGGTAGTGGTCTCCCACGGCTATCCTGGTTCGCGTACCTTCATGTCGTGGCTGGGCGAGAACCTGGCTTCCCGCGGTTACGTGGTGGCCTCCATAGACCACACTGATTCCGTCTTCGGTGCCGTCCGCCCTTTCACCAGCACCCTGCTCAACCGTTCCAGTGACCAGTTCTTCACCATCGACTCTGTTTCCGCGATGTCGCAGAAGCCGGGCAGCTTCCTCAGCGGCATCATCGATACCTCAAATGTTGCCATCATCGGCTATTCGATGGGTGGTTACGGCGCGCTGGCGACAGCCGGAGCACCCTACAGCAAACAGGGTGGTTCAGCCAAACTGATCCCCGGCGGCTATTTCGATGGCTGGACCGATGGCGACCCCCGCTTCGCCGCGCATGATCGTTCCAACATCAAGGCCGTGGTCGCCATAGCCCCGTGGGGCAACCAGCCGCCCAACAGCAATTGGGACGCGCACGGCCTGGCGCAGATCCGCATTCCCTCGCTCTTCATAGTGGGCAGTGAGGATGATGTTTCCGGTTACGACAATGGCGTGCGCAAGGCTTTTGAAGGCGCGGTGAATTCCGAACGCTTCATGCTGGTCTACGACAACGCGCGCCACAACGTGGGTGGCAACCCGCCGCCGCCCGAAGCCATGGCTAACTTCGCCGCGCGCGCCTTCTTTGAAGAGCCGGTGTGGCGCAAAGATCGTATTGCCGCCATCAACCAGCACTTCGTTTCGGCGTTTCTGGATTTGTACCTGAAGAACGCCGAACGTTTGGACTACCTGATGGTGCCGGAGAAATCCAACGACGGCAAATGGACCGGAGCCGCGCCGGGGCAGAACGCCGCATCCTTCAGTACTGGCACAGACGCCACCGGCAACCGCTACTGGAAGGGTTTCCAGCGGCGCTGGGCACTGGGCCTGGAGATGAAACACTACTCCGCAGGCCAGGCCGCGAAGTAACTCAACTCTTCAGCCAGCCCCGGTATTTGTCCGCACCGCCCTGGTAATGCGGGAAGATGGCATCTGCTTGCGGATTTCCCATGTGTCGGGCCACAGCCTCAGAAAGCACACTGCGAAAGTCCGTAGTCACTGCCAGATCCCGGCCCTCGTATAACTGCTCCGCGGCGAGCCCCGGCCATTCGCCGTACACCTTGCCACCTTTGACGTCGCCACCCAAAGCGAACATCACATTGGCATGACCGTGGTCGGTGCCGCGATCTCCGTTCTCTTTCGCGGTGCGCCCGAACTCGGACATGGTCACCACCACAACGTCGGACAGGCGCGGACCCAAATCCTGCGCAAACGCCGCCAGTGCCCCGCCGAACTCCCGCAGTACATTCGCCAGTTGCGCCGGCTCGTTCACATGGTGATCCCAGCCATTGAGATCGGCGAAGGCCACTTCCAGCCCCACATCAGCCTTGATCAACTGCGCGATCTGCTGCAGGCTCGAACCCAGCCTGCCGCGCGGGTAGGACGCATTGCCTTCCGGCTGGTACGGCGTCTTCTGCAGCGATTGCAACAGGCGCATGGCTTCGAAGGTTTCGCGACCGGTGCCACCCAAAAGCTGGTCACCGGTTTGGGTGTACATTGCCTCCAGCATCGCTGCGGCGTTCGCATCCCGCACTCCAAAGCTGGGCAGGCTCTCTACCGCAACCGCACTGTTCCGCCCACGCAGAGCACGCGGTAATGCCGCGCCCAGGGCCACTGCCCGAACGGGCGAAATGTTCCCGGCCGTGGCCGGCAGCGCACGGTTCAACCAGCCATCGCTGGTCGTCTTCCAGCCAGGCGTCCCCGATTCCATATAGTCCTGCGCATCGAAGTGTGATCGCGTGGGATCGGGCGATCCGGCGGCATGAATGATTGCGAGATGCCCTTCATTCCACCACGGCTTCAGCGGTTCCAGCGCCGGGTGCAACCCGAAAAAGCCATCCAGATTGATCGCCGCTGTCTCGTCCGCCCCAGGCCGGGCGACCGCAATGGAGGGTCGGAGCTTGTAATATTCCGCCTCGCCGTGCGGTACAACAATGTTGAGGCCATCGGCTGCCCCGCGCTGGAAGATGGTCACAAGGACTTTTTTCCGCGCTGTCCCCTGCGCCGCAAACGCGGCACGCTCCAGCCAGATGGGCGCGGTGCCCACGCCAGCCATGACCATGGCGGAGTTGCGCAAAAACAATCTGCGATTGATTGACATGATGTTACTTCCTCTGAAATTCCGGGGATCCAATCAGAATTCCTGCTGCCCGTCGGGCGGCTGCCGCATCCAGGCTGTCCGTGAGGGTCCCGTCATCCGCTCCCCCGGGCCGGCTGCCGAGGATTGCCGCGCGGGTTGCAGCGGAGGCGGGACCACCCAATAGCGCCCGCGCCAGTTCATCGTCGGTGTGCGGCAGCGATTTTGCATCGAGTGGCACTCCGGCGAGCGATCCGCTGGTCAATGCTCCCGCAAAGTTCATGCGCGCCACCAGTGCCGCTGAATTCAGCCACTCCACGCCCCGATTTGGATAGCCCGTCGGCTCAGCCTTGCGGTACAGTGGCTCACCCATTTGGGTGAGAGTCGAGGCCAGCGAAAGGGCGTAGTCGATATCTGCTCCGGTGGCGCGGATGGCGCTCGCCACCAGCTCCAGGGGCGATTTCACACGCGCTCGGAACGTTGCAGGATTGCGGAATTCAGGCGCCGCGATCATTGTTGTCATGACTACCCGGAGGTCTCCGTCGCTCGCCAGAAATGCCTTCGCCATTCTGTCCAGCAGCGCAGGCGGCGGATCGTCGGCGACAAAACGCTCTGCCAGCTTGCGCGAAATGAAGCGCGCCGTGGCAGGCTGCCGCGCCAGAAGATCCAGCACCGTTAACCCGTCCTGCATGCCGCCCCCGGCTGCAATGGAGACCCCCAGCACAAGCTTTTCTCCATCATCGTGCGTGCGTGGATTGAAGAAAAATTCACCGCCAGCCTTCACATCGCGGATTGTCCATCCGGTGAAGCACCGCGCCACTTCCGTTACGTCCTGCTGCGTGTACCCGCCATCCACGCCCAGCGTATGTAGTTCCAGCAGCTCGCGACCGTAGTTTTCATTCAGGCCCGCGTGCTTCCCCTGCGGCTTCGTGCCCGGTCCGGTGGATTGCCAGTTATCCAGATAAAACAACATGGCCGGACTCTGCGCCGTCGCCAGCAGCAGGTCATGGAACTTGCCCAGCACCCGCGGCCGGATCACGTCACGCTCGTAGCCGGTCACCAGGAACCGGTCTGCACCTTTATCGAGGTAGACGTTGAAATGGTTAAACCAGAAGTCGGCGAGAACGTCTTCCAGTTGCCGGTTGGAATAGACCGCCCGCAACAGCCGGCCTTGTATTAGATCCTGACTGACCACCTGTACGGGGCCATTGAACATCTGGATCCTTCGCCGCAAACCCGGCGATGCCAGGGGGTATAGGCGCCTCAAAGCCCCCTCTGCCAGACCCTGCAAAGTTGTGATCTGCTCTTCTGTGGTCATCGCTTCCAGCGTGGCCACAAACTCCTCCGGTTTCCCCGTGAGAGCACGCCGCGGTGCCGCGGTATCGCTTTCTTGCCCGTCCTGCTTTCCCTTTTGCCGCTCTGCCATGCGCTGCGCGACGGCGCGGGTTTGAAGGTCAGTTGGCCATGGCGTGCGCCCCGCAGCCATTGACCGGATCACCTGCGGCGACGGATATCGCGCCGCCAATTCTGTCTGGCTCAGGTTCAGCGTGTCCAGCGCGGCCAGCTTTTCGAGGAGTATCGGGTTTTCCGCAATGGTTTCGGGGTGCAGCTGCTGGTCGATCCAATGCGCCAGACCGACCTTTGAGACTGTATCCACATCCTGCGATCGCGGCCCCCACGTGAGCCGATTCAGTGCGTGAAGGATTGGCTGCTCATCACTGGTCTTTGCCGCGAAAACCGGCGTCAGGCCAATCAATACCCAGAGCAACCGCAAGTTGATTCGTTTCCAGGCCGTTCTCATATCGCCTGTATAAACCCACAACGAGGCCACAAGTTGCGGACGACCTAATCGGCGGGCCAGCCCAGTTCCGCCAAAATTTCCGCGGTGTGCTCTCCCAGTGCCGGCACGCGGCCCATGTGGCTCACCACACCCGCCAGATTGTGCGGCGGCAGAAGCGCCGGAATCTGTCCCAGCGGCGTGTCAACCGTACCCCACCTCCCCCGCGCTTCCAGTTGCGGGTGCTTTGCCACCGTTGGCACGTCATTCACTGCTCCGTTGGCAATGCCTGCCCGGTCCAGCATCTCAATCAGCTGTGCCTGGGCGAGACCGCTGAACCGGCGCTCAATCAAGCCCTCCAGAACCGCCCGGTTTTCCAGTCGCGCCGGAATCGACACAAACCGCGAGTCAACCGCCAGTGCCGTGTCTCCCATCACCGTCTCGCAAAAGCGAACCCACTCGCGCTCATTCTGAATGGAAAAATTGACCGCGCCATCGGCACAGGCGTAAACGCCGTACGGCACAATCATGTTGTGCCGCGTGCCCGCGCGGGCCGGCACGCGGGCTGCGCCCAGCCACGTGTAGAGGGGCGGCATCATCCATTCGGTGAGGCATTCGAGCATCGAGATATCGATCCGCTGCCCCTGGCCTGAGCGCTCACGTTGCAGCAGTGCCGCGAGGATCGACGAATACGCGTACAACCCGGAAGCGATATCCGCCATGGAGACCCCCGCCTTCGCCGGAGCATCCCCGGTACCGGTAATGCCGATGATGCCCGCTTCGCCCTGTACGAGCATGTCATAAGCTTTTTTGTCGCGATACGGGCCATCCGGACCGTAACCGGAGATTCCGCACCACACCAGACGCGGATGCGTCGCTGCCATCGCCTCGTAGCCGAAACCCAGCCGCTCCAATGCTCCAGGCGCAAGATTGTGAACCAACACGTCGGTCCTGGCCACAAGGCGCGCCAGCAGGGCCAGACCCTCTGGCGATTTAAGATCCAGAACCATGCTGCGCTTGCCCCGGTTCAGCCAGACGAAGTAGGCGGATTGCCCGGCAATCACCGTGTCGTAGCTGCGCGCGAAATCGCCTCCATCCGGGCGCTCTATTTTGATGACATCGGCGCCCATATCGGCCAGCTGCCGTGAACAGAATGGCCCGGCGACCGCCTGTTCCAGTGCCACAACCCGAATCCCGTGGAGTGGCAATTCCATTTAGAACGACCGTGGCAGGCCGAGGACATGCTCGGCCAGGTACGACAGAATGAGATTCGTCGAAATCGGTGCAACCTGATAGAGCCGCGTCTCGCGGAACTTCCGTTCCACATCGAACTCGGCCGCGAAGCCCCACCCCCCGTGGGTTTGCAGACAAACGTTCGCAGCCTCCCACGAAGCATCGGCAGCCAGCATTTTGGCCATATTCGCTTCCCCGCCGCAAGGTAATCCGGCGTCGAACAGGCGAGCCGCTTCATAGCGCATGAGGTCTGCCGCGCGCACATTGGCGTAGGCGCGCGCGATGGGAAACTGCACCCCCTGGTTTTGCCCGATGGGCCGGTCAAAAACCACACGCTCCGTCGCATACCGCGTGGAGCGCTCCGTGAACCAGTAACCGTCACCAATGCACTCAGCGGCAATCAGAATCCGTTCCGCGTTCATGCCATCGAGAATGTAGCGGAAGCCTTTACCTTCCTCTCCAATCAGGCTCTCCGCCGGAATCCCGAAGTTATCGAAGAACACTTCGTTGGTCTCGTGATTCACCATATTGCGAATGGGACGCAGGGTTAGCCCATGCTGCTCTGCGTCTTTCAGTTCAATCAGGAATACCGAAAGCCCCTCGGTCTTCTTTTTCACCTCCGCCAGAGGCGTGGTCCGCGCCAGCAGCAGCATCAGGTCTGAATGCTGTACGCGCGAGATGAATACTTTTTGCCCGTTGACCACGTATCGGTCACCCTTGCGCACGGCGGCCGTCTTGATCTTTGTGGTGTCAGTGCCACTGGTGGGTTCGGTTACCGCAAACGATTGCAGCCGCAGCTCGCCCGAAGCAATCCGCGGCAGATACATCTGTTTTTGGGCTTCCGAACCGTGCCGCAGCAGGGTACCCATGATGTACATCTGCGCATGGCAGGCACCCGAATTCGCACCCGAGCGGTTGATCTCTTCCAGAATCACCGCAGCTTCGGTTACCCCCAGCCCGCCCCCGCCATACTCGGCCGGAATCAATGCCGCCAGCCATCCCGCCGCCGTGAGCGCCTTCACAAATTCTTCCGGATAGGCGGAGGCTTCTTCCACCTTCATCCAGTACTTACTGTCGAACTGACTGCACAGTTCCCGCACCGCCTGGCGGTATTCGAGGTGCTCGCTCGCGCGAGGGTTAATTTCTTTCATGGAAGATCCGAAAATACCGCAGCCATGTCGGCCACAGAAGAGAGATGATGAACCAGTTCGATGGAGCGTTGCACGACGTTGACGCCGAACAACGGCTCCACCAGCCCGCGAAACTTGTCTTCCAGTTCGGCGGTGGCGACCGGGTTCTCCGGATTACCCCGCGGAAAATCACTGCCTGCCGTGAGTACGTTTCCGTTGGTGAGGCGAATTTCCATGCGCACCGGCCAGCGCTCCGGGTACATACCAGTCAGCACTTCATCCACCTCAATGTGAATGCGCGGCAGCAGGCTGTGAATGACAGGCTCCACCACGCCTTCGGCAGAAAAACGCGCAGCATCAAATTGCGCGAGGCCCACCCGGCCTTCCAGCAGACCAGCGGCAGTGCAGTATGCCAGACTGAACCGGGCCTGATACGGTGTGGCGGGATTGTGCTGCCGCACAATTTCGTACCCCGGTCCATACGTGCGCAGGTGAACGCTCTCTATGTTGCCCTCAATCTGCGCGCCCAACTGCTGCGCCATATCGATTGCCGTATGCGTGTGCGCACAGCAGGAGTGCATCTTGAAGCAGTTTTCCGCAATCTTCCATTGCCTGCCCAGGCCCTCTGTAATTCGCGCAGCGTCAAACACCGCGCTCATGGCGCGAAAGAATCCGCGGTCACCTTCCAGAATGCGCGTGGCTCCGGTGAATCCCTCGCGCGCCAGATCTGCGGCGAGAATTCCGTTGAATGCGGCCTTGCCCGGGTGCAGGTGCTTGCTCATGGCTCCATCGGCGTTGAACTCCCAGAGTCCGGCAGCCTGGGTGCCGGCGGTTCCCAGCGCATCCAGCATCTGCGCGGCGTTCAGATGCAGCAGATGCCCTGCCGCTGCGGCGGCGCCAAAGGTTGCAGCGGTTCCGGTGGGATGAAAGAAGCGATAGTGACTGGGATTCACCGCTTCCCCGATGCGCAGGGCGGCCTCATAGCCGATTACAATCGCCGCCAGAAAATCTGCACCCGACCGATGCTCGCGTTCCGCCATCGCCAGCGCCGCAGAAATCACCGGAGCACCCGCGTGCAACGTAGACCCCTTGTGCACGTCATCGAATTCCAGAATGTGAGATGCTACTCCATTGGCCAGCGCCGCAGCAGCCGCTGAAGCTCTTCTCTGCGGAAACACCCGTGCCTCCGCGGAAGTACCCAGGCCTGCCGTGACCTTGCGCGCCATTCGAGCCGGTGCTTCCAGCGACCCTGCGAGGGCAGACCCCAGCCAGTCCAGCACTGCTCGCTTTGCGTCTTCCACAACAGGCACCGGTAAAACCTTATAACGTGTCGCGGCAAGTGTCTCAGCCAGCAGGCGCGTCTCGTGCATCGTTAACCTCGCAGCGCGCGGATGGTCGCGGGATAGGTATCGGCCGTGATCTTTGCGGCAATCAGTACCGGCCCCGCATAGTGCCGTGTCTCATTCAACGCCGCGCACAATTCGTCTTCGGTCCGCGCTTCCCGCGCCACCACACCTAATCCTGCAGCCACAGCGGCCCAATCCACCTCGCCGTTAAAGGTGCTTTCCGTCGGGTAGTGGCGCTGCAATTGTTTGATGCGGATGAGGCTCAGCACACTGTCGTCGAAAACGATAACGCGCACCTGCAGGCCTTCGCGCGCCGCCGTACGCAACTCGCCGAGGCAGATCAACAGCCCGCCGTCGCCGGTGAAGGCGATCACGGGCCTGGTTTTGTCCAGCAGCGCCGCGCCAATGGCGGCGGGCAGTGCGAAGCCCATGGTGGCCAGACCATTCGAAATCAGCACGCCGTTCGGCTCTACGGCCGGCCATAGAGCCATGACCGGAAACATGTGCGCCCCGGCATCCACCGTGGCTCGCGCACCCGGGTAAACTGCGGCAGTCAACTCCACCACGCGGTGCGGCAGTATGGCACCGGAATCATCGCCACTTTTTCTTTCGCCAATTCGCATTTTTTCGCGTTGCTTTTCGGCTATTCGCCCAATTTCCGCCTCATCCCAGGCCGAGCGTTCCGGCAGCCGTGCCGCGAGGATTTGCAACGTAGCGTCAATGTCGCCCACCAGTTCGGAATGAAACGCAATCTGCGTCTGTGGCATTGCCCAGCTGTTCACGGAAACAACAGGCTGTGGATAGCTCCAGGCTCGGGGCAGCAATTCCACCGGATCGAGTCCCACTGCAATGAACAGATCGGCGCGCTCCAGTATTTCCCGTTCCAGCGCGCCGTGCGTGAGTATTCCGGCAAACCATGCATGATTGTCGGGCACCACGCCCTTGGCCTTGTAAGTCACCAGCGCCGGAATGCCCCGGGCCTCACAAAGTGCGCGAACAGTTCTGGCGACGCCTGATTCGCGAGCCCCCAGACCGATCAAAAACAGTGGACGCCGCGATAGTGGCAGGCCCTTACAAGCAGCCGCCGCTTGCCGCGACACATTGAAATTGACGCCGGATGGCTCTACCGTTGCAGACGTGAATGTCGCCGCCACATCCAGGTGCACCGGACAGGGCGGCATCTGGTGCAGCGCCCCCGCCACCTCCGCCACCGTTTCCGAAAACTCTTCGGCCCGCAGTCGCCGCGAGAGTCTGGTCACGGGAGCAAACATCTGTGTTTGGGGAATGGCCTGGTGCAGGCCTTCGGGCTGGCTCGACCCCTCGCAGTCTGTAATCACAATCAACCCCACACGATCCAGAAAGGCGTGCGCCGTGCCGTTCATGGCGGAACAGGCACCGGGCCCCAGCGTAGCCACAATCGCACCCGGACGCCCGGTAATCTCGGCTTGCGCTGCCGCCATGAAAGCCGAACCGGCCTCGGTCTGTGCCAGTGAAAAAGGTAACCCCGCACTTTCCGCCGCCGCGATAATGTCGGCAATGCTGCCGCCACCTGGCATCCCGAACAGCCGCTGCACGCCTGCCGCGCGTAGCATTTCGATGATGCTGCCGGCCCCGGTCACGAGTGATGCAACCGTGTGGCGAGTGAACTGAAAGACTCACCCGCGCGCAGAGATTGAGCGAACTGTTGATCCCGCGCCTCCAGTTCCTCGGCCCGCTCCAGCACTTCGCGCAACCGGGCGGCATCCACCCGCACTATTCCGGTCTCATCGGCAATCATGCAATCGCCGGGGTGCACTTGTACGCCCCCCACGGTTACCGGAACATTCACACCTTCCACCCGCAAACGCATCTTGCCCGATCGCGGCGACACATGCCGCGCGGCTACCCATAACCCCGACGCGATTAGTTCCGCCAGATCCCGGCAAGCGCCATCCACCACAACGCCTCGTGCCCCGCGCGCCAGAGCTTTTTGCGCCGCCAGTCCGCCGAATGTGGAAACCCTGGCACCAGCCATTTCCACCACCACTACGACGCCGGGTTCAATAACATCGAGAAATCTGCCCACCGCGAATTCCGCCAGCGGGTAGTCGTTCAAATCGCCTACCGTCAGTTTCACGGTGAGCGCGGGACCGGCGATCCGGCCGTTTCCTGCTCGCTGTGGAATGCCGTCCAGAACGCAATCGCCCTCGCCCATGCGATCCAGCGTGTCGCTCCATGTGCTGGTGCCAACCGCCACGCAGCGTTGCAAAAGGCCTTCGTCGAACGAATCAGGCATTTCTTTGCCAAACCGCCTTGCCGACGAAAAACGGCCCCATCTGCTGCATCAGACTCGAGGTTTGCTTCGTCTTTCGCATTGCCTGCACACAGGCGGAAAGCGGAAATAGTTCCTTGCCCACCAGCCCGATCACGAAGTCGTTATCGAGTTTGTCCATGCCGAAGCACGCCAACCGCACATCCAGCGCATAGCCGGCCGTACCGAAGGAGTGCCCAATGGTGCCGTGCTCGCGCAGAATTACGGACTGTTCTTCCGGCGGCAGAGCATTGAATTCGCCCTTGCGCCGCAGTGGATACCAGACATGCCAGCGCCATTCCGGATCCGTGACCGAGCGCGGCGAACGGTGCATCAGCCAGTCTTCCAGATTTGGTTCGTGCCCCAGAGCATAGGTGCGTCCCAACATGCTGTACTCCGGTTTCAAAACCAGAGGAAGCCCCTGCAATAATGGCCGCACGTTTGATACAAAGTGATCCGGATCAGTGCTCCATGTCAGCAATCCCCCGCCGAACGGATCGTTGACGTCTTCGTACACCACCCCGCCAAATTTCGACGCTTCCATCACCGCAACCAGTCTCGTGGTTTCTGCGGTGAAAGCGAGGAACTGCATGAACAAACGCTGATCCGACGTCTGTTGCCCGCCGGCTTTAACGCCGCCTTTTTCCCGAAGGTCAAGTGCTTCCATGGCACTATCGTGACACAGCCCTATAACTTCGTCACGATGAACGGTGTGGTGGTTGGCTGTGCTGAACCGCCCGACGGCTCCACCGTCACCGCAATAGCCGCCGCCCCCGCAACCGTACCTCTGCGGACGTAAACCGCCGTGTCATCCACTTCGCTCAGAAACGTTCCCGCAGAAATCGGATTCCCCTGGGTTGGTATCACCCACATCTGGAAAATCCGGTCGCTCTGCAGCTTCGGCAGATGCGCGGCAATCAGCACCACGCCGCGCGAAGGGCTCACCAACACGCGTCCGCTGGCCTGGGGATCACCGAAGGCGACGTCCTTTGCTGCGGGGTCATTTAATACCTGAAGCGCCTGCTCCAGTCGCGCCAGAGCGTCTTTATCTTTTTGCGCCACCCGACCTGTAAGCCCCACGGAGACCAGCGCGACCGCCAGAATTCCCGCTGCGGCCCACGGGATCAGGCCCAGCGCCCAGTTGCGCTTCGGGTCTTTGCGGACCATGTCCAAAATCCGCCGTCGCAGCCTCGCCGGAGGTTCCGCTGTGGCCACGGCCTCTGACATTACCGCCACTGTTGCCAGCGCCTGCCGTACTGCCGTCGTACACTCCTCGCACTGGCGGCCCAGATGTTCGGCGATCTCCAGCCGCGCCGGCTCATCGGCCACACCCAGAGCGAAAGCTCCGTACTCTTCGCGCAATTCCTCGTGTGTCATTACCGCACCGCCTCGCCGAGATGATCCCGCAGCGTGCTTAGCGCGGTGCGCACCCACGTTTTCACCGTGCCCAGCGGCTGGCCCATTCGCTCTGCCATCTCAGTCTGCGAAAGGCCTTCGTAATACGCCAGTTCAATCACCCGTTGCTGATTCGCATTGAGTTTCTTCATTGCCGCGCCAATCAGCCGGGCATGGTCGGTATTAAAGATGTCACGCTCCATGTCTACAAACAGGGAAGGATGACTGGCCACATCCAGTTCCACCGACCCCCTGTCCATACGCGAACGCACCGAACGAATATGGTCAATTGCCCGGTTACGCGCAATCGCCAGCAACCATGGCCCCAGCGCCCCGCGGCCGGCTTCGAAGAACTGGATACGCGTCCACACCCGCAGGAAAGTCTCCTGCACCAGATCTTCCGCCAGCGAGGCATCACGCACAATCGCAACAATCACAGACCATGCCAGCCGCCCGTAGCGGTCATACAAATCAACCATTGCCCGTTCGTCGCGCTGCTGCAGACGCCGTGCCAGTTCTTCGTCGTAGTGGCCACTTAACTCAAGCGCCAGCAGGAGTCCGGGAATCGTCATGAGATGGATGGTCTTTTGCTGAGCATACCGCAAGACGGGCCATGGTCGCGCCTCTTCCCCGTCAAATTTAGCCCGCAACTGAAACCGCGTCCCCACAACTGCTCATACGTGGCCGGGGTCCGGTCGGATGACGGTTATCCCTGCCCCAGGCACCATGCCACAATTGCCGACATGCAGGGTAAGGCTCTCATTCTGTTCTGTGCCGCTGTTCTGACAGGCTTTCCAACCGCCGCCCAGGTAGACCTGAAACAGGAACTCAAGCGCAAATTCGAAACCGAATTACACCGTGCAGACGCCACCTTCGATGGCGTTGCGGGCTTTCAATTCATCGATCTCACCTCTGGCGAGAAAATCGGCTTGAATGCCGATTCCATCTTCCCCACTGCCAGTGTGATTAAGGTTCCGGTGCTGATCGAATTCTTCCGTCAGGCGGAAAAGAAGCCCGGGATGTTGGCTGAGCGCCGGGCCATCACCACGAAAAATCAGACAGCCGGCAGTGGCATCCTTAAAATTCTCGGCGACGGCACATCCGCGCTCGCGCTGGAAGACCTCGCCCGGCTCATGATTAACCTCAGCGATAATACGGCCTCCAACATCGTGATTGAAGAGGTCGGCATCGCCAATGTAAACAACCTCATCGCTTCCCTGGGTCTTCGGCAGATGAAACTGGCGCGCCGTATGATGGACTTCGCCGCCCAGGCGCGCGGTGAAGACAACGTCTCCAGCCCCGCCGATGGCGCTGCCATCATGGCCCGCATCGCCCGCTGCGATCTGCCCCTCAGCAAGGAATCGTGCGCCAAAGTCCGCCAGTTTCTGGAAACGCCGCAGGATGCCCATCCGGCCAAAGACCCCATTCCGCACAACATCCCCATCGCCTTCAAATGGGGCAGCAACGAAGGCGTCGCAACGGTGTGGGCCATCGTGAACCAGCCCGGCCAGCCCTATGTGATGTCCATCATGACCGCGCACGGAGGCGATTCCGGGCCCACCATTCGCGCCCTTTCCGCAGCCGCCTGGACGTACTATTCGCGTCTCGCCAAAGCCAATTCCTTTGATGCGCGGGTGTTGCGGTAGTTGTGTCAACCCAGACGCGCTACCATGAAGGCTCCCAACCTCCCCGCCACATGCCCAACCAGGCCAGAACTATTCTTGCCGTGATGACCGACTTGTTTTTTTCGGTCAAGATCAACGACACCGCGAAGAAATTCGGTATGACAGCCGAATTCGTTAAAGACAAGGAAACCGCGCTGGCTAAGGCGAAACTCCGGCCATCCGTGGTGATCTTCGACCTGAACTGCGATGCGGCGGAGCCGCTCGAAATCATCCGCCAGCTCAAGGCAGACCCCGACACAAAGCGTGTCTCCACCATCGGCTTTGTGTCCCATGTTCAGATCGATCTGAAGATCGAGGCTCAGCAGGCAGGTTGCGATATGGTTGTCGTGCGTTCTGTGTTCGCGCAAAACCTGCCCATGATCATGAAACGCCACGCGTCCATTACAGTGCCGGTGCGCGACTAGAACGACTTTTGCGCCGGAAGCAACCGTAGAGGTGGTGTTGTTTCGATCGCCGTGGAGTGCTTGGCCCTCGCCCAGTTCGGAACGCACAGTGAGTCCGGTTGTTTCCGCGTCTTGAGCTGAATGTGGCGCGCAATCGCACTTAGTTGTAGCCGTGAGAATCGAACTCCGACCGTCACTTCGGCGTTGCCGCCGACCCCAGCGAGATGAACGCCATCAGCAGAGTGTACTCAATCAGGTCCTGGCCCCGCTCGTCGTGAATGAAGTGGAGAAGAAAACTTCGCATGAGAAGAGTTTGCCTATATCGCAGTTCCAGTACCAGATTGAAAACGGTCAGTGGCGGAGAACATACCAAAGGCAATGAGGCCCGCAAAGTCCTGTCACACAGCATGGAAAGAAAAGTCACGGGGCACTTCGCGTCATGGCAGAATCAAACTAGATTGTCCATGCGCCTGAATCTTTTATTGCAGGAACCATCCCTGGTTTGGCTTTATCTTGCCACGGTTCTACCGGCCTTTGTGCCGGGCACGTGGCTGATTTTCCTTTCCCGTAAGGGTAGCCGCAGGCATCGCAAACCGGGCAAGGAGTACCTGACGCTAATGGTGATCACTTCCCTGGCAGCCATCTTCGTTCGCCAGGTGAACCCCGGACACTGGAACTGGATACACCTGTTCGTGCCCCTGACCCTATGGGGTGTCTGGCGCGCGCTTACCGCGGTGCGGGCGTCCCGGGGCACGCGATCCTGTCTTTTTCCAGCCTCGCGCTGGCTGTGATGACCATTACCGGCCTCATCATCTGGCGGAAGAAAGCCCGGCTGCGGTAGACCATGGCCTTCAACGGATTACGCGTCATCGCGCTCGAAAGCCGCCGCGCGGATGAAATGGCGACCCTCATCCGTATGCAGGGTGGCAATGCCTTCGTCGCGCCGTCTATGCGGGAAGTCGAAATAGCCGAACAGACTGCGGCCCTGGAATTCGGCAAGAAGCTGATGGCCGGCGAGTTCGATTGCCTCATTCTGCTCACCGGTGCAGGCACCAGGATTCTGTGGCGCGCTCTTGGTTCGCGTTACCCGACAGACGATATTCTGGCCGCCTGGCAACGTATCACGCTGGTGGCCCGCGGCCCCAAGCCTTCGGCTGCATTGCGGGAACTCGGTTTGACCGCCAATGTTCTGATTCCGGCACCCAACACCTGGCGGGAGATCGTGCAGGTGATGGCGTTGCGGTCGGAAACACGCCTTGCGCTCCAGGAGTACGGTAAACCCAATCCGGCTCTGGTTTCGGCCCTGGAAGGGCAGGGCAGGAGCGTGTCTCCGGTGGCGATTTACGGCTGGGACTTGCCCGCCGACACTGCTCCCCTCCGCGAAGCCGCACGCCGCATCGCTGCCCGGGAAGCCGACGTAATTCTCTTCACCACCTCAATGCAGGTGGTGAACCTGATGCGAATGGGCGACGCTGAAGCGATTACAGCAGGGTTACAGCGCGTCATAGTGGGCTCCATCGGTCCCACTACTACGGAAACCCTGGAAGAATACGGCATTCACCCCGCGTTCGAACCCAGCCAGCCGAAGATGGGCTTACTGGTGAATGAGGTAGCGCGGCAGATGGAGGTTTTGCTTGCGCAGCAGCCCCGCTTACAATGAAAGATTGCGCCCGTGACTCCGTCTCCCCTCCAGTTTCGCCTTGACCACTACGAAGGTCCCCTCGACCTGCTGCTGGATTTGATCCGTCGGCAGGAGATCGATATTCGCGACATTCCCATTGCGACTATTACGAAACAGTATCTGGCCTACCTGGACCAGGCCCGCGAGCTGGATATGGATATCGGCGCCGAATTCATCTTCATGGCTGCGACTTTGATCCACATCAAGTCGAAGATGCTTCTGCCCACAGACCCGGCCCTGAAAAAAGAAGGCGAAGAAGACGATCCGCGTGAAGAACTAGTCAATCGCCTGCTGGAGCATGAGCGCTTTCGCAACGCGGCTGAAATGTTGCAGCAGAAGCGGATGATTGAAGAAAACGTCTGGTCGAATCCGCAAATCAAGGAATTCATGGCGGAAGACGACGCGCCTGGCCTGGCTGTCAGCATGTTCGACCTGGTCAAGGCCATGGGCGAAATTCTGGATCGCGCGAAGAACCGACCGGTCTACGAAGTAACCGAAGAGGAAGTTTCGGTGGGCGATATGGTGAACCATCTCCGCGCCCTGCTGGAACACATTAAGCGCGATAAGCCCCTGTTTATTCTCCAGGTGATGGAGAAACAGCGCAGCCGCCGGGCCATGATTTGCCTGTTTCTGGCGGTATTGGAGATGGTGAAATTGCAGGCGGTGGAGATTCTGCAAAAGGAATTATTCGGTGAAATTGCGTTGGCCCGGGGCGAGCGGTTCTTCGAAGACCTGACGCAGCCGGTCACTGCCCTGGAAGAGGAATACAAGTAGAGCATGGCATCACCTGATATGGACCCGGCACAGGAGCCGGAAGTGGAAGCCGCGGAACCTGCGGAACCCGACGCCCCTGCGGAAGAATCGATCCTTGATGATTACTTCCCGCCGGAAGAAGCCGCAATGCCGGCCCAACCCTCTGGCGACGAACATCTGATGGCCGTTCTGGAAGCGATCGTCTATGTGACCGACGAACCTCTCACGCTCGACCAGATGGCCCGCGCCCTGGAACAGCCAAAAGAGCGCGTTGCGCTGATTCTGGAGCAACTGTTGGCCGAATACGACCGGCCCGAGCGTGGGCTCACGATACGCGAAGTAGCCGGTGGTTTCAAAATGACGACGCGTCCTGAGCACCATGAGGCGGTCCGCCAGTTTGTACGAAATCTGAATCCGCCACTGAAGCTCTCTCTGCCTGCGCTGGAAACCCTGGCAGTAATTGCCTACAAGCAGCCCATCACGGCGCCGGAGATTATGGAGATCCGCGGTGTACAAGGTGCCGGTGTTCTGAAAACCCTGCTGGACCGTAAACTGATTACTACCGCCGGACGCAAAGCCGTCATCGGCAAGCCCATTCTGTACAGGACGACGAAAGATTTTCTGGTGCAGTTCGGTCTGAAAGACCTCACCGAACTCCCTACGCTCAAGGAATTTCAGGACTTGGGCAGGGCCGATACCGAAGGGGATGGCACAGAGCAAACCACATTGCCGCTGACAGCAGAAGCAGTGGGCGAGTCTGAAGTAGCGGCGCAAACACCGGAGGCCGCGCCGGAAGTCGCCGGTGAACCCGAACCCGAAATAGCTGCACAGCAGCAGGAGCAGTAGTGGCAGAAGAACGTCTGCAGAAAATTCTTTCCACGGCCGGCGTCGCTTCCCGACGTCATGCCGAGCAGCTAATCACTGATGGCCGCGTCACCGTAAACGGTAAGACGGTCACCGAGCTTGGCTCCAAAGCGGATCCCGAAAAAGATCATGTCAAGTTTGATGGCAAGCTTCTCAAGATACCGGAGCGTCACATTTATATCGCGCTTTACAAGCCGGATTGCGTGATGAGCACGGCGAGCGATCCCGAACGCCGCACCACGGTTCTCGACCTGTTGCACGGCGTGAGGCAACGGGTTTATCCGGTGGGTCGGCTGGATTACCACAGCCAGGGTTTGATTCTTCTCACCAGCGACGGGGAATTCGCCAACCTCATTACAGCGGCGAAGAGCCACGTACCCAAGACCTACCTGGTAAAAACCAACGGACCGCTGACCGAAGACGAGGAAGAAGACTTCCGCCGCGGTGTTCCGCTCAACGGAGTACGGACGGCTCCCGCGGGTATCCGCCTTGCGCGCAAGGGCGACAATCCGTGGTATGAAGTCAGGCTCATCGAAGGCCGCAACCAGCAGATCCGCACCATGTTTAAGCACTTCGGCCGTCTGGTGGAAAAATTGCGGCGTATCCGCATTGGCACACTGGAACTGGGGACGCTGAAGCCCGGCGAGTTCCGCCATCTGGATGCGGAAGAAGTGGTGCGCCTGGTGAGGTTGGCCAAAGGCCAGGAAAAAATGCGTGAGAGCTGGTTGCGAACGCCTGTGGCAAAGCACGCCACCGCCAAACCGAAACGCGCCGCGGCCAAACCCAAACCCAAGCCCAAGGTTGCCAAACCGAGGCGCGACAATTTCACCCCCAACCGCGGTCCGCGGCGAACGGCTCCCCGGTGACACCCGCCGTCGCCCATCTTCTAGCTACTGCAAAAACCATCGCGGTGGTGGGCCTCTCGGGCAAGCGTCTCCGCACCAGCTATGGCGTTTCCGAATATATGCGGTCGGCGGGCTATCACATTATTCCGGTGAATCCCAATGAAACCGAGGTTTTTGGCGAGAAATCGCTGGCTTCGCTCGATGAAGTTCGCGAGCCAGTGGACATCGTCAATATCTTCCGCCGCTCCGAATTTGTCGGGAGTATTGTGGATGCCGCCATTCGCATTGGCGCGAAGTGCGTCTGGATGCAGGAAGGCGTGGTGGATGAAGAAGCCGCCGCCCGAGCCCATGCCGCCGGTTTGCTGGTGGTGATGGACCACTGTATTCTAAAGGCGCACAGTCGCCTGCTCCGCCCCGGCGGGTAAATGCCTTTCCTCACCGCTGCCGGGCGGCGTATCGAATACCAGCAAATCACCGGCCCGGCTACCAGACCCGTGATGGTATTTCTGCATGAGGGTCTTGGTTCCGTCTCTATGTGGCGCGACTTCCCGGCGCGTTGTGCGCAACGGGCCGGCTGCCCGGCACTGATTTACTCCCGCTATGGCTACGGGCAATCCGATTCGCTCGTCGCACCCCGCGGTCCCGGTTACCTGCACGAAGAGGCCTTAGGTGCCCTGCCGGAAATTCTCGATCAGCTGGAAATCGAACGCCCGGTATTATTCGGTCACAGCGACGGTGCCTCGATCGCGCTGATTCACGCCGGTGGCGCGGGTCGCGCAGTGGCGGGTGTAGTGGCACTTGCGCCGCACGTCTTCGTGGAGCCGGAAGCCATCCGCGGAATCGCCGCTGCCCGCCATGCATGGGAGACAACGCCAATGCGGGAAAAGCTCGCCCGCTTCCACTGCGACGTCGATTCCGTCTTCGCTGGCTGGTACGACATCTGGACTTCCCCGGAATTTATTGCCTGGAATATCGAAGAATTTCTGCCGGGTATTCGGTGCCCGGTTCTCGCCGTGCAGGGGGAACAGGACGAATATGGCACCATGGCCCAACTCGACCGCATCGAACACGGCGTGAAGCAGGTACGGCAGCTAAGGCTCAAGGGCTGCGGCCATTCCCCGCATCGCGACCAGGCGGAAGCGGTTATGGAAGCGGTAAGCAAGTTTGTGTTATTTAGGCCAGATTAGGGTCCGCCCTCAGAATCGGGATTTGCGATTCTTTTCAGGCGAGTAGCATCCACGCGGCGCTATGATGTGGTGAGCTCTGGTCGTGACGTAATCTGGCCGCAAAAGCATCAAACCAAATGCAACCGCTCGGCGTCGACGGTGCCAATCCAGCGAGCAGATCTTTGATATGGAGCATGCTTGAGAACTACAAATCACATCGCGCTTTGCGTCTGCTTGAGCCTGATTCCGTTGGCCGCTCAGACCTCAATTAGCGTCTCGCACGATTTGACAACTCTGAATATTGCGGCATCTAACATGACGCTGAACCAGCCTTTACTTGATTCCACTTCCCTTCTTTCCGCCGCAATTGTCTATGCCGATGCGCATCGGATACCGCTTGTGACCAGTGACCCCGGGGCTTACTACGTTCTCTCGTTGCAATCGGCCACATCTCATCTCTACATCAGCACCGGCGTCACCGGGCGAAATAATCGTGCTGTATGGTACGGGTTTTGGAGTCACAAATCCGGCAACACAGGCGGCCTTACTGGTTAGTAGCGCTTCTCCGTTGGCCAACGCGGTTACGGTCTCCATAGGGGGACAGAGGGCTGAGGTCTTGTTCGCGGGTATGACGGGTAGCGGATTGGTGCAGCTGCATGTGACAGTGCCCATGGGGCTGCCGGACGGCGACGCCGTACTTACCGCCTCGGTTCAGGGGGCTACCACCCAAAGTGGTGTGGTGCTGTCGGTCCATCATTAAACACGCCGCAGATTCGTCGCTATCCTTCCACCGCCGCCCGCACTTCCACCACTTGTTTTGCATGCCGCGCCGGGTGTGACGCCATAATGAGCGCCATCTCATACCCGCTCACTTGACCAAACCGCATGTGCTTCGTCGTATAAGATCGCAAATCTTCCCCGCTCTCCACAAACGCAACGGAATTCGCGCGCGCCGCCTCAAACGCCGTGATCGCCTCGTCCAGGCTCTTCATCGCGCCGGTTGGAAATACCACTTCCGGTGCCGCAACACGATCCGCCCGGCTGGAAATCATCTCCACGAAACCGTCTTCACGCGCGGAATTGCCGGCCGGTGCATCTTCCACGCGCGCCGAATTGCGAATTAAAGTGAGCAACCGGCCTTCCACTACGGCCACGTGCTCGGCAATCTCCAGCACGCTCCACTTGCCGGGTTCCGGCTGTTGTGTGATGTTGGTTGCGCCCTTTAGTGATTCCAGCCAGGTTTCCCGGCCCGTGTGCAAAACGTTCAGTAGTTTGTTGCGATCTTCAGTAGTCACCGGTTTATCATAAACGACGCCATGCCTTCCAGAAACTGCCGCAGCACCGCCTCTGGTTCGGCGGGAAGCTGGGCTTCGGTCAGCGCCCGTCCCATCAACTGCACCCACCGGTCACGCGCCCGCTGATCGATGGCAAACGGCAGGTGCCGCATGCGCAAACGTGGATCGCCGCGCTGCGCGATGTAGGTGGCCGGTCCGCCAAAGCGGTAGATCAGGAAATCGCGCAGGCGATCTTCGGCCCCGGTCAGGTCATGCGCCGGATACATGGGGCCAACCACATCGTCACCCGGAATTTGCCGATAAAAGGCGGCGATGAGCCTGCGAAAGCCATCTTCACCGATGGCGGCGTACACGTCTTGTTCTTGCATGTGCTAAATAAGCAGTGTACTCAGGCCCAAAGCTCGTTGATGGGGCCGTACAAATCCTGACTGGAAAACGGCACGTATTCGAATCCCCGCAACAGCGGATCGTCGCAGCGTACTGTAGTCCAGTCAATCCCCAGCGCCGAGTAGATCGTCGCCTCCACGTCTTCCGGACGCACGTAGCGCTGGCGCGACCAACCGAAGTCCGTCGTATCAGACCCGGTGGCATCGGTTGTTCCAATCACCTTGCCGCCGCGCGTACCGCCGCCAATGAAGATTACCGATTGCTGGTTATAGTGATCTCGTCCGCCTGCCGGTGTCACCGGGCCCACCGTACGGCCAAACTCCCCTGCAAGCACGATCAAAGTCTGGTTCAACAACCCTGCCTGGTCCAGATCGGCCACCAGCGCGCTCATGCCGTTATCCAGTTGCGGGCACAAGTTGAAAAGATTGTTTCCCTTGGGATTTTGCGCGCCATAAATATCCTGGTGCATGTCCCAGTTGCCCAGACTGATCTGGATAAAGCGCGTCCCCTGGTTGGCCGCCAGAACCTGTTTGGCCACCAGACAAGCATTGCCGAAACTGCTGCTGCCGTAGCGCGTACTCTCAGAACCGGGGAACGAAAATGCCGAAGCCACCGGCGAGTTGTACATCAGTTGCTGGGCCGAAGCATAGAAGGCATCATAGTCATCCATCGGGGCCCCCAGCGGAGAATTCCTGCGCAGGTTATCGTCCAGCTGGTGCAGGCGCGAATACATCGTGTTGAAGGGCGTTTGCCCCAGTGTATTGACGGTGTTGGGCAATCCGGCAGCATTGGGCGCCACGCGGAACGGGGCGTAGTTTGCCGGGAGATAACCATTGCCGATTCCACCGGCTGAGTTCAACGCCAGAAACGCAGGGAAAATTTGCCCCGGCTGGCGTTGCGGATCTTTTTCGATGGCAACGATACTGCCGATGTTGGGCGCGATGTTCCCCAGTGCCGCCGCCGGGTTGCGGCCGATCTGCGTCCATGTCTGCGACAGGCTGTGTACCAGCGCCCACGAGCGTACTGACCGCACCAGCGTCATCTTGCCCAGCTGTTGCGCCATCTTCGGCATCAGCCCCACCGGCCAGTTGGTTCCGCCAAAAGTGGTGGGATTCATCGCCGCGGGCGTAGTGCCGTTAATCACCTTTAAGTCGAAGGTGTCCGTGTGGCTGGGCGCGCCCGTCATCAAAACAAAAATCACATTCTTTGCCGTGTTCTTCGTGGTCACTTTCTGCGCCGTTTGAACGGTGCAGGCATCGGCCTCGCGGTTCAATAACCATGCTCCCCCCAAGCCCGCCCCTGCCACGTTGAAGAAGCTACGCCGCGAAAGGTGCGGGCGGTTAAAGTACGCCAAATGCGGGTGTGGATACTTGTTAATGAATTTGGTGAAGTTGTCCTGATTAGTCATTGCTTTCCTCCGCCCTAGTAATTAAAGGTGAAATCCACTTTGTTGTACAGCGACCACAGCAAATACTGCGCTTCCTGGTTGCGCGTCTGCACATTGGCCAGATTGGTGCTGGCCGTTGCCAGTTCCGCCGCCGTAGGATAGCGCGAGAGCACCGCCAGAAACAGAGTGTTCACCAGATCCGTATTTGACTTCCCGATGTTCGACGGCAGCAGCGCCGATACCGGCGTGGAAGGCGACGTTCGCGTCATCACAAAACTGTCATTCATCAGGTTGAGCGCCTGCAAAATCGAGCCGTCGCCTGACCGCACCTCGTCGTCGCGGTTTCCGCGCAGGAAAGAATCCAGGAAGCCGGAAACCTTTCCCGCCAGCCCGTCCGGCACAGCCAGCGGCTCGGGAAACTGCATGGCATAGTTGATCACGCCGTAGTTGGTTGTGTTGTACGTCGGTACCGAATTACTGGAAATCGCGATGGCATCGTGAAGCTCCTCGGCCCACAGCCGCCGCACCAGCTTGCGTCCGAACGAATTGTTCCAGGCCACATTCCACTGCCCGTTGTAGCGCGACTGCAGCTGGTACGCCTGCGAGTTCACCAGAGTCCGCATCAGCCATTTCACATCGAATTTGTTGGCGATGAAGGCAGTGGTCAGCGCGTTCAAAAGGCGCGGATTGGAAGGCTGCAAAGTCCACGGTGCCGGTGGCGGATTGTCCGCATCCAGGCGCAACGGATCGAACGTATCCGGCGGATCCACCAAACCTACCCCAAAGAAGTATGCCCACATATAGTTCACCGTGGCCCGCGCAAACTGCGGATCGGCCACCACCATGCGCGCCAGTGCCTGGCGGTAATTCTCGCCCGCCTGCGGCACTTCCCCGGTGAAGATGTAGGCTGGCGTTACGGCGGTGACCGCGCCTATCGGCTGCCGCTGCGGCCGGTTGCCGGTAGTGGTATTCAGACTGTACTTGCCCGGCCCGCGGGCGGCATTCGTATCGATGATGGACCAATAGTACACATTGTTTGCCGGAGGTACCAGAAAGGCTTGCGTGTACGTCTGGGTCATGAACGCGGAAAGCCCCCAGGCCGCCACACGAGCCTGCTGTCCACCCCACAGACTCAGTGTGGTGAGGTGCCCGGCGCCATTGTGGCACAGCAGGCAATTGACATGGGCCACCCCCAGAAACGTGTCCGCGATGTTCGCCGTCTGCTGATCCCACACATCCTGCACGGGACCGCCCGTCACCACGCCGCCCACATTGAAATTGATTTCGCCGGTCTTGTAGCTGTCGGTGCCCTGGGTGGAGATCAGCTCTTTGGCCATCTGGTCATAGGGCTTGCTCTGTTGCAGTGAGGCGCGGATGTAGTCGTGGAATGCAGTCACCCCCCCGGGGGAGCGGCGAATCTGCGTATTGGCCGAATTGTTGCGGTAGAGATCGCCGAAGTAGATTGTCCACTTATCCACCCAGGTCGAACTGGCCATTAGTTCGTCCACCAGCGCAGTGCGCTTGGCGGGATTGGTATCGCTCACAAATGAGAGAACGCGTGCCGGCACGGGAATCCGACCGGTCAGATCGAGCGTCACCCGCCGAATGAACTCCCAATCTGTGGTTTGCTCCGCCGGCTGAATTCCCGCCGATTCCAGGGCACTGAAAATGTACTGGTCCACCAGGCCCAGGTTCGCGGTATTCACGGCGGTGGAGGTGCGGCTTCCACCGGGCGAAACCTCGGCCACCGGCAGCTGCCCGGTGATCGATTCCGTCAAACGGCCCAGCAGTATCGCGTTCGGGCTGGCCACACTGCCGCCGCCGGTATCGCCCGGAATCTGTCGCCCCATGCTTAGAAACCGGGTACAAATCGGATCGGAAGGCAGTTCCGGTCCAAACAAACTTTGCGCAGGCAATAGCGCGAGACCCGCCGTAGTTGCCAAAATCAGGGCCGCTGCCACTGGAACTGTTCGCTTTACCCGATTGGTCATCCAAATCCTCCGTCGCAACTTTATAAACCCAATGGTAGTCACTCTGGCGGCAAAAACAGATTAAAAGAACATTAAACTGCCGGTTGCGGCCTGCCTCTGAAAAGCCAGACAATCCCTCGCAGGGAATACAAGGCACCGCTCACCAAAGCAAGCCCGGCCACAAGGTACATCATTCCCCCGCCAACCAGCGTCAGGGTCGAGTTGAAATAGGCGTTGGCAGCAGCCACTGTCACCACCGCCGCAATCTGCACCAGCGTGTTGAGTTTTCCCCAGATATTCGGCTTCAGATCACGAAAGCCGGTGAACCGAAGGGCGATACCGGCAAGAAGCAGAATCCACAGATCACGGCCCAGCACCGTGTAAACCACCCAGCGGTCAATGGCACCCGTCGCAGCCAGACCAATGAAGACGCTGCTGAGCAGAATCTTGTCGGCGATGGGGTCCAGGTACAGGCCGCTTTTCGACTCCAGTGAAAACCGCCGCGCCAGAAATCCGTCGACAATGTCGGTGAACGCCGCAAATCCGAATAGCCACCCGCCCGCCAGGTAGTGCCCGGTTACGAGCAGCCACACCACGAAAGGCGTCAGGGCAATTCGCAGGAACGTGACCAGATTGGGGATCGTGAACATGGGCGCGAGTCTTCATCATAGAGTGAGACTCAAAAAGAAACGCTCCCCCCTTTCGGAGGGAGCGTTTCCTTCGATTTGTGCAGATTCTAAAGTGACCGCAGGAAGTGAATCAAATCCTGCTTTGTCAGTGCCGGAAGCGCTTCGAAGGTATCCACTGAACGCGACCCCTCCGAACCTGGCCCGCGGTGTTCCCGAATCGCCTGCACCATGTCCGAAGTCCGTCCATCATGGAGGAAGAACAGACGCTGGCCGACCCCCCACAGCGGAGCTGTTCGCCAGTCGCCGCCGCGCGCTTCACCCTGATCCACGCCATCCGCCAGATTGCGCCCCATGTCATGCAGCGCCAGATCGGAGTACAGCGGAGCAGGTCTGTTGCTCAGCGCCGCAATCGACGCAAGGCCCGTGTGCAGCACCGGCGTGTGGCATGCGGCGCAACCGGCATCCGTGAATGCCTGCCGTCCGCGGGCCACCGACGGATCACCTGGCGCGGGCTGGGGCGGAGCTACCAGCTTCATGAAGAGGCTCAGGAGATTCAGATCGCTCATCGACGCAATGGGATTGCCGGCCGCAAAATCGCCGTGGTCTTCCGGCGTTCCGTTAAAGACACACCCCGGTGTCGTGTCGCGCTCATTGGGAAACAGGTCGTTGGTCACGCCCTGCTCCACGTTGTAGGCCTCGCCGGCAAACAACAGCAACGACTTGTTCTGCGCCTTCCAGCCGAAACGGGTCACGGTGCCGTCGTTGCCGTTATGATTCAGCCGACCGCGGATTCCCAGCTGCCGCTTCGCCTGCTGATTGGCATTCAGATTTTCCAGAATCGTCGCATCCGGAATCGCCTCAATCAATCCCATGCCAAAGATCGGTGTGGGAATACGCAGGGAAAGATTGTTGCGCTGCCCGGATGCCGCAAAATCCGGCTGCGTGATGTTGCATCCCTGAGCATCGGAGCGACCCGTGATTACAAACAAGTCATGCACCCCGCCGTCGGGTGACCCATCGGGATTGCGAACAAAACGCGCCACCCGCACTGGCCCATCGGGACGAACGAACTGCGGCACCGTGTTCCGTGCGCCGAAGCGTGTGGCCATGGCGATTTGCGGATTGATTGCCGGGCTGCTGCCGCCATCCACCGGGTGTGCATGGCAACCCGCGCAGCTATTCATATTGAAGCGGGGGCCCAGCCCCGTGCCTTCCGCGCCGGGCTCAGTCCCCTGCACCGAATCCACCTCACGGAAGTGATCCAGCCCCGCCTGAAAATAGGCAATCTGGTTGGCATCGAGGCCAGGCAGAGGCCGCCCCGCGCCAGCCGGACCGCGGCGGGGTCCGGGATCGGTTTGCGCAGCAGCGAACGGGCTGGTGGCCAGGACGCCCCAAAGAAGAAGAGTTGAACGAAACAGGGTAGCGGTGTGCAGTCTCATATGGCTACTTCAACAGCCCCGTGTAAAGTGAATGTGCGCCCCGTACCCCGCTTTGTAAAGCTGGGGTAAATTCTCCGGCGAACTCCCCAAAGCCCCTGGAAATGGGTTAAAACTATGGATTCAGGCTTACCACGCATCATGAGCACCACTCTGGCCACACGTCTGCTTGTTGTCGATGACGATCTCAAACTTTGTCGTCTGGTGCGCGGCTATCTGGAACCTCTCGGCTATCAGGTTGCCGTCGCGCACGATGGCGAGGAGGGCCTCTCGCTAGCCATCGCCGGCGGTTTCGATGCAGTTCTGCTCGATGTCATGATGCCGACGATGGATGGCCTTCAGGTTCTGCGCGCGCTGCGAGAAAAATCCAATGTCCCCGTCCTGATGCTCACCGGTCTGGGCGATGAAGCCGACCGCATCGTGGGTCTCGAACTTGGCGCAGACGACTATCTTCCCAAAACTTTCTCTACCCGTGAACTACTCGCCCGTCTGCGCGCCGTGATCCGTCGTTCGCGCATGGTCTCGGCTGCGGCTCTGGCTACCGAAAAGCCCCAGGCACCGCTTGAAGTGGGTGACCTCTGCCTCGATCTCGATACCCGCGAATGCACGCTGGCCGCCCAGCCCATTGCCCTCACCACGGTTGAGTTCGACCTGCTCTTTGCGCTGGCCCGCGCCGTGGGACGAGTGAAGACACGGGAACGCCTGCTGCTTGAAACCGCTGAGCGCGACTTCGAAGCTTTCGACCGATCCATTGACGTCCACATCTCTTCTATCCGGCGTAAGCTGGGCGACGATCCCAAAATGCCGCGCTATATCCAGACCATTCGTGGCGTGGGCTACCGCATGCCGAAACCCGGCGCACAGGAATTATCATGAGACCCCGCTTCCCGCTCTCCAGCCGGATTCTGCTTCTGGCCGCCGTCAACGTCGTTCTGCTGGCGGCGCTGTTGGCCGGCTTCATCCATTTCGAACTGGGCATGGATGTGAATCAGATTCTCTTCGCGCCCGCCCAGGATCGCGCGGTCTCTGTGGGTCGCGCTGTTGCGGTAGATCTCGACAGCACACCCGCCGCCGGTCGCGCCGCGCTGCTGGCACGCTACAAACAGAACTACGGCGTGGAGTTCTACCTTTTCCTGAACGGTGGAAGTCAACTCGCCGGACCCGCCATTACTCTGCCACGCGACGTCTCGGAAGAACTGATCCGGCAGCCCCCGCAAGGCCGCGGACGTGGTTTCGGAACTGACGAGCCTCCGCCTCCGCCGCCGGCAGATCCGCCTCCGTTCCGCTCCGATAAAGACCGGGACAGCAAAGATCGGGATGGCAAAGGGCCTGCCCGCGGTGATATTCAACGCAGCGGTATCTTCCAGAAATCCGCCGCTGGTTTGTATTGGGTCGGCGTGCGCATCCCCGTTCCCAGCGAGACCGGTGGCTTTCCCCTGCGCGCCACCGTAATCATGGCGGCTCCGTCTTTCTATGGCACGCCTTTGTTCTTTAATTTGCTGCCCTGGTTTGGAGCCGCAGGCGTCGCCCTGGCCATTTGCGCCGCCTGCTGGCTGCCCTTTATCCGCGGTGTTACAAAAACCGTCACTCAGGTGACGCGCGCCACCCAACAGATCGCCGAAGGTCACTTCGAACATCATCTGCCGGAAGAGCGCTCTGACGAACTCGGGCAACTTTCTGCCTCCATCAATCGCATGACTTCACGACTGTCCGGATTTGTCACCGGACAAAAGCGTTTCCTCGGCGATATTGCGCATGAGCTGTGCGCGCCCCTGGCCCGCATCGAATTCGGCATGGGAATTCTGGAGCACCGCGCGCCTGCTGAAGACCGTGAATCCATCACCGATGTGCAGGACGAAGTGCGCCACATGTCCGGCCTGGTCGCGGAACTGCTGTCTTTCTCCAGGGCTGGCATAGAGTCGAAAAACCGCCCGCTGCTTTCGGTGAACATTGCCGACGTCGTGAGCGAAGCTCTTGCCCGCGAAGGAGCTGGCGACCGCGTCGAAATGCAGGTGGAATCCGGTATCTGTGCCCTGGCAGATCAGGCCTTGCTGGCGCGTTGTCTGGCTAATCTGGTGCGCAACGCCCTCCGCTACGCAGCGGATTCCGGCCCTATAACGGTCTCCGCCGAACGCAGCCGCGATACGGTTCTGCTCCGCGTAACGGATTCCGGTCCTGGCCTCCCCGAAGACGAACTCGACCGCATTTTCACTCCCTTCTACCGCCCCGAGAAATCACGCAACCGCGAGTCCGGCGGCACCGGTCTCGGTCTGGCCATCGTCAAGAGTTGCGTGGAGGCCTGCAAGGGCTCTGTGATTTGCCGCAACCGCCAGGCCGGAGGGCTGGAAGTAGAGATCACTCTGCAGGCCGCCTGAACTGCCATATGTCCCGTTTTATCCTCACAGTGTGAACTTCACTCGCTCTCAGCAGCTTATGGAACGCGCCCGGCTCTCGATTCCCGGCGGCGTTAATTCTCCGGTTCGGGCCTATCGCTCGGTGGGCGGAACTCCTCCTTTTATTGTGCGCGGCGAAGGAGCGCATATTTTCGACGCCGACGGCAATGAGTTCATCGAGTACATCGGGTCGTGGGGACCACTGCTGATCGGGCATCGCCACCCGGAGATTCTGGCGGCTTTACAGGAAGCGATGGGGCGGGGAACCAGCTTCGGTGCACCCACCGAGCAGGAAATCGAAATGGCCGAGACCATTAAAGAACTGGTTCCATCCATGCAAATGGTTCGCCTGGTCAACTCCGGCACAGAAGCCACCATGAGCGCGCTGCGTGTGGCGCGAGGCTTCACCGGGCGAGATATCACCATCAAGTTCGACGGCTGTTATCACGGGCATGTGGATTCACTGCTGGTGAAAGCCGGGTCGGGTGTGGCGACCCTGGGCCTGCCCGATTCGCCGGGCGTACCGAAGGGTTTCAGCGACACCACAATCAGCCTGCCCTACAACAGCATCACGGCCCTGGAACAGGCATTCAGCGAACGCGGTGCGCAGATTGCCGCAGTGATTGTAGAGCCGGTGTGCGGCAATATGGGTTGCATTCTGCCTGCCAGCGGATTTCTGGAAGCGATGCGCGCGTTAACTGCGAAGCACGGGGCGCTGCTGATTTTCGATGAAGTCATGACCGGCTTTCGCGTGGCAATGGGTGGTGCCCAGCAACTGTTCAACATCCAGCCGGACTTGACCACGCTGGGGAAGGTGATGGGCGGTGGACTGCCGATTGCGGCCTATGGCGGAAGGCGGGATGTGATGGAATGCGTGGCGCCTTCGGGGCCGATTTATCAGGCAGGGACGCTCTCTGGAAATCCGCTGGCAGTGGCAGCGGGTCTGGCCATGCTGCGCTATATTCAAAAACACCCGGGCATCTATGACCGCCTCAACCATGTGGCGGGTGAACTGGCCGCGTGTGCGCCGGAGAATGTCACGGTGAACCGCGTGGGGTCGATGCTGACCTGGTTCTTCACCAGTGAAAATGTAACCGATTATGAGTCGGCCAAAACGTCGGACACCGCAAAATTCGGGCGTTTCTTCCACGGCATGCTGGAACGCGGCGTGTATTTGCCACCGTCACAGTTTGAAGCGATGTTTGTGTCGGCGGCACATACGGATGAAGATATCGCCCGCACGGTAGAAGCGGCAAAAGCCAGTTTCGCCGCGGCCTCCGGTTTCTGATAGAATCTCCCTGACCCTTCCGGTCCAGGAGATTTCAAATGAAACGTCTGCTTGTTGCTGCCACTGTGACGCTGGCTCTGGGAGCCGTCACGTTAACCATCATGGGGCAGAATCCACCTGCCGGGCAACGGCCTGCTGTGGGTGTCGATCCCTATGCGAACAATGCCGCCGCAGGTACCACCAACTTTCCGCTGGCCGCTGCGGCGGGTAAAGACAGCAACGCGCGCATGCAGGCATTGCCCGGCGCCGTGAACACGGGCGCGGTTACGCCGGGTACATGGAAGTATGGCCCGGCCTTCAATCCACCGGCGGGTTCGAAGATCTGGAATCCGGTGAAGCTCAAGATGATGCAGGGCGGCAAAGTGACCGGCGGCACCGTGTTCAGCGCAACTGACCCTTCCACTTACTGCGCCATGGCCAACGCCGGGTACGACTTTATCTGGACCGAAATGCAGCACGACCAGCACGACTGGGGCCAGGTGGCGCGGATGTGGCGTGCCTGCCCGCATGCCAAAGCCGTCCCGGGCGTGCGCGTGGCCTACGCCGATGAGCGTGAAGAGCAGCGTGCCGCCGATGCGGGCGCGCTGGTGATTGTGGTGCCCACCATCGATACCGTTGCCGAAGCCATCGCGGCCCGTGACTGGGCGTATTTCCCTCCGCTGGGCAAGCGCTCCAATGGCGGCGGACAGGCATTCGACCCCGCCGTGTGGGGTAATGTTCCCGGCGGTTACCGGCAGACCATCAACGACAATATGGTGCTCATTCTGATGATTGAGACTATTGAAGGCGCCATGCACGCCGATGAAATCGCGAAAATTCCCGGTGTCACGGCGGTATTCGCGGCGTCGGGTGATCTGGGTAATTTCTCCGGTTATCCGCAGGGCTCGCCCGACTACGAGCGGTTGATCAATATTGTTCACGATGCGGCAATTTCCGCAGGGGTTCGGCTGTGCGGTCCCATGGCCTGGCGCGACCGGCCGGATTTCAGCTGCTTCCAGGCAGGCAGCGAGATGGTGGCGATTCAGCGCGGTGTTCAGGCGGAACTCGGGGCAATGGCGAATACCCAGCCGAAGCCGGAAGTTGGTCCTTACGCTCCTGGTGCGACCGGAGCGGAACCCGCACCGCGGCCTGCTACGCGGCGCCAGTAAGAGAGGCACGCGCACGCGCTTTGAGCGATAATGGAGAGCGTCGCTATGAGTGCTGCTACTACTTTTCCCCGAAGCGCCGTTGAGGCGCGCGTTCGCGAAGCCAGTGCGATTCCGTGGTACATCTGGCTGTCGGTTTTCGGAGTCACCTGCGCCGTCATCGGCGTCCAGTGGGATATTTCGTGGCACCGTTCCATTGGGCGCGATACTTTCTGGACGCCCGCGCACCTCGCCATTCAGCTATGCGGCGTGATTGCCGGCATCACCTGCGGCTATCTGATTTTGAAGACCACCTTTTCGCAGTCGCCGCTGCGTGATTCGTCGGTGAGCGTTTTTGGATTCCGCGGGCCACTGGGCGCGTTCATCTGCGCCTGGGGCGGTTTCACCATGATTACTTCCGCGCCATTTGACGACTGGTGGCATTCCGCCTACGGTCTGGATGTGAAGATTCTGAGCCCCCCACATATGGTGCTGGCAGCGGGCATTGTGGGCGTGGAACTGGGTGCGATGGTGCAGATTGCGGCAGCCATGAACCGGGCTGTGGGCAAGGCCAGTGACAATCTCCGGACGCTGTTCCACTATGTGGCGAGCATGGTGTTGATGACGCTGATGGTGGTGGTGATGGAATTGACTTCGCGCGTCTTCCTGCACACCGCGATTTCCTATCGCACCATTGGCCTGATCGTCCCGTTAACCATGGCGTTTGCCTGGCGCACCAGCGGATCGCGCTGGTCAGCTACCATTCTGGCGGGTTTCTACACTTTCTTCATGCTGGGCCTGCTGTGGATTCTGCCGTTGTTTCCGGCCGAACCCAGACTGGGTCCGGTTATGCATGAAGTAAAGCAGTTCATTCCGGCGGGATTTCCCCTTTTACTTCTGGTGCCGGCGTTTGTACTGGATTTGCTGCGGCCACGGCTGGCCGGCTGGAGCAACTGGAAACAATCCGTGGCCGTGGGCGCGTTGTTCTTTGCTTCCCTGCTGGCAGTGCAGTGGCCGTTCGCTACGTTTCTGATGTCGCCGGGTTCGCGCAACTGGTTCTTCGGCAGTATGTATTACGACTACTTTCAGAGTCCCACGAGCTTTCAGGCAACGCACCGCTTTGTTCCGTATGAAAGCGCCGCGCAGTTTCAGACCAATATGGCGCTGGCTCTGGTGTTCGCGATGGTGTCTACCTGGCTGGGGCTGGCGGTGGGCGATTGGTTGAAGCGTGTCCGCCGGTAGGTTCGTTCTGCTCGCGCTGGCGCTTGGGTTGGATGCCGGCGCACACGTCGGTAGCCCCGACGTCTTCTTTCAAGGCAAAGCAGGCCCATGGCCGCTGCTGGTCACCATCCGTCCGCCCGATGTAATCCCGGGCGTAGCGCGCATCGAAATCCGCTCTCTCGCCCCCGGCGTGAAAGAAATTCAATTGACGCCCACGCCCATGACGGGCGAAGCGTCGAAGCACCCCCCTATCGCCGATATCGCCACGATTTCGAAAGACGATCCCCGGAATTTCGAGGGCTCCCTGTGGCTGATGGGCATCGGGTCGTGGGTGGTACATATTCACGCAACTGGTGACGCGGGCGCCGGAGACATGGTGGTGCCGGTACCGGCGCTGGCGGCGAAGATGGCCCCGATGCCGGGCGGCATGGGCTATTTCCTGATGGGCATGATGGTGTTCCTGGTAGCAGGCATGGTGGCGATTGTGGGCGCTGCGGTGCGCGAATCGCGGCTGGAGCCGGGCGCGGCCGGGGCGCGGTGGACGCCGCGGACTTTCGGCGCCATGGGGTTCACAACCGTACTGCTGATCTTCCTGCTGTGGGCAGGCAACAAGTGGTGGGCGTCGGATGCCGAGACGTTCCGCGGCCGTCTGTACAAGCCACTTACTATTGCTGCGACGGTGAGCCCGACAGGCCACGCTGACTTCAAAGTGGCTGATCCGGGCTGGCTGCAAATGCGCAAGCTGGACGACCTGATTCCGGATCACGGGCACTTGATGCATCTGTTTCTAATCCGCATGCCGGCCATGGACCAGGTGTTTCATCTGCACCCCGAGCAGACCGGGACCGGGTTCTTTTCCATGAATCTGCCTTCGCTGCCCGCGGGCAACTACAAAATCTTCGCCGATCTGGTGCATGAGAACGGCCTGGATGAGACCGCGGTGGGCGAGGCGCAACTGGCGGAGATTCATGGCCAGCCGCTGACTGGTGACGACGCAGGCGGGACGGCTTCTACCGATTTGGGTAACGGCTATACGATGGTGTGGCTGCGCGACGGGACCGGGCCGGTGCGGGCCACCCAGGTCGCGCAGTTTTCGTTTGAAATAAAAGGGCCGGGCGGAGTACCGGTGAGCGATTTGGAACCATACATGGGTATGGGCGGCCACGCGGAGTTTGTGAAGCGCGATGCGTCAGTGTTTGCGCATGTACACCCCACGGGGTCGGTGTCGATGGCATCGGTGATGGTGGCTTCACCGGCGGCGATGATGGCGATGCATGAAGCGCGGGTGGGACCGACGGTGTCGTTCCCTTACGGTGTGCCTGCGGTGGGGCAGTATCGAATTTTCGTACAGCTGAAGCGGGCCGGGAAGGTGGAGATGGGCGCGTTTGATCTGGATGTGAAATAGGGCGTCAGGCCAGCTACGGCGCGATTCACTCCTAACCCGATTGATTCCCCCCGGGCTGAATGACCCTGATGAATTTCTCAATCTCCTCATACGTTTTCTCGTATGTTTGCGGTACCTCCGCAATCAGGGGTGCCAGTTTCTCCCAGCGCATGCGAACGATTGACGCATTGCGGAAAAGATGGCGGAACATGAGGAATCCGTTGAGCAAAGCAGCGAGATCGGGGGAAATCACGGGCGGTCTTGTGACTGCCGGCGTCGACATCTGCCTTAACAGTTCCCGGTGCCAATGTTCACCCTGAGGAGTGCGGCGATCGCAATCGCTGGCGATGTGTTGCAGGATCTTTTCGATTTCCGTGTAAAAAGAATGCAGCATCGAGCACGCCGCTCAGGTCTCTATTTCACCGGCGCTGCCATCCGACAATGTCGCGGGAAGAGCGGAGAACTGCTCCCGTACCAATTTCCGTTCGTCGAGGCGTAGGCGCAGTTCCGTGACGAGGTCAGTCGGCACGAATCAGCTCTCCGCTGTGGAGGAGATACTGAATTATCGGCGTCCGGTCTTCCAGGTCGACTAAGTCAACTGGCCAGTTCAGCAGGTCTGAGGCCTGGCTCACTGCGGAAAAGTAGAGGTTCGGCGGCAACCCGGACACGGCCATGTCGACGTCTGAGGATGCCGTCATTCGTCCGGTCGCTGCAGATCCGAAGACAAAAACCTGGGTCGCACCCATGCTGCGGAACAAGCGGGCCGCTGCCGCTAACGCCGATTTTTCAACGGTGGTGTTCATTTTTGTTCGCAACAGGAGCCGCATAGGTGGCTCACGTCAAACATATCAGGTATTGGCTAGCCGGTTCAGGCCATTCTTAAAACGCGTATTCCGACGGAAAGGAGAGTGGATTCAAAGCGAGTCTCGATTGGGCGGATTGCTCTGTTGTGGAGAGTTTCCCCGGCAAGGTAAGCGGCGCGTGGGTACTGCGCGGTACGCGAATACCAGTTGGTGAAGGTTCTGTTTGAAAACCTCCAGGTGGGTATGAGCATTGGCGAAGTGATCGAACAGTTTCCGGTTACCCGCGAACCGGTTGACCGGCACATGACGTTCGTGGCTCGTTCTCTCGAAAAAGCTCCATCTTGTGGGTAGGTCGGCAACATTTGGTGGGCGCGGCAGGGCTCGAACCTGCAACCCTCAGCTTCGAAGGCTGATGCTCTATCCAATTGAGCTACGCACCCACGCAACCGCAGTTTAGCACCGCGCCTCATCGGCTATGCTGAACGCGTGAAGAAACCACAGGAAGTGGAAGTTAAAATCGCAGCAATCTCAGCTGCAAGCTTGCGTAAAAAGCTGCGCACCGCCGGCTTTCGCGTCCGCAGATCACGCCTGCTGGAGCAGAATCTTGCGCTGGATGATCCACGCGGAAACGTGCGCGGCAAAGGGTTGCTGCTGCGTGTGCGGCGCGCAGGCGCAAAGGTCATCGTTACCTACAAGGGGCCGGTCGCAGGCGGCATCCACAAGCGGCGCGAAGAACAGGAATTCCAGGCCTCAGACTTCGATGCCTGTATGGCGGTCTTTGCCGGACTGGAGTTGCGGCCCACGTTCCGCTATGAGAAGTACCGCGCCGAGTACGACCGCGCTGGTGAACCGGGGCATGTGACCGTGGATGAGACACCAATTGGCGTTTTCATGGAACTGGAAGGTCCGGCGCGCTGGATCGATGCGACGGCCAAAGATCTGGGGTTTAGCCGCGCCGACTACATTACGGCCAGCTACACTGCACTCTACCTGGTGTGGTGCCGGGAGCATAAAATCACTCCCGGAGATATGGTGTTCGCAAGCTAAGCAGTACCAATCCGAAGCTCCCGCAAACCTCGCAGCACCACATTGTCTTTGAAGACCGGTTGTGCCGTCATCAGCTGAATGTTCGGCAAGCGTTCCAGCAGCGCTGTGAACGCCACTCGCGCCTCCACCCGCGCCAAAGGAGCACCCAGGCAGTAGTGCAGGCCGCGACCGAATGCCAGGTGGGTGGCATGGTGCCGGGAAATGTCCAGTCGTCCCGGTTCCGGGAATACCGCCGGATCATGGTTGGCGGCCCCCAGCAGCACAATTACGCCCTGGCCTGCGCGAATCCGGCGACCACCCAGTTCCACGTCGGCCCGCGCCGTGCGGAAATCCACCTGTACCGGCGTATCGAAACGCAGCAACTCTTCCACGGCACCGTCCATTAACTCCGGCTGATCGCGCAAGAGCTGCAACTGATCGGGGTGCCGCAGCAGCGCCAGCATGCCGTTCCCGATGAGGTTGGTGGTGGTCTCGTTGCCGGCGATCAGCAGCAGGCGCAGCATCACCAGCAACTCGTCCGCGGTCAGTACGTCGCCCGCCTCTTCGGCCATGATCAGCGTGCTGATCAGGTCGTCACGCGGATGGGCGCGCCGCTGCTGAATGACCCCGCGGAAATAGTCGCCCAGTTCATGTGTCGCCCGGTTGGCTTTCTGAATCTCGTCCGGCCTGATGGTTGGTTCCAGCACACGGGCGCGAAGGTCTGACCAAAGTTTGAACTGCGTCCGGTCCGCCGCCGGTATTCCCAGTAGTTCCGCCATGACGATGACGGGCAGCGGGTAGGCGATTGTCTCCATCAGATCGAAATCGGTCAGGTGGGGAATCTGCTCCAGCAACTCTTCTACAATGGTCTGAATTCGCGGGATCAGCGCGGCGATGGCCCCGGGCATGAAAGCCTTGCTGACCAGCGCCCGAAGGCGCGTGTGGTCCGGCGGGTCCAGAAACAACATGCTCAGTCCGCCCGGATTTTCGATGCCTGCATTGCGCGGTGTGCGCGTGGTCTGTCGCAGACGCTGGTCGCTGGAGAAGCGCTTGTGGTCGCGCAGTACGGCATCGGCGTCAACGAACCGGGAAAGCACCCAGGCGTCCATCAGCGGGCTCCAGTGGACGGGGTCTTTCGTCCGCAATTCGGCATACTTGGGATATGGGTTCAGGTAAACGCGCGATGCCAGCGGGTTGTAGGTGACCCGGCTCTGCGACCATTCCCGCAACTGGAGCGCGCCCATGGCCAGCGGACGAACCAGGGTTTGCAACGAGGGCATGCCGAAATGTATCACGCGGAGGCGCGGCGCGTCAGCTTAGCGGGTTTCGATTTGCACCAGCGGCTGCTGTGAAGCAATGGCGGGCGCCGCGATGGTCTGCGGTGAGCGCCAGAAGTCCATGGTGGAGGTGTAGTGCACGCAAGCCACGGTACAGCGCGGGGCGCACGCCTTCACCGTGATGTATTCGCGCTCAATATCCGCCACCGTATATTCGGCCAGAGGTTTCCCGGGATAGCCGCGCTGCTGGGAGCAGTAGTGCACCAGGCCATCTTCGCAAATATACAGGTAACGCGCACCGGCGCGGCACTTCCACTGGTTCTCTTTGCCGTGCGCAATATTGTCCTGAAAGGCGTTCATGCGCGCGTAGCTCTTCTTGCCCATGTCACGCACCTGGAGGAAGACGTGCTCCTCATCCTTCGACAGTGGCTGGAGCTGGCCGTCGCCATCGTGAATGATTCCAACCGTTGTGGTGAAGCCCAGTTCCACGGCGCGTTTGGCGACGATGATGGCATCGTGTGGATTATGAATTCCACCACCCACCACGGAATTGATATTCACGTGGAAGTACGCATTCTCAGCCAGCATCTGCAGACGCTTGTCGAGAGTTTTCAGGCTCTTCTTCGAAACGTCATCCGGCTTCACGTTGTCGATGGAAATCTGCATGTGTTCCAGGCCGGCGTCGTTGAGTCGCCGGATGCGGTCGGGCGAGAGCAGAAAGCCGTTGGTGATCATGCCCGCCATGGCGCCGGTGCGGCGGATGCGGGCGATGAGCTCGTCCAGATCGGGGTGGAGCAGGGGTTCACCGCCGCTGAAAGAGATGATGCTGGTGCCCAGTTCGCCCAGGTGGTCGATGCGGCGCAACATTTCCGCCGTAGGCACTGGTGGCGAGAAATCGTCGTACTCGTTGCAATACGTACAGGCCAGGTTGCAGCGGCGGATGGGGATAATATGCGCCAAAACCGGGTGTTTGGTGGACAGCACGCCAGACACGACCACCCGCGCTTCACGGTAGCGGCGATGGAAGGCAATCAATTCTCTGCGCAGGCGGAAGCCGGGCGTGGACATAGAGGGGAAAACACTATTACAACACGAAGCAGGGTTCGTGTCTTATTCGGGGTCGCGGCCAGCGCCCGGAAGGGTGAAGGCGGGCAGGCAGACGGCGATATATTCCGCACCCTCCTCGCCCGGCGTGCTGTAGCGAACCCAGGTCCCTTTATGGGTGATCACGGCCTGGCCTGCGGCGACATCCATGAATCCACCTTCGAATTCCACCCGCACGGAACCCTTGAGAACCACGGTAAATTCATCAAAATCAGGGGTTTGTCCGGGTTCCACCCAGCCTCCCGGGCTGCGCATACGGGCCACGCTGGCGGCGGCGGTACCGGAGTTGATGTGGCCAATGAATTCGTCGATCAGCTTGGGTTTATTGCCCGCTGCGGCGATGCGGGTGGGTGCGGCCAGGAATGTAGGGAGCAAGCGGCTGGACCTCCTTGATTAAATGATAACTTGATCTTCCGACCCGGTCGTGGGTAAAATGGCTTTTTTGCCGATCTGACAGGGCAGACTATGACTCCGAGAGACGATTCCGATCCACAGGCACCGCAGCGGGAGGCCGCTTTCTTCTATGGCCTTTTCCTGCGCGGGCATTCGCTCGATGACCTGCGCCAGGACATTGATGTGCCCCGCCCGGTAGCGGAAATGTGGGTACGGGCAAGAGATTTTAAGGGCGAGTTTCTACACGAACTGGATCGGGTTTACCAATACCGCAAGCGCGTGCTGGCAATTTTTGAAGGCCTGGTTTCCAGTGATTCACCGCGCTACGAAGTGCACTGACCGGCAGTATAATGGAGTTTGGCCGGTCACTCCGCACACTCCCGATTCCGCCAGTTCGCCTGGCTCAATCTTGCCTGGAACGTTCTGGTAATCGTCTGGGGAGGCTTCGTGCGGGCGTCCGGCTCCGGTGCCGGCTGCGGTGCGCACTGGCCCACCTGCAATGGCGACGTGATTCCACAATCGCCCGGCATCAAAACTCTTATTGAATTTACTCATCGAATGATGAGCGGCGTGGCGCTGATCGGCGTCGTGGTTCTCGTCTGGTGGGCGTGGAAAGTGTTTCCGCGCAGTCACCGGGTGCGCAAAGCCTCCGCGGCGTCGCTGCTCCTCATGCTCACGGAAGCTTTGCTGGGCGCGGGCCTGGTGCTGTTTCAATACGTGGCGGGCAATGCTTCCATAGGGCGCGCGCTATACCTTTCGGCCCACATGGTGAACACACTGCTGCTGGTGGCGGCGATTACACTGGCGGCGTGGTGGTCGCGGGACAACGCAAGGCCGCCGATCACCGGTGTGGGCTGGCTGCTGGGCGCGGGTTTAGGTGCCGGGCTGGTTATTGGAATGTCGGGCGTGATCGCCGCTCTGGGCGATACCTTGTTCCCCTCCGCCTCACTGGCGCAAGGCTTTGCCAGCGACTTTTCACCAGCCGCAAATTTTCTTGTGCGTCTTCGGGTGCTGCACCCGATGCTGGCGGTGCTTGGAGGGATCTATTTTGTGGCGACGGCGCTCATTGTGGCCCTGCGCCGCAAAGATGCTCTGATAAGTACGCTCGCCTGGCTGGTTTCCGGATTTGTCTTGTTGCAGATCGCACTGGGCGTGGTGAACCTGGTGTTGCTGGCCCCCGTCTGGATGCAACTCACACACCTGTTCTCTGCCGACCTGGTCTGGATTTCCCTGGTGATTCTTGCGGCAGAAACGGCCACGGTCGCCGAAACTTAGTTTTTCAGTCTAATTCATCTTCAGGGTGCCGATTAGCCCTGTGACGTGATCGGCCCCCAGTTCCGGCAGCAGCTTTTCCAACTCCTGCGCAATGCGTCGCGGCGCGGCAGGGTCCCAAAAAGTTGCAGTGCCCACCTGTACCAGGGATGCCCCGGCGATCAGGAATTCGGCTGCATCCTCCCCCGTCGCAATACCCCCCAGGCCAATCACCGGAATCTTCACCGCTTTCGCCGCCTGGTGAACCATGCGTAGCGCGATCGGTTTGATGGCAGGCCCGGACAGTCCCCCATATCCGGCGCCGATGCGAGCCGCGCGCGCACGGGCATCAATCGCCAGACTCACAAACGTATTGACCAGCGAAATCGCGTCCGCGCCAGCCTGTTCGGCGATCCGCGCAAACGGTTCGATGGTCGCAACGTTGGGCGAAAGCTTAACGATCAGAGGTCGGCGGCAGACTGCCTTTACCGCGGAAACTAATGCGCCAAGGGCGGTCTCGTCCACTCCGAATGCAATGCCGCCATGCCGGGTGTTGGGGCAGGAGACGTTGAGTTCGTAGGCGCAGAGGCCCTCGGCGTCGCCCAGAATACGGACCACTTCCACGTAATCTTCCGCCGCATAACCGAAGACATTGGCGATCACCGGAACGGAAAACTGGCGCAGCCCGGGCAACTTTTCGGCGCAAAACGCGCGTACTCCCACGTTCTGCAACCCTACTGAATTGATCATCCCGGCCTGTGCTTCCCACAGACGGGGGGCCGGGTTGCCAGCGATCGGCTGGATTGATAACCCTTTTGTAATGAGACCGCCGAGGCTATTTAGTTCAAGTTGTTTCTGGAACTCAATTCCATACCCGAAAGTACCGGAAGCGGCCAGTACCGGGTTGCGAAAAGCGATGCCGCAAACGGTAGAGCCCAGCCGCGACCTGTCCGTAGTAGTCAGTTGGTTCCGGTCTTCAGCGCCTTCTTGTGAGCAGTTGCAGTGGCAGGCGCGGTTGCTCCGCTCTTCAAAAGCTTGTCAATCTCGGCGCGAACATTCACTTCCTGGTTGCTCAGAAACTTCTCGTCGCCAATGTACTGCGACCGCACCATTCCGGCTTTATCGATGAACACCAGCATGGGCACGAAGTAAGGTTCGTCAGGAGCCAGACCAATAAAGGGGCGCACCACAGCTTCAGTGGAGTACCCTGTGGGGAAGTTCACACCGAACATCTTGTTGAATTGCTGTACACGCGAGGCGGCGCCGTTGTCGAAAGTGACGCCCAGAATCTGCACGCCTTTGCCGGCGTATTCCGTATTCACTTTGGAAAGCACCTGGGCAGAGTGCTGACAATGGGGGCAGGTGGTGTACATCATGGCCATGACGACAACCTTGCCTTTGAAGCTGGAAAGCAGAACCTGGGGTCCATCTGGCATCTGGATGGCAAACTCGGTTGCCTTGCGGGGCACATGTTGACCTGTGGCGGCTGGTTGGGCGGCTGAAAGGGTGAGCGCTGGCAGAGCCAGCAGGGCGAGTGCAAGCATTTTACGCATGTGTCGATATCTTATCGCGTTTGACGTTGCCATGGCTACCGCTAACGCACGTAGAGGAACAGCGTGTGTGATCGGCCTTCGCCGTCGTCGGCGATGGTTTCGGTCTTCACCGGTGTCCAGCCGCCGATCTCGAAATCGTGCGCCACAATTCGTGTGCCCTTCTTTAGCTGCGGATCAAGAACCGGTCGCACTCTGATATTGGATGCGGGCAGCAGGTAGACAGTAATCACGTCCGCCGTGGAATAGTCCTGGGTGAGGATGTCGCCGTGGATAATGCTGGCGGTCTTTTCGAGGCCCATGCGGCGGATACGGGCGGCACTGGAAAGCGCGAGATCGTTGTCCAGTTCCACGCCGATGGCCTTCGCCTTGAATTTCTGCGCGGCGATAATGACGATTCGGCCATCGCCTGAGCCGAGGTCGAACATGGTTTCACCGGGTTTGAGGCCGGCGAAGTTCAGCATGCGTTCCACGATCACGTTCGGGGTTGGATAGTAGGGCGCGAGTTTGTTGTCGTCTTTGGCGGCGGGCGCTTGTGCCAGCACTGCGGCGGCCCCGAAAAGCAGGAAAAGTCCAGGCTTCATTCTTTACTCCATCACGGTGGACCAGCCACGGTGAGTCAGGTCCCAATAGATTACGCCAGCCGCGGCTACTGCGGTCGCCAGAAATGCAAACCCCATGGTGTATTCCAGCAGGATCACTTTGCCAATGCCGAACAAAGTGCAGTAGATCAGCACGCAGCCGCACAGCCAGTCCATAAGATTGCGGGCCAGATCCTGCTCCGGTTTCACCTCGGGTGCCAGTCGCCGCATCGGACCCCAGCCAGCCCCGGAGGGTCGCACGCGCCGGTAAAATCCCAGCAGCGTCTGGTTGGATTCCGGAGCGGTAAGGAAGGTCACCGTCACCCAGGTCACGGTCGTGATGGCGACCGTCAGCAGAATGAGCCAGGCAAACTGAACCGGGTTATCGGAATCGAGGCCGAAGATGGTCTGCAGCAGGATGGAAGCCAGGAAAGCCGCGGCCATGGAGGATACTTCGCTCCACGCGTTGATGCGCCACCAGTACCAGCGCAGAATCAACACCGTGCCCGTGCCCGCGCCGGTGACGATGAGGAGCTTCCATGCCGACGCGATGGAATCCATGTAGTTGGTCACAATTGCGGAGACTATTGTCAACCCCACGGTGGCCCATTGCGAAGCGGTCACGTAGTGGCGATCTTCGCGCTGCTTCACCATGAAGCGGCGGTAGAGATCGTTCACCAGATAGCTGGCCCCCCAGTTGAGCTGCGTGCCCACCGTAGACATGAACGCTGCCGCGAAGGCCGCCACCATCAGGCCGCGCAGGCTGGCAGGAAGGTAATCGATCATCACGCGAATGTAGCCGGTTTCCGGATCGGCCAGGTGCGGATACAGCACCACCGATGCCATGCCGGTAAGAATCCACGGCCACGGGCGCAGCGCGTAATGGGCCACGTTGAACCACAGGGTGGCCAGCAGCGAATGGCGCTCGTCTTTGGCGCTGAACATCCGCTGGGCGACGTAACCCCCGCCACCCGGTTCGGCCCCCGGATACCACGTGGCCCACCAGTTCACCGCGATATAGACGAAGAAGGTGACGGCGGGCATCCAGGCGGAATTGAGGTCAGGAACGAACGCCAGGAAATCGGCACCCAGTTTCACCTTCATCGTCTGGATGCCACCGGCGCCGCGCACGGCCGCGACCGCCAGTACGATGACCATGCCCATCTTGATGACGAACTGGAACAAATCGGTCACCAACACGCCCCAGAGACCGGAAAGGGTGGAGATAAATGATGTGAGCGCAATGATGCCGATAACCACCCACAGTGCCTGGGTCTTGCTGAGCCCAAGCACCAGGGACAGAATTTTCACCATGGCCAGATTCACCCAGCCGAGGATGATGCAGTTCATCACGACGCCCAGATAGACGGCGCGGAAGCCCCGCAGAAAGGCCGCTGGCTTGCCGGAGTAGCGGAGCTCGGCGAGTTCAATGTCGGTGGTGACTCCGGAACGGCGCCAGAGGCGGGCGAACAGGAATACCGTCAGCATTCCGCTGGCGACCATATTCCACCACAGCCAGTTGCCGGCAATGCCATTTCTGGCGATGAGGCCGGTGACCACCAGCGGCGTATCGGCCGCGAACGTGGTAGCGACCATGGACGTTCCGGCCAGCCACCAGGGCACGGAGCGACCCGACAGGAAAAATTCACTGACGTTGGCACCGGCCCGACGTTTGTAGTAGAAGCCGATCAGGATGTTAAACAGGAAGTACCCGACGATAACCGCCCAGCCGGCGAACGAGAGTGTCAACGAGAACCTCTTTTGTGCTTTTCCACCACGGCTGTCAATAAGCCTGTGGAAAAAAGACCCGGAAGGGGCCCATACCCTCTATAGTTAATGGTTGTTTTCCGCATTGCACCGTGCTTCAGCATTGCATTTGTAACACGGTAAACTGTTCTGCTGCAATGGCTTCCGACATTATGTGACAGGAATTTTGCAGGTTTAGATCCAGACCTTCTCAATTGCGGCACCCGCTTTGCACAAAGGGCAGTCGGTCGCACTTGTGTAGTAGGTGGCATCGAGCTTGGAGAGGTAATACAGCGGAAGTTTTCCAAAGTCGTAGGTCTCCGGAGTCGGCTGGTAAACGATTACTGCCAGGGCCACCACTTCGGCACCGTAGCTCTCCAGAATGGTCTTTAGCTCGCAGAGGTTGCGGCCGGAACGCAGAATGTCATCCACCAGGATGACCTGCTCGCCGGGTTCAGGCTGTATATACTGGCGGAAACGCTGGGGCCCGGTGGCGTTCTCGCGCTCGGCCCAGTAGACGCGACGCGCCTGCAGGGCTTCGCAAATGCCGTAGGCTACAGGCAGACCGCCCACGGCGGGGGCAACGATGGAAAGCTGCGGGATGGAGGCACGGATCTCCGAATTGGCGCGCAACTTCCGGCTCAGACCAACGCTGAGCATCTTCGCCTTGTCGTAAAAACGCATGGCGAGAGGGACTTGCAGATATTCGTTGGAATGAAGTCCGGAAGGATAAGCAAAGTGGCCGTCGCGCAAAGCGCCGGTTTCCCGCAGAACGCTGACGACTTCTTCGGACGTGGGCAAGAGATGCATAAGACTCCGATTTCAGCATACATGTCCCGGGCGGGAAATGGTTTGACTCAATGTGCCCGGCCGGAGAGCACCTGAGGGATGGTCAACAACAGGATGCGGGCATCGAGGCTCAGCGACCAGTTGTCGATGTACTCCATGTCGAGCCGCATCCACGATTCGAAGTCCACGGTGTCGCGGCCCTCCACTGCCCACAGGCAGGTCAGGCCGGGGCGCATCCGCAGACGGCGGCGCTGCCAGCGTTGGTACTGCGCCACTTCGCCGGGCAGAGCGGGGCGCGGTCCCACCAGCGACATGTCGCCGCGCAGAACATTGACCAGTTGCGGCAGTTCGTCCACGGAAAAGCGCCGCAGCCAGCGACCGATGGGGGTGGTGCGGGGATCGTTGTCGATCTTCATGACAATCTCTTTGGTGTTGAGGTGGGCAACTTCGTGCACGCGCGATTCGGCATCTTCCACCATGGAACGGAACTTGTAGAAGGTGAAGGTGCGTCCGTTGAGTCCGCAGCGCTGCTGGCGGAAGATTGCGGGACCGCGTGAGGTGAGCTTCACCAGTATGCCAACCAGCAGCAGAAGCGGGCTGAGCAAGACCAGAGCGAGCGCGGAGCCCACCACATCAATGGCGCGCTTGGCCAGCAGCAGCACGGCGTCGTCCGGGGTCGCGGTGAAAGTGAGCAGCGGCGTTTCACCAATGCGCTCCAGCGCGATGTCGCTGTTGACGTGCGGGAAGAAATCGAGGGCGATGCGGCTGCAGACGCCTTCATCGTCACAGAGAATGAAGATTTCGTCGAGCGCGGGAAGTTCGGCGGCATCCACGGCGAAATGAACTTCGTCGATCACGTGGCGACCCAGCATGGCGGGGAGTTGCCCCAGGGGGAAGACCGTATATTCGCGGCTGAGCTGAATAGCGGTGGAGGTGCTCTCTGAGCCGGTGGTGGCCAGAAAACCCATAATGCGCACACCGCGACTGTGCCACGATTCCAGCGTGCGGGCATGGTGGAGCGCCCTTTCGCCGGTTCCGGCCACAAGGACGAAACGTTCCACGCCAAACTCGCGTCGGGCGGCGGTCACCGCGTGCTGCGCAAACACGCGCGCCGCGGCCAGCAGCAGCCAGGCGCTGAGAAAAAACAGGCCGAGAAAAAAACGGCTGATATCCAGCTTCAGCAGGTAGACGAAGACCACCAGGGCCAGAGCGCTGGCACTGGCCTGGCGGAAAGTTTCAAAGAGAATAACCGGCGTGCGGCCCGCCTCCACACGTTTAGAGACATTGAGCCAGTAGCCGAAAGCGACGAACGTCACCACGGAAAAGCCCAGCAGTAATGCCTTGACGTCGGCCAGCAGAAAGAAGTTGAGCGAGAGCGGCAGCCACTGACGCAGCAGGTAAGCGGATTCGAAAGCCGCCGCCGTGAACAGTGCGTCGAGGAAGGCGAAGACGACGCGGGTCTTGCGTTGCTGGCTGCGGAACACCGGCTTCAGATTAGCACGCGGAGGCCGCAATTACGCTGGTTTTATAGCTGCGGCACAAATGCTTTACTGCTTATAGACCGTGCCACCTTTCATTACGAACTTGACCCTGCGCGTAGCGGAGATGTCTTTCGCGGGGTCGCCTTCCACCGCGATCAGGTCTGCCAGCATGCCTTGTTTGACGGTTCCTATTTCCATATGCAGCACCCTACCGGCCACTGAAGTAGCGGCTTTGAGAGCGTTCACCGGAGTCATGCCGAAGTTGACCATGGCTTCCAGTTCGCGCGCGTTATCGCCATGCGGGAACGTGCCGGAGTCGCTGCCGTTGATGATGGTGACGCCAGAGTCGAGTCCGGCCTTGAACACCGCGCGCTTGCGGCTCAGGGCGGGGGATTCCGGTTGGCCCTTCTCGGGAATTTGGAGTCCACCGGCGGTGAGCGTGGGGCACCAGGCGACGTTGTGCTCCTTCATCAGCCGGAAGATTTCCGGAGTGCCGTCGTTACCGTGCTCGATAGTCTCGGCACCGGCGAGCGCGGCGCGGCGCATCCCTTCCACGGTACTGGTGTGGATGGCCACGGGGACGCCAGCGTTGCGCGCAGTCGCCACCGCCAGCTTCAGTTCATCCAGTGAGAAGGTGGGGTGAGAGCCAGGGTGCGGTCCCCAGCGGTAGTCACCGTAAAGTTTGATCCAGTCCGCGCCGCGGCCAATCTGATCGCGCACGACTTTGGTCAGACTATCCACGCCGTCCGCTTCTTCGGCACCCTGCGGAACCGTCCACTCGGGCACGTAACCTTTAGGCCCGTAGGTTCCTGTGGCGACGATGGCGCGCGTGGAAACCAGCATGCGGGGTCCGGGCACGATGCCTTGTTCCACGGCCTGCTTGAGTTCCACGTCAGCGTACCCGGCGCCTTCCGTACCCAGGTCGCGGATGGTGGTGAAGCCGGCCAGCAGTGTAGCTTTCATGTGATTGGTGGCGCGGGCGACGCGAAGCGCCAGACCTTCGTGGGCCACCTGGTCGTTCCACGAAGTTTCGGTGTAAGCGTGTAGCAGGACGTGGGAGTGCGCTTCCACCATGCCGGGCATGAGGGTGAGGCCGGGCAGTTCGACCGTGGTGGCGCCGGGCGCGGAGAGGTTGGGGCCAGCGGCTTCAATCCGATCGCCCTTGACGAGGACGGACCAGCCTTCGTGCATGGCGTCGCCATCGAACACGCGTGCGGGCTTGAGGAGGAAGGTGGTTGTGGGGCGTGCAGCGGGCGTCTGGGCGAGGCCGGCGAGAGCGGTGCAGAGGAGCAGGAGCGCGCTGAAGCGCTGAATACGCATGGAGTGATTATAGGTGCAACGCGAGTTTTTGTGCGCCGAAGGGGAAGGGTGTTGTAGAATTGCAGGTTGGCGGGCGCGTAGCTCAATTGGCAGAGCAACTGACTCTTAATCAGTAGGTTGTAGGTTCGAGGCCCACCGCGCTCACCATAGATTCAAAACGATTTACACCCTCAGTTGACCTGCTCCCTTACCGCCAAGGGAGCCAATGAGGGAGCCAAACCAGACGGTGCCGGGATTTCTGCCGTCAATGCCGCATCCATTTTGTCGGCAATATCTCGCCTGACTTCGTTCAGAAGGTGCCCATAAGTGGACATCGTAAAACTCACTGAAGTGTGACCAAGGATCTCGCTGATCGCTTTGGCCGCAACGCCTTGTGCGATCAGAATAGCCGCGGCCCTGTGTCGCAAATCGTGGATACGCATCTTCGGCAGACCGGCGCGCGGCAGTATCTTGTCCTGCAGGATGCGCAACGCGTTCCGCTCATCGACCGGCGTGCCGATTGAAGAGGTAAAAACCAGTTTCCACGGATTGCCCTTCCAGCCCACACCTTCCCATTCCAGAGCTTGGCGCTGGAGATCGGCATGGGCTGTCAGTGCGGTGATGGTGACTGCGGGGAGATCGATAAGGCGGTGCGACCTCTGAGACTTTGGCGCGACACGCGTGAACTCTCGATTGTGCTTCTGGAGTGTAGCGCGCACCTGAATGCGTCGCGCTTCGAAATCTATGTCCTCCCGACTCAGCGCAAGCGCTTCACCGAGACGGAGCCCAAGGCTCAGAATCGCCACGAAAAGCGCGTAATATAGGGGCTCCTTCGCGGCGCTGGTGAGTAGGGTCGGGCCTCGTTCAACTGCAGGAACTTCGCCGAGCTGGGATCGGCGGAGTGTTCGCCGGAAGACTTCCGTTTCTTTTTCCCGGCCGGGTTGCGGTTAATGAAATCCTCTCCGACAGCGAATTCCAGCGCTGTATGAAGCGTTCGTTGGATTCCTTTCACCGTCCGGCCTGACAGTAGTTTGCCGGTTTTTTCTGAGATGCACCGCCTCTTGTCGTTTATCATGGCTCGCACGTGCACGGGAGTCAGTTTGTCCAGTCCAATATCCCCGATGGCCGGCAGAAGGTGAATGTTGGTGATGTAGCGATAGAAGATCACCGTTTTCAGCTTCGTGCCGGGATCGGCCGCCACCACCTCACTGTAGTCGGCTTCCCGCTTCGTTGTTTACTTCCATCTGGCTTTGGCTTTGCGCCGGGTTCGGATTCCCGCTGAAAGCGGCCCGTCGCTTCGATGGCGGCTTCGGATGGCTCAACAGGAAGTTCGACGTTGAGAAGAAGCCGCTCTGATCAATCGGCCTCGTGGCGGGGGCGCTGGTGGCTTTTGGCGTATTGGACGGCGGTCGTCGTGAGCCGGGTGGTGATATCGGAGGCGGGTGATTATGCAAACGCATAAAGTGCTTATCGCTGGGGCCTACTGGAGGTTCGCACGTTTCGTGATGCGCCAAGCACGACACATCATGGACGCCGAGAGCCAATCCTTTATCAATGAAGTTGTTGAGACCTGCAAGAAAAGAGTTCGCAAGATACCGAAAGGCACGGCTCTTTGGAGAGCGCAACTCGGGCACTCCATGCGAATGGAACCAATCCTCGACGAGGTCGGAGATGTGGTGGATGAGTTCGAGACAGAAGCACCCTGGGAACCTGATCGAATGGTGCCTTTCTTAGATCGCGCTTATGAAGGAAGAGTGAATCCCAAGGGAATACCCTGTCTGTATTTGTCGACAGATCGGGACACCTCTATGACGGAGACCCGGCCTTGGATCGGCTCGTACGTGACTGTATGCCAATTCGTGATGCTTCGTGATTTGACTGTCGTTGATTGCACCGCCGACCCTCTGCCAGTGATCCCACCCGCCCTCCAGGGTGAAGAGCGGAAGGCAGCCACCCGGGAGGGACTTGCTTGGAAAGCCATCAACAAAGCGTTCTCGAAACCAGTCACGCGTAGTGATGATCTTGCGGGGTACGCGCCCACGCAGGTCCTCGCTGAAGCTTTTCGAAGCGCTGGCTACGAGGGTATATTTTATGGAAGCAAGGTGGGAAAAGGAAAGACCGTCGCAGCCTTCGATTTGAAGGTAGCTAAACAAGCCAACGCCTTCCTGTTCCAAGTGGACAATATTAATGTGGCCTTCACGGAAGCGGCAAACCCATACTTCCTCGAAGGGATTGCCGACACGCCGACCACTTAGGCAAGCATATCGATGGCGCTCCCATATCAAACAACTCACGAATGACTTCTCTACCACACACGCGAAGCTGCTGCCACTTCGAAGACTGGTCCCGCGTAATCTTCAGGTCTGTCGAGATCGATCCTGAGGTCCGCGGTTAGTTTTATCGTCAGCCATGCCACCAGGGAAGCAATCGAAGGGCCATTGGCGGCTTGCAGATAGTATAACGGCGGTTAACCGAAGGATTTTGGTGAATCTTAGTCTAACTTGAAATTCAACGATATGGCATACTTGAGCCAACTCCATTGCGCTATCGCACAAAGCTGCTCCTCGTCTTTCTGGCCGTCGCGCTGGGGACGAACGGTTTCTCGTTATTTCTGATGGACCGTCTGGCTCGCCACTATCTCTACGACGGCTATCGCGCTAAGCTGCTCTCCATAACCGCCAGCACTGCAGTCCTCCTCGATGGCGACCTGCTCGCAAAGGTGCAGGCGCGAACCGATGAGAACTCCCCCGCTTACCTGCAGCTTCGCGAAACCCTCCGCCGCGTCAGAGATGCCAACCGCCGTCCCGATACGCAAATGAAGCGCGTGTTCACCGTCATGCCCGCAGCCGGCGATCCTTCCACTCTCCTCATTGGCGTCGACCCTGAAGAGAGCCGCCGTATCGCCGCGCATCCCGGCGAAGCCTATCGCAGCGGCACTTCTAAACCTTTCGACCTGTCCGCCACCGAAGTCGGCGAAGATTTCATCAACGACGAGTTCGGCACCTTCCTGCGCGGCCACGCTCCCGTCCGAAACCACGCAGGCCAGCTAGTCGGCGCAGTCGTCGTGGAAGCCTCCTCAGAGTGGGTGGAAGCAAAGATGAGCCCCATCCGCCTCAGCGCCCTCGCCGCCCTCCTGCTGGCAGCCCTGCTGGCCGTCCCGGCAGCTCTCTACATCAGCCACCGCACCAGCCGCCCGCTAACCGATCTGCACGCAGCCGTCGAGCGCATCGGCCGCGCGGATTTCGACACGCCATTGCAAGTCACCTCCCGCGATGAATTCGGCACAGTCGCGAGAGCCGTGAACATAATGGCCGCCGGTTTGAAAGAGCGCGACCGCGTCAAGTCCACATTTGCCCACTACGTCTCTCAGCAGGTGATGGACTCGATCCTGAAATCCGGCGCGGAGATCAAACTCAGCGGAGACCGTCGCCGCATCACCGTTCTCTTTTGCGATCTGCGCGGCTTCTCCACCATTTCTGAAACGCTGCCCCCGGAGAAAGTCGTGGCCATTCTCAACGACTACTTCGAAGCTATGGTCGAAGTCATCTTCAACAACAACGGCACTCTCGACAAGTTCATCGGCGACGGCATCATGGTGATCTTCGGAGCCCCCGAAGACGACCAAGACCAGGAAGAGCACGCCGTCAAAACCGCCTTGGGCATGCAGCGCGAACTAAGTCGCGTGGCAAAGAAGTGGGAGTCCGAAGGCATCAACCTGCGCATCGGCGTAGGTGTCAACTCCGGCCCCGCTGTAGTAGGCAACGTCGGATCCGCCAGACGCATGGACTACACCGCCATCGGCGATACCGTCAACCTCGCCTCGCGCCTCGAATCCGCCACCAAAGAACTTGGCGTCGGCATCCTCATCAGCGAATACACCTACAACGCCCTGCGCGGCATGTTCCGCTTTCAGGAGATGGGCTCCGTCACCGTCAAGGGTCGCACCGAACCAGTCCTCACCTTCACCCCCCTTGATGACGCAACTTAAACCACCGCACCCCTACTTAATTCGATTTATCAACAGGCCGGGGCTACCCGTTATCGCGATTCTGCCGTAAGAGGGCCGCCGCGCCCCGGCAGAGACGGCACGGTGAGATGCTCTTGTTTTCCGGGGAGCCAACGAGGGAGCCACGGCGATAGACGCAGGTGGAAAATGTGGTCAAAACGGCACTGGTCACATCCATAACTTGAACAAAATAGACACCCGTGGAAACTGTAGACGGTATTCCTACGAACTCTTAATCAGTAGGTTGTAGGTTCGAGGCCCACCGCGCTCACCATTTTTACTCATTCCGTACCAGGCAGATACGGGGAGTGACGAAAAGTGGATCACTCCCTCCGATTTGCTTACCAGGTTCTATCCGGTCAAGGGTAAAGAAATTAGCCGATACAGGCCGGGCGCGATGGACGCGGCGCGGCACCTCTGGGGTGCTGAATCGGCGCTCAGCGTTCCCCGTGCGGCTTTTCCGGAGCGTGGCGTGGGAAGCGGCATTTCGGCCCCGCATGGCGGGCGGACAGGGTTCCCTGAGGTTCCTTGAGCGAATAGGCCGGGGCTGGTGGGAAAAGTGATACGCTGGAGGCCATCGCTGGCGTGTTGGGTCGGGCGCGCGAGCGCGAAACCACGGGCCTCTCTGACCGCGCGCATCAGTATCGTCCTGGCGGATCGGAATTGGAGAACATCGGAGGAGGTTGAATGGTTCCGCGGTTGGACCAGCGTCTCAAGGGCATAAAGATGTGTCTGGATTCTGGATTTGCTGAAGCAGCCTTGGCGCTCTTGTATTCAGCAATTGACACGCTGGGATTCTTGAACGCCGCTCCAGGTGCCACAGATGTGGAGAGATCCCATTTCATCACATGGTGCGACCAGTACATCGTACCGTCACTTAACCCGAGCCAGGTAACGGGCATTGATCTCTATGGTGCACGTTGCGGGATACTTCATATCTCCAGTGCCTCATCAAGACTCGGGCGGACAGGATCTGCGCGTGAGGTCTGGTATCACCTCAATGGACGAGATGCGGTGAACTTAATGAGCAGCACGCCGAAATCCGCCCTGATGCCGGATATCGCGCAATTGGTTGAAGCGTTTCACGTTGGCTGTGTGCGCTTTATTGTGGATTTGAACGGTGACTGCACCCGCTTAGACAGCGCTCAAGAACGGATCCGACAGTTTTTTAGTTGGGGCGTCTTCACTCGCGATCTCTCGTAACCGTCATGCTTGACATCGCCCTTTTCTTCGACGTCCTCGCTGCTTAAGAGTTTCTATTCCGCCGCTTATGGAGTTTGATGGTCACGCAGCTGAACAGACATGTTGTGACTCGCGACGTTCCCGCCGGAGCAGTGCAGTTCGTGTGGCTCTTTCTCCAGAGATACACCGTTTTTGGATGATGTAACGGGTCATAATCTTCCCGCTGTTAACAGGCGGTTTTTCTCAAATTAGCTGGTGCGTATCCGGGCCGGCACCCGATCTGCAGAACGATCCGCAGCCCGGTTGGCTCCACTGAAAGCCATTGGGCAAATATAGCTGCCTGTGCTATATTTTCTATAGGCGAATAGAATTCAATGACAGCGGAGCAATGGACGACGGGACGCAGGGAAAGAGAATTGACCCAGGTGGCAGCGGCGACTTCGTTGAAAGTGTCGCAGCCTTACCTTTCGCAACTCGAAACCGGATTGAGGACGGCCAGCGCCAAACTTGCACGCAAAGCTACACGTTTGTACAAGCTCGCGCCTACGGCGCTTCCGCTGCCTGAGCCGTTTGCCCTACAGCCGGGTCGGCCCGACGAACTTCAGAAAAAACTGTCGTCTCTTGGCTACCCCGGTTTTGAGCACTTGCGGGCTACGCAGGCACACAATCCCGCTGAAGTCGTTTTCAGCGCCGTCGTGAACCGCGACCTTGACACCCGTCTGGTTGAAGCTCTGCCGTGGGTCCTGAAGACGTACACGGATCTCAATTGGGAATGGCTGCGGGACCGGGCGAAATTGCAGAACGCACAAAACCGCTTGGGCTACCTTGTTCATCTTGCCAGCGAGACGGCGCGCGCACTGCCACAGCAGGGCACTGCGGTTGAAGTTCTGTCCAGATGGAAGAACCAGCTTGAGGAAGCCCGCCTGGCTTCTGAAGGAACGCTCTGTCGTGATTCGATGCCTGAGCCTGAGCGCAGATGGCTCAGGGAACACCGGCCCGCCGCCGCCGCACATTGGAGTTTGCTGACGAGTATCACAGCCGACCAGCTTCCATATGCGACAAACTGAACAGCCGCCGGAGCCGTGGCGATCTTTTTTCGCAGAAGTTGACGCCCTTCTAACCGGGGACGCTCATCTGCATTGCTGTGGCGGTTTTGTCGTCACGCAACAGTATGGCGTCGCGCGGACGACAAGCGACGTTGATTTCCTGTGCGTCGTCCCAAATGATCTGCAGAGCCACTTAACGGACATTGCGGGAAAGGGTTCTGCGCTCCACAGGCGGCACAAGCTTTACCTTGATGCCGTTACCATTGCCACGCCACCCGAAGACTACGAACAGCGGCTCGTACCGATGTTCCCCGGCAGCTGGACGCATCTGCGGCTTCATGCGCTGGAGGTTCATGATGTCGCCATATCCAAGCTGGAGCGGAACTACGAGCGGGATCGCGACGACGTTCAGCAACTGGCGCGCGCCGGCCACCTGAGCCGCGAAATTTTGAGGGATCGTTACTACAAGGAGCTTCGCCCGAATCTTCTTGCCCACGAAGCGCGTCATGATCTGACGTTGAAACTCTGGTTAGAGTCGTGGCCGCTGTAATCCTCCGCTAAAATCTGAACAGGGGGAGACCGCCTGGAACGCTTCGCTTTCATCGGCAACTCACGCGCAGGACAAGGTCTGAATGATGGCGCGATAGATTCCGCAATGACGCGCATCCGCTCGTTTGGGCACGAAGTGGCTCGGTTTGAGTGCCGGCCCGAGTCCGCGGAACCCGTCGCTCGTGCGTTGAAAGCGGGTTTCAGGGTCATCGTCGCCTGCGGAGGTGACGGAACGGTCAGCGGTGTGGCGGCCGCTGTTTACCGGACCGAAGCAACTCTTGGGGTCTTTCCGTTGGGCACACTAAACCATTTCGCGCGTGACCTTGGAATTAGAAACCCGGTGGTGGCGGAACAAGTCCTGCTTAGCGGCCGGATTCGCCACATTGATGCGGCATCGTTGAACGGCCGACTATTTATTAATAACTCGGGCATTGGAATCTATCCAGCCATGGTTCGGGAGCGAGAGGTGGTACGCCGGCTGGGAATCCCCAAATGGCCAGCCTTCGTGATTGCGTGTCTCAAGGCTCTGGCGCACCTCCCGTTTCTGCGGCTGCACCTGGAAATAGATGGACGGCGGTTGTCCAGGGTGACCCCATTCCTGTTTGTCGGCAATAACGTTTATCAGACGGAGGGCTTCTCGCTCGGGCGTCGACCGCGGCTTGACGCGGGCAAACTCGTCATCTTCACCGCTCGTCACTCCGGTCCCACGGGGCTGATCCGGATCGCATTCCGCGCGCTTATGGGTTCGATACGGAGAGAGCGGGACTTTACCGAATTGACGGCGGAACAACTCACGGTCCGGACCAAAAGACCAGTTCGAATGCACGTATCGCTGGACGGGGAGCTGAGCCGGATGACTACCCCGCTCAAATACTCGATTCTGCCTGCCGCGCTGCGGGTGCTCGTGCCGTGAATCGGGTGATCGTGCATCTGTCGGATCTCCATTTTGGCCGCATAGACCCGGCAACTCTCGATCCTCTCGTCGAATCGATCAGTGGTCTGCGCCCCGATTTAATTGCTGTGTCGGGTGATCTGACGCAGCGCGCCCGCCGGACGGAGTTCGAGCAGGCCCGCGAGTTCCTCAACCGACTTCGTGCCCCCAGAGTCGTCGTGCCCGGGAATCACGATGTCCCTCTCGGCAATCTCTACCTGCGATTTGTTTCGAAGTGGGCGCGTTTCCGCGAGTACATTGGCCCGGAGGTGGAGCAATCCTACGTTGATGAGGCGATGGCAGTGATCGGGATCAACACCGCGAGAGCTTTGACGTGGAAAGGCGGGCGTATCAATGCGAGACAGACGGAAGCTGTTCGGAAGTGCTTTTGCGCAGCGGCCAGCACGGCTCTCAAAGTGGTGGTGGTGCACCATCCACTGGACATTCCGCGCAGTTGGGGCCGGGGCAATCGGGCGCTTCGCAGCGGCAGAGCCCTTGCTCAGTGGGCTGACTGTGGCATCAATTTGATCCTGGCCGGCCACGTGCACAGGGCACACGTGAGCGGCAGCGACGGCTCGTTCCGAACAGGCAATCATAATGCCGTTATCGTGCAGGCTGGCACGGCGACTTCGACAAGAGGTCGCGGCGAGCCGAATTCCTTCAACGTGATTTTTGTTGATCCTGATCAAATACGTGTACTCCGCAAAACCTGGAACAGCGGTGCACACAAGTTTGAGCCAACTCATGAAAGCGTCTTTGGTCGCTGAACTGCCATAAGGCCGTGAAAGTTTTTCGGTAACGCGGCCGGGAGTCGTACCAGCAACACCAGCAAGCCCGAGGCTAGCGCGACCACGGCCATTGCCAGCATCGCCGGAGCAAAGCTGCCGTTCTTTTCGGTCAGGTAGCCGATTACGTACGGTCCGATGAACCCTCCCAGATTGCCGAAAGAGTTGATCAATCCAATGCTTGCTGCCGCGGCAGTGCGGCCCAGCAACACACCGGGCATAGGCCAGAAGCCGGGGTGCGCGCAGTAGAAACCAATCACCGCCAGCGAGAGCAGGAACATGCTTAGCCAAACGTTATCCAGGGTGAAGTAGCAGAGCCCGAGTGCCACGCCCGAGAGCAGGCGGGGAATCATTGTGTGCCACTTCTTTTCGCCAGTGCGGTCTGAACTCCATCCCGTGAGTAACATCAGCGGTACAGAGACCAGATACGGAATGGCCGCAATCAGGCTGACCGTGGAGCTATCGAACAACGAAATTCGCTGCACGAGTTTTGGCATCCACAAGCTGAGGCCGTAGTTGGGCGTGAGGCCACACAGCAGGATTGCGGCCAGCAGCAGGACGTTGCGGCTGCGCATGGCCTGCCATACGGAGAGGTGCGACGGTTTCTGCGCGCGTTCTTTTTCCAGTTCGCCGGCCAGCCAGTCTTTCTGCTCGCGGGTGAGCCAGTTAGCATGTTCGGGGCGGTCGGTGAGATAGAAAATGGTGACCACGCCGAGGATGACCGCGGGAATGCCTTCCAGCATCAACAACCAGCGCCAGCCGCCGAGGCCCAGCCAGTGGACCTTCAGAAGCAGCGCAGAAAGCGGACCGCTCACCACCTGCGACGAGGGAATGGCCGCCATGAACAGCGCAATCGCGCGACCCCGGTCCTCTGGCCGATACCAGTGGCTGAGGTAGACCACGATTCCCGGAAAGAAACCAGCTTCAGCCACACCGAGGAAGAAACGGATTCCGTAGAACTGATTTGCGGTATGGATCCACGCCGTGGCTGAGGCAAGAATGCCCCAGCTGATCATGATGCGGGCAATCCACTTGCGGGCACTCCAGACTTCCACCAGAATGGTCCCCGGGATCTCCAGCAGGAAATAGCCGATGAAAAAGATGCCGCCGCCGAAACCGAATACAGCGTCGGAGAAACCGAGTTCCTTTGTCATCTGCAGACCCGCGAAACCGACGTTGGCGCGGTCGAGGAAAGCCACGATGAAGAGCAGGAAGAGGAAGGGCATCAGCCGACGGTTGACGCGGCGTCGGGTGGATTGGGCGAGCAGGTCGGTGGTCACGGGAAGTTCAGGGTCGATGATAGCGCCGACCCTGCGTGTTTATGACAAGATAACAGCGCTACGATGTAATGCAGTGCCTCATCGCATCTGCCTTTTCGTCCTCGCGGCGACTTCCGCGTTCGCTGCGGGTCCCGACGGCGCCGCTCTCTACAAAGAGCAGTGTGCGGCCTGTCACGACGCTTCCTCCGCTACGCGAGCCCCGTCGCCTGCGTCGTTGCGCGCCATGTCGCCGGAAAATATTGTTCGCGCTTTGGAATCCGGTTTGATGGCCTCGCAAGGCAGGGCACTCACTCCGGATGACCGAAACACGGTGGCGGAATTCCTTACAGGTAGAGTGATCGGGCAGGCCGGTGCGCCTTCCAATATTGGTTTCTGCGGCACACCAGCTACTGCTTTCTCACCGGCTGGTACAAACTGGAATGGCTGGGGAAACGATCTAAATAATTCGCGTTTCCAGACCGCCACCGCGGCGGGTCTGGATGCTGCTTCCACAACCCGCCTCAAACTCAAATGGGCGTTTGCTTTTCCCGATACCGCCATCGCCAACGGGCAGCCGACGGTGGTGGGTGGGCGCGTGTTTGTCCCCGCTGCCAACCGGCGGGTCTATTCGCTGGATGCGAAGTCGGGTTGCCAGTATTGGTCTTTCGAGGCTGATGCGCCAGTGCGTTCCGCGCTCACCATCGTGACTCTCAACGGTCGTCATATAGCGTTCTTTGGTGATCGGCGCGCCAACCTTTACTCGGTTGATGCCGGGACCGGAGCGCTCATCTGGAAAGTCCATGTGGACGAGCAAAAGGCGGCTGGCATTACCGCCGCACCCGCCTACCACGATGGACGCCTTTATGTTCCGATTGCCGATGCGGAAGAAGGTGCGGCTGTTGATATCCGCTACGAATGTTGCCAGGGCCGTGGTGCCCTGATTGCGCTCGACGCTGCAACCGGCCACCAGATCTGGAAGACCTACACCACCGAAGAACCGAAGCCCCAGGGCAGAAATAAAGCCGGTACGCAATTGTGGGGGCCATCCGGTGCCAGCATCTGGTCGTCGCCGACGATTGATGTGGAAAAGAAGCTGGTTTATGCGGGAACCGGTGACAACTTCTCCGCACCGGCGACCGGCACCAGCGACGCAATCCTGGCTTTCGATCTGGTCACCGGAAAGATCGTCTGGACGAAACAACTAACCGCGAACGACGCCTATACCGTGGGTTGCAGAATGACCGACAAGCAGGGATGTCCGGATGCCGATGGGCCGGATTTCGATATTGGCGCGCCGCCCATTCTGGTGAAACTGGCCAGCGGCAAGCGGGTTCTGCTGGTGAGCCAGAAATCGGGGGTGGCGCATGCGGTTGATCCGGATAACAAGGGCGCCGTCATCTGGCAGCACCGCGTGGGAGCGGGTAGTCCGCTGGGGGGAATTCAGTGGGGCTCGGCCTCCGACGGGCGCTACATGTACGTGGCAAATTCGGATATCTCTTTTACAAAGCCCACGTTCGAACGGGGCGAACGGCGCGTGCTCGATCCGAAGCCCGGCGGCGGTCTTTTCGCCATCAGCATTGTGACCGGGGAACGCATCTGGGCAGCCCGGCCTCCGGATTGCGCGGGGCGTCCCTTCTGCAGCCCGGCGCAATCCTCCGCGGTAACGGCCATTCCGGGTGTAATCTTCTCTGGCTCGGTGGATGGACACATTCGCGGCTATGCGGCGATCGATGGCAAAGTGATCTGGGACTACGACACGGAACACGAATACAAGACCGTGAACGGGCTCACGGCGAAAGGCGGATCTCTGGATGGCCCTGGCCCCACTGTCGCCGGTGGGATGTTGTTCGTGGAGTCGGGCTACGGCTCTTACGCCGGCGTGAGCGGCAATGTCCTGCTGGCGTTTTCTGTTGACGGTCAATAGAGTCATTGCAGCGGCATTGCCGGGGATGCTGACGGGGCGGCTAATACCGCTTTGCTCTGAACTCGCGGAGTAACTCCCTGCCTGTTTCTACTTCTGGCCGCGGAACAGGAAGACCAGATCGATAATCAGAATCACCACTACGATCAGTTCCAGAACGAAGGCGCGGCCCTGGTGGAACTGATCCATCATGAACTGGTACAGCTCGGCGGCCGTTTGCAGTTTGTTGTCCACCAGATGGCGGTAGTCGTGTGCGCCCACCTTTTCGGCCGCCAGCTTGTAGACACGGGCCGAAAACATGTCACTCAGGAACTTGATGGAGGTATCGGCGCGTTCACTGAGTTCGCGAACATCGAGCCGGATGCGGTTGAGGCGTTTGGCCTCTCGTGCCATGCGCCAGCGGGCGCGGAACCCGGCCTCTTCGTCCAGTGACCGGTACACCTCGGCCAGCACCAGGGTCAACATGTGATCGTAATAGCGGAATTCCAGCAACTGCGTATTGGCGTACTGCAATAGCTGGATTACCGGCGCCGCGCCTTCCGGCGTGTCATAGAGAAAAGCGGCGGTCCAGCCGACAACCAACAGGTCGGTGGGGTAGTAAGAGATGCCGGAACGGAGCACGTCGTCCACTTCGCCACTGGAGAGTTCCACCGCCTCGCCACGTACAATTTGTGCAATGTCGGGGCCGTGACTGCGGATCAGATCGGCGGCGCGATCGCCCTGCGATGTTACATGCACTACGTAGTAGTCTTCGCTCAGCCAGTTGTCGCGGGGTTTGAGCAGGGTCGCTCTGACCCGGGCCAGGCACTCTTTCGTTTGGCGGGTGGCGTTGCGCACCACCTCTGGCGTGTCCCGCAGGCGGCTGGAATGCGCTACCAGTTCCCGCCACTCCATGGTGAAGGGGAGCTCGAAGGCAATGCTGATGACGCCGTAATCGTAGTATTCCGCGAACGCGCGCAGCCGATCACCGTTCGTGAGGACCACTTCAGGGAGGTTTTCGACCACGGGCGGACGCTCAAACCTTACATATTCGGGCGAAGGCTGGCGAAAACCGGGCTCCAGTGCTCCCGGCGGAATACCCAGTCTACGGCGCAAGGCTTCCAGATCGATGGCCTCGCAGACATCGAAAAGATAAAAGAACCAGAACGAACCGGAGGTCACGGGCGGGCCGCCTGGCGGGTTAGCGCCTGAGGGGGCGCAGCGGCGCGTTCCAAATCGGCAGGTTCGAAGGGAAGAAGTTGTACCATCATTTCCACTTTACTTCGGCAGCAAGCCGAACAATCTCGTTTTACCGAAAGGGCTGATGAGAATCCCTATGTCAATGGCGCTCTCGGGGGTGGCACGTTTGATGCAATACCGCCGTGGTTTTCTCCTCGCGGAGCACGTTGCGCAACTGGTCCTTTACGCAACACGGCGAAGGCCGAATCCGCCTTCGGTATTGAATTCATTGATTCCACGCCTAAGGCGGTCCGCCCTATACTGGAAGCATGAATCGGCTCTGGCTCACTTTGGCCGTTGTGACCGTCGTTTCATGCGTGGCGCAGATACCCACTATTTCTCAGGGCATGTGGGAGACCGCTGACCGCCAAACCGTCCGGCTCGATCCTGGGGCATTCCCCGAATTGCCTAAGAACTTAGTGGCAACGCTTCGACTACGTGGCTGCACGATTCCTCAAGTGCCGATGATAGATGGTCGCCAAAACGTCATCAAGGGCGAATTCTCAAAACCGGGACAGACGGATTGGGCGGTGCTCTGTTCGGTTGGCCGGGTCTCTTCAGTTCTGGTTTTTTGGAACGGATCCGAGACGAACCCCGCTGAAATTGCAAAGAGAAACGACTTGAATCGTCTCCAGGGTTGGGGAGACGCCAGGATTGTCTACTCATCGGCAATTATACCGGTTGGCCGGGGATATATTCTGGAGCACTTCAAGGCCAACGGCGGAGAGAAGCCACCTGCAATTGACCACCAGGGCATTAACGATTTGTTCTGGGGGAAAGCATCAGAGGTGCTCTATTTTTACCGGGGAAAGTGGCTACATTTGGCCGGGGCGGACTGAGAGAAGCCAGGTTGTCGGCCTGCCTCCTGCGCGGTGCTGCCAGAATTACTTCCTCCATTCGGACCATCCTTCGCGCCCGCGTTCGCGAAGTACCCCGGGACTCAGCGCTGAGGCTGATAGCGAAGTTGTGGCTGACACCCGGCTCGCGGCTTCCCTGCGCCCGCCGAACCGTGGTAAAGGCTACCATGAAAGGAGGGTATGAACATGGAAACTCTCGACTGGTCCCAATGTCCTGCCGTGGAGAGCATCCCCGGCAAGGTTAGCGGCGCTTGGGTGTTCAAGGGAACGCGCATGCCCGTTCAGACGGTGTTTCTCAATCTGGAGGCCGGGATGTCCCCGCATGAAATCACTGAAGTTTTCGACGTGACGCCGGAGGAGGTGAAAGCCGTGTTGCACTTTGCCAGCCAGAGCCTCGCAAAAGCGCCTGCCTTCAGCTCATGAAAATCCTCTTCGACAACGGCACCCCGAGGCCCATTGCGAGGAGCCTCCCAGGGCACGAAATCAGTTATGCTCGACAGATTGGCTGGCATGAACTGGAAAATGGGGACCTGATCGGGAAAGCGGAGGAAGCCGGGTACGAAGTGCTTCTCAGCACCGATAAGAACATCCGTTACCAGCAAAATCTAACACACCGAAAGATCGCTATCGTGGTTTTGACCGAACAGCAATGGCCAAGCGTCCGCCTCCACCTCGAGAAAATTGCGAATGCCGTCAACGAGGCAACGCCCGGTAGCTACGTTGAGGTGGACATTCCGTTCCCTTCCGAGTCGCTCTGAAATGCCGTCATGTTTCACAAAGGGCCCGTTATGCAACACGACAACAGAGGCTCGTTGCGTATTCGAGGCAACCAATTTACTGGCGGCATGCGGCCAGTAACACCTTTCTCATCGATCGGCAATAACTCATTCGCCAGCTGGAGCGCATCCCAGACATAGTGGAGCTGACACCGCGTCTTGCCCCGACACAGAAATCCCAAGCGGACGCAGACGATGTGTTGGGGCGATCAGCTGACGCAGATAGGGCGCACTCTGCGCGAACCGGGAACGGCTGTATCGCGGCGTATTGGCCGCAAGCCAAAAGGCCGCGTTGAGCGCGGGTTTCCGAGCCGATCAAGACTGGCTGGTGGAGGACGCCGAATCGTCCTCCTACTGTGCTCTTGACGCGCGGCCACTCGCTGCCAGTGGCAAGATGCCAATGGCGAGCAAGAGCCATGCTCCCGGTTCTGGCGCGCTGGCAATAGTGTCAATGTATGCCAGTCCATCTATTCGCGTCGACAGGAAAACCGCTCACAGCTCGATGGCCCGTTCACAGTCATCGTCGCGTTCGAAGTCGATATCAAGGCCCTTAAAAGGTGAATCTGCAAACAACTGCGCCAGGCTTTTTCGCCCTGCCTGTCGGTGCGGGGCATGCGCCTCCTCGCCCGGGACAGGGGAGCACTGTAGGGCACGCATAATTACGTCCTCTACGCTTTGGCCGTCACGCATGAGCTCACGGATCAACGCTTCGAGTTCCGGGCGACGAATATCGATCAACATGGGCGGCGCTCGGCAATCAGCCCGCCAGACTCTCGTTGATCTTGGCCAGTTGAACTTCGTAATCTGCCAGCTTGGCGCGAATGGAATCAACAACTTTGGCAGGAGCTTTGCCCAGGAATACGTCATCGGAGAGTTGCCGCCTCGAACTGACGATGTTCTTCTCCAGTTGTTCACGCTCTTTTTCCAGTCGACGCCGCTGGGCTTCCATCTGCCCGGCAGGCACGTTGATGGCAAGCGTGAACTCCGCAGTGGAACGGACCGCACCGGTTTTCGGTGTCTCGCCCGCCTGTACAGTTAAGCCCGCCAGCCTCTGAATGGCGACCGACTGCCCGGCTGCTACCGCCAGAATATCCGCATTGCCCGAGATCAGACCCTCCAGAGGTTGTTTGGGATCCAGCCCCAGATCGGCGCGCAGATTGCGGGCCGCGGTCACGATTTCCTGCAGGATTCCAATCTCGCGTTCGGCTGCCGAATCAAACCGCGCCGGGTCGAACTGCGGATAAGACGTGAGGGAGATCGAGGCATTGTCGGCCGCGCCCAGGCGGTGCCAGAGTTCCTCGGTCAGAAACGGCATTACCGGATGCAGCAATCGCAACGCGCTCTCGAATACGGCCAGCAGATTTCGCCAGTCGTCATTGAGGCCGGAGCCTTCCACGAAACGCAGCTTCTTCAGCTCCACGTACCAGTCGCAGAATTCGTGCCAGAAGAATCGCCAAACGCATTGCGCGGCTTCGTGATAGCGGAAGGTCTCAATGGCGCGATTCATTTCCTTCGCGCATTCATTCAACCGGCTGAAGATCCAGCGGTCTTCCACTGGTGCGTCGGCGGCGGGGAGGTAGGTATTCACATCCGCGGCCATCCACGGATCGACTCCGCAACGCTCCATATTCATAAACAGGAAGCGCGCCGCGTTCCAGATCTTATTGGCGAAGCTGCGTGAACTTTCCACGCGCTCACTGGTGAAAACAATGTCGGTGCCCGGTGCGGCGCCGGTGAGAAGCGCCATGCGCACCGCATCGGTGCCGTTCTTTTCGGTTTCCACCAGAGGGTCAACGACATTGCCTTTTGTCTTCGACATCTTCTGCTTGTCGGCATCGCGCACCAGGCCATGGATATACACCTGACGGAAAGGCACTTCACCCATGCATTCGATGCCCAGCATGGCCATGCGGGCCACCCAGAAGAACAGGATATCGAAGCCGGTAATGAGCAACGATGTGGGATAGAAGTGCTTCAGATCTTCGGTCTGGTCGGGCCATCCGAGCGTGGAGAATGGCCACAGACCGGAACTGAACCAGGTGTCCAGTACATCGGCATCCTGGCGCAGCGGGCCGGCGCACTGCAGACACGAAGTCGGGTCTGTGCGGCTCACCACCACCTCGTCGCAAGCGTCGCAATACCAGGCGGGAATGCGGTGACCCCACCAGAGCTGGCGCGAGATGCACCAGTCGCGGATGTTGTGCATCCACTCGTTCCAGGTTTTCACCCAGGCTTCCGGGACGATTTCGATGCGCTTTTCATCCACCGCGGCAATGGCTTTGGCCGCCAGAGATTTGGTGCTCACGAACCACTGCTTCGAAATCAGCGGTTCCACAATGGTCTTGCAGCGCTGGCATTTGGAGAGGTTGACGACGTAGTTCTCCACACGGTCCAGCAGGCCCAGCGCCTGCAGATCTTCCACTACACGTTTGCGCGCAGCCATTCGGTCCAGACCGGCGTATTTGCCGCCAGAGGGCATAATCTGTGCGTTGGTATCGATCACCTGCAGCCGGGGCAGATTGTGGCGCTTGCCGGCTTCGAAGTCGTTCAGGTCGTGAGCGGGCGTAATTTTCACTACGCCGGTGCCGAATTCGGGGTCGGCTAAGTCGTCCAGAATGATTGGAATCTCACGGTCCATCAGCGGTAAATGGACTTTGCCGCCATGCAGGTCGAGGTAGCGCTCATCGTTGGCGTTGATGGCCACGGCGCTATCGCCCAGCAGGGTCTCCGGCCGCGTGGTGGCGACCACCAGATAACGGTCAGAACCTACCACCTTATAGCGGATATGCCACAGGTGTCCGGCGGTTTCTTCGTGCTGGCTCTCCAGGTCAGAGATGGCGGTTTTGCAACCAGGACACCAGTTGACCATGTATTCGCCGCGATAGATCAGGCCTTTCTCATACAGGCGGACGAAGGTCTCGCGGACGGCCCGCGAAAGTCCCGCGTCCAGCGTAAAGCGTTCACGCGACCAGTCGCACGAAGCTCCCAGCTGCACCATCTGCCGCATGATCATTCCGCCCGATTCCGCCTTCCACTTCCAGACGGTCTCTTCGAACTTCTCCCGGCCCAGGTCGCGGAAATTGATGCCCTGTTCAGCCAGTTGGCGCGCCACCACCATCTGCGTCGCAATACCCGCGTGGTCCATACCCGGCAGCCAGAGCACGCAATCGCCCCGCATCCGGTGCCAGCGGACCGTGACGTCAATCTCAGTGTGCTCCAGCATGTGACCCATGTGGAGCACGCCGGTAACATTGGGCGGCGGGATGACCAGCGAGAATACCGGCTTGCCCGGCTCATGTTTGGCGTGGTAGATACCGCTCTCGACCCACCATTGGGCCCAGCGTGGTTCGAACCGCCCAGGTTCGTAAATTTTCTCTAATTGCATGGAAAGTTCAGTGTAGCGGAGCCACGTCACCCGGAATTGTCTGCAACCTTCGGGCGCTCTGATGCGACAATAACGGTATGCGGTCCGGATTCCTGCGCATTACTGCGCTCTTTTGTCTGGTGGCGGCTCTCTTGCCCGGCCAGCAGCAACTCACCGTCGATAAGCTGGTCGGTTTCATTGACTCGTCGATCAAGAACCATATTCCGGATAAAGATGTTGCGGCCTATCTCACTACGGCGAAGATGAGTGAACGCCTCACGGCGTCAGTGGTGGAAGATTTGCAGGGCAAGGGCGCGGGCGCGAAGACACGTGCGGCACTGCTGCGCCTTTCCGAACTTTCCATGGGGTTGCCTGCGCCTGCGCTCAAGGCCCCCAAGCCGGTATACGTGGAGCCACCGCCGCCTTCCAGCGAGGAACAGCAGAAGGTTCTGAGGGAAATCACCGACTACGCGATGAACTATTCCAAATCGCTGCCCGACTTCATTTGCCTGCAGGTGACGCGGCGTTCGGTGGATCTCCACTTCCAGCGCGCTTCCAATGGCTCCTTCACTCCCACCGACCGCCTGCTGGAACGCCTGACATACTTCGATCAAAAGGAAAAATACGAAGCGATCAGTGTCAACGACAAAGCACTTTTTGGCAAAGGCTGGGAAGGTTTGGGCGGGTCCATCTCGCGGGGCGAATTCGGCACCAGCCTGAAGGAGATCTTCAGCCCCGAGTCCAAAGCCGAATTCGGCTGGGAGCGCTGGGGACGGTTGCGCAACAATCTTTGCTACGTGTTCCGCTACCGGATTGACCAGGCGCATTCGAAGGAGACCATCGACTGGAACCATACGCGCCAGGTGACGCCCGGCTATCAGGGTCTGATCTACGTGCAGAAGGGGCCGAATATGATTCTCCGCATTACGCTCGATCCCCAGCCGCCGGTGGATTTCCCGGTACAGGATGTGCACCAGGTGATCGACTATAACTACGTAGACATCAGCGGACAGCAGTTCCTTTTACCGTTCTTCTCTACGGTGCAAATGCGCGACGGCCAGCAGGCCAGCCGCAATGAAATTGAATTCCGCAGCTATCACAAGTACGCTGCGGGCAGCACAATTACCTTCGATGACGTGGACACGCCTCTGCCGGAAGATCAAAAAACCGAGCAGAAGCCGGAACAAAAACCGCCGCCAAAGAAGTAGTACCGCAACTGAGGGACATGTCTGCAGCAAACGGACATTTCTACCGAACCAGTGCTGCCGCTTCGCCCAGCAATTCCGCGATCTCAACCTCCAGCTCAACAAAGACCCCTCGCCTTGTGGAAGCCTTGCCGAATAGTGTGATCTCGCCACCCAGATAACCCGCGCGTGCCGTTTCCAACTGCTTCTTTACATCGGTAAAACTACTGCCCAGTAAGGTCATGATTCCGTCCCGTGCCGACGCCATGTTTTGCAACCCGTCCTGCAATCGCTTCTCGCGCAGGGCATCGGTCAGGTCATAGTTGGCGGTGTCCAGCATCACCACATTGAGGATCGCGATCTGGCGGAAGATATCCAGCACCCGACCGGAGAACTTCTCTGCCGGAAGACTCCGGGCCAGTGCCAGAGTGCGGATTTCAAGCCTCTCGATGGGCGCGAGGACATCAACCCCGGCAGCCGTTGTTGGCGCGTCTTCTACTTGCAGTAATTCGACGTCGAATGTCAGTTCCGCTTTGGGTGGGATAGTGGTGCCACTGCCAATGTCGCCATACCCCAGTTGGTACGGGATGATCAGCCGTCGCTTACCGCCCACCTTCATGCCTTCGAATCCCACTTCCCAGCCGGAGATCACCTGACGCCGCCCCTGCACAAACACAAAGGGCTGCTTTCGGTCCACTGACGAATCGAACTTCTTGCCGTCACTCAGCCAGCCGGTGTAATGAACCGTCAATTTCCTGCCTGCCACGGCAGGCGCGCCGGTCCCGGGCTGGATCTCGATATAGCGCATGGTCGCCAGTGTTACCGGCGTGCCGGTCACCGGCGGAATTTGCGCCAGCAGCGCCGGGGGTATAAACAGTGTCAATACAAGTCGCGAAATCAGCATCCAGGTTTCCCTTTCGTTTAGGTTCGCTTCGGGCCGGGCCGGCCAATCATCCTGCGCAACGCCCACGGCAGATGCCGCATTACGGTGGTCGCGAGCCTGTACTTCCAGTTGGGTACAACCAGCCACTTATGTCGACCCAACGACTGCAACGAAGCTTCTACTACATCTTCCGTTTTGAGCCACAGAAAAGCCGGAATGGATTTGCGGTTGACCTCTATCACGTCGTGAAATTCGCTGAACGTGAAGCCCGGGCATAGCGCCTGAACCTCAACCGGTGAACGCACGCTGCGCAGTTCCATATCCAGACCTTCGGTGAAGGCGTTGATCCACGTCTTGGTAGCGCAGTAGCTCACCGCACCCGGTGCGGTGCCAAATGCAGCCACCGACGACACGCTGATCACCGCGCCCCTTTTGCGGGGCACCATGGTGCGGAGTGCCGCGTGGGTGAGTCGAACGATGGCCAGGATGTGGACCTTGTGCATCTCTTCCTGGCGCGCTAAATCTGCCTCCCAAAAACGGAGTTTGGAGCCGAACCCGGCATTGTTCACCAGCAGTTCCAGCCGGTCGCATTCCACGATTGACCGCTCTACCCGGGCCAGGTCCTGATTGTCTGCCAGATCCGCTACAATGATCTGCGTTTGAGGCCCCAACTCGGCGGCCAGGCTGCGCAATCGGTCCTCGCGCCGCGCGACCAGAATGAGGTTGAAACCACGAGCCGCCAGTTTTTTGGCGAAGACTGCTCCAATTCCGCTGGAGGCCCCGGTAACCAGGGCGACTGGTCTGTCCACTGCCGATTCCATGCTTTAGAGCATAGCGTTTCCACTCTGGCCGGTGATATACTCTGCGCATGCGTAAAGTATCCCTTCTTTTCGTCGCCATCGCGGCGTTCACAGGCTTAGCCATTGCTCAGGATGAAGCCACGCTTCAGCCCCTGATGAAGACCGTCGCCGGTGCCGGTGGTGCCATGCGTGGCGCCGCTGACAGCGCCGCCGCCAAGGCTGATGCCGAAAAGGCCGCCGAAGCGTTCGAAAAAATCGGAGCCTTCTTCCAGACCAGGAAGATGGCCGATGGGGTAGACTTCGCCAAAGCCGGTGAGAATGCCGCCAAAGCCATTGCCGGTGGTGCCGATAAGGCCACCACCCTGCCCAAAATGATGGCTACCTGCATGGGTTGCCACACCGCCCATCGTGAAGGCGCAGCACCCAACTTCAAGCTGAAATAGTCCGTTCCGCACTCGCGGATTTGCAACGGCCCCGGTAGCGTCTCCACGCTTCCCGGGGTCGTTTTGCGTTTACATCTGACACCGCTCGTGCAAAACCGATAGACTGGCACATTGGAGAACAAAATGAAATCCCTGTTTGCCGGTTTATTGCTCACCGTGTGTCTCGCCTCTTCGCTTGCCGCGCAAGGAGCTACCCGCCTGTTGCGCTCGCCCTCGGTGAGCGCCGGTCGCATTGCCTTCGCCTACGCCAACAACATCTGGACGGTACAACGCGCGGGTGGTCCGGCGCAGCGTATCACCAGCTTCCAGGGTCAGACCACCAACCCGCACTTCTCTCCCGATGGCAAATGGATCGCCTTCAGCGCTGAGTACGCCGGCAACACCGACGCCTACGTTGTGGCTGCGGAGGGTGGCGAGCCGAAGCGCCTCACATGGCATCCCGGTGGCGATTCGGTGCAGGGCTGGACCCCGGATGGCAAGGCCGTTCTGTTCACCTCCACCCGCGCCAGCGCCGCGCCCACTGCTACCCCGCGTTTCTGGACGGTGCCCCTTGAAGGTGGTAATGAATCGCCGTTACCGCTGCCGCGCGGCTACCAGGGCAAGCTCTCTCCCACCGGCACTCACATCGCCTACCGCATGAACACTTCATGGGACGAAGAACGCCGCAACTATCGTGGGGGGCAGAATCGGCCTATCTGGATTGTCGATCTGAAAACCTTTGATCTGGTCTCACCTCCGTGGACCGATTCCAAAGATGTGGACCCGGCCTGGATCGGTGATACCGTCTATTTCATTTCCGATCGCGATGGCGTCGCCAACATCTGGAGTTTCGACACCAAAGCAAAGAAGCTCAGCCAGGTTACCAAGTTCCTCGACTTCGATGTGAAGACGCTCGATTCCGGCGCCGGCGTGCTGGTCTTCGAGCAAGCTGGCTATGTTCATGAGCTGGATCCGAAGACGGGTCGCGAACACGTCGTCAATATTACTGTTGCGGGCGATTTTCCGTGGATGATGTCGCGCTGGGAAGACGTGACCTCCCGCATGACCAACCTGGCTCTTTCGCCCACCGGCAAGCGCGTTGTGGCCGAGGCCCGCGGAGAGATCTTCACCATCCCGGCAGAAAAAGGCGATGTCCGTAATATGACGAATTCTTCCGGCTCAGCCGAGCGCGACCCGGCGTGGTCGCCGGATGGAAAGTTCCTTTCCTGGTTCAGTGACCGTTCCGGCGAGTACAAACTGGTGATCGAAAGCCAGGACAGCCTTACTCCCTCGCGCGAACTGGCATTGCCCAAACCGACACACTACTACACTCCATCGTGGTCGCCCGATTCCACGAAGATTTTGTATACCGATACCAACCTGAACGTGTGGGTAATGGATGTGACGACGGGTCAGACTAAAACCATTGGCAATGATCCGTGGATGGTTCCCACGCGCACCATCAATCCGGTGTGGAGCCCGGATTCGAAGTGGGTCGCTTATGCCAGCCACTTGAAGTCCTTGTATCACGCGATCTTCGTCACCAATGTGGAGACCGGCGAAAACAAACAAATCACCGACGGCCTCGCCGACGCCGTGTGGCCTGCATGGGACGCCAGCGGCAAGTATTTGTGGTTCCTGGCGTCCACTGATTTCGGATTGAAATCGCAGTGGCTTGATATGACGTCCTACGAGCACGACGAGAACTTCGGGCTGTATCTGGCAATTCTGAAGAAAGACGAAGCCAGCCCGCTGCTGCCGGAGAGTGACGAGGACAAAGGCGTGGACGCTGCCGCGCCGGCGGAAGGGAACCGTGAACGTACTGCGCGTGCGCCGGTTACCATGCAGATCGATTTTGACGGGCTGCAGCAGCGTATCGTCACGGTACCGGGTGTTCCGCTGCGGCAATATTCCCGCCTGCGTGCCGGAGTCTCCGGCAGTGTCTATTTTCAGGAAACAGGTGCGGGCGCGGAAGATGCGGTGCAGGTAACCGGGACGACGCTGTGGCGGTACCGGCTCACGGAGCGTCGGGCTTCGCGCTTTGCTTCCGCCGTGGCCACTTACGATGTGAGTGCCGATGGACACAAACTGGTGTATCGCACCGCCGGGGGTAATGGCGGCGGTCGCGGCGCGGCAGTAGCTCCGGTCGCGCCCTCGGTCTTTCTGGTGGACGCCGACAAACTAATTCCCGCTGCCGGCTCTGGCCGTTTGAACGCCACGCTGCGCATGTATCTCGACCCGAAGGCCGAGTTCCGTCAGATCTTCTATGAGGGCTGGCGCAATCAACGTGACTACCTTTACGTGCCCAATACCCACGGTGCGGATTGGCCGCGGATGAAAGAAATGTACGGGCAACTGCTGCCCCACGCGATGCATCGCGCCGACCTGAATTATCTGCTGGATATGATGGGCGCGGAAATCTCCATCGGTCACTCTTATGTGCGCGGCGGCGATATGCCGGCGGTACCTCCTTCGCGCGGCGGCGTACTGGGTGCCGACTTTGCGATTGAGTTTGGCCGCTACAGGATCACCCGCATCTACGACAACGAAAGCTGGAATCCGGAACTGAACGCCCCGCTGGCCGCGCCGGGCCTTGGCGTCAAAGTGGGTGAATATATTCTGGCGGTAAACGGTGGCGACCTCGTTGCGCCCGACAGCATTTACCGATTGCTGGATGGCACCGCCGGGCGCCAGACCGTGCTCACCGTCAACAGCCGCCCGGTGACCGAAGGCGCACGTCCGGTGACCGTGCTGCCCATTGCCAACGATCAGCCTCTGCGCACGCGCGCCTGGGTGGAAGACAATCGCCGCCTCGTTGACAAACTCTCCGGTGGCAAGCTGGCCTACGTTTATTTGCCGAATACCGGCCAGCCCGGCTACACCAGCTTCAATCGCTATTATTTTGCCCAACAGGACAAGCTGGGTGCGGTGATCGACGAACGTTACAACGGTGGCGGATCAGCCGCCGATTACATCGTTGACGTGCTGGAGCGCAAATTCGATGGCTATTTCAACAATGTGGCCGGAGACCGTGTGCCGTTCACCAGCCCGGCCGCGGGCATCTGGGGGCCAAAGGTGATGATCATCAACGAGATGGCAGGCTCCGGCGGCGATCTGATGCCCTGGATGTTCCGTTCCCGGAAGATCGGCACCCTGGTGGGCAAACGTACCTGGGGCGGCCTGGTTCACACTGCCGATACCCCCTTGTTCATTGATGGCGGTTCCATGATCGCGCCCCGCGGCGGCTTCTTTACACGGGAAGGGAAGTGGGCCGTGGAGAATGAGGGCATCGGTCCCGATATCGACGTGGAGAACTGGCCGAAGGATGTGATTGCGGGCCACGATGCGCAACTGGAGCGGGCCGTGCAGGAAGCGTTGCGGCAGCTGCAGGAGAAGCCTGTGGACCGGCGCACCACGGAGCCTGCCCCGCCCACCTGGGGTCAGCGCAAGAACCCGATTCCGCCTGCGCCCGCAGTATCGAATCAAAAACTACAGTGAGCCGCAGCTAAGACAAAAACGCTAAAATAAAATGTCGAAGTCCATCGTATAGCGTCGCCGGTACCCGCTAAAGAACGTACCGCTCAGCGGGTCGGCAATATTGGCGTGCACACTCACCGGGTTGAAGTGGTTGGTGAGATTAATACCCGATACGGCCCAACGCACCGAGTACTTATCGGTGATCTTAAAGTCTTTGGAAGCCCTTGCGTCCACGGAAATGAAGCGCGGGAACCGCAACTGGTTGGGAATGCCTGCATATTCCTGCAAGGCATCCAGCTTTGAGTAGGGCAATCCGGAACGGAATTCGGTCTTGGGCATCAGCGCAATCTTGCCAGGAAATTTCAATGTGCCCCAGCCCAGAAAACGGTTGGGTACGTCGCCCGAGGTGTTCGTGTAGTAATCGGGCAGGATGATCGCCGGCGGATATCCGGCCAGGAAGTTGTCGAAATCGTTCAGATTTCCGGTGCTTTTACCATGTACGAACGAAAGATAGACCTGACCATCCCGCGGCGCGCGCAACGCGGACGTAATTTCCAGTTGCTTCAGTCTGGAGGTGCCCGTTCCGCTCAACACGAAGGCGTGCTGGCCCTGCACCAGCTGTGGAATCAAAATCACCAGGCCATCGCTTGCACTGTGCCGGTAGGTAGTGCGTAGCCGGAAGCGCGACGAGAAAATCTGCTCTACCTGCACGTTCCAGTTCACGCTGCTGGGCGAAAAATTGCCCGGCTTTCGCTTGGCGAACACGAAGGGTGACTCCGATTTCGCGGTCGCCTCGCTCAGATTGTAGTACAGGTCCGGCCCGCTGATAATGTTTTCCCCCGGCCCGTATTTTGTGATAATCCGTTGCGGCCACGATGGGAATCCGTAAATATTCAGCGGGTCGCGATCAAAGAAGAAGCCGTAACCGGCCCGCACCACGGTTCGGCCGTTGGCCAACGGCGTCCACGCGAGTCCCATGCGCGGCTCAAGGTGGAAGGTGCTGGAAATCCGCTGTGTTTCCGCCCGCAACCCGTACTCCAAAGCCACTCGCGGCGTGAGTACCCAGTGGTCCTGCGCAAAGAAAGCCAACCCCAGATCGGTACGCGAAATGGGCAGGCCCGCGGTGAACTGTATGGTTTCCAGCAGCAATCCGTCGTTGTCGCGGATGGAAATCGGCTTCGCGCTGATGGTGCCGTCCAGCTGTGTTCCGGCCACATTGGAGCCGAACTTCAGGTTGTGTGTGCCTCCCCACCAGGTGTGGGTTGACGACCACGATTCCCGCCACTGCCATCGTGAGGCGTTGCGGGTCTGGGTGTGGAAATAGTTACCGAAGTTCCGCGACGGCGTGAAAGTCATTCCCAATTCGCCCTGCGGCCATGTTCGGGCGCGGAAGCTGGTGCTGAAGAGGCCGCTGTCCAGCAGCCCGCCGCGCACCGAAGCTTTGTCTGTAACGCCCCACGACACGGTGCCATCAAAGATGTTGGCGGACACTGGCTCCGGATTAAAGAAATCCAGATTGGCAAAACGGGTGTGCGAGCGTGCCGCGTGCAGGGTTGCCGAGACCACGTTGCTGCTGCCTAAAATGTAGTCCATCTCCGTGAACGAGTTGAAGCCTTCGCGCTTCTCTTCATTGTGGGGAAAGGGCAACGTGATGATGGGCGTGCCCCGCAACTCATACTGTGCCGACTCCACCAAAAAGAGCTTATTCGCGAGGATAGGGCCGCTGAAGTTGACGCGCGGGGTAGCCGACCGCAGCCCGCGCATATGCCAGCTGCGGAAGCGGAACTCCGGCAGTGGATCGTTCAATTCAAAATTCCACTTGTTACCCGCCTTGCGGGTTTCCACAGTCACCACGTTGGCTGTGAAGCCGCCGTACTCAGCCAGGAACGGGCTGGAGAGAACGTTCATTGTCTCCACGCTGTCGATGGGCACGGTGGCGCCGAATCGGCCCGTTGCCGGATCCGTTACGTTGGCAGAATTTACCAGCAGCGCGCTCCTGTGTTCCGCGCTCCCGGCAAGGCGCAATTCCCCGGAAGGCAGCCGGATTATATCGGGTGCCAGCGGCAGAGCGTCTGCCACCGTTGCCGGGTGTTCCGGCAGAAGCTTTACCTCAGACCGGCGCAGTGAGACCGGGGTGCTGATCTCCTGTTCGATGGGGTTCTCCGTTTGCTCTGCCACCGTAATGCTGTCGTTTCGCGCCGCGCTCAGCACCGCGTCAATGTGATTCTCCGTGCCCGGCTGAATCGTAATGGCGGTGGCGAGATCTCCGAACCCCGCGGCCCGGATGGTGAGCATATGCTCTCCTGCCTGCATGCTGGTGAACACCGCTTGCCCGGAGTCGTTCGAAGTGGCAGTGCGCGTCTGCCCGCTGGCCCCTGCCAGAGAAACTTCGGCGGCTGCAACCATGTGGTTCTGACCCGTGCTGATGGCAACTACAACAGACGTGCCGGTGCTCTGGCTCCAGGTGGCCCCCGCCAGGGCGAGGAACAGCATACAGACCCGCACCGCCTTCGCCACTGGAGGAATAATCACTATCAGTTCGACTATCTGGCCGCCGCCCCGGTTTCTAACGACTTCATCGCGGCCTGTTGCCCCTTAGCGCGCCAGCGCGACCGCCAGCACCAAACCCCGCTGCGTGCCGAGGTAAGAATCCTTCGTGTTGTAAGTTTCGTCCAGGGCGTGCGAGCCCGTGCCCCTGCCACCGGCGCCGATTGTGACCGCCGGAATACCCAGGTTCATTGGCACGTTCGAATCCGTGGAACTTTCCCCTGTATCACCCGCCGCGCCGAACAACTTCGTCACTGCAATGGCGGTCTTCACGATCGCCGAATCGGCCGGAGTGCTGCCCGCCGGGCGGTAGCCCACCACCGCGTTATCCACCGTTACCGGTCCGCGGCCCTTGAAGCGTTTATTCTCTTCGTCCACGGCTTCCTGTACCGCCACTTTGTATTTGGCGTTGATGGTTTCCAGGGAATCTTTGTCAGCCGAACGCATATCCACTTCCATCCAGCTCTCAAACGGAATCGCGTTCACCGACGTTCCCCCGCCCACGCGGCCCACATTAAAGGTAGTCTTTGGTTTGGTTGGAACTTCGAAGGCGTCAATCTTCGCGATCGCCCGTCCCATCGCCTGAATGGGATTCGCCAGGCCAAATGCGCCGAAGCTGTGGCCACCGGGGCCCTTGAAAGTTGCACGGTAGCGATAACTGCCCACGCCCGTAGCGGTGATGCTCAGCCCGCTTCCATCCACCGAGATGAATTTGTCGATCTGTCCCTTCAGCGTTACGTTGAAAAGTTCCTTGGTGCCCCGCAGGTCGCCCAGACCTTCCTCGCCGGTATCGGCAACGAAGGTGATCGTACCGGGGGTTTGCACTTTGGCATCGTTCAGCGCCTGAATCACGCCCAGCATCATGGCCAGACCACGGCAATCGTCACCAATGCCGGGGGCGGTGAGCAGATCGCCTTCGCGCTTGACCTTAACATTCGTGCCTTCGGGGAACACCGTATCCAGATGAGCTTCAAACAACAGATTGGGATGCGCGGCGGCACCCGGTCTCACGCCAATTACATTGCCGGCTTTGTCGATGCGGACATCCTTCAGCCCCATCTGCCGGAATAGCCGTTCGAATTCCCTGCCGCGGACTTCTTCCTTAAACGGAGGCGCGGGGATCTCGCAAACCCGGATCTGCTCTTCAATGAAGTGGGCTTCGTTTTTCTGTGCCGCGGCCAGAGCTGCCTGAATCGCCGGGTCCCGCATCAGAGCGGCCGGGTCCTGAGCCGCCGCCGTCAGGGCCAGCGTGAAGACAAGCGGGAAAGCGATGCGCATACTCCATTCTATCGCTTGTGCCGTGCCGATATCATCGGGGTCATGCCTCTGTTCGCGGCGCTGGAAGCCGGTGGTACAAAATTTGTTTGCGGTGTCGGTTCCGGTCCCGCCGATCTGCGGACTGCCGAATTCCCCACTTCATTGCCTCACGAAACCATTGGACGTTGCCTTGAGTTTTTTCTGCGCGAGGGTGGTACGAATCTCAACGGGCTGGGAATTGGCTCCTTTGGCCCCGTCGATTTGCAGCGCGGCTGCATCACCTCCACTCCGAAAATGGGTTGGCACGATTGCGATATTGTCGGACCTTTTCGCGCAGCACTGGGCATTCCTGTCGTCTTCCAGACCGATGTGAATGCTGCGCTCACCGGCGAGGCCCGCTGGGGCGCGGCTCATGGCCTGGAGAATTGCCTGTACCTCACCGTGGGTACCGGAATTGGCGGCGCGGCGCTTGTATCCGGGCAATTACTGCGCGGCGCGTCGCACCCGGAGATGGGGCATATCCGGATTCCCCGCCTCGCCGAAGATGCCGGTTTTGCCGGTGTGTGCCCCTTCCACGCGGATTGTCTGGAGGGTCTGGCTTCCGGTCCGGCCATCGCGGCGCGCGCCGGGCGGCCCGGAGAATCGTTGCCCGCCGACCATCCGCTATGGCAGTTGGAAGCGCAGCATCTTGCCCTCGGCCTCGCCAGTCTTGTGTGCACGCTGTCTCCGGCACGCTGCATCCTGGGCGGAGGCGTTCTGCGCCAGCTTCATTTGTTGGAAGAGGTCCACGCCCGGCTGGGCCTTCTGCTCAATGGTTACGTGCCCGTGCCGGAACTGGTGCGGCCTGCGCTGGGGGCGCGGTCCGGTGTACTTGGCGCGCTGGCATTGGCCGGTGCGTAGTTCTGTTACTATAGGCCCACATGCGCCTGACGATGTTTTTTCTGGCCTTTACGGTGTCCTTATCCGCCGCTCCACAACCATCCGTACCGGTCATTCCGGCGAAGCAACAGGTGGTGAGACCTCGCGCCCCCAAGGCCCGAAAGAGTAAGGTGAAAGGGCGCAAGGCACCGAAGGTTCGCCGCCGCCCACGCTAAAGGATGTTGCGTAAATTGACCATAGTCTTTGACCATGGTATTCTCCTGTTGAGGAGACAAATTTTATGGACGACATGGCAGTTTCCAAATTCAAAGCCACTTGTCTGGCTGTGATGGATCAGGTGGGCAAAACCAAACGTCCTGTCCGGGTCACGCGGTTTGGCATCCCTGTGGCTGAAATCCACCCGCCTTCCCCGTCGCAGCGCCCCATCACCTGGATCGGGTCCATGGCAGGCACCGGGAAAATTCTCGGCAGCATCATCGCACCCGTATCCCATCCCGATGAATGGGATGTCCTGCGGTAATGCCGCAAAAACTGCTGCTGGATACCCATATCTGGTTGTGGAGTCTGCTTGAGCCGCACAGGCTTTCCGCCAAAGTGGCAAGGGCGCTGGCCATCGGTACCAATGAGCTTTGGATCTCGCCCATCAGCTCGTGGGAAATCATGATGCTCTGCGATAAAAAGCGCCTGTCGCTCCAGCCGGACGCGGCGAAATGGATCACGGCGGCACTCATCAAAGTGCCATGCCGGGAAGCCCCGCTCACTCACGAAGTCGCCGTGGCCACCGGTCGGGTGCAACTGCCACACAATGACCCGGCGGATCGCTTCCTTGCCGCCACCGCTCTGGTCTTTAAGCTAACTCTGGTCACAGCAGACGAAAACATCCTGAGCGGTTCTGGTTTCTCCACACTGGCCAACAAATAAGGACAGTTTTACCCGCGCTTCTTGTACGGACCCATCTTCTGCCCCATCGCGCGCTGAATAGCAGGCATGGCGCGTTCGGCCGCTTCCACGCCGCGCTGGATCAATTCCGCCGACCGGTAGTACTCCACCCACGTGAAGTCCGATAACTCAGGGTTGATCAGCACGTCGGCGGAAATCGCTTTGAAGTTTCCCAGCTCGTACTGCAGAATCTGCATCGAATTCATAATGATGTCGAACATGGTCGGCATACCCACCGCCCCGCTCAGGTACGACATCGGGTTAAACCGGTTGACCTGCTTCACCAGTTTGGTAACCGCGTTCTCCACCCCCCTCTTCAAGGGCGGCACCACGTTGACAGCAATGCACAAATCCGCACCCATCGCATCGACCACTTCGGCCGGCACCGGGTCAGAGACACCGCCATCCACCAGCACGGTATCGCCCCGCTTCACTGGCGCGAACACCATGGGTACTGAGGCACTGGCCCGGAACGCGGTTGTCAACAGGCCTGTCCCGATGGCAACCCGCTCGCCACTCTGAATATCGGTGGCCACGGTCATGCAGGGCATCACCAGATCCTCAAATGTGGATTTGTCGCCCAGCAGTGGTTCAAATATCTTTACAAACCGGTCGCCGGCCAGCAGTCCCGGTCGCGTGAGCGTCAGATCCACCGCCAGCAGCGAGTTCTTGGCCTGACCCAGCTGCGCGGCGATATCGATCATCTGCTGCGTGGTCACTCCCGCCGCATACCCTATCCCGATGATGGACCCCTGCGAGCAGCCAGCCACCAGATCCACCGGGACACCATACTTTTCCAGAACCTGCAACACACCAAGGTGAGCGATACCGAAGGCGGCCCCTCCGCCCAGTGCCACACCCACGGTGCAGCCCAGAATCTTGCGTGCCAGACGGTGAATGGTCAGGCCCGACGGGGAGCGGGGGTTGTTACGAATATATTCAGTGGAGGTCCCGTTGTCCAGCGCCAGATCGCGCGGCATAACGAAGGGCTCGCAATGGCTGATGGGAAGCGCCATCGAAGTGGGATTGTAACGGTTCACCACCCGGTAGTGCTTCATCTTCTGCGCGGCCGATTCCTGTTTTGTGGGCGGTTGCGCCGTGTCCACCACTTCGACATAGACATCGGAGAACATGTCCATCGCTTCCATCACGCCGCGCGGCTCCACGTTCATATCGAAGACGATGAACGGGAATCGTTCGCTGAAACGGGAGATCAGATTGGAGGCGCGATGAGCGTAGAAGTTCTTGTCCCGCCCCGGTCGCGCGGGCACATCCAGCGTGGAAACGCCTTCGGCAATAGTCGTAATCGCCTGGTCCACCGCGTCGCCGGAACTGCCCTTGCCGCCGTCCAGGATATCCGCCAGCGCACCCTGCGGTCCCTCCGCGCTCGCGGAAACGTGTACCAGCAATATCTGCGAGCCGGTCAGGTCATGCAATACCGCTGCCAGCGCCTTCGATACCAGAGTCTTGCCATGCAGGTTTTCCCGCGTCGACCCCACACTAATGGTCATGCTCGACTTGCGAACCACGCCACCCTTGTTGGCATCTGCCACGCGTTTGCAAAGCACCCGCGTGAAGTATTCCAGGGCTTTCGGGTTTTTCAGGAAGAGGCTGTTAAACGACGACCGGTCAAGCGTAACCAGTTGCGCGCGGCGTCCGGCAACCACCGAAGCGGTGCGCTTGCCTCCCTGCAGCAACGCCATCTCGCCGAAGAAGTCACCCTTCTTCAGAATGGCCACAACCCGCATCGAATCGCCTTCGCCGGCTACTACTTCCAGTTCGCCATCCAGAATGATGTGGAAGGTATGACCTTCCTCACCCTCGCGACAGATGAACTCTCCCTTCTGATGGGTCGACTCCACGAACAGCGATTGCACAGCAGCAATCTCCGCCCGCCCCAGAAAGCTGAAGATGGGAATTGCCGAGAGAATATCCTGCAGATCAGTCATTCAAAATACCTTGGAAATTGGACCCGAACAAGCAGTGTACCTCGTTTGGGTGCGCGGCGTACCGTTCCGGTGTAGTTTTTCGACTGTAAAGCGTCTACCGGGGCTTTTCGGTTGGCGTCGGCGTGTCGGTCTTCAGCTTTTCGTCTTTGGTTGCCACCATGCACTGGTCCGAGCGGCAGTTGTGTGAATTGGGTGACCCCAGCGATTCCAGCAACGCAACCGTCTCCGGATGAGGCAGCGCGTGCGCAATCGGTCCATTGGCCATGTCGGCAGGGTAGTCGCCGGCCTTGGTTTTGACGTTGGTCCTGGCGCCCTTTGCCACCAGCAACTTCACCAACTCGTTGTCACCGCGGAAGCCAACGCCGTGCAGCGCGGTGTAGCCCCGCGAATCCACCGCGTTTACGTCATTGCCCAATTGCAGGCAATACTCCACCGCCGCCATCCACGAATCAGGAGCGTTAATGGTAAAGTTCGCACCCCAGCCCAGCCCGGCTGCCACCATCAAAGGCGTATCCGCCTCCAGCGACGCAATCTTGCCATCGGCACCGTGTGCCACCAGAAACTTCATGGTCGCAACATCACTGGATTGCGCGGCGCGCCAGAAAGCCGTTGCTCCCGCCGGGTCTACCCAGCTCTGGTCACTGAAGAAGGAACGGAACCACAGCCTCTTCCCCAACCGTGCATTCACATTCGCGCCCTTATCCGTCAGTAACTGCAATAATTCCTGGAAACTGGTTTCTTCCTGGTCGTACACCGGCATCGGTACCCACGACTTCGGAGCCCAGCGTACGTCCACCGTCGCGTACAGCGGCGTCAGCCCGTGCACACTGGCCTTGTTCACATCGGCCCCTGTTTGCACCAGATACTTTGCCAGATCGAAATGCCCATTGGATATCGCCATCACCAGTGGTGTCATCAACTCCGCGGCGGATTCCTGATTGATATTGGCGCCGCCTTCCACCAGTGCCCTGGCGGCGTCGGCATATCCATCGCGCGCCGCAATAACCAGCGCCGTCATACCGCCCATGATGGTTGCGCCCAGTTCGCGCGGACGTTGTTGCGCGGCGGCGGGCATCGGGGTTGCGGCCACTGCCGCAGCCGGCTTTGCCTCGGGTTTGGCGTCGCCCGAGACCAGCTCCCCATTGGCATCCAGACGCACGCCAGCCAGCTTCCGGACCTCAGTCGTAATACCGGCATCGGCACCCCGTTTCAGCAACAGCCGAATCACATCGCCACGGCCCATACCGGCGGCAAACATCAGCGAGGTTTGCCCGTGCGATATTTCTTTTGCATTGGCATTGGCACCGTGGTCCAGCAGAGCCTGCACTGCGTCCACCTTGCCTGCGGCCGCCGCCAGCATCAAAGGCGTAGTGCCGGTGGACTTTGCCGCGTTTGCGTCCGCTCCCGCTGCCAGAAGCGCCCCAATTACCCCGGCACTCCCGTTCATCGCAGCCATCACCAGGGGAGTCATCTGGCCTTCGCGGGTCACAGCCTTCACATTGGCACCAGCCGCCAGCAGAACCTGTGTCATGTTCAGGTCTTCCTTCGCCGCGGCCCAGTGCAGAGCCGTCGTGCCATCGCCCTGCGGCGAGTTAACGTCGGCACCGGCACGGATCAGCTGTCGCACCTTTTCATGGTCCCCGCGCTCAGCGGCGTCCGCTACCCAGGTATCCTTCGCCGCCGTTAGCGCCAGGGCAGCCAGCAGTCCGATGAGAATTGTTTTCTTCATTGCTTTGTCCTGAGGTGCGCTTTGACCTAGATTGCAATTTCGCCGGTGCTGTCGCCTACCTTGTCCACGCCCACCCCCAGCCGCCGCATCACCGTCAGCAATACATTGGCCATCGGCGTCCCATCGGGCGTGCGCACATGCAGGTTGCCCTTAAGGGCCCCCGATGCCTTCCCCGCCAGAAACATCGGTACCCGCTTGTGGTTATGCACGTTGGAATCGCCCATCGGGCTGCCATACACCACCAGGGAATGATCCAGCAGATTGCCATCGCCATCCGGCGTGCTTTTCAGCTTGTTCAGGAAATACGGAATCAGGCTGACATGGTAGCGGTTCAATTTGGCAAACTCGGCGATCCTGGCCGGGCTCTCCGCGTGGTGCGAGCAGGAGTGGAACGGCGTTTTAACGCCCGATTCCGGAAACACCCGGTTGGAAACATCGCGGCTCATCTTGAACGCCGAAACCCGCGTTATATCGGTCATGAATGCCAGTGCCTGCAGGTCGAACATCAGCTTCACGTGTTCTTCCCAGGAATCCGGAATCCCCAGTGGCGCCGCCGGCAGGGCGCGGGCTTCGCCGGAAGCGTTGTATTTTTCAATCTTCTGAATTCGCCGCTCAATTTCGCGCACGTCATCCAGATAATCGTTCAACCGGTTACGGTCGCCCGAATCCAGCCCCTGACCGAAGCGTTTGGCCTCCTGCGAGATCCAGTCCAGAATGCTGCCGTTGATCTTCTGCCGAATACTGCGTTCCGCCGGTGTGGAGCCATCGCCGAACAGGCTTTCAAACGCCACCCGGGGGTCACGCGTCATGGGCAGCGGTTGCGTGGGAGTAGCCCAACTGATGGTATCGGCATAGACGCATGCGTAACCGTAGTCACAGGCACCGGAGGCATCCACGTTCTCCGTGCAGACCTGCATCGAAGGCAGAGGCGTGTCCTGCCCGAACTTCTGCGCGTAAAGCTGGTCGATCGAGATGCCGTTATAAATGTCGGCACCTTCGGTCATTTTGGGGTGCGCCCCGGTTAAATAGGCCGCGCTCGAACGAAAGTGGTCGCCGCCTTCTTCCTTTGCCACCCAGGCGTTGGCCGGAATCAGATCGGTATCGCTGATGATTGTGATGTAGTCGCGCAGGGGCTCCAGCGGGCTAAGCGATTCGGTGAACTCGAAGTTACGGCCCTCTGCGGCGGGTGACCAGTAATGTTTGTTCGTACCTTCCAGCGTGCTTCCCGCCGCGCCGTGCACCATTTCGATACAGGTAAGCCGGGTCTTGGAAACCGCCGCGGTCTTCTTCAGCGGCGTCTGGGCGGGCACCATGGCATCCAGAAACGGAAGCCCCACGGCAATGCCCGAGGCGCGCAGCATTGTTCTGCGGGAGATGTGCTTTTTTCGGATGTACATATCGCTATCTAAGACTTTATTACTTCGCAACGCCGGGGGCAAGGCTAATTTGGGCTATCGAAACAGCGTCAGGTCGATCACTGCTGCCATTGCTTTGTACCCGGCATCGCTGGGGTGCAGGTGGTCGCCGCCATCAAATGCAGGCAGAAAATGCAATGGATTGGCGGGATCCCGCACTGCCTCGTCGAAATCGATCACTCCGTCGTAAGCCTTTCCTGTCCGAATCCACTCGTTCACAGCCTTCCGTTTTACCTCTTTTGCAATTGTGTAATATGCAGCACCTTCGAACGGAGTCAGGGTGGCGCCCACGATCTTCAGTCCGCGTTCATGCGCCCGCTCGATCAATTGCCTGTGGCCGGCGATCACATCTTCCGCCGTCACCTCCTCTGTTGCTGACGAAACTCCCGGCGGGAAACCAATGTCATTGATACCCTCCATCACCACCACGTACCTCACCCCCGGTTGCGCCAGCACATCGCGGTCAAACCTGGCCATGGCGTTCACGCCAAACCGGATCAGGTTTGGAACTGCATCGTGCAACACCCGGTTGCCGCCAATTCCCGCGTTCACCACACCCACGGCAGCTTCACCCTTGCGCGCCCGCAGCCTTTCGTCCAGCACATTCGGCCACCGCCGGTTGCTGTTTGGTGTAGACGCTGTGCCGTCGGTAATGGAATCGCCGAATGCGACCAGTGTGCCCGCGTTATCCGCAGCCATCACATCCACACCAGCCAGATACGCCCATGAAGCCAGAGTCGCCGGTTCGGTCAGCGTCAGGGCTCCTGTCACGTCACCCGTTGCCGTGTAGGAGGTCTGCAGTGCACCGTAGTGAACACCGCCCGCCATGGCCGTGCCGGGAATAAACAGGCTCACCACTACATCCGCACCCGCCGGAACCGCCAGCTTCACCGGGTCGCTGATCGCCACCGCGTCCGGTGGCAGCACAATGTTCTGGCGTCCGCTGAAGGTCAACGCGCGGTCGCTGCCCCCGGCAATGCCTGAATCCATCGCCCGCAACGCAAGATGAGCCGCTCCAATGTTCACCGTCTCGCGATTGTGCGCGTTGGAGAGCCGTATCCGCACGGCTGTTCCGCCGATACTGCCGCGCACAATTTCCCGCACGGTCTGGTTGGAAAACACAAGGTGCGCCGCGCGCATCTGCGCCTCGTCCGCCAGTTGCGCCGCAGGGCTGGTCCCCCACGTGGCTACCCAGTGATCGGCGGCAGAAAGTATGGATGTCGTGGCCAGGGCCAGGGCAAGAACAAGAGCGATTCTCATGATCGTCTATCGTACCCCAATTGCGTACACTGGAACTTGCTCACTTCCCTCGTCCTTTTCGATATCGACGGAACGCTGGTACGTCGCACCGGCCCCTGGCACCTCAAGGCTCTGGTGGAGGGTGTCCGCCAGATCACCGGGGCCGAAACCAGTACCGAAGGCATTCCCGTTCACGGCATGCTGGACCCTGTCATCCTTGCCATCATGTTGCGGCGCGCCGAATGTGCGGAAGCGGATATCGCAGCCCTCATCCCGCGCATCAATAAGATCGCGGAGGAAGTGTATCTCGCCACTGTCCCCGACCTGCGCGACAAGACCTGTCCCGGTGTTCCGGAACTTCTCGCCGCGCTGGGGGCACGCGGTGTTCTCATGGTTCTTGTGACGGGAAATCTCACCCGCATCGGCTGGCGCAAGCTGGAGCAGGCGGGAATCCACCACCACTTCCGTTACGGTGCATTTGGTGAGATGGCCCCTACCCGCGGCCAGTTGGCAACTCTGGCCATCGCGCGTGCCCGCGAAGAAAAACTGATCGGCGAAAATTGCCGCATCTCCCTGATTGGCGACACCCCGCAAGACGTCCAGGCAGCCCGCGAAAACGGCATTCGCGCCATCGGCGTCCGCACCGGAATTACCCCGCCAGGCGATCTGGAAAACGCCGCCCCCGATTTATTGCTGGACGACTTGACCGGAGTAGACCCGGCAATCTTCTGATTCGCGGGTCACGCCCCGCCAATAAATATTTCTCTTCCCGCCATCTTGAACCGGCTCAACAGGTTGCCGCAGGCCCAGGCATCACGCCGCCCCCGCCGCGATCCGCTTTCTTCTCCCCGCATGCTACTCCTCGATCAGAAGGAGCCACCACATGCAACTACAAATTGGATCCAGCGGTGACGCCGTTCGCAAGCTGGAGCAGTGCCTGGCCGACCTCCACCTGTATACCGGTCCTGTGGATGGAATCTTCGGCGGAGGTGTCGATTCAGCCGTACGGGCTTTCCAGCGCACCAGAAATCTCACCGCCGATGGCGTGGTCGGGCCGGAAACTCGTAACGCGCTGTTTCCGGCTGAAGAACTGCCGCCGGCACCAGTCGGCGATGTGCAGTCACGCGCTCTTGCCCTGACGGGTTGCTTCGAGACTGCAGTTGGTCCCCCCAACTGCTACGCCAGCCTTTCGGGAGATTTCGATGGACAAGGGATGAGCTTCGGCGCACTCCAGTGGAATCTGGGGCAGGGAACACTGCAACCTCTGTTTGCACAGCTGTTTCGCGATCATCCGCCATTGATGGAGGCGCTTTTTCATGAGCACGCCGCCGAACTGCGCGGCATGCTGGATTTGCCCCGGCCAGACCAGATTGCCTGGGCGAGGTCCATTCAGGACAACCGCCGACACCTGATTGTGGAACCCTGGCGTGGCCTGTTCGCGGCTCTGGGACGCACACAGGAGTGCGTCGCAGCAGAGCAGCAAAACGCTGCACCCTATTTCCAGGCAGCAGAAAATTTATTCGCCAAATGGGATCTTCGAACCGAGCGCGGCTTCGCGCTGATGTTCGATATCAGCGTGCAGAATGGCGGCATCGGAAAGAAGACCGGAAACCTGATTCAGGCCGATATTGACCAGCTGCCTTCCTCATCCGGTCTGCTGGTTCGGGAAGTCGATAAGATGCGTATTATCGCCAATCGCCGCGCAGATGCCACCTCTCCGGCGTGGCGCGAAGATGTCCGCCAACGCAAGCTGACCATCGCCAATGGCGAAGGCAAAGTTCACAACGTGCAGTGGAATCTGGAACGCCAGTTCGGTATCCGGCTCATGCCTGCGTAGCAAACACGGAATCAATTGCTGCCGCAAACTCCGCGCTCTGATCCGCGCTCACCGCAATGCCGCCGATGGTCTGACGAAAGCCGGGTAGTTTCTCTATTTCCAACGGGCAATTGAACTCGATATAGAAATCCGGGACGGTTCGGCGAGGCATTACCATGCTGCCCGCCGGAATCTCGCGCGTCACCCGGCGAATCGCAGAAACCGGAATTCGCAACTGCGCCAGCAACCCGAATCGCAGCAGAATCTCCATCGTGGAAACCAGCGTCGGTCGTAGTTCAAACGCCCGTGACATCGAAACCGCCCAGAACGCTCCGTACAAGCTGAGTCCGGTGGCGAGCCAGGCCGCAACCGGGCTCCAGTGGCCCAGCACCAGATGCACAGGCAGAACTTCCAGTAACGACGCAAGTCCAACAATCAAGAGGATATCGTGAAATCCAGATCGGCGATGCAGGCTGAACTGGTGGGTTTGTTTTCCCAAATCCGGCTTTGCCCGCCACGCCAAACCGTAGTACAAGACCGCCAGTTCCCCGCCCACCGCCCGTTCCATCGCGCCGAGGGGGAAAATACCCTGCAGGGCGGAGTGAATGCGCGCCACCGGGTCAGTCTCTGCTGCGGTTCCCGCCTGACGCCGGGCCCGCCGAATTCCCAGCACCACGGCCCCTGCTACCAGGCATTCCACCGCCGCGCCAATCCAGACTTTCCCGGGCACAATGGCGGGAAATGCAAACGCCGCGCGCCACAGGGAGAGCAGCGCGATCAGGCCCAAACTGGCCATATTGCGCAACCCCGGTCGTACCATCAGCCAGTAATACAGCGCGGGAACCGTCACCGTCATGTCCAGAACTGCGCCCACAGCGACAGCATTTGATCGCGGACTGGCCGCGTTTCGCGCCAGCACCATCACCAGGATATTAATCCCCGCCGCCAAGCCCAGAAACAGGAATTGCGGGTTCAGCTGACGCGCCGCGCGGCTCATTTCGCTTGCTGTTGTTGTTGAATCGTCTCGCCCATCAGAGGGTCGTTCTGGGTTGCCGGTTCCGGCCCGTTGTGCACGTGGATCGTCATGCTCTGATCGGAAAAGTAAGTCCGGCTGCCGCTGGTCGGATAGTTGGCCGGCAGCGCCGTTACCACATATCCGGTCGGCGACCCTTGCACAATGTACTTATAGCCGCCCTTTTCCCCGCTGGCCAGATCGCGCTCAATCAATTCCGCAGCCGCCGGACCAGTAGCCCCGCCGCTGGCTGGCGGACCCAGTTCCAACAGTGAAGTCGCGTAGCGGTTGAAGTTCGAATAATACTGTGTCTGCGCGGTATGAATCGTGGTGACAGCCTTCATGGCCGCCATCTCCCGCGCTCCCCGAACTGCCGTATTTAGGCGGGGAACCGCCACGGTCAGAATAATCAGGATGATCGCGATCACGATCAGTAACTCAATCAGTGAAAACCCGGCTGTACGCCGGCGCCTGTGGTCCAGAAACATACGCATCCTCTAACAGTTTATGACGCGCCGCGCGGTTGGAACGTGGAGGCCGGAATTCAAACCCCGCGGCGGGCTTCGTCGATCCGGCGCAGTTTGCGCAGAAATCCCGGCAAAAGGTCAAGCCGCAGCGAATTCGGGCCGTCCGAAAGAGCCTTCTCCGGATGATCGTGAACCTCCACGAAAATACCGGAAATGCCCACCGCCACTGCCGCCGAAGCCAGTGGTTCAATAAATTGCGGTTGACCGCCGGATGCGGCCCCGCCGCCGGATGGCAGCTGCACGCTGTGCGTCGCGTCGAAAACCACAGGCCATCCGGCCTCGGCCATCACCCGCAGCCCCCGCATATCCACCACCAGATTGTTATAGCCGAACGACGTGCCGCGCTCGGTCAGCACCACCTGCCTGTTGCCGGTTGAGGCGACTTTCTCCGCCGCGTGGTGCATATCATGTGGCGCCACAAATTGCCCCTTCTTCACATTGACAATCCGCCCAGTCCGCCCCGCCTCCAGCAAGAGGTCGGTTTGTCGGCACAACAACGCCGGGATCTGGATAACGTCTGCCACTTCGGCCGCCGCGGCGGCCTGCGACGGTTCATGGATGTCGGTGAGGATGGAGTAGCCGCGCCGCCGCAGACCAGCGAGAATCTTCAGACCATCCGCCAAACCAGGTCCCCGGAAACCTTGCAGGCTGGTACGGTTGGCCTTGTCGAATGACGCTTTGAAGATGTAAGGGAAGCCTTCGGCCAGTGCCATAGCCGCTATCGCATCCGCCATGCGGTGCACATGCTCTTCGCTTTCGATCACGCATGGTCCTGCGATCAGGACGAGATGCCCGGGGTCCTGGAAAGATTGAAAATCGATGCCCACAACCGGAGTCTAGCGCCCTGTGTCCCGCATGTCGTCGAAGCGCTTATCCATATGCACGTTCCTATCGGTAGAGCGTCTATTCAGGTCGTTCCGTTTACGCCCTGTACTCCGGCTCCGGCAGTAACGGCGCTTCCTTCATCGCCATGCGATGCGCCCGGTACTTGCACGCCGCGCCAATAAACGACAGGAACAGCGGGTGCGGTTCCAGCGGCTTGGACTTGAATTCCGGATGGAACTGGCATCCCAAATAGTACGGATGATCCTCAATCTCGCAGATCTCCACATAAGTTCCGTTAGGCGTTTCGCCCGTGATCTTCAGGCCACCCGCCGTCAGAACCTCTTCGAACTCGCGGTTGAATTCAAACCGGTGCCTGTGCCGTTCACTGATGCTGCTGGTGCCGTAAGCCTGCTCCGCAAAACTACCCGTCTTCAGTTCGCACGGCCAGGCACCCAAACGCATCGTTCCACCCAGTTCATCAATGCCCTTCAACTCGCGGAGCTTGTAGATCACTCGCTGCTCCCCGGCCGGTTCAAATTCGGTCGAGTTGGCCTCTGTGAGCCCGCAAACATTGCGCGCAAACTCAATCACCATGGTCTGCATGCCGAGGCAAATACCGAAATAGGGCACCTTTTTCTCGCGCGCATACCGGATCGCCTCGATCATGCCTTCAATGCCACGCTTGCCGAATCCTCCAGGCACCAGAATGCCATCGTAGTTTTCCAGCTGCACGTCCAGCGGCTTGCCTTCAAACGATTCCGCCTCAATCCAGTGAATATTCACTTTCACGTTATGTCCCGTGCCACCGTGCAACAGCGCTTCCTTCAGGCTTTTGTATGCGTCTTCATATCCCACGTACTTGCCCACCAGCGCAATGTCCACTTCATCCCGGGGATTAGCCATGCGCTCCAGCATGGCGGTCCATTTTTCCAGGTTGCGGGGTCCGCTGGAATCCAGATGCAGATGCTTCAGAATGATCTCGTCCACGCCCTGAGCGGCGAAAACCAGGGGTACTTCGTATACCGACTTCACGTCCGTGGCCGCGATCACGGCGCGTTCGTCCACGTCACAAAACAGCGCGATCTTTCCCTTCATGTCCGGCGGCATAGGCCGTTCGGCGCGACACAGTAGGATGTCCGGCTGAATGCCGATCGCCCGCAGCTCCTTTACGCTGTGCTGCGTAGGCTTGGTCTTCATCTCATGCGCCGCCGCAATCCACGGCACCAGCGTTACGTGCACGAAAATACAATTCTCCCGGCCCACTTCATGCCGTACCTGACGGATGGCTTCCAGAAAAGGCAGGGACTCGATGTCGCCCACCGTCCCGCCGATCTCGTGAATCAGAACATCGGCATCGCCTTCCAGCTTCTTGATGGCGTCCTTGATTTCGTTGGTAACGTGAGGAATCACCTGAACCGTGTTGCCCAGATAATCGCCGCGCCGTTCTTTTTGCAGAATGCGTTCGTAAATACGGCCACTGGTGAGGTTGTGATTGCGCGTCAAATGGACGTGGGTAAAGCGTTCGTAATGACCCAGGTCGAGGTCGGTTTCCGCGCCATCATCGGTCACGAAAACCTCGCCATGCTGAAACGGACTCATCGTGCCCGGGTCCACATTCAGGTAGGGGTCAAACTTCTGCAGCGATACGGTGATTCCCCGGCTTTCCAGAAGGCAGCCGATCGAGGCCGCTGCTATGCCTTTGCCCAGGGAAGAAACCACGCCGCCGGTTACGAATATATGTTTCGCCATCGTTTACGCGCCCACTCCATCCTTTGCGGCGGTTTGCAGTTCGAGCCGCGCCGCTGCTCTTTCCAGATCCTCTGGTGTATCCACGCCCATTGAGTCATACCCGGTTTCCGCTACACGGATCACAAAACCGTTCTCCAGCGCACGCAACTGCTCCAGCTTTTCCGCCCGTTCCAGTGGCCCCACCGGCAAGCTGGAATACCGCAGCAGGAACTCGCGCCGGTATACATATAGCCCGATGTGTTTATAGCAGATATTTTCACCCCCATCGCGGACCATCGGAATGGGCGAGCGCGAAAAATACAGCGCGTTACCCGCCAGATCGGTCACCACTTTCACCACATTGGAATCGCCCGCTTCACGCGGGTCTTCGATCCGTTTCTTCAGTGTCGCCATGGGCACCGAAGATTGGTCTGCAATGGCATCTACGGCCGCGTCAATCGCCGCCGGATCCAGCAATGGCTCGTCACCCTGAATGTTCACCACCAGGTCCGCATCATGCGCGGCGGCAACTTCGGCCACACGGTCGGTTCCCGAGGCGTGACTCCCGCTCGTCATTCGGACGGGGGCGCCAAACCGCCGGGCTTCATCGAAAATACGCGCATCGTCGGTCGCGATCACCAGTTCAGTCAAGGTCCGGGCCGCGGAGGCGCGCCGATACACATGTTCCAACAGGGTGTGCGAGTGAAGACGGGCCAGCGCTTTTCCGGGGAACCGGGAAGAAGCGTACCGGGCGGGGATAACGCCCAGAATTCGGCGAGGCACACGCGATCTTACCATGCCGCACTCGTGTTACACTCCAGGCAGCAGAGGGGAAAGAAGTCACATGCGTTCCTGCCATATCTCAGTTGCCCTGGTGCTCATCGTAATGAGTATTCCTGGGAGTGGACAGGGACCGGGGATTCCACCCGGCACACCTGTACTTTCGCCAGTTCCCGCCCCGCTTGGCGCGGATTCTGCCAGCGTCGCCCAGCGCCCTAAAACCGGCGAGCCCATTACTCCCCAGCCCAAGGCCAATATCCGCATCGACACCAACGTGGTTTTGGTTCCGGTCACCGTCAACGACCCACTCAATCGCTTTGTCACCGGCCTCGATCAGGAAGTCTTCAAGGTTTTTGAAGACAAGGTCGAGCAGAAAATCGTCTCTTTTGGCAGCGAAGACGCCCCGCTTTCCATCGGTATCGTCTTCGATACTTCGGGCAGTATGGGACCCAAGCTGGAGCGCTCCCGCCAGGCGGTCTCCGAATTCTTCAAGACCGCCAACCCGGAGGACGAAGCTTTCCTGGTCGAATTTAACGACCGTCCCCAGTTGGTTACCCCGTTCACCCACAGCCTGGAAGAGATTCAGAACCGCCTGACGTTCACTCAGTCGAAAGGCCGCACTGCCCTTCTGGACGGCGTCTACCTCGCTTTGCACACCATGAAAAAGGCGAAGAATCCGCGCAAGGCTCTGGTTGTCATCTCAGACGGTGGCGACAACAGCAGCCGTTACACCGAAACCGAAGTAAAGAATCTGGTGAAAGAGGCCGACGTGCAAATTTATGCCATCGGCATCTTTGAAGGTGTAGGCGGGCGGAGCAGAACATCGGAAGAACTTTCCGGTCCCGGGTTGCTGACCGATATCTCGGAACCGACCGGCGGGCGGCACTTCGTAGTGGAGAATCTGGCCGAACTTCCCGATGTAGCCGCCAAGATCGGCATCGAACTGCGTAACCAGTATGTAGTGGGGTACAGTCCTACTAGTCAGGCGCGTGATGGCAAGTATCGAAGGATACTCGTTAAACTGGTACAGCCGAGGGGATTTCCCCCGCTGCACGCGTTCTGGAGAACCGGCTACTATGCGCCGACGCAGTAAATACAAACTTTTATCCCTGACCCTTATCGTCCCGGTTTTCGTGTTGGCTCAGCAAACGCCCAGGCCCCCGGCTTCTGCCGACGAAGAAAAAGACGCCGTATTTTCCTCTGAAATTCGCCTGGTTCCGCTCAACGTCGCGGTGCTGGATAAGAATGGTCACCATGTGCTGGACCTGCCTCAAAAAGCCTTTCAGGTTTTTGAAAATGGCGCTGCCCAGCAGATCAAGCTCTTCAAGCGGGAAGATGTGCCGGTTTCGCTCGGTCTGGTGATCGATAACAGCGGCAGTATGCGGGAACGGCGCACTGCGGTGGAATCGGCGTCTCTGGCACTCATCAAGGATTCCAATAAAGACGACGAAACCTTCGTGGTCAATTTCAACGACGAGTCTTATCTCGACGCCGACTTCACCAGTGACATCAAGGTTCTGGAGCAGGGTTTGGCCCGCATTGATGCACGCGGCGGCACCGCTATGCGCGACGCGATCCGCATGTCCGTGGAGCACCTCCGGCAAAAATCGAAACGCAACAAAAAGGTGATCCTTGTCGTCACCGACGGGAACGACAACTCCAGTAATTACGGATTGAATGAACTGGTTCGCCTGGCCCAGCAGAATGATGTTTTGATCTATGCCATTGGTATTCTGGCTACCGAAGACAAGGCTGAGGCGAAGAAGGCGAAGCGTGCCCTCGACCTGCTTGTGGAACAGACCGGTGGTCAGGTGTTCTACCCCAAAGAAGTGACTGAAGTGGAGATGATCGCTCACCAGGTGGCGCACGATATTCGCAATCAGTACTCCATCGCGTACACCCCGACCAACGCGGCGCAGGACGGCACCTTTCGCAACATAAAAGTGACGGTGAAGGCTTCGGGCAGCCCCGTCGCCCGGACCCGCGCCGGATACTACGCGCCCAAGCCGAAATCGTAAACATGCGGGGAGAACTGGCCATGGCCTTCCGTCTCGCAAAAGGCTACCGGCTGCACCCCTGGGACAGCCCGTATCTCAAGTGGCGGATTGAAACCTGGTCCGGCATTCCGGCGGAAAGCATCACGAAGAAAATCTTTTTGGAGTTCACCTGGCAACATCGGAAAGACCTGTGGCGTTATTTGTGTTGGGCGTCTCGCCTGGTCGGACGGTGAACATTATTCCCACCGCGATACACCGGTTCCACCTCCCTCCCGAGCTATCATTGGAACCATGAGCGTGGGTACTTTGATGGCGGTAGAGGATTACCTCATTACCAGCTTTGATCCCGACTGCGATTTCATTGATGGAGAAGTCTTCGGGAGAAATGTGGGAAAGAGAAAACACAGCTACGCCCAGGCGCAGATCACAATCTGGTTTGGAACAGTCGGTGCCACCCAACACCTGCAACCGCTCACGGAACTCCGCTTGCGCGTTGCCGCTGGCCGGGTGCGAATTCCGGACATCGTCATAGCCGAAACTCCTCTGCCTGACGAAGAAGTTTTCAACGCACCGCCGTATCTCTGTATCGAAATCATGTCGCCCGATGACACCATGGCTTCCCTGCAGGACCGCATCGACGACTACCTGGCCTTTGGGGTTCCAAACGTATGGGTGGTTGACCCTTGGAAACACCGTGGCTGGCGTGTCTCAGTGGAGGGTTGGGCAGCCACCTCCGACGGCATCCTGCGCACCGACGATGCGCGGTGCGCAATGCCCCTCGCTGACGTCCTGCTGCCCTGATCATGCCCCTCGTACAATCTTCATAAAGGCCTGATACCAGAAGGGCACCGCGTGCGTCTCCTCACAGGTAGCCATCCAAAGAGTCCACCATTGCCGAACTTTACAACTATTTCCACCCGGGTGCTTGCCACCGGCCTTCTTTTAGCAACCGCTGCCCTGGGGCAGACCAGCACCACCAGCCCCACGGTCCGGTTCAAGACCAACCTCGGCGATATCGATGTCGTTCTGACGCCGGATGTAGCACCGGCCACGGTGGCAAATTTTCTGAATTACGTGAACAAGGGGGCCTATAACAACTCCGTCTTTCATCGGTCGGTGTCGGGCTTCATTATTCAGGGTGGCGGCTTTCAGCTGGTGAACCACGTGCCCGCTGCCACCGCCCAAAGCGCCCCTGTGAAGAACGAGTTCAACGTGACCAACGCCCGCGGAACCATCGCGATGGCCAAGTTGGGCACCGACCCCAACAGCGCAACCAACCAGTGGTTCTTCAACCTGGCCAATAACGGATCGAATCTGGATCGGCAAAACGGAGGTTTTACCGTTTTCGGCAGAGTTGTCGGCAATGCCGGCCTTGCCGTGATGGATCGGATCGCCGCACAACCGACCTTCAACCTGGGTTCGCCATTTGACCAGATCCCGCTCCAGAATTACCGCGGCGGCACAGTTCCGGACGCCAGTTTCCTGCTGGTGACGTCCGTCGTGTCATTGCCCTTTGTCACGCCCGCGGGATTCACCAGCGCGGCCAGCTTCGCACTCACCAACCCCAACGGAATCGCTCCCGGCGAGATAGTGACCATTTTCGGAACGTCCATCGGTCCGTCACAGCTGACCACTCTGGCGCTGGATGGCAGTGGCGCGGTGACGAGCTCTCTGGCCGGTACCCGCGTATTGTTCGACGGCACCGCGGCACCGCTGATCTATACCGTCGCAGGCCAGATCAGCGTGGTGGCGCCGCAGAGCCTGGCAGGAAAAGACAGCGTACAGGTGGTGGTGGAATACCAGGGCGTACAGACCTCTGCGATTCGTTTTTCCGTGGCACCGGCTAACCCTGGCATATTCACCTTGAACTCGAAGGGCTTTGGGGATGGTGCCATCATCCGCCCGGATGGCACCGTCATCAGCGCGAGTAATCCGGGGCAGCCGGGCGAGGTGCTGGTGCTTTACGGGGAAGGCTATGGGGCCACTACGCCCTCGTTGCCCGATGGTGTCATCGTCGGCTCCATACTGCCTGTGCCGGTGGCGCCGGTACTGCTGCTGATTGATGACAAGCTGGTAGACACCCAGTATGCCGGCGGCGCGCCTGTGTTGATCAATGGCGTGTTGCAGGTGAATTTCAAAGTGCCTGATCTGGCGGCGGGAAGCCACCAGATTCAGTTGCAGGTGGGCGACCGGAAGAGCCCCGCCGGCGTTACACTCCAGACGAAGTAGTCTTTCATTACTGAATCTTGTACAGCCGGGCCGCGCCGCGATCAGCAATGAGGCGCAAGCCCCAGCGATCCGGGTTGGCGCGAATATCGGCGGCCGCGAAGTGGTCGTCATCTATCAGCAGCCAGCGAAATCCGCGAGCGCGAATACCGCGCGTAGCGTGGATGCGGCTAGCGGGGTCCAGCGCATTTTCCGCGATTTGCGGTTTTACGTCCACGCCTTCGATCTGCGTCTGGTTCTGCAAAGGATCGGACGGCATCTCGACTTCCACCCGGTCCAGCGACACGATTCCGGCAAATGTGGCCTCGACGTATTGGCCCGGACGCATATCTTCCCAACTGCGCCAACGGGTTACCGGATTGCCATCCAGCGCCAGACCCGCATCCCAGGTATTGGGTGCGGCACGCAGCAGGGTCGGTTTTACCTCGCGTTCCCCGTCGAAAAAGTGAAGTTCGGCGATACTCCACAAATCGCCGGCGGTGGCGGACTGCAGCAGACGAATCTGGCGGAAGGGCCGGGCAGGGAAGGCGTAGCGCCACCGCCGGGTGCTTCGGGTGGCGGCGTAAAGCATGTCTTCCGCCACTTCCGCGTTGGCCGATTGCCAGTTCACCCGAACATCGCTGGTGGCGTAACCCTCGCCCACCGAACTGGAGCTCCACACGCGCTCGCCGGCAGGCACAAAGGTATCCAGCATCCGCGCCACCACCCAAACCGGGGAATATTTCAATTGCCACTCATCTGCCGGCACGATTCCCAGTGCGGCCTGCCACGGAACGTGCGCAATCTGCCAGCCTCCTGCTGCGACGCGATATTGGTTGATCACCCGTGGCCACGCAAGGAATGCGGCCGCCGTGATGATCGCCACCTGAGGAATAAAGAGGGGCCGCCGGGCGAAACGGGCCAGCAGGATGTCAATGCCCTCCGCCATGGCCAGAGCGACGAAGGGAAGTGCCGGAATCAAAAAACGTGCGCCCAGGTTCGAAGGCCAGGAGAGCAGAAAGATTAATGATGCAAAGAGCGCCTGGCGTCCAAAGCGCGTCCAAAGCGCGGCGAGCGCCAGCGGAGCGCCCAGGAAAAGAGGCCCGATTTGTCCACCCAGATCGCCTCCCACCGTCACCATGTAAAACAGGGGTCGAAAGCTCTTCAGTTCGTAAGTTCGGAAGTAGGCGCGGAGAGCTTCCTCGGTGGCGATATGGATGTGAGGATTGGGAAACAGCCGATTGAAGAGCGGGGACACCGGATTGCCAAACCAAATCCAGTTACGGGCGATCCAGGGAACCGCCACAATCGCCGTGGCCAGACCGAGAGGCACCAGCAGACGCGGACGTCGCTTCTGCAGGACAACAGCAACCGCGTAAATTACGGCCACCCCGCCGGTGTACTTGATGGCGACGCAAAAGCCAGCCGCCAGCCCGATCGGGATCAACAGTGAATCGTTCTGTTCTTCCCGCCAGATTTCCAGCAAATAGAAAACCGCGAAGCCGGCTGCAGCCAAAGCGACATCGTTGTAGGCGCTCACTGCGTCGATTCCCGTGACCGGCGAGAGGTAAACCAGCATCGCCGCCACCACGCCCACGGCTGGCTTTCCAGCCCGCTGGCCGAAACACAACAACATGCCGGCCAGCGCCATGAGGCTGAACAGATGCGTGGTTGCAACCGCCGATTGCCGCCCGAAGCTGAAGGCGAACAGGTACACCATCTCCATGCCTTGCGACAGGTTGGCGAAGAAGGTAATGTAGCTGCGATCAAACCCATGCATCCGGTAGTAGCGATAGACAAGGCCGAGGTGGTAAGTGGAGCCATCCGGGCTGATTTCCGGCGCAAGGCTGTTGCAGAGGTAGATGACGGCGTAGAGGCTGAAGGGAATCAGAAAGAGGATGCGCCAGCGTAAATCGATGGTTGGCAGCCGCGTGGCGGGCGTGGGGTATTGGAATCGCCACTGCCCGACCACCGCCAGAACGCCAATGGCAAGCAGGGCAGGTGTGTAGACAAGATGAAACAGGCTCAACCCGAAAATCAAGGTGCTGAGCAGGGCTGCGCCGACTACCGATGCCAGCAGGTCATGTTCCAGCCGCGCCAGCCGGATGCGCAGAGTGCGAAAGGCCAGACACCCAAAGGCCCAACAGACGATGGCGGTGAAGCTGGCGCCGAAAACGATGGAGAGCGCGTGGCGCACGTCAGCTTAAGTTATCACGGGCTACACTAAAAGGGCGGAGAGAATCCATGAATAGAAAAAACTTTCTTCAGGCGATGTTGATGCTTCCCGGCGCACTGGCGCTGCGTGTGCAGGCGGCTGGCCCGCTGGTAAATGTTTACAAGACCCCTACCTGCGGCTGCTGTGGCCTCTGGGTCGACCACATGAAGAAGAACGGTTTCGAATTGAAGGTGCAGAATGTGGAAGACACCGCACCCTGGCGCGCGAAGTTAGGCGTTCCGGAGAAACTGCAATCCTGCCACACCGCGGTAGTGGAAGGTTACGCGATTGAAGGCCATGTGCCGGCTTCAGAGATCCAGCGCATGCTCAAGGAACGGCCGCAGGCCAAAGGTCTTGCGGTTCCAGGCATGGTTAGTGGCTCACCCGGTATGGAGGGCGGTGCCACCCAGGCGTACTCTGTTCTGCTTTTCACCGCCGACGGCAAGACCTCGGTTTATAAGAGCTATCCCGGCAAATAGACCGCAAGTGCGTTATCCTCAATCCGAGGTACGTTTGATGAATCACCGGATTCCCCTGCTGGCTCTGCTTTTTGCGGCAGCGAGCCTTTCTGCGCAAACCAAAGCTCCCTGGAAGATGCCGCGCACGGCTGATGGGCACCCGGATTTACAAGGTATCTGGGCCAACTCCACGCGTACCCCGGTGGAACGTTCACCGGCCTTTGCCGGCAAAGCCACGCTGACCGATGCCGAGGCCAAAGCCTATGAGCAGAAGGATGCCGAGCAGTGGCAGGAACTGGATGGAACCTCGGAAGGGCCTTTGCACGCCACCAAGGGATCGGCGGGTACCGGTGCCTATAACATCCTCTTTTACGATATGGGTTCGGAACTGGCCCGCGTGGATGGCGTAAAGCGGACCTCCATGGTGATCGATCCGCCAGATGGCAAGATCCCGCCCACAACTGCTGAAGCCCGTGCCCGCCCGCGCCCCAACCCTGAAAAGTTCGACAGCGTTAAAGACAGAGGATTGGCCGAACGCTGCCTTGCCTCTTCGAGAATGGGTCCGCCCATGTTGCCGGCACTCTACAACAACCACTATGAGATTGTGCAGACGCCTGATGCGGTGATGATCATGACCGAAGAAATTCACGATACGCGAATCATCCGCATCAACGCGCAGCACCTGCCGGCAAACGTCAGCCAATGGTTTGGAGATTCCATCGGCCACTGGGAAGGGGACACGCTCGTGGTGGAAACCACGAATTACACCCCGCAGACGCGCTTTCGCGGCTCGTCCAAAGATCTGAAAGTCACTGAACGCTTGACCCGCGCCGATGAACGCAGTATTCTGTACCGGGCCACCATGGAAGACGCTTCCACCTGGGCGAAGCCCTGGACCCTGGAGCTTCCCTTCGTGACGGCGGCCGGACCGATCTTCGAATATGCGTGCCATGAGGGCAATTACGCGATTGAAGACATTCTGGGCGGATTACGCAAGATGGAGGCGGAAGCCGCTTCCCGCAAGAAGTAGTTGCTGGATTCGGTTGCCAGCCGGACCGCCTGGCGCGTCGCTATCCGGCGGGCGGAACACCAGATACTGGATGACCCCAGGGTTTTCGACGATCCACTTTCCGTGCGTGTCATCGGGCCGGAAGCTGCGGCTTCCATTCAACCCGGAAGACTACTGCGTAAGCAGCGACTGACTACATCTTTCCGTGCCTTCATGGCAGTGCGCAGCCGCTACGCGGAAGACGAACTGGCCAAAGCCGTGAGCGCAGGCGTGAGGCAGTGCGTGGTGCTGGGTGCTGGCCTCGATACGTTTGCCTGCAGAAATCCACACGCTGCTGCGGGCTTGCGGGTGTTTGAGGTGGACCATCCGGCGACGCAGGCGTGGAAGCGGCTGCGCCTGGCTGCTGCAGGTATTGAAATTCCTCTGAGCGCTACTTTTGTGGCGCTGAATTTTGAACAGCAGTCCCTCGCCGAAGAACTGAGCAAAGCGGGGTTCGATCTTAAAGCACCGGTATTCTTTACCTGGCTGGGTGTCACGCCGTATCTCACCGACCTCGCGTTTTCCCGGACTATGACCTTCGTGGCAGCCCGCCCGGCGGGCAGCGCGATCGTCTTCGACTACGCGATACCACGGACTTCGCTCAACCCGGTGCAGGTCAAGGCGCTGGAAGCCTTGTCGGCACGTGTGGCGAACATGGGAGAACCGTTTCGATTGTTCTTTGAACCGATTGAACTGATGGCGAGACTCCGTGCAACAGGCTTCAGCCGGATTGAAGACCTTGGTCGCGACGAAATGAATGCCCGATACTTCGCGGGCCGCGCGGATGCCTTGAGGGTAAAGAGCAATCTGGCCCGGCTGCTGAGCGCAAGGGTGGCTCCCTGATTCAAACCAGGAGCGTGAACCTTGTCGCCCCCCTGCTCGCTTTCGCGCTTGCCGCCACGGCACAGACTGATCTTCCGCTCACAGGCGGTCAGGGCCGGGGCGCTGGTCAAACCGCTGCCCTCAAAGGCATCGGGAACATTTACCAGGCCACCGGGTTCGGCAATACATTCCTGATGACCACGCCCGAAGGCAACGTGATCGTTGACACTTCCAGCGCTCCCTTCCTCCAAACCACCTGCGCCTTCGGAAGGCCGTCAGCGCCGCCCTTTTCGACTACAAAGACGAATTCACCCTCATTGTCGGCGAAAGCTACGGCAGCTCACCTGGTCGATCCGGGGTGTCTGCGAAGGTTATGCCGGCTGGTTCGATCTGAACCCCGCCACCATGTTTGATGTCGCGCCGTCGGCAATCTGCGGAGATCTGGTGAAACTGGCAGGCGGTAGGGATACAGTAATAAGACTCTACTTGTAACAGTTCCCGCTGGCCCCGCCCGGCTGGTCTGGGTGCGTCATTTTGCGGCCAACGGATTTATTGAATCGTCACGTGCAACACCCCGGTCGCGACTGCGGTTACACCGCTCCCGACAGAGCATTGGATTGCCATGTCACCTCTCCCGGCGAGGCTTGAAGGCAAAAGCAGATTGATCTGATCGAGCCCGGGTATCTGAAGTTGCCTGCCGGAGTAGGATGGCTCGATACTCAAGCCTCCGACCGTGCAAACCGTATCTGTGCGTGGGGAAGAGGAATCGAAACCGGTGCCGTACAGACTCAGGTATACAGGGTTTCCGCCTACATCGATCGGTACCGCCGCGCAAAACGCACCCGAACAGGACACGGCCAAAACAGGGTCCAGGTTTCCCGATGCCGAAACGCGAACGGCGCTCGCAGCCGCCAGACCGGCAGAGTTCAAAGTGAACAAATCTGCTGCAACCGGCTGCACCGGTATGACCATTCCCTTCGCCGTGTAGGGAAATCCAACGCGCTCAATGCCCACATACACCGAAGTATCCGTGGTGGAAACTTCAAAGTTAATTTGATTCGGTGAAACGTAAAAGAGAGGTGCCAGCCGCTCCGGCGTTGGCGTAGAATCGCGCCCGGTCGTTCGATCCCGCAGATGAATTCGGATGCCTCCCAATGTCGTCGGCGGAGCTGTTGTGTCTGGGGCGGCTTGGGTGGCGGGAGCCAGGTTGTTACCGAATGCGGTGACCAGGGAAACAGCGCCAGCGGGCCATTTATAAGTCGCAGAGGAGACGCCGTTGACCAGAAACCCATCGCCAGGACTGTCGTTGAGCAATAGAGAAAGGCCCGGTACCGAGAACCCGAAGAAGGGCGTCCATGCAGAATATGCCTCGATAACATCCGGCGCACCGTCGCCGTTCAGATCGCTGACGATGGCGGCGGTGCCCGTATTGACCTGGCATCCCGTCGGTCCGGGAAAACAGGGAGGTGTGGCCACACCAAAAAAAACCGGGAAACGAAATGTTCCGTTGCCCAGTCCCGCCAACACACTGTTGCCAACAATCAGGTCGAGTTTGCCATCGCCGTTCATGTCCGCGGTGGCAAGAATGGGTCCGGCCGCGTTGCCGGTAATCAGTGGTGTTTGAAAACTCCCATCTCCGTTTCCCCGCAGGACTGCGAGGTTGCTGACGGCGGTTGTGTCCGCGGGCGACCCGGGGCGTGCGCCAATGGGAGAGATTGCCAGATCGATCCTGCCATCGCCGTTAAAATCTCCGATCACCCAACTGGCGGCTGGAAATGGAGTACCGACGGCTATACCTTTCGCAAAGGTGCCGTCACCCCGGCCGAATGCTAATGCCAGTTGTCCCGGTGCCGGCACGACGAGGAGATCGGCGTTCCCGTCGCTGTTGAAATCCGCCGAAAGCCACGCAGGGCTGTCGAGTGAGGCCAGAGCCCGGAACGTGCCATCGCCGTTTCCCGCAAGAACGTTCTGCCCGGCAATGGCATCAGGATGGCCATCGCGATTGAAGTCGAGCACAGTAATCGGCAGCAGGCCGTTCGAATTGTCTTGAGGGACGACTGGCGTGGATAGGGGTGCGCCAAACGTGCCGTCCCCATTGCCCGGAAAGACCACGACCGAGGGAGTACTCCCCGGATTACCCGCCCTTGTCTCCATAACGATGAGATCGAGTTTCTTATCGCCGTTGAAGTCTGCCAAAACTGGAGAATAGAAAGTTACAAAACGGGGAGGGGCGAGCGACTGAATGAACCGAAAGGTGCCATCTCCGTTTCCGATATACACATCAATCGGACTGCTTGGAAAGGTGTCAAACGGCCTCAGTACGACGAGGTCTGCCTTGCCATCTGCATTCAGGTCTCCGGCGGCCAGCGATCTATTGGCAAAAGCGTTCTTGATGTTGAAGCTTCCCGGTACATCGACGGGAGGCAGAAAGGAAACGGCTTGTCCCGGCGCGGTCGATACGCAGGGCGGCGCACACAAAGCCACCAGGATCACCATGAATCTGGAATTGTGCATGCGGTCACTCGTGCACTTCGTTAGCCATGCGCGCTCCGTTGCGCCTACCGCTGCTTTACTCTTCCGGTGCGAACGCCAGCAGGACATTACCCGGGAGGCCCCCAAAGCGGGAATAGCCCGAATTGACGAACACCATTCCCTTGATCACCACAGCGCCGGGGCCGTCAATCGCGCCGCCTTTGGCCTTCACGCCGTTTACAGTCTGGAAATCGCGAACTGTGTCATATTCCCACAGCACCTTTCCATCCTCAGACGAATAGGCGCGCAGGAAGCCGCCCAGCGTTCCCGAAAACACAACACCCGGCAACGATGTCAGCGCAGCTGATTGCGCCGGGCTACACCCCGGCCTGCTTCCGCAATCCGGCGGCGCTGCGGACCAGACCTTACTGCCATCGGAAACCTTCAGCGCGGTCAGACCGCCACCCACCGCTGGATCCAGAATCCGCACGGGCGCACCCATCGCATCCACTGTGCGTTTGCCCGCGCCATCCGAAACCGCGGCGTATACGTTGCGGCCATCGTACGACATTCCCCACTGGACTCCGCCGTTTGAGGCGCCACGGCCCACTCGCGTTTGCCACACGACTTTGCCCTTGTTATCCGGATCGAAAGCATACACAATCGCCGATTTCTGCCCCGCCAAAATCAGTTCGCGCCCCTCCGGCGTTTTGATCAGCAGTGGTGGCGCGCCGTAGTCGAAGTCCGGACCCTTCTCCGCAGGCGAAACATCGTTGGCGGTAGTTTGTGAGGCCCATACGATCTTGCCGCTGGCGGGATCAATCGCCACCAGTGCATCGCTGGTTAAGGTGGCTGGTGCGGAAAAATTATCGCCCGTCGTCACATAGATCAGCTTACGTTTCTTGTCGTAAACCGGCGTGGACCATATGCTGGCGCCCGAAGGCCCCCACTTGGCCTTGCCCGATTCTGTCTTACCCCGCTCGGTGGGCTTCTCCACCATGAAGCTCTTCCACATCTCCTGACCGTCGCGAATGCGCATTGCCACCAGGCTGCCCCGGAAGGTGCAACAAACATAGTCTGCGCCTGAGGACCGGGTCTCTTCCCAAGAAGCCACCGGGACATACACAACGCCGTCATGCACCAGGCCCGCGCCGGTGAGGCGAGCGGTATCGTGATCGTCAATTCTTTTCTTCCACAGCAGCTTCCCCGTCTCCGCTTCCAGCGCGTAATACCAGCCGATCTGATCGCCGAACAAAAGCGTGTGCCGGTTCCCGTTCGGAACCACAATCATGGCGGAACGCACCGGTCCGTTGGCATCGAAGGTCCACTGGATACAGCCCGTTTCGGCCCGCATCGCGTGAATGGTGCCCCGCGCGCTACCCACAAAAATCTGCCCGTCGAAGAACGCGGGCAAGGCGAAGGCATTCACGTCGCCCTCATAGCCGAAGGCCCATTTCAGTTTCAGCTTGCGCACCTGGTCGATGCTTAGCCCGGCCACATCAGCCGGCTGGAACCGGGCGTTATCTTCCCCTGGGCCCCAACCATTCCAGGTAAATTTCGACTTATCGTCTATCGCCACCGTACGATTTTTGCAAAAGGCTTCAGGCGAAAGTGCGGTTTCCCCGCCCGCTGTACCAAGGAACTTCGCCACCGCCTCGCGATCTTCGCGGGTCATTTGATAAGCGATCTGCATCATCGCGCCGAAATCCAGAACCTTCAGGATTCGTGTTGCCGGCATCTTCTGCAGCGAGTCACGAGCCGGAATGCGCGGGTTCGTCTGATCGTGACAAGTTGAGCAGCGTTTGGCATAAACTTCTTCGCCCGTGAGTGCCGCCGTTGCCGCGGAAATAGAGAGCGACACAAGTGCCGCCCAGAGACCGATCCATCGGGAAAGCCGAAACGAGGCGCGGATTAGTTGCATAGATGTCCATTCATCATACGCCTGTGCCTTCTGAAAGCGTTTAGTTCTTCGCCTCAATCACAGTCACTTTCAAATCGTAAGGAGTTTCCAGCAGGCCATCTGTTGCGATCGCTCTGAGCCAGTAATTCCCTGGGGTGCTGAACGTGACGTTGGTCCCCAGCTCCGCCGTCGTCGCGCCCAACATCGCTTTCGAACTCTCTTCCCCAAACGCCACACTGCCTCCGGCGGGGGCACGATACAGAATCCACCGGACGCGCAGACCCAGCATGGCCCGCGGCTTGGGTGCAGCCCCAGGAGGCAAAGGCATGGGCGGTGCCGCCGCTGCCGAAGTAGTGGAAGGCGCCCGCCGTCGCGGCTTTGGAATACCATCGTCGGACGCCTGCGCCATCAATTGAAGCGGTCGCCCGGCCACCGCCGTCGTGTCCGCATGAACGGTAATTTGCGGCCGGTTGTTGGGCGGGTCTGGCGGCGCGCTGCCCGGACCGATATTCATCTGGATCACGCCATCATCTACTTCCCACTCCGGTTGCATCCAGCCGCTGGCGGCGCTCGTCTTGCCGTGCGCCGTCACCGTCCAGACCAGCCTCTTGTCCGCAGGCCATTTGTCCGGCAGCGGAACCTGGAATACAAACAGGCTGCGGCGCGGATAGAAATGGGTCGGCTGCCCCATATCGGCCTGCAGATCGAACCGGTTATCCGGACCCACTGTTACATCCAGCTGCTCCTGAAAATTCCGGTTCAGATAGCCGAACCACATCACCACCTGACCGTTGGCCAGCCTCTGCCAACCTTCGAAAAATGGTTGTAAATTCTGCCCTCCCGCCCGCCCGAACTGAGAGTCGTCGGGTAGTGAATCGGGCACATAGGTTTGCGCATTTGCCGGCGCTGTCACAATTGCCGCAAACAGCAGCGCGGCAGAGATCATTCTTCGCATGTCTTCCGGGGCCTATTGCTGGTTATTGGCGGTCACGGCCTTCGCCGGTTTCGTCTGCCGCTGGGCGAGTGCCTGGCGGTATTCGTCATCGGAAAGGTAGTACCAGCTCAGCCACGCGAAGCTCATGTCGTCCACCGACCTCTGGCCGAACGCGATCGGGTTCGACGGGTCAGGATTAAACTTGTTCCCCGCCGTGTTGTCATACCAGGAAGTCACATGCAGAATCGTACCCGCCGGAACAATCGGCTGCACGTCTTCGGCGTAGTGGTAGACGATGTGCCAGTTAAAGCGATACTTGTCCACGCAGCTCACCGTCTCTGCCGGGGCTCGCCCGCCCGATTGCGTCGGTGGATAGATCAGTTCCAGACACTGCGCCTGTCCGCGATTGTGCAGATGGGGCTGGAACGCGGTCAGGCGCGCCGGTTTCAGCAGTACGGTGTATCCGTCGGCGCGAACATTTTTTGTGTTCGGCGGAATATCCAGATCTTCGTTGTCGCCCACATGGGCCACTTGCTCCAGATGCTTCGGAACATATCCTTCGGGGTAATACCTGATCCCCACCGCGAGTTGCACTGGCGTGTCTGCGCCGTTCGCGTGCAGATGAACATTCATGATGGTCTGGGTCCCGGCCTTGATGAGTCTTCCGGTTCCCTCCGGGAAAATATCGCCGAACTTGCCCACCGCATATTCTTCCAGCAGGCCCTGTTCTTCATACCCCTTTTCATCTTCCAGGCGCGTCTGGGCCACCGCGTGATGCACCACCTTGGCGCCTTTGAGCGGCTTCACTTCCACCGCCTGTATGTAACGATCCGTTTTCAGTCCCAGATCTTCCATGGGAAGATCCGCCCAGTAGTCCGGGGCTTTGGCCTTCACTATAACTTCTTTTTTCAGCATCACCACAACATCGGGCTTGCCGATGTGCCAGCGGTCGCTGTCATCAAACTCCCGTGGCGCAGGCATGGCCGCGGCGTCACCCTGTGGCGCGCCCGCATCCACCCATTTGGCAATCATGGTAATTTCCGCATCACTCAAGGAAGGATCACCCATGAAATTGTGGATACCGACCGACCGGTCAATATACCAGGGCGGCATGTTCCGCGCCACCACCTGTTGCTTGATCGAGCGCGCCCACGGCCGCACATCCTGATACGTCAGCAGCGGCATGGGACCAATGTTATTGGGCCGGTGGCAGCTTTGGCACGAGCGCTGCAGAACCGGGGCAATATCTTTTGTGAACGTCTGGCCAAGCCCTATACCGGGCAGCAATAAAATCGCGGCGAAGATCCGTGTATTCATCGACAGGCTCCTATGCTCAATCAATATACACGAAAACGCTGCTGCCGAACCGCGAACGTCAGGAAGTCGACGTGGAAACCGGCTTCTCATCTGCCGAAGGCCCATACATCCCCGGCACTGCCACATCCAGCAATCGCAGGTAAACGCTGAGCTGACCCCGATGGTGGATCATATGCGACAGCACTCTCTGTCGCAGCCACGCCGTCCGTGGTCTGGCGGTCTCCGGATCCGGCCCCATGGGCGAATTCAGATGCGCATCGCTGGAACCTGCGATCGCTTCCCTTCCCGCGGCAATGCCAAGCTCAGCCGCCTGCAGCAGTTCTGCTTTGTTCGTAATGGCAGGCAGCTTTCGCGCCTTGCCGTTAACGATAACCGCCGCGTAGTTGGGTATTTCCGCCAGATGCTCACACAGCCGCCCCAGCGTGAACGACTTCGGGTGCGGCTTCCACAGCAATCTGTCGGCAGGTACACGCTCCATAACCCTGCGCATACCTGCCGATTCTTCTTCAAACTCCTGTAACATCGCCTCGCGAATTCCCGTTTCCATGTCGGGAAGCATAACACTGGCGCGGAATGCTCACGCCAGAGCTTTTCCGTACAGCGCGAGCAGACGGCTCCAGGCCTTTTCCGCCTGTGGTTCGTTGTAGACACTGGAATCCGGCGGACACCAGCCATGCGCGGCGCCGGTGTAGACCTCGATCTCAGCAGCCAGCTTCGCCTGGGCGAACGTGTCTTTCAGTGCGGTCTTGTCATCGGGTGCACGGGCGTCGTCGTTGGCGGCGATGGCGATGAGGAACTGTGCACTGGTCCTGGCCGCCTGAAGATGTGGACTATTCGGTGCTTTGGTCACCAGGCCACCGCCGTGGAAGGAGGCGACTGCTCCCACACGATCCGGCATGGCGGCAGCTGTACGAAGCGCCATCGGGCCGCCCATGCAATACCCCTGGGTGCCCATTTTCCGATTCTTTGCCACCGACGATTGGCCGTCCAGCCATCCGATGAAGGCCTTCGCATCCGTCATTTGCGTGGTCGCGGTCAGCGACTGTGCGAGCGGCATCAGGTCTGGAATGGGCGTCGCCGCGCCTTTGTCCGCGGTCTGAACGGCGCCCGTGACGTGCGCGATGAACCTCTCGAGCCGCTCGATCTCGGCGCGCGCCTCTTCGGTGAGCGCTCGAGCCTTCTCTTTGCCTTCTTTGATGCGCTGATCGGCCTGCACCACGAACACTGCAAAATCGAGCGCGTCACGCAGCAGCTCGAGGAAATTCGAGGTGAGGTTCGACGGTGTCGAATCGCCGT
>JBBROK010000006.1:0-181639 GCA_038229475.1 Bryobacterales bacterium | reverse complement strand
TGGAAGAAAGCGCGTCCATGCCCTGAGCGCGCGTGATGCGCGGCACCAGTTCCATGGCAAAGAAGGTGACGCCCGCCGCAGCCAGCGCGGAGTTTTCGGCGGTTGCCGTCAGGGGTTCGCCGAAACCGATCACCAGCTGACCGGGCTTCATGGCGGATAAATCGGCGCGGCCCTGTTCGGGATTTGCGCCCAACGACCGCGCCTGCGCGATTACGTCAGAACTCTGAAAAACCTCGGCACGGGTGGCAAGGCGCGCGCCTCGTTTCACATATTCTTCATCGGTAAAGCCGGCGCTGAGGCCCGCCGAACTTTCCACAATCACGCTGACTTTCGCCTTAATCAGCACCTCGGCGGCGCGCGGCGTCAGGGCGACACGGCGTTCGCCAGGGTATGTCTCACGGGGAACTCCTACGTTGACGGGCATGCACCTCCGGAAAGTAAAGTTATTCTAACAGCGCGATTCAAACGGTCTCGAAAGACACCGCTGTTACAATGTGCGATAGTTCGCCGTTGAGGCGAGGAGACTCGAAACTGCATGCATCCGACCGATACCGCTAATCCGAACTACTTCCACAAAGTAGTGGATTGCCAGTGGGCGTGCCCCGCCCACACCAACGTTCCCGAGTACATCCGCATGATCGCCCAGGGCAGATATGCCGATGCCTACATGCTCAACCGGCATTCCAATGTTTTCCCTTCCATTCTGGGGCGAACCTGTGACCGCCCCTGCGAACCTGCGTGTCGCCGCGGCCGGCTGGATTCGAAACCTGTGGCCATCTGCCGGCTCAAGCGCGTGGCGGCCGATCTCCGTGGCGACATTACCGACAGGCTTCCACCCATCGCGCCACCCAACGGCAAGCGCGTGGCCTGCATTGGCGCGGGCCCGGCGTCGCTCACCGTCGCCAACGATCTGGCGCCCCATGGCTATCACGTCACCATCTTCGAAAAATATAACAAGCCCGGCGGGCTGATGCGCACCAACATCCCGTCGTTCCGGCTGCCGGAAAAGGTTCTCACAGACGAGATCGACTACATTCTCAACATGGGAGTGGAGATCCGCTACAACTCGCCTGTTTCCAGCCTGCAAGGGGTTCTGGATGAGAAGTTCGACGCTGTGTTCATCGGAGCCGGCGCACCTCGCGGCAAGAATCTCGAACTGCCCGGCCGCTACGATTCAGACCACATCCACATCGGTATCGACTGGCTGGGTTCGGTGGCTTTCCAGCACATCGATTCCATCGGCGAAAAGGTGTTGATCATTGGCGTGGGCAACACCGCCATGGATTGCTGTCGTACCTCGCGCCGCCTGGGGGGCAAAGACGTGAAGGTGATGGCCCGTCGCCCGCGGGGCTTCTTCAAGGCTTCCCTGTGGGAACTGGAAGACTCGGAAGAAGAGGGCGTGGATATTGTGATCAACCACGCGCCCAAACGCTTCGTGGTGGAGAATGGCAAGCTGATCGGCATGGAATTTGACCGTCTCGAATGGAACGAAGACGCGAGTAAATCGAGCGTCATCGACTCCGTAATCATTCCCTGCGATGACGTGATTCTCGCCATCGGCCAGGAAAACGCCTTCGAGTGGATTGAGCGCGATCTGGGTATCGAGTTCAACAAGCAGGACATGCCCAAAGTGGACGAAACGACATTCCAGAGCACCCGCCCCGGCCTGTTCTTCGGTGGCGACGCCGCCTGGGGACCGAAGAATATCATCTGGGCCGTGGAGCACGGCCATCAGGCAGCCATCTCCATCGACAACCATTGCCGGAGCGTTCCCGTGACTACCCGTCTGGCGGACGGCTCCAATCTGATCAGCCAGAAGATGGGCCTCAGCGAGTGGAGCTACAGCAATGATTACAACGCGGTAGGGCGTCAGAAGATGACGCACGTTGATCTGGAACGCCGTTTCCAGGAACTCTCCATCGAAGTGGAACTCGGCTTCGACATTCAACAAACGGCGCGTGAAGTGGAGCGCTGCCTCAACTGCGATATCCAGACCGTGTTCACCGCGGCCAAGTGCATTGAGTGCGACGCCTGCATCGATATCTGCCCGCTCTCTTGCCTCACCATTCAGCCTGAAGCCACAGAGGAGGTGCTGCGGACGAAGCTCTCCGCGCCCGCCATACATTCCGACCAGGCACTGTATGCTTCGAAAGCGCTGCCCCAGACCGGACGATTGATGCTGAAGGACGAAGACCTCTGCGTCCACTGCGGCTTGTGCGCGGAACGGTGTCCAACGGCAGCGTGGGATATGCAAAAGTTTGAACTGAACATTAACTATGCCGGATCTCCGGTTCTGGTGGAAACATGCGTAGCCGCGTAAACGATTTCGCCATCAAACTCGCCAACGTCAACGGTTCCGGCTCGGCCAGCGCGAATGGTCTGCTGATGCAGGCTATTTTCCGCATGGGGATTCCGGTCTCGGGCAAGAACCTGTTCCCGTCGAATATTCAGGGTCTGCCCACGTGGTACGAAATTCGCGTCAACAAGACCGGCCATACCGCCCGCGCACTGGATTACGATCTGATGATCGCCATGAACGCGCAGACCTATGCGCGCGACGTGAAGGAGGTCCGCTCCGGCGGCTACCTGCTGTACGATTCCTCCTGGCCGCTGGATGACGATCTGCACCGCGACGATGTCACCTTCATCGGTGTGCCTTTCGCCCGTCTGTGCAACGAGAACTTCGAAGAGTCGCGTGAGCGCACGCTGATGAAAAATATTGCAGTGACCGGAGCCATGATTGCGTTGCTCAACTTTGACGACGCCATCGTGCAGGCTCTGCTGGAAGAGAAGTACGGCCGCAAGAAAGCCCTGCGCGATTCCAATCAGAAGGCGATCCGCCTGGGGTTCGATTATATTCGCGATAACTACACTTTCCCTTTGCCCTTCCACCTGGAAAAGATGGATGGCAACGGCGGCAAGATTCTGGTGGATGGGAACACCGCCACGGCGCTGGGCTGCGTTTACGCCGGTGCCACGGTGGCTGCCTGGTATCCCATTACGCCCTCTACGTCGGTGATGGATTCTTTCAAGACATTCTGCGAACACTACCGCAAAGACACGGAAACCGGCGTCAACAACTTCATCATTCTGCAGGCGGAAGATGAACTCGGCGCCATCGGTATGGTGCTGGGCGCCAGCTGGAATGGCGCCCGCGCCTTCACCTCCACTTCTGGCCCAGGCGTCTCGCTGATGAACGAACTACTGGGCTTCGCCTACTTTACGGAAATTCCGGCGGTGCTGATCGACGTGCAGCGGGTGGGCCCCTCTACCGGCATGCCCACGCGTACCCAACAGGGCGACATCATGGAATGCGCCTACGCTTCGCACGGCGATACGCGCCACATTCTGCTCTTCCCCGCCAACCCCAACGAGTGTTTCTCATTCGCAGCGCGCTGCTTCGACCTGGCTGAGCATTTTCAGACCCCGGTCATGATGCTCTCTGATCTGGATATCGGTATGAACGACTGGGTGACTCCCGAATTCCAGTGGGACGACAAAGCACCAATCGACCGCGGCAAGGTACTCACCGCCGAACAACTGGAAGGGATGGAGAAGTTTTTCCGCTATATGCCGGAGAACGGCAGCGCCGTTGCGCCCCGCACTCTTCCCGGCGTGCACGCAAGGGGAGCTTACTTCACCCGCGGTTCCGGACATAACAAGTTCGGCGGTTATACCGAAGTGCCGGAAGAATACCAGGAAGTGATGGATCGTCTGCGCCGCAAGCACAAGGAAGCGGCGACTCACGTTCCCCCGGCTGTTATTGAGGAGCACGGTTCGCGGGTAGGCATGATCACTTTGGGCGGCTGTGACCAGGCGGTTCGCGAGGCAGTTGAACTGCTGGCAGATGCAGGGCAAAAGGTGGACTACATGCGAATTCGCGCGTTTCCCTTCGGCCCCGAGGTGGAAGACTTCCTCGCCAATCACGATTATTGCTACGTGGTGGAACAGAACCGCGACGGGCAACTGGCGTCTTTGCTGGTGCTGGAAACCGCCGTACCGAAAGAAAATCTGCGCTCTATTCTTTACTACGCCGGGTTCCCCCTGAGCGCGAAACACGTACTGGAAGCAGTGCTGCCCAAGCTGGAGGTCGCCTATGCCGTCAATCGCTAAACCCCGTATCTCACACCCGAGTCTGGCTCACAATGAACTGGGCTTGACCGTTCGCGATTACGAAGGGACCATGTCTACACTGTGCGCCGGATGCGGACACGATTCCATCACCGCCGCCATTGTACGCGCGCTGTGGGAAATCTCCGCACCGCCGCACATGATCGGCAAACTCTCGGGCATTGGCTGCTCTTCCAAGACGCCGGCCTACTTCGTGAACGGCGCGCACGGTTTCAATTCCTGCCACGGCCGTATGCCCGCCATCGCCACGGGTGCCATTGCGGCCAACCGCGAAATGATGTTCATTGGCGTCTCCGGTGACGGCGATTCGCTCTCCATCGGTCTGGGGCACATGTGCCACGCCATCCGGCGCAATATCCGCATGGTTTACGTAATCGAAAACAATGGCGTCTACGGTTTGACGAAAGGCCAGTTTTCCGCGTCCTCCGACGTCGGTTCGAAGAGCAAAAAGGGCGAGGCCAACAAGATGACGCCCATCGACCCGGCGCTGCTGGGCCTCAGCCTCGGTGCCACGTTCATCGCCCGTGCCTTTTCCGGTGATAAGGAACAACTGGTGCCCATCCTGAAAGCCGCCTTCTCGCATCGCGGCTTCGCCCTTGTGGACGTGATCTCGCCCTGTGTGACATTCAACGATCACGAGGGTTCCACCAAGAGTTACGCTTTCACGCGCAAGCATATCCGCCATATGACAGAAACTGATTTCGTTCCCCACGCCAACGAAATTGTGGCCGAGATTGCCCGCCAGGGTACCACCAACGTCACCATGCATGATGGCAGCGTGATGCGTTTCACCCGGCTGCCGGAAAACTACGACGTGACCGACCGCGAAGGTGCCTTCAGCTACATCCGCTCGCATGCCGGCGAAGTCCTCACCGGTGTGATCTACGCCGATGAAAACGTGCAGGATATGCACGAAATGAACAACACTCCGGCGTTCTCTCTGACGAAGGTGCCCATGGAAAAGCTGTGCCCCGGTTCTGCCGCTCTGGGCGAACTGATGGCCGATTTCCGCTAAGGTTGTTGCAAACTTTCACCCACGCCGGCGCGTAATTGCATTCATGCGAATGGTTGTTGCATTGCTCGTGGCTTCCACCCTGCTGGCGCAGGATCCGCCCGCGATCCGGGTTGATGTGGGCCTCGTCAACGTCGCCTTCACCGCCCGCGATGCCCGCGGCAAACTGGTGGCTGATCTTTCGCGGGATGAAATCGAAGTGCTGGAAGACGGCCTTGTGCAACCGGTTCAGTTCTTCGGGCGCTCGGCTGAGCTACCGCTGCAGTTCGCGCTGATTCTGGACATGAGCGGCAGCCAGGACCGCTTCAATCATGAGCATCGCGACGACCTTGCCGCCTTCGCTGCCCACGCCCTTACGCCCGTCGACAAGGCGCTGCTGATCTGCTTCGGTAACCGGATCCGGGTCGCCAGCGACTTCACGGCTTCGTCCCTGCAACTTCTGAATGGCCTCGACCAGTTCGCGAAAGACAAGACGCGTGAGCGGATGGCGGAACTGGATCCGGACGAAACCCGCAGCGGTGGAACGGCGTTCTTCGACGCCATCTACCACACCTCCCGGTTAAAGATGATGGAGCCTGGTGCCCGCAAGGCTCTGATCGTGCTGAGTGATGGTGAAGACAATTCCAGCGCACACGACGTGATTGAGGCGATTGAAGCCGCGCAGGCAGCGGATGCGCTGATCTACACGGTCCGCTACACCGGAACCCGCCGCGGGCGCCTCACTTCCCGCAACCGCTACGGCACTACCGAGATGAACCGGCTGGCCGAAGAAACCGGCGGCACGGCATTTGACTCCTCCCGCACCGACGTGGCCTCCGCTCTGGCTGCGGTATCCGCCGAACTTCGCGGGCTTTACGACCTCGGTTTCGCCACCACCAATCCGAACCGTGATGGCACGTTCAGAAAGCTGCAAATCCGATCCAAACGCCCAGGCGTGACCATTCGCGCGCGCCGGGGCTACTACGCCCGCTGAGGGCATCCCAATTATTTATCGTTCACAATGGGGGAAATTCAGGACCCGCCGGAGGTTTCGCCGCGTCTGCCGGTATGAGGGACAAAAGAGGCCCCCCGAAAATGGTATTGTTCAAGGCAGCCACTCCGTTGTTTTTCGGTATGCTGGCGCTGACACTGGCCGCCGCGCCTGGAATGGCCCAGGGGCATGGCAACCGCGGCGGTGGGGAGCGTTCGCCTTCGCGCGGAACGGCCAGCGGAGGCCAGTCTTCTGACCGCAACAGGGGCGCAGGTAATTCCGGCGGGAACCTAGGCTCAAATTTTTCAGGTGATCGGGGTGGCGGACAGCGCTCTGTGGCACCGGCGGGGCGATACGGCGGCGGACAGCAGTTCGGCGGCGGGCGAGACCGTGACCGCGACCGCGGCGAGCGAAGAGAGTACCGGGGCGGCTCCGGCTACTACAGAGGTAACTATGGCGGATTCGGTGGCTATCGGCGATCGGGCTATGGCGGCTACTACTCCGGAGGGTTTTATCTCGGCTTTGGTCGGCCGTACTACGATTCGTATTACGATCCCTATTATTCGCCCCGCTATGTTTATGACGGCTACGGTTACGACCGGGGCTATACCTATGAGCCGGAATATGAATACGGCCCTGATCGGAACTCATCTTACGGTCCGGCATACGCGCCCTCGCCATGTACAGTCGACGCCTATGACCAGTATGGCCGCCGGATCCCCAATCCGAACTGCAACCCGAACTACGGTAACTACAACAACAATACTCCGCGTTACGAACAGCAGCAGGACAACCGGCAGTACCAGCAGTACCCGCAGCAACAGCTAAATCCGAACTACGACCGTCGGTAGGGGGTTATTGTGGGTAACGTTCTGACGCTGATGGTGGCTTTGTCGGCTTTGGCAACAGGAACACTGCGCGCCTCACCGGGATTGGCGGAAGAGATGATCCGGGCACACAATTCGGTGCGCGCCGGGGTTGGCACGGGCCCTTTAACCTGGTCAGCGCGGTTGGCTGGCAGCGCGCAGGAATGGGCCAACACGCTGGTGCGGCGCGGCCAGTTTGCGCACCGCCCGAACTCGAATTACGGCGAGAACCTGTACGAGATAACCGGCGGATTCGCCCGTGCGGAAGACGTGGTGGAGGCGTGGGCCGGAGAGTCCAGGGATTACAGCTACCAGTCCAACAGTTGCCGGGGCGTGTGTGGGCACTACACCCAGATTGTGTGGGCCGATACCCGGAGGGTGGGTTGTGCGGTGGCTCGCGGACAGGGCCGGGAAATATGGGTGTGCGAATACGATCCACCGGGGAACTGGGTTGGCCGCAGGCCGTGGTGACGAACTGCTATCCATTGGCGCTCAAGCCCGGGTTATTGAATCGTGGGACGATCCGGCTGGCCATGACGTCCTGACCACACAGGCCGATACTCTCGGTGAACTGGAGTGCAACATCCGCGAAGCGATCGAAGTTCACTTCGACGATGGCGATGCGTCGGTGTGGAACAGTTGATCGAATCGCTAAGATAGAGTGAAGTGCCTCCTGAACTACTGGCCCGCGCCGCCAAAATCAAGCTGCTGCTAATGGATGTTGACGGTGTCCTCACCGACGGTCGTCTGTATTTTTTCCCCGACGCTGCGGGGAACATGGTCGAATCCAAGACGTTCGATTCCCAGGATGGCATCGCACTCCGCTGGTGCCAGTGGAAGAACATCCGCACCGGCGTCATCAGCGGACGCAACTCCCCCGCCACCGTCGCCCGCGCGAAACAACTCGATATGACCTACGTGTACCAGGGTCACATCGAGAAAATTCCGATCATCGAAGAAATCATGCGCGATGCCGGTATTGCCGCCGAAGAGATCGCCTACGTGGGCGATGACTTTACCGACGTCGTGGTATTCCATCGAACTGGCCTGAGCGTCGCGGTGGCCAATGCGCGCCCGGAGGTTAAGGCCGCCGCGCACTTCGTGACCCAGGCCTCGGGTGGATCCGGTGCGATCCGGGAGACTGTGGAACTTATCCTGCGGGCGCGCGGCGAGTGGGAGTCTATTCTTGAGCACTACGAAATCCCGCGCTAAAACGGCCATCACTGCGCGAGAGAAGGAATTAGACTAAAAGCCGGGTTCCTGAGGAGCGTTATAATCACGTCATGGTGACAACCGTTGCCGAAGTACTTCGCGACGCCTTGGCGCTCCCCGCTGAGGCGCGGGCCGGGCTGATTGACTCACTGCTGGAGAGCCTTGATTCGGGAATTGAAGCTGGGGCTGAAGAGGCGTGGGATGCCGAGATCCATCGCCGCCTGCGGGAAATCGACGACGGTGCCGTTCGAATGATCCCGTGGGAAGAGGCTCGGCTGACATTGAGGGCTAAGTCAGACGATTAAGGCTCTGGAAGTTTGCATTCATCCGGCGGCGATTGAGGAAGCGCGCGCAGCCGTCGAGTGGTACAGGGGGCGAAGTTCACGTGCGGCGGAATGGTTTTTTGCCGACTTGGATAACATGATTTCGCGCATCGCGCGATTTCCCGAACAGTTTCCACGGGGAAAATTCAATACCCGGCGCGCGGTACTTCACAGGTTTCCGTATGTTGTAGTGTTCCGGTCCTCGCACGACTTCCTGGAGGTTATCGCAGTTGCCCACGGCCGCAGAAAGCCCGGCTACTGGCGGGAGCGCATTTGAGACCGACGCTACCCCTGAATTGCCCCGATGGAGTTTTCTGACTTCCCGTCAGATGTCGACTCGCACGCTATCATTCTGCGTGGCCACGCCGTGGCCTGGCAACAGCCACCACAACATCGTCCCCAGCATGGGTGCGAAACCCAGCACCAGGAACACCGTGGTGAACGCTTTCTGATCGAAAAATCTCCCGAAATACGGCATCATGATCGCCACGAAAAGTGAGAACGAACTCGACGCAACGCCTGCCGCCATGCTCTGCTGATCTTTCGGCCACGCCAGCGCGCCCGTCCGCAACGCCACCACGATGAAGCCGGCAGAGGCGAACATTCCCAGCGTCATCAGTGCCAGTGCGGCCATAGGCGACCCCACCCAATGCGCCGCCGCGCACGGCATCATGGTGACGCCCATGATCACGAACAAAGCCGTGGGCCGCGGGTTGGCGCGAAAGTAGCGGTCTGAAATCCAACCCCAGAAGAAATACCCGGCCTCCATTCCCGCCGGCGGAATCCACAGCAGATAACCAAGTTGTTGCGGCGTCAGCCCGTGCGCCCGGTTCAAATACAGCGCCGCGAGATTCGTCAGCGCTCCCACCGGCAGCGCGCCCAGCGCATAACTCGACACCATCTTCCAGAAGCGTAATTCCAGCACATTGGGAAACTGCAATTTCTGCGGCCGGGTCTTGTTGAGATACTTCGCAGGATCCACCGTGCCACGGAACAGCAGCAACCATAGAATTGCCAGCACCGGGGTGATCCAGAAAGCCTTCTGCCAGCCATAGGCCACGGCCACCGGAATAAAAACCAGCGGCGCAATAATCGACCCGATGGACGACCCGCTGTACACCAGAGCCACGCCGCGCGCCTGCTTGCCAACAGGGAGTGAATCCATCGCCGTGCGGAAGCCGCCGGGAAAGATTGTCCCTTCGCCGATCCCCAGAAAAGCCCGCGCAATGGCGAACCCCAGCATCCCGGTGATCAGAGAATGGCTGAAGCTGGCTATGGCCCAGATCAGGAACGCGATGGTCATGCCGGTGCGTACCGTGATGCGGTCCAGCAGTGGCCCCCAGCAGAACGTACTCACCATGTAGGTGTAGCTGAAACTCGCCACTACTACGCCATAGTCCGCGGCACTCATGTGCGTGTCGCGCAGAATCATGGGTGCCAGCAGCGCCAGAATCAGGCGGTCAAAGTAGGCAAGTACGGTGCCCAGCATCATTACGGTGGAGGGCCACCAGACTTTCAGACCTTGCGGGGAATCGTCAGCCACATGCACTCCTTTGATCAGCGCCATCCTATCAGATGTGCTAAACCTGTCCTCATGCCCGAGGCAACCAGCATCGCGGAAGACCGCAACGCGCGTAAGGCCGTCGCCACCGGGTTTCTCGGCTGGGCCATCGACGCTTTCGACTTCTTCGTACTCGTTTTCTGCGTCTCCGCCATTGCCAAAGAATTCGGCCGCTCCATCCCCGACGTCGCTCTCACCATCACCGCCAGCCTGATGACGCGCCCCATCGGCGCTTTTATATTTGGCTTGCTGGCAGACCGGTATGGCCGACGACCCGTCCTGATCGCCAACATCGCTTTCTACACCGTGATGGAAGTTCTGTCCGGCTTCGCGCCCACCTACAGCGCCTTCTTTGCGCTGCGTTTGCTGTATGGCGTCGGCATGGGCGGCAACTGGGGTGTGGGTGCTTCGCTGGCGCTGGAATCGGTACCGGTGAAGTGGCGCGGATTCGCTTCCGGCCTGTTGCAGGAAGGCTACGCGGTGGGCAACGGCCTGGCGGCGCTGGCCTACTTCACCATCTTTCCGCACTTCGGCTGGCGGGCAATGTTTTTCGTTGGAGCCATCCCTGCCATCCTCACGATGCTGCTCTGCCTGAGTGTCGAGGAATCCCGCGCATGGAAGGAAATGAAGACCGATGGCGCCTCTTACCGTGCGGCACTCTTTTCCAACTGGAAACTCTTCCTGCAGCTCTGCGTCATCATGTCGGCGATGAATTTCATCGCCCACGGAACCCAGGACATGTACCCCACTTTCCTGCAACGGCAACGCGGATTCAGCGCGCAGGACACTTCGATTATGACGTTCATCGGTGTGCTCGGTGCCCTCATCGGCGGTATCAGCATGGGGCATTTTTCCAGCATTTGGGGACGACGACGCACGGTGGTCAGCGTTACCCTTTGCGGGTTGCTGGTGATTCCCCTTTGGATACTCGCGCCCAACAAGCCACTGCTTATCCTGGGCGGTTTTCTCATGCAGTTCGTGGTGCAGGGCGCATGGGGTGCCATCCCGGCGCACATCAATGAGCTCTCCCCGCCCCAGGCGCGCGGATTTTTCCCGGGCTTTGTCTACCAGATCGGCACTCTGGTTTCCTCCAGTTCGGCCTATATTGAGGCACGCATTGCAGAAAAGTTCAGCTACTCCACAGCCATGGGCCTCATGGCCGCGTTGGTGCTGCTGGCCGCTGCCATCGCAGTGGGCTTTGGCCCGGAGAAGCGCAATCGCGAATTCGTAAGCGGCAAACCTTAGAAACGGTGACGGTTAGCCCTTTCGGACCGCTTGACTCCGGTGATCCCGATACATATAATCACGTAGTCTGAGAAGTGTGTTCAATCGGGAGAGTAAAGTGCAATTTATTACCGGAAAATTTCTGTCGCGGCGTGCCATTCTGCGGGGTTTGGGTGCCACGGTGTCTCTGCCCTTCCTCGATTCCATGGTTCCGGCCCAGACTCCCCTGCGACGCACCGCCGCCATGCCCAAAGCCCGCCTCTGCACTATCGAAATGGTACACGGCGCGGCGGGTAGCTGCCTCATCGGCAGTCGCAAAAACTACTGGTCCCCGGTTAAGGAAGGCCGCGACTTCGAGATCACCCCGACACTCAAATCTCTGGAACCTTATCGCGACTACCTTACCGTCATCAGTGACACAGATCTGGGCGGCGCCAACGCCTGGAGCGTGTCCGAAGAAGGGGGCGACCACAACCGTTCATCCGCCGTCTACCTCACCGCCGCGCATCCCAAACTGACCGAAGGATCGGACATTCAGGCCGGGCCTTCCATCGATCAGATTTACGCGAAGCGCTTCGGCCAGGACACGCCGCTGCCCTCCATGCAGCTCTGCATTGAAAACGTGGATGGCTCCGGCGCCTGCGGCTACGGCTACGCCTGTGTGTATGCCGACACTATTTCCTGGGCCGGTCCCACCAGTCCGCTGCCCATGGAACGCGATCCGCGCGTGGCCTTTGAACGCCTGTTCGGCGAAGGCGGCACGCCGCAACAGCGGTTGCAGCGGCAGAAGACGGAACGAAGTATTCTCGACGGCATCATGAGTGACGTGGCGCGTCTGCAGAAGGGGCTCGACCCCAGTGATCGTCGTCGTCTGGGCAACTACCTCGATGACGTCAGGGAAGTGGAACGGCGCATCCAGCGCATCGAAAAATACAATGCCTCCGGTGAGGCACGTTTGATTCCCGAAGCGCCGCTGGGCGTTCCCGATTCCTTCGAAGAGCACGCGAAGCTGATGTTCGATTTGCAGGCTCTGGCGTTCATGGCGAATGTGACGCGCGTATCGTCGCTCAAGATGGGCCGCGATGCCAGCAACCGTGTGTTCCCCGAAAGCGGCGTGAAGACCCCGTTTCACTCCTGCTCGCACCACGGCGAAAACCCCAACAATATCGCCGAATTCGCCAAACTCAACGCCTACCACGTGGGCCAGTTGCCCTACTTTCTGGAGAAGCTGAAGAACACTCCCGATGGGGACGGAAATCTGCTGGATCATTCGCTGGTGATTTACGGCAGTCCAATGGGCGATTCGCACATTCACGATCACAAACGCTGTCCGCTGTTCATGGTGGGTCACGCCAACGGTGCCATTCAGGGCAACATGCACGTGCGCGCCAAACTGGAAACACCCATGGCGAATGCCTGGCTCACCGTGCTGCATCGGCTGGGTGTGGACGACGTGGAGAAGATCGGTGACAGCACCGGCGAAATCGCAATATGAGAAACCTGAAGAACATGCGAACCACCAGCCTTTTCACACTCGGTGCGGTGCTGGGGGTTCTGGCTCTGGCCGATTCGGCTGTGCCTGAATCGAACCAGGCCACCCGGGATTTGCGCGTGGCCGAAGCCGCCATGCAGAGTGATCGCGAAGCCGTGAAGGCTCTGATCAAACTGAAGGCCGACGTCAACCTCGCCCAGGGTGATGGCATGACCGCCCTTCACTGGGCTGCCTTCAAAGACGATACGGAAATGGCCCGTCTGCTGGTTGTGGCCGGTGCCGGCGTGAAGGCGGTGACACGGGTGGAAGCCCTGACGCCCCTTATGCTCGCCGCCGCCAACGGCAACGCCGCGCTGATGGACGTGCTCCTCAAAGCCGGCTCCGACGTCAACAATACCAAGACCGACGGCACTACCATCCTGATGGCTGCCGCCGGTTCCGGCAGCGCTGAAGCCGTGAAACTCCTGCTCGACCGTGGCGCGGCCATCAACGCTACCGAAGCTGCCCGTGGCCAAACCGCACTGATGTTTGCAGCCGCTCTGGACCGCGCCGAAGTAGTTCGTACCCTGGTTGCCCGCAAGGCCGACCTCAACGTAACCAGCAAAGTTTCGAGGCTGGTGAAGATGCGTTATGACGAAGATGGCAACCCCATCGCCCCGGCTACCGACAACGTTCCGGCCAACCCCGCAGCTCTCGCCAACCGCTCTGGCGCTACCGCCATGGGTGGCATGACAGCATTGCTGTACGCGGCGCGCGACAACCACATGGAAACGGTGAAGACTCTGGTGGAAGCCGGTGCCGACGTCAATATCGTCAGCGTGGGCGATAAGACCAGCCCCCTCGTAATGGCCATCGAGAACGGCCACTACGCCATCGGCAAGTATTTGCTGGAGCACAGTGCCAACCCGAACCTGGCCAATGAATTCGGCCTCGCCGCTCTCTACGCCACTATCGACGCGCAGTGGGCACCCACCGGCTGGGCTCCGAATCCCATCACCGCGCAGGAAAAAGTGACACATCTGGAATTGATGGAAGCTCTGCTGCAAGCGAGGGCTGACCCCAATCAGAAGCTGTTGCGCAAACTCTGGTTCCGCCCCTTGACGCATGATCAACAGTGGATAGGTACGGCGGGCTCCACCGCGTTCTGGCGCGCCGCTCAAGGCACTGATGCAAAGGCGATGCGTCTGTTGTTGAAGTACGGCGCAGATCCGAGGATCGTCTCCCTGCAGGGCGATACGGCGCTGATGATGGCAGCGGGCATTGGCTTCGCCGGTCAGTTCACGCAGAACGATGCCGAAGGATGGATGGAAGCCGTGAAGATCTGCCTGGAGCAGGGTATCGACGTGAACGCGGTTGACACGCAGGGCTATACGGCGGTGATGGGCGCTTCCTGGCGCGGCAATAATGAGATGGTCCAGATGCTGGTGGATAAGGGCGCGAAGCTTGACGTCCGCTCGAAACGCGGCTGGAATGTCACGGATATGGCGAATGCGCCTTCGCTTCGCAGCAGCGTACCGTTCCCGCATCCGGATACGATTGCTTATCTGATAAAGATTGGTGCCCCGCCGCTCACGGTGCACGACAACGAACCGATCCTGGGCATCATCAAGGGTGCTGCGGCGGCAACCCCGAAAGACCCGGCGAAGAAATAACGTGCCAAACCGCCCTCCCGTGTGAAATTTGACCTGACACCAGGTACCAGGCGATAATAAGGCTCCACTTCCTATGTGCGGATGTGGCGGAATTGGCAGACGCGCTAGATTCAGGTTCTAGTTCTGTAACAAGAGTGAAGGTTCAAGTCCTTTCATCCGCACCAATAAGATCAACCAGTTGCAGTCCAAAAGCGGCCTTTCGGGCCGCTTTTGTTGTGCGGGGTAGCGGAAACAGGAATCCTGCGCGTCAAGAACGGGCGTTTGGGAGGCTGACGCTGGAAGATCAGGCAGCGCCGCAAACCGGAAAGTACCCCCGGATCAACGATAGGCGCGAAGAATTTCTCTAGCTCGCCAATGAGTCCGGCCCGTATGCCGGTCAATGGGTGGCGCTCGGCGGAACGCGTCTTGTCGCTCATGGAGCCGAACTGTCGATGGTCAGCGCGGCGGCGCGGGCAGCCGGAGTGGACCGGCCCCTCCTGACACATCTCCCGCCCGAGGGAGAGCTACCGTTCGGCGGCTGGTGGATGGTGCGTCAGCTTTTGTTTACCAGCATTTACTCTTACGCCGATTACGATGCCCGAATCACAGGTCCAGTGGCGCTGCGGTCCAGCACAAGGGTCGTGGAACTTGTCGCGAGTCTTGATACCGGCGCGTCCCATCGCCTGTTCGAGAATCCGTTTGCGGCTGAGATTCCGAACAGCGAATAGCAGCTTCGACGCCTATGGGCACGAGGTTGAGATCGACGTGCTGGGCATCGCCACCAAGTCGCTCGTCTACTTCTTCGCTGAGCCTTCAATTCGCAAGAACGTGTTGGGTCGCGGCGGCTGGCTGGATCGGGTTCGCGTGGGCCTCGTCGATCACGACCGCGAGATTTTTCTGGCCGGGTACGACCAGTCCCCGGAATGATTCGTCGGTTTTCTCTTGAGACCTGCACCCCACGGTTGGGGAACGGTATCTTGAATTGTGTCGCGAGAAACTGTATATCCACATGGGACTGAGCCCGCTTCCGTTCCAAAGCGTTTGCGAACTAATACCAGTGGATGCCGGCCGCGCGGATGAAGCTTATCAGCGGTATGCCCTGACGGCAACACAATTAAACTGAAAGGGAAGAACCAGTCATGGACACACCGTGGAAAGAGTTTGATCTTTCAGCCCTCACTTATCCGCAGTTCCTTGCTTTCTTTCTTGATCGGCCCGTCGTTGGCGATAAGAACGAGGATGATCTATTTCGTTCGGGGATCGACCGCTTTGTTGCATCCGATCCAACCACTGTCGTTGGTTACCTTGAAACAACGTGCCGCAGTCTTGCTGAATTGGTGAAGGTCTATTCGCCCGAACAGTTAGATCAAGGCCTATGGGCAGTATTCGGCGCTGGCATCAGTTGTGAACAGTATCTTTTTGTTCCCGCGGTGGATTGCAGGTTGCGAATCGATTGCGTTGAATCCATGTATTTGCCCTTCAGGGATGTGGTCGTCCACCATTCCGGAGATATTCGTGGGTCGTTCTACTGGATGTGGTGGGATCTCATCCTCCACACGTTCTGGCTGTCAACCGACCAGTACAAAGTGGACCGTTCGGATCTCGACGCAAAACAGTTGATCGAACACCTCCGACAGGTAATGTCAAGGGTAGAGGACTACTCAGCTCTCACACACGACCAAGAGCTAATAGCCGGGGCCATGTATCAGACATTGTCGAAGATACTCGCTCTCAACTCTCGGGGCTGTCAATGGTGCGCTCTCCACGGCTTGGGACATCTGCACCACCCGCTGGCGGGAGAACTCGTGCAACGCTACCTGGACGAACACCGCAGCGAACTCAACGACGAAGACGTGCAATGGATTGAAGCACGAACCTCTCCTCCGCCTTCGCAAGACGGTCTGGTTCCCAGCGAAAATCCGGCCAGTCGGGCTGTTGCCAATTCCACGTCATGAGCGATGGACTCAATTGCCATCGCTCACATTATCGCCAATTTTTGAGCGATAACGCCAGCCTCAAACTTCCCGCGCATACGCGAAGAAGCGTCTCACCTCGCGGAAACCGCAGCGCTGGTACAGGTTCAGCGCAGGCAAATTCGCCAGGGTTACGGTCAACCCAATTCGCACCGCGCCCGCGTCGGCCAGGCGGATTGCCGCCGCCCGCAGCAGCGCGTAGCCCAGGCCTTTTTCACGCGCGTTTGGTGTCACGCACAACTGGGTGACATGCCCTACGGCGGGCGCTACAAAGCTACACAGCACCAATCCCGCCGGACGGCCCGTGCTTTTGTCAAACGCCACCAGGCCGGCGGGAGAAAAGAAGGTTCCACAACCTTGGAATTCCACCAGATTCTTCAGAGAGCGGCTGGCCGCTCCAAACGTCCGGTACTGGTCGTTGATATTGGAATCCACATGGTCGCGATAGGCGTGCAAAATCACCATGGCTGCTGCTTCATTCCATTGATCGCCCCAGGGCTCCAGGCGGAACTCGCCGCTGCCCGGAAGACCCATGCTGTTGCGCAATTCATCTACGCCACACGACATGAGGATGCGCTCATATAAGCGCAGCCCGGCTTCGTGAGCCACTGTGAGGGCAGTGGGCCGGTCTACCAGCATCAACTGGCTTTCAATTCTGCGCACCTGCGGCGCGTTGAGCAGGTCTTGCAACAGCGCGTGGAACAAGGCGGCCTCTGTGCGCGTGCCGCGCAATTCCGGGCGCACGTAGAGGTTGCCGATGAGCCCTTTGTGATCTTCCACGGCGGTATAGCCGTAACCGGCGACTGCGCCACCATCCATGATCGCCGCACCCGCCAGCGAACCGGTATTGGCAAATTCCCGCACCAAATCCGCCGCCTTTGAATAGTCCCAATCCAGCCGCTGTTCCCACTCCACGGTCTCTGCCAGAAGCAACGGATCGAGTTCCCACGCACTGATGCGGCGCAGGTCGACGATGGAGAAATCGGCCGACCTTTCCCACTCCGGCTGGTAGTGTGCGGCCATTGGGGAAAGTATACCCGCCGCCACGCGCTATATTGTGTTCGCATGTTGTCAGGAACGATTCGGCCCGGTGCCATCGTGTTGCTGTTGGCTGCATTCGCGGCGGCGGCGACGGACCCCCGCGAGACTGTATTCGAAGAGCAGGCCGCGGTGGTACTCTCCAACGACCGCATCCGGCTGACCGTTCTCACGCGTGGCGCGGGCATCGCATCGCTCACCCTGGCCGATGATGACGAGCAGGTGAATCCTCTGTGGAATCCCGGTCCGCGCTCACCCTTCGACGGTCTGCGGGGGCACTTCATTGCGCTGAATGGCTTCGGTGAAGCATCGCCGGAGGAGCGTGCGGCTGGCCTGCCGCCGCATGGCGAGGCGCGCCTCCAGCAATACTCTTTGCTGCCGCAAGCGGAGGGCAAGACTGCCTCCGTAACCATGACGGCGATTCTGCCGGTGGCAGACGAATCGTTCACTCGCACTTATACGGTGGTGGATGGCGAGAATGTGATCTACGTGGATAGCCTGCTGGAGAATCTGACGGCCATCGATCACCCTCTCTTCTGGACCGAGCACGCAACTTTCGGCGCACCGTTTATCGCACCCGGCGTGTCGGCCATTGATCTGCCGGGCACGGAGTCTATGGTGCGTCCCGCGCCGCCGGCGTTCCCGGAGAGTGCGCTGGGACGGAGCGCAGCATTGGACCGCCGACTCATTCCCGGAACCGAATTTGTCTGGCCCACCGTGCAAGGGGTCAGCGGACGCGCCATCAACCTGCGCAACAGCCCGGGCAATCCACGGTTCCTGGATCACGTGACTACGCTGTTCGATACGAAGCGGGAATTTGCCTGGGTGGTTGCCATCAATACTTTCCGCCAGACCATTTGCGGCTATCTGTTCCGGCGAACAGATTTTCCGTGGGCGCAGATGTGGGGCTACTTTCCCAGCGAGCACGCCGAAGTGCGGGGAGTGGGGTTTGGGCTCTCGCCGTGGGATTTGTCGCGCCGCGATGCAATGTCACTCGGCAACCTGTTTGCCATGCCGACGACGGGCTGGCTGTCGGCGAAATCTAAAATCAGGAAGCGATTCCTGGTCTTCAGCGCGCGCGCACCGGACGGTTTCCGCCGCATTGACGAAGTCCGCCTGGAAAAAGGCGCGCTCATTCTGGAAGACCACACGGCAGGGCTTAGCCTCACCCTGGCAGCCTCGCGCGGACTCTAAGTTTTGCGCCCCTACGCGGTGCGGATGGCGGCGGCTTTGCCCAGGTCCAGAGCCTCAATCTCCATTTCACGCATGCGGAACTTCTGAACCTTGCCGGTGACGGTCATGGGGAAAGTTTCGGTGATGCGGATCCAGGCGGGAATCTTGAAGTGTGCGATCGTCCCTTTGCAGAAGTCGTGGATGGCTTCAGCAGTGGTGGTCTCGCCGGGCTTGAGGCGAATCCAGGCGGCGACGCTTTCTCCCAGCTCTTCGTGCGGCAGGCCGAAAACCTGGACGTCGGCAATCTGCGGGTGGGTGTAGAGGAACTCCTCCACTTCGCGGGGATAGACGTTCTCGCCGCCGCGGATAATCAGATCGCGCAAACGACCGGTGATGTGGAAATTTCCATCGGGGCGCATCACCGCAAGGTCGCCGGTGCGCAGCCATCCTTCGGAGTCGATGGTGCGGGCGGTGGCGTCCGCTTCACCGTCGTAGCCAGGCATAACCAGATAACCGCGGGTGCAGAGTTCGCCCTGGTGTCCCAGGGGCACCGTCTCGCCATCGGGGCCCGTGATCCTGACCTCGGTATTGGGATAGGCGCGGCCCACGGTGGTGACGCGAATATCCATATCGTCGTCGACAGCGGAACCGGTGATGACCGGTGAACACTCCGTCTGTCCGTAGATCACAGTCATACCGGGGCAGTGCATATCATCCTGCACGCGCCGCATCACTTCGACCGGGCACGGGGCACCGCCCATGATGCCAGATCGCAGGGACGAGAAATCGAACGCCGAAAACTCCGGGTGATGCAGTTGCGCGATAAACATGGTGGGCACGCCGTAGAGCGCCGTGGCGCGTTCCGCAGCCACGCCCGCCATGGTGGCCCGTGCATCGAACCGGGCCGAAGGCAGAATCATGGCGGCACCACGCACACCCATCACGAGCGAGCCGCCAACGCAGCCAAAGCAGTGATACAGAGGCACCGGGACGCAGATGCGATCGGCTTCGGTATACCGCATTCCACCGGCAATGTAGCCCGCGTTGTTCACCAGGTTGCGGTGCGTGAGCAGCACGCCCTTGGGCGAACCGGTGGTGCCGGAAGTGTACTGAATATTGGCGACATCGGTGTTGCGTACGATTGCGGCAGGGCGGCGAACGCCGTTGGCGAGGAACGCTTCCCATGAGGGCGTGTTGAGGTAGATGGCGTGTTCGAGGAGATGTGGGCCTCCGGCACTGGCTTCGGCAAGGATGGCGGCGTAGTCACTGTACTGGTCCCGTTCCGCCAGGAACAGGGCGCGCATGCCCGATTTGCGCAGAATGTATTCCAGTTCGTGCGCGCGGTAAGCCGGGTTCACGTTGATAAGAACAAGGCCAGCGTGCGCGGCGGCGAATTGCAACACAACCCATTCCACGCAGTTGGTGGCCCAGACACCGAAACGGTCGCCGGGTTCCAGACCCAACCCACTGAAACCGGCGGATACACGTTCCACCTCGCCCATAAATTCCGCGAAGGTGTAGCGGATACCCTGATGGCACGAGACCAGTGCTTCCGAGTTCGGCACGCGGGCGACAGTGGCGGCCAGCGCCTCATGGATGGTGCATTCCAACAGCGGAGCTTCGGGGCCGCGGCTGTAACTGAGCATATTAATTCCTTGCTGCGCGAATGAGTTCTTCGGCATTGCGCAGAGCTTCGGGGGTGAGAGTTTGCCCGCTGAGCATGCGACCAATCTCTTCGGCGCTGCCCTGGGGCTGGAGTTCTTCGATTTCGGCAACCGTGCGTCCGCCGCGCTCGAACTTGCCTACACGATAGTGGTGATCGGCAAAACACGCGATTTGCGGCAGGTGGGTTACACACAATACCTGGTTTTGTTCAGAGAGCTTCTTCAGGCGGCGGGCTACGCCCTCGGCGGCGCGACCGCTGATGCCGGTATCGATTTCGTCGAAAACCAGAGTACGCAGAATCCCCGCACGGTTGCCGCCAACCAGGCAGGTCTTCAGGGCGAGCGCGATGCGCGAGAGTTCACCGCCAGAGGCGATGCGCTCCATGGGTTTCGGCTCTTCACCAACATTGGCAGAGACGAGGAAGCTGACATGATCGGCGCCGGATTCCGACCATGGCGACGGCGTTAGCTCGATGCGAAAGACGGCGCGCTCCATGGCGAGGGGCTTCAGTTCCGCCTCTACGCGCGTACCCAGATCGTCGCCGGCCTTACGGCGGCGGGCGGTTAGTACGGCGGCGGCATTTTCGTACGCGCCAGCCAAGCTGGTGAGATCGACGCGAAGGGTTTCCAGACGTTGACCGGCGGTTTCCACTTCGTCGATCTTGCGGCAGACATCCGCGAAGAATTCGAGAATAGCTTCGATGGACGATCCGTATTTGCGCTTCAGCTTATCCAGGGTGGCCAGACGGCTCTCAATCTCTTCGAGGCGTGCGGGATTGGCTTCCACCCGTCCCAAATAGTCGCGGAGGGAAAAAGAGACGTCCTGGAGAGCAATCAGTGCCGGTTCCAGAGTCTGGCGCACCGGCTCCATCGAGGTATCGATGCGCACGAGTTCATCCAGCTTGCGGGACACGGTGCGTGCGGTGCTCCAGGCAGACTCCGGCGATTCATACAACGCCTCGTAGGCCACGCTGGCGATTTCCACGAGTTTGCCGGCATTTTGCTGTATGCGGCGTTCGGCTTCCAGTTCGGCAATTTCTCCGCTGCGCAAGGCGGCATTTTCGATTTCGCGGCGCTGGAACTGCCAGAGGTCAAGCAGGCGCAACTTTTCCTGATCGTCCGCTTCGAGGGCAATAATCTCTTCCCGCACCCGTTTCCACTGGCCAAAAACTTCGGCAACATGGACGCGTTCAGAAGTACATCCGGCGAAACCATCCAGAATGGCGAGTTGGGCGGCGGGATCGAAGAGTAACTGCTGGTCGTGCTGGCCATGGATGTCGCCCAGCGCGGGAGCGAGATCGCGCAGCAGACCAACCGAGGCCGGACGATTGTTCACGAAGGCACGGCTCTTGCCGTTGGCCAGAATCTCACGCTCGATGAGAAGTTCATCGCCCTCCGTCTCGAAACCAGCGGTGGCGAGCACGCGAGCGGCTTCGGGCGGCAGATCGAAGATGCCGGAGACGCGGGCTTTTTCTTCTCCGGAACGAATGGAGTCGGCCGAAGCGCGGGCTCCCAGCAGCAGGCCGAGGGCATCCACCACGATGGATTTGCCGCTGCCGGTTTCGCCGGTGAGCAGATTCAACCCTTCGTGAAAACGCACGCGAAGCCGGTCGACCACTGCGTAATTTTCCACCGCGAGCTGAAGCAGCATCGTATGGACGATTATAGAATCATGCGTTACCTGCCGACTCTTCTGCTGTTGTGCGCTGCCGGGGCTTCCGGAGCGACCTACGTTGGTTCGCAGACTTGCCAGACGTGCCATCCGCAAACCTACGCGCGGTGGCAGAAGACAAGAATGGCCAATGTGATCACCGATCCGGCGAAACATCCGGACGCGGTGCAGGGCGATTTCAGCAAGCCGAATCCGCTGGTGACCTTCAAAATATCCGACGTGGCGTTTATGTACGGGTCGAAGTGGAAGCAACGCTACCTGTATAAGAAGGGTACCGATTACTTCATTTATCCCGCACAGTGGGATATCGAAAACAAGACCTGGCGTGCCTACGGGCCGGGACCGGGTAGCGACTGGTGGGTGAAGTTCTATCCGGCGGCGATGAGTGAGAGACCCACTGGTCCGCTGTGCGATGGCTGTCATTCGGTGGGCTACAACACGGCGACGCACGAAGTTGCAGAGTGGAATGTGGGCTGCGAAAAATGCCACGGGCCGGCCAGTGACCATGTGGCGAAACCGTCTAAAGCGAATATCGTGAATCCGGCGCGGCTGGATTATGTGCGGGCCAACGACGTCTGCATACAGTGCCACAGCCAGGGGCAACCGAAGGTGAATCCCGTTGATGGCCGTTATTACGACTGGCCTGTGGGCTATGTGGCGGGCGAGCGGCTGGCGGCGAAATGGACGCTGGAGGAACACAAGCTGGGCGAGACCACTTTCACGCACTTCGCCGACGGCACCGGGCACAAGAACCGGATGCAGGGCAATGACTTTGTGCAGAGCACAATGTACAAGCGCGGCGTGACGTGTTTTTCCTGCCACGACGTGCACGGGACGCAGAATAATGCAGATCTGATTCGTCCGGCGAATCAGATGTGTTTGACGTGCCACAACCAGAACTCGCCGAACGGCCCGCCAGGCGAGGTGACGGCCCATTCGCATCACCCGGCGGGGTCGACGGGCACGGAGTGCGCGGGCTGCCATATGCCGAAGATTGAGCAGACGATAGCGAATGTGAATGTGCGCTCGCATACTTTTAATGTAATTTTCCCGGCGTCGACGACGGCGTACAAAATTCCGAATTCGTGCAATGGATGCCATGCCGACAAGGACGCGAAATGGGCGGAGACAGAGCTGGCGAAGTGGCCGGAAGTTTCGCCGTGGCGGCTGGCGCGGTAGGAATGGCCCGAATCGGGCGACCCACGACATTGTATGCGGCATGTATAACTTTTGCCGCCTGCTACTTCCTCTGGATCGTGTGGTCCGGCTTTGCATCGGGATTCGCTTCCGATGATCCGATGAACCTGTTTGACTACTGGAAAATGGGCACGGCGGGGATAATTCGCGGCAATCTGCTGTTCTTCGCAACGGCGAACCGCCCGATGGGTGGCTTGTTCTACTTACCCATCTACCGGTTTTTCCATCTGAACCCACTCCCCTACCACATTGCCATCAGCATGGTACTGGCGGTCAATACTTTTCTGCTCTACCGTTTCGCCTGTCTGCTGGGCGTTGCCCGTGCCGCAGCGGGCTTCGCGGCGGTACTGATTTGTTCACACACCGCACTCAGCGCTTTGTACCTGTCGCCCTCCACCGTGTACGATGCGCTTTGCTTCTTGTTTTATTTTGGTGCTCTGGTTTACTATGTGCGGATCCGCTCGGCGGGCGAGAAGCTGAACTGGCGTCAAACACTGATTTGTCTGCTGCTATATGGGGGCGCGCTCAATTCGAAGGAAATTGGCGTTACCCTGCCACTGCTGTTGCTGGGCTACGAAGAGCTTTACCAGCGCCCCGCAAGGCAGGTACGCACTCCCCTTATCGCCTGCGGCATGGCGCTGGCCTACACCATTGGAAAGTTTGCCGTTTCCGATTCCCGTACCGGACTTTCGGTATATCGCCCACTCTTCACTTACGGGCAATACATATCCAACAGCGACCACTTCCTGGACGAGATTTTTTATCTGGCCGATACGTGGTTCACCCCGGCGCGCGCAGCTTTGCTGATTCCGCTGCTGGGAATCTGCGCGTGGCTTCGGAAGTCGAAGGCGGTTTGGTTCTGTTTGCTGTTGGTCTTGGTCTCGCCGCTGCCGATTGTATTCATTCCCCGGCGAGGGCAATACAACTTGTACCTGCCATTGACGGGCTGGGCGATGCTGGCCGGAATTGCCCTTTGGGATGTGATTCGCGCGGTATCGCCGGAACGCGTGATGTCGCGCAGGGTGGTGGTTGCAATCCGTCTGGCGCTGGCGACGCTGCTCCTCTTCATGTGGTCGTGGAACCGCGCGTGGCGAGAGGCGTTCCAGGTGGAAGCTGCCGGCAACCAGCAGCGACCGACGCGGGATGCGATCCGGCAGCTGAGAGCCTTTGACGTGGCCATTCGCCCGAACTCCAGAGTCCTCTTTTTGAACGGCCCGTTTGTCGATTTGGAGTTATATTTTCTTGCTTCGCTTTGGTACAACGACCACAGCCTGCAGATTTTCATTCAGCCGATTCAGCACCTGACGCCGGCCGGGATGGCCAATATGGACTACGTGTTCGACTGGAAAAACGGTCATTTCGTGGTGGTACGGGCGGGGAAGATACTCCAAGGAGTCTGACGGGCTAATCCTGCGGACGGTAGAAATGGATCTCAGGTGACGGGTAGTGTTTGTGGTTGTGCGTCCACTCATGAATCTTGACTGAGACACCATCCAGTCCACGCCTCTTTGGCTCCCCATATGAGTGTTCATTTAGAACTCTCGCAGCATAAAAACGCATCCCCTCGAACCGACGCAAGTCGTTTGTTCACCGATCATCCGACGTGAAAGTGTCAGGTCCACCCAGGTTGGGCACCCGGTTCGGATGCGGTTCGAACGCCTCTTCATTTTCCGCTCGTCGGTTGATGAAGCCAGGCACGGGATTTCATAACAGCCTTCGTAACGCCCAATACCTGAAATTAGAAAGCCTAAATGACGAGCACAACCGGGCAGTACCCGGACAGTCATCAAAGTTTCCTTGAACTACGCCTCGCAGGACGATCCCAATGACTCTCGAAAGCGAGTACCCGATTATTGCGGTACGACATTGGCATGCCGCGCGATTTGTTGCCAGCGTCCACTCTGCAGCATCCAGACGCTGGTAAAACGGAGGCGTTCAGTCTTGCCCGCGTTGGGCATTCCTCCGCCCCAGACGACAGTTTCGCTTCCCGCCACGATGACATTGGCGCCATAGACCCGGATGTACTCGATTTTCCGGTCGTAAGAAGTAACAACCAGAAACCCTGATTCCATCATTCCGAGAACCTGTTGCTTATTTACAAATTTGTTCAGCGGATTCGTGACCACAAAATCGTCCGACCACAAACGCGCCATTGATTTCGGGTCGCGGTGAAGGAAAGCCTCGACCTCTTCAACATTCAGCCGTCGCACCTGATCTTCCGCTTTGCTGCCTGCGCTGACTGGTCGGTCTGTAACCTGAGCCGATGCAAAAAGAGCCGTACCAGCCATTAGGGCGGTAAGCAGTGAGGCGTACCCAATAGACATCCAGATTGTCGAAGCATTCTTCATGTTTGCGTGTTTCCTTTTTCGAGTGTCTCAAGCCTACACCTTCGGGGCACACAGCATCAGAGCTACCATCCGGAGCGTTTCGCGGCCCCGTCGAACCACGACTAGCCACCACGCTCTTCCTCACCTTTTCCAGTACCCCGAAATTTCGTAACAACCTCCCGGTAACACCCCATTCCCTGAGACTTGAAACCCCGGATTCCGCCGCCCCTCAAACCCGGTCACAACCCGCCAAAACAAATTCTTGATCCTCCCAACCCCTTGCGTAGAAAGCCCTTCCGCCTGAACCATACCCTTCCTGGCCCCCGCCCCCGATCCCGATTTCCGCTCCACCCATGCTATTTCCTCAATCGAGGAAGCAAATAACTCGAATGACACCGTCGATGAACCCCGCCACCGCTCCGCAACCCACCCCAACCCCCGAAGCCGCAGCAGCAGTCCCGCGCACCTTCACCCAGGCCATGGGTCAATTCCTCTCCCCCAAACGCCTGGCAGCCAATCGCCGCAATGCCCAATTCTCCACCGGCCCCCGCACCGAACAAGGCAAGAAGGGCGCACGCCTCAACGCCAGCCGTCATCGCATCACCGGCCAGGTCCGTCTCCTGCCCGACGCCGAGCGCAAGGCCGTCGAAGTCTTCTGCGCCCCCATCATCGCCAGCTTCGCCCCGGCCAATGGTGACGAAATTCAACTGGTCCGCAACATCGCCGAAGCCCAGTGGCGTCTCAACCGCTCCCGCGCGGTGGAAGAAAATATCTTCGCCCAACACATTGGCTATCGCAAAGACTGCACCATCGCCGGCGACAACCCACAAACCGCCGACGCTCTCCACATGGCCACCGCCTTCTGCGAACATCCCGAGGTCTTCGACCACCTCTCCCTCTACGAACAGCGCATCCGCCGCGGCATGGAAAAAGACCGCAAGCAACTGGACCTCGACCAAAATAAACGCAAGGCCGCCGAAGCCCACGCACTCGAAGAAGCCAAGCTCCTCCGCCAGTTCGCCGCACAGCACCATGAGGTTTTCGACCCCCAAGGCGAAGCTAAGGAGAACGGTGGGTTGGTTTTTTCGTTTGACCGTCTCGACCGTTCCATTATTCGCGATTACCGCCTTAAAATGGCCCGCAACGCCGCCACCGCATGGGTACCGTCCACAAAAGCCGCCTGATTCGTGTCCTCGCCGCGTTAATTAGAGCCCAGGTTGGTCATTTCGTCTTTCGCGCGTGAATGGACACGCGATAGCTGTTTTCCGCATTCAGATTAATGAGCGCAACGAAGGCCCGCCCTTCGCGTTCCCCAATGGTGCCGGATTGCGAGACCGATTCCACTTCGTAACCGGCAGGCAGAAGTACCGTATTGCGCAGACCTTTCATAGTGCGTTCGAAGACCAGGCCGCCTTTATCGGATTGATAGGAGGAGTCAGTGAGCGTACCGGCTATCTTCAGGTGGGCGCTCTGATCATCTACCGTGATGGGAACGGCCAGCCTGGCTGTACCGCCCGTGACCGGCAGCACGTCGGCAGTATCAAGGTCGGTGACGCGGAGATCTTTAAGATCGAGGTAAGTGAGGGAATCGAGCCGTGCCTGTGCGCCTTTGCGGTAATCGCTGTAAATTTGCTCCACTCTCACAGCATGGGATTCAGGTGCGCCCAGGTCATAGAGGGTCTTCATGTCGTCGTAGAACATATCGACAAAACGGGCGGGCTGGAAAGGCGTGGCGGTAGGGCGAGCATGAATGGTGACGGGATTGGATTGCCCGGAAGGATTGGCGAACATGAGACGCAGGCGGCCATCGGGCATCACGCCCAGTTGCGCCGCGACGTTGGAAGAGAGAAAGCCGAAGCCTTTGGGCAGCACCACGCCAAGGCGGTAGCCGGCCAGGCTGCGAACCCACGCAATATCCTGGCCGTGCATGGTGTAAGTCCGCGCGTCCTTGTAGGTTTTGTAAATCAACACACGCCCGATGCCGCCCGTGGGAACAGGGCGCGGGAGTTTGGCGTGGATGACATGGACGTCTGGAGAATCTTCTTTATACGTGAACGGGAGAGGTTCACCGGTGCGGGGGTCGAAAACTTCAACATCGGAACCTTCACTGCCGCCACGGGTAGCATTGACCAGTTCGGTTGCGCCGGCGCGGGATTCTTCGGGCAGAAACTTCACGCGGAACGATTCAGTTCCGGGGGCGAGGATGGAATATTCGGTCCAGGCGTCCTGTGTGAACAGAGAAGTAACAGGAGGGGTGGGACGGAGCGAGCCATCGGGGTTGGTTCCACCGGGGAAGGGGCTATTGGCACCACGGCCGCCGCGCTGGCCGGTAAGCAACCCGGGGACGAGCGCGAACGTCAGAAGGAGTAGTGCACCAGGTAGTTTGAGAGAGGGCGGTAACATGGAATCAGTGTACAAGCGCCGCATATGAAAACAGGATTCTGTCTTTTTACCGCGGTTACCGCGCTGCTGGTGCTTGCGTTCTGGCCGGCCGCAGCGTCACAACAGCGCTCGGTGGTGCAGGGCGTGTACACGCTGGAGCAGGCTGGCCGCGGTTCCACGGTTTATCAGGATCAATGTGAAACCTGCCATGGCGATCCGCGCACCGGCGGCGACGATGCGCCCAACCTCGCGGGCGAAGATTTTGTGGATCACTGGAACGGGAAATCGCTGTTCGAACTGGCGGTACGGATTCAGACCACAATGCCCGCCAGCGACCCGGGGTCACTCACCCGCCAGGAATATGTGGACGTGATCGCATTCATTCTGAACCAGAACGCCTTTGCCAAAGGCACGGAAGAGTTGACCACAGACTCGGTTCTGAAGTCGATCATCATCGAACCGAAGAAGAAGTAAGCCGGGCCCGCGACTTTAGTCGCGTCACTTTGCTGTGCCTACTTTTTCTTCTGCGCTTCGTGTTCGGAATACTGGGTTTGCGGGGGGCTCAGCTTGATGCTGATGGTCTGTTCTTCCTGATCCAGCTCGTAGACATCGCCGAAGGTCTGGCGCCCCTGCGCGATCACCTGAATAGTGACCTGGCCCTGCGGAATAGAAGGGAAAGCGGCTTTACCATTTTCCCCGGATTTTGTTTCCCAGGAAGTGAGCATCTTCTTTAGCTTCACCGGATGCCGGCTGCCCTTAAAGCGGACAATGATGCTGGCGCGGGAAACTGGCTTGTCGGTCTCCAGCGCGTTCAACTGGACTGTGAGCCTGGTCATTTCCGCCGCGAACGCAGCCGGGGCCAGACAAAGCAGAATCACCCAAATTCTGTGCATGAATTCATTATGTCGCAGTGGATGCGGGGGTCAGTCCCGTAGTGCCTTACCGCGGGTCTCGGGTAAAGCCAGAACACCCAGAACCATCAGCAGGTACGCACCCGCTGAGAAGATGGCGATGGCGTGTTCCAGAGCGATGCGAGTGCTGAGAACGCCCACCAGCGCGGGGAAGATGGCACCCAGACCGCGGCCGAAATTGTAGGCGAACCCCTGTCCGGAAGCGCGCACGCGGGTGGGAAAGAGCTCGGTAAAGAACGAGCCCATCGGGCTGAATGACCCGGAGGAGAAGAAGCCCAGGGGGAAGCCCAGCGCCAGCATCACGGAATTGGTGATGGGGAATGCGGTGTAGAAGAAGACCACCACAAAAGATCCGACGGCGAACAGGATGAGGGTTCGGCGACGGCCCATGGAGTCGGTCAGCATGGCGCTCGTGAGGTAGCCAACAAACGCGCCGGTAATGATGACGGCGAGGTAACCACCAGTGCCGATGACAGATAGATGCCGGGTGGTCTGCAGATAAAGTGGCAGAAAAGTGGTCACCGCGTAGTAGCCGCCCTGAGCGCCCAGTGCGACCAGCGAGGCCAGCAGCGTGGTGCGGATCAGATCGGGCGCGAAAATCTCGTGGAATTTGGCGGTGCCCTGCTGTGCTTTTTTTGCGGAATAGATCTCCGGTTCATGAACGCGGCCCTGAATGTAGAAGACCAGAAGAGAGGGCAACAGACCAATCCAGAACATAATGCGCCAGGCAATTTCCGGAGGCAGGAACGAAAACAGGGCCGTGTAGAAAATTGCCGCCACGCCCCAGCCCAGCGCCCATCCGGATTGCACAGTACCCACGGCCTTGCCGCGATGCTGCGCCCGAATGGTCTCGCCAATCAGGACCGAACCCACGGCCCATTCGCCGCCAAAGCCGAGACCCTGCAACCCGCGGGTGAGCATGAGTTGCCAGAAGGAATTGGTGAAACCGCTGAGGAATGTAAATAGAGCGAACCAGAGAATAGTGACCTGGAGTACGCGGACGCGGCCAAAGCGGTCAGCCGCCATTCCGGCCAGCCAGCCACCCACGGCCGAGATCAGGAGCACGGAAGTGCCCAGAATCCCGGCCTGCTCTTTCGAGATATGCCACAGAGCGATCAGGGTGGGCATGACGAAGCTGAAGATCATGACGTCCATGCCGTCGAGCATCCAGCCCACAAACGTGGCGATCAGGGTCGAGGATTCGCGCGGCGTCAGTGAGCGGAGCCAGTGGGGGGCGTGGGCGTCGGGGGCAGTCATTGAGTCGTTTACAGAGTATACTCAGTTTCAAAGAGGTTAATACGTTATGTTGAGAATTGCCCGCCTTTTGCCACTCTTCGCTCTTCTGATTACAGGAGCTTTCGCACAGGACATCTCCGGTACTGTTGAAGGTTCCATTCTGGATGCCTCCGGTTCGGCGGTGCCGAATGCGAAGGTCACGGTAACCAACACGGACCGCAATCAGGTGGTTCGTGAACTACTGACCAGTTTGGCGGGCGTGTATGCGGCACCGCTGATTCCGGTGGGTACTTACGCAGTGAAGGTCGAAGCTGCCGGCTTTAAAACGCAGAACCGCTCCGGGATTACGGTGAACGTACACGACGACGTAAAGATGGATTTCACCCTGGAAGTGGGCGCGATGACGGAGACCATTGAGGTAGAGGCGCAGATCGGCTACGTGGAACTGGCCACGCCTGCCAATTCCGCGGTAATCACCGGGACGCAGATCAGGGAGTTGTCGCTGGCAACCCGCAACTACGAACAACTGGTGGCATTGACGCCAGGCGTCACGGCCAATGCCGTGGATGAACTGTACCTCGGCGTCTCTTCGCCGGCGGGCACGTCAGCGGCACTGCCCTTCTCCGTGAATGGCGGGCGCAATTCCTCCAACAACTGGACTGTGGATGGTGCCGACAACGTGGACCGCGGCAGCAACCTGACACTGATGACTTTTCCCAGCGTGGATGCGATCGAAGAGTTCAAAGTGCAGCGCAGTCTGTATACGGCTGACAGCGGGCGCGCGGGCGGCGCGCAGATTAGTGTAATCACGCGGAGCGGCACCAGCAGGTTCCACGGCAGCCTGTATGAATTCGTTCGCAACGACGTGTTAAACGCCAACAACTGGTTTAATAATGCCAACCGGGTGAATCTGGTAAACGGGGCGGCAAAGGTTCTGCCGGTGCGCTGGAACGATTTCGGCGGCACCATCGGTGGCCCTGTCTACTGGCCGGGCCGTTACAATGCGAACAAAAATAAGACCTTTTTCTTTTTCTCGGAAGAAGCCCGCCGCATCCTCACCTACACCACGTTCCAGCCCACAATACCGAATAGAAACATGATCGGTGGAACGTTCGCGACTCCGGTCTGTATTACTTTCACTACCTCCTGCCAGGCAACGGCGACGCAGATTGCGCCGGGTCAGATCAACCCGATTTCTGCGCAGTACATCAAGGACATTTACAGCAAACTACCGCTGGATGCCACCAGCACCACGGCCGGAATCTTCCCGCTGCGCAATGTGTACAACAGCCGCCAGGAAATTCTAAAGGCCGATCATTCGTTCGGCAGCAGGTTTTCCGTTTGGGGCAAGCTTGAGAACGACAGTATCCCGACCATCGAGCCGGGCGGTCTGTTTACCGGCTCCAACATTCCTGGTCTCGCCACCACCAGTACCAACGCTCCGGGCAGGGCCTGGGTGGCTCATGCGCTGTACACGGCTCGCCCCAACCTGCTGGATGAAGGCGGTTTCAGCCTGAACCAGAGTCAGATTCTCTCCACGCCTGTCGGCCTCGCGGCGAAGTCGGCCAATCCCGACATCAATGTGCCGGAGCCATTTGCCAATACCCAGGGAGTGATCCCCTCGCTGAATTTTTCCGGTGGATCGGCCATCGGTGGCTTTGGCCCGTACAACGAACTGAACCGGAATATCGCTTTCTTTAACAATCTGACGTGGATCCGGGGTCGCCACACTCTCAAGTTCGGCGGCACCACCAACCGCTACAACAAGAAGGAGAACGCGGCCTCGGGCCAGGGTTCATTCAGTTTTGGCAGCGCCGGTGTTCCCGCAGGTACCACGACTTTCTCCCAGGCATTCGCCAACTTCCTGCTGGGTAATGTGGCGACCTTCAGCCAGCCTTCGCAGGATCTGACGCCCAACCTGCATGCATGGCAGACGGAAGCGTTTGTACAGGATGATTACAAGTTATCGCCGACGTTGACCGTTTATGCGGGCGTACGCTGGTCCTTCTTCGGCCAGCCGAATGACGCCAACGGCCAGTTGACTAATTTTGATCCAGGTTCATACAAGGCCTCTTCCGCGGCGCGCGTCGATCCGGTGAGCGGCAATATCGTGGCCGGATCGGTGACTTTGCCCTATAGCAATGGCATCATCATCGGCGACAAAAACTCGCCGTTTGGGTCTAAAATCGCACAGGACAACTGGCACAACTTCGCTCCGCGCGTGGGCATAGCATGGGATATTTTCGGTAACGGCAAGACGTCCCTGCGGACCGGCTACGGGATTTATTTCGATTCGGGCCTCTTCGGGACGTACGAACAGTCGATCTTCCAGAACCCGCCATTTGTGCAGAGCGTGACACTGTCCAACGCACCATTCAGCAACGTTTCGGGCGGCCTCGCGCCGGGGACCGTCTCCACGGTTTTTGCTCGCGCCACGCAGTTGCCGAACCTGACGCCCTATGTCCAGCAGTGGAGCTTTGGGGTCCAGCAGCAGATCGGGCGCTCGGCGTTTCTGGACATTTCCTACGCCGGGTCGAAGGGGACGCATCTGCTGGGTATTGTTGACATCAACCAGGCGTTTCCGGGAACCGCGCTGGCGGCTGGTCTGCACGCAGCCAACGGAAGCACCATTTTCACCACCGCGGATAGCCCCCGCATCAATGCGGTTCGGCCGTACCTTGGCTACAACGCCATCAACGCCATTCGTTCGGCGTTCGACAGTAACTACCACTCGCTACAGGTGAGCGCGCACAAGAATCTAAGCGGCGCGGGTTCGGTGGGTCTGGCTTACACCTACTCCAAAAACATGACCGACAACGGGTCTGACCGCTCCAACGCACCGCAGAACAGCTACAACTGGCACAACGGCGAGTACGGCCCGGCTCCGCTGGATCGTACTCACGTCACCTCGATCAACTACGTCTATCCCATCGCCCTGTTCAACAAGATGACGGGCGTCTCCGGAGTTTTGCTGAAGGGCTGGCAGTTATCAGGAATCATGAGCTTCTATACCGGTGCCCCGTTCACCGTTACAACCTCAAATGTGGACCCTGCGGGGCTGGGTCTGTTGGGCTCAAGCGCAGCCAGTTCGCGACCCGATCTGGTTTGCAATCCTACACTGAACAACCGCACCATTGCGGCCTGGTTCAATACGGCTTGCTTCAAGCCGGTTCCGGATGGCCAGGTGCGCCCGGGTAATGAGGGGCGCGGCGTGTTGCGGGGACCGGGCTTCGGCAACTGGGATGCGACGGCTTCAAAGAGCTTCAAGGTGAAAGAGCGTTACAACCTGCAATTCCGCGCGGAGACTTTCAACCTGACCAATCATCCAAATCCGAATGGCTTCGGCAGCACAAATATTACCAGCACGCTGTTCGGACAGATTACCAGCTTCCGCGCTGCGCGGCGGATTCAGCTGGCGTTGAAGATGACCTTCTGAGAAGGGCGTAAGAGGGTTTCAGAACGGGCCGGGGCCGGCTGGCGGTTTGGGGGCTGGCGGCCTGGCAACGGGAGCCGTAGTGGGTGCGCGGTTTGGTGTCGCAGGCCGGGTGGCGGCGGGTGCCGCCATATTCGACGCGGGCGCTGCGGTCGCAGCCGGAGCCGATTTATCGTAAAGCGCGATAATATCGCGGGTGATGTCCATCCCGGTGGAAGCAAACAGCAGATTGTTCGGCTGCTGGCTCACGTCAAACACCATGGAGATCTGATTGTCGGCGGCGTACTTCTGCACCACCTGCATCATCCTGCCGCCAAGGTCATTGAGCACGCGCTGCTGGTCCTGATCCATGTCCTGACGGGTGTCATCGGAATCGCGCTGCAGGTTGCGCTGCATGGTTTCGATGTCGCGCTCCGCAGCCGCTTTGGCCGCGTCGCTCATGGTGTTCATGGTCTTTTGGTACTGCGCCTGTTTAGCCTGGAGGTCGCTCTGACGTTTCTGAAAGTCTGCGTCTTTGGGGCCGTACTTGGTTTGCAGTTCGCCGACGGCTTTTTTACCGTCGTTGGTCTGGATCAGAGCACTCTGCATGTCGATCACAGCCAGTTTCTGCTGCGCCAGGGCGGACGCGGCCACCATCAGGGCCAGCGCCGGGGCAATTAAGATTCTTCGGTTCACGGATAAACTCCTTCAATTTTCAAAACGGTTTGGGCGCGGGGGTTACACGGCGGGCCGGCGGCGGTGCGCTCGTTACAGGCCGCGCAGCAGCGGGCACAGGCGCGGCGGCAGCCGGAGCCTGATTATACAGAGCAACAATCGCTTTGGTAATATCTGACGCCGGGTCGGCGTAGATCAGATTATTCTGCTGACGGCTGGCATCCACCACCATGCCAATCTGGTTATCGGTGGCGTACTTGTTGATGATGTTCTGCATTTTCTGCAGCAGAGGGCTGAGCACACGATTTTCTTCGGCCTGAAAATCCTGTTGCGCGTCTTCGTTGTCGCGCTGCAGAGTGCGGCTCAGAGCTTCCATTTCGCGTTCAGCCGAGGCTTTGGCCGTATCGCTTATGGTGTTCATGGTTTTCTGATACTGCGCCTGCTTCGCCTGCAGATCGCTCTGGCGCTTTTGGAATTCCTGCTCTTTGGGCGCGAACTTGTTCTTCAGTTCCGCCTGGACCTTTTCGCCATCCTGGGTGCTGAGCAGAGCGCTCTGCATGTTGAGCCAGGCGGCTTTCTGGGCGCTGGCTCCGGCGGCGGTGGCCAGAATAAGCAGCGCCAGTGTGATGTGACTTCTCAATGCAAACTCCTTGTATTTCATGCCGTTCCGAATCAGAACGTACGGCCAATGGTGAACCGGAATACGCTATGCTTCTCGAAGTTCGGATACGATGGCGAGAACTGGTTCACGGTATTGAGGAACGTGGTCGAATTGGGGAACATCGAGGGATCGAGCACAATCGGTGCCTGAAGAAATTCGCGAACCACAGTGGGATTGTAAGCCCAGTATATACGGAAGGGAGCCTGGACGATGGGGAGCACAACCTGTAATTCAATGCCCGCCGAGGAGCGGACCTTCTGGGTGCCGGGTGCGATTTTGACTTTGTCCGAATACGCCGCCTGGGGGAACTTCTGGTTGAGGTCTACAATCTGGCCTGGATTGACCTTCAACTGATTGCCGAAGAGAACACGGTTGACACCCACGTCTATAAACGGCGCCAGCGTCACCGGCCCAAAAATCGGAATACGGTATTCGAAGTTCACCACTCCCTGGGTATCGCCGCCGGGTGTGATGATCTGGTAGGTGGGCACGCTCTGCGTTACCCCGCGCTGCACCGTCTGCCCGTTGACGAGAACCTTCTGAACAGCGGGGGTGCCATCCGCATGCAGCACCGTGGCGTTGGCGCTGCTGGGGATGTAGGCGACCGGAGTGACACGATAAAAATCAAAGCCGCGGATGTCATTCTCGCCACCGATAAAGGTGCGGGCAAACGGTGGCGCGACTTTGCCGCCGAAGCCGCTCAGCGAGGAAGCCAGAACGTGCAATGCCAGCACGTTGCGGCGGAACTTCGGGCTCACGTGATAGTACTGGTAATCAAATGTTGGCCGCAGTGTATTGACGTTACCGCCGAGGATGCTGCCGGAAACTTCCATGGAGGCAAAAATGCTTTTGCCCGCCGTGGGGTTCTGATAGTTATTGCGGGAGTTGTAGCTATAGGAGGGAATTACCTTACTGGTCTTAATGCCATTGAGGGCATTGGGACCGCTTACGCCAAGGAAATTGAGATAAGTGAAGTAAGTCTTGGCACCCTCGGAACGAGTGACAATGTTGGAATCATCGTAGCCATAAGAGATGCCGAGGCGGGCGAAGCTGCGCTTGATGGGATAGCTGACGCTGAGCGAAATACCTTTCGAATTCTGCGCGTAGTTGAGAACATTGGCGCTGCCGAGCGAATTGTAGAAGCCGGTGACGTCTACACCCTGCAACAGCGAAATCTGCCGTCCCTGATCGTAGTTGAATTTGCGCAGGTAAACCTGTACGCCGGCCTGCAATGGACGATCGAACAGGTACGGTTCGGTGAAGCCGATGGAGATGGAGTTGGTGAGCGTGCCCCACTGTCCGGCCAGACTGAGCGTGTCGCCCAGGCCGAGGAAGTTATTGGTGGCGTAGTTAGCCCCGATAAAGGTTCCCGCGATGCCGGACACGCCACCATTGAGGGAGATGGAGTTGCGGCCCTGCTCCTTGACCTTGAGCAGAATATCCACGGTGTTGGTGCCCGCGTTGCGCTTCAACTCGTAGGATTCATTTTCCTTCAATGCCTGGAAGTAGCCGAGCTGGTTGAGACGCAGGATGCTGGCATCCCACAGGCTGGAGTTATAGACGTCGCCCTCGTCGATCAGTACTTCGCGGCGAATGACTTTGTCGCGGGTGGTGGTGTTGCCTACAAAATCGATACGGCGAACAAAAAACTGTTTACCTTCATCGGCGGTGAGGGTGAGATCAATCTTATTGGAGTTGGGAATAATGTCGATTTGCGGCTCGCCCACGTAGTCGATGTAGCCGAACTGGCTGTACACCTTGGTCATGTTCTTGATGCCGTCGCGCAGCTTTTCGGTGGAGAAGGGATCTCCCGGCGACATCCGGAACAGACCGGACAGGAATTGCGTACTGCGGAATAGCTTCACACCTTCGAAGTTGACCTTATTGAGGAAGTACTTCTGGCCCTCTTCGATGGGGAAGATAATGTCTTCGTACTGCGCGATCTTGTTTTCCTTGAACAAGGGAATATGGATCTGGCCGTGCGGACCGCCGGTGGTGCGCAACTTCACGGTCTGGTCCAGTGCCTTGGCGGTGAAATAGCCCTTCTTCTGGTACGCGTCGCGGACCCGCTCTTTGTCTTCTTCCAGCTTGTTGCCGTCGTAGGTTTTGGCGAACAACTCTTCGAAGTAAATGGAGTAGGGGATGCCGATAGGATGAGTGTTCTTCATGGCGCGCAGGATGGCGCTGCGGCTGAAGGCTTCATTGCCCAGAATGGTGATGTTGCCAACCTTAACCTTGGGGCCTTCAGTGACCTTAAACACAATTTCCAGCGACGAAGGAGGAATGCGGCGTAGTTGCGGATCGACGATGGCGAACTGGTGACCGCGCTCCCCAAGCAGATCTTTCAGAACAACCGAAGCGTGGTTCACCACATTGGGATCGTACATGGACTCCACGACCAGACCAACCTTGCGTTCCTTAAACCGATCCAGCACGTCCGAGGTGGAGGCCGATTTCAGACCTTCGTACTTGATATCGCGGACCACGGGACGCTCCACCACAACGAAACGCAGAATGGTGCCACCGCGCTCGCCTTTTTCCGATTCCAGACGAATATCGTCAAAACGGTTGGTGTTCCAGAGGGCCATGAAATCACGGCGCAATGTGTCATCGGCATAAATATCGCCGGTCTTGGTGAAGATAATGGCGCGCATGGTGTCCTGCGGGACACGACGGGAACCACGAAACTCAATGGATTCCACGACGTTCGATTCCAGCGGGTTGGCAACCGGGGCGACAGGCGTGGTGGTGGGTTTTGGCGCTTCGAACTGCGGCTGAGCCACCGGTTGCGGCTGCGTGGGCGCGACCGGGCGCTGGGGCAGAGGCGTATTCGACGGAATGTTTTCGAAGGGGTTCGCAGGCTGCTGGGGGGCCGGCTTGGCCTGGGGCACCGCTGGCTGTTGCGGCGCTGCGGGCTGTGGAGTCTGCTGCGGTGGCGTCTGCGCGGCAAGGTGGATCAGCACCACGCACGAGGCACACAAGCAGATCAGTCCTCTTTTCAGGCGCGAGGGCCTGATGAAGTTCATGAAGTCCGGATTCCTTTCCACCAAACGCAAGGCCGATGGACGCACGTTAAACCTTTTGCGTTTCCGTGGCACGTTTGCGCGCTACAAGCGAATGCTCTATTTTACCCGACTTGGGTCGCTGGCTCAACGTGCCTTTGCGCCACAGGTGATGATTTGTCGGCACGGGTCGAATCTAAAGGGGTTTTCTTCGCTTTATTTTCGCCGGAGAGCAGGAAAAGTATTTGACTTCGATTTCAGTTTAAACTAAATTACAAGAAATGCCCGACAACAATGCGGTGATCTTCCGGGCCATCGCCTCGCCGCGCCGGCGGGAAATTCTGCGGCTGGTGTGGACGGGGGAGCGCTCGGCGGGAGAAATCCACCGCTCGATGCCGGACATTTCCTTCGGTGCGGTCTCGCTGCATTTGCGGGCACTGGCCCGGGCCGGGCTGGTGGAGGCGCGGGCGGAGAAGCAGTCGCGCTACTACCGCGCGGCGCAGGAAGCATTGGGGCCTGCAGGTGCCATGCTGGAATCTATGTGGAATGACGCGCTGTGGCGTCTCAAGTTGATGGCGGAACTGGAACAGACGCGGCGCGGGCCGCAGTCGCTGTGTCGCAGAACGGGAAAGGAACAGGAATGAATTCGCTGCAACACCGTCTCACACGCACGATTCGGATTCGCGCCGCGCGGGAAGTCGTCTTCGGTTATCCCAGTGGCGTGGAAGTGCGCGGGGAGGTGTTGGAGGTGACAGCGCCGGAGTGCGACCAGCATATACAAGGGTGGCGCTTTCAGTTACCGGTATTCGCCGATGTCCTGCTCAATGGCATTCACGAGGCGGGTGCCACGGCGCTGGTGGATGCCTGGCACACCACATGGGCGATGACTGATGAAGCCGCCCGCGCTGTGGAACTACAGCGCATCACCACGCCGGGAGTGGAGCTCCACGACCGCTACAGCACATTGTGCGGGTATGAAGACCTGACGGCGCACACCAAGGCGTCACAACGCTTCATGCAGGGGAATAACACGTACAGCCTGGCTGCGGACGGACGAATCGAACGGGTGGTGGGGTTCGCCGGGTGAACGCTGCGAGGGTCCTTTTCTACTTTCTACTGCCTGCTTTGGCCGTGGCGCAAAGCGCCGACCCGGGCGAAGGAATTTCGCGGTCACTCGCGGCAGCGCGGGCGAAGCTGCTCTCGAATCTCCGCTACCGCTACGAAATCACTTTGGAGAAACGGGCGGCGCGCATGCCCGGGCATGCGACCATTTTGTTCGATTCCGCGAAACCGGATGTCGCTCCGCTGGTGCTGGATTTCCGCGATATCGACAACAAAGGGGCTGTCGCCAACGGTAGCGCCCGCAATCTGAAAGTCAACGGCCACGCAGAAACCGTTGTGCCCGGCGGCGGGCACCTTCTGATTCCTTCCCGCAATCTGCGAAGCGGCGCAAACCAGATCGAACTGGACTTCGATTCGGGAATTGCCGAAGCCAACCACGCCATCACGCGCTATGTGGACAGCGAAGACAAGGCCGAATACGTTTACACACTGTTCGTGCCGATGGACGCGCATCTGGCATTTCCTCTGTTCGATCAACCGGACCTGAAGGCGCGCTTCACTCTGGCGGTCACCGCGCCGGGGGACTGGACGGTGATTTCGAACGGTATCGAAACCGTTGCCCCTGCCGGCAATGGCCGCAACATGACCAGCTTTGCCGAGACCCGCCCCATCAGCAGCTATCTTTTTGCGTTTACAGCCGGGCCATGGGCGCGGTTAGCGGGGCCGGCGGGTGCACCTGGGCTGCGATTGTTCACGCGGAATTCGCAAGTGGGCCGCGCGAAAGAGGAGTGGCCCGAGGTGGCCGAACGCACGCGGCAGGGAATGGCGCACCTCTCGGAATTCTTTGCGCAGCCGTATCCGTTCCCCAAGTACGATCAGGTCCTGATCCCCGGATTCGCCTATGGCGGCATGGAGCACGCCGGAGCCACATTCCTGAATGAAGATGGCGTGCTGTTCCGCAGTACGCCGACCGCAAACGATCACAACCGCCGCGCGGAAACGGTACTGCATGAGTTGGCTCATCAGTGGTTCGGTGATCTGGTCACCATGCGCTGGTTCGATGACCTGTGGCTGAAGGAAGGCTTCGCGCAGTACATGGCCTACGAAACGCTGAGCACGATTCAACCTCCCGAGGACGTATGGAAGCGCTTCTACAACTCCATCAAGCGCGCAGCTTATGCCATCGATTCAACGCACGGCACCACGCCCATCTACCAGCAGATTGCGAATTTGAAAGATGCGAAATCGGCCTATGGCGCGATCGTTTACTCCAAGGCACCCAGCCTGCTGCGGCTGCTCTCTTACCGCATCGGCGAGAACAATTTCCGCGAGGGTGTGCGTATCTTTCTGCGTGAGCACGCCTATGCGAATGCCACGTGGAGCGATCTGATCGGGGCTTTCTCGCGCGCGTCGAAAACCAGTCTCGACAGCTGGGCCAACGCGTGGGTGCAACAGCCGGGCATGCCACGGGTGGAAGTGGAGTGGCAATGCGCGGCGGACAAAGTGACGAAGCTGGAGCTTAACCAGCACGACGTACTGGAGGGCGGGCATCTCTGGCCCCTGGCCGGGCAGCTGCGACTGGGTAACGCGCCTTTGAACTGGCGGATGGAGCAAAGTACGGAGGCGGTTCCTATGGCGATTGGAAAGATGTGCCCCGAGTATGTGTTTGCCAATGAGGGTGACTACGGCTATGGCGAGTTTCTGCTGGACGACCGTAGTCTGGCCGCTGTGCAAGCGGCTGCGCCTCGCACTACGGACCCTTTCCTGCGCGCCCTGCTGTGGGGTGCGCTGTGGGATTCCGTGCGCGCGGCGCGGCTGGCACCCGCCGACTTTCTTTTACTCGCCATGCAGAGCCTGCCGGGTGAAAAAGATCCGGAACTGGCACTCACGCTGATCACGCGGTCGCGCCAGGCATTTTCCAAATATCTGACAGCGGCACAGCGGGAGAAGGTAGCGCCCGCCTTTGAAACATTGCTGAGCGAGGGCATGCTGCATGGCGCGACGGTGGATCTGCGAATCGATAATTTCCGGGCGTTTGTGGATGTTGCCAGTAGCGGGGGCGGGCGGCAGCAGTTGAAGGACCTGCTGTCGGGGAAAGCGACGATTCCCGGGGTCCCTCTGAAACAGCGGGATCGCTGGAATATGGTCGCCGCACTGGTTTCGGGTGGCGACCCGGCGGCGGAAGCCTTGTTGGCAGCGGAGCGAAGTGCGGATAAGACTTCCGATTCAGCGCGCTATGCCTATGCCGCGGGAGCGGGGCGTGCCAGTGCGGAGAACAAGAAAAAGTACTTCAGCGACTACACCAGTAACTCTGAAGTGAGCGAAGACTGGATCACCAGCAGCCTGGGCTCGTTTAATCACTGGAATGAATCGCCGTTGACGCTGGCGTATCTGGAGCCCGCGCTAATCGCCCTGCCCCGGCTGAAACGAACGAAGAAGATTTTCTTCGTCCTGAACTGGCTGGGAAGTTTTGTAGGCGGGCAGAGTTCGGCGGAAGCGCTGGCTATCGTGAACGGGTTTCTGGACAAGGGCCAGCCGGAACCGGATCTGCGGTTGAAGGTGCTGGAGGTGAAGGATGAACTGGAGCGCGCCGTGCGGATTCAGGCGAAATACGCAAAGTGATTCGCTATCTGATTACCGATGGTTCGGCGGTGTCGGACGAACGCGGCTGGCTGGAGCGGCTCACACTGGCGGTCGACATCATCCAGATTCGGGAGCCTGGGCTTTCGATACGACGGCTGACGGAAGTTGTGCGGGAAGTTCTGCGCAGAACGACAGCGCGGGTGCTTCTCAATGATCGCGCCGATGTAGCGCTGGCAGCGGGCGCTCACGGCGTTCATCTGAAAGCCGACTCGCCTTGTGTGAACAAGTTTCGCCGGATCGCGCCTGTGGGATTTATCATCAGTGTTGCGTGCCACTCGGCGGCACAGGTGCGGCAGGCTGCGGAGGAGGGCGCTGACTATGCCTTGTTGGCTCCGATTTTTCCGCCACGCTCCAAAGTGGACTCGCGCACACCGCTGGGTCTGGCGGCCATTGAACATGCGGCGGGTTTCGGCATTCCGGTCATCGCGCTGGGTGGAATCACGGAAGGAAATGCGGCGTTATGCGTCAGTGCCGGTGCCGTCGGCGTGGCAGGCATCAGCCTGTTTCAGCGGGCCGGCAAACGCTGAAGAGCCTGGGCATGGGCGGCCACTCCCTTGCTCAACCCATCCAGATTATAGCCGCCTTCCAACACGGAAACCACCCGCCCTTGCGCGTGCTTGTCGGCAATTTCCAACATAAGACTGGTGAGATCAAAGAAGTCCGGATCGGTGAGCCGGAAGTGGCCCAGCGGATCGTCCACGCGGGAATCGAACCCGGCGGAAATCATGACCAGGTCGGGTCGCCAGGCATCCATCGTCAGGGCCAGCTTATCGCGGAAAGCGGTAAGAATCTGATCCCGCCCCGCGCCTGCCGGAAAAGGACAATTCAGCTTGGATCCTGTACCTTTTCCCTCACCGGTTTCGTCGGGCGCGCCAGTGCCGGGATACCAGGGAGACTGGTGCGTACTGAAAAAGAATACACCGGGATCGGTATAGAAAATATCCTGGGTGCCATTGCCGTGGTGGACGTCCCAATCGGCAATGACGACGCGTTCCACCCCGTACTTCTTCTGCGCATAACGGGCGGCGACGGCAATGTTGTTGAACAGGCAGAAGCCCATGCCGCGATTCGGAGAGGCATGATGGCCCGGTGGGCGAACCACACAGAACGCATTGGCGGCTTCCCCCTTCATCACCAGATCAACGGCGTTCAGGCATACGCCGGCGGCGTGTAGAGCCACATCGTAAGAGCGGAGACAGACCTCGGTATCGCCGGTGCTGAGCCCGGGCATTCCCATCTCAACATCGCGCTTCGCCACCTGAATGTAATCGCGGGTGTGGCAGAGTGCGAGTTCATCCACGGTTGCGGCGCGGGGGGCGGTAGCCGTTAACGGCGCATCACCCAGGCCGCGCATGGCGGCATCGAAGCGAGCCACCCGTTCCGGATGGCGGGGACCGAGGTCGTGTTCTTTGACCACGGGATCACTGAGAAATGCGGTGGGAATCACGGGATACCTGCCTTTTTCATTTGGACGATGCGGGGAGCGCGGGACTTTGGACTATCCAGACTGTAAGCGCGGGCGTCGCCCAGATCTTCGCGGACAAACGCTTCAGTCCGCTTTACGGCGTCGCGCAGGGTAGCGTCAGGCTTAATGAAGCTGTTCCAGGCGATGACGCCGTTGGTGGGATCAAACTGCCAGAGCCCGATCAGCCGTCCGCGATCGAAGATGCCGTGATCGGAAAGGTCAAGGAGAGTCTTCTTCCCCTTCGTGAAATCCCGGCTCTGATCTTCGGGCGCGAGCAGCGAGGTGACATCGCGACGCAGTTGCATGAGACTGTTGAGGCTGCTGACCAGAACGTAGTGGGGCTTCACCGGAACGCGGAATTGCTCAAAGGCGTCCCGGTCCTGCGGTGGCAGCAAAAGACCATCACCCAGGTCTGCCAGGCGCAGCGGCTCCACGGCGTCCTTTGCGGCTTTCACGCCCAGCCCGGAGAACCACTGGAACTCACTGATACGCGCCGGGCCTATCCACGTGAAATAGCGGCGAGACAGTTCGATGAAGGTTTCCTCGCGGGTCTGCTTCCATTTGGCCAGCGGATTCTGTTTCCAGGCCACGTACTGATAACGTTGCTGATCGAGGCGGCCATTGGTGGGGACACGCCGAATCTCGCCTGCCGATTGCATCAGGCCGAGTGCGACCGGCAGTGTTGTGGTGACACCCTTCTTCGCTGCCTCCGGGCCCAGACCGCGGATGGCAGCGCCGACAGCCTTGCGGATTTCATCGGTATCGAGAGGGGCGGATTCCACCGCGCGGAGTATGGCGGTCCGCAGCTTGCCGATCTCTTTATCGGTGACGCCGAACTTGCGGGCGAGGCGCATTTCGGATTCCGGGGAAAACTGCTGACCGATCGTCAGGGCGACCGCGTAGTCTGCCTCGGGGACAACGTAGGTGCAGCCGCGCGCCGTGGGTAGTTCGTGAATTTTTGCTTTGGCAACAGCGTCGTCAATGGCTGCACGACTGAGGCCGGCGCGGGCGAACAGAGTCAGATAGGGTGCGGCACCACCCACGGAACGGGACCATCCGGTGCGGCTGAGAACATTTTCCGCGCTGTGTCCCTGCAGGCTGTCATCCAGCCCCTGGCGGGCCGCCCACCAGGCGCGAAGTTTTTCCGGGTCCATGAAAGCCATTATCGGGGTTTGGGTGCATGGAGGAAATAGCCAGCCCGCTCACGAACTCACGGTTCCCGTGAATCAGTGGTATGGTGAAGTAGTGCAGAAAAATGTAACCATTTCCCTCCCGGAGGACATTCTGCGATGGGCGCGCAAGAAGGCAATTGACGAAGACACCTCGCTGTCTTCGCTGGTCAGCGGGATGCTGGGAGAAGAACGGTCCCGGTCGGCTGAATACTGGAAGGCCTTCGAAGACTGGAAGGAAATGGGACCGATTCCGGGGCTGGATGCCAGCAAGCGCCTGACACGCGAAGAGGCCCATGCCCGGCACCGATAAGTTCTTCGTCGATACCAACGTCCTGCTGTATGCGGTGGATTCCCGAGATCTGCGCAAGCAACAAACTGCGCGGTTATGGATGGACGCACTTTGGTCAAGCGGGACCGGGCGGCTGAGTTGGCAGGTTCTGCACGAGTTCTATTCGAATGCCGGGTCGAAGATAAAGATGCCGCAGGACGGGGCGCGCCGCCAAGTCCTCCAGTTTGCGGAGTGGAAACCATCGGGACCTTCGCTGACAGCAGTCTCCCGCGCGTGGCACTGGACAGACAAGGCACAGGTGAGTCTATGGGACGGGCTGATACTTGCGGCGGCCGAGCAACTGCAATGCCGGTGGTTATTGAGCGAGGACTTTCAGAGTGGACGCGCTTACGCCGACGTAACGGTGCTGAATCCGTTTCAGGCGTCACCCGAACAATACGGGCTGGTGCCCACACTTGTCCGGCCCTCGTGATGGTTATTTGAAGAGCCGCGGCGCGCCCAGCGGGTTCGATTCGGCCGCAACGACAAACCGTATTCGGAGAGGGCAATTCGGCATGTCGAAAGTATCTGTATTAGAAAGAGGATCAACTGTCAGGCCCACCCGAGCGCGCAGACGATCCAGGTAACTTTCCGGTAGCAGGGGCAGCCTCCCGATATAGATTACGTAATCGGATCCAAGCCTAAATTCGTAGCCGTCACACATATGTGGATGGGATGTTACGAAAACCCGCGCCTTCCACTCAACCTTGCCTTTCCAAACAGCATCAACCAGGAATTCAACAACCTGGTGCGCGGCTAGCTGGGTAATGGAAGGCTGCACTACACCCGCGCGCCCGCGAAATTCGGAGGACAAGACCCGGATTGATAATGCCCTTCCCCGGAAGACGACATCGGCCTCCGCACGCGACTCACCCTGCGATAGATGAACGCACTCGCAGGCAATGGCACGCGCCACAGGCACGGCCAGCAACACCAACAAGGCTAGAAAACACTTCCGGGTCATGTGCACTTGTTCTGTTAAAGACACCACAGTGGCTTGAGGAGTTCCCGAAGCTCGCTGACGGGCCTACACTGGTTTTTCCGGCCACGCATGTCGAGGGTAGCGCCGGCCCAACTCCCGGCGGAGTTGCGGATACAGGCGTTCCCAGAAGCCTTTGAGGTCGGTCGTGGTCTGCACCGGGCGCTGGTTGGGGGCCAGCAAGTGAACCGTTAACGCCACGGCACCGCGGGCTACTCGCGGGGTCTGTGTCATGCCGAAGAAATCCTGCAATCGCGAGGCTACCCAGGGTGGCTTACCGCGACCGTATTGCACCTTCGCATTACGTCCGCCGGCGAGACGAAGACGCGTGGGGGCGATGTCTTCCAGTTGTGCCGATCCGGCGCAACGCTCCAGTTCGGGGATCAGGCCCGCCGCGGCGCGCTCCACATCGGAGAAGCTGCGCAAGCCATAGCATAGAGTGGCGAGCGCCTGCTCGACCTCCACGTCGCCGATGGATTTGATATTGGAGTGCTGCGCCGCAAATTCGACACGGGCGAGAAAGGATTCGAGTTCTTCCGGATCCACAAAGCGCCCGATACCGGTTTCAATTGCTTTGGACGCAAGCAGGGCAGCGGCGGCTTCGTCGTCGATGATGCCCCCGCGGGTTTCATCAATAACCAGCGCGTCGTAGAGCATGGTGCTCACCGCTTCCACGCGGGAGCCCTGGCGGTTCCACTCCACACCCGCGCGTTCCGTGATGCGATCAGGGAAAAGATCGATAAGCCAATCGGGCTCAATGGCGCAGGCGAGGCGGACGACGGGAAGAGCCTTGTCGCTGCGTTCTTCCAGATCGATGGCGGCGAAGAATTCGCCGGGCGGACTGGTCATGGTGGCCGATGTCCCGTTGGAAAGCAGCACGGTGCCGGAAGCGCGGCGGCGGCCCACGCGATCAGGAAAAGCTGCGAGAACGGCACGACACAGGCTCGCATCATCTTTGGTACTGTTGCCGCGGACGCAGCGCTTCAGTTGGCCGAAGATGGCAGTGGTGCGCGGGTCGGGGGGTTCGTCGATGGCGTGGAGAAGATCGGATGAATTGACGCGTTGGCCACTTGAGAGCAGCGCGGCGGTGCGGGTGGCACCGAGATGACCGGCGTTCAACATTAATCGCGCCAGGCGGGGATGGACCGGCAGGCGCGCCATGCGCCCGGCCTCTGCACCGCGCGCGCCAAGGCGGTCAAGTAGTGTTTCCGCCGCTTGCAGCGAAGCCTGCGGAGGCGGAGTGAGCCACGGCAGCGTGAGCGGATCGTGGATACCAGAGGCCTCCAGCTGCAGGCACATCTGCGAGAGTTCACGGCGGGTGATCTCAGGCTCATCGTGCGCCGGGCGGCGATGAAAATCTTCCGCGGTGAAGAGCCGGATGACGATGCCGGGCCCGGTGCGGCCTGCGCGACCGGCACGCTGGCGGGCAGAGGCCTGACTGACGCGCTTCACTTCCAGACGCGGCAGGCCGGTCCACGGGGAATCACTGGCAACGCGAGCCAGACCGGAATCAAGGACAATACTCACCCCTTCAATGGTGACCGAGCTCTCTGCAATGTTGGTGGAGAAAATGATCTTGCGGCGGTCCGCGGGCTGCACGGCGAGGTCCTGCTCGGCGGGTGACAGATCGCCGTAGAGCGCAGTGAGAAGCAGATTGCTTCGCGACGCCAGAGGTTCGGAGGCGCGCATGGCACGACGGATTTCGGCGGAACCCGGCAGAAAGACCAGTACATCTCCGGCGGGCTGTTCGCGCAGAACGGACTCCAGTGCGCTGGCAACCTGCTGCTCCAGGAGAGCCGCGGAATAGGGGGTGTGGCGAACATCGAGTGGAAAGAGGCGCCCCTCGCTGCGGATTACCGGACAGTTGCCCAGAGCGCGGGCGATGGGAGCGGTTTCGATGGTAGCCGACATGATGATGAGGCGGAGATCTGGCCGCTGCGTGGTCTGCAAATTGCGCAGGAGTGCGAGGGCGAGATCCGTCTCCAGATGGCGTTCGTGGAATTCATCGAGAATGACGGTGGTGGCGCGCGCGAGCTTTGCATCGGTGATGAGGCGGCGAGTAAGCACGCCCTCCGTGAGAAAACGCAGGCGTGTAGAGGGGCCTGCGAATTCCTCAAAGCGCACCTGGTAACCCACGGTCTGACCCACGCTCTGTTGCATTTCCGAGGCCACCCGGCGCGCGGCCATGCGGGCAGCGATGCGACGTGGCTCAAGGACGAGGACGTCGCCGGGGAAGTCCAGCAGTGCCGGAGGAACCCGCGTGGTCTTGCCGGCTCCGGGCGCGGCTTCAATCACAAGATTAGGCGCGCGGCGGAGACTGGCCATAATCTCCGGCAGCAGTGAATCGATGGGCAGCAAAGTTAGTGCGGGGCCTGCGCCTTCAGATCGGCCTGGACGAAGCGGATGATGGATTCCAGAAGTGCAGTGCGTGGGTAGTGATTCTTGTCCATTCCCCTTTTGATTGCGGCGTCGGTGGAATCCTCAAACGGCAAAGCGACGGCGAAGTGGTCTGCAAGGGCCGCACCGAGGTACTTCGAATCGGGCAGAATGGCATCGGGTTTCAGAATTTGGCCATCGCCGGAGGGTCCCATCGCAGCCAGAATGCGCCACGTTTCCAGCAGCGATGAGGAGGTGGTTTCGAGTGAGCTTTGCGCCACGATGGAGTACGTAGGCACACCGGGAATGTGCGGATTCGTGTTCAGGTAGGCCTGGCGCTCTCTGCGACCCAGACTCTTGAACCCGCTGTTGATGTCGCCGTCGCAACCGGGCAACCTGAATTGCTGAATCCAGCGTTCGGCCTGATTGGGGATGGTGTCGGCGATGGCGGAACCGCCCACAGCGCCAGCCACGGAAACGAAAGCGGCAATCTGACTGGTGAGCGTCGGGTTCATGATGAGAGTCTCGTAAATATCGGGCACACCCTTGCTGTAGCCCACGAGGATGATCTTGCGCGGGTCGCGGGCAATTTGTTGCTGCAGGAATTGCGCGATGAGTCTTGCGTTGGAGGAAGTGGCGTCGTTGGGGACGGGAATCAGGTCAATGGCGAAGCCCTCGTCTTTCAGCCTTTGCCGGCCCTGCTGAAACGCGGGGGTGGCGGCGAAACAGGAACTGAGGAAACCAGGAACAATGACGACGCGGTATGCAGAAGTTAGTGCCGGCAGGGGCGCGGCGGTTGGGGAGGGGAGGGCGGTGTCCAGGTATTGCGAGCACGGCCCCCACGCGCCGCCATCCGGATTGGATGCCAGCACGGAACAAAATATGGCGGCGAAGTCGGCGGCGAAGTTGTGCCCATCGGGCTGCAGATAGAGGATGCTGGTACGTCCGTCAGAGGTGAAGCCACCGCCGGTGGCGGTGCGGGCTTCCCTTACAGGGTTGGCGGGAGTGAGATATTCCTGCTTCACCACAAGACCGGTCTGCTTGAGGCTCTCGCCGATGTAATCCCGTTCGCCATCGGTGGCGGGATCGATTTTGTGGGTGACACCATTGTTGCGGGCATCGCGATCAAATCCAATATCGTGAGTACCTGCGCCAACCCAAACGGTCTCCCCACCCACCATGAACGGCGCTTTCCAAATGCGGAAGTGGTGGCGGGAAGCGACGACCAGAAGCGGGTCGCCCTGGGCGTAGCCATAGTCCTGCACGCGGCCAAACAACTGGAGTTCGCTCATGGGGAGGGTGACGTAGGTGTCACGCGAGAAGCTGCTGAGGATAGCGTGCAGCACGGCGGCTCTCACGTTTTTGTCCACCACCACCCAACCCGCCGCACTCAGTGCTTTTTGCACTTTCTCTTCGGAGCCGATGAGAACGAAGTTGACGCGATCACCGGCGTTGCCCTGGGCGTCGTTCACACGCAGGGGAATACTGTCGAGCATCGCCTGCGTAAGAGGACTCGTGAGGACAGTAAGGTTGGCGGCAGTAGCGGTGGCAGGAGGCGCGGTGGCTGCCGTGCGTTCGATCACCACGTGGTAACTGCCTGCGCCAGGGGCTGCGGACATCTGATTGATACCGAGAAACAGGTGGCCCGGCGCGGCTGCGGTTCGCTGCGACTTCGACCCGATCAGAAAGGCCCGAGCCGCCGGGCTGGAGCCGATGCGGCCAACCAACGCGCCGCGACCGGAACTGTTGACGGGTAACTGGGCCAGAAGATCGAGAAAGCTGCGACCGAGGCCATCGGGCGACGACAGCGCACCCAGGAATGTGACCGAGCCTGTTGCGGTGAAGGTAAGAGCGTCGCCGGGGTTCAGGTCAAGGCCGGTGTCAGTCCAGGGGGTATCAGCCCTGACATCGATCCCGGTCTGGCCGGCGGCGGCAAGCGTCGTCGAAGCGGTCAACAAAAGCAGAAGTGTTCGGTGTATCAAAGTCATAATGTTCCGTTGAGAGCGCGGAGAATTAGTTCCTCCACGTGGAGCCATATCGCGGGGTCCAATTCCATTTTCGCGTGGCTGCCGCCCAGAGTGCGGCGGGCCCAACCGGCGTCTGAGGCGCGCAGCGTTTCCAATGGCCGGAAGAAGTAGCTCTGGCGCGTGTTTTCGAGAATGCGGGTAGCGGCGGAATCTTCCGCGCGGATTTCGCGTTGGCCCTGAATGGTGAGAGGGTCGTGCTGAAAGATGTTGGCGGCGGCCTTCACATTGCGGGGAATGAGCGAGTCGTGGATTCCCACACTGTCAATCTGGACGGTAAGAGGGACCACCATGTTCATCCGCTGCAGGTCACGCGCAGTCTGAATGGCGGCTGCGCCACCCCAGCTCTGCCCATACAGAATTACGCCCGCGCAGGCTCCGGGGTTACTGCACGCCTGCTCAATCATCCGGAGCGCCAGACTGCGGCGATGGTTACTGAAGGTTTCCATGTAGACCCCGGGAAGGTGACGATCACGCAAATCAAGGGCTACGCGGCGGACACCGCGGTGCACATCATCCCATGGTTCGAAGCCGCCGAGAAATCCGATGACGAGTGTGGAACCTGCCGGAACGGGCAGGGGCGTCGCCAGATCGCGCCAGCGTTGCGCGCAGAGATGGCTGGTGAGAATTCCAAGGCACAGCAGGAAGCGGAACACACCCTTATTATGCCGCGAAACCCTTTTTTCGCTATACTTTGGAGCGCGGCATTATCCTGGAGGTAATCACATGCAAAAGCTATACATCGCCACTTTGACGGCGTTTTTCGCGTTGGGCAGCGGAGCCGGTGTGGCGCAGGAAACGCCCTCGGCGACGCGGCTTACGTCGGAACATTACTTCGATCTGGAGCGCATCAGCGGTGCGCAGATTTCCCCCGATGGAGCCCGCATCGTCTACACACGCCAGCAGGTGAACAGGCTGGAAGACAAATGGGACTCCGCGCTATGGATTATGAACGCCGACGGTTCGCAGCACCGTTTTCTGGCCAAAGGCGGCAACGCGCGCTGGTCGCCCGACGGCAAACGGCTGCTGTACCTCGCCGAAGGAGATCCGCGTGGAACGCAGATTTTCGTACGCTGGCTGGATGCCGACGGGCCTGCAACGCAAGTGACACGCGCGACGGAAAAAGTGGCCGACGCGCACTGGTCGCCGGATGGGAAGGCGATTGCGTTTTCCATGTTTGTGCCGGAGAAGAACAAGTGGCAGATCAGCATGCCGGCGGAACCGAAGGGCGCCAAATGGACACCGGGGCCGCGAATTGTAGAGACGCTCCACTACCGGCAAGATCAGGTGGGATTCCTGGAAGATGGCTACACGCATCTTTTTGTGGTAGCGGCCGATGGCGGCGCGGCAAGGCAGCTCAGCAGCGGGAAATGGAGTGCGGGCGCGGGCGAACTGCGGGCCGCGGTACCCATGGACTGGACGCCCGACGGCAAGTCGATTGTGTTTGAGGCAAACCGCGATGCTACGGCGGACACCGAATACCAGCGGTCACAACTGCTGGTAGTGGATGTGGAATCGGCGTCGGTGCGGGAACTGGTGGGCAAGCCGGGTTCGTGGGGACGTCCCGCAGTTTCGCCGGATGGCAGGACCGTGGCATTCACCGGATTCCCGGCATCTGACAAGACCCACTCGGTGGCGGAACTTTACGTCGTTCCATTGGCGGGCGGGCAGATGAAAAAAATCAGTGCGGATTACGATCGCGACCCGATCACTCTGCGTTGGGCCGGCGATGGCTCCGGCGTGTATTTCGACGCCGAAGACAGGGGATCGCGCAATGTGCAGTTTGCATCTGTAAACGGCGGCGTGCGCGCGGTTACAACGGGGACACACATTCTGACAATGGACTCGGCGTCGAAGGATCTGGTGGCTGCCGGAACGATGACGGATCCCGATCATCCGGCGGAGGTGGTGCGCTTCAATCTGCGCCGGCCCGGAGATACCACGAAGCTGACCAACGTGAACGGCGCCATGCTGGCGGGGAAGAAGCTGGGCAAGACCGAGGAACTGACGTGGACGTCCAGCGGTAACGCCAAGGTGCAGGGATGGGTGATTAAGCCACCGGATTTCGATGCCTCAAAGAAATACCCGCTGATTCTGGAAATCCACGGCGGACCCTATGGCAGCTACAACGTGGGTTTCAATTACATGTGGCAGAACTTCGCGGCCAACGATTTTGTGGTGCTGTACGCCAACCCGCGCGGGAGCACGGGCTTCGGGCATGAATTTTCGGACGGGATTGACCATAATTATCCAGGCCCGGATTACGATGATTTGATGAGTGGTGTGGACGCGGCGATTGCGAAGGGATTTGTGGATACGTCACGGATGTATGTTTCCGGGTGCAGCGGCGGCGGAGTGCTTTCCAGTTGGGTGACTGGACACACCGACCGGTTCGCGGCGGCGGCGGTCCGCTGCCCTGTAATCGATTGGCTGAGCATGGCCGGCCAAACCGATATCCCACTGTTCGCGTACAGCTTTTTCAAGAAGCCATTCTGGGAAGACCCCAGCGAGTGGCTGTCGCATTCTTCGCTGATGCAGGTAGGCAAGGTCACCACGCCGACACTGCTGGTGACGGGCGTGCTGGACCGGCGCACGCCAATGCCGCAGACCGAGGAATATTTTTCCGCGTTGAAGGTGCGCGGGGTGCCGGTAACGATGCTGCAGTTCGAAGGCGAATTCCACGGGACGGGGTCGAAGCCGTCGAATTTCATTCGGACGCAGCTGTATATGATGAGCTGGTTTAAGCGGTTCTCAAGAGCGGCCGATGGCAAGGCGACAGCAGTGGCGTCGGCGGGAAATCAATAGCGATTCGATTTCCGCTGGCCTTACGCCAGCGCCGATTTATACAACGCCACCAGTTTGGCCCATGCTTTCTCGGCATCCGGCTGGTTGTAGATGGGCGCGTTGGGTTGCGCCGGCATATCGGGAACGCACCAGCCATGCAGTGAGCCGTAGACTTCGATCTCTGCGGTAACTTTTGCGGCGGCGAATGCTTCCTTCAATTTGTCTTTGGCGTCCGGTTGGCGCTGGTCATCGTTGGACGCAATTCCGATATACATTTTGGCCTTGATTCTGGGGGCCAGCAGGTGTGGGCTGTTGGGGTTCGCCGTGACCAGACCACCGCCGTGGAAGGAAGCGGCGGCACCGATGCGGTCGGGCAACAGCGCGGCTGTCTTCACCACCAGCGGCCCGCCCATGCAGTAGCCCTGGGTACCGATCTTCTTTGCTTTATTGACTTCCTTCTGCGCGTCGAGGAACGCCACGTAGGCGACGGCATCCTTCTCGGCGGCACCCTCGGCGTTCACCGAGGCCATCAGCGGACCGAGTTTCGCCATGTCGGCGGGATTCGAGAAGCTGAAGTTGGCAGTGGATTCGAACACCGGAGCTTTGGCCTTGCGATAGAACGGATTCGGGACCAGCACGGAAAAGCCCTCGGCGGCAATCCGCTTGCCGATATCGCGCATGGCCGGGCGCAGACCAAAGGCATCGGCCCAGATCAGGACGCCGGGATGCGAACCGGTTTTCGGATGGATGAAAACGGCATCGCAAACGCCATCGGGAGTCTTGATTTCGACGTTGGTCTCGACTACTTCCAGCGGGGCGGCGACGGCAGTTGCGGCGGTGGCGACAAGGCCGGCGGCAACTGACATGGCTACAAAGTCGCGGCGGTGGAGGTCTGTGGGTACTGCGTTTGAGGTGTCGTGGGAATCTGCCATAGGGAAATGTCTCCTCTTCGATGAAGTGCTCTTCGATGAAAGTGTAGCGTAGTCGCGAACGGGCTATGCGGCGAAGTCCAAATAGCCCCGCCGCGGGTCTGCACTCACCAGCTTGACGCGCAGTTGGTCGCCCACGTCCACTCCCTGCTGGCCATGAATCAGGAGCCCTTCAGCAGGCGGGTTCAAGACACGGACGAAAACACCTTTGGGCGTCACACCGGTTACCACGGCGGCAAAGGATTCGCCGATGCGGTTGAGCAGGGCCACAGCTGCGAGTCGCTTATTCATTACCCGCTCCACTTTGCGGGCGGCATCTTCCTTCAGCGTGCAATTCTTCGCGATGGCATCCAGCTGGGCATCGGAATACGGGCACGCTCCATGGCCCGGAACGGCCTTGACCAGACGTTGCGTCACCAAATCAGCGAAGCGGCGGTTGGGAGCCGTGGAATGGGTATAGTCACGGGCGGCGAGAGCAAAATGACTCTGATCTTTGCCGGGTTGAGAGAGAACATATTCGCCCGGACCCATGAGCTTGATCACGGCAAGCGAGAGATCGGCATAGTGCACGGGGTCAGCGGCTTTTCTCTTCTGCAGGAAAACGCTGAGCGCGCCGGAATCCGGTTGCCGGGGTAACTGCTCGCCGCAACGAGCCGCGAGTTCCACAATGCGCGGCCAGCGCTCGGGCGTCTTGACCACGCGGCGGATGGAAGAAACACCAGCCTCCATGAGAGTCCGGGCCATCACGCCATTGGCCGCCACCATGAAATCCTCGATGAGTTCTGTGGCCCGATTCCTCGTGTGCGTGCCGATGGACTGCACCTGCCCATTAGCGATGAGCACTTCCGCTTCCACGCGGTCAATATTGAGCGCACCGAGGCGATTCCGTTCGCCACGCAGCGATTGCGCGGCCTCATCCTGTAGCTTTAGCTGGGCTGCTAAATCCGCGGAGGCGGCGACTTTAGGCGGAATCGCTCCGCTTCCCTCCAGCCAGGGACCGACACCGTTATAGGTCAACTGCGCCCGGTTGCGCACCAGCGCCCGGTAAACGCGGCCGGACGTGACCGAGCCATCCGGGGCAACGACCATGTCAACGACAATCGCCAGACGGTCGGCATCCTGATTCAGCGAGGTCAGATCAGTGGAAAGCTGCTCGGGCAGCATGGGGAAGGTACGAATTCCGGTGTAGACGCTGGTGGTCTGGAGGGCGGCATGATCGTCGACGGGCGACCCCTGGGGTACGTCTTCATCGACATCGGCGATGGCAATGAGAACGCGAATTCCGCCACTGACGCGCTCCGCGACTTCGGCCTGATCCAGATCACGCGAGGTATCGTTATCGATGGAAGACCACAGCAGAGAGCGGAGATCCTGCACACCGGCATCGGGAACGAACGGGGGCCGGGTACGGAGGGCCTGCACCTGGCGCTCTGCTTCGGGAGAAAAATCCGGCTGGAAGCCCGCGTCAATCATCTCCTGATGGGCGGCGGCGTTGAGATCAAAACCCTGATGGATCATCTGGACTGGAAGATATCACAGGCGCTCGTCACCGACGAGAGTACACTGGTGTCAAGATGTTCAGGAAACTGGTAACACTACTCTTTTTTTCGACCCTCGCTTACGCGCAAAATAAAGTCGCTCCCGCCAAAGAAGCAGCCATGAAAGCAGACCTTGCAGGTCAGCTGGAAGGTATGAAGAAACAGGCGCAAGTGATGGTGGACAGTGTGTTCAGTTTCGGTGAGCTGGGCTTCCAGGAATTTGAGACTTCCAAATACCTGACGGGCATTCTGGAAAAGGAAGGCTTCCGGATTGAACGTAATATTGCGGGAATTCCCACGGCCTGGGTGGCATCGTGGGGTTCCGGCAAGCCGGTAATTTCGCTGGGTTCAGATATTGACGATATTCCCCAGGCGTCGCAAAAGCCGGGCGTGGGTTATCACGACGCGATTATTGAAGGCGCGCCGGGGCATGGCGAAGGCCACAATTCCGGCGTACCGTTGAATATTCTCGCCGCACTGTCTGTGAAGAAGATCATGGAGCGGGAACATTTGCAGGGTACGTTGCGGCTGTGGCCGGGCGTGGCCGAGGAACTGGTGGGAACCAAGGCTTACTTTGTGCGCGCCGGGATGTTCAAAGATGTGGACATTTGCCTGTTTACTCACGTGGCGGCGAATATGACGGTCTCGTACGGACCGGCGGCGGGTAACAATGGCCTGGTGTCCGTTGAGTACATGTTCAAAGGCGAGAGTGCACACGCGGCAGCAGCACCGTGGCGGGGCAAAAGCGCACTGGATGCAGTGGAGCTGTTCGATGTGGGCTGGAATTTTCGGCGCGAACATCTGCGCCTGGCGCAGCGCTCGCACAACGTGATCACCAATGGCGGCGATCAGCCGAACGTGGTGCCGCCGAATGCGTCGGTGTGGTATTACTTCCGCGAAGCCGACTACGACCACATCATGGACCTGTGGCGCATTGGCGACAACATGGCTAAAGCGGCGACCCTGATGACCGATACGGAATGGTCTTCGCGACTGCTGGGTAGCGCCTGGCCCGGGTACTTCAGCAAGCCGATTGCGGAGGCGATGTACGCGAATATCCAGAAGGTGGGATTGCCGCAATGGACGGATGATGACCAGATTCTGGCCAAAGGTATTCAGAAGGAATTGAAAGTGCCGGTGGTGGGGTTGCCCACGAAGCTTCCCGAACTACGCACCCCGCGAGTGGTGGAAGACGGCGATGGGGAGGGAGTGGGTCCGACGGGTGGCGGTTCGGACGATATCGGAGACGTTTCCTGGACGGTTCCCACGGTGACGCTGCGTTTCCCCTCTAATATTCAGGCGGGCGCGGGGCACAACTGGGCCAATGCAATTTCGATGGCTACGCCGATCGCGCACAAGGGCGTGATTGCGGGTGCCAAGGTGCAAGCGATGACGGTGCTGGATATCCTGCTGCATCCTGAACTGGTGCAGGCGGCGCGGGACTACTTCAATGAGCAGACGAAAGAGACGAAGTACAAGACCTTCCTGCGAGCTACCGATAAGCCGGCAATCTTTTTGAATGAGAAGATCATGGCGCAGTATCGTGAGCAGATGAAGAAGTTGTATTACGATCCCTCGAAGTACGACAATTATCTGCAACAGCTGGGAATCAAATATCCGACGGTGCGATAACCATGAAAACGCATGAAATGGGTCGGACTCTGTGCGGCTGGCTTGCGGTATTGCTGACTGCCACTTGCGCGTTCGGGCAAAACAAAGTAACTGCCGAAAAAGAAGCCGGAATGAAGGCGGATCTCGCCGGCCAGATTGACGGCATGAAGAAGCAGGCACAGGTGATGGTGGACAGCGTTTTCAGCTTCGCCGAACTTGGCATGCAGGAAGTGGAGACGTCGAAGTATCTGACGGCAATTCTCGAAAAAGAGGGCTTCAAGGTGGAGCGGGGTGTGGCGGGGATGCCAACGGCGTGGCTGGCATCATGGGGATCAGGGAAGCCGGTGATCTCACTGGGCTCGGATATTGATGATATTCCGCAAGCCTCGCAGAAGCCGGGAGTGGGGTATCACGATCCGATCATTGAAGGTGCGCCCGGACACGGTGAAGGGCACAATTCCGGCGTACCGCTGAACATCCTGGCCGCCGTGGCAGTGAAGAAGATCATGGAGCGGGAACATCTGCAAGGCACGCTGCGGCTGTGGCCGGGCGTGGCTGAGGAAGAAGACGGCGCCAAGGCCCACTATGTGCGTGCGGGAATGTTCAAGGACGTGGATATTTGCCTCTTCACGCATGTGGGGGCTAACTTCGGCGTTTCCTGGGGGGCGTCGGCGAACCAGAATGGACTGGTGTCAGTGGAATACATGTTCAAAGGTGAAAGCGCCCATGCGGCAGGCGCGCCGTGGCGCGGCAAGAGCGCACTGGACGCCGTGGAGCTAATGGACGTTGGCTGGAATTTCCGGCGCGAACATCTGCGACTGGCGCAACGTTCTCACTATGTGATCACCAATGGCGGCGATCAGCCCAATGTAGTGCCTCCGAATGCATCAGTCTGGTATTACCTGCGGGAAGCGGACTACGAGCACATCATGGATATGTGGCACATCGCGGACAGGATGGCCGATGCCGCGGCGCTGATGACGGACACCACGGTTACATCCCGGCTGCTGGGCAGCGCCTGGAACGGCTACTTTAGTAAGCCGATTGCAGAGACGATGTACGCGAATATAAAGAAAGTCGGGCTACCGGTATGGTCGGAAGCTGACCAAACGCTGGCGCGGGGAATTCAAAAGGAATTGAAGGTGCCGGTGGTGGGGATGCCTTCCAAAATCCCTGAGTTGCGTGCCCCGCGTGACACGACGGCGGATGAAGGCGAAGGCGGCGTGGGGCCCACGGGCGGGGGTTCGGATGATATCGGCGATATCTCCTGGAATGTGCCAACGGTAGTGTTACGGTTCCCTTCCAATATTCAGGCGGGCCCCGGGCACAACTGGGCCAACGCGATTTCCATGGCCACGCCAATTGCCCACAAGGGAGTAGTGGCAGGCGCCAAGGTGCAGGCGATGACGGTGCTGGATATTCTGCTGCATCCGGAACTGGTGAAAGATGCGTGGGACTACTTCAACAACGTGCAAACGAAGATGGTGAAGTACCAGAGTTTTCTGCGACCAGACGATAAGCCAGCCACGTTCCTGAATGAAAAGATCATGGGGACGTATCGTGAGCGGATGAAGAAGTTCTACTACGATCCTTCGAAGTATGACAATTATCTGGAGCAACTGGGAATCAAATATCCGACAGTTCGGTAAATTCCGGGTTGTCCAAAACCTCAATCACAAATAGTTTTGAACTGAATTTTCTTTAGAATCAACATTTATCGCCCGCCAGGGTCGGAGTATGTGAACTCCGGATGTTACTGTTCGCTCAGGAAGGACTTGAGCGCATGGGCTGGCCGCAATCACCTGATCAAACAGAATCGCCTGCCGATGCGCTGGAACAGGTCCTCCAATATTTTGAGGGGCAGTTCGCAGCAGAGGACTACGCACCGGGTCTGAGTGATCTGGTGCGGCTGATTCTCTTCCGTCGCGATTTAGAGGAGAGCGAGCCAGTTACGATACTGGCCGGGTGGGTCCGGTAATGCCCAAGGTAACATTCAGGCCATTTCCTTACAGGCCGCTACCGAGTCAGAAGAAATTTCACGGCTGCACGGCGCGCTTCAAAGGCTTCTCCGGGCCCATCGGATCCGGTAAGAGCATGGCGTTGTGCCAGGAGGTGGTCCGACTCTGTCATGAAAATCCTGGTCGCACGGGGCTGGTGGGTGCGCCGACTTATCCGATGTTGCGGGACGCGACGCTGACCGCACTGATGGAAGTGTTTCATGACAGCAATATTCCCTATGAACTGAATCGTTCGGAGTTCGTGCTGACGCTGAAGGATAGCGGGTCGCGAATTCTGTTGCGCTCAGTGGATGAGTTTGAGCGGTTGCGCGGGACCAACCTGGCGTGGTTCGGCATTGACGAATTGACCTACGCACCGGAGGGGGCGTGGTTAAGGCTGGAAGGCCGGTTGCGCGACCCAAAGGCGACGCGACTTTCCGGCTTCGCGGTGTGGACGCCCAAGGGGTTCGACTGGGTTTACAGGAAGTTCATTGCGAACGCGGGCGCAGCCTACGGAGTGGTGCTCGCGAAGCCGTTTGAAAACGAGCACGTGCTTTCGCGGGTACCTGATTTTTACGAGCGGCTGCGGTCAAGTTACGACGAGAATTTTTATCGCCAGGAGGTGCTGGGCGATTACCTCAACAGCCGCGGCGGCATGGTCTACGGCGCATTCGGGCGGGACGTGAACGTGGCGGCACAGGAGATTGATCCGGCTTTGCCGGTCTTTTGGGCACTGGATTTCAACGTGGACCCGATGTGTTCGGTGGTGGTACAGATTTATCGCGGCGAAGTTCGGGTACTGGATGAAATTGTGCTGGGCCGGGCGACAACCGAGGATGCGTGTCTGGAATTTGAGAAGAGGTTTGGTTTGCCCGGGGCGGGCATTGTGATTTACGGCGATGCTTCGGGCGCGGCCATGCAGACTTCGGGATATACCGACTACTCCATCATTGGTACCTTCTTCCGGGCACGGGGCGCGAAGCATTCGATGAAAGTTCCGAAAGCAAATCCGGCGGTGCGCGACCGGGTGAATCTGGTGAATGCCAAGCTCCGGAGCGCCAACGGCGAGACGGGGCTGGTAATTGATCCGAAGTGCCGGGAGTTGATTGCCGATCTGGAACAAGTGGCATACAAAGAAAACTCTCTGGCCATCGACAAAGAGAAAGACCGGCGGAGGACGCATCTCTCGGACGCGCTGGGTTATCTGGTCTGGCAGGAGCACGAAACAGTGAGATTTGGAGAGCGCAACCGACGCCTCTTCTAAGGGACAAATCTATGAGTCATCACATTGAACAGGAACATCCCGACTACACGGCGCGAGCGACGATGTGGCGGCGGTACCGCGATCTTTATGCCGGAGGGGAGCAATTCCGGCAGAATGCCAGTCAGTATTTGATGCCCCGGCAAAAAGAACCACCGGAGGTCTACCGCGAGCGGCTAAACCAGGTGTTCTACGAAAACTATTTGGGTTCGATTGTGGACTGGTACGCCGCCACGCTGGTGCGCAAAGAGCCACTGGTGGAGATGGTGGGAAATGACGCCTCTGCGCGCCAGTTCTTCGGCCGCCTGGTGGAAAACTGCGACTTGCGCGGCACCACGCTGACGCAATTCTTCAAACAGCAACTGACCGAAACCATGGTGTGCGGGAAGTCTTTTGTCGCAGTGGATTTTCCCCGGGTGGGCAGCAGTGCACGGAACCGGGCGGAGGAAGAAGCGAGCGGACGCAGCCGTGCTTATCTGACGCCTTACAACGCGGAGGAGATTATCAACTGGAGCTATGACGACCGGGGCGAGCTGGAGTGGATGGTTATTCGTACCACCTGTCTGAAGCAGGACAGCGTGAAGTCATTCGGCTGGAAGCAGGACACGCGATGGCTCTACTACGACCGCGAGCGTTATGAAATTTATGAGAGGCGGGGCGGGGACACGAAAAACCTGGAAGTGGTGGAATCGGGTCCGCACGCGTTTGCGGGGATTCACCGGGTACCGGTCTACGAGATGCGCATCAGCGACGGGTTGTGGCTAACCAATAAGGCGGCGCTGCTGCAGTTGGAGCACTTCAACAAATCGAACGCGCTGGGCTGGGCGTTGACCATGGGTCTGTTCGCCATGCCGGTGATCTACTCCAACAAAGAGTTCAACCAGACGATGGGTGAGAGCTACTACATCCAACTGGCCCCGGAAGATCGCTTTGGCTGGACCGAACCAGAAGGCAAGATCTTTCAGATCGCATCAGAGAACCTGAGTCGGCTCAAGGACGAGATCTATCGGGTTTCCTATCTGATGCAGCAGGCGGGCGACACCTCAGGCAGCAAACAATCGGGACTGAGCAAGCAGTGGGACTTCAGCGTGACGCAGGAAGTACTTCGCGCTTACGGCGACGTGGTCAAAGACACACTGCGTAACGTACTTCAGGGCGTGGCAGCAGCCCGCCAGGATGATATCCGGATCGACGTGGTTGGCCTGGATGAGTTTGACATCAACGACTTCAGTGTGGAAACCAGCAACGCGCAGAGCCTGCTGAACCTGGGAATCGATTCGCCCACGTTGAAGCGCCAGGTATACAAGCGCGTGGCGCTGAAGTACCTCAGCGATTCACGGCAGGAAATCAAGAACCAGATTGCCAGTGAGATTGAAGCCCAGCAATTCAATTGAAAGAGACGAACGAGGAAGCTATGAGCGAACCAACAAACGTGCAGGGGATTGTGCAGCAGGCGATTGAAGAATTCATGAAGCAGGACACGGCGCGCCGTGAGCCGGCGTACAAAACGGAACTGCAGGAAGAGCGCCGGCGGCGGGAGCAGCTGGAAAAACGGGTTAACGAACTGGTGGAGGAGAACAAGCGCAGCCGTGGTCTGGCCGATGAGGCGCAGCGCAGCTCAACCATCCGGTCTGAACTACAGCGGCTGGGGGTTACCAAGGTGGACCTGGCCTACAAAGCCGTGCAGGACGCGGTGGTGCGCAATGAAGAGGGCCGCCTGATGGCGCGCGCCGACGGCGGTGAACAGAACCTGAGCGAGTACCTTTCCGGGTTCGTGAAGGAAAATCCTGAATTTTTGCCGGCAAGAATAGCGGGTGGTGCCGGAATTCACGGCGCGCAAAAGGCTGCCATGCCGTTGAGCGGCGCAGTGGATCTGGACCATATTAGTCCGTCCATGAGCAAAGAAGAACTGGAGCGGGTGCGACAGGAGATTCTCCGGGTCACGTCGCAAACGCTGCGGGGAGCGTAGCGGTCCGGGCCGCGTGGCCGGCGCAGTTGTGGCCGGTTACAAATTCCCCGGGGTTACGAACACAGCCGGAATTTAGTGAAGGGGCGAACGCCGGAAACGGCGCCGCCCCTTTTCCATTTACGGCTCAAAACAAACAAGGAGTAAGATGCCATCAATTACGTCCGCAAACGTTGCAAACGCGATTGTAAAACTTGTGGCGGCAGATGCACTGCCCGCCCTGGTGGGGAACCTCATTATGGGGAACCTCGTGAATCGCGACTATGAACCTTCCCTGGCCCAGGCGGGCGACACGATAAACGTGCCGATCTCGCCTTCGCTTGTGGCCAATAACATCGCCGAAGGCGGATCTGTCTCACCGCAGAACCCGTCGCTCGGTAACGCACAGATCGTACTGAACACCCATGCGGAAGCCACCTTCCTGATCCCGGATATCACCAAAGTTCTGGCGGTACCGGATCTTCTGAAGGTGTACATGCAGCCCGCGGTCGCTGCGATCGCGGAGAAGATCGAAACCGATCTGCTGAACCTGTATGCCGGGTTCACGGCGAATGGACCGGTGGGAACCGCGGGCGCGGCCATCACCGAAGCCATCATTGACCAGGCGGAAACCAGCCTGTTCACGGCCAAGGTGCCGTCGGGTCAGCCGAAGTACCTCATTGTCGACAGCAACACGTATTCGCAGATGCGACAAATCCCGCGTTTCAGCGAATTCCGTACGGCTGGTGAAGCCGGTCTGCGGACGATGGTGGATGGGACTTTCGGCAAGATCAAAGACTTCTATGTCTTCCGTTCACAGTATGTGCCGAAGACAGGAAGTTCGCCGGTGGCGACTCACAACCTTGCCTTCTGCAAGGATGCCATTGGCCTTGTGGTTCGCCGTCTGCCCCAGCCTCTGCCGGGGACAGGCGCCATTGCCGAATACGCCGAGTTGGGCAATTTCGGTATGCGCGTGACCATGAGCTACCAGCCCAACACGTTGTCGCAGCAGTTCACGGTGGATGTGCTTTACGGCTGCGCCGTGCTGCGGAACAACTTCGCGGTGCAGGTCAACAGCTAGCCGGCAGCAGGTCCGGCAAGAAGGTGTTGGTCGCGCCGGCGGGGTTCGCTCCGCCTGCGCGACCAATGCTTCACAATGCGGCACAAATTTGAAAGACGAGGAGACAACTCAAATGGATTTAAGGGCCTATTACAAGAAGGTGCGCGCTGTGGAAGCGCAACTGGAGGGCGAAGACATTGTGATGGTGAGTGAGGCCACGCCAGAAGGCGGCAAGGATGGCGTATTCACCGAGGCAGCCCGCGTGGTGGCCGCCAAGCTGATAGCGGAAGGGCGGGCGCGGTTGGCGACGAAGGAAGAAGCAGACACGTTTCTGCAGCAGCGGCGTGACGCCAAGGAAGCATTCGACCAGGACGAGGCGGCGCGGCGTGTGCAGGTGATGGTGATCCCGGCAAGTGACTTGCGCAAGGCGCGGGAGAGGAGCTGATCCATGGCGCTATTTGTGGACGGCCCCGCCTGCACGATTGACGAACTTGTTGACCAGGACGCAGGCCTGCTGGAAACCGCACAGACTTGCGGGATCAATCTAACTACCAAGGTACGGCTGGCGGCGCAGGAAGTGGAAAACGAAATTCAGGTGTGGCTGGAACGGCCGCGCTCGCTGATTCGCCGATTTTCCGCAGGCGGATTGCGGATCGACCAGGTGGTGGTGACACCGCCTCTGCGGGAATGGCTGGTGATGCATTCCCTGGAACTGGTGTATCGCGACGGCTACTTCAGCCAGTTGGTGGACCGTTATCAGGCCAAGTGGATGCAATATGCCAGGCTGGCCCGCGAGGCCCGCGATGGGTTCGTCGCCAGTGGGGTGGGTATTGTGAGCGACCCGATGTCGCTGGCGGCACCGCCGGTACTGGGCACAGTGGAAGGGTCGCAACAAGGCGGAACATTCTATGCGCGGGTAGCCTGGGTGAACGCGGCGGGCCAGACCGGCGCTGCCTCCGCGGCCTCAACCATCACCCTTGGTGACGGACACCTGATGACGGTGCTGGCGACCGATGGTCCGCGAAATGCAATTGGTTTCAACGTATATGCCGGATGGGCACTGGACACGCTGTTCCAGCAGAACGACGTTCCGGTTCCGACAGGCACTGCGTTCTACTTCACGCCGGCAACGGCAAAACGAGCGGGAACAGTGGCGGGCGCGGGGCAGGCTCCTGACATGGTCAGGCCACTACCGAGATCAATTCTGAGAGGTTGAGATATGGCTGGAATCAGCGGAACACTTACAGCTTCGGTAGTAAGCCGCCTGCGTGCCGCGCATGACGGTGTGAATGCCAGGATAGGCGCGATTGAGGTTGCTGACAAGGGCCTCAAAGCAACCGGAATCCGCAGCATACTCTCGCACAATATGTCGGTGGAATTGAGCGAGAAGAGCGGACTGGCCCACTATCCGGCCCTGGCGGTGTATTGCGACAAGATGGCCAACACACTGCGGGAGAAATTTCGCCAGTTTTCCGGCAAGGTCTCGCTGGTGATTGAGGTGCGGCACTCACAGGACAAGGTGGACGGGATTGAAACCAACACCCAGGTATACGTCGACGCAGTATGTGCGTTGCTCGATGACTCACGGGGCGACTGGGGCGACGGGTCTTTCTACGGTGGTGGCTACGCGGTGGTGTACGAACCCGTCATAAAAGGCGGCAAGAATTTTCTGCAGCGCGCGAAGGTTAATTTCGAAGTGGAGGTTAGTAAGTAACATGGCATACATTTCATCCAATGCAAACCGGTGGTACTGCGCCCGGGAAGACGAATACGGCAAGATTCCGACTGTTACCTCGGCCGCGCGTATTCCGGCTGTCCGCCTGGCGGCGCAACATGTTCAGGAGAAGAGTAACCGCCGGGACAAGACGGGCAGTCGAACGTGGCAGGGACTGCCGCCCGGCATGCGGCGGCACACCACCTTCGATCTGACGACCTATATGCGGGATTGGGCTGATCCGGCCCATCTGCCTGCGCAGGGGCCGTTGTTTGAAGCTGCGATGGGAGGGGCCGGGACATTGTTCGCCGGAGGGGTTGCCGCGGCGGGGAGCGACCAGTCGACGGTCAAGTTTTTGACCCCGCACGGGCTGACTCCGGGCCAGGCGATGGGTGTGGGCGGAGAGATCCGCTTTGTGGCCGCCGTTGCCGATGCCGTCACGGTAGTGTTGAACGCTCCGCTCTCGGCGGCACCGGCAGCGGGGATTCCGGTGGGTCCAACAGCAACCTGGCGCCTGGCGCATGAACTGCCCAGCCTCAGCCTGTTTGATTACTGGGACCCGGCCAGCGCGCTACAGCGGGTGTTGACCGGCGCGGGCGTGGATCACATGGCCATCCGCATGAACGGCGACTTCCATGAATTTGACTTTCGCGGCATGGCGCATGACCTGATTGACAGCTCCTCGTTTATCTCCGGACAGGGGCAGGCAACGGCGTTTCCCGCTGAGCCAGCCGCCAGCGGATTTAGCTACTCGCCGGTACCCGGCAACCTTGGACAGATCTGGCTGGGGGTGCTTCCCGGGCGATTTCACACGGTTTCGCAGGCGTCAATTGAAGTCCACAACAACCTCAACATGCGTCTCCGCGAGTACGGTTCCGAGCTGCCCCGGGCGATCACGCCCGGACCGCGTGAAGTAATCATGACGATGGAACTATTCACCCAGGACGATGAGGCGACCACCGCACTTTACCAGGCTGCGCGCCAGCGTTCACCCGTGACAGTGATGTTCCAGCTGGGGCAACAAGGCGGGCAGATGGCGGGAATCTGGCTGAAGAGCCTGATTCCGGATGTACCACAGTTTGACGATGCAGAGCTCCGCTTGCGCTGGACATTTCGCGATGCGCGCGCGCAAGGTACGGCGGAAGACGAAATGGTGGTGGCATTTGGATAGCCGGGAGCACTATAACAAAACGACGCGACTAAAGTCGCGTGCCCGCAGGCGACAACCGGCTCAGAAGGAGCCTCTGTGAGCATGATCTGGGAGAGCAGAAAACTGGTCCGGTCCAAACTCCGGACGGAAGTGGAATTCACGATTTTCCGAATGACTTTCGGTCGTCGCCTGGAACTGATGCGGCGAGTACGCGATCTGGCGGCGCGGATCGAGTTCTTTGAGGCGGGGCGGGACGAAAGCAATCGCATGGAAGCCAGCCTTCTTGGCGGTGAAATGGACCGGCTGTTCCTCGAATGGGGCCTCGAAGACCTGCGGGGTCTTGAGATCGACGGGGAGCCTGCCACGGTGGCGATGCTGGTGGAGAGTGGCCCGGAAGAACTGGTCCACGAAGTGCTGGCGATCGTGAAGGCCGAGTGCGGCCTGAGTGAGACCGAAAGAAAAAACTAGTCGTCGCGTTCCACTTTCAATTCGCCAATCAGCCCGGGTGGAATTGCGACAGTTGCCGGCGTAACGGGCTCGAAGTAAAGCGGCGCTGTGGCTTTCTGGCAGAGGAAGACAGGGGCGAGGCTCGCACTGTGTGGGGCCGTCGCCAGGTGTCTTCCGATGAGTGCCCGAAGTCTTTCATCAGGGGCGAGAGCGTGGCGCTGGTGGAAGAATTTTTGGTCCGTCGCCGTCTGAACGTGGCGGACACCCTTGAACTGGAAGCGCGCAAGATAGACGCATTTTTGATCCTTCGGGAACACATGGAACAGGAAGAACGAGATGGCACAACACAAGGTAATTGAAAAGACATTTCGGGCAATCGCGCCTTTCCGGGGCCGGGGGATTCCGGCGACACCGACGCTTTCCGCCAGCTTCAACAGCCAGGGCGGCGATTTGAATACATCGCTCTCGCAGGCGGCGCAGGAGATTGGACAGTTGCGGGCCGTGTGGCAGCAGCAGGCAGATCTCATCGCGGCCAATACCAATGCCGTTCAAAACAATACCGGCGCGCAGGCCGGCCGCCCGGCGGCAAGCGCCGCGGGGCAAGCGGCCAGCAGTATCTTCGGTAGCGCTTTTGGATTTCTTTCGCCAGTTGCGAAGGGCCTTCTGGGACTGTTTGGCGGTGGTGGAAGTCCCGCGCCTGCGCCCTTGCCGGTCTATCTGCCACCCCCTCCGGTATCCATCTCAGGCGTGGTCCATGGGGCCAACCAGGGCCCGTCAACTGCGCCCGCCGCCAACGGAGCGGCAACCGGCGGGAGTGCATCCGCCGTGCAATCCGCAGCGCCGCAGATCACGGTCAACATCAATGCCATGGACAGTCAGTCATTCCTCGACCGCAGCAATGACATTGCCAGCGCCGTGCGCCTGGCCATGTTGAATCTGCATCCGATTAACGACGTGGTGGCGGATCTGTAGCCATGGTCACTTTTCCTTTACTGAAGACCGGCGCGATAGCCCAATATCCGCTGGAACGGAGCGTGCAGTTTCCCGTGCATAGCGTCCGCTTTCTAAACGGCAGCCAGCAGAACTACAGGCTTTCCGGGCGCGGCCTGCGCAAGTGGAGCATCCGGCTGAATCTGTTGGACGAAGCGGAAGTGGCCGCGCTGATTGCTTTTGTGGAAGAACAACGGAGCAGCGCCTTTGAATTCACCGATCCGGTGTCGGGAAGCGTAGTAACGAAGTGCGTCATCGGCGGGGAGCAATTCCGCGCTGGTCTGGACGCACGGCAGGAAGGGTGGAGCGAGATGAATATCGAGGAGGTTCTGTGAATTGGTTTCCCCAGACAGGCGCGGGTTCGGTTGCGCAGTATCCGCTGGAGCGTGTGCGTCGCTGGCGGACGATCTCCAACCGACTGGAAAGTGGCGAGCGCATAACACTGCCGGATTACGGCACGGCGGAGATTCTCTGGGATCTTTCCTATGAGGATTTGAGTGATGGCGAATCGGGACAGATTCGCGGGTTGTTTGACAGCGTATTTGGTGCCGCTGGATCATTTACCTTTATCGATCCACTGGTGAACCTGCTGGGCTGGAGTGAAGATCTCAGCCGTAGCGACTGGCAAAGAGGCCTGCTGAACGTAACTACTGCGGTGACCGATCCGCAGGGGACAACGCGGGCGTCGCGAATCGCCAATAGCTCCGCAGCGATGCAGGCGCTGGTGCAGAGCCTGGGGATTCGTGGTGAACACGTCGCCTGCTTTAGCGCGTGGGTGCGGAGTAACACGATTTCAGTCGCCACTATTCAACGTGACGGATATCAGAGTACTTATGCCATCGGTCCCGCATGGAAGCGAATTTATGTAACCGGGGCGGGCAACGCCGGGCAGGTGGATTCCACATTCACACTGCTGGTTGAGCCCGGCCAGAGCGTTGACGTGTGGGGGCTGCAGGTGGAAGCGCAACCGGCACCTTCCGTTTACAAAGTCAGCGGTCCACAAACAGGAATCTATGCGGAGACACGATTCGCCTCACCAGAGCTGACTATTGTCAGCACCGGTCCGGGACGATCCGCCTGCCGGATGCGGCTGGTCTCACGAATTCAGGAATAATCATGCCGACGCAAAGCCCATTTACCGCCAAGGAACAACTCAACCCTGGCACGCCGCTGTTCTTTTTTGATTGCACCCTGGCCAATGGTGGGGTGCAACGCTGGAGCAGCCAGACTCTTTCGTGGAACGGGAATCAGTACGCCGGCCGCGTGCTGCGGCATAACTTGTTTGAAGCCCAGTTGGCTTCAGACACGCAGGTGGGGGGGGCGCCGCGGCTGAGCTTCGAATTGGCGAATACCGATTCCCTGCTCTCACAAGTGGAGCAGCAGTCCGGGTTCAAAGGGGCCCGGCTGCTGGTGCGGCTTTGCTTTTTCGACCTGCAGTCGGGAACTCCCGCTTCCAGCCCGGTCACAATGTTCCGGGGTCTGGTGAATCCGCCCGAGCTGATTACCGAGACGTCATTTCGGCTGACCGCGATGAACCGGATGACGATGCAGCGCAGCGTACTGCCGGATGTCCGGGTGCAGCGCACGTGCCCGTGGCGCTTCCCCGCCAACGCGGCACAGCGCGCCGAAGCGGTGGATGGAGGCGTCAACAAGGGGAAATACTCGCCGCTGTACCGCTGCGGATACTCGCCTGATCAGGCCGGTGGCACCGGATCGATGAATGGCGCCGCTCCGTTCACTTCCTGTTCCAACTCGCGGATTGACTGTGAACAGCGCGGAATGTTTTCCATAGATTCGGCGGGTCGCGCGACCGCTCGCTTTGGCGGAATCGAATTTGTACCGCCGACGATTCTGGTGCGCGGTGCCGGGCAGAAGAACTATCAGCTCTCCAGTGTGCAGGACAACCAGGCCCGGTACAACGATTTTGTGCCGCTGGTTTACGGCACGCAGTGGCACACGCCGGATGTAGTTTTCTCACGCAATGACGGCAATCTTACACGCATGGAAGTGCTGCTGGGGATGGGAGAAATCGAGGGCATCCTGCAGGTTCTGGTGAATGGAGTCCAGATCCCGCAGGGCGTGTCCGGTGCCCGGATGACGTCTACCGGCTGGTGGAATCTGCTGTCCCGCGGTGGCCGCAATGGCTTGCAGGATGCGGACTTCAGTGATGGCCATGGCCATGCCCAGGGCGATCCCTATGGAAGCATGGCGTACCTGTCTGTGGTGGTCCCCAACCGGATCAACGACGGGTCTTCGGTGCCCCACGTTCAGGTTCTGATGCAGGGGATACGGCTGTGGCAATTCGATGCGGCTGGCGTGCGCGCGGCCGATGCGTTTTCGGACAACCCGGCATGGGTACTACTGGATGTTCTGCTGCGCTGTGGCTACGGTGCGGATGAAATCGATGCACCGAGCTTTGCCCATGCCGCTGCCTTCGCCGGAGAATTGATCAGCGTTACCGACCCGGTGGGCGGCGCGGTACAGATTCCCCGCTTCCAGTGCAACTTCGCACTGAAGCAGAGGCGCAGTGCGGGCGAGGTAATCCGCGCGATCCGCAATACATCCCGTCTGTATCTGGCGCTGAATCAGGACGGGCTGATTGAAGCCCGCGTGGAAGGCACTTTTGCCTCACAACATGCCGTAAAACCGGATGGAAGCAACGCCGTTGCGACGTTCAACGGGGGTTGGCCCGCTTACGAATTCGACGGTACGTCCATTGCGCGCGGCTCCAGTGGTGGCGCGAGTATCCGCATCTCGTCGCGCGGTGCGCAAGAGACGCCGAACCGGTACTCGGTGGAGTTTCAGGACGCCTTCAATCAGTACCAACAGGACAGTTTATCGCTGGCCGATGGCAATGACACCGATCTGTGCAGGCAGGAAGTTGCCGCCGCACTGGATGGGTTGGGAATCTCCAGCTTCAATCAGGCAGAGCGCATGCTGTTGCTGGCGTTGAATCGCGGCATTCAGGGTAACCTCGGGATCGAGTTCGAAACCAGTGTGAAGGCATTGGGTCTTGCGCCCGGTGATCTGATCACGGTGACGTGGTCGAAGGAGAATCTGCTGCGGACGCCGTTTCGGATTACAAAGATAACGCCCGGAGCCAGCTTCCGCACTGCTGCCATCAGCGCCCAATTGCACGATGACGCCTGGTATGGGGACGCGGTTTCCGGCATTGTTGGCGGCCGTGGGTGGAACGGGGGCACAGGCACGGGCCTTCCGTCGCCAGTGGGCGGGGTGACTGCGGATACGAACGGTGTTCTCCAGTTGGGTATTGCGGAGTCTGAAGTGGCTTCGGCAATCCGCCTGGATATTTCGTTCGCCGCCCCACCGGCCGGAGTGGCGGCTTTGCGCGCGCCCTTGATTGGGCTGGTTCCGGCGACTTCCCCGGGCGGTGGAACACTTCCCGGCGGAACATATTTCTATGCGGTAAGCGCGGTGGATGCGAACGGTGCCGAAGGTCCGATGTCGTTCGTTGCCCAGGCCAATACCGCTTCCGGATCGAACAGCAACAGCGTCATAGTGACAGGAATTGCGCTCCCGGCAAGTGCCGTTGCCTTTCATGTCTACCGCGGCCCGACGCCGCAACAATTGCGCCGCATTGCGTCGAATCAGTCACCTGCTCCCGTGTTTGCCGACGCCGGATTGCCCCAGCAGGCCCAGCTACCACCGGACCCCCGCTTCGATCACGTAAATCTGTACTGGCGTTGGGAGTTGTTGCCGGAAGCATCGGTCACAACGCATTCTGCCACTACCGTCGGCAACAGCGTGTTGCGCATGATAGCCGGCCAGTATGCCGGCGGCATCGCGCGGATTACGCGCGGCACAGGTGCGGGGCAGGATACGAAGATCATATCCAACACCCCAACCACCCTCACCATGGATACGGTTTGGGCCGTGGAACCCGACTCTTCCAGCTATTTCGTGATCTGCGAAAACTCGTGGCGTTTCGGCGCCACCGGTAAGGAAAGCCCGCTGTCACTGGAAGTACCGGAACGGATTGGCGCGGGGGTGGAAATCGCCGCGCGGGCAGCCAATTCGGGCGATGCGGAGGCAGCCCTGGAGTTGTCGCCCGTCACTCGCTGGACGCTGGGCCAATCCGGCGCTCTGACGGCGGATGCGGAGGTGCCGCCGATGCCCGTGTTCGGCCTTGGCGTATCACCCGCGGCAGGTGCCCTGACGCTCAGTTCGGTGGCGTTCACCAGCCTCGCAAACACGCGCGGCATTACCGCAGGTACGTGGCGATTCTTCTACTATGACGAACTGAATGGTCCCGCGGCCCTGTCGCTGACGACGGCTCTGCCTGCGGCGGGATCCACAATCGCCCTGAGCACGACGCCCGCTATCGGCACCTTCATCCAGATAGACCAGGAAATTCTCCGGCTGACATCCACCGGCGTTGACCGCGGCGTTCATGGCACCTCTGTGGCGAGTCACCCGGTTACCTCGCCGGTCTTCCTGCTGAGTGAAAAAGTTGCCATTGTTCCCTTCATTCGCAATTTCTTTGGCACGCCGGCATCGGGCGACTGGAAGTCTACAGTTGAACTTCCCAATATCCGCCTGGCCAGCGTCCAGCTCTTCATGACCAACGCATTGGGCGACGGCGCGATTGCCACAGGCTCGTATACATCCACCATCGATCAGGGATTGCGCACACTCTCCGGGGGCCAACTGGCATTCCAGATCAGTGGCTATCTTGCAATCCAAACCGGTGCGGCACCCGATTTGATTCTGGACGCCGATCACTCCGTGCGCGATATCTACGGAGTTTTGCGGCTGGCTTCGAGCGGTGCCGGTACAACACTACAGATCAACCACAACGGCGCGCCCTGGGCCACGGTGCAGTTTGATCCTGGAGCCGCAATCTCCGCCGTAACCCCCGGCTTCGGCTTAATCCCGCTGCGCGCAGGCGACCAGTTGAGTCTCGACGTCGCAGGCGTGGGCACCATAAATCCGGGCAGCGATTTGACACTGGTGATCAGGCTCTAAACTGAGAGCTTGCTGCTGGTTCAGAACGTTTCCAAAATTTATCGCCTCTATCGCTCGCCATTGGATCGGCTGCGCGAAGTCAACCCATTCCGCACTGCGCCGTTGCATACTGATTTCTGGGCCTTGCGCGACGTCTCCCTCAATGTGGAACGCGGGGAAATTGTCAGTCTTGTGGGCCCCAATGGCAGTGGCAAAAGTACTCTGCTGCAAATTGCCAGCGGCATTATGCAGCCCACTACCGGCCGGGTAGTCACGCGGGGACGGATCGCGGCTCTGCTGGAACTGGGTGCCGGATTCAACCCGGAATTTTCCGGCATCGAGAACATCTTCATCAACGGCGAGATCATGGGGATTGGACGCGCGGAAATGAAGCGGAACCTGCCCGCCATTGAAGCCTTCGCGGAAATTGGCGATTTCATTTATCGCCCGGTGAAGGAATACTCCAGCGGCATGTACGTACGGTTGGCGTTTTCCACGGCCATCCATGTGAATCCCGAAATTCTGATTGTGGACGAAGCCCTTGCGGTGGGCGATGCGGTATTTGCCAATCGCTGCATTCGCAAGTTCGAAGAATTGCGGGATCGCAAGATCACTATTCTGTTTGTTTCGCATGATCTTGGTCTGGTGAAGCAACTTTCCACCAGAGTCGTGTTTTTGCTGAATGGACAGATTGAGGCGGAAGGAGAGCCCAAGCGCGTTATCGATAAATATATCGGCGTTGTGCTGGAGCGCCAGAAGGCCTTCAACCGATCGGAGACGGGCGTGGCCCTCACCGCCAGCAATCGTCACGGTGATGGATCAAGCCAGGTGGTTGCCGCCATGCTGCTGGATCGGTCCGGGCAGCCCGTCCACATCCTCAACAGTGGCGATGAAGTCACCATCCGGGTACGTACCGTGTTTCATCAGGAACTGGTCGATCCCATGGTGGGCATTCTGATCCGCAATCGCATCGGCATGGATATCTACGGCACCAACACGAAGATTGAACAGATGCAGCTGGGTCGTTTCAGCGCAGGCGAAGAAATTGAAGTGGACTTCACCTTCAATTGCTGGCTTACCCCCCACACCTATACCGTGACAGTTGCCACGCAAAGCAACGATGGCTCCAGTCACGACTGGCTGGACGACGTGATCACATTTGATGTTGTGTCCAGTCGGATTGCGGCCGGCGTTACCAATCTTCAGGCCGCAATTGAATGTCGCAGAATCGAGCGCGCTATCCTCGATTCGCATGGACCTCGCAAGAATCCAGGAAGCCCTACAACGCCAGAATCTTGACGGCTGGCTGTTTTTTGATCACCACCTGCGTGATCCTCTGGCGTATCGTGTGCTCGGCTTCATGCCGGATAAACATGTCACGCGCCGCTGGTACTATCTGATTCCCGCACACGGCGAACCGCGCGGCCTGGTTCATCGGATTGAGGCCAACGTTCTGGCCAGTGTGCCTGGAGAGAAGCTCCCTTACTCCAGTTGGCAGGAACAACACGCACAACTGGCCGGGCTGCTGAAGGGCTTGCATCGGGTGGCCATGCAGTACTCAGCGTTGTGCGCGGTACCCTATGTGGCCATGGTGGATGCGGGCACCTGCGAACTGGTGCGCAGCTGCGGTGTGGAGATTGCCAGTTCCGCCGAACTCATTCAGGAATTCGAAGCGTGTCTGGACGAAGAGCAGTTCGCCACCCACATGGAGGCCGGTAAGCGCGTGGATCGTGTTTGCGCTGAGGCCTTCCGCATGATTGGTGCCCGCCTGGCCACGGGTGTAGATGAACTGACGGTGAATCAGTGGGTGCGCGAGGAATTCCGCAAGGCGGGGCTGATGACCGATAGCGGACCGATTGTGGGTGTGAACGCGCACGCAGGTGACCCGCACTATGAACCACAGGCATCCACCAGTTCTCCGATTCACAAAGGCGATCTGGTGCTGCTCGACATGTGGGCCAAACTGGACCAGCCGCGCGCCGTATTCTATGACATTACGTGGATGGGCTTCTGCGGCGAGCCCACCGAAAGTGTCCGCCACGTTTTCGAAGTGGTGAAAGGTGCCCGCGACAAAGCCATCGATTTTGTGCAGGAGAGCGCGGCTGCGGGGCGCGAGATGCGCGGATTTGAGGTAGACGACGCCGCTCGCGGCCACATTCGCTCCATGGGCTTTGGCGAGCACTTTGTTCACCGCACCGGGCACTCGATTGGCACGGAAGTTCACGGCACCGGTGCCAACATGGACAACCTGGAGACGCATGACGAACGGCGTATTCTGCCGGGATCGCTGTTCTCCATTGAACCGGGTATTTACCTCCCGGAGTTCGGCGTGCGGAGTGAGATCAATATGTTCGTGACCAAAGGCAAAGCGGTGGTTACGGGCGCAGTCCAGCAAGATCTGGTGCGGATTGGATAAGTCCGCGAACGCGTGAGAAGACATCGTCCAGCATTGCTTCCGTGAGGCGACCGGTGGAAGTGTTCTGCTGGCTGGGATGGTAGGAGCAAACCACGGTTGGAGTGCCGGGTAGAATCACCGCGTGGCCGAATTGCCAGGCGCGGACGTCTTTTCCCTGGTCCCGCATCACCGCCTTCCAGGCATCAAAGGCAATTTTTCCCAGCACGACCACCACCTGCAGCCGCGGCAGCAGTGCCAGTTCACGATCAAGGAACGGACGGCACTGCCGCAGTTCCGCCGGTTCGGGTTTGTTGTCGGGTGGGGCGCAGTGCGCCGCTGAGGTGATCCGGACATCGCGCAGCGTAAGGCCGTCATCGGCAGACCGGCTCTCCGCCTGGCTGGCAAAACCTGCCCGATGCAAGGCCCGATAGAGATAGTCACCGGACCGATCACCAGTGAAAGGGCGGCCTGTGCGGTTGGCTCCGTGTGCACCCGGTGCCAAGCCGACAATCAGGACCCGCGCAGCAGGATCACCGAACGAGGGCACCGGTTTGCCCCAGTAGTCCTGATCGCGATACGCGCGGCGTTTGACGACCGCAACTTCGCGGATATAGCGAGCGAGGCGTGGGCAAGCCTCACAAGCCACAATTTCCTCATTGAGAATCACGAGGCCTTGTTTTGTACTTTGCTTCACGTTCGATAAGTAACACAAGGGGTTGACCCGGAGGGCACCGGAGAGGGACAATGGTGGCGCTGGCTGCTCCCCGGCGATTTGTTGGTGTAACTGGATTTAGCTCTGGTACTGTGGTTCCCCGGAACCTTCCGCGTTATTGAATGCTCTTCATGAAGAAGCGTTTCATCACGATCGGGCTGGCAGCATTAGGCGTCCTCGCGACTGCCCTTGCTGCTACGCCTGCCACACTTGCTGCGAAGAAAATAGCGGCTAAAAAGAGGCCTGCTGCGAAACCGGCAGCGCCCAAATTTGTTGCGTCTGCGAAGAAGCACGTGGCCGCTCCGAAGAAGAAAGGCTGGGTGCAAACCTGGGACGAGCCTACGTATAAGAACTCCGGGGCTGCGGATCGCCTGAACGGCGAAGATCCGAATATCCGCAAGGCTGCGATGGAGGCTCTGGGCCCGATGAACGGGTCGGTCGTGGTCGTCGATCCGAATACGGGTCGGATTCTGACCATGGTCAACCAGCAACTGGCATTGGGCGGCGGATTCCAGCCCTGCTCCACCATCAAGGTTCCGGTCGCGCTGGCCGCATTGCGGGAGGGACTGGTTACCCGCGTGAATCCGGGTAAAGTGCATAGCAAGTGGGCCCCTGATCTAACCGATGCGCTGGCGTTTTCCAATAACTCCTACTTTGCCAACCTCGGCATCAAGCTGGGCTACGAACGGGTGAATTATTACGCGCACCTGTTTGGTTACGGCGAGAAGGCAGGGCTCAACGTCGAAGGCGAGCATCCGGGATATTTTCCATCGGCACCGCCGAAGAATGGCGGTATGGGAATGCTGACCAGCTTTGGCGAGGAGATTTCCCAGACCCCGCTGGAAACGGCCGCCCTGATGTCGGCCGTGGCTAATGGTGGAACGTTGTATTGGCTGCAGTATCCGTCGTCCGACGCCGACGTGCGCAATTTCCAGCCCCGCGTGAAGCGTCGCCTGGACATTAGCGATTTGGTTGACACCATCAAGCCCGGTATGCAGGGTGCGGTGGAGTTCGGTACCGCCCGGCGGGCGCGGCAGGATGATGCGATTTTGGGTAAGACCGGCACCTGCAGTGAAGGCAGAACGCACTTGGGCTGGTTTACATCGTTCATCGAAAGCACCTCCCGCAAGCTTGTGGTTGTGGTGCTGCTTACCGGCGGCAAGCCCTCCATTGGCCCCATGGCCTCGGAAGTGGCCGGTTCCTTCTATCGGAGTATGGCCTCGCAGAATTTCTTCCGCAGCGCTCTGCCGGTGACCATCCCCTCGATTTTGCCGATCACGGACATGTTCAGCGCCCGCTAACTGGCGCGCCGCAGTGCCTGCTGCATGCGGCGGTCAGCGCGGTTGCTAATCAACTCCGCCACTCCGGCCAGCAAGTGGGACACGGTGGCGTCGCTGATGGTGACCACGGATTCTGTAGCTGAAGCGGCAGGCTTCCGACCCGTGGCTCCGCTTAACTCGGACGATAGCAGCGCCGTCGCCGGACGATAGTCTTTTTGCCGGGCAAACGCCAACAGGCGAGGACCAGCCTCTTCGGATTCGGCGCGCAAATCGGCCAGAACCAACTGGTATTCTTCGCCATCCAACAGAGCTGTGGCCTCCGCCGCGCTGGCCGCGCATCCCACGGAATAGCCAGCAGTGGAAAGCAGCGTTTTCAGCGTCAGCCGCGATGCCAGATCCGCATCGGCGAGCAAGATGCGCGCCACCATGGTCCTGCGTAGAGGCCTGTGCGGCCATGGTGCTGTAGTATCGATTGCGCGTGCGGGTGTCATTCGAATGACTCTAACCCCAATTTAGAGTAAACCCGCTAAAATTCCTAGCGAAATCCCTATGGCTGACCACTCTTACGGGTTCTAGTACTGCCTGTAAACGAAAGTATCTGAAAGCCTTAGTATCTTAGAGCACGAAAATATTAAAGAGATTTTCTGTGCCCTGGCGGCACTATCCCTTTGTAGAGCTTCTGCCGATCAATTTAACGTTGGTTGCAATGACGCTAAGGAAGAATAACCACATGAATGTCACCCGTACCGAGTTTTCCGTCCTGGTTTGTGACCAGCAGCCCATTGCGGTGGAGGGGCTTCGCTGGATTCTCAACCAGACTGAGGGATTTCGGTTTGCCGGCGGTGTCCTCACGCTGGAGGCTGCCGCCGAACTAATACAAAGCACCCCGCCTGCCATCATCCTTCTGGATAAAGGATTCGGCACCTCCACCCTGGTCGAGTGGCTTCATCAGCTTTCGCTGAGGGGCTTCCCGACCTCCGCGGTTGTATGGGGTCCTGCCATTACAGAGAACGAGGCCTTACGTTTGCTGCAGGCCGGCACCCGCGGGATTCTGCGCCGGACGTCTGAGCCGGAAATTCTGATGAATTGCCTGCGTTCCGTGGTGGGGGGGGAGACCTGGCTGGAAGAGGGAATCTTCGGCAATCCCGGAAAGCTGCTGGAGCCCCGGAAATCGCACCTGACCAGCCGTGAGCAGCAGGTAGCCACGCTGGTGGAACAGGGCATGCGGAATCGTGATGTCGCGCGCGAACTGGGCATCCAGACGGGAACCGTCAAGATTCACCTGCGGCATATTTTCGAAAAAACCGGGGTTCGGGGTCGCCACGGTCTGGCGCTTCACGCCTTGCGTGACCGGGGGCTGCTGGGCGCTCCGGTCCTGGTCTAATTCAGCAGGTCGTGTTTGCGCATTTTGTAGCGCAAGGCATCGCGGCCAATGCGAAGTGCCCGCGAGGCCTGAGACTGGTTCCCGCTGGCTTTGGCCAACGCATCTGCGATCAACCGCTTCTCGTGCTCCTCGAAGCTTCCGTCCTCCGCAGTCACCGATCTGGCTGCGGCACCAGCGGCAATTCCCGTTCCGTGTGACGGGAATCGCAGATATTCGGGCAGATCCTGAACGTCAATCGTGCTGGCCATGGCCATCATGCAGCCATGGCCAACCACATTCTCCAGTTCTCTCACGTTGCCCGGCCACGAGTGGCGGGCCAGCACAATCTGCGCCCGCTGCGTGAGGCCCTTGATCTCGCGACGAAACTGCGCCGCAAACTTCTCCACAAAGTGTCGGGTTAGCAACGGAAGGTCTTCCTGCCGCTCAGCCAGAGAGGGCGAGCGAATCTCCACCATGGAGATTCGGTAGTAGAGATCTTCCCGGAATTGCTTTTCGCCGATGGCGGCGCGCAGATCCCGATGGGTGGCCGCGATCACGTGAACATCCACGCGGCGTGGCGTTAGCGATCCTACCCGCAAGACTTCCTGGTTTTGCAGTGTGCGCAGGAGTTTGGCCTGCGTGGAAACAGGCATATCGCCGATTTCGTCGAGGAAGATTGTCCCCTTGTCGGCGTATTCAAACAATCCCATTTTGTCCTGGGTGGCACCGGTAAATGATCCTCTGGTGTGGCCGAAGAGTTCGCTTTCAAACAGCGCTTCCACCACCGCCGAACAATTCAGAACTACGAATCGCCCTTTGGATACCGGGCTCAGGTTATGCAACGCCCGCGCCGCCAGTTCCTTGCCCGATCCGGTTTGGCCCGTGATCAGGACGTTGCGGTAGTGTGGGGCCACCCTGCGGATACGGGAGAACATCTCTCCAATGGCCGGACTGCGCCCCACCATGCCTTCAAAACGGGCATCTTCCAGCATGCGCTGTTCCAGAGCAGCGGAACGTTGGCGGCGCGCCGCATCGTCCACCAGCTTACCGATGCGTTCGCGTAACGAGGCGATGGATACAGGTTTGTTCAGATAGTCTGCAGCGCCCTTTCGGATGGCCTCAACAGCCGATTCGCTGGAGTAGTGCGCGGTCATCAGAATTACGTCAATGGAGGGGTCAAACTCCACCACGCGATCCAGAACTTCCAGACCTGTCAGGCCCGGCATCACCAGATCAGTGAGGACAATTTGGGGATGCTCGCGGAAGATGAGGTCCAGCCCTTCCTCGGGATCGAGTGCCGTGAGAATACGCACACCCTGGCGTGCCAGCGCGGCGGAAAGAAGCTCCAAACTGGCGGCATTGTCGTCGATCACGATGATGGTAACAATTGGCTCAGAGTTCACTTTTCCAGTAGTCTCCTCACCATGTGCCGGAATTCCATCAGGTTGATTGGTTTGGTCATGAATTCGGTAAATCCCGCGTCCAGTGCCTGCTTGCGGTCCATCGCCATCGCGCTGGCCGTAATCGCCAGCACCGGCACAAGAGCCCACTCCACCCTTGCCCGCAATTCTTTCAGCACCGCGAAACCGTCGCGGCGCGGCATGTGCAGATCAAGAATTACCAGATCAGCATGCGAATTGATCGCCCAGTCCAGCGCCTCCTGGCCATCCGCCACCGCAACCACAGCAAAGCCCTCCGCGCTCAGGACTGCTTCCAGCAGTTCACGGTTCGCTTCGCGGTCATCTGCCAGCAGGATGGTTGGTTTCATGCGGCGCTCACTGTTCGCTGTTAGATGATAGCGAATCGCTTTGGGAGATGCCGCCGTATGGCCTTGAGCAGTGCCTCCCGGTTCACTGGCTTGCGCAGAAACTCCGTAGCTTCCAGATGTTGTATTTCTTCCTCGTCCAGCACAGATGTTACCAGCACCGGGATATTGCGTGTTTCCGGCAATTCTCTTAATTCTCTCAACAACTGAAAACCTGACTTCCCGGGTAACATCAGGTCGAGCGCGATGATGTCCGGGCGCAATTCACGAGCTCGTACCAGCGCGTCTTCGGCTGTTGCCGACATTTCCGTGCGGAACCCGTTGGGCTCCACGTAGCCGGCCAGCAGTTCGCGGGCCGCTATTTCGTCTTCCACAATCAGTATCAGAGGTTGGGTCCGTGTGCCCGGATCGCCTGCCGGAATGGTGAAATGGAACCGGCTGCCGTGACCCAACTCGCTCTCCACCCGGATGGAACCACCGTGCAGTTCCACAAGGCGCTTGACGATGGCCAAACCCAGTCCGGTTCCCTCCCGCACGCCGCGCGTTGTGGAACTGACCGGGCGGAACTTGTCGAAGATCGCTTCATGGTGCTCCGCCGCGATCCCGATACCCGAATCCGTTACCCCGAAGCGAATCAGGCCGCCTGACTCTTCCGCCTCAACGGTAATTCGCCCCCCGGCAGGGGTGAACTTAACCGCGTTGCTGAGCAGGTTATTCAGAATCTCCCGAAAGCGCACCCGGTCGCCATAGACTGTTACCGCGCTTTGCAGAATCTCATCCACCGCGATTTCTTTCGATTCCGCCTGCGGGCGGATGGCGTCGACTGCGTCGCGGATCACCGTCTGCGCATCGAACGTTTCGCGGTGCAATTCCAGCCTTCCGGCTTCGATCTTGCTCAGGTCAAGAATATCGTTGATGAGCGCCAGCAGATGGAGCGCATCCTGGTGAACATGCCTGAGAAAACGGTGCTGCTTCTCATTGAGCGGCCCTTCCAACTCTTCTTTCAGGAGTTCGGTGAAGCCAAGGATCGTGTGCAGCGGCGTGCGCAGTTCATGGCTCATACTGGCGAGGAATTCACTCTTGAGTTGGTTGGCGCGCTCCACCTCGCGGTTGCGCGCTTCCAGTTCAATATTCGCCCGGCGAATGACGTCTTCGGCATTGCGCTGGTCTGTAACATCACGAATAATCGCGGTCACCCGGAAGCCTTCCGGGGTATTGGCGGGGCTCAGGCTGATCTCTACAGGAAACTCTGAGCCATTGCTCCGTCGCGCCGCCAGAATCATGCCTCGGCCCATGGTGCGCGTGGAGGGATGCGCCGTAAAGCCGGCCCGGTGCGCCGCGTGGCGACCTCTTACCGCGTCTGGAACCAGGCTGTCAATGTTCCTCCCCAGCAGTTCATCGCGAGGGTAATCGAACAGTTTCTCAGCCGCCGCGTTGAGCAGGACGATTGTGCCGGAACTGTCCACTTCCATGATGGCGTCGGGCGCGGCTTCCAGTAACTCCTGAAACCTGCGCTCTCCATTTGAGATTGTCACGAGAATCGAACACTCCTGTACGGAGTCTTGTGTGCACGCAATGCACCAATCCCCTGCTCCTGCTATTAACGCACAGGGGCGGTGCGCGCGTATTGCTGGCCAACGGCGGCAGCCAGTTCCCGAATGTACTTCTTGATATTGCCCGCACTGACGTTCACCAGAACTGCCAGCGCGAGGCGTTGCGCGGGAATACGCAGGAGATAAGTGCTTACACCCGTTCCGCTTCCATATTTATTCAGTATAGTGGGCTCCGCCCTCGTTCTGCAGCTCCCAACCCAGGCCGTATTCCACCGCGATGGAGTAGCGAATCAGGTCTACAGCGGAAGAGAGCAACCCGCCGTCAATCCACTTGATACTGTATTCTTCCAGACTGCGGCCAGATGCCGTCTCAATCATCCCGGCCAGCAGGTTGCAGGCGCTTACTTTGCCGGTGTCCACGAGTTGCAATACCGCCGCAGCGCCAAACGTCTTCGAGATAGACGCGATGCGATAAACGGCATTCGCGCGGGCCGGGATTTGGTTCTCGATACCGGCCAGTCCAAAGCCGTTTGACCATACCAGCTCCCCGTCCAGTTTCAGCGCGATGGAGAAGCCCGGGCTGCCGATTTCCGCACGTAACTGTTCTGCCGCCCTGGCCAGTTCAGCGAATAGGCGGTCAGCGTCACGGAAACCAACAATCGGCTGAGCAGCAGTTTGGTTTAGTTCTCGCGAGTGATGCGAATCTCTTTCCCGTCCGCGCCTAAAAGCTTCGTCGCCCACATGGCGCGCGACCCGTTTTTCGCCTTGTACCCGGTGATGGTGAGTTTGCTGCCTGCTTCAATCGTGGTCGCGGTCCACCCGTGCAGTGTCAACTGACGCCGGCTGCCCATCTCCACTTGCCACTTCTGAACCTGTCCTTCCTGCTTCACTTCAAATTCAAGTACCGAGTGCGGATTCGTGAAGTGGAATTCGGTCACCGTGGCCTCAAACGTCACTTCGCTCTTCGTATCGAATGCTGAATAACCGTGGTGTCCCTCAACTGCGGGCGGCATCAACAGCAACCCGCACCACACCGCGCCTGCCAACAGCCCTTGTTTCATATCTGCTCGTCCTTACTTTGGGTCCGTAGCCGGCCCGTTGTCTACCCATCGGTCAAGATCCCGCACAAAGCGGCGTCCATTGAATACATAGGAGGGAACCGTCACCACCAGGTACGCCTTGGCCGTCAGGGGCTTGCCGTTCCTGTCCGTCTCCGCGCGCGCGGTGGCCACCACCCATATGTCGAAATTAGCGTCCGGATTATGCGTCGCAGGCACAAACAGACCGCTCGCGGTCATGCGTCCCACCGTTTCCGGGTCGCTGCCTGGAAGGGCGTAAAACACTTCCACCCACCATGTGGCGTCCACCGGGCCCAGCGACACATCATCTGCCGTCATCGCCTTGCCATCCGCGCCCCGCTGGTACCCGATGGCCTCGAACTGCTGATACCCACGCGGATGTTCGCGGTCGCTGAAGGCCGCCATGGCGGATTCCGGCGTCAACATTACATAATCGATCCGGTCATAAATCGCCAAAGCCCCCGCCAGCCGGCTGCCCCGCAACACCACATCGCGCCTGCCGCTGGCCGCATCCGCGGCCACATCCACTTCCGCCACTACTTCACTTGCCGTCCGGGAAATAATTCGCTGTACCGCAACGCCCGGCCCGAAGTCCGGGTTCCCTTCCAGCGGAAAGCTATCCCCCATCAAGCGCACCCTGGCACTCTTTACACCGACCTTCAAAGCGGTTGGTTCCGTCAACAGAAGAGTGGGTTCCCTACCCGGCCGCCGCAACTGCACATCGAAACCGAACTCCTGATACTGACCCCAATACCAGCGCCCCTCGGCCATCTGCTGATCGGGCGCAATCCACATCACTTCCCGCGTCTCACTGGAAGGATCATCGGCCGTCACGGGAGCTTTATCGCCCTTTGACCGCCCGCGCCACGCATACCCCCCGTAGACCGCACTGCGTCCGCTGCGGACGATGCTCGAACCATCCCGCACCGACGTCAGCCGAAGGCTGGTGGTGAACTCATCCCCGCCCGCCGGTTCCACATGCAGCTCGCCCGTGTATTTCCCTCGCCCCGGCAATGATGCTGTGACCAGCCAGCGTCCCTCCGCATTCTCCGCCGCGTTCCGTTTGTTCCATGCCGTCCATTCGGGTGTAAGCAGCGGCGCGGCTTTCGTAAGAAACGTGGTGACTTCTTCCTTCACCGCAAACTTGTAGCGCTGGGCGTGGGCCTCCGTGAACTGCTTCCACTCCTCCTGTGAGCGCCGCCATGAGAGCGCACGCGCCACCGAATGGCACTGCGCGCATGTCTTCCGAACATTTTCATTTGGAATCGTCTCTTCGCGGATGCGCCGCTCGGCCTCGTACATCACGGGCCGGGCCTCTTCGGGAGTCAGTCCGTGAAAGGTGCTCAGGTACTTCACAATCGACCGGGCTTCCACCGGGCTCAACGACGCCCCGTGAATCACGATCATGCGTTTCACCACGTCCTGCCAGCCCTCTGGCGTAGTGCGCTGCAGGGAAATCCGCTCCATATTCCCCGCTTTGTCCCGCGCGTGGCAGGTGCCGCATTTGGCCACCGTCACGGCGTCGGTAACCGGCAACCCCGCTTCGGGCACCGGTGTCTGGCCGAAGGCGGCAGCGCTGAACAAAATGCCGATCATCGAACTGGCGTGGAAAAATCGCATTGTACAGCTCATCGGCTGGCTACTGGCACCGTTTCCCGCTGTCGATATAGGTTGTCTTTCCCGCTGTGGTCAACTGAACCTCGGCACAGTAACCTTCGGTGCTCACCTTAACCGTGCGCGTTTTCACTTCGGGCTCGCTTGCAAGGGGTTTCGCGAAAGCCTCTGCGACTACGCGACCGGTCATTGTCGGCAACGGCCGCAGCCCCTCCAGCGCCAGAATGGTGGGCGCAATATCCGAATTCGCGGTGGGCGCATGGATCGTGGCCTGTTTGCGGAAACCCGGCCCCCACAGAATCAACGGCGTATGCACCATGAAAGGATTCAGCCCGCCGTGGCCTGCCCGCCCCGGCACGCCGCGCCGTTGTTCCGCCGTCGCCACCCGGTGTAGTCCGGGCATTCCAAAAAGGTTTTTGCTTTCCGACCACGCGAATGTCACAATCACATCCGCGCCGTGTTCGGTGCGGCACTGGTTCACCAGTTCCAGCGCCAGCGTCCCCGTCGCAAAGCCTTCTTCTTTTCCCGGCTCGCACTTTACGCCACCCGGCCCCGGTTCCACGCCATTGGTAAACAGCAGGTCAACGCCGTCGGTTTCCTGTAGTTGCGAGGTGATCGCATTGATCGCCGCCGACTCGTGATTCTTCACATACAGCAGCGCCGAGGCACCGTTATTGGCAACAATCACTTTGTCGGCCTGCCCGCTCACTTTCAGGGCACCCATCAGATCCGCCGAATCCGGTTCCGAAGCAAAACCATGGTCAGCGGTGACGATAATGTTGGTCTTCTCCGCCAGGCCCAGTGCTTTCAGCTTTGCCAGCAGGAGCCCGATTTCGCCATCCACCATCTTCAGAACCGCCAGCGCTTCCGGCGACCCCGGCCCAAAACGATGCTGCGTGCCATCCGGCTCGTGAATCCAGTCGATGATCACGCGCGGCTTCAACGTGGTAAGTACATATTCCCGCAGAACTTTTTCCGTCCACTGCACGGAGGGCGTTCCCACATCGGCCTTCTGAATCCCAAACCGTTTCTGAATCTCCTGGTCCACCTTGTCGGGATAAGCAGCCCGCTTGCCTTCCCCCAAACTGCCATTGATGAGTACGCCGGTTCCTTTTGCCGCCATCGGATTCAGCAGGAAAGCCGCGCCCGAGGAGCCTGAGCCAATTGCCACGTAGGGGATCTTCGCCTTTTCAAGGGCTTCTCCCAGCGTCTGCACCGCTACCGCGCGGCCACCGGAAATCTCCGCCAACTTGAGCAGATTTTCATACTCGGCCGTGTCAAATGGCTTGTCCGCCACCCCGGCCACGAACATGGTGTTGGAAATAATTCCGTGCTGAGCGGGCGTCGCCCCGGTACCGATTGTGGCTGAGTTTACCCGGGTGACAGTGGGGAACACAGAGTGCGAATTTTCGGCCCAGGTGCCTTCCTTCTTCAGGCGCATCAGATTTGGCATCACTTCCGCGGTGATGGAATCGGGCCGCAAGCCGTCTATAACCAGCACGATGGCCAGCGGTTTATCGGCTGCAAACGCAGACGGAACAGAAAGAAAAGCTGCCGGAAGCAGGGTGAAGAACCAACGCATGTTTCCAGCCTAGCCCAGATTCATGGCATTCGTGCTAAGATAGTGCTTGTTTCGTTGGCGGCTCGCCCTAAAGACGGTTTTGTTTCGTCCAGGCGGGAGTAACTCAGCTGGTAGAGTGCGACCTTGCCAAGGTCGATGTCGCGGGTTCGAATCCCGTCTCCCGCTCCATTTTCTTATTTCTCCCTCCCCCTAATTGAATGACACACCAGGGGTTCACCCTGGATCGCCGGGGTCTCATCCAGTCATGATCGACCTTCACAGCCACACCAATCAATCCGACGGCACGTTCACCGCCGCTGAACTCATTGCCGAAGCTAACCGCGTAGCACTGGAAGCCCTGGCCGTAACGGATCACGACACTCTGGCCGGCTACGATCTGGCTCTCCCCATCGCCCACGCCGCGGGTCTCGATCTACTCTGTGGCATCGAACTCTCTACCCGGTTTCACGGCGTCTCCGTCCACCTGCTGGGCTACTTTCCGAAAGGCGATCCCGGACCTGAATTCCGCGCCTGGCTCCAATCCCTGCTCGCCAGCCGCCGCGAACGCAACGGACACCTGATTGAGCGTCTGCAACAGCTGGGCCTTGCAATTACTCTCGAAGAAGTGGAACGCGACGGACGCACTCTCACCGGACGCCCGCACTTCGCCCAGGTGCTGGTGGCCAAGGGCTACGCGCGTGATATGCAACACGCCTTCGATGAATACCTCGGCGAATCGTCCCGCGCCTTCGTGCAGCGCGAGGAAGTACCCATGGCGGAAGCGATTGCCCGCCTCCGTGCGGCGGGCGGCATCGCCTCTATGGCGCACCCCGCGCGAGTCGCAAAAAACCATTGGGAAACCCTCACCCGCTGGGTGGGCGAACTGGCCGGTCTCGGGATGCAGGCCATTGAAGTGCACCACAGTGACCATAGCCCGGAAGGCATTGTTTTCTACTCGTCTCTGGCCGCGCGCTACGGGCTCGCCATGACCGGCGGCTCCGATTTTCACGGTGGCAACAAACCGCATATCCAGCTGGGCACCGGCAAAAACGGCAACGTCCGTGTCCCCCGTGAGTTGTTGGATCACCTGCGCTCTCTCGCTTGATTTTTCAGGGATTAAGATCAGAACAGCCCGGTTACCCTGCCGGCAGAATCCAGATCCACCGCTTCAGCCGCTGGCACCTTCGGCAAACCCGGCATGGTCATAATATCGCCGCAGACCATCACCACAAACTCCGCTCCGGCCGATAACCTCACTTCGCGAATGTTCAAGACGTGACCGGTGGGCGCACCGCGCAGTGAAGGATCAGTGGAAAACGAATACTGCGTCTTGGCGATGCACACCGGAAAATGCCCGTAGCCGGATTCCTGCAGTTGGCCAATCTTCGCTTTGATCTTTGCGTCCGCCGTCACTTCACCGGCACCATAGATCTTCGTCGCTATTGCCGTCACCTTTTCCCACAGCGTAGCGGAATCCTCATAAACGTAGCGGAAAGTTGAGGCGGGCGATTCCGTCAGAGTCACCACTTCACGAGCCAGATCTTCCGCGCCGGCACTGCCTTCGGCCCAGTGCTTCGCCACCACGGCGCGCGCTCCAAGCTCCTCTACCTTACGCTGCAGTAACCCGATCTCCGCACCCGTATCCAACGCGAAGTGATTGATCGCCACCACACAGGGCAATCCGAAGTAATGGCGGATATTGTGCAGATGCCTCTCCAGGTTCGCCATGCCTTTATGCAAAGCCGGAAGATTCTCTTCCTGCAGCGACTTCCGCTCCGCACCACCGTGATACTTGAGTGCCCGGATGGTTGCCACCAGCACCGCGGCATCCGGACGCAGGCCGGATGCACGGCATTTAATATCCACGAATTTTTCCGCGCCCAGGTCCGCCCCGAAGCCGGCCTCGGTCACCACATAGTCGGCCAGCTTCAAAGCCGTACGCGTGGCCAGCACTGTATTGCAACCATGCGCAATGTTCGCGAATGGCCCACCATGCACGAATGCCAGGTTATTCTCCAGCGTCTGCACCAGGTTCGGCTTCAGCGCGTCTTTCAACAACACTGCCATGGCACCGTGGACTTTCAGGTCGCCAGCGGTCACCGGCTTCTGTTCCCGCGTTCGCCCGATTACGATCCGGCTCAGCCGTGTCTTCAGGTCGTCGCGCGAGGTCGCCAGACAAAGAATCGCCATCACTTCCGAGGCCACCGTAATATCGAATCCGTCCTCGCGCGGATACCCGTTGCCCGTGCCCCCCAGGCCAACATTGATCTCGCGCAACGCGCGGTCGTTCATATCCATCACGCGCTTCCATTGGATCCGCCGCACGTCGATTCCCAACGCATTGCCGTGATGGATATGGTTATCGATCATTGCCGAAAGCAAATTGTTGGCGAGGCCGATGGCGCTGAAATCTCCCGTGAAATGCAGGTTGATGTCTTCCATGGGCACAATCTGCGCGTATCCGCCGCCCGCCGCGCCGCCCTTCATGCCGAATACCGGGCCCAGTGAAGGTTCCCGCAGGCAGATCATCGCCTTTTTCCCAGTCCGGTTCAACGCATCGCCCAGACCAACCACGGTTGTGGTCTTTCCTTCGCCAGCCGGCGTGGGGCTCACCGCCGTCACCAGGATCAACTTGCCATCGGTACGACACTTCAGACTCTCTATGTACTCCAGCGAAAGCTTGGCCTTGTAGTGTCCGTAAGGCTCCAGATGCTGGTCGGCGATCCCCAACCGCGCTTCTGCCAGGGGAATAATCCGCTGCATCCGCGCGCCCTGCGCAATCTCAATATCCGACATTCCCATAAATCATTCTTCCATGCCGCACTACTCCGCAGCAGGGGTTAAATCCGCTCCCGCGGGGCGTACGAACCACCGCTGTTATGCGACGCTGCGTTCCAGCCCAAGGGCCTCCACAAACTGATCGTCTGCTTCGCGCGAGCCAACGGACACCCGCACATGGCTGGTATAGCCCGCTTCCTTCCAGGGTTTCACGATCACGCCCCGCGTGAGTAGCCGTTTGGCCAGTTCACCGGCATCTTCGCGCGCATCGAAGAACAGAAAATTCGCCAGCGATGGAGCCGGAGTGTAGCCCATCCCCACAAGTTCTCCGCGTAGCCGCTCCCGCTCTTTAATGGTGCTGCTGACGCAGTGTTTCATCCATGCCTGATCGTCAAACGCTGCCACCGCCGCTACCTGCGCAATGCGGTTCACATTGAACACATTGCGGATGCGATTCATGAGACCCGCCACCTCGGCGCTCGACGCCGCACCATATCCCACCCGGAGCCCGGCCAGCGCATAGGCCTTCGAAAACGTCCGCAACAACAGCCATGGTGTTTTCGCTTTGCGCAGCATGGCAAAAAAGTCCGCGTAAGACTGGTCCATACAGGCGTACTCGAAGTAAGCTTCGTCGAAGACAAACAGCATGTTGTCATGCGACGCCTTCAGCAGCATCTGCAGGCCATCCGGGGTAATGGACGTTCCCACCGGATTCGAAGGATTGCCGATAAACAGAATCCTTGTCCGCGAATTAATCGCCGCCGCCATTTTGTCTACATCGGCGCAATAGTCTTCCCGCACCGGAATGGCGTGGACCTTGGCCCCTACAGATTGCGGATAGAGGATATGCAGGCCAAACGAAGGAATCATGGTGACCACCTCATCGCCCGCGTTCACGAAAGTGTGGGTCGCAATACCCAGCAGATCTTCGGAGCCGTTGCCGAAGATCAGGCAGGCCGGGTCTACCGCCAGCGCCGCCGCCAGCGGACCTCGCAGCGCGTCGCAGGAGGGGTCCGGATAAAGGCCAATGTCCGTTGCCGCCGCTGCAATGGCCTTCAGGACGCGCGGGCCTGGGCCGTAGGGGTTCTCATTGCTGCCCAGCTTTGCCACATGTTCAAGCTGAAACTGTTTCCGCACCATCTCGCTGGACAGTCCGGCGTTATAAAGCGGGAGGTTGCGAACCTCCTCGCGCGTGTTTTCAATTAGAGAGTTGGCAGGCACTGGAATGCTTCAAAGTACCACCACGGGCGAGGCCCGGTTCTTCCACTACAGAAGTGCCGGATTGACGCCCATGGGCTTGGCATGGATGAAGACCTTGTACGAAGCCCAGAGTGCTTTGGACAAAGACATGGTCCGGTAGGGCAGGCCCTGCTCACGGCAGAACTCGGCCACCAGCGGCGACATCTTGCGGTAATGCACGTGGCTGATCTCTGGGAAAAGGTGATGCTCGATTTGATAATCGAGCCCGGTCGCCATCAGATGTACGAACGGCCCGCCGTTGTAGTTGATGGTGGTGTAGGTCTGTAGCGCGCAATGGCCGATGGCTTTGGCTTCGGCACGCTCCATCACCGGCGTCTCCAGCGGAAAGTGAGCGGGCACCAGCAGCGTGAACATGCCGATGCTTACCAGGGCCAGGCGGGCAAAATAAAAGACCAGTACGTGCGAAAGCGGTACGAAGAACAGCGGCAGGCCGATGTACACCGCGAAATGCGCCAGCAGAATGAACAGGTCCAGAACATGCTTGTTCCGGCGACGCGCAGGGTTCTTCAGACAGGCAATCAAGTCGATCCATCCGCAGCGTTGCAAATTCACGCCCATCAGCAGCAACGCCGGTGGCAATACATAGGCTTGCCATTTCGTATAGTACTTCCGCAGCAGCCCGGTGGAAGTGCTGACGTCAGCTTCGGTGACTGCGAACGCCGGCAGGAAGTCGAAGTCGTTGTCGGCACCCTGCACGTTGGGCATTGTGTGGTGCCCGGAAACGTGATCCCGCCACCAGTAGGTTGCGGAGAATCCCGAAAGAAATGAATATCCGAGAAAGGTCAAAACTTCGTTGACGCGCCGGTTGGAGCTGGCCGCGAAGTGTGACGGTGTGTGAGCCGTGGTGGCGATACCCACTGACCCGATGCCCGCTACCAGAATGCCCGCCACGGTGGCCGCAAACGCGGCGAATCCGGCCATGGTTTCCCACGCCCAAAAGCCGAATACCGTTCCCGCCACTATCAGGATGGTGTGGATCACCATGGCCAGTGTCACCGGCCAGGCGCGCCGCTTGCTCCATCCGCGCCGGGCAAATTCGCGGCGCAGGTCCGCCAGTGCGCGACCGGCGGTTCGTACAGGGGCATGGACAGAGGTCTGGTGCAGTTCAGCTGTTGGCAAAATTGGTTACTCCTAGAGCAGTCGCCAGGCGACCGAAGTGCAAGTGCGAGTTCCGGGGGCCAGTATTTCGGATCCCCCTGAATGCAAGTCAAGACTGCTGCGCCTAGTATAGCTGCTGCTCCGGCGTCAAATTCACCTGCCGACCGCGAAGAGAATCGCGGCAATCAACGTGGTTGGCGTTTTCATGAAAGGATTGTCCGTATTAGAACGTGATCTGCATGCCGAAGCGGCCCACGCGCGGTGAAACAATGCCCGTGGTTCGCAGGTAGGTTGCCCCGGTGAGATAGCTGATGCCGGTGGCCGCGCTGCTGTTGAAGATGTTGAACAACTCGTAGTTCACAGCCAGCTTATAGCGTTCCCGGTAGGCGAAGGTTTTTCCGACTTTGAGGTTTGCAAGGGCCACCACCGGCCCGTGCTGAGCGCCAAATTCTTCGAGTCGGCGTGTCACCGTGCCCTGCAGCAGTGCGGCGTTGACGAAGTTCTGAATTCGCTGCCCGGGAACTCCCGATTGCGCGCGGAACAAGCCGGCAATTGTGATTCCGAACGGAAGCTTGTAGGAGCCGAAGCCACGACCCTCCCAGTTGCGGGTCTGGTCCAGGGGATAGGCGTCGTCGTTGGGTGTGGGCCGGATGGCCTGAATCCACTGGTGATTTTTCGTCACCCAGAACGAGCCCATGCCGGTCCAGCGTTTGGAATAGCGCCTGGTCAGCACAACTTCAATGGTGTTGTAGCTGTCGTTGCGATCTGAAGGTGCGTTGGTCAGTCTGTTCTGCACAAACGCGGGTCCGTTGAAAGCCGATGGAAACGTGAACAGAGTGACAGGCGCACCGGTCAGGCTATCGGGCAGAGTTACGGGTACAGTGTAAATCTCATAAGGCCGTTTGATATTGACGCCCAGCGCCGTGGAACTGGTGCCGGCTACTGAAGAATTATAGAGATTGTTCAACGTGTGGCGCACATAGCCGACACTCAACGATACGTTGGGGACCAGTTGCCGTTCCACACGGAGCACGTACTCGAACGTCTTGTTCTGCTTCAGATCTGGATTGTTCAGCGTACTGGCGCCGCCCGCAGTACTCACATAGTTCGGGCTGGCGGGGTTGAGCGTGGCGAGGAAGGCTTTGGTGGCATCACAACTGGTGTTATTGAAGGAAACGTTCCTGAACGGCGTACCAACGCAGGGTCCGGTCCAGCGATAGGTGGTGGTGGTCTGTGCGTTGGGATTGAACGTGTTCCCCCACAGGTCGCCCATGGTATCGCCGAACATGCCAAAAGACGCTTTGACAACGGTTTTGCCGCTGCCGGTGACATCCCACGCGCCGCCCACGCGCGGTACGAAATCTTTCCAAACCAGCAAATCCACACCCGGGTACTTCGACGCGCTGCTGAATTGTCCGGCCTGCTTTTCCTGATCGGGATAAAACGCATCGTACCGTTCCCAGCGCACGCCGTAGTTGACGACCAGACGCTTGCTGACCCGCCAGCTATCAGTGAAATAGGCCGATTGATTGAACAGGCGGTTGCGCGGAGCGAAAGGAAAGTTATAGGTGATGACCTGAGCGGGAACTCCACGATTGAACACCAGAACGTAGTCGCCGGCAAGCTTCTCACCCAGTACCTGGGTGTTGCCTTCCTCCCAGGTCTCATCGGTGCCAACCTTGAATTGATGTTTTCCGGTGATGTAGCTGAGGTTGGCGCGGGCGGCAAAGCGGCGCTGTGGACGATCTTGCGGCGATTCATGCGGGCCGGTGCGTAAATTTGTGCTGTTCTCAAGGCTGGAGGGATTGCCCGCCACATCGGTCCCCGCCTGATCTGTGTATTGAACGTGATAGCCGCCGAAGCCGGCCAGCGCGTCAAACAAGAGATGAGACGTTGGTGCCATTTGCAACTCGCCTTTCCACAATTCTTCCGGCTGGTGCTGGTTCTGGGTGGAGGGAAAGGGGCGCGTGCTGGCGGCGGCATTGGCGCTCAAATACTTATTCCCGTGCTGCCACACGCCCAAAACCCGCGTGGTCGCCGCAGGCTGCCAGGAGACTTTGACGTTCTTCTGTTCCAGTACGGTGGTGATATTGGCCTGGGGCGCGTCGCCGCACGTCCAGCATCCGGCCGCGTTGGGGCCGTTGACAAAGCCGATCTGCCCCTGGGTTACCAGTTGCTTGCTGAGGCCCGTGTAGAACCACAGTTTGTCTTTGATGATGCGTCCGCCAATATCGCCTGCATAATCGTAATAAGACTTCAACGGATTGGTGAACGTAAGACCCTGACTGGCCAGCGCCGGAGTGATATTGTTCCCCTGCCACTTCGGGGTTTCGAAGTCTCCCAGCAAGGTTCCATGGAAGCTATTGCCGCCCGACTTCATCACTGCCACCATATTGACGCCGGGGAAGGCGACATCAGCGTTGTTGCCGCTGGTCTTGAATTCCACTTCCGCGAGGGAATAGGTATCAAAATAGGTGGCCGTGTTGAAATCGTGGGACGTGGTGATGTTGATGCCTTCCACATCCAGGGTTGGTTCCAGCAGTACTCCGTAGGTGATGATGGCTGACCGGGCGGCCAGATTGCTGTCACCCACGTCTGGCTTGCCCGCCATGCTGACTCCCGTTGCCATGGGGAGCAGTTCCTGCATGCCCACACCTTTCGGAATGTAGGCGATGTCTTCCTGCTGCAGGGTGGTTCCGCCAGAGGTGTTCACGGTGTCGATCACCGGGCTTGCGCCAACGACTTCAATCGTCTGTTCCACCCGGCCCAGCTTCATGGCGGCGTCCACACGCGCCGAAAAGCCCACGCTCAGATTCAGCCCGTCGCGGACGTAGGTCTGGAACCCGTTCAGCGACCAGGAGATTTTGTAAACACCAGGGGCCGGTAAATCCAGTATGCGATACGCTCCATCGGCATCGGTAATGGCGGTAATCTGTGGCACCTGTAATGCGGGGCCGGTTACAGTGACCGCGACATTGGGAATCGCGGCACCGGAATCGTCGGTCACGCGGCCTGTGATGCTGGCGGAGGTAGCGGACTGAGCCACCAGGCACACAGGCATCGCCAAAACAACGGCGCAAAGGGGAGCAAACAAACGTTTCATCCTGACCTCTCAAAGCGAGTGGAAATACGGTGCCCCAACTCTATCAAATTCCTTGTCCCCGGTTTCTGTTGCTTTTTCACACAATCCGAAAAAACCAACCCACCGCTCGCCTTTTGTTCGCCTTTTCAGTTTTCAACCGGGCGGACTGGACCTTTTTGTAGCGGTTACGGCAGGTTTGGAGGCAGCGCCGGGTGCCCTTCATTGACTGGCTCAGCCGGGCGATGCCCTCATCCAGCAGCGGGTGAGAATTGGATTGCCGGGCAGCCAGCAAGGTGTCGAGAGCGGCGCACGTGCGGTTGAGTTGCCATTCGCCGAAGAGGATGTGCCGGGCCTGGGCGGTTTCCTCTTCGCCGACCGGTGAAAGGGCAGCAATGCGGGGAGCAAGGTAGGCCTCGGCGACGGCGCGCTGGGCTTCGGTGGGCGCGGGGACATCGGCCTGGAAGGCTTCTATCTCGCGGAAAAACCTGGCGTGGCGGGTGGCTGCGTGGATGGGGTGTGTGGCGGAGCGTGTCATTTGGATGGGGGCCTTTCCTGGCCAAAGGAATAGCATGGGGTAGCGGGAAAGCGAGGCATGCGCGGGCTTGGCATCGCGCACGGCGGCGTGCAAGTACAGTGATGCCAATGAGTTGGCGAGGGGAAGCTTTTTTTGTTGCGGTGGTGACTGAGGTATTAGGGCGGCCTGAGAGGCCGCCGCAGACCGGGGGTCTGCCCCACTTGTGTTGGCTCAGCTTTCGTCAGGCTTGAACCGGGGAATGTGGTCGGTGATTAGAGTAAGTCCGATGACGGGTAACACCAGCGCGCATGCCATGGTGCCGAAATAGACGGAAGTGCCGGCCTGTACAAGCGCCGCGCCAACAAGTGCGCTGAGCACAGCACCGGTGCGGCCGATGGCCGCCGCAGCGGCAAGTCCGCGACCGCGAACACTGGTCGGATAGACATGCGCCGTCAATGCATACATGGCACTCTGGATAGCGTTTACAAAAAAGCCGTTTATGGCGAGCGCGATCAGCGGCAGGCCGGCTGCGGGTGTGGGTGGCACGCTCAGCAGGTAAAGGGCGCTGGCCATGGCGAGCAGGGCCGCGCCGGTCATGGCGAGTTGCGAACCGAGCCGGTAGATCAGTGCCGCGCAGACCAGGGCGCCAAACACCCCGCCGAAGTTGTATACAGCGAGGCCGGAACTGGTCTGGCTGAGGGTGAAGCCTCGCGATGACAGCAGCGCGGGCAGCCAGTTCAGTGCGATATACACGCTCAGCATGCTGCCCAAAAAGCAGACCCACAGGCTAAGCGTGTTGCGTATAGCGGCCTGACCGAAAAGTGCCTGCGCCACGCCGACGGCCTCTTTGCTTTCCTCCTTCAGGTCGGCGAGCCGGACACCATCCGGAACGCTGCGTCCCATACGGGTAAGTAGTCGCGACAGTTCGGCGCGCCGGGCCGGACGCCGGATCAGGTAGCGCGCCGATTCCGGCAGCGTGAATGTGAGCAGAACTGCCAGAACGATGGCGCTGACGCCCCCGATGACAAACAGGTATTGCCACCCCAGAGTACCCAGAATTCGCGACGAAATCGCGCCCGCCACCGCACCGCCGAGCGGCACGCAGACGATGGTGGCAGCCACCGCCAGCGGGCGGCGCCGGAGCGGCGTGAATTCGGCGCTCATGGCGGTGGCATTGGGAACCGCTCCGCCCAGCCCCAGGCCCGCGAGGAAACGCATCACCAGCAGGCTCGACACGTCGTGAACGAAGGCCGTGGCCACGGTCATCAGCCCAAACCACAGAACGCTGCCGATTAGAGCCCACCTTCTGCCGATACGGTCGCCCAGAAAGCCGGCCGCCGCCGTACCCAGGGACATCGCGATCAGGCCTGCGGCCAGAGCCGGTCCAAAGGCAGCCCGTCCGACATGCCACTCCTTCATCAGGGAGGGCAGCGAAAAGGCCAGAAGCTGAATGTCGAAACCGTCGAAAACGATGGAGATCGCGGCGAGAGCAAGCACCAGTTTTTGCAGGCCGGTCCACGGCCCGTAGTCGAGCAGGCGGCCGACATCGGATACCTGTTCGGATACCTGTGTGGTCGATGGTCTCAATGGCATGTCAGTCAACACCAGAACCTCCCTGGCGTTTGCAATTATAATGCAACCGCCCGGACTTCCAATCAGTAGAAGTGGATCAGCGACGGCTTCTAATCAGTTGGCTGCAGTCGGCCACCCTGCAGCCGGGAGTGGCGGGCGGAATCGGGCAACAGTCCTTCTCCGGGTTCTCCAATTCACGAGTTGCGCGCGGCAACGGGCAAGCGCTCTCGATCTCCGGCGGCCGGCCTACCGGTTTTAGTTGTGCGATCTGGCCCTGCCGGTGTTCTTCAAAAAGGGACGGTGTCGTTGTCCAGAACCCGCCGCCCCATGAGACCCTCGACCACAACCTTTTGGTCGGACGAGAATCTTTGGCGGTAAGGGTCCGAGGCGTGCCCGGCGAAGCTCCCGATGAGGGTTAGATAACCCGGCAACTACGCGGCTGCATTATTTGTTATTCTTGCTGATCATGGCGAGGCTGTGGATGAACAAGCGGGTGGCGCTGCTCTGCGGCGGGCTGGCCGCAACCACTTTGGCGGTGCTCTATGCGGCGGGGGGCGAGACGAAGCCCGACGCCAGCGATCCCATTCCCATTCGCCAGGTTTCAGACCCCTACCCGGTCTTCAACGGCGTGGCGATCGATCCGGAGAATAATCTGGTCGCGATGTCGGACGTGAACCGCAAGAGCATTCTCACTTACGCCCGGACCACCCCCGCACCAGGCAAGGGAATCACCGCTGCGCGACATCAGGTCTTCGGTCCTCGCACGAACGTTGGCTTTGCGACCGGTGTTCTGCTGGACCCGGTGCACCGGGAAATTCTGGCGGTCAACAACGACATCGAAGATACGCTTATCGTGCTTCGCTATGACGCGCATGGCGATGAAGCGCCAAAACGAATCCTGTCGGTTCCTCACCAGGCCTGGGGAGTGGCGTTGAGCCGCACCCACGATGAACTCGCCGTGACGGTTGAAATCCACCAGGCAGTGGTCATTTATAAGAGAGAAGCCCACAACGTGGAAGCACCAATGCGGGTGATTCGCGGCCCGAATTCCGGGATCGCCGACCCCCACGGAGTGGTGTGGGACGACCAGCACAACGAGATCACGGCGGCCAATCACGGCAACTACCGCGGCCTGATGAAGAACACCGGCGGCGGCTGCGCGCCTGGCGACGGCAACACCGAGCCGGAAGCCGGTGAAGTTCGGCCGCCTTCCATTACTACCTGGTCCGGCGATGCGAAAGGGGACGTGAAACCTCTTCGCACCATACAGGGCGACAAGACCCGGCTGGATTTCCCCATGGGCCTTGCCGATGACCCCGCCGCCAATGAATTTGCGGTGGCCAACAACGGCGACAGCTCGGTGCTGATTTTTTCGCGTACCGCTGATGGCAACGTGGCGCCGGTGCGCGTCATCAGCGGCCCCAAGACCGGTATCAACCGCCCGATGGGAGTGGCAATCGATACGGTGAACAACGAACTCTGGGTCTCGAACTTTATCGACCATTCGGCGCTTGTGTTCGACCGCATGGCGACTGGCGACGCGGCACCGAAGCGAATTGTGCGCACCGCGCCCGCAGGCACGCCCAGTCCGGGATTTGGCAACCCGCAGACGGTGGCGTACGATTCGAAGCGCGGGCAAATTCTGGTCCCCAATTGAGTGTCCCAACCGCGCATTGCGGCATTCGCCCGGGTGGCGAACGGAAATATGGCGCCGGAACGGGTTATCACCGGCAGTGCAACGAAGCTGGCCAGAACCGTACATGGCATCGCCTACGATCCGGTGAAGGACGAGATTTTTGTATCCAACGCGCTGGCCGATGCGGTGCTGGTTTTCCGCGGCGGGGCAGACGGCGCCGAGCCTCCGGTACGCGTGATTCAGGGGATTTGCACCGGCTTGCTCACTCCACACGCCGTCAGTCTGGATCTGGCGCACCGCGAGATCATCGTCTCCAGCCTGAGCGGGCGCTCCATATCCATATATTCCATGGACGCAAACGGGAACACACCGCCCTTGCGCGCGATCAAAGGACCGAAGACGCGGCTGGGTCACACGGTGGGTTTCGGCGTGGATCCGGAAACCAATGTTCTGGTGGTGGCGAACTCAAACAGCGTGCTGTTTTTTGATCGTCTGGCAAATGGCGATGTCGCGCCCGTTGGCGAGATTGGGGGCAAGCGCACCGGCATTCGGGATGAACCGTGGGAACTGCAGATACACAAGGGGAAGATTTTCCTCGCCGCGTCCAACCATTTGCATCAGAATCTGTATGCGGGGGTGACGATCAAACCGGAGTACAGCGGTCCGGGGCAAAAACCGCCGGAGGATCCGTGGCTCAATCCGGAGTTGGGCTTCATCGGCGTGTGGAATGTGAGAGACCGGGGAGATGTGCCGCCGCGGGCGAAGATTGGCGGACCGTTCAGTCAGCTGGCGCATCCCACAGGCATGGTTCTGAATCCGGCCGATGGAGAGATTTACGTGACCGACAGTATCCGCAACGCTCTGTTCGCGTTCCTCGCGCCGGAACTGCTGAAGTAGGGATCGAGGCGGGCAGGGGGCGGATTCCGCCTGGTCGGAAGAATGCGTGGGTAACCGCAGCATGACGCCTCAGGGCAGTTCCATGAACCTGAATTCCGAAGTTAGCGGATTGGGTGCCTTTGGTGAGGTTGGGAGGCCGTCAGATGACGAGCGCCGGATCCAATTTCGGTGCGATTGGAATTACCCACGTTAAGATGCTTTTGAGCATGGAGATACGCTGTTTCAGCCCACCCCATCCGGTGGATAGCGACAGGATCAACTCGTTACCTTTTTGCTTCATTTCCGCTCCGCACAGAAATACTTCCGAGCGCAAGGTGCCCGGCTCTTTGTGCTGTGCCATCCCGCTTACCTTTCGAAACTCGCTCAGCAGGTTGAATAGCAGCAGTATGCTGCGGAAGATGGCGTCGGTGGCGTGGAAGTTTTTGAGGCAAAACTGGTCCGCACTCAAGTCGTGTTTCAACTCTGCAATCCGGTTCTCCATGTCGGCCCGGTGATTGTAGTCCCGCCAGATTTCTTCCGGTGCTGCCGACAGGCTGGTTACGAAAACCCGGAACGTGTACTCCGGCTACTCAAACAGCTTCCTGCCAACCGATGCTTTGGATTCGCGAATCCGCTCCCGCACCACAACAAACCGCCGTGGGCTGCTCCAGCCCATCAGTTTGGTCTGGCATTCTCCAACCGCATAGTTCTCCTCCAGCGCTCTCCATTGCCCGATCCGTATGATCTCCCGTTTGACGTATATGGTCAGGTGGGCCACCACAATGTAGGGCAGGCATCGTTCTTCCAGGAATGTCAGTAGTTCGTTGGCGAAGAATCCGGCATCGGCGCGCACTACCCGCAGCAGCCCGCGCTTGCCCCATAAAGCCAGAGCTTCTTTCAGAAACTCTGTTACGCCCCGGCCTGTACCGCTGTTGCCACTGCGCAGCCAGCCATGCATAATGAAGTGACTTTCCGCCAGAACCGCCAACAACGGATGATGGCTCAGTCGTCCTGTTCGTCCCGGATTATAGCCTTTGGTGGCTCCTTCCTGCTGTTGCCCGTGCCGCTGAAAGACAGTCGAATCCAGATCCAGACTGTGTCCTTCCGTCCGTAGCGGAATCCGTTCCATCATCCACTCTGTCATCGGTTCGAAGAAGCGAACCACATCTCCCATGCTGAACCGCAGGAATAAATTGCGGATCGTGTCATCGCTCGGAAATCGCCGTATTCCCAACATTTCATGCAAGGCCCGGTCACCTCGCAACCAACTGGTGTGCGCAAACCGCCGCGCTCCCGCTACCACCGAAATCAAAAATGCGATATAGGTCTGAGCTGGTGGTATTGAGTTTGGCGATCGATGCACAACCGGAATAGTTTCCGTCACTTTCTGCACCAGCCCAATCCGGTTCAGAAACTCCAGAAACAGCACTATCCCGCCAAACGGCGTCAGCGCCCGGTCCGTGTCCCTCAATAACACCTTCCGCCCGTCAAACAGCCTCGTGCTTTCAGCTTTCACCCTACCGGTTCCCTCTGTGCCAACATGACTGAGACATCTTGTGTGACCGCAATTAGTGAGCAGGGCGGGAAAGAGAGTCAGCATGGAAACGATGAACGGCAATGCTCGCCCGGAGTCACAAGGGACGGGAATACCGGGGCCAATACCGGATAGTATTGCGGGGGGCGGGCGCAAAGCGCCCCGCCCGAATCCCGAGGTGGCAGCACGTGCTAAACGGCGTACATGTACCGGTGAGTACAAACGGCAGGTTCTGGCTGAAGCGGATGCGGCGAAGGGTGCCGGTGGGATCGGTGCCGTGTTGCGGCGCAACGGGCTCTATTCCTCTCATCTGACGAAGTGGCGGCACGAACGGGCGACGGGAATCCTCGAAGGACTAACTCCGCACAGGCGCGGGCCAAAAGCGAAAACCGATTCGCGGACGCTGGAGCTTCAGCAGCTGCAGCGGGAAAACGACCGGCTGACGGAACAACTGCGCAAAGCCGAAATCGTCATTGACGTTCAAAAAAAAGTGGCTGCTCTGCTGGGACGAATACTCCCCCCAACGGAGACGCTGTGATGGCGGCCCTGAAAGAACTGATACCGGTGGTTGGCACAAAAGAAGCTTGCGAAGCACTCAACGTCGCTCGTGCTTCTTTTTATCGCAGGAAAGCTTTTGGTCTTTCCCCGGTTTTGGTCCCGCCTGTGAGAACGGCACCCGCTCGCGCGCTGCCGCAATCGGAAAGGGAATCAGTGCTGGCACAGCTTCATGAACAACGTTTTCAGGACGCTTCGCCCGCTGCGGTTTACGCTACGCTGCTCGACGAAGGCCGGTATCATTGCTCCATTCGCACCATGTACCGCATACTGGCGGACGAGGGAGAAACCCGCGAGCGCCGCGACCAGACGGTGCATCCGGCTTACACCAAACATGAACTTCTCGCCACCGGCCCCAATCAGGTCTGGAGCTGGGATATCACGAAGCTGCCGGGGCCGGTCAAATGGACCTACTTTTACCTCTACGTCATCCTCGATATTTACAGCCGCTACGTGGTGGGCTGGATGGTCGCGGATCGGGAAAGCGCCGAACTGGCCAAAAGCCTGATCGGGGATACCTGCGGGAAACAGGCAATCCAGCCAGAAAAACTGACGATCCATGCCGACCGCGGCTCCTCCATGAAATCGAAGCCCGTCGCTTTTCTGATGGCCGATCCGGGTGTTACAAAAACCCACAGCCGCCCGCATGTCTCCGACGATAACCCGTATTCGGAAAGCCACTTCAAGACGCTGAAGTACCGGCCCGGCTTTCCCGATCGCTTTGGGTCCTTTCAGGATGCCCGCGCCTTCTGCCAGGACTTCTTCCCCTGGTACAACGAAGAACACCGCCACTCCGGCCTCGGACTGCTCTCCCCTGCGGTTGTCCACCACGGCCTTGCGCCTGCCGCCATACGACGGCGCCAGATCGTTCTCGACGCCGCTTATCTGGCTCATCCTGAACGCTTCGTCCGTAAGCCGCCTCAACCGCTGCCTGCCCCCACGCAGGTCTGGATCAACAAACCGAAACAACCATTACCACCTACAGAAATTATTATTCAGTAAATTATGCTTTGAAGTGTCTCAAAACTGTTGACATGTTCCGGTTTATGCGGCTGGAACCTTCAACTTCGGAATTCAGGTTGAAGTCTAAAAACGAAAAAACAGACCCACCGTTCGCCTGTTGTTCGCCCTTACCGTGAAGTTCGGCGGAGTCGGGCTCCGGGTAGCGGGGTGTTTGACCTTCTTCCGGCAGGTGACGCGCCGGACGGCGCCGCGGGCTGGAGTCGATTGAGATAAAGGTTCATGAAGAAGTTCTCTTGCCTGAACAGATAGCACGGCGTGGGCGCGAAACAACCTTGCAATAGCGAGGCGCAAGACCTGTCCTCTATCTGCAAGTACCTTATTATCTATAGATTAGTGGTTTCCAGGAAATAATTTCCCGAGGTGTGACCAGGTTTGCACCGTCTTGTCCAAAGGAAGCAGTGATTCATTGGGACGCAGATGCGGACTTCATGCGACGTGGCCGTGATTCGGGCCGTGGAAAATGAATGGCTTGCGGCAAGCTATCGATCACAGTCTGAAACATCCGCATTGCGCCGGCCGCAGCATAAGGGACAGGGGAAGGATAGCTGTGCCATGGAAATATGGCCGTGGGCGGCCTGACAGGCCGCCGCAAACCGAGGGTCTGCCCCACCAGTCTTTAGCGAGCGGCTAAAAGTGCCCGCAACCGGCGCGCCCGTTCCGGGGCACGCAACTGGCGGAGGGCCTTGGCCTCGATTTGCCGAATGCGTTCGCGGGTGACATCAAACTCCTGGCCGATCTCTTCCAGGGTGTGCTCCCGCTCGCAACCGATGCCAAAACGAAGGCGAATGACCTTCTCTTCCTTGGGCGAAAGTGTCTTGAGGATACCGGCGGTCTCATCCCTGACGTTGGTATCGATCACAGCATCCACCGGCGAACCTACCCAGCGGTCTTCAATCAAATCGCCCAGGGCTGACTCGCCATCGCGGCCCACCGGGGTTTCCAGCGACACCGGATCACGCGAAATAGTCTTGAGCTTCTGAACCTTTTCCACCGGAATATCCATGCGGCGGCCAATTTCTTCATTGGTCGGGGTGCGGCCCAGTTCCTTTTCCAGTTCCCGCGAAGCACGAAGGAACTTGTTCATGCTTTCGTTCATGTGCACCGGAATGCGGATGGTGCGAGACTGATCGGCAATCGCGCGCGTAATGGCCTGACGAATCCACCATGTGGCGTAGGTGGAAAACTTGTAGCCGCGGCGATATTCGAATTTATCGGCGGCGCGCATCAGCCCGATATTGCCTTCCTGGATGAGATCCAGCAAATGCAAACCACGGTTGACGTATTTCTTGGCCACCGAAACCACCAGACGAAGGTTGGCTTCCACCAGATCTTTCTTGGCTCGTTCCGCTTCCTGTTCGCCGTGACGAATCACAGTGAGGGTGTGTTTCAGAGCTTCCAGCGAAGCGCCGGCGACCTGTTCGCGCTTGCGAATCTCACGCTTCAGTTCGCGGATGCGGGTTTGTTGCGCCGCCGCGCTCTTCATTTCAAGCTTCTTCAGTTCACGGTCAAGATGGTTGATCTCTTCCACTGCGCGTTCAATCTCGCGGGTGAAATCACGCCATTGAGTAACCACCCACGGCACGCGACGAATCGCCAGCGAAGTTTCCACCAGTGCCCGCGCCAGTTTCATGGTGAGCTTGCGGCGCAATTTCTTGTTGATGGCCGCGGTTGCCTCCAGCTTTTCAGCCAGTTGAACCTGCTTCTTGTGGTCTGACGTGATAGCGGAAAACAAGTGGAGGATTTCCCCCCGCTTCTTCAGATCCGCGGGCGAACCCTCTTCCACTTCACCACCACCGATGTCGGCGACATTATCCAGGTCGGCAGGGCTTTTCCGAATGCCGTCGGATACGGCGAGTGCGGCCAATTGAACCAGCGCAGAGCGGCTGATGGCCTTCTGCATGCGTAATTTGCCCCGCTCCATGCGGCGCGCCAGATCCACTTCACCTTCGCGCGTTAGCAGCGGAACCGCACCCATCTCGCGCAGGTAAACGCGAACCGGGTCATCGGTGTAAATCGATTCTTCCACCTGCTGCTGGGGGTGGAGAAAATCCTGTTCTGCTTCAGCGTCAAAGAACTTTGGCTCTTCGTCGAAGTTGATGGTGAGAGGGGCTTCCGGCGAGCCGTCAAATGGATCCATACTGCTTATTGCCCCCCTTGGCGGACACGCACTGAATTAGCACCCAATATTCTCATCTTGTTTGTTTTGTTGTTGTTTCGGGAAAAGCCAAGACCCACAGGCCACACTTCGCGCCAACGGTGCACAAGGCTCCGAGACTCAATCTTAACACAAACGTGTCAATTCTGTTCCCCTGTTTTTGTTGATGCTTCCCAACTGTTGAAAGTTACCGTCCGCCTTCAGGTTCAGTACCCACAAAAGCCGCCTGCCCGCCTTTGGTCAAGCTCTTCAGTTCATTCAGGAACGCCTGTTCATCCTGAAAATCGCGATAAACCGAGGCAAAGCGAACGTAAGCAATCTTATCGGTCAAACGCAACTTGTCCATGAGGAATTCCCCGATTTCGGTGGTGGTAATCTCGCGGTCCGGGGAGTCTGTGACAACACTCTCCACCATGTTTACCAGTTCAGACAGCCGACCGGGGCCAATGGGGCGCTTCTCGCATGCCCGCAAGAGGCCATTCAGGACTTTGTGCCGGTCGAACTTCTCCCGGCGCCCGTCCTTCTTGATGACCATGTAGGGGATCTCGTCGATCCGTTCGTAGGTGGTGAAGCGCTTTTCGCACTGGACGCACTGGCGGCGTCGGCGAATCGAATCGCCTTCCTTGCTCTCCCTCGAATCGATGACTTTGTCTTCGATGTGGCTGCAAAAGGGGCAGGTCATTGGATACCGCTCCGGCCCACCTCTCGCACACGAGCCCACGTCAACCCCTGGCGCAGGGCAAGCGTCGCGCCCACCGGCAGGATTGAAACCCAGAGCAGAAACCAAACCATTAGGCCAAGGCTGGTGGCCAATTCTAATTTCACTCCAAAAATCTCCGTAAGCACAAGCATTACAGTCACTTGAACGCCACCGCCCACTGCCGGCAGTTGCACCAGGGAGCCGAAAGTGGCAAAGCCCATCAACACCAGAACTTCGGCCGGAGCCAGATGCACTTCACCACCAAACCCGTGGATCACACAAGCATAACAGGCACCCACCAGCACCCATTCCGCGATGGTGTACAGAATCATACGCATGGTTGCCCCCTGGCTTCGAACGCTATGGAAGCCCTTCAGGAATGCAAGGATCAACCTTTCTACCCGGTCGAAATGGTGTGATTCGAGGAATCTGATCATCCGCAAGGCCCAGCGCTCCACCTGTTGGCTGCGGAACCGCATGAGGATGAGGATTCCCAGGCAAGATCCCGTTCCGGCAAAAATAACGACGCCGCCTACCCCCAGTGCCCCGGAGAGCGTGGGGCCCAAATGCTCTGCCGATACCTGGGTCATGGCAAATCCAAAGATCGCCAGCGCAATCAGCGTGTCATAGATCCGTTCTACAATCCATGCGGCCACTTGAGACGCAAAGGGGACATTATTATTGTTTGCGATCAGCCAGGGCCGGACCATCTCGCCTGCCCTACCCAGTATGGTCACCGCGCTGAAACCGATGATGGTAGCCGAGAGCAGCGGTCCGAGGCGCGCATGGGGCTGAACGGGCAGTAACAGGATGCGCCAGCGCAGTGCCCGCACCAGGTAGGTGGACCAGGCCCAGCCCAGGGCTTGCGCCATCCACCACCAGTCCAGACGCTGAAAGGTGGCGCGGAAAACCGGCCAATCAAACCCTGCGCTGCCGAGGTGGGAGCGAAAAAACCAACCCAACAGGACCGCCAGCGCAATAGCGACGCCGAGAATCCGGCCCCGTGCTTTGATTTGCTCCAACATTTGCGGAAAAATTGAACCTATCATGACACAGCATCGTTCCTTGTTTTGGAAGGATCTGCGGGATTCCCTGAACGGGATCTTTGCACTTCAGGGGAAGAAGAAGCGATGATGGCATCTGAGACAGTTTCGGCGACATGGAGTTTTGCTTCCAGCGCCGGGGTGCCTCGAACGGTATCCGGCAGCGCAGACGTGGAAACCCTGGTCGAAAAATGTCTGAGTGGAGATGATGCCGCATGGGAACAACTCGTGCGGGAGAACACCCGACGTGTGTATGGACTCTGTTACCGTTTTACCGGCCGCGACGCTGAAGCGCAGGATCTGACGCAGGATGTATTCCTTCGTGTGTACCGGGCGCTGGGAAGTTTCCGTGCCACCGAGGGCGCTTTCTCCACCTGGCTGGCCCGCCTCACCCGGAATCTGCTGATTGACAACTATCGGCGGACCCGCAACGAGAGGATCACGGATTCGATTGACGAGCAAATGCCGCGGGTGGAGCGGGGTTTTGTATCGGTGTCACGGCCCGATAGTGCGCTGGCGGGGCGGGAAGCGAGTGAATTACTGCAGGCGGCATTGAACAAACTCTCGCCCGAATTGCGCGAGACCATCATTATGCGCGATCTGCAGGAAATGGAATACCGGGAGATTGCCGAAGTCCTCGAAATTCCCGAAGGTACCGTGAAATCCAGATTGAACCGGGGTCGCGCCGAGTTGGCCAGGCTGTTGAAGAGATACCGCGAAGCGGTTTGAATAAAATGACCAACTGCGCCGAATTCGAAATTCTTCTCGCCGATTACATCGACGGGACGCTGGCTGCGGATCAGCGCGCCGAATTCGCGGGTCACAGGGAACGGTGCGTTGCCTGCGCGGAGCTGGCCATTGACGCTCAAAGCGCCATCTCGCTGATGGAGCGCGCAGCGGACGTGGAACCGCCGGCCGAACTGGTGGCGAAGATATTGCATGCCACCAATGCGGGTTGGGATTTGCGCAAGTACCGCCAGGGTGTGCGGGGATGGATCAACCGGACCCTGTCGCCGGTGCTGAAGCCGCGTTTTGTAATGAGCGCCATGCTCTCGCTGGTTTCCATCACCATGCTGAGCCGGTGCGCCGGTGTCCCGAAGTCTACACTAACCGCAGCCGATCTGGATCCGATACGGATCTGGTCATCGCTCGATCTGCGTACCCACCGGGTGTGGGACCGCGCGGTAAAAAGTTACGAGAGTATGCGCCTGGTCTACGAAATTCGTAGCCAGATTAATGACTGGCAACAACAACAAACGGAGAACCAGGATGCGGCGGCGGAAGCAGATACAGCCAACCGCCGGCTGGATCTACCCGTACAGAAACTACAGGAGAACAAAAAATGAAGTGCGCGAATCACCCCGAACTCGAAGCCGGCGCTTATTGCCGGGAATGTGGGAAACCGATGTGCGGTGAGTGTCAGCGGCCCGCTATGGGGTCTGTGTATTGCGCCGGACATTTGCCTGTTGCCGCGACTGTTCCCCCGCCGCTGCCCACCAATCCGCTGCCCTATACTCTGGTCGCCTACACTCCGGTTGCCTACACTGCGGCACCGCAGTCTCCCTACACCGCGCCGGCAACGCCGGTGCAGGATACCTCAGTGCATCCGATTCTGGCCGCGCTGCTTGGCTTCATTCCGGGTGTAGGTGCCATCTATAACGGCCAGTACGCCAAGGGTCTGGTTCACGCCGTGGTCTTCGGGCTCATGATCAGTCTTATTGAGCGGGGGCACGGGGGTATGGAACCGTTGTTTGGAATCCTTCTTTCGGCATGGGTATTCTACATGGTGTTTGAGGCTTATCACACGGCCCGCAAGCGGCGCCACGGCATCGCCGTAGAAGAGTTCTCCAGTTTGATTGACGTGAAGAACTCGTCCAACAGCCGCTTCCCAACCGGCGCGGTAATTCTGATTGCGGTCGGTTTCGTTCTGCTGTTGAACACCACTGACATCATCGATTTCGTTCTGGTGGAGCGCTTCTGGCCGGTCGGACTGATCGCCCTGGGGCTGTATCTTCTCTACAACCGGATGGGCCACTCCAGGCGTGATGCCGAGGTACGTCAGTGAACGACCAGAGTCAATACCTGCTGCGTTCGGTGCGGGGACCAATCACCATCATTACGGTTGGCGTGCTCTTCACTGTGGATCGCTTCACGCCCTACCACTTCAGCCAGTCCTGGCCGGTACTGCTGATTGTGATGGGACTGCTGCAGTTGCTGGTTGGGCGCCGCCGCGACTCCAACCCGCCCGCGCCTCCGCAGGGCGGAACCGGACAGGATACCCCTCAATGAGACCACGCTCCATCACCGGCCCGATCATTCTCGTCCTGGTCGGCATCGTCTTTCTGCTGAATAACCTCGGCACCAATTTCGGCTTTTGGTCTCTGTTCAGTGACTACTGGCCAGTGCTTCTCATCATTGTTGGTGTAATCGGTTTGGCCGAAGTTCTTTTTCACACCAGTCGCGGCAGCACTCCGCCGTCCCGCCCCATGGGTGGAGCCGGGCTCTGGATTTTTGTTGTCGTCCTCATCGTGCTGTTCACCTCGGCGCAAAGGGGCGCAAACATCAGGATTTTTGACGGACAGAATTTTACTCTGCTGGGGCATGACCGCGAATACGAAATCAACGCGACCGAACCCGGCGCGGGTATCTCGCGAGTGCTGTTGGAGAGCCCGCGGGGAGATGTCACCATCCACGGGGAGGAAGCCGGCGAAATTCACGTTACCGGGCACAAGTCCATCCGCGCCTACAATTCCGCGGATGCGGATCGCGCCAACACAGAAACCAAAGTACGCATGGAAAAACAGGGCGACCTGCTCACCATCCGCATCGATCCCGCAGTCCGGGGCTCGTCAACCACCTTTTCCGCCGACCTGAATATTGCACTGCCGAAGTCGGTCAGCCTCGAAATGCGCGGCCTCAACGGCGACGTTTCCATCGGTAACATCGCCGGATCGGTCAGTCTCAGCACGGGTCGCGGGGACCTGCGGGTCAACAATGTCGGCAACAATGTCCGGCTGGAATCCACCCGCTCCGGCCTGGTGAAAGTTACCGGAGTAAAGGGAAATCTTGAGGTAAACGGCCGCGGCAACGAAGTGCAGATCGAGGATATTCAGGGTGAGACGTCCGTCAACGGCGAATACTCCGGCACGCTGGAATTTCGTGCCCTGGCAAAGCAGTTCCACTTCAAATCGCAGCGGTCTGACTTGAGCGTTGCGCAGATTCCCGGCAGCGTGATTCTGGATTTAGGTGATCTGCGTCTGGAGAATGCCGTGGGCCCGGTCCGCTTCACCACGGCATCCCGCGATGTCCACGCGACCAATGTTAGTAACTCGCTTGAGCTCAACGTTGACCGCGGTGACATTCAGGTCGACCAGACGAAGTCTCCTGTGCCCCAGATTGATATCCGCTCACGGCATGGCGATGTTATTCTCTCGCTGCCGGAGAAAGCCGGCTTCGATCTCGACGGTCAGACCCGCCAGGGTGAAGTAACCAACTCGTTCGGTAGCAGCATCCAGACCAAATCGGCAGGCCGTGGCTCCACCATCGGAGGGCGCCAGGGAATCGGACCAAGGCTATCTGTGATTACGGATCGGGGCTCTATTACGCTGCGGAAGAACTAAGTAGAGGCCTACTGGTTCAGCGTGAAGTTGACATCGATCTCAGTAGCCACTTCCACCGGCACCCCGGTCAGCAGAGTTGGCTGATAGCGCCAGTGGCTCACGGCGTCAACCGCAGCTTTGACTAACAAAGGCGGCCCGCTCAGTACCTGCAGGTTGCGCACGTTCCCGTCTGTGCCGATAGTGGCCTGCATACGGACCACGCCCTGTACGCGCGCAGAGACAGCCGGTTTCGGGTACTCCGGCCTCGGCGCAAAGATCAGTTTCGCCGCTTGTACACCTTTGCTGACGCTGAGTTGCGGGGAAGCCCGAACCGGTTCCGCAGGCATTACGGGCGGTGGCGGTGGCGGCAGATCACGCGGCATCACCAGGCTTGGGAAGTTGTCGTTCGGTCCTGAAGGCAACGCCGCGCTCCATGCGATTTCCGGCTCATCCGTAATCAACTGGACATGAGCGGGCACTCTGGTCGGTGCCAACAACGAGCTCGTCCAGACCTGCCGGACCCGTCGCCTGACCGTAACTTCCGGTTTCGGGGGCTCTGCGAGCTTATTCTGAATCATCCAGAGGGGAGATGATTCCGGTTTGACTATGGGTAGTAACTCGGGATGCAGCAGGGGGATTAACAGTAACCCACCCAGTGCGATACTTTGAAACAGCAGTGATACCGCGACTGCGGCTGGTTTGCATGCTTCCACGCTGGACCCAACAAACGTCTGCTCAAACATGTTATGTTCTCCCTGACGCTGGGGTAGACACCGGTATGGACGTTGCGGTTCCCGCTAGCGGTGAGCCGGGAAAGGCGATGCCACAGGTCCGGTGCCATCCAGAACGCGTCCGAACAGGAAGCTCTTCCGCTTCGGCAACATGTCGTCGATGTTCTTCTGGATGATGTCCTGCACGTGTCGGCTAAAGTCTTTCATCAACCGCACGTTTTCCGCATCAGCGGGTTTCAGCCCGTCCAGCGGCACCGGCTTCAGCATGCGTACATGCCACTTTACCGGCAGTGGAACGGGAAGCAGCGGGAATGGCGGCGCGATGGGCAAATACGGCCAACCGAGTTCCTTCACCACCAGACCGGAGTTGATTCGTCCAATGATCGGAAAAATTTCCGCGTGTCCAATCACCGCCGCCGGAAGAATCGGAGCCTGATTCTCTACCGCGATCCGGGCGAATTCGCTGCGACTGAAATCCTTCAATTTGTAAGTGCGTTTGTAGGGCAGAAACGTGCCGCGAATACCTTCGGGGAAAATGCCCACAATATTTTCCTGATCGAAAAGCCGGGTGGCATTTTCCTGACTGGCGATCACGCCGCCCAGCTTGGTGAGGAAGTTACCCAGAAACGGCGTCCGCAGCAGTGAGTGGATAATCAGGAACCGCACCACACGGTTGCGCTGCGAGAAGATCAGCGACAGGTGCATCACCGCATCCAGCGGCATGAACCCCCGGTGATTGGAGACGAACATGCCACGGCCGGTCTCGGGAATATTCTCCATCCCTTCCGAATCGATCCGCCAGTAGACGTTCTTAAGGAAGCCGAACCAGCCACCCCAGGCGCGGATGTAATCCACATCCACCCCCCAGTCGTCATAGCCGGGCTGCAATAATTCCGGATGCGAACCCTTTTTGGAAGTGAGCATGGCACGCAGAGCCTGTACGGTGCTCTCCTGAGGAACCCAGTCCAGTTCCTGCCGCGCTCGTTCGTTCGAGACAGTCCAGTTAAAGCGCAGGGCCTGCAGCGAGGCGATTTCGGGGACGGCGATCTGCCTGGTTCCGGCCGCCCGTAGAGCTTTTTTCAAAGGAATGGAGCCATCTCCGGCCGCATTGAAGATTCCGGTAGCAGTAGATTCCGCCGCTGCCGCCATGGCCCGCGCCGCATCCGCTACCGAGATCAACTGAATGTTGGGGTCGCGCCCCGCCATGCGCGTCCCCGATGGCGAGGCCAGCCGCAGGGTGATCAAATCGCCTTCGCCCGCATTAGACACATTTGTCAACCGGACTGCGGCCCAGTTTGGATTCCCGACTACCGCCGCTTCTTCCGCACGTAACCATTTCTGCGCCGGGTCAGCGGGAGTGAGCAGGGAAACACGATCTTCGGTTAATAGCCCGGGGTTTTTTGGATTTGCGCCATAGACATAGGCGTGACTTCGCACCACCACCCGCCGCGCCGCCGGAGCCAACTTTGCCAGTTCCTCAACGCTTCCCGGAAAATACACAAGACATTCGGCTTCTGCAGGATTTCCCGACGTGTGTCCTCTGCGTTCCAGTTCCAGACGCGTCTCACGCGCCACCGGACCGTCGAAACCGGCAACGGAGAATTTCATCTTCTCGCAATGCCCTTCAGAAAAGAATCGCACATTTCACTCAGAATGCGGTCGTCATCCAGAAGTTCAACTTCCTTCCCGCCGAACATTTCGTAGCTCATCAGGATGCCCGTGAGCCCAGCGAGAAAGATCGCAGCCGCTGCTTCCACATCCAGGCCTTCACGAAGTTCCCCGTGCTCCATGCGAACCCGCAGGAATTCGGTGAACAATAACCGGCCCTGCTTGATGAAAGTGCTGTAGAACAGTGCACCGACCCTGGGATCGCTCATCGCTTCTGTCAGCAACTTGGTTAGAAACGGCACCCTGCGCCGGTATTGATCGAGGATAACCTCCGCCAGAAGACGGAGTTCGTCTTTGAGTGTCTCGCCTGGCATCCGCAGTTCCGGTTCCTGCGCAGCCGCCGCCATCAGTTCCAGTTCGCGTTCCAGCACGGCACGCAGAATGTTCTCACTGGACTGGTAGTGGCGGATCACGTCGAACGCCGAAACGCCCGAAGCGCGCGTCAACATGTCCAGAGAAATATCGTTTAGTTGCAATTTTGCGAAGAGTTGCATGGCGGCATCCAGCACCGCTTTCTGCCGCTCCGCGTCCAGTGACATCATCAAACGCCGGTCTCCTTTGCCGCGGATTGCGGTTCCATCTGCACAGCCAGCGCTTTGGAATTGAAGTGGAAGTACTGTTCCGCCAAATCACGGCCTTCATCGCGGCCAGACAAAATGATTTTGGCGACTCTCTGTGCCGATACGATGACGGGCGTGATCCCGCCACCGGGTTGCGTCCAGTGCCCGGTGAGGTAGAGATTTTCCACGGGAGTGAACACAGGCAGCCGCTTGCTGCCCAACTGATCCGGCGACATCTCGAATCCCAGCATCCCGCCTTGCCAGTTGTTGGTAAAGCGCCAGGAGGTCAATGCGCTGGCGCTGGATTTCACCACAATGTGCTTATCGATGCCCGGCAACACCTGGCGCAATCGAGCCATGGTTCTGCCTTCCATCTCTTCTTTGTGTGCGGCCCAGTCGGTTATATCTTCGATTCTGACTGGTGAGGGCCGCTGTGTGATCAAAATCTGGCAGCCCGCAGGCGCAATGCTTTGGTCAAAGTGGGTGGGCACAAAAATCTTAAAGACGTTGCGCATGATGTCAGAAACATCGGGTTCGGACCAATGATATCCCTCCGCCTCCACCAGCGCCTTCGGGTCCATGCCGCGCAGGCCAATGTGAGTCAGAAAACAGGCGAATGTCGGACGTAAAGACTCCAGATGACCGCGCATCCACTGGCTGCACGATTCGTGGCCCAACAGGTCGCGGTAGGTGTGCAGCGCATCTGCGTTGGAGACCACTACCGGCGCGTTGAACTGATAATATTCCGCTGCCTTCTTCGACACCGTTTTGATGCGGACGCCAGCCGCTTTGCCATTCTCCGTGAGAATGCGTTCTACCTCCGCGCACTTCAGGATGTGGCCACCGTACCGGGTAAGACACCGCCCCAGATCGTCGGCGAACTTCTGCGAACTACCCTTCGGATAGTAGTTGCCAAGGAAATAGGAAAGGCGCAGCATCGCATCGAAAACGTAGGAGGTCTTCGATGGCATGGAACCCCAGTGCGGCGCGTCTCCCATCAGAATGATCTTCAGCCGCGGGTCTTTGAAGAACATGTCGATCTTCTCACCCATCGAATACTGTTCCAGTTTTTCGAAGGGCTCATTGGCTACGCCGCGGAAATAGTACAGCAGACCGTACATGTAGGCCCGGCGCAATTCCGCGAAGTAGGCATCCACATTCCCGGCCTCTTCCGGGAATGTCGACTTCAATCGCTCCACATAAGTTGCGAAGTCATCGGGCACCGCGAACGGAGCAAGTCCGGGCAAATGAAACTGATCCACCGGATCCATGCGCACCCACTCGGTCTCGCATCCGAGTTCCTTTAACAACTTGCCGGTGAGCGTGGTGGGATTGCCCAGCAGTGGATAAAAATGTGTTGCCGCGTCGAAGATGAAACCTTTGCGGCGAAACGTTGAGCAGAATCCGCCCAGCATGTAGTGGCGCTCCAGCAGGAGGACCTTCATGCCATTCTTCGCCAGAATGTTTGCGCAGATCAGCCCGCCGATACCGGCGCCGATGACGATGGCGTCATACTGCTTCGGGTATTCCCGTCCGAATATAACGTGGGTTTCGTCGCTCATTTCGGCACTGCCGCGGTCATGTCAAACCACCGTCCATATTCCAGGTCTGTCCGGTGACGTATTTCGCGGCGTCACCGGCAAGATAGAGCACCAGTTTGGCCACATCGTGCGCGCTGCCGGGTTCACCCATGGGAATTTGTGCGTAGAGTTTTTTGCGCACTGTCTCATCCATGGAAGCCGTCATTTCGGTTTCGATGAAACCGGGTGCAATCGCGTTTACACGAACGCCAAACCGCACCATCTCTTTCGCCAGAGCTTTAGTGAGGCCAATAATCCCGGCCTTGGAAGCACCGTAATTCGTCTGACCCGCCATGCCAATAACGCCGCTGATGCTGGTGACGTTGACAATGGCGCCGCCCGATCGCATCATGCCCGAAGCCGTGGCGCGGCAATAGTTAAACGTGCCGGTCAGGTTGGTGTCAATCACTTCCTGCCAAACCGCCGGGTCCATTTTCATCAGCGGCACGTCTTTACGGATTCCGGCGTTATTGACCAAAGCGGTAATGGGGCCGAACCGGGCCTGAACTTCCTTCACCACTTCCACTGCGCGGTCATATTCGCGGACATTGGCCTGCCAGCCGCAGGCGCGTTCCGCCCCCAGTTGCGCCACCAGCTCGTCGGCGGCAGCGGTGTTGCCGGCATAGGTGAATGCCACGGCGTAGCCTGCCTCGTGAAATGCCTCCACAATGGCGCGGCCAATGCCACGACTGCCTCCGGTGATGAGTGCGACGTTCAAGTTGGACGGTTCCTTCCGTAGCGCTCATGGGCGCCCACAAATTCCTGTGCCGCAATGGCTGCACCCATGGAGATTTCTCCGCCCAGAATCGCCGCGGTAACAATTTCCGCCATCTTCAAAGCCTTGCCGGGTCCCACACAACCCATAATCCCCAGCGCCTCGCGCTGTGTGGGAAGTGCCGTGCCCCCACCTACTGTAGCCACCGAGAGGGCAGCGAGCGTGGTGCTCACATACAGCCCCTCCGGGTGCGGCTCAAAAACCGTGATGGCATTGGTGGAATTCACCACGTTGGCCACATCCTGACCGGTGGCAATAAAAATCGCCGTCAGACCGTTGGCCGCATGGGCGTTGTAGCCCATCACACCGGCTTGTAATTGCCCTACCAGCGTAGATTGCCATACGCGGAACAACTGGTCGGCACTTACATGCAGATACAGCCGCATGATTCGGTGCGTGAGTAGCGCACCGGCCGTGACCCGCTTGCCTTTCCCGCGCGTCATCAAAAAACCGCTGGCGCGTTTTTCCGAGCACATGCCGCTGAAAAGAAAATAATTCTCAATCGGATAATTCTCACCTACCCATTTGCAGATGGCGTCTGTGGCGCGCACAATCATGTTCATGCCCTGGGCGTCGCCGGTAAAGAAGCCGAAGTTGACAATTACCTGACGGCCATTCTGATAACACTTCAGATTGCGCAGCTTGCCGTGGGTGGTGGTGGTGGCAACTACATTCTGCAGTTCCGCCAGTTTGGTTTCAATCCAGGGCGGAAATTCCGCCGCCGCCAATACGCCTTTGAAAAAGAAAGAGGGCGCGGTCTGGTTTTCATCTGCATCCACGGCAACTTCCACTCCACCGGCTTTGGTCAACGCCACCATGCCGCGTTCATAGCTGCGAAGCAACGCGCCTTCCGTGGTTGCCATTGGAACGTAGAACAAGCCCTGCGCGTGTTTGCCGTGCACCAGCACCGGGCCGGCCACGCCCATAGGTACCTGGGCAACGCCAATGGGATTCTCAATGTTGCCGCGCCACGCTTCGGTGTCATAGGTGACGCCGCCGATGTGTTCCGTCTTCGTGGCGGATTTTTCTTCAATCCACTCACGCCGTCTCGCCACGCGGTCCGGCGCATAACCGTTGTCCTTGAGTCGCGGGAGCAGATCGCCCGGGCCCAGTTCGAACTCCGGCTTTAGTTCGTCCATTTCCGGATCACCAGAGCCGCGTTATTGCCGTCACAGCTAAATGCATTGATCAGCGCGTATTCGCCTGCAAATGCCTGCGGCATGGCGGAAAGCCGAAGGCCTGTGTCCGTTCCGCTGAAGCCGGCGGTGGGAGGCAATTCCTGTTTGTCCAGAGCCAGGCCAGCGATCACGGCCGCCATAGCTCCGGATGCGCCCATCGCCTCGCCCAGCGACGCTTTCGGTGCACACACCGGAATTGTGGAAATACGGTCACCGAAAACATTCCGCAGTGCGCGGGCTTCCATCTCGTCACCAACCGGGCTGCCGTTGGCACTGGCAATTACACAGGCAATCGCATCGGCAGAGATTGCGCTCATTTCCAGAGCCTGTTGTATAGCGGCGGTCGCGCCCTCAGCGTGCCGGTTGTAAGTCAGGCCCAGAGCATCGTGGCCGCCGCCAAAACCCAGCACTTCGAAGAGCGGCAGCATGCCCCGGCCCTTCGCCGTCTCTTCCGTCTCCAGCATCCACATCGCGGAACCTTCGCCCGGGGCCGTGCCATTTCGCGCGGTCCCGAAAGGTTGTACATTGCCGGTGGGCGATGCCAGTCCCATGGTGCTGAAACCGAGCGCTGATTCCTCGCACACTTCTTCCATTCCACCCGCCAGTAAATATTTTGCCCGACCGAATCGCAGAAACCATGCGGCGTTGTCGATGGCATACAGACCGGAAGATAAGCCGCAACACACGGTGGAATTCACCGCACGCAGTTTGTGTTTAATTGCGGCCTGGCCCGCCGGCGCATTGATCACAGTGTTGGGAAATTCCATGGGGCTGACCAGCGATGGCCCATCGGTCTGCCCTACCCAGTCAAATGCCGTGATGCTGTGAATGCCGCCAAACATGGTGCCGGAGAACATGCCCAGATCAGGGTCGCCGTTACCCGCCGGATCCTGCAGGAGCCTGGTCTCTGCCAGTGCCATTTGTGAAGCAATGCAAAGCAGCCGCGTCCCACGATCCAGAATGCGTACTCCCTTGTTGCCCAGCCAGGGAGCCGGATTGAAGTCTCCAATATCGCCGGCGGCGCTTCCACCCAGCCGCTCACTCGCAGCAATTCCGCTCTTCCCGGCCCACAAAGCTGTAGTGAAGTCGGCCAGTCCGGTGCCAATTGCAGAAATTACCCCTGCCCCGGTGACGACAATGCGTGGATTATTCATAGCGCCCCACACAGAGACAGGCATTGTTGCCGCCGAAGGCATACGCGTTGTTCAGCACCACCCGCGGATCCACTTTTCGGCACACGTTGGGAACAATATCGAGCCCGCAATCCGGGTCCGGTTCTTCATGATTGATGGTCGGCGGAATCCAGCCTGTCTGTACTGCCAGGGCGCACGCAATCGCTTCGATGGCACTCGCCGCGCCCATGGTATGACCCAGCATGGACTTGATGGAGCTCATCGGCACCAGTGGCGCGCGCTCGCCAAACAGCGTGTGTGCCGCGATGGATTCGATACGGTCATTGGTGGGCGTCCCCGTGCCATGCGCGCTGATGTAGCCGATGTCGGCGGTATTCACGCCCGCTTCCTTCATGGCCGCAACCATGGCACGCACGCCGCCTTCGCCCTGCGAGTGCGCGGAGGTCATGTGGTGTGCATCGCAGGTGACGCCATACCCCAGAATCTCCGCGTAAATCTTCGCACCGCGTGCTTTGGCCTGCTGCAGAGTTTCCAGGGTCAACATGCCTGCGCCTTCGGCTGGAACCATGCCTTTGCGATTCTTGTCGAACGGCTGGCACTTTACCGGAGCAATCGCGCCCAACCGCGCAAACCCCAGATACGGAATCCGCGAAAATGCGTCGGCACCGCCCGCAACCATGAAATCGGCACGGCCGGTACGCAGTAAATCAAATGCATGCCCAATCGCAAAATTCCCCGCCGCGCAAGCATTGGGAATCATGGATGCAGAGCCGTGCAGACCGAATTCTGACGCCACATGCGCCGGCATCACATGGCAGGGGTAGCGCGCAAAAACCTCCGCAGGCACATCGGCCGGGCTGGAAGCCTTACTAATATCGTTGTACTGCTCCACGTAAATTGGCTCCCCGGAAGTGGTCCCCATGGCCACGCCCGCGCGCCTGGGTGCAATCGAATCAAGATCGATCCCCGAATCAAGCAGCGCCATGCGTGCCGCGCCAATAGCCAGCTGTGACGCCCGCCCCATGGAATCGAAGGGTAGCTTCTTCACATGGGCAGAGGGGTCGAACCCCGGCACTTCGCCACCGATATGAGCCGCGTAGGCTGTGGAATCAAACGACTGGACAGGCCGCACGCCAGACTTGCCGGCGAGCAGCTCTTTCCAGAATTCGTCTTTCCCGGAAGCAATCGGCGAGATCACGCCGATACCGGTGATCACCACCCGTTGATACGCCATTTCGGTTTAGGCCAGCGCCAGCGACATCGACTCCTTTACGGCGAGCCATTTCTCCACCATGGCCACCGACTGATTCACGCAATTGGCCTGCGCAAACTCTTCCTCCGGGATATCAATTTTGAACTTGCGGTCTACCGCGATCATAATCTCCATCCCCATCAGCGAATCGATGCCCAACTCTTCCTGGTAGTGGGCGGTGTCGGAAATTTCGTCGGCTTCCCGCTCGCTCACCTTGGCGATCAGCGCCCTGATTTCAGCCGCAATTTGTTTAGTTGTGTAATCCATTTGTACTGCCTCCTGTGGTGTTCAACGGCCGCAGCAGGCGAAGCGCCGGCCGGGTATTGAACTGCTCTCTATAGCTGTTATGCGCGGTATCGCGCGGAAAACTGTCATTCGCGGAATACGGATAGGTGCTCATGCCGTGGAAAGGCAGAGGCTCCACCGTTTTGGAAAACGCTGTATTCGCATCGGCGTCCTTGGCCCAGCCATCCACCAGCAGCAGGAAGTCGCGTTTCCAGCCGGGCTTCAAAGCGGGGAGCCTCGCGGGATCAAACAGCAGCGTGACCTCGTCGCCCGAACCCATCAGCAGAAGCTTGTCATCGAGCGCGCCCACCAGTTCGCGGACGTCGCCGTACCGCGTGTAATTGCCCGCTGTGGGATTCCATTGCGAAACCGGGGATACCTGATCGTACAGAAACTTCTCCGGCTGCTTCCGTTCGGCGTCGATCACCGCTTTGGAGAAGCCACGGAAGTGAAGGTCGGCCGAGTGCGCATCGAGCGCGGTCATCACCGTTTCCGGCTCACCCGCATCTTCGCTCAGGAACACTTCGTCCCAGTACAGGGCGAGGCTGCTGGCAATGCGCACTTCGCGCGACCCGGAGAGAAACTTGCCGCTCAGGTCAACCGCGATCGTCTTCGGCTTGCCGGCCGGCATTCCCATATCGGAAATCACCGTCTGCCATTCGCCCTTCGCGTTCTTCACCTGCAGATAAGGCATAACCAGACCGTCTTTGGATTCCTGCGCCGCGCCAAGGAAGGTGCTGCCATCGGCCCAGTCGACCCAACCCGCAAGAACCAGAACCGCTTTATTGTCTTTGGCTGCAGCACCAAAATCCAGAGTTAGCGTGTGCATGGCCGCCACCCCTTTGTAATCGCGCTGGAAACTGTCGGCGTACTGGCCGTCTTTTCGCAGAACTTTGGCCAGAACATCATGCCCCTGTTCATCGCGGGCGGCCTTTGGACGAATGGCGTTTTCCACGCCGAACAAACGGAATTCCGGAAACGGCGGGGACTTGAACTTGTCGTTACTGTAGATCGCCTTGCCTGCGGGATGATCCACCGCGATCAACTGCATCTGGTCGATGTAGGAAACTTCCTTCAGTTCCTCAGTGACGCGTATTTCATATTGGCCGTTGCGCTGCACCATGGCTTCGCCAGGAATGCTCACATACTCGTCGTGATCCACCGGAAAATACTTGCCTTCGCCTGCGCTGGCACCCAGCGGGGCTACGCCCAGAACGTCGGTGAGGAACGTAAACTGTTTTCCGTTCCAGGTAAAAATCATCGGACAGGAACCGGAGAGGCGTTGCGCTTCTTTATAGGTATAGGCCTTCTTCGCCGCCTGGTGGACTTCATTCTGAATCAGACCATTCGGCCAGGTGATGCGCACGGTTTCGGCTTCCGCATAATTCCGCATGCCGAATACGAGGGGCACTCCGAGGTAGGTTCTTTTCTGATACAGCGCGCCGCTCTTCACTTCCACCTTCGCGCCATACGCAGTCTTCGGATTCTTCACGCCCTGCAGTGTTGTGACCATCCAGCCTGCAGTGGATTCCGTCTCGTTTTTCAGAAACACCAGCGCTCCCGCGGAAGTGATTGCCGCCAGATCGGTGTGGCCATCCGGCCCACTGACCGCGAGCAGACGAACGGCCTTGTCCAGAGTCGCGACAGTTCCACTGCCTTCGTGGCGTAATACCGTGCCGCTGAGCGCGATATCCGCAAGACCTCTGTTCTCCAGATCGATCACCGCGAAAGCGCCCGCCGGAGAATCCGTTTCCGGGCCTTTGGTAAAGACTCCCGCTTTATTGCCCAACACAAATGCCTTGCCACCGGTGGCGACAATCAGGTCCGTAGCTCCGTCATTATCCAGGTCCGCGGCGCCCAAATGAGCCGCCGCCGGAATCGCAGCAAGATCTTCCGCCACATACTTGCCCGCCAGCTTGTCGCGATACAACACGCCCGCCCGACCCGCGTACGACACCACCAGATCGGCACCATCGGTGTCCGGCGTGGCATCGAACAACACAGCATCGGTGGCGGCGCCATCCACGAACGGGAACAACTTCGTCTCATCGCTGAACCCGGCGGTACCGTTGTTGCGAATCAGTGCTGATTTTTCGCCCAGCAGAGCCAGGTCCAGATCATAGTCATGGTCGAAATCGAGCCACACTGCTTTGGTGAACTTACCCTTCGCGACATCAGCCGTCTTTTCGAACTTACCTTTGCGATTCACCCATAGTTCCGCGCCCGATGTGGTTAACACCGCAAGGTCCATGAGTCCGTCATTGTTGAAATCGCCTGCGGCGATGGAAACAATATCCTTCAGTGAACCGAGGCCTGCCTCCATGGCCACTCCCGCCTTGAAAACCTTCACGCCGGCGGATGACCACGCCACGATTTCCGGAATTCCGTCGCCATCCACATCCACTGCTTCCAGGCCAGCTGTTGCGGCATCGAAGCCCGTCGCCAGTTCACGTGCCGTCAGCCTGACCGGTTTCGCCGCCACTGCAGGCAGGGAAGAAGCCGCTTCGGTGGGGTCAAAGATTTCAGCAAAGAAGCTCCACTCCAGATCTTCCGGTACCGCGGCACCCGCCTGGCGTTTTTTGATGTCCTGAAATATCTGCTGCTCGCGGGTTGCATCTGCCGCCCGATTCACCTGGCGATAGCCGTTGTACAGCTGGAAATGCGGACCCGCCAGATTAGGATTCAGCCTGGTGGCTGTCTCAAATTCCGCCAACGCCTTTTCTGCCTGCCCGTTGAGCTTATAGAGGAACCCAAGGTTGTAGTGCGTCATCGGCTCATCTGGCACCAGCTTCGCCATCTGTTCAAACTGGGTTACAGCCCTGGGATATTGCGAATCTCTCTTGAAAGCCACCGCCAGATTGAACCAGGTATGCGGAATCGACGGATCCTGCTTCTGCGCTTTCTCCAGCTCCGCAATGCCTTCCGCCGTTTTGGCGGCGCGCAGCAACGCCAGGCCGTAGTTGATGCGGTCACGGGTAGAATCGTGACTGAGATCCATCGCCTTCTTGAACTGATCCACGGCCTGGATTTGTGTAGTGGGGTTTTCGTAAAACGCTTTGCCCAGGTTACGGGCCTGCGCCAGCGCATCGCGCTGCTGCACTTCCGTCAGCACCTGACCGGCCTGAAAGCCGCGCATCAAACCCGCAGCCGAAGCCACCAGAACTATACCCGCTACAATCCAGCCACGCCGCATTATTTCTGAAGACCTTTCCCTTCCGTAATCTTGCTCAGCTTGTTGATAGGCACGCCCTGAATTTGTTCCTTCAAGCCACTGGGCCAGCGGATTTCAACTGAATCGATTTTGGTCGCCTTGCCAATGCCAAGGTGGGCGCGTTTGGTCGCCTGCCCCGCATAGCCGTTGCCGCCATCGATCTCATGAATCTGGGTCAGACCACCCGCGCTCAGCGTGATCCGCGCCCCAATCGCATCGCGATTCGATTTGGTACCGGTCAGTTTGAGCTGCACCCAATTACCGCCGCCTTCAGTGACGCCCCGATACAGCAGAGACGGCTGATCCGCGTTCGCCTGATACAGATCCAGCCTGCCGTCATTGTCGAAATCGCCCATTCCAATTCCGCGACCGTCCAGTTCGTTATCCACGCCCGCTTCGCCCGAAATTTCCTTAAACGTCTGGCCGCCCAGATTGCGGAACATCTTCTTTTTTTGAAATCCGCTCCACGTCATCTGTCCGATATGCGGCCAAACCGTAACATCGGTAAAGTCCACCCCCGGTTGCGTGATCAGGTTGACGAGCACGGGAATGTAGTTGTCTTTATTGCCGGAACGCAGGCCGTTCACCACAAACAGGTCTTTCCAGCCGTCGTTGTCGAAGTCGCCGAACTTCGCCGCCCAGCCCCACAGCGTGGCACAGGTATTGGTCTCCTTCGATACGTCGGTAAAAGTGCCGTCGTGGTTGTTATGCCACAACATATTGCACTCTTTCATATATTCGTCGGTGATGTTGGTGACGTAGATATCCAGCCAGCCATCGTTGTCATAGTCGGCGATATCGGCGTTCATGCCCTTGCGGGTGTCGAATCCGATCGATTTCTCGGTCTCTTCACGGAACGTCCCGTCGCCATTGTTGAAGTAAATTCGGTCTGTGCCGTAGTCACAGGCGAGATAAATATCCTGCAATCCGTCGTTATTGAAATCGGCATGAGCGATGTCGAGTGTCCAGCCGGTGTGCTTAGCAAACCCTGCCTTCACCGTGGTGTCAACAAAATGCCCCTTGCCGTCGCCCTTCCAGAGGCTGACGCCTCCACCATTCACGGCGTTGTCCAGATCGTTGGGCAGCACATGCTTGTCTTTCTGCTCAATCAGGTTGACGGGCTTGAAATAGTTACCCAGCATGATGTCGAGGTTGCCGTCGTTGTCGTAATCGAACGCGATCACGGCGATTGTGTTGCCGAACTTGTTCAGACCGGAGCCGGCGCTTACGTCCTTGAATTTGCCTCCGCCCTCGTTGTGATACAAGATCGGTGTACCGAAGCGGGCGACCAGCAGATCTTCGCGACCGTCATTGTCGTAATCGAACCAAAGTGCGTCCGCAACAATGGTGAGCGGATCATTGCCGCCCGCCACGCCCAGCTTTTCCGCCACATCGGTGAACGTCCCGTTGCCATTGTTATGGAACAAATGGTTGCGCGTACCGTTGTCGGAATCAGTGACGAAAATGTCGTCAAACCCGTCGCCATCATAGTCGCCAACCGCCGCCGACGATCCGCCCGAAGTGAACATCCCCAGAACATCGCCGTCTTTGCCCTGGAATTTCCGGGTGTGATGCAGAACCCTGACACCTGCTTTGGCACCGATCTCTTCAAAGCGGATTTTTGCTTCTACCGCGTTGACTGCCAGCACCACCGCCGGTGCCACAATCAACAACCCGGCCACTACCCAATATTTCTTCCGGATCATCATTATTGAGCCCACAGCTCCCGCAGATCGGTGTCCACACGCTTATTCGGATCGAGCACGTTATCGATATATTCTTTCAGGCCGTCGCCGTCTTTGGCCAAACGATCCTTCAAACCCTGGCTTTCCGGGAACATCGCAAGACCTTCCTTCCAGATGGCCCTCGCTTTATCCATATTTTCGGTTTTCCAGTAGCCATCGCCCAGAGCAATGTAGACGCGGACATAGATACCCTTCTTGCCCTGGCCTTTCTGCATGGCATAGGCCTTCTCCAGATCATTCACACCCAGTTGCGCGCGTCCGAAAATCTTCGGCCAGTAGAGATAGCTGTTACCACGGGTGTAGAGTCCGATCCATGTCGGCTTGAGTTCGATCGACTTCGTAAACTGTGTGAGCGCGGTGTTGGCCAAAATGACCTGGGTGATGGAGCCTGCAGCCGGAATTTTGTCCACATAGCTAAATCCATAGTTCAGGAATGCGGTAGACGCTGCGGGATTCTTCGCAGCCAGCTTTTCGAAGAAGGCGATCTCCTTGTCGTAATCGGCGACATTGCCCTCCTTTGGCTTGGCTTTCATCGACCGGCGCAGCACCGCCTGGCGATACTGACTACCCGCCTGCATATCGTCCGGCGTGGCCTCCAGAGCGGCTTCGAATGCGCTGATGGCCGCATCGAAATCTCCCGCCGCCAGAGCCTTCTCTCCCCGTTCCACTTCGGGCGTTACCGCCGACAGCGGCATCGACACAAGGGCGGTAAATACCGCCGCCGCAACCCATCTCATCCCGGTCATTTGCTCTTTTTCCCCGTTCCTTCAACAATTTTTTGCAGCTTGTCCACTGCGATATTCCCGAAAACTTCCTTGTCGCCGTTGGGCCAGCGTACTTCGATCTGGTCAACATGCGCCATCTCGCCCAGCCCGAAATGAATCCGCGAAGACGATTGCCCCGCGAAACTGTTGCCGCCGCTGATGAACTGTAGCCGTGTCTGGCTACCGGACTTCAGGCGTACCTGAGCCCCCACGGCGGTCCGGTTCGATTTCCGCCCTTCCAGCGAGAACTGCACCCAGTGCCGACCCGTCGGCATGAGGTTGTGATAGAGATACGGCTCGCCGTTGGCGTTGGCGGTGAACACATCCAGGCGCCCGTCGTTGTCGAAATCCGCGATGGCCACGCCGCGTCCATCGCGGGTGGAATCCATGCCATGGCGCTTAGCCTCGTCCTTAAAGATCTCGCCATGCTCGTTGTGGAACAGGCGCTTCTTCTCATAACCGCTCAGGCTCTTGTCGCCCATGGGCGGCCAGTTCCGTGCATCGGCCAAATCGATACCAGGCTTGGTGACCATCGCAAAAATATCCGGCACATAGCTGTCTTTACCCGCCGAGACCCAGCCGTTCATCACATACAGATCAAGCCAGCCGTCGTTGTCATAGTCGAAGAACTTGGCGCCCCAACCCCAACCTGTCTCGTAGGTGGCGGTTTCGCGCGAAACATCAGAAAATGTCAGATTGCCGTTGTTGTGCCACAGGAAGTTGCCTTCCCGCATGTAATCGTCCGTAATGTTGGTGACGTAAATATCGAGCAGGCCGTCGTTATCGTAATCGCCCCAATCGACATTCATACCCTTCTTACTGTCGAAGCCAATTGCTTTTTCGGTGATGTCTTCAAAGGTGCCGTCACCTTTGTTGTGGAAAAAGCGATCTGTACCGAAGTCGCAGGCGACGTAGAGATCATCGAAACCATCGTTATCGGCATCAGCATGGCCCAGATCGAGCGTCCAGCCGCTTTGGCTCAGGCCCACCTTCTTCGTGACATCGGTAAACGTGCCGTTGCCGTTGTTGTGAAACACGGTAACACCGCCGCCGTTATTTGCCGTCTCGAAGTTTTCCGGAAAGAAGCGCGGCGAATCCGGATGGAAGATATTGATGGGCTGGAAGTAGCTGCCCACAAAAAGGTCGAGTTGTCCGTCGCGGTCGTAGTCGAACGCAATCGCAGTGATCGCGTTGGCGTATCGAACGAGGCCCGCCGACTTCGTAACTTCTTTGAATTTGCCGTTGCCCAGGTTTTCAAACAACTGATTCGTCCCGAACCGAACCACAAACAGATCAGGGCGACCGTCATTGTTGTAGTCGAACCAGAGCGCATCGGCCACGGCGTTGTTTCCATCGTTGCCATTGGCCACACCTGCCGCTTCGGCCACGTCAGTGAACGTGAAATTGTGATTGTTGTGGAAGAGATGGTTCTTGCCGCCCAGCTTCGAATCCGTCGTGAAGACGTCATCGAAACCATCGCCATCGTAATCGGCTACCGCAACCGAAGCCCCCAGCGCCGTGTATCCGGCCATGATTTTGGCATAGGGATTATCGAACACGCGATTGGTGTGCTTGCGGCTCACACCGGCTTTCTGCGTAACGTCTTCGAACCAGCGATCGCCCACCGTTCCCGTCGCCAGCAATGTCAGGGCCGCGGCTCCACAACAGAACCCGGCTGCCACGGTCAACCGTTTCATTTCTTCCCGGCTTTCGCGTAGTGCTTCTCTACGATATCGGTCTTCCCTTCGGTGATTTCAATGATGCGGTCACCGGCGACATTCTGAAACTTCTGCGTAATTCCCGAGCGCGGCCATTTCACCGTGATTTCATCCACGCTGGTGGCATCATTCAGACCAAAGTGCTGGCGCAGGGAATTCTGCGAACCGTAACCATCGCCAGCCGTCAGTTCCCGCATCTGCGGCTTACCCTTGACCTTAATGGAAATCCGTGCGCCTACTCCGTCCCGATTGCTCTTCGTCCCCACCAGTTCCACCTGCAGGTAGTGACGGCTGAGGCCCACTTCGTTGCGCATCAGCGCATGCTTGTCGGTAGAAGCGGAAACGGCATAATCCATTACCCCGCGATTCCAGAAATCAGCCGCCGCAACACCGCGCGCGTTGAGCACGGAATCGTTCCCCGCCGCCCGTCCAATCTCCTCGAACGTACCGTCGCCACGGTTCCGCATGTAGCGGTTGTGCTCCCAGCCATGCCAGGAGGTGTGCCCGAAATGTGCCGGATCGAAAAATATTCCGGACTTGTACAGCTTCTGTTCGCTGACCACGCCATTCAGGAAGTCGAGCTCAATCTCTGTGCCCTTGTCGTTGTAAACCCACCCGTTAGCGGCGAAAATATCCAGCCAGCCGTCATTGTCGAAGTCCTGAAAGGTTGCGCCCCAGAACCATCCCGGGGGATTCGCATTGGCTTTCTCGCTGGTATCTTCAAAGGTCTCGTCTCCGCGATTGCGCAGCAGCGTGTTGCCCGACGCCATGTCCTGGAACACCTTCACGAAGTTTGTTCCCGATTGTTTAAACACCTCCATATAAAGAGGCATGTCGCTTCGCCACACACCCTGCTTCCAGGTATTCACCATATAGCGGCCAACCGTGGGCCACTCGGCGTACCAGGCTTCTTCCGAACGAATGTTGGTGGAGTAAATATCCAGTTTTCCGTCGTTATCGTAGTCGGCCATACTCGCGTTCATGCCGGCACCGTAGGCCAGCGTCCCGGAACTAACCGTGATGTCGGTAAACGTGCCGTTCTTGTTATTTCGATATAACGTTTTGCGACCGAAATCGTTCACCACATAGAGGTCGGGGTATCCGTCGTCATTGATATCGCCGAAAACCGTACCCAGACAAAGCCCGATTTCGCCCACTCCCGCCTTTTCCGTCACATTTGTAAACGTGCCGTCGCCATTGTTGTGATAGAGCTGGTTCGGTTCGCCGTTACGGGCGTAGAACGTCGTCGGGATGGACAAACGCGGGTCCAGATAGCGCCCCACGTAGAGGTCCAGGAAGCCGTCGTTGTCGTAATCGGCCCACGAAGCCACCGTGGTGCAGCAATCCGCGCCAATGCCCGATTTCGCCGTCACATCCGTAAATGTGCCGTCATGATTGTTGTGGAACAACTGGTTGGGCTTAAACGTCCGGCTCACAAACAGGTCTTTGTAGCCGTCGTTATCGTAATCGCCAAACACGCCGGTGCTGACACCATCCAGACCCGCCAAACCAGCCTTCGCGGTAACGTCTTCAAAATGCCCGTCGCCGGTATTGCGGAAAAGCTTCGACTCCACGCCATCGGGTATAAACAGGTCGTAGAAGCCGTCATTGTCAAAATCGGCAGTGCTGATTCCGGCCGGGCCGTAACGAATCATCGCAAACGGCAGCTTGGTTTTCAGAAACTCCGGATAGTACCGGTTCGTGAAGCCCACGCCAGCGGCTTCTGCTACGTTGACAAAATGCGGCGCCTCGCCGATGGAGCGATCTCCCTCCACCAGAGTTGCGGCTGTGATCTGCAGGCCTCCCCCCACCGGGCGGAAGGACATCTTAAAGTATGCCCGGTCAATTCCGGAGTTCTTTGCGCCTCGCGGGCGGCCAATCAGTTCAAACCGGATCCGCGCCGTAGTGTGGTCGCGCGACTTCCAGTCGTCGAACCGGAAGATATGCACACTGACCTCGTCAATCTGTTCAAAAGAATCGAGATAGGTCAACCACTCGGCGAGCGCGCCGTCATGGCCCAGCGACTTCCCGTCCGAAGTCAAAATGAGTTTGTGGACGCCATCTTTAAGTTGGGTTTCCTTCAAGCTGTTCAGCCCGAGAACCGAACCCTGATAATCGGAGGCGAAAAACCTCTCGATGCCGGCCTTGTCGCCCGCCTTGAGGGCGCGCCCCAAAGACTCCAGAGTCTCTTTGATCTCTTTGCCGTTATTGAAGAACGTAAAACCGGCAGATTCCAGATAACTCGAAGTCACCGCCGTGAGCGTTCCTACTGCCAGAAGCGGGATCAATCCCCAATATATTATCTTTGTTTTCTTTGATTTAGCCATTTACCCGAGATTCCTCACACACATCCGAAACATGGTACCAGTACTGCCCGTATAGTGCGCCAACACTACGGGATGCGCAATTATCACCACACTCTGTGACAAGATGTCCCCTCTTGTTTCGCTGGCCGAGGCAATTTTTTTTGAGGGGCGTGACGTCGCTGACGCCTGACCATCATCGCAGACCCTTGCGGTTGAAGCTAAACCCGCCGGTAATGGGTTTCAACTATTGATAGGATGTGCCGTGAATTTCTAATATAGTCTGGCGTACCCGCAGGCGAAACATTCCGCCGTCCCGCGTCACGGAGTCCAGTAAAGTCATGAAAAATCGAATCTTGTCATTGATCGCGATCCTATTCCTGGTCCTGCTGGTGAACACCGCATGGATCTGGGCGTTTGCCGCGGCCAGTATCTTTTACATGACCAACGTCCTGCTGCATTTCGGCCTGGGTGCGGTGCTGGTGCTGGCGTTCCTGTTCGTGTCTTTCAGCAACAGCGAACTGCTGAAGGGGACGCGAATATCCATGCTTCTGTTTCTGGTGGCCGGCGGCGTTGGAGGCTACCTCGCATGGGATGGCAACATTACCTCCAACCGCCGAATCCTCTATATCCACATAGTGGCCGCATGTCTGGGCGTACTGACTCTGATCCCCTTCGTTTGGAAGAAGGCATCTGAGTCCGGCGGCGGTTGGCTGCGCTTTAAGGTGGGCTTCCAATATGCCGTGCTTGCGGTGGTTGGCCTGCCCCTGCTGGCGATGGGATGGGACAAGGCTTTCCCGGAAAAGAACCGCAAAATTGAGAACCCTTTGGTGGTTCCCGCTTCCATGAATGAAGAAGGCGGCGGGCCCAAGTCGCCGTTCTTCCCTTCTTCCGCCAAAACCAACGTTGGCGGGATTATTCCTTCCAACTTTTTCATGGATTCTGAAACCTGCGGCGAATGCCACAAGGACGCCTATGAACAGTGGAAGTCGTCGGCCCATCACTTCGCCTCTTTCAACAACCAGTTCTACCGCAAATCCATCGAATACATGCAGGATACGGTTGGCACGGAGCCCTCCAAGTGGTGCGCCGGTTGCCACGATCACGCGGTATTCTTCAACGGCCGGTTCGACAAACCGATTAAGGATCAAATCGACACGCCCGAAGCCCACGCCGGCCTCGCCTGCACCTCGTGCCACTCGATTTCGCATGTGGAAGGGACCATGGGCAACGGCGGTTTCACCATTGAATACCCTGCGCTCCACGAATTGATGACCAGCAAGAACAAGTACATCAAGGCGGCGGAACACTTCATGACCTACCTGAACCCGGAACCTCATCGCCGGACCTTCCTGAAGCCTTTCATGAAAGACTCTTCCGAGTTCTGTTCGGCCTGCCACAAAGTCCACCTGGACGCTCCGGTGAACAACTGGCGCTGGTTCCGCGGCTTCAACGATTACGACAACTGGCAGTCTTCCGGCTTCGGCGAAGGAGCCCGTTCGTTCTACTACCCGCCCGCCGGCAAGACCTGCTCCGGCTGCCACATGGAACAGGTCAGTTCCAGTGACCCTGGCAATCGGGGTGGTAAAGTTCACTCCCATCGCTTCATCGCCGCCAACACGGCTCTGGCTGCCGTTAACAAAGACGACGTCCAGCTGGCAGCCGAGAAGAAGTTCCTCACTTCCGGATTCATCTCGGTCGACATTTTCAGCGCGTCTCCGGTGGAAGAGAAAGCCGGCCAGACGAAAATGATCCGCCGCGCGGCGCAGGGGCCACAGCTCTCCACCGGTGGGGCAATTGGCGAAGAATCCGACCAGGCCGCCGATGTGTTTATCCGCGAGGTGGGCAAAATTTCCGCCCCGCTCGACAAGGCCGGCCTCAAGGTGACGCCGGGGTCCACGGTCCGCGTTGATGCCGTCGTCCGCACGCGTAAAATCGGCCATTTCTTTCCCGGCGGTACTCTCGATGCGTTCGACATCTGGCTGGAATTCGAAGCCACAGACGCCGACGGAAAACCCATCTACTGGAGCGGCAAGCTGGATGAGAACGGCTCCATCGATCCCGGTGCCCACATGTATAAGGCTTACCAGCTGGATGGTGAAGGCAACCCCATCAACAAGCGAAATGCATGGCAAGCCCGCAGCGTGCTCTATGTTCACGCTATCCAGCCCGGTGCGGCGGATACCGTGCACTTCCTGGTACGCAGTCCGAAAGATGCGAAAGGACCCATCAACCTTACGGCAAAACTCAATCACCGCAAGTTCAGCGAGTACTACAACAAGTTTTCCTACGCGGGCAAACCCAAGCCCGGACAGGATCCGGCACTCATCAGCAAAGAGCACAACAGTCTTGAGTACGATTTCGACAAGAGCAACATTCCTGTCAACGTCTCGGGTCAGATTAAAGATCAGGTCCCGAATATCCCGGTCACGGTTCTGGCGAGAGCCGAATCAAAAATCAACCTGACAACCGACGCCAAAGAAACGGAGTGGAAGCAGGTGGCCGCGAAAACAGAACGCGAACGCTGGAATGACTGGGGTATTGGATTGCTGCTGCAAGGCGACATCAAGGGTGCGGAATACGCCTTTACCCGGGTCACTGAAGCCGAACCCGGTTATGCGGATGGTTGGCTCAACGTGGCTCGCGCGCTGATTCAGGAAGGCGAGACCGAAGCGGCCAAGCCTTTCATCACGAAAGCGCTGGAGAAGGATGCCAAACTCGGCCGCATCTATTACTTCCGCGCGCTGATTGAGAAGACCGATGGCGATTACGATGCCGCGCTTAAGTCCCTGCAGGTGGCTGCGGCCAAGTACCCCCGTGATCGCGTTGTGCTCAATCAGATCGCGCGAATTTACTTTCTGAAGCGTCAGTACAAGGAATCGGTGGAGGCACTGAAGCGCGTTAACGCCGTGGATCCCGAGGATCTGCAAATGCACTACACCGCCATGCTGGCGTATCGCGGTCTGGGCGATGCCGTCTCCGCTGTGCGTGAACAGGGCCTGTTCCAGCGCTTTAAGGCCGAGGAGTCGTCGCAGGCCATCACGCAAAAGCGTCGCCTGGTGAGCCCGGAAGACAATAATGAGCGCCAGACCATTCACGACCACGATGGCGTGGATGTATTGAGGCTGCCCGCCGCGCCTCGCAAGGCACCCGCTGTCACCAGTATTGCTGCGGCTGGCAGTGGCAGTCAGTAGTTATCGCAGTCAAAATGGAGGAATGAGAGTGAAATTCAGTTGGACTGTTACCGCCGCGTGCGGCATCGTCGGTTCGGTGGTTATTGCCCTGGCTGCAAGCGCACCGGCGGCCATCAGCGTGACGATGACAGATGTCACGGCGCAGGCTGGCATCAAATTCATCCACAACGCGGGCAAATCGGGCAAGAAGTTTCTGCCGGAAACGCTGGGCTCCGGGGCCGCCTTCATTGACGTAGATGGCGATGGCTGGCAGGATGTCGTCCTCCTCAATGGTCGCGATTGGATCCCGCGAGGCCGCAAGACCCTCAACGCGCTCTACCGCAATAACAAGAACGGCACGTTTACGGATATCTCCGCCGGTAGCGGCCTAGACACGGAAATGTTCGCTATCGGAATTGCTGTGGGCGATTACGATAACGATGGCCGCGATGATATTTACATTACAGCGCTGGAAGGCGATCACCTGTTCCACAACGAAGGTGGCGGCAAGTTCAAGGATGTTACCAGGCTGGCTGGCATCAATAACGCCAATTTTGCCACCAGCGCCGCATGGTTCGATTACGACAAAGACGGCAAGCTGGATCTCTTCGTGGCCAGCTATGTCCAGTGGACCCAGAAGGGCGACCTGTGGTGTTCGCTCGATGGTGCCACAAAATCATATTGCACGCCAGAGTCCTATAAGGGGACGCAGAGCAAGTTGTACCACAATCTGGGCGGCGGCAAATTTGAAGATGTCACCGTGAAAGCGGGTCTGGGCGACCCGACCAGCAAGTCTCTCGGCATCACCGTGTTTGACTACGACAGTGACGGCTGGCCTGATCTCTTTGTAGCCAACGACACCCAGCCCAACAAGCTGTATCGCAACAATAGAAACGGCACCTTCTCGGAAAACGGCATGTCCGCCGGCGTCGCTTACGGCGAAGATGGCGTGGCCCGCGGCGCGATGGGCACCGATTCCGCTGACTACGATCGCAGCGGCAAGCCCGCACTCCTGGTGGGCAACTTCTCCAACCAGATGCTGGGCCTCTATCACAATGAAGGTAACGGTTTATTCGTGGATGAAGCGCCCACCTCCGCGCTAGGCAAAGAGACCCTGCTTTCCCTCGCCTTCGGTGTCTTCTTCTTCGATTACGACCTCGACGGTTACCCCGACATCCTTACCGCCAATGGCCACATTGAAGAGGAAATCGGCCGGGTGCAACCCAAAATTCAATACAAAGAACCGCCGCTTTTGTTCCGCAATCTGGGGGGGCGAAAATTCGAAAATGTTTCCAGCAAAGTGGGTGCCCAGTTCGCGACCCCGCTGGTCGCCCGTGGAGCTATTTACGCCGACTTCGACCACGATGGCGATCTCGACGTTCTCATCACCAACAACGGTGGCCCGGCCCATCTGTATCGCAATGACGGTGGCAACAAGAACAAGTGGATTTGCATCCGCACGGTGGGATCAAAGTCCAACCGCGACGGTATCGGTGCCGTGGTGCGCATCGAAAGCGCCAGCGGTAAACAATGGGCCGTAGTCCGCAGCGGCTCCAGTTATGCGTCCCAGAGTGACATGGCGCTGACGTTCGGCCTCGCACAGGATGCCCTGGTCAAGTCCATTTCTGTCGAATGGCCCAGCGGGGCCAAACAGCAGTTCGCCAATGTCAACGCTAATCAGTTCATTACGATTGATGAGGCGAAGGGGATTCTTCCGCCTTCCGCAAAGTAAGGCCTTTTTCAATTACTTTCGCCAGACCGAACCCGCCCGAGCCCGCAATGGCCCGGGCGAATTCGTTTTCAGCCAAGCCAAACGCGGGATCGGCGGATTGATCGTCGCCGGTTCCAAGCCAGCCGGAGCCTTCCTCGCGGACGGATTTCATCATTTGCGATACCAGAAGCGCTTCAAAATCCCCCGCGGCGCCAGTTCGGCGTAGTTTTTCTGTATCCGGCTGTCCGGCATTCAACGCAATTGACGCGGCGCCAACCGTCATTAGATGACCTCCAGATCGGCATTGAGAGCGCCGGCGACACGCAGGTTCTGCAGAATCGCGATGATGTCCCGCGACGTGGACCCGATGGCGGTAAGTGCCCGTACCAATTCTTCCACTGTCGCGCCCTCTTTCAACACGACGTTTCTTGCCGGTTCATCTTTCGCCTGTACGGTCTGCTGTGGGACTACTTCCGTGGTTCCGTTCGAGAAGGGGCCGGGTTGCGATACCAGAAGGCTGGTCTGTATCTCTACCGACAGATTCCCGTGAAGAATCGCCACCGGGGCAATGCGAACGTCTTTACCCATCACGATCGTACCGGTTCGTTCGTTCACTACGATCCGCGCAGGCGTGTCGATTTCCACGCGTATCTCTTCCAGACCGGCAATGAACTCCGTCATCCGATCTTTCCAGTCGGCCGGAGGAGTCACACTAATCAGCGCAGAATTGTTGGCTTTTGCCACCGGCACCGGATTGCCAAATTTCTTATTCACCGCTTCCGCCACTCTTGCGGCGGTGGCGAAATCACTCGCGCGCAGCTGCAGGCGTACAACCGTGGTGGGCGCGACCGAAGGCGCCAGCCGTTCTATACTCGCTCCATTTGGAACCCGGCCCACCGTAGGATGATTCACCGTCTGGCTTACCGCACCACGGCCTGCCACAAAGCCGCCCGTCACCACAGGCCCCTGTGCGACCGCATACACTTCGCCGTTCGCACCGCGCAGAGAAGTCATCAGGAGCAGCCCGCCCTGCAAATTGGATGCGTCGCCGATCGCGGCCGCGGTGACATCAATCTTTGTGCCCGGTTGAGCAAAGGGCGGCAAGGTGGCTGTGACCATCACCGACGCTGTATTGGCTACCCGTATGGCAGTCGCAGAGACCGATACGCCCATTCGTTCCAGCATACTGGCCAGGCTTTGGGTCCCGAATACCGTCGTCCGTTTGTCGCCTGTCCCCGCAAGACCCACGACAATACCGTAGCCCACCAGCTGATTCTCGCGAACGCCTTCAATGGAGGCGAGATCCTTGATGCGGGTGGGTGCCGAATTCCCGGCAAGGCTCGCCGCCAGCAATGAAAACATGAGTTGTTTTGTCATCAGAATGGCAGTACGCCGAGCAAAAGACGGTAAAGAATATTGGGGCGTCGTACCGCGTCGCCCACAATTCCCTTGCCGTTAACGCGAACTTCGAGATCGGCGATCTGCGTCGACGCCACGGTGTTAGCCGTGGAGACATCCGCTGTGCGCACAATACCGCGCACCATCACCAGTTGTTGCTCGGAATTGACCTGTATCCGTTTATCGCCCTCCAACAGCAACAACCCGCCCGGCAAAACTTTCACCACTCTGGCCGTCAGCGTGGCATTTAGTGTTGCGGCGCGCGTTGTAGTGCCGGTTCCATTCAACTTCTGCTCGCTACCGAGGTCCGCCAGGTTGACCAGTGCGCCCGTCGCGGTTTTCTTGCCCGCCAGAGAGTTCAGAGAAGCCTTCGCGCTCGACGTTCGCGCCGAGGTGCTGGCACCGGTTGCCACCGCATTCACTGATTCCGAGACCACCACCGTAACCACGTCATCCACTTGACTTGCGCGCAGGTCGCGACCCAGATCGGTGAGTCTCGCCGAAGAGGACCAGACCGCTCCTGCTGTCGTGTCGCCTCGCTCTTCCGGTCGGTCAGAGGCGCTCCGTATGTATTGATCGAGCAGAGACGGCTCGGGTTCTTTGGCCTTCTTGCGCGACGGAATAATGCCCGCGAAAGAAAAGCCGGCAACAATCAACAACAAAGCGATCACCCTCATAACGCGGAACCTCCAAGTACTACCCGCACACGCCCGTTGGCCCCTACTTTGGCGCGAAACATCTTGCCGCTCACGGGATTTCTTAGCGCGATCAGATCGCCCTCACGGGCATCAGATTCTGCGACGGCTTCAAAATGGAGCCGTGCCCATCCACTCGCAACCTCCACTCTCACGGTTTCGCCGCGCTTAACGGCCAACGGCAGCGTCAGCAGGGAAACGGGGATCGCAGCGCCTGCTTTCACCGGCCGTTTCAGCACCTGTCCCTGTACATCCTCGATTCGCTTCGCCACCTGCTCCCGCGTCAGCGGACCGGTCCGCTTTTCGATACGAAGCCCATCTGCATCCAGCGCAGCACCCGCGGCAAGGTCCTTCACCGCTACCACAGCAACGTACTCCTCCAGCACCTTCACTCGCGCCCAAACCGGTTGCTTCCGGGTGTTCGCATAACGAACCAATCCCCGCCACATACGATTTCCCGCGGCATCGGCTGGCTCCAGACCAGCTACGGGGAACTCCACATCACCAGGCGGTACATCGACCTTGCTCAGTTCGACAACCTCCAGATGGACACCCGCGGGTAACCCGCGCAACATGGCGGCCGCAACCTCAGTGCTCTCCAAACGCCGTAGCGGAAGCTCAAAGCACACCTCGGGCAACTCGTCAGCGTGGATTCCATTGGTGCGGGCAATACGGCTCAGTTCAGCCGTCGCGAGTGTCCGCTTTTCCCCGGGCGACGGCGCAAATCCGACCACAAATGTGGATGGCAGACCTGCCAGGGCAGGCTCAACCAAAGCCAGATCCCGACCCAAAATGCGGTCTCCCGTAACCGGCATGCACTCAGCTGCGCATGCCAGCGAGATTAGAAACAGAACACTGAATACTTTTCCTGTCATGGCGTCGTCTCCTCTTATTGCCGCAGACTATTGACCTGTTGATACATCTCGTCAGCGGCCTTCACCACCTTCGAATTCGCCTCGTAGGCCCGCTGGCTGGTGATCAGATTGATGAACTGGTCTACAACGCTGACGTTGGATTGCTCCAGGTAGCCTTGCAGCAGACCACCCAAACCATCCGCTCCGCCCGCTGTTCCCACCGTGGCCGCGCCCGATGCATCGGTGGGTTGAAACAAATTTCTACCGAGTGAGTTTAAGCCCGCCGGGTTCTGGAAATTGGCTAATGTAATCTGCCCTGCGTTTTGTGTCTGGGTTTGCCCCGGTAGCGTGTACGATACGGTTCCGTCGTTAGCGACATTGATCGATTGTGCATTTGGCGGAATCGTGATTTGGGGCTGGAGCTGATCGCCTTCGGGCGTCACGAAACTCCCGGTTGCATCCAGATGAAAAGAGCCGGCCCGCGTGTAACCCTGATCCCCGGATGCCATCTTGATCTGGAAAAATCCTTTGCCCTGAATCACCAGATCGAGCGGGTTGCTGGTACTGGCAAAATCCCCCTGCTGAAAGATGATCTCGTTCGATACCGTCCTCGTGCCCAACCCCAGTTGAAGCCCTGTCGGCACCACCGTCGACTGCCCGGCTGAGGAACCCGGCGCAACCAGATTTTGGTAGAGCAGGTCTTGAAATTGTGCGCGCCGTGTCTTGTATCCGGCAGTATTGGCGTTCGCCAGATTGTTGGCAATATTGTCTATGTTCAGTTGCTGCGCGGTCATGCCGCTCGCTGCGCTGTAGAGTGCCCTTATCATTTTCTGCTCCTCTTTCTTTGCTGCTCTTGCGGCAAGTCAGGCCGCGACCCTGGCCACTTGTTCGATGGATGCGCGATTGAGATCGCTGCCAATCGTCATGGCTTTCTGCAACATCTCGAACTGCCGCATGATCGCTACCAAACGTACTGCTGATTCGGCCGGACTTACGTTCGACGACTCCACTTTCCCCTGCAGGATCGCGCCTTTCGCAGGTCGCCCCGGCGCGTTACCGGACGCGGCAAAATAGTTGCTGGCCTCTTTGTTCAGGGCGTCCCGATCAAAAGTAACCAGGTCAAGTTGCCCCAGAGTCTGGCCGTTCTGGCGAACAGTCCCGTCGGTCCCCACCTCCACGGTGCCGTTCGCGTCCAGCGTGATCTTGCCTCCCCCCCTGGCCCGCAACGTACTCCCATCGGCAGTGACAATGGCACCGGCAGCGGAAACCCGAAAACTGCCGTTCCTTGTATACCGGACACCTCGTGGAGTGTCCACCGCAAACAGCCCCTCGCCTTCTACAGCGAAGTCCAGAGGATTTGTAGTCACCCGTAAATCGCCTTGCGCAAAATCGGTCCAGTGTGATTCGATCACAGGCAACTGAGTGGATGCACCGGTGCCCGGATCGGCGGTGGATTCGAGGCTGGAGTAAAGACTGTAGAACTCGCGGTCTCCCTTATAGCCTCCAGTCTCGGTGTTGGCGAGATTGTTGGCGAGCATCTCAAGAGATTCCATTCGGGCGCGCATTCCGCTGGCGGCGGAGATTGAGATTGTGTCCATATCCGAACCGGCACATTGCAGTTCGCTGGCCGAAGTGCGGGCCACCAGATAAAGCGCTCAAACGAATAGCGGCAATGCCGATATGAAGGAAAGGGCCTGTGTTCCGAAACGGGAGAATATTCCGGAATGAACCGCCAGGCGGGATTGATTTACCGTTCCCCGTCGCTAAGGGATTGAATCTGCGTGTCTGAGGCATTGGCCACGGGCGTGCCATATTCCCGGCGTGAGTTCATCTCTGGCCATCGCCGTACCGAGCCCGCTGCCCCTGGCCCTCCTCCCGCTGGCCCCACAAACCACTGGCGCAATTCTTCCCGGCGCAACTCAGTCGGAGAGCTCACCTTCCGCTGTAACGGTTCCTTCTTTCTCTGAACTCGTCAACGAGTTGATTCAAAATGCTCCGCGACCACCGGCACACAAGATTGCGATGGCTACTCCGGACACCGTTTCAACAGATGCGCAACCACCTCAACTGACAACCTCGTTGCGGATCCCACTACCGATACCTGCGGGCATTCGGCAAATTCCGGCCTCGCCGTCGGTCGCCCCGTCACCGAAGCGCGAGCGCCGGACGGAGAACGAGGTTTCGCTCGTAGTGCCGGGTCCCCCGCCGCCGCTTCAAATTGCCCTTCCCCGCGAACAGCCACTGCCGGTCCTGATCTCAACCAGCGATGAGCCGTTCACCAACGCTTTGGTTGAAACGCGAGCCGAAGCCCCCGCTGCGCCGCGCGAGTTACTGACGATAACCCCGGATGACACGGTGTTTCAGATTCGCCTGCGAACCGGTCCGCCGGATTTGTCAAATGCAGGCGAACCCGCCAGAACCACCACAGAACGTGCCGCTCGCGCTACGTCGCCGCCGGCTTCTATCCTCCCATCGCAAACTACGGAGAAACCGGGCACCACCACCAACGTTGACCATGGAGCCCCGCAAGGGTCACCGCCGTCTCTCTCCAACCCCGGCTCAGATGCCGATCCGGACAACAAAAATGCCACGCCGCGACGTGAAATAAAAGCACCTGTGAGCCATGCCATACCGGAGTTCGAAGGGAAATCGGCCTCGACCATTTCGCCGACAGTGCCGGGACCTCACCCGACCCCCGCGCCCGCCCCTGTCGCGGCCGAACCGCCGCGGGCACCTGCTCCGCTCTCTACTGCCGCACCTCCGCCCGCGCCGGTTCGGTCACAGGAACCGAATCCGCCCGCTCCCCAGCCACAACAGCAGGTCCGGTCCATGTCTCTGGAATTTACCCCCGATGGCGGGCGCGACGTCCGGCTACGGGTTGTGGAGCGTGGCGGAGAGGTTCATGTATCGCTGCATTCCACCGACAACGGCCTCACGGGCCGTTTGCGGGAGGGCGTACAGGATCTGGCGGGAACGCTGATCAACGCCGGTTATGACGCTGAAGCGTGGACGCCGCAAGATAATCCGCGCCGCCAGCAACCAGAAGACCCTCCGGAATTTCCCCGCCGGAGATCGCAATCCACCACACAAGACGAAGACTTCGCCGGATTACTCGGCAACCCCATTCAGGAGACAAGATGAGTATAACGATTTCCGCCCCTGGTCAAGGTTCGACTGCTGCATCGGCCACAGCGACGGTTCCTCAGGCCAAAGATCCGCTCACCGATAAGACGACGTTCCTGCGGCTATTGGTATCGCAGCTGCAAAATCAAAATCCGCTCAGTCCGGTCGATGGCAATCAGTTCGTCAGCCAGCTGACATCCTATAGCCAACTCGAACAACTGATCGGTATCCACCAGGATACGAGTTCCCTCGGTCAGCCGCCGCCCACCAATCCGGCACCAACTTCAATTTCACTTTCAGGGAGATAGAGAACATGTCCACTACTTTTTCCAACGCGCTGTCCGGCCTCACAGCCAATGCCCAGGCGATTGATATCGTCAGCGGGAACCTGGCCAACCTGAACACCTACGGTTATAAGGTAAATACCGTAGCGTTTCAGAGTCTGGTCAACGAAAACCTCGGCGGCGACACTAGCAAGTCCGGCTCAGTCGGAGGCTCCACCGTTCTGAGAAGCTCGCGAACTTTCACGCAAGGTTCGGTGCAAAATACTGGCCAGGCGTATGACGCGGCTGTCCAGGGTAACGGGTTCTTCGTTCTGCGGGGCGTAAAAAACCAGCAGGTCTTTACCCGCGCGGGCAATTTCAAGGTGGATGCCGGTGGCCACCTGTTGACACAGGACGGCCAGTTTGTGCAGGGCTGGACCGCCCAAAATGACGTTCTCAATACGTCCGGCAATGTTGGTGACATTGTTCTTCCCATCAGCGGATTGCGCCAACCGACCGCTACGAAAACCTTTAGCGTTACCGCCAATCTGAATACCAACGCGGCAGTGGGTGCACCCGAAGCGGCCTTCAGCTCACCGATTCCGGTTGTTGACTCGCAGGGTATAACCCACACGCTCACCATCAGCTACACCAAAACTGCGGCGGGTGCATGGGATTACAAGGTGACCATACCCAGCACTCAAGTAACTGCCGGCGTGGGTGCCACAACCACCATTGCCTCGGGCACTCTGACCTTCGACAGCCTGGGGCATCTGAAAACGCCCGCGGTTGCGGCCAATCCGGTGAAGATTGCGGTTACGGGCCTGATCGACGGCGCGGCGGATGTCAACCTCGACTGGAATCTGTATGATGCCACCGGAACGCCCAGCCTCACGCAGTATAGTCAGGCCTCAGCCAATCTGGGCAGCACGCAGGATGGCTCTCCATCCGGCCAGTTGACCAACATGAGCATCGGCATCGAAGGCCAGATTCTGGCGCACTATTCCAACGGCGATGCCGTACCAGTTGCCCAACTGGCCCTCGGCACCGTATTGAATCCGGACTCCATGCGAGATCTGGGCAACAACACATTCGGCGTGACGTCCGGTACCTCACTGCCTGCCATCGGGCTGCCTGGAACCGGTTCGCGCGGCCAGATTTCCGGTGGCGCTCTGGAAACCTCCACCGTCGATGTTGCCCGCGAGTTCACGAACCTGCTCACGTACGAACGCGGTTATCAGGCTAATTCCAAGGTCGTCACCACCGAAGACGAAGTCATCCAGGCAACCCTGGGTATCAAGTAACAGCTTGAGAGCGAGCACCCGTGACAGCATTTGAAGAAATTGCGCATATCGCCACCGTGCCCATCGAAATCGAAGCACAACTCGATCAACGCTGGATGACCATGACAGAAATCCTTGCCCTCGAAATGGGCAGTGTCATTGCGATGGCGCGATCCGCTGGAGAAAGCATTGACATTCTGGTCGGGTCCGAACTAGCGGGATTCGGCGAGATCGTCGTGGTCGAGAACATTCTCGGCGTCCGTATTACAGACTTCAACATCGACCGATAACCTGCCATGGACCCGATTCAATCTATGCTCGCCGTTCTTCTTGTGCTTGGCCTGCTTGCCTCTACTCTCGCCGTGCTGCGTAAGCGATCCATGCTGACCTGGCGGTTACCGGGCATGGCCGCAACCCTTTCCACGCGACGAATGGAATTGGTGGAAAGAATCGCTCTTGGACCGAATCATGCGCTTCATCTGGTGCGGATTGACGAACGTTCCGTCCTCGTCGCTACAACTCCCGGCTCTTGTCAGATTCTTGATGCTCACTCCCGGGAAGACGGGAGATCCCGATCATGAAACTGGCGCTCCTATTCCTGACTCCTCTGCTGGCTTCCGCTGCCTCCCCGCCAGCACCCGGATTGCCGGCGCTTCCCAAAGACCTCAGTTCGCCCATGCAGATCATCATCCTGATGACGCTGCTCACTCTTCTGCCCGCGATGCTGATGTCCATTACGCCCTTCCTGCGCATTTCCATCGTGCTGCACTTTCTCCGCCAGGCGATCGGGACACAGAACGCGCCATCCAATCAGGTATTGGTCGGAATGACGCTTTTCCTGACGCTCGTTCTGGTCGAGCCGCTTGGCGTCAAAGTCTACGAAAAGGCCTGGCACCCCCTGGAACAGGGTGAGATCACACCGACAGAAGCCTGGGCCGCGGCAGCCACGCCTCTCAAAGAACACCTGTCGCGATACGTTCGGGAAAAAGACGTTAAGTTATTTCTGGAGATCACCCACACCACGCCGCCGCGCAATTCCGGCGATCTGGACCTCACAGTTCTCGCACCGGCCTACATTCTTTCTGAAATGCGCGCGGGCTTCCAGATTGGAGCCGTCATGTTCCTGCCCTTTCTGCTCATCGACATTGTCGTCGCCAGCGTCACACTCTCAATTGGCATGGTGCAGTTACCGCCCGTCATGGTCTCGGCACCCTTCAAAATTCTCTTGTTCGTCCTTGTCGACGGCTGGAACCTGACCATCGGCTCACTCATGAAAGGATTTGCCACGTGACTCCCGAATCAGTCGCTCACCTGGTGGGGCAGATGTTCTCCGCCGCCTTCTGGATCGCCGCGCCGCTGCTTGCCATCGGCCTTGTCGCGGGCATTGTGGTCAGTCTGATTCAGGTTGTGACCTCCATTCAGGATTCCAGTTTCAATGCCATTCCGCGCCTTGCGGCATTCCTCGCGGGCTGCCTCATGCTGATGCCGTGGATGGTCCATCGCAGCATGGATTACGCTATCGGCATCTTCGCCAATCTGAGCCGCTATGCGCGTTGAAGAACTCTTCAGCTACACCACGCTCTTCGGATTTCTGCTAACCCTGGCCCGCGTCAGCGGCGTGTTTGCGTTTCTTCCGCTGGGAGCGTTCCGCAGCGGGCCGGATGTAGCCCGCATTGTTCTTGCGCTGGGAGTTACAGTGGCCCTTTGGCCGCAATGGCACGTGCAGCCGGGGCTCGAATCTTCGCTCTGGCGAATGCTTGCGGGTATTGCCAATGAGACCGCTCTGGGAGTTGCCATCGGGCTCACTGTTTCTCTGGTCCTGGAAGTCTTCCAGATCGCGGCACAAATGGTTAGTCTGCAGGCAGGCCTCGCTTTCGCCTCAACAGTCGATCCCTCCAGCGGTGCCGACTCCACTGTTCTACTCACCACCGCGCAGATCTTCGCGTCCCTCCTGTTCTTCACCTCTGGTGCCGACCGTCTTCTGGTCAAGGCCCTCGCGGACAGTTTCCAGCTTCTGCCCCCGGAATCGTTCACCTTGAACCACCACTGGGCAGACGCCATCATCCACTTCTCGGCCTCCATTTTCGGTACAGGGCTGCGTTTGGCCTCGCCCATCGTGGTCCTCTTATTGCTGATCGACTCCGTCCTCGCGGTTCTTGGCCGGGTTCAGGCGCAGCTGCCGCTGATTACCGTTGCCATACCCGTGAAACTCGCTGCCACCATGCTCCTGATGGCCCTGACCCTGGGAATTCAGCCTCGCTACTTCGAGTCCGTTTTCACGTCTGCCCTGCGAACCCTCGAAGCTCTGTTTCGGAGTGGACACTAATGGGCGATAGCCAACGCACTGAAAAACCCACCGCCCGACGCCTGGAAAAGGCCCGCGAGAAAGGAGAATTCCCGTCTGCCCGCGAATTTGTGGGCTCGGCCCAATTTTTTGTGTTCGTAACGGCGGCGGCTGCATGGCTGCCGGGTTGGCTGTCTCAGGCAGTGGCGGTGGTTCGCATGGGAATCCGGGCGGCCTTCATTCCCTCGTTGTCCGCGGAAGGCCTTGCCGGCATCCTGCGCCGAGAAGCCACGGCACTGCTGCTGCCTCTCGCCTGGCTTGGTGCGCTGCTGGTGGCGACCACACTTTTCTTCCAGATTGCATCCACCAACTTCGGTGTTAGTCTCAGCCGCCTTGCACCGCGCTTTGACCGACTCAATCCAGGGCGCCGACTCGCTGACTTGCCTGGCACCAATCTCGGACAACTGGCACAAGCTCTGGTTGCCATGCCTGTAATTGCGTGGTTGACCTGGATGATTGTGCGCGATCATCTCGCGGAACTCCTGCGTCTGCCTCTGCTGTCGGTGAATGCCATCTCCGCGGTATCCGGCACCCTGCTCCACGATGTTCTTCGCCGGTCAGCGTTCGTACTCCTGGCCCTCGGTTCGGTTATGCTGATGCGCGAGCGCATGCGCTACTCGGCGCGCCTCCGCATGACACGCAATGAAATTCGCGACGAAGCGAAGGAGAGCGAAGGCAATCCCCACGTCAAGGCCCGCTTGCGCAAGATTCAGCGGGACATGCGCCGTAGGAACATGATGCGCGATGTTCCTACGGCAACCGCCATCATCGTCAATCCTACACACTACGCCGTGGCCATCCGGTACGAACAGGGCAGCATGGCCGCGCCGCTCGTGGTGGCCAAAGGCAAGAACTACCTCGCCGGGCGCATCCGCCTGCGCGCCACGGAAAACCAGGTGCCCATCATCGAAAATCCGCCCCTGGCCCAGGCTCTATACAAGACCGTAGATATTGGTCAGGAAGTCCCGCCGCACCTCTACCGTGCCGTGGCCGAGATTCTCGCCTACATCTTCCGCCTGATGGGGAGTACCCGCGCATGACCGCACTCACCGCCGCCACCTCTTCGCAACGCCCTGCCGCAATGCCGGGTGCAACGGCACGTAACATCGGCGAATTCGCAGTTCCCATTGCCGTTCTCGGCATCGTTCTTGCCCTGATCGCACCCATGCCGCCCTTCCTTCTGGACCTGCTGCTGGTGACCGACATCACCATGTCTGTGATCGTCCTGATGGTCGCCATGTATATCACCAAACCGGTTGATTTCAACGTCTTTCCCACCACCCTGCTGCTGCTGACTCTGTTCCGTCTGGCCCTGAATGTCTCATCTTCCCGATTGATCCTGCTCTACGGCCACACCGGGACATCGGCCTCCGGAGATGTCATTCAGGCTTTCGGCAATTTCGTAGTGGGCGGCAATTACATCGTGGGCACCGTGATCTTTCTGGTTCTGATTGCCATCCAGTACGTGGTAATCAACCACGGTGCGGTTCGTATCTCGGAGGTCACTGCCCGCTTTACGCTCGACGCACTGCCCGGCAAACAAATGGCAATCGACGCCGACCTGAACGCCGGTCTGGTGGATGAAGCCGAGGCTCGTCGCCGACGCAAGGCTCTGGCGAGCGAAGCCGAATTCTTCGGTGCCATGGACGGTGCCAGCCGGTTTACCCAGCGCGATGCCATTGCAGGCATTCTGATCACTGGTATTAATATCATCGCCGGCCTCGCCATCGGCGTCCTGCAACATGGCACCGATATTGCCAAGGCTCTCCAAACCTATACGGTCCTCACGATCGGCGACGGCCTCGTCACCGTTATCCCCGCCCTGATGATTTCCATCTCGGGCGGTATGATCGTCACCCGCGCCAGTTCCGACAATCGTCTCGGCGTCGAATTCCAACGGCAAATCTTCGGCTCCGCGCAACCGCTCATGTTGTCCTCCGGTATCCTGGTTGCGCTTGCTGCGTTTCCCGGCTTGCCGAAAATTCCGTTCATTCTTCTGGGTGCGGGCCTTGGCACCATCGCCTGGCAGTTGCGGAAGACCAGCGCCAGACAGGAGACCGAAGCCATCACCGCCCCCGCTGCGCAAAAGGAGAACCTCGAAGATCTCCTTCGGGTCGAGCCACTGGCCATCGAAGTCGGTGTCAGTCTGGTCTCTTTCATCGCCGAAGGAAGCCACTCGCCTCTGCTGCGCCGCGTGGCGGCTATTCGCAAGCAACTGGCATCCGATCTCGGCTTCATCATTCCGCCGGTCCGCGTGAACGACAACCTGACTACGCTGCGCGCACGCGAGTACGCAATCTATCTGAAAGGAATTGAAGTCGCCCGGTTTGAACTGATGCAGGGCTGCGACCTCGCCATCGCAGTGACCGCCACCGAGCGTCCACCAGACGGTCAACCCACTAAAGACCCCGTATTTGGCGTCAACGCCTGGTGGGTCCCGATGCAACATGCCGAGACCGTTCGTTCCATGGGCTACACAACCGTGGACGCAATCAGCGTTCTCACCACTCACTTCGCCGAGCTCGTGAAGCGTTACGCCCACGAGCTGTTTACCCGTCAGGAAGCCAAGAAGGTTCTGGATCGTGTGACGACCGAGCAGCCAAAGGTTGTCGAAGACCTTGTTCCCAAGCTCCTGCCCCTCGCCACCGTCCAGCGTGTTTTTCAGAACCTGCTGCGCGAGAGGGTCTCGATTCGCGACGCAGCCTCCGTCCTCGAAGCACTCGGCGAAGCCGCTCCGGCAACCCGCAACCCCGTCCTTCTGACCGACTATGTGCGCCAGGCCCTGCGCCGCACCATCGTGCAGCCATTTCTCAACGGCCGCGGAGAATTGCCTGCCTGGTTCCTCGACGCACCCCTGGAACGGATGGTCGAAAGTGGCATCGAACAAGGCGACACCGCCAGTTCCCTCGCCCTGCCACCCGCCGCCCTGCGTGACCTGATTGACCGCTTTCACCGCAGTATCGGAATACTGGAATCACCGGTCGCCGTCATCGCCAGTTCATCCTGCCGTTATTTCCTGCGGCAGGCACTGGAGAGTACTTTCCCTCATCTGTTTTTCCTTGCCCACAATGAGATCCCCTCGGGCGTGAAAGTCCACTCGCTGGGAACCGTGCAATAGCCCGGAGCCATCAAAATGCAAACCAGAACCTACTTCGCCTCTTCCGTACCCGCCGCGCTCGAAGCGGCCCGCCGCGACCTCGGGTCTGAAGCGGTGCTGGTCAACTCCCGCCTCTCCCCGCCCGCCATGCGCGATCTGGGCAAGCTCGAAGTCACATTTCAGTTCGAAGGCCTGCCGAACCCCGCGCGCGCTGCGCGGATCGTTTCCGCCGCCCCCGACTCCGGCTTGAATGAAATCCGCCAGGAATTGTTGTCCCTGCGCCAGGCGATGGGTCTGGAAGTTGTTGCTCCCAGGCCGGCGGAGTCTGACCCGGAATCCATCGGTGACATACCCCTTGTGCCCTTCGGTCCCATACCTCCGGCAAGTTGCCGTCGCCTCGCCTTCATTGGCCCGCCCGGCCGCGGCAAAACCACTTCGCTGGTAAAAATCGCGGTGCGTTTTGGTCTGTCCGCAAGAATACCGGTACGCATCTACAGCGCTGGTGCCCACGGAATCGGCGGGCAGGAGCAACTATCGCGTTATGCCGCCATTCTGGGTGTACCGTTCCAGTCGCTGGAAGCGCTGGAAAGTCTGCATCTGGCTCTGGACGGCGACGGTTGGAAGGGTCTGACCCTTATCGATACACCGGGCATTTCTCCCGGCGAGATTCTGGAAATGGGCAATTTCTCCCGCTTCTTTGCCCGCCGTCACGACATTGAGAAGCATCTGGTCCTAAGGGCCGACTCCGATTCTGCCGATACTCTCCATGTGATTTCGCGTTTCTCTTGCCTTAGCCCGCAGAGGCTGCTGTTTACCGGGATGGACGAGGTCTCCCACTGGAACCAGGTGGCGCGAATTCTCGTTCGCTCCGCCATTCCGGCCACATTCGCCGGGATTGGACCGGAAATTCCCGAAGGCATTGAGGAGCTAACCGGGGAGCGCTTCCGCCAGTGCATCCGGCACGAATCTCAGGTGTCGGCAGCCGTCGCATAGCGAAAAAGGAAACAGGAAAGAAGACCCGTGCCAGCCGCCGCCCACTACTACCAAACCGCAGTCGCGGCAGCTGCCGGTGCCGGCGAATCGCTCACCGGATTGGCCGGCAGCGGCATCATGGAGCCACCCGCCGTCCTGACGCCGCAAGAGCGCGAGCGGCTAATTGTGGAGCATCTCCCTCAGGTGCGTCTCATCGCCCGCAAGATTCACGAACGCGTCCCTGCCTCCATCTGCTTCGATGACTTACTCTCCGCCGGTGTGGTGGGCCTGATTCAGGCGGTCGATCATTTTGATCCCCAACAGAAAGTGAAGCTTCGCACATTCGCCGAATTCCGTATCCGGGGCGCAATTCTGGATAGTCTTCGCGATGCTGATTGGGCACCCCGCCTGAAACGCCGAATGGCCCGTGACATGGAAGCCGCCACAGGTCGCGTCGAGCAAAGCCTCGGCCGCGCCGCGGAAGAGGGTGAGATCGCTGCCGAGATGTCGATTACGGTCGAGGAATATCGCAAGCGACTCGGAGAAGTGGCCGCGCTCGATATTGGGGAACTGGAGTATTTGCGTGATGACAACGAGACCCCTCTATTGCTGAAGTACGTTGCCTCCACAGACGAAGATTCACCCGCCATGCAGTTGGAGCGGAATGAACTGGAGCGTCTGCTTGCTACCGCCATTGAACGGATTCCGGCTGCGGAAAAGACCGTTCTTAGCCTGTATTTTTATGAAGAGCTGACGCTCAAAGAGATCGCCGACATCATGAAAATCCATTTCTCCCGCGTCTCCCAAATCAAATCCCAGGCAGTTCTGCGACTTCGCCATGCCATTCGCGCCCGCTGGCCTGAATCGGGTGCCGCCATTGCCGTTCCGGGCCGAGATGCCGGCAGGGAGAAAACCTCGTGAAACCGGGCATCACCACCACCAATCTGACTGCGGATTTCGCGGATGCGCTGGTTCGGGCACTGTCCAGCCTGACGGGCGCTGCGTTCCGTGTCGTCGCCGCACCTTCTACACCCCCGCCGACAGACTCACTGGTATGGCAACAAGAATTGTGTGCGCTCGAAAACACAGGCCTGCTGCTCAGCGCAGGCGCAGATCTATGGATGGAGGCTGGCCGGTTGATGCTGGCGGCGGCAGGAGTGGATGAGGCAAACCCGGAAGACTGCCGGGGTGCCTGGCATGAAATCGCCGGCCAGACGATCGGGTCTTTGGCCTCTCGCCTGAGCGTCGGACTGGGCCGCGATCTGACGCCTGGCCGTGGGACCGAAGTCCCCCCCGTGGCGGAGACAAACTGGAGGCTGGTGGGTATCGAGGGCCCCGGGGGTATTTATTGCGCTGGATTGTGGTGGCCCGAGTCACTCGTGGCCATTGCCTCACTCCACGCCGTTGCCGATTTCTCCGCAGGCAATTCAAAGACTTTTGATTTATTGCTGGACGTGGCGTTGCCAGTAGCTGTCTCGTTTGGCCGCACTTCACTCCAGATTCGTGAAGTTCTCAAGCTAAACACCGGATCGGTCATCGAACTGAACCGCTTGATCCAGGAGCCGGTCGACATCGTCATCAACGACAGCGTAATTGCCCGTGGCGAGGTGGTTGTTGTGGATGGCAACTACGGCGTACGGATCACGCACCTGGCCAGTCGCGAAGACCGGATTCGCACCGGCATCGCCAGCGCCGAATCCATTCGCACAGGAGCCGCTGCTTGATTCTTCCCTCCCCGGAACTACTTCTCGCACTGGGATCTATCCTCGTCTCCCTGTGGTGTGCGGTGGCTGTGGCGGCCACCCGCACCCATATTGCGGGTACCTCGAAAAAGCTGGCGGCAGCCATGGAACAGTGTCGCGCCGAGTGCGGCCAGACCATAGCCCGAGCCTTGCGCGAATTCGAGACTACCGAAGCCAGCGCCGCAGCCACCGATCCCGTGCACGACCCGGGTCGGCTGCATCGATCTACCCGTTCGCGCGCCATTAAACTACTGCGCTCCGGCTGCTCCATAGAATCCACTGCCTCTACGCTGCAGCTCCCCCGTAAAGACATTGCTCTGCTGTCCCGTGTTGCCTCCATTCTGACGAGTCAAAAATAGTTCGTTTTTTGTTAAAGGAACCAATACAATTGGCCGATATATCTACGGAGACGGCATGAAGGACAGAACGAAGGGGCAAGAATGAGACTACAGTTTGGAACCAACGGCACCGCCGCCACCGGGATTGCACCCCCGGGTCTCGAGAGCGCCCCGACGGGTAATCGGACTGTGGCCCGCCCGGATACAGCCGGTGGCGGAGATCGAATTACCCTTTCGGCCACGTCCGGCATCATCAATCGTTTTGCCGTCAGCCGTTCGGAGCGGATTGAGCAACTGTCAGCCGCAGTAGGGTCCGGTACTTATCAGGTATCCAGCCTCGATCTGAGCCGCCGGCTTGTCTCTTTCGCGCTTGGCCAGTAGAAATAAAACCTGCCCCATTTCAAGGCGTACATACATGTCTGGACTCTTTCACGCTCTTCAGGCCACGTCCAACACTCTCGACGCCTTTAGCCGTGCCATCGAAATTGAAGGCCAGAACGTAGCCAGCGCTTCATCGCCAGGCTGGGCGGCACTGCGCGTCTCCATACGCCCGGTCGGGGTGGGCGCGGGCGGAAGCTACGATGTAGTCGACGTTACCTCAACCAGCGATGCCCGTGCCGATTCCGTAGTGCGCTCGGCGACCGCGCAGTCGTCCTACAGCCAAACCGCAGCCGCCCAGCTGAGTCCGGTGAACCGGCTCTTCGATATCACCGGGTCTACCGGAATTCTCGCCGCTTTGCGCGACTTTTCAACCGCATTCAGTCAAGTCAGCGTAAACCCCAACGATTCGGTGCTCCGTGCTTCTGCCCTCGATTCTGCCCGAAACGTCGCACTGGCGTTCAACCACGCCGCCACCAGCCTTGACGCTGTACGGAACCAGGTAGATACCGCCATCCAGTCCACAAGCCGCGAAATCAACGCGCTGTCATCCACTATCGCCGCGTACAACGGTCGTCTGCGCGGTAAGCCTGAGTTTGATGCGCAGACCGACGCCAATATCCGTACTGCGCTCGATTCCCTCTCTTCACTAATTGATGTCAGCACTTCAAAAAACCAGGATGGAACCATTACGGTCCTGGCTGGAGGCACACTCCCGCTGGTGAGTGAAGATCAAACCTGGGCGCTGGGCGTAAATACCGGAGCTGCGGCCGGCAGCCAGGTAACATCCGCTGGCGGGGGTGCGCCGCCATCAGGGCTGCGGGGCTCACTCGGGGCATTGCTCGACGTCCGCAACAACGTGCTCAGCGCAATCATCGGCGACACCGGCCAAAGTGGCTCGCTGAACACGCTGGCGGAAGGTTTCGCCGCCCGTGTGAATGCACTGCTGACCTCGGGCGTAACTGGCTCGGGAGCACCGGGTGTGCCGGTCTTCACATGGGACCTTAGCACCTCCTCCAACGTGGCCCGCACTCTGTCTATTGACCCGACGGTGGGCGCCGCGAATCTGGCGCTGGCCTCCACCGGCACCGGCGCTCAATCCAATGGGATCGCCAACAGTCTGGCGGCGCTCACATCCTCAATTTTGGGTGCGGATCAGATCAACGGCCAGTCAGTGGATGGTTTGTTCTCGGGCATTGCGGAAGACCTTGGCCAGCGTACTTCGGCTGCGCGCTCGAATGCGGAACTGGATCGGGGAACATTGACTGCCGCGGAGAACGACCGGCGGCAAGTCTCCGGGGTATCGCTGGACCGGGAAGCAATCCTGCTCACTGCCGGACAACGGGCCTATGAAGCTGCCGCAAAGCTGTTCTCAATTCTTGACAAAATCACCGAAGCGGAGGTTAATCTGATCCGATGATCATCTCTACCGCCACCACCGGCGCCAGCTGGTTTCTCGATGGTCTGGCATCCATAGAAGCCCGTCAGATCCGCACGCAACGCCAGTTGTCTTCCGGCTACAAGGTGCAGGACGCGGCGGATTCGCCCCTCGACACGGCCCCCCTGATCCATCTTTCGAGTAGCCTCAATTCGGCTACGGTATGGCGATCCAATCTCGACAAGGTTTCAGCCGAAGCGCTGGCGGCTGACCAGGCCGTTGGCTCGGCGTTCGATGCCATTACCAGCGCGCGCACACTGGCCGCACAGGGCGCTACGGGTACGGCCACCGCCCGGCAGCGTCTAAATCTGGCATCGCAGGTTCAGGCTCTGTTGCAACAGGTGGTGGCCGCAGCCAACACGAATTTCGGCGGGCGCTTCATTTTCGGCGGAGATCAGGATCAGTCCGCACCCTACGCAGCTAACCCAGGCTCCGTTACCGGCGCCGACCAACTTACCGCGCAGGTTTCCACACGCGTTATCAACAGCCCGTCGGGTCAGCCGGTTTACCAGTCGCTTACTGCGGCCACAATTTTTGACCAGCGGGCTTCCGGCGGCTCACCTGGTGCCCTCAACGCCTTCGCGGCATTGCATGACCTCGCCAATGCGTTGACCGCAAACGATGCCGCCGCAATCAACAGTTCCGCCGACACTCTGCGCCAGACTGGTGACTGGTTGAATCAGCAGCAGGCGTTCTACGGCGTGGCCGGGAAGCGAGTGGAGACGGAAAAGCAAACCGCCGACAACGACATCACCAGCTTCAAAGTACAGATTGGTGCCATCCGCGATGCTGATATCGCCCAGGCCGCCACGGACCTGACGCAGGAGACGACCGCGCAACAGGCGGCCCTGGCTGCGCAGGCCCAGATTCCCCGCAAGAGCCTGTTCGACTATTTAGGCTAATAAGGAAATATTGCTCATGGAACGTGATCATTTGAAGTCGGCCAATCGCGCCGAGGCTCCCCTCCCGGCGATGCCCGATTCCCATAACCGCGTCGCCACCCTGCTCGATTTCCGTCGCCCTGATCCCATCGCCAAATCGCAGCTCCGCTCGATCCATCAGCTCCATGAAAATTTCGTGCGTAGTCTGGCTTCCAGCCTTTCCGCCTATCTCCGCGTCTACCTCACCGCCCGGCTCGTCAGTGTCGAACAACTCTCGTGGGTGGAGTTCCTCGAGTGCCTCCCGGCACCCACCTGCGTCGTGGCCATGGGACTAAAACCGTTTGAGGGGGGTGCGGTCATGGAGATCAATCCATCGCTGGTCTTTCCCATCCTCGAACTCCTGCTGGGGGGCGATGGCAAGCTGCTGTTCCACAACCAGCGCGAAATTACCGAGATCGAGCAGAGTGTACTCGATGGAATATTCCGTCTGATCCTGCGCGACCTGCGCGAAGCGTGGCAATTCGTTACCGATATCGACTTCACCATGGAGAAGATGGAGCGCAACCCGCAGCAACTGCAGATACTCTCTCCAACCGAGGCGGTGGTGGCTGTCGCCATTGAGATCCGTATCGGTGATACGTCGGGCACGTTGAACATCGCCATGCCCTGCCTCACCATCAAGATGATGCGGCAGCAGTTCGATCAACAGTGGACGCTTCGCAAGACCGGCAGCGGGGAGGCGGACCAGCAGCGCAATCTGCGGCTCATTTGCAAATCCAGACTGGCCTCTGAAGTGCGCCTCAATGGCGGTGAACTGTCGTTACGGGATCTGGCGGAACTCGAAGTCGGTCAGATTGTTAATTTCCAGGCACCCCGCAACTCGCCGCTCGAACTGATGATCAACGGTCAGAGCAAATACCGCGGACAGCTGATTGCCTCGGGCCTCCGCGCCGGCCTGCGCATTGTGGATCGGATTACAGACCCTGCCCATACATTGCGGAGGGCATGGTGATGGCGTCACCCGGAATATTGCCCGGTACATGTCTGGGAGACCTCGAATGGGATCGCGGTTCCGAACTCTGGTTCGCGCAAGGCATTCCCGGGTTCGAGAACGAAAGACGCATGGTGCCGGTCGAAATACCGGCGCAAAGACCCCTCGTCTATTTACAGAGCGCCGAGACTCCGGGGCTGTGCTTTCTCGCCCTGCCGGTGACCACAATCCAGGCGGATTTTGAAGTCCGGCTTACAGCTGATGATTTTCAGGCTCTGGAACTGGATCCGTCGATTGATCCGGTACCGGGCCTGGACATCCTCTGCCTGGCGCTGCTCGGTCCCTCCGAGTCCGGCATCCGGACCAATCTGGCCGCACCGGTCATAATCAGCCTCCACACCATGCGCGGACATCAACTGACACCGATGGCCGGCCCCCTCTACTGGCACCTCGGCGAAGGCAGGGCGTGGGAGAGATCGTGTTTGTAGTACGACGCCGGGTGGGCGAGCGTATCCTGATCGCCGATGACATTGAAATCGAAATCGTCGAGATCTCGAAGACCCGGGTCAAGCTGGGCGTGCGGGCACCGCGCGAAGTCCCGGTAATGCGCGCGGAGACCGTGCCTGTGGCGGCGGAGAACCGCGCCGCCTCGGCATGGGCATCATCCCGGATAGCGGCCGCCCCCGCACAGCTGATGAAACTGCTTCAGAATTTACAAGACAATTCAGCTCAAACAGTCGCCTATGTACCCGATCAGTAATTTGTGCGCTACACCGGGTATCGAAATCCCGCGCCGCCCAACGGCACAGCACGAAAACCCGAACCCGGCATGATGACGGGCAGTTAACGCACCAAGAGGACGAAAAGATGTCGCTATCCATTCAAACCAACGTCGCTTCACTCATCGCACAGAACAATGTCCGTGTGAACAGCGCTTTCCAGAGCACCACCATCCAGCGCCTGTCTTCCGGCTACCGCATCAACAATTCCGGCGATGATGCCGCCGGTCTCGCCGTGGCCAATACCTACAAGGGGTCCATCGCGGTGCTGACCCAGGGCGTCCAAAATGCCCAGCAGGGCCTGAACACTTTGCAGATCGTCGATGGCGGCGTATCCAACATCTCCACCATCCTGACCCGCCTGCAGACACTCGCCACAGAGTCGGCCAGTTCCACCTTCCAGGGCAACCGGAGCACGCTCGACACGGAATACCAGACGCTGCTGGGCGAAGTCAACCGTCAGGCCGCCAACGTTGGCCTTAATACGGGTGGCACCAACAACACCAAGCTGTCCATCTTTACAGGTGGTGGCAGCAACAACACGAACTCCCAGGTCTCGGTCGACCTGTCGGGCGGCAACAACGCGGTGGACACAACCGGTATCGGCATCGTCAACTCCAGCGTCGCCGGGGGAGGAACTGCTATCAGCGGCAATACGGTCCGCCTCGATAACGCGGCGGCCGCGTTCCTCACCAGCACTTCCCAGAGCTTTACCTTCCATGTCAACACCGGCAGCGGCAATACGGACGTAACTGCCACCATCTCCGGTGGTGGCAGCGGTTTGAACGGCACGCAGGTAATCAGCAGCCTGAATACCCAGCTCCAGGCTTATGGCATCACCGCCTCCGTCGGGTCCAGTGGCACCCTGCAGTTTGGCGGATCGACCGCATTCAGCGTAACCACGACAGCAGCCGGAACCGGGCCGGTTTCAAATACCGGCACAGCGGTCAATACTGGCGACTACAACATCGGCAGCGGTACTTTCGCGGCGTTTGCGGCTGGCGGTGGCACCGCCGCCACGGAATCAGTTGTATTTCAAAACGCGGGCGGCACCTATTCAGCCAGCCTTACCAGCGCCAACGCAGGCTCGCTCGCCGCGACTCTCACCACTCTGAACACTGCGCTGAATGGTTCCGGCATCTACGCGATTAAGGCAGCCAACGGAACTGACGTCTCTTTTCAAAGCCTGAATACTTTCAGCGTAAACGAAACCGCGTTTTCAGCTGGCTCCAGCGGCGGAAGCGGCAGCCTGTTTGGCGTGGTTGGCGCACAGGCCGTCACGGCTGCGTCGGCATCCGCCTCCGGCACCGGCAATTCCCAGGCCGCACTCACCTCCCTGTCGACCGCCATCTCCAATCTGGGCAGCATTCAGGGCAGAGTCGGTGCCGGGCAAAATCTCCTGAACTATGCCGTAAACCTGGCACAATCGCAGATCACCAACTTGTCGGCGGCCGAAGCCACCATCAAAGACACCGATGTAGCTTCTGAAGCCGCCAACCTGACCAAGGCCCAGGTGTTGCAGCAGGCATCTCTGGCTGCTCTGGCCCAGGCTAACTCGGCGCCGCAATCGCTGTTGGCTCTCCTTAAGGGTTAGCGTTTGTAAACCGCCGGACCGGGGTCTTCGGATCCCGGTCCGGATTTTCGTTCCATTGGTTCACACGCTGGTTAAAAACTTATGTCCACCACCTCGCCGCTACTCTCCGAAACTTCCCAGCTCACCGGCTCGCAGGGCTTCAACGGGATCAGTAAGTTTGCCAGCGGCCTGCAGCAGGTTCTGGCAAGGGCCGTGGGCATTGCAACTCTTCCCCTCCACTCTTTGCAAGCCGGCTTGACGAAGTTGAATGATCGGCAGGCTGCAATTCAGAATCTGGATCGCGTCTTCACAAGTCTGCAGATCGCCGCCAGTTCGCTGAATAGCACACTTCAGAACAACCTTAAAACCACATCCATTTCCGACGCTTCGGTGCTCAGCGCCACCGTCGCCTCTACAACCGCCGCCGGAGCTTTTTCCGTCGAAGTTCTCAACGCGGGCGCATTCTCCACCGCCATCAGTAAAGCGGGCGCGTCCCCGGTCACCGATCCGTCTACAGCCGGTATCACCACGTCGGCATCCTTGACGCTCACCATCGCCGGCGGTTCGCCCGTCACGATCACACCTGCCACCAGTTCGCTGTCAGATCTGGCGGATGCGATTAACTCCTCGGCTTCAGCCGGAGTTCAGGCAACCGTGGTCAATGTCGGATCCACGGGCTCGCCGGATTACCGCCTGTCGCTGGCTTCGAAGAGTCTGGGTGCGGCCGCGATTCAACTGACGGGAATAGAAGGCGATCTGATTTCCACTTCGACCCCGGGCACTCTTGCCAGCTACAAAGTGAATGGCGTGGCCACACCGGTCAGCAGTACTTCCCGGACTATCACGCTCGCCCCTGGCCTTACCGTAAACCTTCTGGGGCAGAGCCCCGGTGGTGTTGCCACCACCATCACGGTCCAGAACGACGCCACCGCCGCCGCTGCCGGTCTCGGTTCTTTTGCGCGCGCCTATAACAGTGCTTTTGACGCGCTCGCAGCCCAGCACGGCCAGGCCGCCGGTGTACTCGCCGGTGACAGTCTTCTCAATTTGCTGAACGGCGTTCTTACCCGCCTCGGCACCTACAGCAATGGAACCTCAGCACATTCGCTCGCCGCATTCGGCGTCACCATCGACAAGAGCGGCCATCTCTCGGTTGATCCTCTGGCGCTAACCAGCGCCGCCAACGCCGATTTCTCCGGCTTCCTTACCACCGTGGGCGGTACAGCGACCGGGGGCTTTCTGAAGGTCGCAGGCGACACACTCACTGGTATTGAAGACACTACCAGCGGTGCCCTCAAGCTGGAGTCCAGCCACTTGACGGATCAGATTGCGGCGCGTCAAAGACGCATTACCAGCGAACAGTCGCGCCTTACCGTGCTGCAGGAAAATCTGCTCCGTCAGATCGCGCGCGCCGATGCCGCCATCTCCGCCCTCGAATCCAAGGTGAGCTATGTGAATGGGCTGTTCTACTCCATCACCGGCAACAACAATAACCCCAACGGCAGCAGCAGCCAGAGCCTATGAGCACACGGCCTTTCCAGGAGCTCACGGACCTTCTGGACTTGATTCACTCCGGTAATTGGGACCAAACCAGCAGGCTCCTCTCGTCTTTCGCCGACGGCCCGGTACCTTCCTCTACCGAGGAATTGGCCGAATACCGTCGCCGCCTCCATGCAACCGTGATCGCAGCCCGCGCCGCCCGCGCCAATCTGAAGCGGGACCTCGCCCGCGTCGATGCCGCGCAGCAGTTCTCATCCCCGTACCAGGCTGAAACATCAGTCCCGGAACGGTGCACCTCTTTAACTCTGTAGCCTCCGCGGGCGCGGGTCCCGACCCAACAATTCAACAACTTCCGTGAAGGCGTTGGAATTGCATGTATCGGCACGTGCAGATTGAACGGGCCGGTCTTGAACTCGGCAACTATCTCGGATTTCTGGTGCGGCGCCAGGAAGTCATTGCCTCGAATATCGCCAACGCCGATACGCCCGGCTATCACGCCCGCGACGTCGCATCGCCAGCCGATTTCTCTCGCGCCATGGACGAAGCCCACACTTCGGCCTTCGAGGTTTCCGGTCTTGCCGCCCATAACGACGGTAACAACGTCAGTATTGATCGCGAATCCCGCCTGCTGGCCGAGAACGATCTCCGCTTCAACGTCGCTACGCAGTTACTCCGCGGTGAGTTCAAAGAGCTGCGCGAGGCCATCAACGAAGGGCGGGCGGGCTAATCATGAGTCTCTTTACGGCGATTTCCATCAGCGCCTCAGGCATGAACGCGCAGCGCGTCCGGGCCGAACTGATCACCGAGAACCTGGCCAATGCTGATACTACGCGGACACCCGATGGCGGTCCGTACCGCCGCAAAGATGCCATCTTCTCCACCGCGCCGCTGGAAGGGTCGTTTGGTTCTTTCGCAGAGGCTATGTCGAGCGCCGGCCTCGGATCAGATCCTGGCGTCAGCGTCTCCCAGGTAACGGTTGATGAGACCGACCCGGAGAAACGCTATCTGCCCGGGCATCCCGATGCGGATGCGGACGGCTATGTCGCGTTTCCCCACATCAATCCGGCAGAGGAAATGGTCGATCTGATCAGCGCTTCCCGGTCCTTTCAGGCCAACGTGGCCGCCATTGGCGCGGTCAAAGACATGATTGCGCGTTCCATTGACCTGCTGAGGTAACGATGAGCCTTACTGTTGGAGTTCGTCCGGTCCTGATTCCGGGCGAGACCATATCGCCATCCACTTCCCGCCCCGGGGCCACGCATGCGGGGCCAGGCTTTGCCGATGCTCTGGGTGCCGCCATTCATCAGGTGGAGGGAGCGCAGGCGGCTGCGCAATCCGCCGTCACTGGATTCCTGACCGCGGGCCAGGGCGATGTTCACACCATTGCCCTGGCCTCGCAACGGGCTGGCCTCGCGGTCGAACTTTTCCAGCAGGTGCGAAACAAATTTGTTTCCGCCTACCAGGAAATCATGAAGATGCCGATGTAGTCCCAACGGACTTCCCACATGAACCAACTCACCCGGATTTGGAATTCGCTCAGCATCACGCAGCGTATCTCGCTGTTCGTGGTGCCGGTGGTTCTTATCGGGGCGGCATTTTCCTTCCTTCGCTGGAAGCATGAGAGTGGATTCCGGATTTTGTATTCGGGTCTGGCGCCGGAAGACGCCGCCGCAGTCACAACAAAGATGCGCGAAGCCGGAATTGAGTACCGCCTGGATGAAACCGGTGCCTCCATTCTGGTGCCCAGCGAGCGTCTGGCGGAAGCCCGGCTGGCACTCGCCGGAGCTGGCATGCCCCGCTCCGGTCGTATTGGTTTCGAGCTTTTTGACCGCACGAATCTGGGTGCCAGCGACTTCGCCGAGCAGGTCAACTACCAGCGAGCTCTGGAAGGAGAACTAGAACGCACGGTAGCGCTGCTGAGCGATGTTGAATCCGCACGAATTCACCTGACCTTCGCACGGGAATCGGTATTTTTGGATACGCGTCAGCCAGGCAAGGCGACTGTTGTCTTGCGCCTGAAGCATCCTGGGCAGATCTCCGGATCCAGCGTTGCGGCGGTTGCAAATCTGGTAGCCAGCGCGGTCGAAGGTCTTTCCCCGGAGGCCGTCTCCATTATCGACGGCAACGGTCGGCTGCTGAACCGCCCCCGCTCCTCCGACACCGGCGAAGCCCGTACGGCCGCCGTCGATCTCGGTTACCGCCAGAGTCTGGAAAGCGACATGTTGCAGCGTATCAACTCCTCGCTGGAGCCCTTGCTCGGCGCGGGGAAATTTCGCGCCGGCGTCAGTATCGACTGCGATTTTACCGCCACGGATGAAAATGAAGAAGTCTGGGACAGTACGAAGTCGGCTGTCCTCACTTCGCAGACCACCGAAGAATCAAATGGATCCATCACAACGGCTGGTGTGCCCGGAACCCTCACCAATCTCCCCCGCCCGCCCGCGCGGTCCGCTGGCTCCGGCTCCGGTCTCACGCGTCGAACCGAGAGCTTATCCTACCAGCCGGGGCATCTGGTTCGGCATACAGTCGCTCCACGCGGGGCCGTCCGCAAGGTCTATACATCTGTCCTGGTGGATCAGAACGTGCGGTGGGAGGGAAGCGGTGCAAAAGCTGCGCGCATTCTGGTTCCGCCGCCGGCAGAAGTACTCAAGGGGGTACGTGACATTGTCGCCAGTATCGCCGGGTATGACGAAAAACGCGGGGATCAGCTCACCGTCGAAACTCTGCCGTTCGAGACAACCCTCACCGTGGAGGCACCCGGCCCGGCTCCGAAGCCTGTGGCACCGGTGCCCGGGTTCGACCTTAAACAGCCCAGCTTAATCGGTGGGGTTGCGCTGGCGGTTCTGCTGGCCTCTATCGTCTTCCTGCTGTTGCGGCGAGGCGGGTTGAAGAAGCAGGCGGCGGAGAATACGGCTCCTGCGGAAATCGCCGCCGCTCGCGGACAGGGCTCTGGCACGGTGGATTCAACTGCACTATCAACCAGTGCGAGCTTCGACGGAGACACCGGGAAAAGTGTCTCTGGCGCGGTGGCTGGCCGGATTGCACTTCCGGCCGCTACCAGCGCCACCGAGATTCTGACTAATAACATTCGCGTTCAAATCGAACAGGACGCTTCGGTTGCCGCCAACGTTCTTCGTTCCTGGATCAACGAAAGCGCGGGGGGGGAATCCCGATGAGTTTCTCTATCTCCAATATAGAGGCGGAAGCCCCGGTTCCGGGGATCCGCAAGGCCGCAATGGCGCTGGTTCTGTTGGGCGATCAGACCAGCGCCGCTTTGATTCGGGAACTGAGCGAAATCGAAGTCCATGCGGTGGCGCGCGAGGTCGCCAGGCTGGAATCGGTCTCGGCCGATCAGGCCGAATCGTTACTGACCGAGTTCTATCAGATGACCGTGGCGAGGGATTCCTTCCGCCGGGGCGGCATGGAATATGCGCGCAAAATGCTGGTTAGCGCCTTTGGCGCCGCACCCGCCTTAAAGCTGATGGATACGCTGGGCCGACTGGAAACCGACAACGCCAATCTGGACCGGCTGCAAAAGGCCGATCCCCGGCAACTGGCCCGGTTTATCCAGAACGAGCACCCGCAAACCATTGCGCTCATGCTGTCGCACCTGGATGCGGTTCAGGCCGCTGCGCTGGTGTTGTCACTGCCTTCCGAACTGCGCGCTGACGTTGCACTCCGCATGGCCAGCCTCGACCAGATATCGCCCGAAGTGGTGGGAAAGATAGCCACGGTAATTGGACAAAAGCTCCAGGCCCTGGGCGAGTTCAGCGGCGAGTCCTACGGCGGCGTGCGCGCCGTGGCGGAAATTTTCAACCGACTGGATACTGGCACGGGCAAGGAAATGCTGGATGTGATCGACGAACAGAATCCCAACCTCGCCGAGACCATTCGCCAGCTCATGTTCGTCTTTGAAGACCTGCTGGGCGTGGAGCTGAACCAGCTCAAGGAAATATTAGCCCGTGTGGATCGCAAGCTGCTCACGATCGCCTTAAAAGGAACCAGCGAAGCACTGAAAAGTCACTTTTTCTCCACAATGTCGGCACGGGGTACGGAAATGCTGAAGGATGAAATGGATTCGATGGGCCCGGTGAAAATCAAGGAAGTGGAATCGGCACAACAGCAGATCATTACGATTGTCCGGCAATTGGAAACCGAAGGCGTGGTTTCTCTGAAGGGCTCGGTGACGGACCGGTATGTTGTCTAAAGTCCTCCCACGTGGCAGCAACCGTTTGGTTGAGTTGATGGTCTTCGAGTCGATTTCTGTCCCCACCCGGTTACACTCTCCGGGGAGTTCAGGAGAAGATTCCGCTCCGCTGCGCGAACGCATCCGACAGCTGGAAGCTGACGCCTCCGCCGCGCAGCGCACCGCCTTTGAGGCGGGCCGGCGGCAAGGTGAGCAGGAAGGCCGTAGCGCGGTGGTCCCGGTTATCGAAAAACTCAGTGCGTCGATCACAGACCTCACGGCGGCACGTCCGGAAGCGCGCAAGCGAGCCGAGCGCGACGTGGTGGAACTGGCACTGCTCATCGCGCGCAGAATTTTGCATCGCGAACTGGCGGTCGACAAAGGCGCTCTGACCGCTTTGGTGCGCGTGATTCTGGAACGGATGGCGCGCTCGGAATCGTGGCGCGTCACCTTGCATCCGGACTTCGCCACCTCGGTGCAGGCGGCGTTGCCGGCAACGCATTCGTCGCGGGTGGAAATAATTCCTGACCCTGCCTGTGCACCGGGCACGGTGCTCTTTCGCTCACAGGACGGCACCATTGATGCTTCCATCGAAGCCCAGCTGGAGGAAATCGGCCGCGGATTAACCGACCGCCTGGCTATCTGACCCATGACACCATCTGCCGCATTCGACCTGGGTCGCTACGCCTCACTGCTGAGCCGCATAGAACCCATCCGCCTGGAGGGCGAGGTGGTAGAGCAGGTGGGCCTGCTGATCGAATCGCGTGGCCCGGCGGCGTGCATCGGCGATTTCTGCGAAATCGTCACCCGTTCCGGACGCGCAATCCGCACCCAAGTGGTTGGCTTCCGGAATGGCCGCGTGCTCTCGATGCCACTGGAAGAAACCGGCGGCCTGTCGCTGGGCGACGCGATCGTGTGTCGTGGCGGCGAGGGCGCGGTGGAAGTATCGCAAGGGCTATTGGGACGCGTGATCGATGGGTTCGGTCAACCAATGGACGGCCTTGGCCCCATTGAGGCGGTTGAAACGCGCCCCATCTACGCCAGCCCGCCAGGCCCAATGGATCGTGTTCCCATTGATCGACGCCTTTCAACCGGCATCCGCGTTATCGACGGCCTGCTGCCCTGCGGCAAAGGCCAGCGCATCGGAATCTTCGGCGGCTCCGGTGTGGGCAAGAGCACGCTGCTTGGTTCGATGGCGCGATCCAGCTCCGCCGCTGTGAACGTCATCGCGCTGATTGGCGAGCGCAATCGCGAAGTCCTGGAATTCCTGCATAATGACCTCGGCCCGGAGGGCCTGGCGCGCTCGGTTGTGGTGGTGGCCACATCGGACCGGCCCGCCCCTCTGCGCGTTCGCGCCTGTTTTGTCGCATTGGCTGTCGCCGAATATTTTCGTGACCAGGGGCAGGATGTTCTGCTGGTGATGGATTCCATCACGCGGCTTGCCATGGCGCAACGCGAAATCGGCCTTGCAGCGGGTGAGCCGCCCAGCCAGAAAGGCTACACACCCTCGTGCTTCAGCCTGCTGCCGATGGTCTGCGAGCGCGCCGGAAACTTTCAGCAGGGCTCCATCACCGCCTTCTTCACCGTGCTGGTGGAAGGCGATGACTTCAACGAACCGATCGCCGATGCTGTCCGCGCGATTCTGGACGGACACATTTCCCTCTCCCGCGATCTGGGCTCAGCGGGCCACTACCCGGCGATTTCCGTGCTCGATTCGGTCAGCCGCCTGCAATCGAGGCTGGCATCGCGGGAAGAAGCCGCCCATGCCATCCGTATTCGGGAGGCGCTGGCCATGTATCGGCAGTCAGAGGACCTGATCAATCTGGGCGCGTATGCGGCGGGCTCCAACACCCGGCTGGATTCCGTTATTCAGTCGCGGGCGGAATTGATGCGCTTCCTCCGTCAGGATTCACACGAGGTCAACCCGGTGGAGGAAATCCTGCGGCAGATGCAAACGGTGGCAGCACTCATCCCGCCCGAGCGCGTCTCATGAAAGCCTTTCGGTTTCGGCCAGAGCGAGTACTCGACTGGCGCGAAATGGAGCGCGCCCTCGCTGCTTCACGGGTAGAAACGGCGCAGACGACACTGGCTCGCCTAAGCGCCGAACTCTCGACCATCGACGCGGCCCTCGCACGAGGCCCTGAGGCCGCGCCCACCGGCGCGTCGCTCGCCAATCAGGCTGCATGGCGCAATACTCTGCTGCGCCACAGGACTGCCGCGGAACAACGGGTGAGCGGGGCACAAATTGCCCTGCGGCAACAGCAATTCGCGCTGTTGGAATCCAGCCGCCGCGTGAAACTTCTGGAAAAGCTGAAGGAGACGTCGTTATCCCGCTGGCACCGCGACCTGGACCGCGAAACCGCAGCCTTCGCGGCGGAAGTACATCTGAGTCGCTACAATCGAACAGGAGGGGCGCGTAGCTCATCTGGATAGAGCACCGGCCTTCTAAGCCGGTGGTAGCAGGTTCGAGTCCTGCCGCGCCTACCAACCACTCCGTCGAAGACGCGGCGGATCCCGCTGCCGAAAAAACGCTCGCGTCGCGGTGCCAACAATGCGTATTTTGCGCCAGGAAGCAGCTACGCTCCGAACTGGCGCAGGTGATGATCCATGTGCCTGAACTGAGTCACACCCCACTCCGCACCGGTCATGGTACCGAAAAAGCCGTGGATCTTCCCGTCGCAGCCTTTTTCACCCACCGCGTGCAATTCTGCCAGAAGCGCATTCACCTTCTCTCTGGTGCGGAGAAAATCGGGTTCACCGTGGACCACAAACTCTGACCCTGTTGGCCCGTTCTTTCCGAACGGTTTGTCGCCTACAAATTGCCCCCGGAACATCCACCCGATCATTTTCCCCGGAAGGGCCTGTTTCTGATAATTTCTGCCGATCGCCATTTCGAGGCCGCGGGTGTTATGTTCCAGCATCTGTGCGGCGCTCATTTTCCCCCACTGGCGCGGCGAGTCTGGCTGAAGTGACTCAACCCGACGCAGTGTGTCTTCATAGGTCGCACGGTCAAACAGAGTTTTCATTGATCGCATTCTGACACAATGGCTGCCTAAAATGAAAGTTGCCGACAACCAGCCAGACGGAAGTACCCTGCAACAGCTGTACCGAATGCTGCCGGAGCAAACAGGCGCTGTTCCTGCATCCGGGGCAGGGCGACGAGGTGGAATCGTACCAGGTTCGGGTGGCCATTGACCCGGACACCGGCGACAGGGTTTTCCTGCTGGCCACGAAGCAGAACGGCGAGTGTGTATATCTTGGTGATTCCGGTTGCACGATTTATGATCGCCGGCCACTTTTGTGCCGGAGCTTCGATTGCAGGAAGCATTACCTGATTCTTCCGCGCCAGGACCGGGATAATCTGGTTCAACTGGGGTTGAGTTCGAGAGCAGTTTTCAATGCCGGAAGATCGCGGGTGAAGACCCTGAGCGGGGAAGAACGGAAGGACTGCCTGGACAAGCGGGAGGAGTTTTTCGCCTGACGGGAATGGATCAGGGCCGCGATCTGCCAAAGGGGATACAATGAGTGGACATTCGGACGGCGTAACGCCGCTCCTCACCTGGAAAGGAAAGATCCAAATGAATAAAGCAGCGTTGGCTTTGGCAGTGTTTACATCGTGCGTGGGGCTGGCCAGTGGACAGGCCATCACGGAAGCAGTAGACATTACCGATGCGCAGATTAAGGAAGTTTTGAAGTTCGCCCCTCCGGCGGTTGACCAGCAATTGCGGGTTGTCGATATCGGTAAGCTGCAACTGGCGGTGGGTATTATTCACCGCGGACCGACAGCCCCGGCCGGTGGTGCCGGACGCGCGGGCGCGGGACGGGCGGCGAATGCGCCGGCTCCGGTGCGCTGCGGTCTGAGTGAAGCTCCGGCGGGCGCGGCCATGAGCCCTCCCGGAATGATTGCGCATGATTTTGAAACCGAAACGTATGTGATTACTTCCGGTGGCGGAACTCTGGTAACAGGCGGACAAATTGTGAACGGCAATCGTTCCGGTCCGGACAGTGAAGTGACAAAGGTGTTGAACGGGGTTTCGTGCAGCGGTCGGTCGGCGGGCAAGATCGTGACGCGCAAGGTCTCAGTTGGCGATGTGATCATCATTCCGGCCAATGTACCGCACGGCTGGACCGACATCACAGACCATGTGGACTATCTGAGCGTGCGTCCCGATCCGGAGAAAGTTCTGGAGAAGAACTACACGAATCCGCATCTGAAAATGTAAGCGCGGAAGAATTTTGGTTGCTTCCAGAGCGCCGCGGGTTCGGCTGTTTTTAGCTGAATCCGCGGCGTTTTGTTTGCGTAAGAGTTGGCTGTTATACTCGCGTTGCTTATGAAACACCTCTATTTCCTGCTCGCGATTGGCGTACTGGCTGGCACTGCACCGGCGCAGGCACAGCTCTCACCTTCGGCGAACTGGGCGGCGCATGCGCTCAATGATTACCAGATCTTCCCCAACCTGACCTACGTCAGCGCCAGCGGCGTAGACGTGAAGCTGGACATTTATCAGCGTCGCGGCGCGACCACGGCGCAGCCGACGCTGGTGTTTATGCACGGTGGCTTTTGGGCGGCGGGGTCGAAAGAGGCAGCCACCATGTCGCTGATGCCATGGTTCGAAATGGGCTGGAACGTGGTGAATGTGGAATACCGGTTGGCGCGCGTGGCGCTGGCACCGGCGGCGCTGGAAGACTGCCTGTGCGCGCTGCGCTTCCTCAACAACAACGCGAAGACGTATTTCATCGATACCAGCCGGATTGTGGTTTCGGGCGAATCGGCGGGCGGGCATCTGGCGCTGTCACTGGGAATGATTCCGGAGACGGCCGGATTCGACCGCGAATGCGCGGGCGCGCCGTTGCCGAAAGTCGCGGCGGTGGTGAACTGGTATGGCGTGAGCGATGTGAACGACGTAGTGGACGGACCGCACCGTGCGAATCTGGCGATGCAGTGGATGGGGAGCCTGCCGAACCGGGAGGAACTGGCGCGGAAGGTGTCGCCGTTGACGTATGTGCGCGCGGGCTTGCCGCCGGTGTTGACCATTCACGGCGATGCGGATACGACTGTGCCGTATTCACAGGCAGTGAAGCTGCACGAGGCGCTGACGAAGGCCGGTGCAACAAATCAGTTGTTGACAATTCCGGGTGGAAAACACGGCGGGTTCACACCGGAGGAGCGGACGCGAATCTTCCTTACCATCCGCGAGTTTCTGACGAAGAATGGGCTGCCAGCGGGAAAGTAGGCGGTCCATAGAAGAAACAGCATATGCGGGTATCTGTGACCGAAGCGAAAGGGCAACTGACCGATTTGGTGCGCCGCGGCGAAGCCGGCGACGAAGTGATCCTGACCCGACATGGCCATCCTTCAGTCCGGCTGGTTCCGATCAGTACCGCCCCGCGCGGGAAGGCTCGTGACGTAATGCTCGAAAAGATTCGCGCCTCCGCGGCGCTGAGAGTAGCACCCGGACCCAGCGCTGCGCGGAGTCAGAATTTCCTCTATGATGATCACGGTCTGCCGGAGTGATGGCGGTCGATGCGTCTGCGTTGATGGCGATTGTGTTTGATGAATCCGAGGCCAGCACCTGTATCGCTGCTCTGAAAGCGGAAGAAAACGTATTCATTTCTGCGAGTTCGCTAGCCGAGTCCCCTATCGTTTCGGCCTGGCGAAACGTCGTGGCGGAACTTGCAGGAATGGTTCATGGTTTCGAAGGGGCCTTTGATCGGATAACCTGTCGAGCCCGGGAAATGCGCAGGCAAGCTGTGTATTCGGGGAATTTGGATCACCATTCGGCGCGTGCTGGAGTTGCTGGCCGACCGCGACCGTTGTTCGCGGAGTACCCCTTTCTCACGCCTGAGACATTCAATTCAATAGGCGTCGCGCTACGCAGCGGCTTCGGTCGATGACGAACGATTCAGTCTCGATCACGTGGCATTACGCGCATTCTGCTCGACCAGGGTCTGGCCCCGCAGGCAGCGGCGATCGTCTGCCAATCCGGGTTTGAGGCAATTCATGTTGCGGATATCGGAATAGCGGAGGCGGAGGATATCGCAATTCTGGAAAGAGCACGGGTCGATCAAGCGCAACTTAGTGGTACGCTTGAGAAGGATTGACTCGGCGTTAGCCGGAAGGCCCGCCGGTCGGTCTAATTTATATGTACGGCACTGGTTGTCGGCCAGAGTCGAAAAGGAGTAGGGGTGCCTACAAACAGCGAACCGCTATTGCAGCGGGTTCATTCTTCATTTGCCCGGCTTTCTGCCGTGGCTTCCAAACTTAATACTGCTTCTGATGAACTGGCCCAAGCAGTTTCCGCGCTCGACGAATCACTCAAGACGCTCAACCTCGGAATTACTTGTTGGCACAGATACGCTGGCGACATGCCCGATGTCGGCAGGTTCTGGGCAGATTACATAGGGTATGCAAAGGTCGGCCCGAAATGGGGCATAGCCCTCAGCAAGACATCAGGACACACCGAATTCGAAGATGTGGGAACTAACGACGAATGGCTGTTTAACGACGCCCCGCGTGCGCTTCGTATAGGAGCCGTCGAGCATATTCCCACGCTCATCGACAAGTTGATCGAAGCCGGAGAAAAAACTGTTGACAATATCCAAGCCAAAGCCACAGAGACGAAACTGCTTGCTGCGGCTCTGAAGCAACCCCCAGCCGCCCCCCGGCGCGCCTCTACCGAGGAAAACTGACCATGGCAATCATAATCACGGTTTCCCTCGTCGTTCTCGCAGTCATCGGGTATGCCTTATACTCCGGTCGCGACGTGAAGGCCAGCATTAAACTTCCAGGGATTAACGTCTTCTTTGAGGCGTCGTCGAATCAACAGACATCGCCACGGTCAATGCCTCTGCCAGGTACACGAGCGGCCGACGTTCGACGTTAGCTACATGCCCGCAGGAGCATGCAGAGCTCACCCCGCGTCGTCTACATGCTCAACAGGGTTGTTAAACACAACTAAACCCGCGCAGCCTTCAACGCCGCCAGCACGCGCGCATCCCTCAAAGGAATCCGTCGGATTCGCACCCCCGTCGCATCGTGAATCGCATTGGCTACGGCTGCCATCATCGGCTTGCCACCTGCCTCGCCTCCCCCATACGGAGCGAGGTCCGGCCGGGTTGGATTCGGATCGCCGTTGACCAGCACGATATCGATCTTTTCCGGAACATCGGCATGGCGCAGCGAAGGATGCGACATCCAGTCGCGGCTTGTGACTTTTTCGCCATCGAACTGCACTTCCTCGTGGATCGTGCGGCTAAGCGTATACAGCAGCACGCCCTCCAGCGATCGGCGCAAACTCAGCGGATTGACGACCAGTCCGCAATCATGGGCGCACACCATGCGTTTCACCCACACATGACCGGTCTCGCGGTTGACTTCCACCTCTGCAACAATCGCCACCACAGTCTCGCCGCGGAAGGAATATGCGATACCGCGTCCCGTGAGAATCTTGCCGCTCGACACCGCCCTGGGAGACGGACGCGAATCCCAGCCATAGGTTTCCGCCGCCGCTTTCAGACACGCGATGGAACGGGCGCGCTTGAAGCCCCGGTCTTCCTCCTTCGAAGCCGTGAGCATCTTCATGCGGAAGTCATAGGGATCAGCCTTTGCCGCCACCGCCAGTTCATCGATGAACGACTCGGCACCGAAGGTCGATTGCGGACCGTTGGGATCGCGCAGATTGCCCGTCCGCAACGGCGTCTCCCAAACGAGGGGAAGACTGACCACGTCGCCCGCCATGCGTCGATGGGGAATGGCGTACATTTCCGAAGGCAGGGAGGAACCGCCGGCGGCAGGCTTCGCCTTGCGCATGCCCATTAACTGGGCGGCCAGGTAGGTCTCGGGTTCGTTGTAGCCCGAATGGTTGTAGTCACAGGCGCGGGCGTTGTAATCGTAGGCGAGCGGACGGCCCTGGGCATCCAGCACACCACGCATCCTGACCAGGAACGCCGGGCCTTTGGTGTCCCAGGCCGTTTCCTCGTCCCGCATCCACTGCATGCGAACCGGCCGACCGATCTCCTTTGCAATCCACGCTGCTTCGCAGGCTGCGTCTTCCGTTGCCGTGCGGCCATAGGCCTGCGGACCTTCCATCCAGATCACGCGGACGTTTTCCTTCGGCATGCCAAGGAATTGCGCAATGCCGAGCCGCATCCCGTAGCTCTTCATATCGTTGCAGTAGATGGTCATCAGGCCGTTCGAAGGATCGGCGGTCGCCATCGCAGGGGCAAACGCCGTGTGGCCCTGATACGGAATTTCGTATGTGGCTTCGATCACTCTTGCAGCGCCAGCGAATGCCGCTTCCGGATCCCCCACCACAACCGGCTTCGAAGCGGACGTCGGCGTGGCGGCAGCCATGTATTTGAACAGATCGTCCGAGGCCGGGAAGGGTGCGGTGGCAGGTTTTTCCCAAGTGGTCTTGAGCTGACGGGCCGCGTTAATCGCCTGTTCTTCCCGCTCGCAGACCACCGCCACGTAGTTGCCCTTGTTCATCACTTTGAGGAAGCCAGGCAGACTGCGCACTGAAGATTCATCGACCGAAGTCAGCTTTGCGCCCACGTACGGCGGTTTCACGTTGCGCGCGTGCACCATACCCGGCAGCTTGACGTCAACTGCCCATTTGAAAGAGCCATCCACCTTGGCCGGAATGTCATCGCGCATCGGCGATTGGCCGGTGTACTTCAGCTCCTGCAGCGTCTTCACTTTGGCTTTGCCGGTGATGGCAGTGACGTTGCCGCCAGTCAAAGTCACGTTGAACTTCTTGCCGCCGATCAGTTCGCCGTAGCTCACCTGGCGCGCCGGATCCGCTTTCACTGTAATCACAGCATTGCTGACGGCCAACTGATCAACAGGCACACCAAAGTGCCCCGATGCCATTTCCAGCAGCACGCGGCGGGCTTCAGCAGCGGCGCGGCGCATCGGCCAGGAATCGCGCTCCATGGCGGTTGAACCACCCGAGCCGCCCTGATCCACCGTGACGTCGGTGCTGCCCATGATGCAGGTTGTTTTCTCGAAAGCGATATCCAGCTCGTCAGACATCAACTGGCGGAAGCCGATGCCTGTTCCCTGCCCGCAGTCGGTTTTGCCAACGTAAAATGTGGCGGTGTTGTCAGAATGGATGACGATCCAGGAATCCACCTGATGATAATCAGGATCGGGCCACGGCCCCGCGGTGCTGGCTGTCTGAGCATCTCCTTCGGTGGCGAAGCCGAACCCGACAAGCAGCATGCCTGCGCTCTGCAGAAAACCGCGTCGATGCGTGACCAGAATCGCTTCCACTTGATGGGGGATATTATTCCGTGCGCTCATGCCACAGCCTCTTTCATGGTCTTGGCCGCCCGTTTTATGGCGGTTTGCACCCGGTAATACGTCATACAGCGGCAGAGCGTGTTGTTCATGGTCTGGCGAATCTGCGCGTCGGTGGGACTCGGGTTCTTGTCCAGCATCGCTTTCGCGGTCATGATCTGGCCGTTCTGGCAGAAGCCGCATTGCGGCACTTGTTCGTCAATCCAGGCCTGCTGCAGCGGATGAAGTTTGCCCTGGGTAGCCAGTCCTTCCAGCGTAGTGATCTCGCTCTTTACAGACGATACGGGCGTAATGCATGAGCGAACCGCCACACCGTCGATGATGACCGTGCAGGCTCCGCACTGACCCAGCCCGCAACCAAAATGCGGACCCTGCAGCCCGATGTCGTTGCGGAGAATGTAAAGCAGCGGCGTGGCCGGATCGACATCCACGGTGTGTGCACCGCCATTAACCTTTAGTATGATTCGGCTCATGTTTGCTCCTGTCGGGACGAAGGGGGCACCCCTTCGTTATTCTAACGAGTCAATGCGGCGACCGTGGTTCTCCGGGCTCGTCTGTATGGTGAGTGGCTATAGTAGCTTAGACTGGTATAGACGAATTTTCCCTGCAACCAGGCATATGCTTTTTGTTCTGATGTGTCCGAAATGTGGCAGCTCTGACCTTCGCCCATCCAGATCGCGCCATCTGGGCGAATGGCTGGTAGCGGTTTTCGCTGCCCCTTATCGCTGCCGGTTGTGCGACCACCGCGAACTGGTCATGCGCTTCGCTACGCCCGGTGTTGCCGAATCCACGGAACAGGAAGAGCCGGCCCACGAAAATCCGGCCCGCAATGAGCCCGATATCTCCGGGCAGCCCTCAGTACTGTCGAAACCCGGCAGGGCTTCCCTGGTGCAGGATGCCACTCCGGCCTACCCGGCGAAGCCGCAGACTACGGAAGCGGGCAACATGGGGCCTCATTCTCCCGTCGCGTGATACTGTCGGACTGGGGTAAGCTTCCGTATGGGAAAATTTCTGCTCGGCGTGCTGACCGGCGCTGTGCTCATCGTAGTGTTCGGCGTGATCGGCTACTTTGCGGTGGCGTCGCTGCGGACCAGGCCTTCGGCCGTGGCCGATGGGTCGACGCTGATTCTGCACCTGACTGGTGAAGTTCCTGAAGTTCCGCCCGTCGACTTTCCCCTGCCCTTTCTCGCCCGACGAAACCGCGTCACCGTGCAAAACGTTTGGGCCATGCTGCGCCGCGCTGCTGTTGATCCCCGCATTCAAGCTGTCATTCTGGAGCCGGATGGAATCGATCTTGGCTGGGCAAAAATGCAGGAGATTCGGGCCGACCTGGAACAGTTCCGCAAGTCCGGCAAGCCTCTGGTTGCGTATCTGCGTGCACCCGGACTGCGGGAATACTACCTCGCCACCGCCTGCTCGAAAATCTACCTGCCACCGGCGGAAGTTCTGAATGTAAAAGGTCTGGGCTTCGAACTGACGTACTTCCGCAATATTCTGAACAAGCTGGGTGTGGAAGTGGATGTGGAGCACGCCGGCAAGTACAAAGACTATGGTGATATGTTCACCCGCACCTCCATGAGTCCGGAAACCAAAGAGGTTATGGGCGCAGTGGCCGACGGATACTTCGCCGACCTGGTGAATACCATCGCTGCCGGCAGAGGCAAGACTCCTGACCAGGTGAAGGCTCTGATCGACCAGGGTCCGTTTCTGGCGCAGGCCGCGAAGAAGGCGGGGCTGGTGGACGAACTCCGGTTTGAAGACGAAGTCTTTACGGAATTGGCAAAAACTCTCCACATGCCCCGGTTGAAGAAGGTTAGCCTGCCGGACTACGCATCCGTTTCCGATGCCTCGGCCGGTCTGAAAACCGACGACAAGATCGCCTTCGTGGCCGCGGAAGGCACCATCACCCGCGGTTCCGCCGACAGCGAAGGGGAAGGCAGTATCGAATCCGAGGCTTTTGACCGCCTCCTTGGCCGGGTGGCCAGAGACACCGAGGTGAAAGGCGTGATCGTTCGCATCAATTCTCCCGGTGGAGAAGTGATGGCGTCAGACGACCTGTGGCGCGCCATGAACGAACTGAGCCGGAAAAAGCCGGTAGTGATTTCCATGTCCGATGATGCTGCTTCCGGGGGCTATTACATGGCCATGTCAGGCGATCCGATCGTGGCCTACCCTGGCACCATCACCGGCTCCATTGGAGTGGTCTTCGGCAAACCCAACCTGCACGGCCTCTATGACAAGCTGGGTATCTCCAAAGATTCCATTTCCCGCGGAAGGTTTGCCCGGATCGATTCCGACTATGAACCGCTCGATTCCGCCGGCCGCATGAAACTGCGGGAAGGTATCGATTCCGCGTATGAGGATTTTGTCGGCAAAGTGGCCACTTCGCGGCATAAAACCGTGGACCAGATCAAACCTGTTGCAGAAGGTCGGGTCTGGCTGGGTGCTGACGCTAAGGCCAACGGTCTGGTTGACGAACTGGGCGGCATTGATCAGGCTATCGAAGCCATTAAGCGCAAAGCAAAGATTCCTGCCGGCAGCAAGATTGGCCTGGTGCTCTATCCCGCCCGAAAATCGATTTGGGAAATGCTCTTTCGATCCCCCGAAGTGGAAACCGAATCCGCCATCCTGAGTCTTGCCGCCCGGCGCGCCGGGTTTTCGCCCCTTGCAAGAGCGCTGGCCCAGCCTGCCACCCAGGTGTGGATAAAAGGCGGCCTGCTCCGTATCCTCCCGTTTGCCATAAACTTCCGATGAATTTCGGCGCGCCCCTTGCCTCCGGGCGCGGGTGTGCGTCATATTGGTTGCAGGCATCCCGCAACCCCGATGTAGACCGCTGGCAGACAAAACGCTGTAACTGTGTATGGCCGGAGCATTCCGGCTACTGCCTGGGGTTTCGGATGCGGGCATTTATGCCAAACGCAACGAAACGGACGGCACATGACAGCAGCGGAGAACACCAACCTGCTCTTCTTCACCGAACTGGTGGGCCTGCCCGTATTCGATCTTAAACACAGGCGCATTGGTCGCGTACGCGATGCCGCTGTTGTCCCGCTGATTCATCCTTCGCGGGTTGACCGCATCCTGGTAGGCGGTGGCAGTGCTTGGCTCTCCGTCCGCTACGACCAGGTTGCTGAAATTTCGCTTCGCGGCATTCAGCTTTCCAACGAGAAGCTGTATCCCTACCATTCCGACGAATACATGCTGCGTATCCAGCGTGATCTGCTGGACCAGCAGATCATTGATGTCAACGGTCGCAAAGTGGTTCGCGTGAACGATGTGACCCTGGAAATCTCCCACAATGGATCGGATTCCCTGAACGTGCTGGAGGTGGATGTCGGCGTTCGCAGCATCTTCCGCCGCCTGGCCCAGGGCGTGATCCCGTCCCGGATGGTCCGGTACCTGCAAAGTCCCATTCCGCCCAATTCGATTCGCTGGGAATTCTGCAATATCGTGGAGGCGGACCCTCTACGCCGGTTGCGGCTCAACATTTCCACCGACAAGCTGGAAAAAATGCACCCGGCTGACCTGGCGGACATTGTGGAGGAACTGGGACGAGCCGACCGTGAAGCTATTTTCGAAGCTATTGACAGCGAAGTGGCCGCCGATGCGCTCAGCGAAATCGATCCCAGGATGCAGGCCAGCATCCTCGAAAGCCTGGAGCCCGAAGTAGCCGCGGACATTATCGACGAGATGGATCCCGACCAGGCCGCCGCAGCACTTTCTGAGCTGGAAGCCGAGACCAGCGAAGAGATTCTGGATGAAATGGAGCGCGACCCGGTTTTCGAAGTGCGCGAACTGCTGGAGTACGACTTCAAAACAGCCGGCGGCATGATGACCACAGAGGCCATTCAACTCCACGAAGGCCTGGAGATTGAAGCGGCCGTCGCCCAGGTGCGGGAGCAGGCGGACCTGATCGAAAATACCCACGTTATTTTTCTCACCAACGGGGACGGCAGAGTTACCGGTGCGGTGTCGCTCAACCGCTTGTTGCTGGCCGGCCCGGGTACACGGCTGCGAGATCTGGCCGGTGACCGCCTGATTTCCATCGGCCCCCACGCGAAAGAAGATCGGGTTACTGAACTTTTCGACAAATACAATCTGCTGGCCATGCCCGTTGTCGATGACGACGGAACCCTGGTGGGCGTAATCACCGCGGACGACGTGATTTCCGTACTGAGGCAAAAATGATCCGCGATCTGTTCTTGCGCTTTCGCCGCCAAATCATGATTTTTCTGGCCGTGCTCGGACCCGGCTTTATCACGGCGGTTGTGGATAACGATTCCGGCGGCATCTATACCTATTCCCAGGCCGGCGCGCGCTGGGGCTACCTGCCCTTGTGGACCTTGCTTCCCATCACCATTGCGCTCATTGTTACCCAGGAAATGTGTTCCCGCATGGGGGCGGTCACCGGCAAGGGATTGTCCGATCTGATCCGTGAGGAATTCGGTCTGCGCATGACCTTCGGGATTATGATTCTGCTGGTGCTGGCCAACCTGACCAACATCATGGCCGAATTTGCCGGCGTGGCCACTTCACTGGAACTGTTCCACGTGAGCAAGTTCATTTCTGTTCCCATCGCTGCCGTAGGGGTTTGGTTCCTCGCGGTGAAAGGCAACTACCAGAGTGTGGAACGCATCTTCCTCTTTGCCTGTGTCATTTACATTACCTACGTGATTGCCGGCGTCCTGGTGAAGCCTGACTGGGGTGAGGCGCTCATTTACAGTGTGCGGCCCCGGCTTATGCTCGACCGCGACTACATCACGATGCTGATTGCCATGGTGGGCACCACAATCGCGCCCTGGATGCAGTTCTATCTGCAGGCTGCAGTGGTGGAAAAAGGTATTACAGCGAAGGAATACCGCCAGTCCCGGGTTGAGGTGATCGTTGGTTGTGTCCTCACCTCCGTCATCGCGTTCTTTATCATCGTGGCCTGTGCCGGTGCTTACCGCGGCCATCCCACTGATATCACCGATGCCTCCCAGGCCGCTCTGGCGCTCAAGCCCTTTGGCAGCTATACGTTCCTTCTGTTTAGCGCCGGACTGCTCAATGCCTCCGTTTTTGCGGCCTGTATTCTGCCGCTTTCCACCGCCTACTCTGTTTGCGAGGGTCTGGGCTTTGAATCCGGCGTCAGCCGCCGCTGGAGCGAGGCACCCATTTTCTACTGGCTCTACACGCTGCTGATCGTGGTTGGCGCGGGGGTGGTGATTATGCCAAAATTCCCCCTGGTGCAGATGATTTTGCTCTCGCAGGTACTGAACGGCATGTTGCTGCCCTTCATTCTGATTTTCATGATTCTGCTGATCAATAAAGTCTATCTGATGGGCGAGTGGAAGAATCCGAAATTTTACAATCTGGTCGCGTGGCTGACCGTGATTATCGTTATCGGCATGACGCTGGCGCTAAGCGGCCTTACCCTGCGCCACCCCGCCTAAAGGAAATAACAGATGAACGATCAGGAATTCCGTGACCGCGCCGACCTTGCGTTAAAGAACCTGGAGAAGGCTCTGTTGCGCTCTGGCGATCAACACGGGTTTGAAACCGACAGCAATCAGGGTGCGCTCACGGTGGAGTTTGAAGATCCACCTGCAAAGTTTGTGGTGAGTCCGAATTCGCCGGTGCGGCAGATCTGGGTATCCGCGAGAGTACAAAGTTTCAAGCTCGACTGGGACAGCGACCGCAGCGAATTTGTGCTGGGCGCAGACGGCCGCAGCCTCATGCAACTGCTCGGTGATTTGGCTGGCGACCAGATTGGCGGGAAGGTTCAACTCTAACCCGAACCGCTTGCTGAACGGCTAACTAACGCGCACCTGCAGACAAGGGCTCCTGCGCACTCCGGGTTACCGGCTGCAGGGCGCTCTGCAGACTCGTCAATTGCCTGCTGAACTCCAGCGGCTCTACCGGAGACCCGGCGAACCATCCGAACGAATCGAGCTGGCCCGGCGGCAGAGAACCCTTCCGCGTTTCCGCCGCGGTCCCAAGCAGCGCCGCCCAGCGATCCACGGGCCGTTGATCGCCAGCCTCGCCAGCCACCGTAGTCAGCGACGGTGGTACTTTCCCGAAGATCGTCAGCACAAATATGAAGACCGCGGCCAACGTGATTACTGTGAGAAGTCCGATCATGCTGTCTTATCGGCACAATTCGGTCCGGGGTCCAGTGAAAACCTGAAAATGTTTACGATTTGGCGCGCGCAAGGAACCGGTGGAAGACTTCTTTCGCTTCGTCGGATTGAAGCTGTGCCGCGAAGTGGACGCCCTCTGCCGTGATACGGTCCATGACCGATCCGCCCGGATCACGCAGCAGCCGCCGGGTTAGCGCAACCGCCGCGGCCGGTTTGGAGGCCACGCGATGCGCCAGTTCCTGCGCCACCGGCAGCGCTTGCCCTTCCTCCACCACGCGATTCACCAGGCCCAGTTGATGCGCGGTTTCGGCATTGAACACTTCGGCCAGCAGGAAGAGTTCGGCGGCACGCTGGTAGCCCACCAGGCGCGGCAGCAGCAGCGAGCTGGCCGCTTCCGGTACCAGTGCCAGATCCACGAAGGGCAACTGGAAGCGTGCGCCCTTCCCGGCCACCACCAGATCACAATGGAGAAGCAGCGTGGTGCCGATTCCGATGGCCACACCATCCACCGCTGCAACCAGTACCCGTGTCGATTGCGCCAGCGCCCGCAGAAATTGCATACCGGAGCTATCCCCTTCGCGCGGCGGGCTATTGAGAAATTCACCCAGATCATTGCCTGCCGTGAAAGCGCCGTTGGTTCCGGCCAGCAGAATCACTCGTATCTCCGGGTTATTCTCCGCATCGCGAAGCGCTGTAGCCATCGCCTCATACATGGCCCTGGTCAGCGCGTTCTTCTTTTGTGGCCGGTTGAGATAAATCTCCAGCACATTACCGGTTTGGGTGATTTGGATGTCAGGTGTCATGGCGGCTAAAAAGTGTAGTGCAAACTCAATTGCAACACGCGCGGCGTGGTCAGCGTGGAACTCACGGCACCGAAGGTGGTGGAGTTGATGTTTTGATCGCCGGTCAGGAATGTAGGGTGGTTGAAGAGATTGGAGCCGTCAAAGCGCAGGGTGGCGGACTGGTGTTCGGTGAGATCCACCTTCTTTGAGAGGCTGAGATCAGCATTGAAGGCCCACGGTCCTGAGAACATCCGCCGCTGCAAGGTACCAACCGTGCCGGCGGCAGGATTGAAGAAAACCTGGCCGGCGAAAGCCGCCTGACCATCGGCATTCACGCCGGTGCCATCGGCGACGTTGGTGGCAGAGCGTGCAATGATGACGGGGCCATTGCCGGTCATTTCGAAACGCACGATTCCCGCCAGCTGCCCGCCATTGAGCGCGGTAACCGCGGTGTTGTAGTAAGACCGGGAGCCGTCGGCGCGGTTCAGCGTCCCACGGCCGGAAAGAATGGAAAACGGGGCACCGGACTGCCACGAGAAAATACTGCCGATAGTCCAGCCGCTGCGAAGGCGGCCGGTGCCCAGGGGTAAATCATAGAACGCCGTACCCTTGATGGCGTGGCGCAGATCGAAGTTGGCGCGAGCGCGTTCCAGCGACGCATTGTTGATATCCAGGAAGTGTTCAATGCGGCTCTGGGTATCGCCCGCGGCGTCACTTAAGACCTTGGAAAAAGTGTAGTTGGCCGAATAGTCAAGGCCGGCTTTGGAGCGGCGGCGCACCACTGCCTGCAGCGAATTGTAAGTGGAGTTGGAATAATTCGTGAGGTAGTCTGCGCCCAGCGCGTTGGGGTTCTGGAAAAAGTTCACTGAGCCATTGAGCCGGTCTTCCTGATAGGTGGCGGCCAGCGCTCCCACCTGCCCGGTTTGGATGAGATTGCGGATGGCGTTTCGGTTCAATTGCCCGCCCAACGAGAGCTTGGGGAAGACGGTAAGCACCTGGCTGCCGGGAAGCGCGGCATTGTAGGCGGGAAGGAATGTACCGTTGCGCGCCAGGGCGATATTTCCATTACTTTGGGCGCGCAGGAAATCGTCGAGGAAGCCGTTCTGTTTGATCTGCACCTGGTTGAAGTCAAACGCGCGATAGCCGCGAACAGCGTGGTTGCCCACATACCGGATATCGAATACATTCTGTTTCCAGCTGTGTTCGAGACCGATGGAATACTGTTGCACGTAGGGCGTGCGCAGAGAGGGATCGATCAGACCGACTGTGTTCAAAGAGTCGACAGCGTAATTATCGGCGACCGTCAGCGGTACGTGATACACCGGTGCGACTACGCCAGCGAGGCCCGCGCTCACCCGACCGGAAAGCCCGGTGGCAGCCGCAGTCCCGATCAGGCCTGCGTTCAACTCCGTAATGCCCTGGGGCGCGAGCAGGGCCTGATCGTCCACATACGCGATGGAGTAGGCGGCGCGCACGGCTGTCTTGCTGTTGCCGAAGACATCCCACGCAAGGCCGATGTTGGGTGCGAAATCATGCCAGTCACGCCTATACCAGGGGCGGCCCACTGAACTGCCGGCGAAATTCAGAGTGGCATTGGAAAGCAGTGTGGCCACCGGGCCACCCGATTGGGTGACCGGCAGCAGTTCCAGAGAATCCCGCTCGTCCGTAACGCCCGGCAGGCTCCAGCGAAGACCGAGTGTAGCCGAGAGCCGGGGCACGATTTTCCAGTTATCCGACAGGTACATGTCGTAACCGGTGCGGCGCAGATTGCGGGTGTTGCCCGCACCCTTCACAAACCCTGAAGTGACGCTGGTGACATTGAAAGTCTGACTGTAACTGTCGATGAAACCACCGAGAGAGGCCAGCAGAGCATTGGCTCCGGCAACATCGGCGGCGCGGCTGCCCGGCAGATCGGCGCGGGAGAGCGCAGTTTGACCGGTGCCCAGACCCACGGTATAGGCGGGAACAATACCGGCGTCGTCATAGGCGTGTACAGTAGCGCGCTGTGTATGGAAACCCATTTGCAGGAAGTGACGGCCACGCTGCCAGGAAGCGTTATCGGAAATCGACCACGTATGGGTGACGCGTCCCTGCGGCAGAGCTTCACTTACAGGATCGGTAAAAAGCAGGCCAGTCACCAGAATGGCGCCGAACTTCTGTGAGTTGAGAAAATCGCCGGGTGCGAGGTTGAATCCGCCGGACAGTTCATTGGTCAGATGGGGACCCGGCGTCCAGCGCCATCCCGACGAAAAGAAATGGCTGTGGTTCGGATTACTGGTGGAGGGCGTCACAGCATAAGTGGGGTCAGAGACATCGCTGTTATCGCGATTCCACAGGTAAGAAGCGCGGAAGACGTGTTGGGGCGAGAGGTTGTAGTCGCCGCGCAATGTTATGTTGTCGCGCACCTCGTTGTTGCGCTGGTTGAAACGATAGCCTCCGGTGTTGCGGAGCAGCGCCGCTGTGCTGTCGCCGGTAGCGAAATTGTTGATGGCTGAGGCGGCCGGAATCTGACCCAGCAGATTTTGAATATAGGGATCGATCTGCGCCTTGCGAAGCGTCAGAAGGTTGACCTTGCGCACCACATTGGTGGTGTCCCGATAAGTGAAGATGCCAGCGCGGGCGTCGGAAGTAAGAATGGTTGCGGTTTGCGGCGATTGTTGATGGAGGCGCACCAGTTCGTAGCCTGCGTAGTAAAACAGCTTGTCTTTGCGGATTGCGCCACCGAGGTTGGCACCACCCTGGTTTTGATTAAGCCTGGGCAGGCCGACGCCTGCCTGGTTATTAAACCAGTCGTTGGCGGAAAGCGCGCTATTGCGGTTTTGCCAGAACGCGCCGCCATGCAACTGATTGCTGCCGGAAGGCGTCTCAAAGGCCAACTGGCTGGCACCCCCGGATGACGCGGCATTGCCGTTCGAAGTCACCACGGTCATCTGACGAACCTGCCCCAGCAGAAGCTTGTTGGGCGAAAAGTCGAGAGCATTATCGCGGATGTAGTTGTCCTGGATATTGATGCCATCCTGCGTCATGTTGCTGTAGGAAGTTCGCATCCCGTTGATGACGGTAGCGGAGTTGCCATTGAAGCTCACGCCGGGCTGGGTCTGCAGCAAGGTCAGGGGGTCGCGGTCCAGCACCGGCAGCTTGGCGATCTGCTCCATCGTAATGGTTTCGGAGATTTCGGCGTTGGCGATTTCCACGGACTGGGCATCGGCGGTTACGTCCACCGACTGCGATATGGCGGCAAGTTCCAGGGTGATGGGGGGAAGGTCGGTTTCGCGTGCAGTATCCACGCTGACGCCGCGAATGGTGGTTCGGGCGAATCCTTTGGCATCCACCATCAGCGCGTAATCGCCCGGGCGGACGCCGATTAAACGAAAGGCGCCGTCGGAAGCGGATTCGGCAGTCAACATGGCGCGGGTGCTGCCCGCCGGCGTCAGGTTGATGGTGGCACCGGAAACCGGGGCACCAGAGGAATCGGCGACCGAACCGGCGATGCGTCCGGAAAACTGCCCGGCGGCGGGCAGAGAAAGCGCCAGGGCCAGCCAAAACCGCACTGCTCCCTTATAGGCGAGGCGGGGAAAGAGGTTGTTGGGCGGGCGGGTGTTGCTCAGCATGACACACTTAAGGATACAGGCCCCTGCGGGAACGATTCGCCCGGCCCTGTCTTGGTTTATCCGTGAAAAATCAAAGTCATCATTCCGCCACTCTTTCCCTGTCTTTTGGGTTTACATTTGCAGACCTGTATCAAAGGGCCGGCCTCGTACGGCTGGACGAAGCCTTCTGCCAACAACTGGTCCCGGCGCTGGCACAACGCCTGATGGAGGCACGGCAGTTCCCACAGGTGCTGACGGTAAAACAGCAATCGGAGCTGATGATCGAAGTGGCACCGTACCTCGACGATTTCGTCGGAGAACTATTCGGCATTGGCGCGGAGCTAAGCGCCCTGCAACAGAGCCATCATGAACTGGCGCCGCTGTATTCGGTGAAGCGCCGGTTTGTACAGAAGCGAGCCCTCACCGGGCAGAACGCGGAAACCGCGGCGGCGCTGGATGGCGTGGCCCTAACGCAACAACTGGAAGCATTGTTTGGCGAGCCGGTCAACGAAGATAGTTTCACCCGACATATTTCGCGCTGGCTGGATGCGGAACCGGAACATACCGACCACTTGAAGCTGGCCAGCCTGTATGCGGCATGGGCCGTGCTTTCACCGGCTGGTAAGACCCGCCATCACGACGACGTTTTGTTCCGCCTGCCCCACAAGCTGGACATGATGCACCTGGTGCATACCGAGGAACAGAGGGTGGGCGACCTCGTGCAATTGCAGTTTTCCTCTGACCACTGGCGCAACCGGCCCGGGTTCAACCTGACCGACCCCGGCATGGAACTGCGGCCCGCCCTCGATCAGGCCAGCTACTGCATCAAGTGCCATAACCAGGGCAAGGACAGCTGTTCGCACGGACTCCAGGAAAAAGACGGGTCGTTCAAATCGAGCGTGTTCGGCGTGAAGCTGGCGGGTTGCCCGCTGGACGAGAAGATCTCCGAGATGAACGTGCTCAAGGGAAACGGTGTCCCGGTGGGCGCGCTGGCAGTGGTCACGGTAGACAACCCGATGGTGGCTGCCACCGGGCACCGCATCTGCAACGACTGCATGAAGGCCTGCATTTTCCAGAAGCAGGAGCCTGTGGACATTCCCCAGGTAGAGACCCGGACGTTGAAAGACATTCTCGATCTGCCGTGGGGCTTCGAGATTTACAGCCTGCTGACGCGCTGGAATCCGCTGAACTTTGCGCGACCGTTTCCGCGCGATGCGTCGGGGTACAAGGTGATGGTGGTTGGTCTGGGGCCTTCGGGCTTCACGCTGTCGCATCATTTGATGAATGACGGTCACG
>JBBROK010000005.1:0-246957 GCA_038229475.1 Bryobacterales bacterium | reverse complement strand
CATGCCATTTCCCAAATGCAAACCAAATATTTTTAGCCCCCATTTCGTTTTCAAACGGGCACTACCCTGCGAAGATACGACCCACACAATTAGAGTTGCTTGTCAAGGCCGTTACCGCCGAGTTTTGCAAGTCGGTCACCACGGCCCACCCAAAATTTTCTCAACGATTTCAATAGCTTACCGCTCATCCCGCCCTCCAGCCCGGTTTTCCACCCGCACAATGGAATCGTAATGAGAAAGCTCCAACCAATTGCCGCCCGCAAACGCGCCACGGCACAATCGAACGGCGCCAAATCTCGTGGCTCTCGCTCGCAAGACGAGCTGAAGCACGCCCGCCTCAGCCATCACATCCCCGCCCGGCCCGCGGAACCCAAGGCCATAACCGGTCCGGTTCTCTCCCAAATTGTACGATTACCAAACGAACCTACCGAGGCCCTAACCGCTTTCTCTACAGCAGCCTACGCGGGTATTCCGATCCTTCCCCGCTACAGCAATTCCGCCCCATCCCCAGCCTCTCCCCAAACCGCAAAATTACCATTCGAACCTGAGAAGTTATTGAAAACAAAAGAAGCCTCTCCCGCCGAACCCGAGCTTTACCCGTCCAAGGCCGCAGTTGGCACTCGCCAGCCTCTCACTTCCCACCCCGCCCTTCCAGCCCGGATGCTAAACTATGCCCTCCGCGTGTTTAGCCAATACGACATTGACGGTGCCTACGATGAAATGCTCGATGCATCCCGTGCCGTGCGCCCGCCCTACGAACATCTCCGTGCCGCTCTCGCCCAACTGCCCCCGGAAGAACTTGTCCGCCGCCAGCAGGTAGCCGACCAGTCTTTTCTCCACCAGGGCATCACCTTCACCGTCTATGGACGCGACGAAGGCACTGAGAAAATTTTCCCCAACGATCTTCTCCCGCGCATCGTCACTGCCGACGAATGGTCGCGCATTGAACGCGGTCTCACCCAGCGCATCATCGCGCTCAATCTCTTCCTCAAAGACCTCTACACCGAAGGCCGCATCCTCGCCGATGGCGTCGTGCCCCGCGAACTCGTCTACAGCTGCAAACACTTCCGCCGGCAGATGCGCGGCCTGCCCGTCCGCCGCGATGTCTACGTCGCCGTCGCCGGTACCGATCTCATCCGCCAGCCTTCCGGCGAATTCGTTGTCCTCGAAGATAACCTCCGCGTCCCCAGCGGTGCCTCCTACATGCTGGTCAGCCGCCGCGTCATGAAGCGTATCTTTCCGGAACTCTTCCGCCGCTGTGGCGTCCAGCCCATCGAACACTACAGCCAGATGTTGCTTGGCACCCTTCGCTCGCTCGCCCCGGCAGGCGTCTCCGATCCCGTTATCGCCCTCCTCACCCCCGGCATCTTCAACTCCGCCTACTTTGAGCACGCCTTCCTCGCCCGCCAGATGGGCATCGAACTGGTAGAAGGCCGCGATCTTGTCGTCCATAACAACATCGTCTATATGCGGACCACCGCCGGCCTCAAGCGCGTTGACGTCATCTACCGCCGTATCGACGACGATTTTGTCGACCCCCTCGCCTTCCGTGCCGATTCCGGGCTCGGCGTCCCCGGTCTCTTTAATGCCTACCGCGCCGGTAACGTGAATCTCTGCAATGCCCTCGGCACCGGCGTTGCCGACGACAAAGCGGTTTACGCCTACGTGCCCGCCATCATCCGCTATTACCTGAAGGAAGATCCCATCCTCAACAACGTGGAGACTTACCAGATGTCCAACCCCGTGGAACGGCAGCATGTGCTGGGCAGTCTGGAAAAATACGTCGTGAAAGCCGTCGGCGAATCCGGTGGCTACGGCATGTTGATCGGCCCACAAAGTACTGTCGCGGAACGAGAGGAATTTCGCCATCGCGTGGAAGCCGACCCGCGCAACTACATCGCGCAGCCTACTATTCTGCTCTCCCGCGCCCCCTGCGTGATCGACGGTATCGTGCAGCCCCGCCACGTCGACCTGCGCCCCTACATCCTCTGTGGTGATAAAGTCACCATCGTGCCCGGAGGCCTCACGCGCGTCGCGCTGCGCAAGGGCTCGCTGGTGGTCAATTCGTCGCAGGGCGGCGGCAGTAAAGACACCTGGGTGTTGCACTAATGCTCTCCCGTGTCGCGGAAAGTATTTTCTGGATGAGCCGCTACCTGGAGCGCGCCGAGCACACTTCGCGGGTGCTGAATGTTCAGCTGAACCTGATGCTCTCCCGTGTCGCCGGTTCAGACGACCATCACTGGTCGCGTGTGCTTCGTTCCCTGGCCATCGAACCCGATCCCGATATCGCCCCCCGTGCCCAGGCCCTCAGTCTGATTCGCGGCGGAGTCAGTCCTTCTTCAATAGCCGCCTGCATTGTAGCCGCCCGCGAAAACGCCCGACAGGTGCGTGAGCAGATCAGCACCGAAATGTGGGAACAACTCAACCGCCTCTACCACCACGCCAAGCCCCCGGAAACCGGCAATCCGCGCGATTTTCTGGACGCCGTGCAGAATGGTTCGCACCTCTTCCAGGGCATTACCGACGCCACCATGACCCATGGCGAAGGCTGGGAATTCATCCAGTGTGGGCGCTTTCTGGAGCGCTCTCTGCTGCTTTCCACTCTGGTCAGCGTCCACTATCGCGAGTTCTTCAGCGCCGGTATCACGGAAGTAGAACCGCTGGAATGGACCGGTTTGCTGCAATCGTGCACCGCGTTTGAAGCCTACTGCAAGGTCTACACCGCCGACCTCAAGGCAGACCATATCGCCGAATTCCTTGTCTTGAACGCACTGTTCCCACACTCCATTCGCTTCTCTGCCGATGCCCTGCGCCAATCGCTCGCCAAAATAGGCAAAGACCTTCCCAGCCGCCGTTCTGCCCGCGTCGACCGTATTGCCGGTCGCATGGAATCCACCCTGGCTTTTGGACAGATCGACGAGATCATGACCGGTGGCCTGCACGCGTACCTCGATACCATTCGCCGCCAGGCCAATCAGGTATCCATGGCTTTGTACCAGACCTTCATCTCTTATCCCGTGGAGGCCGCGCTCAGCGCCTGAACCAATGTTCTACCGCATCCGCCATCTCACCCAGTTCCGCTACGATTCGCCGGTGAGCGAGAGCCTTATGGAATTGCGCATGCACCCGCGCACCGAAGGCCGGCAGCGCTGCCTCGCATTTGAGCTGGCAGTCGATCCGCGCGCGCAGGTCTTCACCTACCGCGATTATCTGGGCAACGGGATTCACCACTTCGACGTTCCCGGCAAGCACCTGCAATTGCGCATCGTGACGGAATCTCTCATCGAAGTACAGGAAGAGCCGCCTCTGCCGCAGAAACTGGAACCCGCTGCGTGGGAAGAACTCGATGCACTCGCTGCCTCGGGTGACTACGGCGAAATGTTAATCCCCAGTCAGTTCGCCCAACCCACCAATGCATTGCTCCTTCTGGCGCGCGACCTTGGTGTCCACCGGCGCGCCGATCCCCTCACGTTCCTGCGCGAACTCAACGCTGCCATGCACGACTGGTTCGATTACGTGCCGCGGGCTACCCATGTGGATTCGCCCATCGACCTGGCCATTGAAAACCGCCAGGGTGTCTGCCAGGATTTCGCGCACATCATGATTGCCCTGGTGCGCCAGGTGAAGATTCCCTGCCGCTACGTCAGCGGTTATCTGTGCCCCAGTCCCGACAAGCCCGATCGCTCCGTCGAGGGCGCCACGCACGCCTGGGTGGAGGCCCTGCTGCCCGGCCTGGGCTGGACAGGTTTCGATCCCACGAACGACCTGGTGACGGAAGACCGCCATATCCGCACCGCCGTAGGCCGCGACTATGCCGACGTGCCTCCCACACGGGGGGTGTTCAAAGGCAAAGCGCAGAGCGAACTCACCGTAATGGTGCATGTCGCACTCTCTGATGCGCCCGTGCCCGAACAGGAGCCTGTAAGTGCCCCGGAATGGGATGAAGTCCAGCAAGTGGAGCCAGCGGATGAGCAGCAACAGCAGCAACAGCAACAGCAACAGCAGCAGTGATTTCGGAATCCGTCCGGCAGCGCCCGAAGAGTGGGCGGCCATTGCAGACCTCCACCTGCAGAGCTGGCGTTCGGCCTACCGCGGTATTCTCACCGATGATTATCTGGATGGCCAAATCGCAGCCGAGCGCGCCCGTGCGTGGAAAGCCCGCATCGGTGACGGCATCCCATCGGGCATCGGGCTCTTCGTTGCCGGCGAAGTCGGGCAATTGCGTGGCTTCGTCTATGTGAGCCTCTACCCGGACCGCGCTGCGCAATGGGGACCACGTGGGGAGAATCTCCACTGCCACCCCAGTCACAAAGGGCAGGGAACCGGGCGTGCCCTGCTGATGCGTGCCGGGCGGTGGGTGGAACAGCAGCTTCCCGGCTCTGCCCTTCAGTTATACGTATACGACCGCAACGTGGCAGCGCGCGGATTCTACCGGCGAATGGGTGCCACCGAGGTGGAGGGAATTCTGGTGCACACGCCGGACGGGCGCGATCTTCCCGAACAGATCTGCTGGTGGCCGTCAGCGGCGCAACTGGGCGGCGTTTAGCCTCAAGGTTTCGCCCTTGTCCGCCGATGAAGCAAGCAGTACATGTTTGCGATTATCGGCATCTTTGTCGTCATTGGCTCCATCGTCGGCGGGTTTCTCATGGAGAAGGGAAATCTGGCGGTTCTGGTTCAGCCGGCGGAACTCGTTATTATTGCCGGGGCCTCCATCGGCACGCTGCTGATTGCCAATCCTGTTCCCATTGTGATTAAGGTGTTCACCTGTGTCCTGCAGGTGCTGGCGGGTGACCCGTACACCAAACCGTACTACCTCGATGCTCTGAAAATGATGCACGATATCTTTCAGTTCGCCCGCAAGAGTGGCATGGCAAAACTGGAAGAAGAGATTGAAAAGCCGGATAAAAGTACTGTTTTTGCCAAGTACCCCAAGATCGTCAAAGACCACCACGTCCTCCATTTCATTTGTGACACTTTGCGCACCGCGGTTGCCGGAGTGGTGCCGCCGCATGATCTGGACGACATGCTGGAAAAGGATATTGAGATTCACCACCACGCGAAAACTATGCCGATTAAGGCCCTGGCCACAGTTGCCGATGCTTTGCCTGGGTTGGGAATCGTAGCCGCAGTGCTGGGTGTGGTCATCACTATGGGTGCGCTGGGTGGCCCGCCCGAAGAGATTGGTCATAAGGTTGCCGCGGCTCTGGTGGGAACCTTCCTCGGCATTCTTCTGTCTTACGGTTTCGTATCGCCGCTGGCCGCCAACCTGGAAAAAGTTGCGGAGTCCGAAGGCGCCTTCTACCAGTCGACGCGCGCCGGCCTGATGGCTTTTGCAAGGGGTATGGCTCCCCTGATCGCAGTGGAATTTGCCCGCCGCGCTATCCCCCACGCCATGCGGCCCACCTTCCAGGAAATGGAAGCGGCGTGCAAAGGCAAGCCGGTGGAAAAGACAAGCTAATGCCTGCCCCGGCTCAACAAATCATCATCATCAAGCGCAAGAAGGTGATCCATAGCGGGCACCATGGCGGTGCGTGGAAGGTGGCTTATGCAGACTTTGTAACCGCCATGATGGCCCTGTTCATCGTGCTGTGGCTGCTTTCCAGCAGTGAGCAGGTGAAGAAGGCGGTAGGCGGATATTTCTCAGACCCCACCGGGGCCGGCAAAGAAATCGGCAACGGCCTGAAGGGTTCCGGGAGCGAAAGTCTGTCAATCAACAAAGACGACATGACGAAACTTAAGGACAAGATGGAGCAGGCCATTAAAGATACCGCGACCCTGCAAAAGATCAAGGAACATGTTGTCTTCACCGTCACGAATGAAGGCTTGCGTGTGGAGTTGCTGGAAGACGAAAATGGCACGTTCTTCCAGTCGGGAAGTCCGGTGCCAACCACGGGCGGCAAAGATCTGCTGGTCACACTGGCTCACGAGATCGGCAAGTTGCCGAACCGCGTCACCATGGAAGGGCACACCGATTCCACACCTTACGCGGGAAAACCGGACTATTCCAACTGGGAGCTCTCCTCTGACCGCGCCAATGCCGCCCGCCGCTGGATGCAGGAAAACAGCATGCGGCCTGACCAGGTTGCGCAGGTCCGCGGCTTCGCCGATCAAAGCCTGCGTAATCCCGCCGATGCCTCCGATCCGAAAAACCGGCGCATAACCATAATTATTCTCTACGCCAAAACCGAGGCGGCAAAAGCGGAAGACAAGGCTAAGGAAGAAAGGACCGCCGCCGTAGAAAAAACCAAAGAGAACGCCGCAGGGAAAGCCGTAGAGAAGAAGAAAGTCGCCGCTGCGAAACCCGTCAAAGCGAAGCCCGGTGCCTTCGCCTTCCTTGGCCCTGTGCAGAAGTTGTTCGGCAAGTAGCTGTCCCTTGCGGCATCCCCGGTATAATCAGGGACATCCCCTTAAAAGATGACTCCCTCCAGTGTGGACCTGAAGCAGACAATTAATCTGCCTCGTACTGCCTTCCCCATGAAGGCCAACCTGCCCCAGGCCGAGCCCAGGATTCTGGCGCGGTGGGCAGAAGAAGATCTGTACGGCCAGATTCGCCAGTCCCGCAAGGGCAAGCCGGTCTGGATTCTGCACGACGGCCCGCCCTACGCCAACGGACGCATCCATTTGGGCACCGCGTTTAACAAGATCATCAAAGACTTTATCGTCAAGTCCAGAACCATGTCGGGCTTTGACTCCCCGTACGTCCCCGGCTGGGATTGTCACGGTCTTCCCATCGAGCACAAAGTCGATCAGGAACTGGGCAGCAAAAAGGCCACCATGTCGGCCGTTGAAATTCGCCGCGAGTGCCGCAAATACGCAGAAAAGTTCGTCGATATCCAGCGCGAAGATTTCAAGCGCCTCGGCATCCCCGGCCAGTGGGATAAACCATATCTGACCATGGCACCGCGTTACCAGGCGGTGATTGCCCGCGCGTTCGTAGATTTTCTCGACAAAGGTTATGTCTATAAGGGCCTGAAACCGGTCAACTGGTGCCTGCACGACCGTACCGCGCTGGCTGAAGCGGAAGTCGAGTACGCCGACCACAAGAGCCCGTCGGTTTGGGTGCGCTTTGCCGCCGTGTCAGACCCCGCCGATCTGGACGCCTCCCTGGCCGGAAAGAAAGTCTTCGGTCTGATCTGGACCACCACCCCCTGGACTCTGCCGGCCAACCTCGCCATCGCCTATCACCCGAAGTTCGAATATTCGGCAGTCGAAGTCGGTGACAGCGTCTACATTGTCGCCACGGATCTGCTTGCGGTCACATCGGAAAAGCTCGGCTGGGAAGGCCCCGTCACCCTTACCCGCTTCCATGGCGACCGCCTGCGCGGATTCATTTTCCACCATCCTTTCATGGACCGTACGTCCCCTGGAATTCTGGGTGATCACGTCACTCTGGAGCAGGGAACCGGTGCCGTCCACACGGCTCCCGGTCACGGCCATGAAGACTATGTCTCCGGTATGGAGTACGGTCTGCCGGTGTACTGCCCCGTGGATAGTGCGGGCCGTTTCTTCGCTGCCGAAGGCGCGCCGGGGGAAGTCCCCGCCGAACTTATCGGCAAAACCGTGTGGGAGGGCAACCCCATCGTCATTGAAATTCTCCGGCAACACGGCGCGCTCCTGGGCATGGAAAACATAACCCATTCCTACCCGCATTGCTGGCGTTGCCACAAGCCCACCATCTTCCGCGCCACAGACCAGTGGTTCATCGGCATGGACAACAACAACCTGCGCGCCCGCGCCATGGATGCCATCCGCGAAGTGAAGTGGAAGCCATCCTGGGGCGAAGATCGCATGGGCAACATGGTTGCCACCCGCCCCGATTGGTGCATTTCCCGCCAGCGCGTGTGGGGAGTGCCCATCGTTGTGTTCTACTGCAATGGCTGTCGGCACCCTCTAACGGATCGCGCTGTTTTGAACCACGTGGTCGATCTTTTCGCTGAACATTCTTCCGACATCTGGTACGAGCGCACGCCGGAAGAACTCATCCCCGTCGGCGTCACCTGCTCCAGGTGCGGCGGCGCTTCGTTCGCCAAAGAGAAAGATATTCTCGACGTCTGGTTCGACTCCGGCTCCAGCCATCTGGCGGCTCTGAACGAAGAGTTCGGCCTCCCCTGGCCCGCTGATTTCTACATGGAAGGCGGCGACCAGTACCGCGGCTGGTTCCAGAGCTCTCTGCTCATCGGTGTGGGCCTGCGCGGCGGTGCCCCTTATCGCGGTTGCGCCACCAATGGCTGGACCCTCGATGGCGACGGCAAAGCCATGCACAAGTCTCTCGGTAATACGATTGAGCCGCAGGAAATTATTCGCGACTACGGTGCCGAGATTGTACGTTTGTGGTCAGCCTCCACCGACTTCACCGAAGACACCCGCGTTTCGCCCGTCATTCTCACCCGGCTTTCTGAGGCTTACCGCAAGATCCGCAACACCTTCCGCTATGCTCTGGGCAATCTCGCCGGATTTGATCCCGGGAAAGATTCCGTGCCTGGCGCGGAACTGGCCGGGATCGATCAATGGATCCTCGTTCGCGCCGAAGAACTGGTGGCCCGCTGCCGCATCTGGTACGACGAATTCGAGTTCCACCGCGTTTACCGGGCGGTATACGATTTCGCCAGTGTAGACCTGAGCAACATCTACTTCGACGTTCTCAAAGATCGGCTCTATACCTCGCCGCCTCGCAGCCAGGCGCGGCGCAGCGCGCAGACTGCTCTGTACCGCATCAACGACGCCCTGGTCCGTCTGCTTGCCCCCATTCTCAGCTTCACTACCGAAGAAGTCTGGAAGGAAATGGGCCGCCCCGGCTCCGTCCACACGGCTTATTTCCCCGAAGCTGCGGAACTCGCCTCTGGCATCGGCGCAGAGCAACGCGAGCGTGTTGCCAACTGGACTCGCCTCATGGAAGTCCGCGAGAACGTGCTGAAGAGTCTGGCGGCGGCCCGCGATGCAAAGGTCATCGGCGCTCCACTGGAGGCTTGCGTGCTCCTTTCGGCTGACGCCTCCCTCTACCCCCTGCTGCAGCAATACAGCGCCGATTTGCCTGGCCTGTTCATTGTCTCCGCCGTGGAACTTTCGTCACAATCCGAAGCTGGCGTCACGTCAAAAATTGAATGCGCCGCGGGCAACAAGTGCGAACGTTGCTGGAAATACACCACCGATACCGGTGCAGACGCGGCCTTCCCCACCATCTGCGCTCCCTGCGCTGCCGCGGTGCGTGAGATTACCGGCCATGCCTGAGAACGGCGGTATCGCCGGACGTCTGTTGCCGCTGCTGTTGGTCAGTTCGGTGGCCATTCTGGATCGCTGGTCAAAGGGTCTGGTGGAATCGCGCCTCGCGCTTTACGATTCATTCACTGTCATCCCCGGTTTCTTTAACATCGTGCGCTCGGAAAATCCCGGCGTTGCCTTCGGCATCCTGCAGGAGGGCGCCAGTCCCGGCCGTACCGCAATCCTGATCGCCCTGTCCCTTGTTGCCATAGCGGCTCTGGGGGTTATGTTGTGGAAAGCGGGCGGCCAGGATCGCTGGACCACCACCGGCATCTCACTCATCTTTGGCGGCGCTGTGGGCAACGTCTACGACCGCGTGTCCGCCGGCAAAGTGACGGATTTTCTCGATTTCTACGCTGGCGGCTGGCACTGGTACACGTTCAATATTGCTGATTCGGCGATCTGCACGGGTGCCGTTCTGCTCGCGCTGAGCGCCTTTCTTACACGACCGCGGCAGGAGGCCAACGCCTGATATGTTCCCTAAACTCTTCCAGATCGGTCAGTTTGCATTGCCCACGTACGGCCTGCTGGTAGCAGTCGCCTTTCTGGTGGCGCTGTGGATGGCCTCCCGCTTTGCCGCCGAACGCGGATTGAATCAGGAAAAAATTGTTAACCTGGGCGTTTACTGCGCGTTGATGGGCATGCTTGGCGCCAAGGTTCTGATGATTGCGCTCGATCCCGAATACCGCGCCAATCCGGCGGAAATTTTCTCGCTCAGTACTCTGCAGAGCGCGGGTATTTTTTATGGCGGATTCATTGCCGCCCTGGTCTTCGCCTGGCTCTACATGCAGCGCCAGGGTCTGCCTGTGCTGGCATCGAGCGATCTGTTCGCGCCGGGCCTTGCCCTTGGCCACGGCATCGGCCGCCTCGGCTGTTTCGCTGCCGGCTGCTGCTGGGGCAAGCCCACCACGCTACCCTGGGCGATCACATTCCGCAATAAGGACGCCACCACCGGCGTTCCCCTCAACATCCCGCTCCACCCCGCTCAACTCTACGAGGCCTTCGCGGAAGCCATCATCTGTTTTATTCTTGTGCGCAAGCTCCGGGGCCCGCACCGCGACGGACAGGTCATCGGCCTTTACCTCGCCCTCTATGGCGTGGTTCGCCTGCTGGTGGAATTCGTCCGCATGCACGATTCTTCCAACCCCATGGGGGGGCCGCTCACTCTGGAACAGTGGATTTCATTGATTCTGGCCCTGCTGGGCGCGGCGTTGGTAATTCGGGCTCCGCACCAGGCGAAACCCCAGGCCGCCGCGTAGGCCCGCTTTCGTCCGTGGGTAACGCCAGCGATGCCCCATTCGCGTGCACGATTTCCAGAAGGCGTAGCAACAAATCCTGCTGCACGCCCAGAAACTGCTCCGCTTCCACCGTGCGCACTTGCGCAAACACTTCCAGGTCCAGAGACCACGGTCCGACGCCAATAAAACGCACCGGCAGGTTGCCGGTATCCATTCGTTGGTCGTCCCGCAACATTTGCGCGGCCGCATCCAACACCGCGCGCAGTTGTTGTGGCGTCGTATCCCGTCGCAGGTTGAGTATGGTCTTGAACAGGATCTTGTCGCGTCGCGAAAAATTCTCCAGCGTCATGGCCGAAAATTGCCCGTTGGGCACCGTCACCAGCGTTCTCTCCGGCGTGCGCAGGCGCGTAGAGCGCAACCCGATATCTTCCACTGTGCCTGTACGGTCGCCAAACCGGCACAAATCACCAATGGCCACCGGGCGGTCTGAAATCACCGCGACGCCGCCGAACAGATTCTCAATCGTCTTCTGCGCCGCCAGCGCCACCGCCAGTCCGCCCACGCCCAGCCCCGCCCAGATGGTTCCGGTGTTATAACCCCAACTGCCGATCAGAGCCGTTACTGCCGCGAACACAATGGCCAGCTTCAGAACTCGCGACCCCAGCTGAAACGCCGCGAATGAGTAGCCGCTTTCTCGTTGCTGCACCCAGAGCCTGGCTCGTGCCAGGGCCAGATCCACCAGCGCCGTACAGATCCAGATCAGCCCCAGAATGCCCAGTAAAGAGAGCACGCGTGTTAGCCCCAACCGCAAGAGAGCGGAGGGTGCAATAGGCTCCATGCCCGCCCGGAATGCCGCGATCACCACCAGCAGGCGCACTGGCGGAAGAAACAGTTCCAGCGACGAGTACCCGATATTTGGTCCCGCCAGGGATGTCACCAGGCGCAAGAGGTAAAGCACGCCGTGCGACAGGACTTTGGAAATCGCGAACAGCGCGATGGCCAGCAATGCCAGCGCAATCCAGCGCCACAGCGGCGTATCCAGCCATGTCTGGTCCACCAGCCATCCCGGCAGATACTGGTCCACCGGCGACTCACCCTCCACCGCCGCAATGTGTGGAATTGCATCCAGTGTGCTGGCGGTAAACACCCATACCGCGAGGCCTGAAGCCAGCGTGATCCGGTCCAGATCTACGGTTGCGGTCTTGCCGGCCATGGCGAAGCTGGCAATGGTCTCGCGGTTTTCCTGCTGGTGGTCGTCCACGTTACCGCCGGGATCCCGGCTCAGCGCTCCCACGTCGAATCGCGAATCGCGATCCAGAATCTCTGCCAGCTGACGGGCCAGTCTGGATCCGGTCATGGTTCGGTTGGCCGCCGGGATTCGCCGCAGGTCCAGATACCGCGCCGCTCGCGGATAGTTCTGCACCCGGCAGGCTTCCAGAAAGGCCACCACTGAGCTTTGCGGGGTGTCGCGGCTCAACGGATCCTGCATAACCGCCGGACGCGCCGGTGCTGCCGGGGTAAGCGAGATCTGCGCGAATAGCAGGCTGATATGGACGAGGGTAGTAAACACGTGCCTGCTCCATTATCGCGGTGGCGGGCCACACAAACCACACAAACCGCAAACGGGCGTTGATATTACCCCTCGGCGTGTGCGATACTGCGGACGCAGTACAGAATTACCGTCACGGACTTTACGAAGTGGGTTTTACCAAATCAACACGATGTGAGCCGCGCCTGCCGCGGCTTTTTTTGTTGGCTGTCGTATCGTCCGGATGTTCCAGGAGAGTTTTGTGAGAGAAAAAGGCACAGTAAAGTGGTTCAACAATTCCAAGGGCTTTGGATTCATCCAGCGGGCAAGCGGCGACGACGTGTTCGTCCACTTTTCCGCCATTCAATCCAATGGCTATCGTTCGCTCGATGAAGGAGCGCAGGTAGAGTTTGAGGTCAAGCAGGGCCCGAAGGGGTTGCAGGCCGAGAACGTCACCGTTCTCTGAAATTCCGGGAAGGAATTGAAAAAAGGCCCCGGTAATCCGGGGCCTTTTTTGTTGCTGCAGCGCGTTTCCTATTGCCGCGCGGGCGTTGATTCCACGTACAACCGCACCCGGTTGCTCACTGCCCCATCGGTTGTAATCCGCAACTCGGCAGCGCCACGGTTCACAATCGCCGGAATCTTCAGTTCGATCACGTAATAACCCACGTAACCCGGTGCCAGCGTGGCCCGTGTCACTTCCAGCGGCGTCCCGTCCAGCCAGGCTGTCACATTCCCCCGCACTTTTGGCGGCGCATCCATCGGTGCCGGAATGCCTGAAGGCCAGTCCGGGGTGACGCGGCCCAGGCCCGTCGCCAGCAACGCCAGTGACGATCCGGCGTGCACCGCAACACCCGCATCCATCACCAGGCCGCTCTCCGCATCCAGCAACAGCGGTGCGCCATCGGAATCCACAAAAATGGCTGGTGACGCATCGCGAATCGACAGCGGAACCGTCCAGCGCCCACCCAAACCTTCGAGGGCCAGCGACACATTGCCCGCCGTGGCTTCGAAAGGCACCTGCAACTGCGAACTGCCCTCTGCCGCGGCGATCACCGGATACAGCGCTCCGGCACCACGCGCTTCCAGAACCTGTGCTCCAATCACGCTGATCAGCGAGCCCGGTGCGGCGGGACGGACGGTCAGGTCGGCTGCGTTCAGAATTCGCAACCCGCTGGTTTTGTGCGGTGCCGCAGTTTCGAACACCCCGTAGCCATCCAGCGCCACGCTCAGGGTGTTATCGGGGTTCAGCCGCACGTCCCAGGCTGCGGCCACCGGCAGATCACGCGACACCACAACCCATTGGGTGCGGACCGGTTCCGCGGCGTTCAACGCAATACTTCCGGACCAAACGCCCCGTGCCGTCGCCAGGTAAACCACACCCGCCGTGCGGTCCGCCGCAATACCGTGGATTTCTGCTGCGGGCAGATCGCCCGTCACGTCATCCCAAAAGAGTCCGGCGTTGACGGTCCGCAAGAGCCGCTGGCCTGCCGCCGCGAGGGCCACTTCCGGCCGATCCCCATCCACCCAAATCCGGTTAATTGCCGATGGGTTGGTCTGTATCGCTTCGACCCAGCCCTGCGTACCGGATCGCGAAACCAGTACCCGACCTTCGGCTGTGCCGGCGTATGTCAGCGTGCCGCTTTCGGTAGCTGCCGTGACGTTTCTGCCAGTGAGCATCTGTAATTCGCCCACCAGCAAGTCTTCCGCCGGCAACCGTGCTGCAGGAATCCAGCGCCCGGCAGAAAGTTCCGTCACGGAGCCATCCGCGAGCACCACCGCGGTCCGCGAGTCCGCAAACCGCCGCACCGCGAAGTTGGGCAGATCTTTGTTGAGGCTGCTCCAGGACAAGCCGCCGTCCAGTGACCGCCAAACACCGGATCGGTTCACGGCCGTAATTTCCCGCGTATTGACGGGCGACACGGCCAGCCCGTTAAACCCTCCGCCCAGGATGGATTGATTGTTGAAGCCGGTCAGGTTGAGCCAGGTGCGTCCACCGTCATCAGAGGCAAAGATGTTGTCAGGACCGGCGGCATACAGCCGGGTTCCGGCGGAAAGAATCCGCGAAGCGCCCTGGCCGATCAGCGTCGACAAGGCCCCGGACGCTCCACTTACGGGTGCAGGCGAAGTTCCCAGCCGCCAGTGCTCAAAGTCCCCGGTCTCAAAAACCCGTCCCGATTGCGTTGCCACCGATAGCCGGTCGCCCGCTGGCGAGTACCATACACGGGATACCGCGCCGGTTGCCGGACCCGCCAGATCGGCCACTATGCTGGTTCCGCCGAGGTTTTTCCACGTTAATGGCGTCTGGGTCAGTGGCGTCTGAGCGTGGCTATAGGAGGCAGCCGCCGCCAGAAGCAGTCCCGTGCTAAGTCCGCGAAGTGTATATGCCCGACACATGGCCGTGTCACAATTCTACCGTATCCGCACCGCCCCTATGCTGGAAAGTGCTGATTCCAGGAACCTTGCCACTTCGGAAACAAACGGCGCGTCAATTTCCCTGCATGTTTGGTGGTAATCTGAGTGAACGTGGGTTTATCGGCTTTCATAGTACGTAAAGCAATGTCGCTGGCGGCAATTCTTGTGGCCGTCGGCAGCCTGCTGCCTGCCCAATCTTCCACCGATGGCGCGGCTCGTCTCCAGTCGTTTTCCGGTCGTATCTCGGTCATGCGCGATGCCACGCCCTGGGCTCTCAAAGTGGGAGATACAGTACAACCTCAGCAGGTCATTGTGACGGGTGACGATGGCTACGGTGTTTTCAGGATTTCCGATGGCAGCACCTTCGAAGTCTTCCCCGATTCCCGCGTCGTCTTCCGCGCCAACCGCGGCGACTGGCGCGATCTGCTGGAAGTATGGATTGGCAAAGTTCGGGTAAAGATTGAGCATTTGGGCGGATTGCCCAACCACAATAAGGTTTATACGCCGAGCGCAGTGATCTCGGTGCGCGGCACTATCTTCGATGTCCAGGTGGAAGATGACGAGGCCACCACGCTGGTGCTGGATGAAGAGGGTTCGGTGGACGTCCGCCATCTGCTGCGACCCGGCGACCCCAAGGTTCTAACGGCAGGCGAATGGATTCGCGTGTACAAGAACAACCCGCTGGCGCGCAAGGATGTGGATAAAGGTGCGATCCTGGAGCGGTTCTCCCGCGCGGTAGCGGAAGCCATTTACCAGGCGGCTCTGAATACGGCCAAGGCCGGATCGGTGGGCGGTACCGGCACCGCTGCTGGAACCGGAGCGAGCGCCGGCGATAAGAACACGACTATAGTGCCGCCTCCGCCTCCACCCCCGCCTCCTCCGCCACCGCCACACGATTAAATAGCCGGTGCGGCGTTTGCCGCGAGTCGAAAGCCTCAAAACACCCGGTCAACTAGTCGCGGTCGGCCACTGGTTTCTCTATCACCGCGTCCAGAATCTCCAGCCGCCGTTTGGGTGCTTCGCCGTCCACTTCCTCTTTCTCGAACGCATCCAGCACTTCCATGCCTTCGATCACCCGCCCGAATGCGGAGTACTTTCCGTCCAGATGCGGCGCATCCCCCAACACCAGGAAGAACGACGTTGCACCCGAATCCGGATCGTCCGTCCGCGCCATCGATACAATCCCCCGCACGTGCTTCACATCATTGCGAAACTCGCCCTTCACCGTGTGCACCCATCGGTCTGCGGGATGCGCCTGCGAACCGGCCCGGTCATTGGGCACGCCGCCCTGGGCCACGAAGCCCTTCACCACGCGGTGAAATTTCGTACCGGTGTACCAGCCGGTATCCACCAGTTTCAGGAATGCCCTCGCATTTTCCGGTGCCCAGTCCGGTTCGGTCTTGATCCGCATCGTACCCAGCGTCGTTTTCATGGTCACCGTACGGCGGAGTTCATCCACCGACGCAGTCAGGAACGGCTCCAGTTTCTTGCGCTCCATCCTGACGCTCAGAATTCGCACCGGCTCATTCAGAATGCCTGCGCCGTCGGCTCCCTGCTGCGAGATTTTCTCCACCACATCCATCCCTTCAGTGACCCGTCCGAACGCCGAGTACTGACCATCCAGTGAAGGTTGCGCCACCACGCAGACGAAGAACTGCGCGCCGTCGCTGTTGACCTTACCGGGAATGGCGGGCGTGGAGACCACGCCGCGCTCGTGCTTCATCTGCGAGATTTCCGAAGCCTGCAGGCTCAACCCGCCGGTGCCCCACAGATTGCGCGGTGTCTTCGGGTTCTTCAGCAGCGGATCGCCGCCCTGAATCATCCCGTTCAATACCACCCGATGGAAAGCGCTGCCATCGTAGTAGCCCTTGCCCGCGTTGACCATGAAAAACGCCGCGTGTTTGGGTGCTTCGGCCACGGCGAACTCGAAGCGGAATACACCGGCTGTGGTGGTGACCACGGCTTCGGCGTCGGCTGCCACTGGTGTCTGCGCCGGAAGTAGGAACGGAAAAGCCAGGAGAACCGGGATCAGGGCACGGGTGCGCATGCTCCCCTATCGACGCGCTACAAGCACACGCGACGGATAAAATCCCTGTTGTACATGTTCATCGTGCACGATGGTGAACTCCGCCGACTGCATCGCATCCGTCACCACGGCGGAAATCTGCCGTCCCCAGAACGACGGCACCAGGCTGCCTGCCACACGATACGCCGCATTGAATCCCGGCACATTTTGTCCGATCGTCACCAGCGAGAATTTACCGCCCGGGCGTAGTACTCTGTGGATCTCATACAGCATCCGCATGATGTCTTCGCCCCCCACCAATTCCAGCAGATAGCAACACACCACCGCATCGAAGCTGGCATCTTTGAATGGCATCCGCCGTGCGTCCACCGCCTGGCAATGCGCGCGCTCTCCGCCGGTAATGCGCCGTGCCTGTCTCTGCGTTCTCGCAGCCATGTTGGGCGAAAGGTCCACACCGCAGGTCAACCCATCGGGGTTTGCCCGCACCAGCCGCCGCAGCATCTCGCCCGACCCGGTTGCCACCTCCAGCACTCGCATGCCATTGCAAATGCCCGCGTGTTTCATCGCCGCCCGGTGCGCCACCGAATGGAACAGCATGGTGGAGAGCGGGTACACTCCTGCCACCAGGTCGTAAACCTTGCGCGTGGCCACCGTGGAGAAACGAATCCCGTTGCTGGAAAACGACGGCGGTGCCTTGAGTGCAGGCATCTAAGCGTCGACCGTTCTCCGGGCCACGGTTGGCCCGGTCAGTATTTCCGGTACTTCAATTTCAATCCGGGTGCCACGCCCCGGCTGGCTATCGATCTCCATGCGATAATCCTGATTGTAAAGCACCTCAAGTCGCTCTTTCACATTGGTCACGCCAATGCCTTTGCCCAAGACTCCGGCCAGTCCTTCTCCGGGCATGCCAACGCCATCATCTTCCACCTCAATTATGAGCCGCCCACCGTTTCGCCGCGCGCGCAAAGTTACGGTGCCACCTTCTACCTTTGAAGAAAGTCCATGCCGAATGGAATTCTCCACCAGAGGCTGCAACAGCATGCTGGGCACGGGGATCGACGCCGCCGAGGGATCAATCTCCTTCACCACCCGCAGCTTGTCGCCGAACCGCACGGTCTCAATCGCCAGATAATCGTCAATGAAATCCAGCTCGTCACCCAGCGCGGTGAAGTGGTCATGATTGCGCAATCGCCGCCGCATAATACGCGCGAGGCGAACCACCATGATCCGCGCCTGCTCCGGGTTCATGCGGATCAGTGACGAGACGGAATTCAGCGTGTTGAACAAAAAGTGCGGATTGATCTGGCTGGCCAGCGCATCCAGACGGGCCTGCATCAGCAGCCTCTGTTGCTCTTCCAGCTTGGCTTCATTGCGGGTGCTGGACCACACCTTCAAGGGCAGCGTGATGCACAGGTACGTGGTGGCATACAGCGCCACCAGCAGGCTGGCGGAATCGCCCCAGTAACCCAGTGTGAACAGGCGGCCGCGGAATGCCGTACCCAGCGCCTGACGAACAAACTCCGAAGCCAACACCCCGAACGTCACATACAAATGGAACAGTGCGCTGCGCAGATCGCGCCCCGGCTGAAAAACACGATACACGTTGATATCGGGAAACGGCGAGAAGCGCCAGATTTCGTCCTCATCCGAAGCCGAGTCCCGTAACAACCCGCCAGAGAGCCCCATGATGGCGAATACCGGCAGCGAGAGAAATTCACCGGCGAACATGGAAGGTACGGCGATCACCATCCCCGCCACCATGCCGGTGATGTAGCCGCCGGTGATGCCAGCCAGCAGGCTGCCTTCGAAACCCAGGTCGAGGGCCGTATAGGAGGGGTTCGCCACCCGCGCCGCCACACCCGGCAGGAACAGCGCAATGAACCATAACGCCAGCTGAATACGCCGCTTCAGGTCGCGGCCTTCGCGCAGGAGTAGTCGTCGAATTGCGTTACTGCGGACGCCAAAACTGGCGATCGAGGCAATGAGCCCGATCTTCACCAGCAGCGTAACAATGTGTTCCTGCACCGGTGCTCATTATAATGGGGTTTCCCGCACCCACTTCTGCCATGGCCAAAATTCCTTCCATTCAGGTGACCCGCGTCGCCGAAGCCCGCTTCCCCACCCGCTTCGGCGAATTCCGTATTTTCGGGTTCACCGGCATCACGGACGATGGCCACGAAGAGGAAGGAATAGCGTTGCAAATGGGGGAGGCGCTGGAACCGCCACCTCTTGTCCGCGTGCATTCCCAGTGCCTCACGGGCGACGTCTTTCATAGTCTGCGCTGCGATTGCCGCGCCCAGCTGGAAATCGCCCTCCGCGAAATTGCCGCCGAGGGGCGCGGCATTATCGTCTATGAACTGCAGGAAGGGCGGGGAATCGGCCTCATCAACAAGCTGCGCGCCTACCAGTTGCAGGATCAGGGTGCCGATACCGTGGAAGCCAACGAACAACTTGGCTTCGAGAGCGACCTTCGCAACTACGCGCTGCCGGGTGCCATCCTGCGCAATCTCGGCATTGGCGCGGTTCGCCTGCTCTCCAACAATCCGGATAAAGTGCGTGCTCTGGAAATGGCCGGTGTCCAGGTGATTGAGCGCATCCCCTGCATTGCCGATGCGATGGAATCCACTGAAGCCTATCTGCGCACCAAGCGCGACAAGATGGGCCATCTGTTCGATTAGGTCCGGTTTTAGGTACTTCTGTGTGGGCAAAGACCACTCCCTCGCGGTCGTAGCACAGAAACGTTCTCCGACCCTGCGAGAATTACGGACCGGGCCGCGCGCGCGAGCAAGCGGTTTCTCCATGGGTATGTTCCGCTGATTCCTGATTGGGCGGAAACACCATCTCGCCCAAGGCAACCTTCGCCAGCAGGGTAGCTGCAAGCAGGAGCCTGGTTCTCATGGTGTCCACACGCTAGCATGTATTTCATGGCAGCCATTCAATTGAAGACATCCATCCCCGGCCCGAATTCGCGAGCACTGGCAGCGCGGCGCGCGCAGGCGGTTCCCCGAGGCGTTTCGCAACTGACGCCGATCTTTGTGGAGAGTGCCGAAGGAGCCTCGCTGTGCGACGTGGACGGTAACCGGTTCATTGATCTGACGGGCGGCATCGGTTGCCTGAATGTGGGTAACCGTGCGCCGGAAGTGACGGCGGCGATCCACCAACAGACCGACAAGTTTCTGCATACGTGCTTCATGGTGAATCCTTATGAAAGTTACGTGGCGCTCGCGGAGAAATTGAATGCCATTACGCCCGGTGACTTTCCCAAGAAAACCATGCTGGTCAACAGCGGGGCAGAAGCGGTGGAGAACGCAGTGAAGATCGCGCGCGCCTATACGAAGCGGCCGGCGATTGTGTGCTTTGAAGACGCCTTTCATGGGCGCACCATGATGGCGCTGGCGCTCACCAGTAAGACCAATCCATATAAGACCGGCTTTGCGCCGTTTGCCAGCGATGTCTACCGCGTGCCCTTTGCCCATTGCTACCGGTGTTCGTTCAACCTGACGTATCCCGCGTGCGGATTGCATTGCGCATGGTCGCTGAAGGACGCATTCCGGCGGGTGGTGGATCCGCAGCAGGTGGCAGCCGTGATCTTTGAGCCGCAAATGGGAGAAGGCGGCTTCATCGCTCCACCCGAGGGATACTTCCAGGTGATTCAGGAGATTTGCCGCGAGCATGGCATTCTGCTGATCGCGGATGAAATTCAGACCGGCATGGCGCGGACCGGAAGGATGTTCGGCTGTGAGCATTACGGGATTGCGCCCGACCTGTTGATTACGTCGAAGAGCCTGGGTGGCGGGTTGCCGATTGCAGGAATTACGGGTAGGGCAGAGATCATGGACAACACCGGGCCGGGGTCGCTTGGTGGGACGTTTGGCGGGAATCCTGTGTCGTGCGTGGCGGCGCTGGCGGCGATCCGGACGATAGAGAAGGAGAAGCTGTGCGAGCGGGCTGTTGAACTGGGTGCACAGTTCCGGATGCGGGCAGATGATTGGATACGGAAGTTCCCGATTGTAGGCGATGTGCGCGGGCTGGGTGCCATGCAAGCGATCGAAATGGTACGGGACCGGGTAACGAAAACGCCGGCGGATACAGAATCGAAGGATCTGTTGAAATACTGCTATGAGCGTGGCGTGCTGCTGGTGGGCGCGGGGACAAGGGGCAATGTGGTGCGGGTACTGATGCCGCTGGTGATTTCGGATGCGGATTTCGCAGAGGCACTGGATGTGATGGAAGCTGGTCTGGTCCAAATATGCGCGGCAATGCCGGCGCAATTGCAGGTGGCATGATGAAACGGACGTTTTTGCGGATCGCACAAATTTCGGCGGCGTTTACGCTGCTGGCTATCGCATATGAGCGGGCCAGGCCGGATGAGTTGATGCAACAGACGGCGGCACAGTTTCTGGTGTCGCTGAATCCGGATCAGAAGAAGCGCGCGCAGTTTGCGCTGGACGATATGGATGAGCGCACGCACTGGCTGTACACTCCCAATCCCCGGCGCGGGCTGGCGTTGCGGGAGATGACAACGGCGCAACAGCAACTGGCGGAGGCGCTGCTTTCGGCGGGGCTTTCTTCCCAGGGGCTGATTAAGGCGCACACGATCATGAGTCTGGATCAGATTCTCTATGTTCTGGAGAAGGACGGCGATCTGGAGCGCGATCCGATGAAGTACTACATCAGCGTGTTCGGCGAACCATCAGGGAAAGGCGCGTGGGGATACCGGTTCGAAGGCCATCACGTGAGCCTGAACTACACGATTGTGAATGGGAAGATTGCGTCGACCCCGAGCTTCTTCGGGTCGAATCCGGCGGAAGTGCTGGAGACGCGACGTAAAGGGTTGCGGGTGTTGGCGCGGCAGCAGGATACTGCGCAGCGAATGATCGATTCGCTGACACCGGCGCAACTGGCTGAGGCGGTGACGGACAAAACGGCACCGGCGGATATTCTGACGACGAACTCGCGCAAAGCCGCGCTGAACGGACAGCCGAATGGGCTGGCCTGGGCGAAGCTGACCGTGGTGCAGAAAGATCTGCTGGAGCAACTGGTGGCCGAGTACGCGTTCGATTTTCCACCCGAGATCGCGGAGGCGCGGCTGGCGCAGTTCCGCAAAGTGCAGGGTCAGAGCTTTTTTGCGTGGGCCGGTGGAGTAAGGCCGGGAGAGAAACGGTACTACCGCGTGCAGACGCCGGAGTTTCTGATTGAGTTCGATCAGACGCAAGACAACGGGAACCACATCCACAGCGTTTGGCGGGATTATAAGAGCGACTGGGGCGAGGATTTATTGGCGGCGCATTACCGGTCGGGACACTGAAAAGGGTAGAGGCAGGGCTTAAGATGCTGGAGCAACGCAAGACCGATAAGCCAGTAAAATTCGTAGTGAAGCCGAGTGCCCTTGGGCTACTTCCAGGCATCAATCCGGACAAGCTGAGACAGTTTCTGGATGAGCTGGATGTGGAAGAATACCTGGAGAAAGCCCGCAGGCACGAAGCCAGACAATGATGATCCTGCCGGATGTCAACGTTCTGGTTTATGCGGATAACACGAGGGCGGAGCACTGGTGGGAAAGGACACTGACAGGGCGGCAGCCGGTTGGTCTGGAGTGGGCGACGATGATTGCGTTTGTGAGGGTCGTGACGAATCCCGAAGCACGTGCTTCGCTTACCGGGCCTCGACCATGCGGATCAGCTTTTCGCCCGGTTCCCCGGCGTGCGGTGGTTTAATCCCACGCAACGGTAGTCTGATGGTTTCGAATTCTGCTAAACTTTCGTAAACCGATGAAACACACATTCGCTGCAATCCTTCTATTAGCGTATGCTGCGTCCGCGGCATCGCTGCCCTCCGTGAAACCGGATGAGGCTGGCATGTCGGCGGAGCGCCTGAACCGCATCAACGCGGTGATGAAAGAACATGTGGATGCAGGCCGGCTGGCGGGCGCTTCGGGCTTGATTGCGCGCAACGGTAAGATCGTCTTCCGTTCCGAATGGGGGGACTATAAGGCCGACACCATTGTCCGCATGTACTCCATGACCAAGGGCGTTACCGGCGTGGCGGCGATGATGCTTTATGAGGACGGCAAGTTCTCGCTGAACGATCCGCTCTCCCGATACCTGCCGGAATTCGCAAAGACGACGGTGGGCAAAGAGACGACCGATGCCACCGGGAAGCGCTTGTTTTATACGGTCCCGCTGGATCACCCGATTACGGTTCGCGATTTGTTTCGGCACACCTCGGGCCTCGATTACTCGGGGCCGAAAGATGAGAGCGGCGAGAACGTTTACAAGAAGGTCGAAATGATGGGCGGCGCGCCCCTGGTTCCTTTCGATCTTGCGGAGGCAACGCGTCGGCTGGCCAGCGTGCCGCTCAATGAGCAGCCTGGGACGGCATTCCGCTATGGCTATTCCATTGACGTGCTGGGCCGTCTGGTGGAAGTACTTTCCGGGATGACACTGGACCGGTATTTCGAAGAGAAAATTTTCAAGCCGCTGGGGATGAAAGACACCGGGTTCTTTGTTCCCGAAGAAAAGTGGAGCCGCCTGGCGGTACTGTATTCGCCGAAGCCGGGTGGCGGAATTCAGAAGTCGACGGCACCGGCACAGGAGAGTTACAAGAAGAAGCCGATGCTGCTGCTGGGCGGGGCTGGCCTGACGTCGACGCTGGACGATTACGCGCGCTTCTATCAGATGCTTCTCAACGATGGGCAACTGGATGGGGCGCGGTTGTTGAGCAAGAAGTCGGTGGAGATGATGCGGACGGAGAATCTGGCGGGGTTGCCGCATGTGGGCGGGACGCTGCCGGCCTGGGCGGGATTCGGGCTGACATTCGCGGTGAATCCGGGGCCGGGGAAATCGGCGGAACCGGCATCGGCGGGGTCCTATTGGTGGGGCGGCGCGGCGGGGACCAGTTTCTGGATTGACCCGACGGAGCACATGTTCGGAATCTTTCTGATCAACATTCTGCCGCCGAATAACCCGGCGGCGCAACAATTTCAGCGGTTGGCTTATCTGGCGATTGAGTAATCCAATATGAAAAAAGACCTGATATCAGTGGAGCCGCGTTCGTTTCTCACTCGCCGAAACGCCGGGGCAGCCGCGGTGGCGGCATTGGCTCTGGGCGGATCCGCGAAGGCTCAGGTGAAATTAACGGCGGCCGACGGACGTTTTGCGCCGCGGCGTCATGAGAAGGACGATTGGCTGGACCAGACGCCAGCCCAGCACCGCCTCGTATTCGACACCACTACACCCGATACCCTGGCGCAGGCAATCTTTTTCGCCAACAACTTCATGCGCGTGAACCGGTCCGATTATGGCCTGCAGAACAGCGATCTTGCCGTCGTCATTGTGGTCCGTCACCGCTCCGCGCCATTCGGTTATAGCGACGCGATGTGGGCGAAGTATGGTACAGCGGCTGCGGCCCACGCCGCTTTCGAGGATCCCCGGAGCAAAGCGGTGCCGAAGGTCAACGTTTTCAATTCCGCCGATTATGGCAACCTGATGCTCAATCGCGGGACCACCATTGAAGCGCTGGCCAAACAAGGAGTACAACTGGCGGTCTGTTCCAGCTCCACGCGCGCCGTGGCTGGTGCCATCGCCCGCGCCACGGGCGGGGATACGGATGCTATTTTCAGCGAAATCACAGGCAACCTCGTGAGCAACGCCCGAATGGTACCGGCGGGAATTGTCACCGTGACTCGTGCGCAAGAGCGTGGATATTCGCTGGTCAGCAATTAATTGCGGGCGACCGGAACCATCTGGCGCAGACAACCTGCGAAACATAACTGGTTCAAAATGTTGTAAACTGACTTCTGCCGGACTCCGACTTTTTCGCCTTGCGGCAACGTCTGTATGCATGGAGCCAGAATTTGATTTTCCGGGCCGTTGAAGACGCGGACCTGATTGAACGTGTTCGCCGGGGCGATGTGGAAGCGTTTAACCTTCTCATATCGCGCTGGGAGAAGCGCGTCTACAATTACCTGCTGCGTCTGACTGCGAATCCGGAAGACTCTCTGGACCTGAGCCAGGAGGTTTTCCTGAAGGCATACCAGAATATCCGAAAACTCGATGACGCGGCTCGCTTCGGACCATGGCTGTACCGCATTGCCCACAATGAAGCCTATTCCATGTTCCGCAAAAAGCGTCCGGAATTTGTATCCGACGACGCCGGTTTTGCGGACACGCAAGCCGCCCCGGGAATGGCTCTCGATCTGTCTCTGGCCGTTACCACGGCGCTGGACCGGTTGAGTGCGGACCAGCGCGAGGCCGTCATTCTCAAGGTGTATCAGGGTTTCAAGTTTGAGGAGATGGCGGAAATTCTGCAGTGCCCGGTATCGACGGTGAAAAGTCGTCTGTATACGGCACTTGACCTTCTGAAAACGCAACTGGCTCCCGTTAGCGCGAAAGGGAACTGATGGAGAGCTGCAAACAACTGGAAGCGGTACGGGACTACGCCTTCGAGGAACTGACCCCGGCGGATCGCGGCGCGGTAGAGCGGCATCTGCCGCAGTGCGCGGAATGCCGCCAGGAACTGGACCACCTTCGCCTGACAACCGCGGCGTTGCGCGTGCTGCCCGATGTGGAAATACCACAGCGAATTGCGTTCGTTTCCGATAAAGTGTTTGAGGCTTCGCGCTGGAGCCGGTGGTTTACGGGAGCGAGGCTGGGTTTTGCATCAGCACTGCTGCTGGCCGTGGCGCTGGTGGCCGTGGTTTACCGGCAGCCCGCTGTCGTGCCGGTGACGGTTGCAGGCGCTGGACCCTCGGCCGCTGCGATTACGCTACAGATCGATGACGCCGTGACCAAAGCCGTAGCGCAGGTTCGCGAAGACGACATGCGGATGACGCGGGCGGCGCTGGAAGTATCAGACCGGAAACATTCCGAAGAACACCGCAATCTGCTGTTGGCGGTGGAAGAGAATCTGACGGTACTGGAGAAGCGATACAACACACTGACGTCGCTGAGCGCAGCCGGGTTTGGGGGCGGGCAGTGAGGGCGCTGTTCGTGGGCGCATTCACTGTGATGCTGGCGTTTGCGGCTGTGGAACAGACCTCGTTGACCACGGTTGAGGCGTCCATCAACGACAAGCTTCGGTCAAATCTGAGTGACCCGTTCGATTTGCTGGGACGGGCGCGCGGGAGTTACCTGCCCGGGTACGGTGCGGTATTCACCGTGGAGATGAACCTGGTGAGCCTGCCTCCACTGGCGTTCACACCGTTTAGTCAGGCGATGTCGAAAACAGAGACTGCGGCGCTGCGCGACCGCAAGGTGAAGAAGCTCGCGGTTTTGCGCGAAACCATGCGTGACCTGATGCTGACCGCCGGCACTACGCTCGGGGCAATACCGGCCGGTGAACGGGTCACCATCGAGGCGTTTCTATTCAGCTATCGCTGGGAGAACACGGTGGGGTTGCCACACAAGCTGGTGATGACAGCCGACCGGCAGAAGCTGGCGGAGGCGAAGGCGGCGAAGATTTCCGGCGCCAGCCTGGGCGCGATTATTCAGGAATCGGAGAATTAGGGCCTTTTGATGCTGGGCCAAATCCTGATTGAGAAAAATCTGATCGACGCCGAAGATCTGGAACGCGGCCTCGAGATGCAGCGCGAGCGCGGCGACAAGCTGGGCAAGATCCTTGTCGATATGGGCTATCTGGCGCAGCGCGATTTATTGACCGCGCTTTCTGCCCAACTGAATTTGCCGGTGGCACAACTGGCCGCGCCCCCTTCGGCACCGGAACTGGAAGGTCTTTCGGCGCGCTTCCTCCGCCAGGCAATGGCACTTCCGCTGGGAATTGAAGGCAGCACGCTGACGGTGGCGATGGCTGATCCGCTGGATTTCGAAGTCATCAACGCACTCCAGACGTTCTGCAAGCTGGAAGTGAGTCCGCAGCTGGCCGCGCCACAGGACATTCTGGACGCCATTGACCGCTACTACGCCGAAGGCGAGCGTCCGGCCACGGCGACGGAGTTTGCCTCAGGTGATGAGGAAGATCTGGAGCACCTGCGCGACATGGCGAGTGAAGCGCCGGTCATCCGTCTGGTGAATTCCATGATCGCGCTCGCGGTGGAACGGCGCGCCAGCGATATACACATTGAGCCGTTTGAGAAAGAGTTCCGCGTCCGCTACCGCATTGATGGCGTGCTGTGGAATCAGGAGGCACCGCCGCGGGAGTTGAAGGCGGCTGTGATTTCCCGCCTGAAGCTGATGGCCAAACTGAATATCGCGGAGCGCCGGTTGCCGCAGGATGGCCGCATCAAGCTGCGAATTCTGGGGCGCGAAGTGGATTTGCGCGTTTCCACTTTGCCCACGCTGTATGGCGAAAGCGTTGTGATGCGTTTGCTGGACCGCTCGGCGGGCGATTTCTACGATCTGCGACGGCTGGGTTTTGACGAACACATGCTGAGCCGCATGGAGCACTACACCGGACTGCCGCACGGCATTTTTCTGGTAACGGGGCCCACCGGTAGCGGGAAATCGACCACGCTGTATTCCGCATTGAAGAAGATCAATCTGCCGGATAAGAAGATTATCACGATTGAAGATCCGGTGGAGTACCAGATGGACGGCATCAATCAGATCCATGTGAATCCGCAGATCGGGCTGACGTTTGCTTCAGGGCTGCGGCACATTGTGCGTCAGGATCCGGACGTGATCATGGTGGGCGAAATCCGCGACCGTGAGACCGCCGATGTGGCCAGTCGCGCGGCGCTCACCGGGCATTTTGTCTTCTCCACCCTGCACACCAACGACGCGCCCAGCGCGGTGACGCGGCTGACGGATATGGGTGTGGAAAATTATCTGATCACGTCTTCCGTAGTGGCCATACTCGCGCAACGGCTGGTGCGCCTGATCTGCGCCCAATGCAAGGCGAGGGCGGAGCGGGCTCTAACTCCCTGGGGAGAGTATGTGGACGGGTGGCGCGGCGCGGGTTGCGAGCAGTGCGGAGGGTCCGGGTACAAGGGCCGCGCGGGCATTTTCGAGCTGATGGAAATGAATGAAGAGCTGCGCGGCCTGGTGATGCAGAATGCTGACGCCAGCCGGCTGACTACGGCCGCGCGCGCAGCCGGTATGCGCAATTTGCGCCAGGACGGCTGGATGAAAGTGGGCCTCGGCGTCACCACGGCAGAGGAAGTGATGCGGGTAACGCAGGAGTTTTAATTATGGCCACGGCGACCTTCCATTACCGTGCCGTGGGTGCCGATGGCAAACTGCGCACCGGCATTCTCACCGCCGATGATACCGGAACCGCTGCGCGCGAACTGCGGCGGCAGGGCCTGACGCCGGTCTACGTGGGCTTCGAAGAAAAAAAGGGCTTCTCGTGGAAGATGCCGGTTACGGGGGGCGGCGGGCGTCAGGACGTTCTGTTTTTCACCCAGGAACTTTCCACGCTGTTGAATTCGGGCGTACCTGTGGACCGGGCGCTTTCCATCACCAGCGAAATCACTTCGCGCACGCAATTCCGCACCGTCGTACTGGATATTCTGCGTAGCATTAAAGGCGGCAAGTCGCTGGCCGATTCTCTGGCGTTGCACCCGCAGCTCTTTTCCAGCTTGTACGTGAATATGGTGCGCGCGGGCGAGGCGTCGGGAAGTCTGGGGACGATCTTCGAACGGCTTTCCGAATTTGAGCGCAGGCGCGATGAGCTGCGCAGTTACATTGTTTCATCCATGATCTATCCTGGCCTGCTGGCGCTGGTGGGGGCGGGGTCAGTATTTGTGTTGCTGGAATTCGTGGTTCCGCGTTTTGCCGGAATCTTTGATGAGGGGCGGATGAAGATCCCGGTACCCACGAAAATCATGCTGGATTTGAGTAAAGTGGTGCAGGACTGGTGGTGGGTGGCGGCGGCGGCGCTGGGGGCGCTGACGGTTTCGTTTCGGCTGTATATCGCCACCCTGCAGGGCAGGCGCTGGTGGGATGAAATGCGCCTGCGCATTCCAATTCTGGGCGATGCGCTGCGCAAAGCAGAGACCAGCAGGTTCGCACGCGCCATGGCGACGCTCGTCGGCAACTCGGTGCCGCTGGTGCAATCGATCACCATTGCTTCCGGAATTCTGGGCAATCTGCGAATGTCAGAAGCACTGCGCGATGTGGTGCAGGGCGTGAAGCGGGGCGAGGGGATTGCTGCGCCGCTGGCGCGAACGAAGGCCTTTCCTCCTCTGGCCTCGCATTTGCTTACCGTGGGTGAAGAGACCGGAAAGCTGGATCAGATGTTTGCCCGCATGGCGGATATTTATGAGGAAGAGACCCGCTCTTCCATCAAACGATTTACGTCCATCTTCGAGCCGCTGGTGATTCTCGTGATGGGCCTTGTGGTGGGCGCGCTGGTGCTCAGCATGCTGATTGCAATCACCAGCATTAACGATGTCGCGATCTGAGGAAAATCTTATGCGTAAACCAGGAAACTCCCGTGCCGGTGTCACCCTTATTGAGCTGCTGGTGGTGGTCACGATTATTGCTTTGTTCGTTGCCATAGCAGGGCCCCGGCTGCTGCATCGTGGCGACCAGGCGCGCGTGGTGGCGGCCAAACAACAGATCTCTGATCTGCAGCTGGCGCTGGGTCAGTTCAAACTCGATACCGGCTTGTTCCCCACCCAGGAGCAGGGGCTGGGCTCGTTGCGCGTGCAACCGCAGGGTTTGGAGCAGTGGCACGGCCCCTATCTGGTGAAGGATTTGGGCCCCGATCCGTGGGGCCACCCCTACGCCTACAAGTACCCGGGCGAGCACGGCGATGAGCCCGACCTTATCTGTTACGGTGCCGACGGGCAGCCGGGCGGCACCGATCTCAATGCCGATGTTGTGAGCTGGAAATAGCTTGAGGGCTCGCGCACAAGCCGGCGTCACGCTGCTGGAAATGCTGGTGGTGGTCGCGATTATCGGGGCCATTGTCGGCGTTTCAGTGCCCGCGCTCACCGCTGGTCTGGCGGGTGTGCGGCTAAGTTCGGCAGCGGGGTCGGTGGCGTCGTTTCTCACTTTTTCCATGAACCGTGTGGAGAGACGGGAACAGGCTGCGGCCGTAGTGATTTCACCGGCCGGGAACAGAATTCAGTTTTTCGTGGCAGGCGCGGGCGAAAAGGCCGAGAGCACGCTGTTGATGCCTTCCGGGGTGCGGATTGAAGGCGAGGAACCGAGGCGAATCCTGCTGTATCCCGGCGGCGGTTTCCCCCGCATGGAAGTGGTGCTGCGCAATGAGAAGGGTGCGCGGCGGTCAGTGACCATTGATCCGATCACCGTAGTGCCAAGTATCCGGAGAGTGGAATGAAGAAGACCGCCGGATTCACTCTGCTGGAGGTTCTGGTGGCTACGCTGATCATGGGAGTGGCGGTCTCAGGACTGATTGTGGGACTGTCTAATTCCGTGCGCAATGCCGGGCGTCTGGCCAGCTATGACCGCGCGGCGCAACTGGCGCGGAGCCAGATGACGGATCTGCTTCTGAACCCGAAGCTGCCCTTCGATGGCACGGTGGAAGGCCGCTTTAATGGCCTTCCGGATGCCGGGTGGCGAGCCGTGGTGAAGCCGTATGAGAGCCAGCTGAATGCCGGGCCGGGGTCGCAGATATTGCAGCGGATTGCACTCGAAGTGTGGTGGGAGCCCAGTGGCGGCGGCGGGCGGCGCACACTCAATGTCGCCGGCTACAGGGAGACGCAAATTCCCCTGCCAGAGGTGCAGCGATGAATCGCCGCGCCGGTGTGACCCTGATTGAAATCCTCGTGGCGGTATCCATTCTGGCGTTACTTTCCACCGGTATTTTGATGGCGATGCGGATCGGCTTCAATACTCTGGACAAGACCGATGCGCATCTGGTGCACAACCGGCGCATTGTGAATGCGCGGCGGATAATCGAGAACCAGATTGCGGGCTTTCTATACACAGACGCGGAATTTCGGCCGCAACCAGAAGTAGCCACACTGTTGCCGTTCCATGAGTTTGGGCCAACCCGGATGCGTTTTGTGACCACGTACTCGCTGGAAGAAGCGTGGCGCGGGCGTGCGCGGGTGTTGGTGATGCAGGTGATTCCAGGCGAAAACAACGAGGGCGTTCGGTTGATCGCCAATGAGATTCCGTGGACCGGTGCGGCGCAGACCGGCCGGATGGTGACGGCGATTACTCCGGATGGCCCACTGTTTGCCGACGTCACGGGCGGCGCGGGATCGTTTGTTTTGGCAGATAAGCTGGCGTACTGCCGGTTCTTCTATCAGGTGGAAGACCTGGAGGTGCAGGGTGGGTTTATCTGGGTTGCGGAATATCGCAAACCGACTCTGCCCCGCGGCGTGCGAATTGAAATGGTGCCGCTGCAGCCGTCAACATCGGAATTGGCTCCGGGCAGTCTCACAGTGAAGTTTCCGGTTTCACGAATACTGGGGCACGATTATGCAAATGCATTTTAACCAGGCCCGTGGACGCCGCGGGTCGGCACTGCTGACCGTGTTGTGGCTCACGGCTGCGCTGGCGGCGATTGGCATCGCTGTCGCCAGCAATGTTCGCAGCGAGACTGAGCGGACGGCTACGTCGGTGGATGACGTGAAGGCATATTTCGCGGCCCGGGGTGGCATTGAGCGAACCGCGCTGCGGTTCTTCTGGGGCAATGATTATTATGTGTTCGGCACGCCCGCGGTGGATATTGCTTTTCCGGAAGCGCAGGTACATGTCGATATCATTCCGGAATCCGCGCGGCTGGATTTGAACGGGATACAGCCGGAGACGTGGTTACGCCTGATGGCCGGCCTGGGGATTGCGCCGGAACGGGGCCAGCAACTGGCGGCAGCCATTTTGGACTGGCGGACGCCACCCACGCGGGAAACACCCAGCGCCTTCGATGCCTTTTATTTGGCGCAGTCTCCGTCTTTTTTACCCCGCCACACGTCTTTCCAGGAGAACGAAGAACTTCTGCTGATTCACGGCATGACCAACGATATCTATTTCGGCGATTCGATGAACGGCTCCCGCCCCGGCCTGCGCGATTGCGTTTCCGTGTACGGTGGCAACGGTGGGGTGGATATCAACACGGCCCAGGCCGCAACCATGATTGCGGTTGGATTGAACCCGGAAGACGCCGCTGCCGTAGTTCGCCGTCGCAGCCAGCGCCCCATTCTCGATGCGCGTGAAATGGGGGAAATTCAACAGGCACTGGGGCCGGCCGGAAGCCATCTGAGCATGGGCGGGGGCTCCATGTATACGCTGCGCGCGACCGCGCGGCTGCGTACCGCCGACGGCAAACTATCGGACATGCGCCGAACCGTTGCTGCGCTGGTGAAGTTCCACGTTCAGGGCAACAAACAGAACATGCGGGGTTTTGAGGTGATCAACTGGTATGACCGCCCCTGAACGAATAGAGCCCAACCCCGCCCTTACGGTCGCGACCCGGTCTGGAGTACAGTGGCGGCGCGTGCTGTTGTTTGGCGACGGGCTGGGCCTGGCCATCTCAGGCCGGAATCTGGAAGTAGCCGTTGTGCGTATGCGACCGGGCGGCGCTTCGCTGATTGCCGCGATTTCGATTGCCGATTTCCGCAACCGGCCCGCGGCGGACTGGGGCGCGGAAATCTCGCGCCTCCTCACGGGCGCGAAAGAGAGCCACCTGGTGGCCACCATCGTGTTGCCGCGCGAAGAAGTGATTGTCCGGGCAGTGCCTTTGGCCGGAGTTCCCGACAAAGACATTCCGGGCACTATTGAGTTACAGATTGACACCCTGCATCCGTGGGCGGGCGACGAAGTCGCGATGAGCTGGACGCGCGTATCGCCGTCCACTGTGTTGGTGGGTATAGTTCGTGGAGCGGTTCTCACTGCCTGGGAAACGCTCTTCTCGGAAGCGGGTATAGGGGTTGCAGCGGTGACTTTCTCCGCCGCGGCAATTCATTCCGCATTGCGCCTGCGTGATGCGGCGCCCGCTTCCATTCTTCTCTACAACGATGCCGGTCCGCGGCTGGAAATTTACGGCGAGAGCGAAGCGAGGCCAGTCTATTCTGCCGAATTTCCTGCCGTGCCGGAGCGGGCGTTTGCCATGGCGCGGGCTGAGCTTCGCCTGCCTGCGGAAGCCCTGGCACTGCCCTTGCGCGGTTCGCTTGGTGCCACTGGTGACGGGAACGGCATGGCCTGGGTGGCGGGTCTGGTATCGGCTGTGCCCTTGAGCGCGCGGATTGCCAATTTCATTCCGCCCGCACGGCGCGCTTCTCACTCGCGGGTTCAATATGTGGCACCGCTGGTATTGGCGGTCTTACTGATTGCGGCGTTGATTACCGTGTTCGTGATTCTGCCGGTGATGGGCGAGAACCGGACAGTTGCCGCGCTCACAGCCGAAGCCCGCAAGCTGGAACCGGCGGCCACGCGTGCCCAGAACCTGGAGCGGACGATTGGAACGGTGCGGGCCCGAACCGGTGCGCTGGCCGATTTCCGCGCACGAACCCAGTCTGACCTCGACGTATTAAATGAACTGAGTCGCGTGCTGCAACCGCCCGTGTGGACCAACCAGATTGAGATTCTTGCCGATTCCGTGATTATTGCCGGTGAAGCAGAACAGGCTGCGCCCCTGCTGCGCCTGCTGGATTCCTCACCGTTGTTCCACAATTCCGAGTTTTCTCTGTCCGTGGTACGAAATGCCCAACAGGCGGAGCAGTTTCGTATTCGTACCCTGCGTCGCGGTCGCAGCGGGAAGGCAACGCCATGATGCTCGCGTTGCGTGATCGTCGCGCCATGGTGCTGCTGGCGGCAGCGTTGGGGTTGTTGGGCATTTACTACTTCGGATTTCAGCAGAGCACAGATCCGGCCGCGCCCACGGCGGCCAATCCAGACCTGTTGCGGCAACGGGTGGCGCGGTTACGCCAGCTGGCGGCAACGGCACCGGGCCGGGAAGCGGCCATGCGGGAAGCCAGCGGATTTCTGGCGGCCCGCGAACAGGGTGTTCTACAGGCAGATACGGCCCCCCAGGCGCAGGCCGCGTTGCTGGAGATTGCGCGCCGTGTGGGCAAGATTTCTCAACTGGATATTCGCGGAGGCGACCTGGGCGCGCCGAAAGCCTTCGGCGACTACGGGCTGGTCTTCACCACCATCAGTTTTGAAGGCCACGTGGAGCAACTGGTGAATTTTCTGGCCGATCTGGCGAAACAACCGGAGTTGATCGCGCCTTCCGAGCAACGCATCGCCTCAGTCAACGCAAAAGACAAGACCATTGCGGTCCGCATGGTGCTGGCGGGCGTTGTGGCCAAAAAACTGATACCGGAAAAGAAAGGGCTGGGAGCACTGTGAAACCGGGACTGATACTGGCCAGTGTGGTTCTTGCGGCGGCACTTGCGGCGGTGATCTGGCAGGGCAGCGTGGAATGGAAACGTGACAGTGCGCAGCGCGCGGCGATGGTGAACCCGGCGCTGAAGCCGGTCGTGATTCCTCCGGCTGTGCCTATGGCCGCGGCTGCGCCGGTGAGTGCGGTGCAGTATGCCGATGTGGCGGAGAAAAATCTGTTCTCGAAAGACCGGAATCCAAATGTGGTGATTGAGCAGAAGCCACAGGAAGAGAAGAAAATGCCCGCGCTGCCTTCGCTCTACGGCGTGATGGGTCTGCCTTCCGGCGTGCAGGCGTTGATGGCGGAATCGAAGGGCGGGCCGGGACGGCCCATGCGCAGCGGCGATACCATCGGCGAGTTCAAAATTCTCGCACTGGATACGCTCAACGTGACTTTCGGCTGGAACGGTAAGGAAATATCACGCAAGGTGGATGAATTGATTGACCGTTCGGCCGGAGCCGGGACGGGAGGGCCGGCGGCACCCGCCGCAGTGGTTGGACCCGCCGCACCGCCACCGCCTCCACCCCCGGCGGTAAGCAGTTCGAATGCGGCAGGCAAACATGGCGCGATTCAGGTGGGTACTTCCGTGGAACCCGCGTATAACTGCCTGGGCAATGACAGTTCACCGGCGGGAACGGTGGATGACGGTTACCGCAAGACAGTTCTTCCCAGTCCATTCGGTTCGTTGTGTAAGTGGGTAGCAATTCGATAAGGAAATACCAATGAAAAAAGCAATTCTGTTTCTGACTCTGTGCGCAGCCATCGCCGCCGCGCAAACCTCGCCTGAGAAAAAGACCCAGCCGAAGGCTTCGGCCAAAACTGCGCAGAAGGGCATGCCCGCGGCCAATTCCAAACCCGTTCCTCCCGTGGTCCAGCTGCTGGTGATTCCGAAAGAGGCGGTAGCGCAGACCGACGGCACATTTAAGTACACCGATAAGGGCGGTAAGCGCTGGGTATTCAGCAACACCTTCTTTGGCGTATCGCGGATGGAAGACATGAGCGACCCTGCGGCTCCCTCGCCGGTAAAGCAGGCTGCGGCGTTCGACAACTTCCGCGATGACGGCGAGGTGATTCACTTCGAGCGAAAAACGCCGTTCGGGCCGCTGCAATGGGAGCGCAAGAAGGCGGAGCTTACTGAAGAAGAGCGCACCGCAATTGTCGCCTTCAAGCCCGCGGAGAAAAAATGAAGCGTCTTGTTATTGCTTTTGGACTGGCGCTGGGAAGCGTGGTGGCGCAAGCGCCCCAGACCGCCCCGGCGGCGGCCCCGGTGGGCGGCCTCAATCTGACCAATGCGTCGCTACTGGATGTCATCAACATTCTGGCGCGGGAATTGAAGATCAACTACGTACTGGATGCCTCGGTGAAGGGCGGCTCGGTAACCATCAACACGTTCGGAGTAGTGAATGCGATGGATCTTCGGCCCCTGCTGGAGACCATTCTGCGCATGAATAATCTCGCCATGGTGCAGGCGGGCAACATCTACCGTATTGTGCCCGCGGCCAACGTATCGCGGCAACCCATTTCGCCGGTAGCGGAATCTGATCCGGCAAAGATTCCGGAAGATGAACGCATGGTGCTGAATCTGGTTTTCCTGCGCTACGTCACCTCCGGGGAAATGCTGAAGATTCTGCAACCTTTTGCCGGCGATGGCGCCCAGATCACCAGCTACGATCCAGGCAATCTGTTGATCATGCTGGACAACAGCCGGAACATGAAGCGAACCCTGGAACTGGTAGGCATGTTTGACAGCGACACTTTCGCGGGGCAGCGGGTGAAGTCGTTTGAAGTGAAGAACAGTCGCCCCGGTGCGCTGGCCAAGGAGCTGGAGCAGGTATTTAAGGCCTATTCTCTGGGTGGCAGCAAAGACAGGGGCGCGGTGCAGTTTCTGCCCCTCGACCGGCTGAGCCTGATTCTGGCCGTGGCACCTAATCCCGGTGCCTTCGCCGAAGTGGAGAAGTGGTTGGAGAAGCTGGATATCCCGGCCAAGGTGACCGCGGGCTCGGTGGACAACCACGTTTACAAATTGAAGTATGGCCGCGCCGAGATTCTGGGTGTGGTGTTGATGCAGTTGTATGGTGGCTATGGCGGCGGCTATGGCGGTGGCGGCTATGGCGGAGGCTACGGTGGCGGCTATGGCGGTGGCGGCGGGTATGGTGGCGGCAACGGAGGCTTTGCCCCAACCAATTTTCCCGGTGGACAAGTGGGCGGCGGGTCTCCCTACGGGGGCGGTGGCTACGGTTCCCCCTACGGTGGCGGGCAGTACGGCGGTGGTCAGTACGGCGGCGGTCAATACGGTGGTGGTCAATATGGTGGGGGCCAATATGGTGGCGGCCAGTACGGCGGCGGCTCTGCACCGCCGCCGGCCAACCCGCTCGGAATATTCGGAGCAGCACCGGCTGCCAATGCGGCCGGCACAACCGCAGCTTCCACCACGGCAGATCAGACGGGTACTTATCTGAGCGGGTCCGGTTCGGCAACGGCTGGCGCCTTTGGGCCGCGCATCATCCCCAATCCCTTCGACAACACTTTACTGGTGCAAAGCTCACCGGAACAGTGGGAACAGATTCAACATTTGCTGGGGCAAATCGATGTGCCGCCACGCCAGGTTCTGATCGACGCCAAGATTTATGAAATCAATCTGACCGGGGAGCTTTCGGCGGGTGTGGAATCGTTCCTGCAAAAACGCGGAGCGGCCAATGCCGACAAACTGAGTCAGCATCAGGTCACCGGAGCATTTCAAGCCGCCGGGATCGCACTGACCGGTGGCACCATGGTGGGCCGCAGCCGGGAACTGCTGAGTCTTCTGCAGGCCAGCGATATCACGACCAAAGCCAAGGTGCTATCGGCACCCAGTGTGATCGCAACCGACAGCATTCCGGCCTCCATCACGGTGGGTACGTCGGTTCCCACGCTGAGTTCCCAGGCGGTTAGCCCGGGCATCACTGCCGGCGGCAATTCGCTGTTTACCAATACGATCTCCAACACCACAACCGGCGTGGGTCTGAATATTCTGGCGCGTGTAAACGCTTCCGGGGTGGTAACCATGGTGATTAATCAGAACGTCTCTGCACCTCAGGCAACTACTTCCAGCACCATCAATTCGCCTTCCTTCTCTCAGCGGAATGTGAATACGCAGGTGACGGTGGAAGACGGGGATACGGTGGCCATCGGAGGCATTATCGACGAGACGAACACGGAATCGTCTTCCGGTATTCCGTTCCTGCACCGTATTCCCTATCTGGGCGTGGTGTTTGGCACCAAAACCTACGCGAAAACCAGAACAGAACTCATCATCTTTCTCACGCCCCACGTGATTTATGACCGCAATCAAATGGCGGATGCCACCGAAGAACTGAAGGAAAAAGTGAAAAGGCTGAAGAAGGATATTGAGAAATAGGGCGGCGATCCGGCACTCCGTCTACCGCCCGAGATAGACGGCGCTACCGGCAACGAAAACAATCCCAACCGCAAACAGCAGCACGGTGAGCGCAATTTTTATCGCCTTGCGCACCCGCCGCTGGGATTGGCGGGAGTTGTTCTTCTTGCGTCGCCGTTTGCGAGGCTCTGCCTGCGGGGAAGTATCCGGGTTGTGTTCGCCTGCGGTAGGTTCCATGGCCGAAACTGCAAGATTACCACAGGTTCGCCGACCTGATTTGTTTGGCTATTCGGCAGCATTCTGATTTACGATTGAACCTGATATGCAAGCCACGGATAAGGCTCCCACGCAGTGGATGCTGATCCGGGGCATCCGGCAACTGCTCACATTGTCGGGACCCAGCGGTCCCCGTCGGGGGACAGCAGCCGGTATTCTCAACGTGATTCCGGACGCGGCAATGCTGCTGCGCAATGGGGTGGTGGATCGCGTTGGAAAAGCCCGCGGAGTAGAGAATACACGCGAAGCGCGAAACGCCCAGGAACTGGACGCGCGGGGTGCGGTGATTCTACCCGGATTCGTTGAACCAGACGCCGTTATTGCTCCCCCCGGTCCCCAAATGCCCCGTAAGCAGCGCGAACTGGCTACAGCCCGGGCCGCCATGGAACTGGGCCGGTACGGCTATAGTGCCGCAGGGGCACACACTGCTGACGCGCAAGATCTGCGGGAAGTTGTCAAGATCCTGCGGGCGCACCAGAATGCGCAACTGCGGCCACTGCGAATCCGCCCCATTGTGAGCTTGCCATTCATGGAAGCGGGCCGCGACAACAGCACCTTGCTGGAAACGGTGGAAAGGCGCTGGCTGCCTTCGGTGCAAAAACGGCGCCTGGCGGTGATCGCGGAAGTAACCGTGCATGATGGCGGCGTTGCTGCCGGCACGGAAGACACCCGGAAGCTGGTGGAAGTGGCAGCAGGTATGGGCTTCGCGGTGCGCTTCCGGTCCATCGCCCCGCCGGATGCGGCGCAGGCCCGCTTTGCCGCCGCCGCCGGAGCCATTGCCGTGGTGGCACCGCTGGATTCCGGCTGCCCGCTGACAGCGTTGCAGGGATCGGGTGTTCACGTCGTGCCCTGCGCAGGATTGCTGAGTTTGGCACCCCGTGATTATGGGTACGCCTCACGGGATCATGGGGTGGCATTGGCACTGTCTTCGGGCTACAACACGGTAGACGCGGCCTCTGTGAATCCGCAATTGCTGCTCTACCTCGCCTGTAGCCGGCTGGGTATGACTTCTGAAGAGGCCATCACTGCCATCACCTGGAACGCGGCGTGTTCACTGCGCATGTCCAACGTGGCGGGAAGCCTCGACGTGGGACGCCCGGCGGATTTGGTAGCGCTCGATGTGGGCCACTATGCCGATATGGTGCGGCGGGCAGGGAACAACGATGTCACATTCGTCATGCGCGGTGGTCGGATTGTTTATGCCAGGGGTGTGGTGAGCTGAATCATTCGATCACGAGGTGAAGAATAATACCGGTATCGGTCGCGATCCACAGGTTGTTCTCATCCGGACCCGCGATGATGGCGTTGTGCGCCACCGCCCGTGCATCCACATTCATGTCGGTCCAGTTCACGTAATCGGTGGTGGTCAGAATGCGCAACTTGCCCGGAACCACGCTGCGGAACACCGGTCCGGTGATCTCGTAACCCGCCACCATGGCCTGAATTGACCCCGCGAAAAGACGCACAGCGGTAATCGCGTGATCTTTGCGCCGCAGCACCCGTTCGCTCTTGCCGTTATACAGATTGAGGCGATAGACCTCAGAAGGGTAATCGAAGTTGTCTTTGAATTCGATCAGTCCGAGGCCGGTCCCCTGCGGGGTCAGGCTCAACCGGGTGATCTGACCAAACAAAGAAATCTCATTTTTCTTCCAGGTAATGCCGCCGTCGCGGGTTTCCAGCATGGTGGTGAGGCGGGGAATCTCGGGCGGGGCTTCGCCTTTGGCCGGTGGTGCAGTCCGCGGCGGCAAATTCCAGCCCGAGATCATACCGTTTTTTCCACTGAAAGCGATTTCGCCAAAACTGGAATACTGCGGATCGCCCTGCACTTCACTCACAATGGGCAAAAGGGCCCAGCTCTCGCCGCCATTTTTGGTCTCAAAAATACGCTTCCGCGAACCGATCGCGAAGCCGTGATTGCGGTCTGAAAACCACAGTCGCAGAATACCGGAAGGCGCATTGACCAGCTTGTTCCAGGAACGTCCCGATTCCGCTGTAGCCCATACGCCGCGGTCGGTTGCCATCCAGCCGGCGGAATCGTCGAGAAAAAAGAGGGCAATGCCGGTTTCGCGAACCTGGACCTCAGTCCATTTGGTTCCGCCATCGCTGCTTACCAGCACCAGCGAGCGGTTGTTCCCGCGGCGGTCGGTGCTGTAGCCGCATGCAATACCCCGTTCGGCGGAGGGGAAGGCGAGGTCATTCAGCGTCAGTTGATTCTCCGCGTTCTGGTAGCGGTATTGGATATCCCAGTGAGGTCCCGCAGTGGCGAGGCCGGCTAATGCCGCCCCAAGCAAAAAAAACTTCATGTCCTGCCGGATAAGACGAGTTCTGCCGGGTTTACGGTTTCCAGCGGGTGCGAAGACAGCCGCGCCAGCGCCAGCGCACAGCCCACTTGTTCGCCAATCGTAGTCAGCACTTCCATCTCGCTGCCGGTGTGTTGGTGGGCCTGACGGTGTTGCACGTTGATCACCCCGACAACCTTATTCCGGGCGATGACCGGGACCGAAAGAAAGGCCTCGAAAGAATCTTCAGGAAGATCACTGAACTTCTTGAAACGATGATCTTTATATGCCTCGCGGGAGATCGAAACAAGGCGTCTTTCCCGGGCCACCCATCCGGTGAGGCCTTCGTGCATACGCAGCCGCACGCGACCCATTTCCTGGGCACGCTGGTGGTTGGAGGCGCACATCACAAGGTGGTCGCCATCCACCAGATACACCAGGCAGGAATCGGCGCGGGTAAACTCCACCACCAGGGAAACGATTCCCTGCAGCACTTCCTGGAGTGACATTTCACGGACCATAAAGCGGCTAACTTTCTGAAATAACCGCAATTGTTGCTCTGTCCGCTCGAGTCTCTCCTCCAGATCCTTTGCCTTTGGCACAAATTCATTATAGTCTGACAATGGAAGGGTCTTTTTGCCAACTTACATAAAGTGGCCCGCGCCTGTGGGTGGGGTTCGACTGGAATACGCCCCGGAAATTCTGGAGCGATTGCGTTTGCTGTCCATCGACGGCCTGTTGGCCCTGCCCCGCGTGGGCATGGCGATCGGCGGGCTGCTGACGGGTTCGGTGCAACAAGGAAAAGTGCGGGTATCCGACGCTATTGAGATTCCGTGCTCCCACGCCATTGGACCGTCGTTTGCACTCACCGGTGCTGAATTGGCACGGGCCTGTACCCTGGCATTCGGGGAAAGCAAGGAACAAGTGGTGGGGTGGTTTTGCTCCCGGCCGCGGAATGAACTGACGCTGGATCCTCAACAGGCGGTGCTGTTCGCTGAGATCTGTCCCGAAGCCTGGCAAATCGGTTTGCTGCTTCGGCCCAGCACCGTGGAAGCGACAAAGGCTCTGATTTGCGTCCGCAGTACAGAGACCGAATATATCTACGGGCGATCCATGGACTTGATTGAGTACACGCCTCCGGTGCGGCATGCGGCAGCAGAAATGGTGGAGGCCGTGGTTCTGCCACCGGCACCCGCTGAGGTAAGAGCGAATACTTCGCTACCCTCGCTGGAGCCCGTTTTCACAGTGGCCGAAGCCACAGCGCCCGTAGTCACAGTGATGGAAGCGCCCCGGCAGGTGGATGAACAGCCGGTTCGTCCCAAACGCCTGTTTGTGTTGGCGGCGCTGGCAGGTTTGGCGTTGCTTCTCATTTTGTACGCCTATCGCTGGGATTTCCTGCCGCGGCCACCACTGGAAGTAACAGTGGTGGAAGACAGTGGCCAGGTGACCATTCGGTGGAATCCCGAAGCACTGCAAGGCATTGAGGAAGGTTCCATCGTGCTGAACGATGGCGGGCAGTTGCAGACCATCCCGCTGGACCAGCGGCTACTGACCTCGGGTTGGGTCCGGGCAACGGGAAAATCAGACCGGGTAACCGCGAAATTAACAGCCGGCGAAGTCTCCGGATTGGGTGTGTGGGCTGCGCCTTTGCCGCCTTTGCCAGCCGTGGTTGCACCGCCAGACCCCGCCCGGTAAACTTTGCGCACCGCCTCAGGGGACCGCGATCTTCCCGCATGCTGACACGGAGGCGGCTGGTCGGGTTGCCAGCCGTGAGTCCACGGGTCTGCAACTGCCGGGTGAAGACTTATCGACAAGCCCAAAGTGATTCGGATTCTTTATGCCCTGCACTGATTCGCGGAGTGCGGCGAGGTCTCTTCACCACGCGGATCCGGTTTTGGCTACACACCTCGGTCTGCGAGTAGTCCGCTGGCGGCTTCCCCCGGCGCAAAGCCGAAATAGTGCAGTGCGTTGAAAAAGCTGACCTTCGCCACCAGCTCCCCCAGCCCTTTCAAATCGCCAGGCAAACGCCCGCGCCGCACTTCCTCGCCCAGAATCTGGCACAGCAAACGCCGAAAGTAATCGTGGCGCGGAAAAGACAGGAAGCTGCGCGAATCGGTCACCATGCCGACAAACTGCGACAGAAGACCGGTATTGGAAAGCGTCCGAATCTGCGCTTCCATGCCGTCGAGTTGATCCAGAAACCACCAGGCGGCGCCGAACTGAATCTTGCCACACACTGAGCCGTCGTTGAAGCAGCCCGCAAGGGCGGCGAACGCCAGATTCGAAGCGGGATTGAGGTTGTAGAGGATCGTCTTTGCCAGCCGGTCGTCTTCATCGAGCCGGTCCAGAAATTGCGCCAGCGGACCCACCTGATCGAAATCGCCGACCGTATCGAAGCCGGTATCCGGCCCAACCAACCGCCGCATCCGCGTATTCGTGTTGCGTAGTGCGCCAAGGTGGAATTGCTGTACCCAGCCCCGCGCGTGATCGAGTATCGCCATCCGGTGCAGCAGTGCTGAGCGAAAGAGCTCGGCATGCGCCTTCGGGATAGCTTCACCGCGTCTGAGAGCCGCGAAAATTGTGCCTGCTTCCGCATCCGTAAACGGTGCGGCATGCATGCGCTCCAGCCCGTGATCGGAAGCCCGGCAGCCGAGCTGATCGAACGCAGTATGGCGCTTTTCGAGTGCGGCAAGGAAAGACTCCCACGTGCCAATGGTCAAATCTGCTGACTGCGCGAGGCGCTCAACCCACCGGTTCCATGCGGCCACATCGTCAGTGGCCAGCGCTTTATCGGGACGCCATGTGGGATACACCTGCGTACCGGGCTTGTGGCGCCCAGCCAGCTGACGGTGAGCTTCCAGCGAATCGGCCGGGTCGTCAGTGGTGCAGATCACTGCAACCCGGAATTGCCGCAGGATCTCCATCGTGGTCAAAGGGCCGCCGGTCAACTGCTCGTTGCAGCGCTGAAAAATAGAGGATGCGGTCTCTGGCGTCAACATTTCGTCGATGCCGAACGGCCGCTTGAGCTCCATGGCCGTCCAGTGGTAGAGCGGGTTAAGCAGCGTGGCCGGTACGGTTCGCGCCCATGCCTCGAACTTCTCCTGATCCGATGCGTCGCCGGTGATCAGGCGCTCAGGAACGCCGCATGCGCGCATCGCTCTCCACTTGTAGTGATCGCCCTCCAGCCAGATTTCCGTGATCGAACGAAAGCGGTGGTCGGCCGCCATCAATTCCGCGGAAAGATGGCTATGATAATCGATGATCGGAAGCTCGCGGGCAACCGAGTGATAAAGCTCGCGGGCAGTTTCCGTCTCCAGCAGGAAATCTTCGTGCAGGAAGGTCATTGGTTCACTCCGCTGGCGAGGAAGCCCCCATCCACCACCAGCACCTGGCCGTTGACGAAGCTTGCGGCTTCCGAGGCGAGGAACACTGCGGCACCAGCCAGTTCCTCCACTCGCCCAAAGCGCTTCAAGGGGCTCCGCAGCAGCAACTCCTTCCCCCGCTCTGTCCCGTCCAGCAGGGCCTGATTCAGTGCGGTCCGAAAAACGCCCGGGGCGATGGCGTTCACATTGACGCCGTGCCTGCCCCACTCAACCGCCAGTGACCGTGTAAGTCCGGCCACACCCGCCTTGCTTGCAGCGTAAGCGGCGACTTCGAAGAAGGCCGCGAATGAATTTAGTGATGCGATATTGATGATCCGTCCCCATCCCTGGCTGATCATTGGTGGTGCGAAGATCTGACAGGCGCGCAGCGTTCCGGTGAGGTTTGTTTCAAGGATGGAGTCCCACTCTTCTTCGTTGAGGTCAAGCGCCGGCGTGCGTTTGATCCGCCCCGCGCAGTTGACCAGAATATCAATTTTTCCGAACGCTCCGAGAACGGCTTCACGGCATGCAACGAGCGAGTCACGGTCTGTAACATCGGCGCCGATCCGGAGCGTGCGCCGCCCCCGCTGTTCAATTTCCGTAGCGGTGGTCTCAACCGCATCCAGCCGCCGCGAACAGGCAACGACATCGGCGCCCGCTTCGGCAAGGCCCAGCGAAAGAGAACTGCCGATGCCGGATGTGCCCCCGATGACGACTGCAATTTTTCCTGCCAGGTTTAACGGCTGATACATGTCTCTCCTGTCCGGTACAGCATTTCACCGGCGCGGGGAATCACCAGCCAGTCACGATCCACGTGAGCGAGCCACTCATCCTGATCGACCGATGCCGGATCCTGATACCCCAGATTGATCGCGCGGCAAACCGATTCGGGAATTCCGGTGGCAAGCGTTACCGTGATTCGCGGGGTTTCCACGCCGGTCGCGGCATCGTAATTGCCTTTCCCCTTCACGTGGGTGGAATGAGCGAGAACGCCGCCGGGGTAATGGCGGAAGCGATCCCACTGCGCGAGAAAGTAATCACGGCAATGGTAGCCGATTTCTTCGATCAAATGTCCGTGGACATGACTGACTTCATGGATATGCGGCGCATAAATCACCACCTCGCCGCCATCGGCCACCGCAGGTTCGCTCTTGTACATGCCTTTGGCTCCGGTCCAGAGATCGGAGTACATCTCAGGCATGATGGCCAGTATGCGCTTCACCGGCTTTGCGAGTTGGATGACATGTCGCTTCGCGGAGAGTTCTGCCGCTGCGCGCCATGCCTGATCCACAGGACCGCAGAACACGCCCGCCACGCCTTCATGGTGAGTCACCAGCGCAATCAGCGACTGCGGGCGTGGCACCAGAGCAGCCGCGCGGTCGATCACGCGACGGACCGGAGTTTCCGCAACGCCGATGATTTCACTGCTGGTCACAAGAGCCCCCAGCCAGTGGGTGAAATCGATGATCTCCCGCCCGGCGATGCCCGGAAAAAAGTACTTCGTACCGCCTGAAAAGCCCGCAACTTCGTGGGGGAAGACCGGGCCGCAGATCAGGATGTGATCGTATGCAAGGATCGCGCGGTTGAGTCTGACCTCAACCCCTTCCGTGAGCAGCCCGCCGGTGATAGCCGATATTTCCGCGGCAGGGATGGTGCCGAGACTTGCCAGGCTCAACTCGTCGTCGCTCGCGTGATTAAAAATCCGGCTCGTACCTGCTGCTCCATCAATAACCGGGCGTCCCACATGCCGGCTCAATTGCGCGTCGCTCATGCCCGCGTGGGTGCCGGTTGCGATCAGGTAATCGAGCTGCTTCACGCTGCCGGTCAATTCCTGTTCAAGAATCCCGAACAGCAGCGGCATGGGCATGGTGCGGGTTCCGTCGGGAATGATGACCAGAACCCGGCGGCCGCCGAGTGCCATGCGCGCCAGTCCCGCGGCAACCGTCGCCCGGATTTCGCTCTCGTCAAGGAAGCCGGCGCGAAGCTCTTTTCCGACCAATGCCGATACAATTCCGAGGCTGCTCACTGGCAGTGAACTCCCATAAGAGGCTATCTTAAACTATGGGTTCCCGCTCCCATGATGAATTCCGAACAACCAACCGCCGTTATCGTCATGGGCGTGACCGGTTCCGGGAAGACCACAGTTGGCAAGCGCCTCGCCGCGAAGAAACTATACGCGTTCTTTGACGGGGATGACTTTCACCCCGCCGCAAATGTGGAAAAAATGCGGCACGGCACGGCGCTCAATGACGAAGACCGCGCTCCCTGGCTTGACCGGCTGCGTGAGGTGATCGCGAACCAACTGGCGTCTGGCCAGTCTTTGGTGCTCGCCTGTTCGGCGCTCCGCGAGACCTATCGCGCCCGTCTTATGCCGACCAACGCCGATATGGCGGGGCGCGTTGTTTTTGTCCACCTGCGAATCGCACCAGAGACCGCGCGCAATCGCCTGCTGGCGCGCGGCGACCACTTTATGCCCCCCACACTGATACCCAGCCAGTTTGAATCCCTGGAAGACCCGGAAAGTGCAATTAGTGTGGATGCCGATGCCTCAGTTGAAGACGTGGTGGAGTGCATCGCAAGGCAACTTTCGTAAGACCGCACGCTACCTTCCCAGGGCCCGGTGGGTTTCATAGGAGAACCCGAGGAGTTGCGAATCTTCCGAAGCGCGACAGCGGACGATTACCTGATAGGAGGGGGGAAATCCTTTCACTCCCTCCCGTTCGAATCGATCCCGCAGCTGCCTCATGTCACGGGCCGATGAGAAAAACGATGCTGCGCCGTGGGCACCCACCGAAGTGAGGCCTGAAACAACCACCAGTGTGCGCGGACCGGAGGCGCCGGGTTCGCCGGCAAGCACGGTGAGCAAACCGAAGACCTCCTGATATTCACCCCTCGGGCCGCGAATAGGAACATATTTTTTTCCGCTCGTGGCACCCTGGCCAATAATGCTGATTTCGCGGGATTCCGGATCCAGCTGAATGGTCCACGGCGTTTTTTCCAGCAGCACAGACGCCGCCCGGCTGTACCAGGGTGAGCCGACAAGAAACCCGCTGTGGGTCCTCAGGGCGGGCAGCGGTGAGTTGGTCTCCGGCAGGATGTGGGAATGAATCCCCAGGCTGCTGAGCGTGGCCAGAATCTGTGCCAGCGCCTGCACATCTCCCAGCGCCAGAGCCTTTTGCACCGGCTGCATTTCGAGCTTTGCGTCGGTGGGTAACGGACGGTAACGGCTAAAGAGGTTGTACAATTCCTGCGGCGCCGGGAATTTGGGCAGGTTGCCCGGCGTGGTGTTCATGTAGGGGGAAACCAGCAGATGCAACGGTGCCGCCATGGAAATCTGCAGATCGGCCTCCGGGCTCCGCAGTGGCGCCCAGGCCTGGCGGATCACCGGGTCGGCCTTCACCGAAGTCTCGCCGCCTGCCGAGATCCACCAGATTGCGGCTGCAACGCAGGAAGCCAGCAGCGCCCCGGTTGCACCAGCCTGCAGCCATTGCGGGAGCCCTCCGCGCCGGTGTTCCGGTTCGGCGTGCAAACGAGGCGCGCTTGCCATGGCTGATCCCGATGGCGGAAAAACGAACGCCGGCAGATACGAGCCTTTCGGCAGGTCAATGCGGACCGCAGCCTCCGCCAGTTCAGACCCGTAGAGTTTTTTCAGGCGTTGTCGCAGTTCGTAGGCGCGTGTCCGCACCGAGGAGTCTTCGTGCGGCGAATAATCTGCAGACCGACCGAGCGCCCGGACACCAATCAGGTATTCGGTGAGTTCGGCTCCCTGTCCGGACATCTCCATTTCGCACACATACTGAAGAAATGACCGCAACTGTTCAGAGCGCGCGAAGGTATCGCTACCCAGCGCCGCGTCCAGGGCAGACCGTTTTTCGCCCGGGGAAATTTGCGGCTCGCTGTGGCTCGTTTGCGTCAAGTCCTTATTCTACAGCGATTCGGGAAGCGGTCGTAACGTTACGAATTGCCGTCACAACGTCTTCTAACTTACCTTCGACGGGTTCCACAGTTAAAATCCCACTACAGAGGTTTATCGGTAATGCGCTCCACGTCGTTTTGCGCAGTCTCACTCCGCTCGCTCTTGTTGCGCGGCGGTCTGGCTGCTTTGTTCGTCCTGCTGTTGGCTTTCTCGCACCCCTCATTTGGCCAGTCGAATCGGGGAACCATCAATGGCACCGTCTCGGATCCGAGCGGCGCTCCCATCGCTGAAGCTCAAGTCATGATTCGCCAGGTGAACACCGGTGAGGCATTCGAACTCACTACGGGAAAGGCCGGCGAATACGACCGCCCGGGTCTGCCCGGCGGCGACTACGAAATCACGTTCACGGCCAAAGGCTTCTCGCGGCTTGTCCGATCCGGCATCACGTTGCGGGTCACCGACGTGCTTCGCGTGGATGCCGTCTTGCCGCTTGGCTCCGTCGCCGAGTCAGTGGAGATTACCGATACCGTGACCAGAGTTGCGACCGACTCGGCTGAGGTAGGCACGGCGTTCGACAACAAGTCGCTGGTGGCACTGCCGCTCAGCTTCGGCAGCGGGGGTCGGCGGCCCGACGCCTTTGCATTTCAGGTGACGCCGGGGGTTTCCGGAACGGCGGGGGCCAACCAGAGTCACGTCAACGGTTCAACCAGCTACTCCAAGGAAATGCTGGTGGATGGCGCCTCAGTGACGGTAAACCAGGCGGGCGACACCGGTGCGGCAATCATCTCCCCGGAAGCCCTGCAGGAAGTAAAAGTGCAGACCGCCGGGCTTAGCGCCGAGTTTGGCCGCACCCAGGGTGGTGTCTTCAACTATGTGATGAAGTCCGGCACGAACCAGTTGCACGGCAGCGCCTACTTTGGACTCCGCAACGAAGACTTCAACGCGAACACCTTCAGCAACAAGTTCCGCGGCGTTCGACGCACGCTGGACCGCAAGATGGATTACGCGGTAAGCGGCGGCGGACCCGTGGTTCTCCCTAAACTCTACAACGGCCATAACAAAACCTTCTGGCACTTCACCTTCGAGCGCTACCGCGAGCGCAGCCCGGGTCTTGGCACCACCACCACCTCTGAACCCATTGCTGATTTCTATCAGGGCGATTTCTCCCGCCTGCTGGGGCCGGCACTCTCCACAAAGGACGCGCTGGGCAACACCGTGCTGCAGGGGGCAATCTACAACCCGAAAACTTTCCAGCAACTTCCCAACGGCCGCTGGACCGGGCAAGTGTTTCCAGGTAACAAGATCCCGGTTTCACAATTCAGTCAGGTTGCGAGGAATCTGAACGCCATTGCGACGTCCCACTACCTGCCAACGGTCACCGGGCCGGACGGGCGGGTGGCGCTGCAGAACAACTTCTACTTTCCAACTTCGGGCCAGCCGATCTGGGACCGCTATCAGTTCGCCGAGAAAGGCGACCACATTTTCAACGAACGCCACCGGATCGCACTCTCTGTGAGCAGTCACTTTTCGCCTCGGCTGCTGCTCGACTCCAACGGCTTGTGGGATCCGTCCGACACGTATGGCGGGCCGCTGTCGAAAGCAAGGCTACGCGATGAAACGGGCCAAACCGCACGCCTGATTGAGGACTGGACCATTACGCCGATACTTCTCAATAACGTCAACTTCAGCTTCAATCATCGCGGCAATCCAAACGCCGTTACCCAAACCGGCAACGACGGCGCCGCCGCACTGGGAATCAGGAACCTCAGCACAATCGGCTATCCTGCCATCGGCTGGGGCGGCGGGCCGTTTGTCACCACCGAGAGTCCGGGATTCATCAGAAATTCCTACCGTTCCGATATGAGCTTCGGCCTTTCCGACACCCTGAGTACATCGAGAGGCCGCCACTTCCTCAAGGCCGGAATCGATATCCGCCGTCTATCCCAAAACAATCAGACAACGCCAAATACCGCAATCAACTTTGCGGCGCGCACAACCGCGATCCCGAACGAAGCTTTTTCAGGCACGCAGACCGGCTACGCGTTTGCCAGCTATCTGCTGGGTATTGTGGACAACGCGACGCAAAGCGACTCGGTGTCGCTCGGTATGCGTCGTCATTATGTCGGCGCGTTCATTCAGGACACGTTTAAAGTGAACCAGAACCTGACCCTGAACTATGGTCTGCGCTGGGACTACCAGCCGCCGGGCTTTGAGGTTCATGACCGGCTGTCGAGCTTCAATCCGGAAAAGATCGACCCGTTATCCGGGCTGCGTGGCGCTTACGATTTCGCTGGTAACTGCCCGGGCTGCACCGGCCGAAGCTATTTCGGCAGGAGAGATTACAAAGATTTCGGACCGCGCTTTGGTTTCGCCTGGAACGGGCCGGCTAAAATCGTCGTCCGCGGAGCTTATGGAATCCTCTACGAGGGCGATGTTTTCAACTCCACCTCGGCCGCCAACGCAACACCGTATGGCAAGGCGACGAATGTGCAGGCGGGCGGCACCTATTCGCTCGACGCCAATGCGGTGACCCCCTGGGCGGGTATCTTCAACTGGGATACCGGCTTCCCCACCGATCGTTATTCCGGGGCCGCTTACGACGTCTCGTGGGGAGACAAGAACCGCCCGGCCATAATCGATCCCCACTACGGCCTCTCGCCGTACATTCACCAGTGGAATCTGAATATCCAGCGTGAAGTCATGAAACACACCGTACTCGATATCGGATACATCGGCAACAAGGGCACCCGCCTGCGGATCGGCGAACTTGCCATACTCAATCAGATTCAGGCCTCGGCGCTGGCGCAGTACGGCACGAAACTGAACAATGCGGTCCGTAGCGAAGCCGATGCGAAGGCCAACGGGATCGCGTATCCTTATCCGGGGTTCGCGGGCACCGTTGCCAGCGCGCTCCGTCCGTTCCCGCAGGTGCAAGGCAACCAGACGATTCAGGACTATGGCGCGCCGCTGGGCTTCTCCACGTATCACGCTCTTCAGGTGACAGTGAACCGGGAGGTCCGCGAAGGCCTGTTGATCTATGCGAATTACGTATTCTCGAAGACGCTGGCGAATGTGGACAGTTCGCTGCTGGGCGATAACACCGGGCGGCCCCTCGACTACTACAATCTGAAACTGGAAAAGTCCGTGGCCGAAGGCGATCAGCCCCACGCGTTCAAGGCCTATGTGAACTACGCCCTGCCGTTCAAGGGGAAGCGGTATACCAAAGCGCTGGTGGGCGGATGGTCCGTCATTTCGCTTGTGAATTACTACAGCGGCCAGCCGCTGGCATTCACGGCCACCACACCGCTTTCGGGCGGATGGAACGGCGCGACCAATCGCGCGAACGTGGCTGCCGGAGAATTGAGGAATCCGGCTTTCGACTTCGCGAATTTTAATCTCGCCAACACGCTCTCGGCACAGGATACCTATCTGAACAAGGCGGCCTTCTCCGCTCCTGCGCCCCTTACGCTCGGCACCGGCGCACGCCGCTACTCGCAGATTCGCGGCTTCGGCACCAGGTCGGAAGACGTCAGCATTCGCAAGTCGTTCCAACTCCGGGAGAAGACGCATCTTCAACTAACCGCGGAAATGCTCAATGTGTTCAATCGGCACCAGCTGGGAGGCATCGTGACTTCGGTTAACAGCACCAATTTCGGCCAGGTAACCACGGTTACCGGAAATCGGCAGATTCAGCTCAGCGGTCGCATCGATTTCTAATATGCGACCACTACTTCTGACTTGTATTCTGCCCCTGTTATGCGCGGGTGCCGATTACCGCGTGGACTGCGCCGGCGGCAAGTCGCTCGACGAAGCCAATCAGCTCCGGCTGCAGCCGGGCGACAGGCTGCTGCTGCACTCCGGTTGCCGCTGGACAGGCACCTTGATCCCCCAGGGATCGGGGACCTCGCTCAAGCCGGTGGTCATCGATCGTTACGGCGAAGGGGCGCTGCCGCGCATTGACGGCAACGGTGCCGAAGAAGCCCTTCTGCTCCGCGATCAGGAATACATCGAAGTTCGCAATCTGGAACTCACCAACGACGCTTCGGAGCCAGGCTTGCGCCGCGGACTCCTGTACCGTGCGAGTAGTTCGGGGCGCGTGTTCCATCACATTCATCTCACAGGGCTTGAGATTCACAACGTGAAGGGAAAGCTCGGTTCCGAAATGGTCGAGAAAATGACCGGTGGCATCGGTTTCGAGATCGATACAAAGGGAAAAGGCGCACGGCTCGACGATGTTCTCATCCAAAACAACCACATTTACGCCGTCGATAACATCGGCATCTATCTCTATTCCGAATCGATACCGAACCCGCGTTCGGAACGGTGGGCCGAGCTGCATCACACCGGCGTCGTGGTCAAGGGCAATCGCCTGGAAGATATCGGCAAGAATGCAATGTGCATCCGTTCCTCGCTGGCCCCGGTCATCGCACACAACACCATCACCGGCGCCGCGGCGCGACTGCACGGCAACGCCATCTATGTCTTCGCAACGAAGGACGCCCGCATTGAATTCAACGAAGTTTCCGGCACTCAGTATCACGGCAATGAAGGCGCCGCCTATGACAGCGATTACAGCTCTGAGGGCACCATTATTCAGTACAACTACAGCCACGATAACGGCGGCGGACTGGCGAACATCTGCGCCAACCCCGCATCAAAAACCGGCTTCAATGACGGCACCATCATCCGCTACAACGTGAGCCGCAATGAGGGCGAACGCGTCATCGCTTTCGACGGACCGGCAACCAATACGCAGATCTACAACAACACCATCTACGTGCCGAAAGGCACGCACCCGCACATTTTTGAATTCGATCTGTTCGGAAAAGAACCCGGTTACGCTGACCGCACCTGGTACACCAATAACGTTGTAGTGAATGAAGGGAACGGCGTCTATCTGCCAGGGGAAGCGACGAACGCTTTCTTCGACCATAACTGTTTCTTCGGCAATCACCCCGCGAACGAACCGGATGATTCCGCAAAGGTCATGGGCGAACCTCTGTTTGAATCGATGACAGCCGGTGCCGGAGGCTTTCGGCTGAAGGCCGGTTCTCCGTGCGCCGGTACCGGAGCGACTGTGGAGCAGAATGGCGGGCGGGATTTTGCAGGTACCCTGCTGCCCCAGCGGAATCCGGACCGCGGAGCGCTGCAGACACCGGCGTTCGACGTTGTAACCAAAGTAGTGTTTGCCAGTCCTGGGGGACACGAACTTCTGGCAGATCTCTACCTGCCGCGAGGCACCGGGCCCTTTCCTGCCGCAGTCTACATCCATGGTGGCGCCTGGAGCAGCGGGGATCGAAGTCAGTTACGCAGACAGGCGGCACGAATGGCCTCGCTCGGCATCGCGGGAATGGCCATCGAGTACCGCCTCGCACCCGAATTCAGGTATCCGGCAGCGATTTATGATTCCAAAGCCGCGGTCCGCTGGCTGCGCGCGAACGCCGCGAAATATCACATCGACGGTGGGAAAATCGCAGCTGTGGGGAGTTCCGCGGGCGGACACCTGGCGGCTTTTCTGGGCGTCACCGGCAACGATCCGAAGTGGGATGGCGATGTCTGTTGTCTGGGCGTAAGTTCGGCGGTCCAGGCCGTAGTTGCCTTTAATCCGATCGTCGATCTGTACCAACACAAAGACGCTTCGAATGCAAAGTTTCTCGGTGCCACCTGTGCAGAGCTGCCCGCACGATGCAAGGAGGCCTCGCCCACCAACTACGTCAACGGTACGCTCCCGCCATTTCTGATTCTGCATGGCACGGCCGATCAGACCGCGCCGTACCAGCAATCTGCCGTGATGACGGCAAAGATGAAAGCCGCCGGGGTGCGGGCTGAACTCTTTTCGGCGGAGGGCGCGCCGCACACTTTCTGGGCGGAGGAGCGCTGGCTGGAACCGTCGTTTGCGGCGATGGAAAAGTTCCTGCTGGATGTGTTTCACAACCGGAGTCCGGAGGAGAAGAAATGAAAGCCTTTCTCTGTGCTTCGCTCGCCCTTGCGTTTGCCGGAACGGCCTGCCCGCAGGAACCGGTCCGCATCAACAATGTACCCGGAAGAACCGCCCAAAGCCTCAACGGCAAGTGGCGCGTCATTGTCGATCCTTATGAATACGGTCTCTACGATTCGAAGATGCGCGTCAAAACCGGGGATGCATTCTTCCTCAATCAGAAGGCGAAGGACAAGAGTCAGCGGGTCGAGTACGATTTCGACAACGCGCAACAACTGGACGTCCCCGGAGACTGGAATTCACAGGATCCACGCTTGTTTTTCTACGAAGGAACCGTCTGGTACCGGCAGTTGTTCGACTATGAACAGAAGCCGGGTACGCGCTCGTTCCTGCACTTCGGCGCGGTGAATTATCAGGCCTCGGTCTGGCTCAACGGAAAGAAGCTCGGAGACCACACCGGTGGCTTTACGCCTTTTGATTTTGAAATCACAGGCAAGACCGTCCCAAAGGGCAATTTCGTCATCCTCAAGGTGGATAACACGCGCCAGAAAGAAGGGGTCCCCACGACCAACAGCGACTGGTGGAACTACGGGGGCCTCACCGCCGGCGTCTCCGTGGTCACGGAGCCCGAGTCGTTCATTGAAGACTATTTGGTGCAGCTGAAAAAAGGTTCTTCCAGTCAGATTGAAGGCTGGGTACGCATCAACGGGGCAAAGCGCAGTCAGAGAGTCACGCTGCGGATCCCCGATGCGAAGCTGGAATTCAGCGTCACGACCGATGCCGGCGGGTATGCCGCACTCTCGGTCCCGGCGAACCTGGCGTTGTGGTCCCCCGAAAATCCACGCCTTTATGATGTAACTCTGTCTGCTGAAACCGATACGATGCACGATCAGATTGGCTTCCGCACCATTGCAGTGAGTGGCCCAGACATTCTGCTGAACGGTAAGCCGGTGTTTCTGCGCGGCGTCTCCCTGCAGGCCGAGGCCCCCTTGCGCGGAGGCCGCGCCTACAGCGAAGACGACGCCCACATTCTGCTGGGCTGGGCGAAGGAATTGGGTTGCAACTATGTCCGCCTGGCTCACTACCCTCACAGCGATGCGATGATCCGTGAGGCAGACCGGATGGGTCTTATGGTGTGGTCGGAAACTCCGGTCTACTGGACCATCGACTGGCAGAACCCCGCCACGCTCGCCAACGCCCGCAACCAGATAACAGAGAGCATCGCGCGCGACCGTAACCGGGCTTCGATCATACTTTGGTCGATCGCCAACGAAACTCCGGTTTCGCCCGCGAGGAACGAATTTCTCGGCAACCTTGCGGCTCACGTCCGGGCTTCCGATTCCACCCGCCTGGTCACCGCTGCCATGCAGTACGAAACCCGGAGCAAGACCGAACCCGGCGTGAACCTGGCGCGGCTTGCCGACCCGCTGGGAGATGTGCTGGATGTGCTCGCCTACAACGAATACATCGGCTGGTACGAAGGGACGCCGGAGCGGATCGACCTCACCACGTGGTCTTCGTCGTCCCACAAGCCGCTGATTATGAGCGAATTTGGCGCCGATGGACTCTACGGGATGCACGGCGACGCGCACACCCGATGGAGTGAAGAGTATCAGGAAGACGTCTTCCGGCGGCAACTGGCCATGCTGGAGCGCATTCCCTTTCTTCGCGGAATGTCGCCCTGGGTACTGATGGATTTCCGCAGCCCGCGGCGCCTGCTGCCGAACATCACTGACTACTTCAATCGCAAGGGTCTGCTGACGCTGCAAGGCGAGAAGAAGAAAGCCTGGTTCGTCATGCAGGATTTTTATCGCCGCAAGGCAACGAACTAAATGTCCACCGCAACCAGCAAGCCGGAAGCGGTTGGAAATTACCGATGGCGCATTTGCGCGCTGCTGTTCTTTGCCACCACCATCAATTACATGGATCGTCAGGTTTTGGGCGTGCTGGCGCCCGACCTGCAAAAACTCATCGGCTGGAACGAAATTGAATACGGCTACATTGTCACCGCGTTCCAGGCGGCTTATGCGATCGGGCTTCTTGTAGCGGGCGGTTTCATTGATCGGGTGGGTACCCGGATCGGCTATGCCGTTGCGATTGCCATCTGGAGCCTTGCAGCCATGAGCCATTCCCTGGTGCATTCCGTGGCGGGATTCGGTTTGGCTCGCTTCTTTCTGGGGCTGGGTGAGGCGGGCAACTTCCCGGCGGCAATCAAGACCGTTGCCGAGTGGTTTCCGCGAAAAGAACGTGCATTTGCTACCGGAATCTTCAATTCCGGCTCCAACATTGGCGCCATCGTGGCTCCGATTATGGTTCCGTGGATCGCCGTCCGCTTCGGCTGGCAATCGGCTTTTCTTTTCACAGGGCTGTTCAGCGCGATATGGCTTGCGGCCTGGCTTGGTATTTATCGGCCACCTCACCTTCATCCCGCCGTTGCGTCGGGCGAACTCGAATATATTAATAGCGACCCGCCCGAACCCACCGCGAAAATTCCGTGGGCCCATCTGCTGCCTCATCGTCAGACCTGGGCGTTTCTAATCGCCAAGTCTTTGACCGACCCCATCTGGTGGTTCTTTCTCTTCTGGCTGCCGAAGTTTCTCAACACGCAGCACGGGCTGTCGCTCACCAGCCTTGGCCCCCCGCTGGTGGTCATCTATGTTGTAGCCGATCTCGGCAGCATAGGCGGCGGATGGCTGGCCGGCGCCTTGCTGAAACGGGGCATGTCAGCGAACCGCGCCCGCAAGACGGCCATGCTCTGTTGTGCCCTTTGCGTGGTACCGGTTGTTTTCACCGCCAATGTTAAAAGTCTTTGGGGCGCAGTGGCCCTGATCAGCCTGGCTGCCGCTTCACACCAGGGCTGGTCGGCCAATCTGTTTACGCTGGCGTCAGATATGTTCCCTCGCCGCGCCGTCGCTTCGGTGGTCGGCATCGGCGGTTTCGGTGGGGCGGTTGGCGGAATGTTCATAGCGACTTTCACCGGCTTCCTGCTTCAGTTCACCGGAAGCTACGTTCCTGTATTCATCATGGCGGGTTCAGCGTATCTGATCGCGCTCGGGATCATTCAGATACTTGCGCCGCGTCTGGAGACGGCACGTATCGATTAATCGTCGAAACCGACCAGTCTCAAACCGCCGCTACGAAATCATCCATGAGCGCTCCATGTATCGCGCCTTGAATCAATTCATCCGGCTTCGCACCACTGCAATGCGACAATGGGGTTTTCAATTCCAACCCTGGAGGATTTGCCAGTTGGGTGTACCCATCTCCCGGATGTGGGCGGTAGCCACCTGTGCGCGTCGGCAGAAACCTGCCGGACGCCGTCGCTATCCTCTGGTTTTCATGCTGGAGCCCCTGCTCCGCTGCACCCTCGCGTACCCCGCCCACATCCTCAGGATGAACCTCAAGACGCCCCCAATGTTGCCATGAAAGTTTCCATTTTCGTAACCTGCGTCGTAGACCAGTTATTCCCCGCCACCGGTATGGCCATGGCCACGGTTCTGGAGCGGGCCGGCTGCGAAATCCATTTCCCCGAAGACCAGACGTGTTGTGGCCAGCCCGCTTTCAACACCGGTTACCGCGACGAAGCGGCCACCGTGGCACGGCACACCATGAAGGTGTTGCAGGGCTCTGACTACGTGGTGGTTCCGGCTGGCTCCTGCGCGTCCATGATGTGCCATCACTACACCGACCTTTTTGCGACCGGCACAGATCACGATGCCGCCCGGCAACTGGCTCCGCGCGTAGTGGAGTTTTCAAAGTTTCTCACCGACGTGCTGAAGGTGGAAGACCTGGGCGCGCGCTTCGATGGCGTAGTGACGTACCATGACGCCTGCCATTCGCTGCGCGAACTGGGCATCAAAGACGGGCCGCGGCGCCTGCTCAGTAAAGTGCGCGGCCTCGAACTGCGCGAAATGGACATCCCCGAAGAGTGCTGCGGTTTTGGCGGGACGTTTTCGGTAAAATTCCCCGGCGTCTCCGGCGGCATGGCGCGAACCAAAATCGATTCGATTGTGCGGACCGGCGCCGATATCCTGGTGTCGGCCGATTCCAGTTGCCTCATGCAAATGGCGGGGGCCATCAGCCGGGCCGGGCTTCCCATTCGCACCATGCATCTGGCTGAGGTCCTGGCGAGCCGCTAATGTCCACTTCTCATCTGGATCATCAGGATTTCGGGCGGATCATCAACAACACCCTGGCCGATCCGCATCTGCAAAAAGCGGTGTACACGGCGACCGGCCGGCTGATGAGCCATCGGCGTTCTGCCATTGAGCCCCATCTGTTGCCGGATTATCAGGAATTGCGGGAGCAGGCGAGGCTGGTGAAACTGCACACCATCGAAAACCTTGATTGGTATCTGGAGCAGTTCGAACGCAACGTGGTGGCGCATGGCGGTCATGTGCACTGGTGCCGCGACGCGGAGGAAGTGGCGGAAACGGTTCTCAGTATTGCCCGGCCGCGCGGTGTGAAGCTGGTGGTGAAGTCCAAGTCGATGACCTCGGAAGAGGTGCATCTGAACGACCGCCTGGCAGAGCACGGAATCGAGAGCGTAGAGACCGATCTGGGCGAGTATATTCTCCAGTTGCTGAAGCAGAGGCCGTATCACATTATTGCCCCGGCGCTGCATCTGACGCGCTATGACGTAGCCGATCTGTTCGAAGAAAAACTGGGTACCCCGCACGATACTGTAATTGAAAACCAGACCCGCACCGCGCGTGTGGTGCTGCGGGAGGCCTTCCTGCGCGCCGATATGGGCATCAGCGGGGCCAACTTTCTGGTGGCCGATTCCGGTGCCATCGTGGTGGTGGAAAACGAAGGCAATGCGCGGCTTTCCACGTCGGCACCGCGGGTGCATGTGGCCATTGCCGGCATTGAGAAGGTAATTCCGCGCGCCCAGGATCTGGCCACGTTCCTGAAATTGCTGGCCCGCAGCGCTACCGGGCAGATGCTGTCGGCCTATACCTCGTTTCTTTCCGGGCCACGGCGCGCCGGCGAAGTGGATGGCCCGGAAGAGTTCCACGTCATTCTGCTGGATGGCGGACGCACCAAACTGTTGGAAGACGAAGAGAAGCGGACCTCGCTGACCTGTATCCGCTGCGGGGCCTGTTTGAACCACTGTCCGGTATACCGGAAGATCGGCGGACATAGTTTTCCGTGGGTATATTCGGGGCCCATTGGCGCAATTCTTACGCCGCAGTTCCATGGTCTGGATGCCGAGCCGGCACTGCCCTTTGCGTCGAGCCTGTGCGGGGCGTGCGCGGAAGTTTGCCCGGTGAAGATCGACATCCCGAAGATTTTGCTGCGTCTGCGATCCGATATCAAAGAGTCAGAAAAAGGAACGGCTGAGCATCAGTTTGAACGGATGGCATTCCGGGCCTACGCCTACGCGGCAGCGAGGCCAAAACTGTGGCGGCGGCTGACGAAAATAGGCGCGCGCTTCTCTGGTCCGGGAATTCGCAACGGTGCCAGCCTGCCGGTAGTGAGGGACTGGCTGAGCCAGCGGGATCTGCCCGCGCCCGCCGCCAAGAGTTTCCGCGAGTTGTGGAAGGAGCGTCGCCCGTGACGGCGCGCGAGGCCATTCTCGGGCAGGTCCGGATGCACTTGCGGCGTGCACCTTCCCAGTCTCCCCCTGCAATACCGGAAGCCCGGATTCGTGTGCCTGTGATGGACCGTGCGGCGCGGATTGAGCTGTTGATGCAGCGCGTGATTGCGCTCTCCGGCACGGCTGTGCACGTCGCCACACTGGCAGAGGCGTGCCATACGGTTGCGCTCATCACTGGCGGTGCCAGCGCGGTCGCATCGAACGCCCCATTGCTGCGGGATGCGGGGATTACGGCTCTGCCAGGTGTGCAGACCGGGTTCATGGTTGAAGCCGAATTGCGGGCGCTCTGCACCACCGCGCCATTTGGCATCAGCAGTGCGGATTACGCGCTGTGCGACACGGGAACCCTGGTCATGATGGCCAGCCCGGCGGACGCGAGGCTGATCTCCCTCTTGCCTCCCGTACACATCGCAGTGGTGCCGGCAGACCGGGTTTTGTCGGGACTGGACGAGTTGTTCACCCTGGATGCGCTTCCGGCGGACCATACCAGTTCCACAGTCTTTATCACCGGGCCCAGCCGCACCGCCGATATCGAGCAACTGCTGGTGCGAGGCGTTCACGGCCCCGGCGAGATTCATCTGATCATCTACGACAACCCGACCTGATCAGTCCTGGCCACCGGCGCCGCACGGTCCGCCTATCGTCTGGATTGAGGTGACAAACAGTTTTCCCCCGCCCGGCTGTTTGGTGAGAAAGCCCTTGGCTTCCACCCGGTTTCCCTGACTACGCTCAGGATGAAAGAAGCTGGAATCCTGCAGGCGGAAAACCAGCGTGCCGGCATGCTGTTCCCGCGCGTCCGCCAGTTCGCTGCCCTTCGATTCATCCGGGTCCTTCGTCTTGACGGGATCAGAGCCGTCGAGCATTGTCCAGTCGGTTTGATTCGGGTGCACAAGGCAGCCCGACACCTTCACCAGGCTGCCGAAATCAAGGATCGCGTTGGGGCCTTCCTTACCTGCAACGAGGACTTCGGAAAGATCACCGGCAGTCAGTTCCTTTAGCCCGCCGGGGAAGCGATTGAATTCCAGGATGTAGGCAATGATATCGATGTATTGCTCGTCCGGGAGCGAACCGGGCCGGTCGCGCGGCATGATGCGCTTCATCAACCCGAAGAACTTGTCGAGCCCCTCGTCGCGCCAGCTTTCGAGGAAATAGGCGCCCATCAGGACGCCTCCATAGCCGGAGAGATTCGCCCGGTGGCATCGCTGGCAGTTGGCGGCGTAGCCCGTTTGGCCGCGCAGGGCTTGGGCCGGCGTATACACGCCGTCCCACGTACTGCGGACAGGGGTTTGGGCAGAGGCGCAGGCCATTGCGAAGCCGAACAACAGCGCCAGGCGTTGGCCTGATCCGGGAACTTTGGCCATCTTTCTGTCAGGGTAGCCTGGTCTACTGCGCTCGCGCCACCAGCGCGCCCCAGTGGAAACCCGCACCAAAGGCAGCGAAGCAAACAATCTCGCCGGGTCTTAGACTCGCCTCGGGGAACCATTCGGCCGCGGCGATCAGCATTGATGCCGATGAGGTGTTGCCGTAGCGGCGGATATTGGAATAGAACGCGGCGGCCGGTACATCAATAGCCCGCGCCACGCGGTCGATCAGGTTCTGGTTGGCCTGATGCATCAGGAAAACCCGCACGGTGCTCACGGGTATACCGGCCTTCAAGAGCGCCTCTGTAATCACTGCGGGAAGTTTTCCGGAAGCATGGCGAATCACGGCAAAGCCGTTCATCTGGAGCGGGCCATCCAGCGGGAGGTGTAGTGCCTCTGTGCCTTCGCCATCGGAATGCAGTACCGAAGCAAGAATCTGCAGCGGGCCCGGGCCCGGTGAGACCAGGCAGGCACCGGCGCCATCGCCAAACAGAATGGCGGTGTTTCTTTCTATAGATGCGGCCCCGCTCATTTTCTCGGTTGCCACCACCAGAATGTTGCCGTAGGTTGAGGTCAGCGACGATGCCAGCGCAAGAGCGAACAGGCTGCCCGCGCTGGCGATGGGGATATCGATGGCGGGGATTCCGCCCAGGCCCAGCTGCATCGCAATGGCGGCGGCGGGTCCAGGAAAACGTCTTTCGCCGGTGCCTGAAGAGACCATCACGAGGCCCACCGGAACCGAAGACTGCCCGAGGCAGGCGCGAGCGGCCTGCACTCCAAGTGTGACCACCGATTCGCCATCGGCCACGCGCCGTTCTTCAATACCCGAGACTTGCAGTATCCACGCCGCATCGCAGCCAAGCCGTGCCGCCAATTCGTCGTTACCCACGATGCGGGGCGGCACGTAACTCCCGAAAGCGAGAATGGAGGGCACGTTTAGCTCTGCCCGGCGCGGTTCACGCGGGGCGTTTTTTCCACGTACGCACTAATGCGGGCGAGAGTATCGAAGCGGCGCGGAGTGAGGTCGGCATCCGGCACTTTGATACTGAATACGCGTTCCAGTTGGCCCACGAAGTCGGTAAGAGTGAAGGAGTCCAGATAGCCCGCTTCGAACAACGATTCGTCTTCCGCCACGGGCGCGGGCCTGTTGGATATCTTGCCCACAAGATCAGCAATTTGTTGGGTAGTAGTCATGGTTTGGAAGGGATAGCAGCCTGGTCAAGTGCAGTAAGTAACATGTGGGCTGTGAGGCGGTAGCCATCGGAGGTCTGGTGGATGTAATCGCGTTGGCCGAAGCCCGCGGTCACCCATTGGATTACGCTGCGGTTGCCGCCCATGTGCGCGCGCCAGTCGAAAAAAGCAATATTCTGTTCGCGGGCAAACTGGCGCTGGCTTTGGATGACGTCGTCCAGATGCAGCAGCGGTTTCTTCTGGCCGCAATCCGGCGGTCCCATCATCAGAATGGCGACCTGGGGCGCGGCCTGGCGGATGCGGGCAATAATGGCGGTAAGGTCTGCGCGATGGCGAGTGGCATCCCACACCCGGCTGTTGGCCTCATTGGTGCCGTATTCCAGAATAATCAGCGCCGGTTGGCGTGAAGCGAACTGCGCGCTCCACACGGCGTTATCCCACGCCAGCATAATGTTGTTCCAGGCGCCGTTGATGCCCAGCGTTTCCACCGTCACGCCAGTAGGGTTTTCCAGCGTCCAGCCGAACAGGCGGACAGGTGCCTTGTCCAGAGTGCGAAGCCCCACCAGATGCTCACCGGGGGTGAGCTGGGCTTCCCACAGGCCGGCCCCGGGGTCACCGTTGGTCTGGATCATCTCAGTGAGTTGTCCATCGGCATTGATCTCCACGCGGCCTCCGTTTTGCTGGCGAAGGAAATGCAGGGCGAGATGCTGGCCGGAGGAATCAACCGTGACGGTTTGTTTGGGCTGCGTGGTGCTGATGCTGATACCGCCCAGACCCTGCCAGGCGTCGCCGCGGTTCTGCAGGGTGCCTTCGCTCTTCCACTGCGGGGTGGCGGTGGCGCGGGCGTCGAAGCGGCGGTATCCCTTGAACGGGCGACCGGCGTGGATAAAGCCGGGGCCACCGTTGCCGTACCTGCTCTGGAGCACGGTTCGAAGCGAATTCACCAGGTCGTCGGAAGCAGTATGCGAGTCGCCGAATTGCAGGATGTGAACCGGGCCGTCTGGTTTGGCAAGGGCGGCGAAAAAAGGCGCCAACGCGCCGGCGTTTTCCAGACCAAGATTATCTGCGGCAATCATCGCACTGATTTCCTGTTGGGCTTTGGCGCGGGCTGCAGCTGAAAACGCAGCACGGGTGGGGCGTTTGACCACCGGCTTCCTGGCCGCAACTCTGCGCGGAGCGGGCCTGGCGGCGGGCCACGCCGTAGCCGCCAGCAGTAGCGCGAACGCAAGCGGGCGAAGCCTCATTGGTGCCTTCCGTAGGCTTCCAGCAGCGCGGAAGCGAACAGTGCGGCAACTTTATCGGCACCCTGCGGAAGAGGATGGATAAAGTCGCCACTCACCAGACGAGGTTGCATCTCATACCAGCGTGCCATAGTGCCCGCGCCGCCCATGGCTTCGAACGTGTTGTAGAAAGCGCAGCCGGTTTCTTCCGCTACCGCGCGCTGCACTTCCACCAGCTTCATCAGTGCCGCGGGTGTCACAATCCCGCCCGAGTCATTCCGTACGCCGCGATCCATCGGACTCATCACCAGAATGGAAGACGCCGGCAGTGCCTCGCGGATGCGCGCGATCACCGTGCGCAGTTCTCCCGCGTAGGCTGTCTCCACGTAGCCGGCATAAATGCTTTCGTTGGTTCCGTAGTTCAGCACCACAAGATCCGGATTCTCGTCGCGCAGCGCGGCTTGCCACTGGCTCACTTCAAAGTAGCGGACAATCATCTGCACCTGGGCGCCGTTGATGCCGATGCTGCTGTACTGCACGCCCGGCTGTTCTTTGTCGAAGCGATAACCGAACAGGCGGACAGTGCCACGGATCACACGCAGGTCCAGCGATTTGGCTCCTTCCGGGAACTGAAACCCGGCCCGGGCTACAGCCTTCGCCGGGGCGTCGGTCTGAATGTCGGCGAGTTCGGTCTCACCGGAAGAGACAGTGAATGCCCCGCCGCCAGGTTCGGCCAGGTAATAAACCATGCCGCCAGAGTGCGCCGTGTTGAGCGTGACGTGGGACGTATCGCCCGTGGAGCCCACGAAGTTGACCCCGCCCAGGCCGTGGATATGATCTTTGGTGCGCGCCTGGCTAGCGGGTTGAATCTGCCAGCCGCTGGAATCGAGGCTGGTCCCGATATGCCCGTACCAGGCCCAGGGCGGCGCGATGAGGAGGAAGCCGTGGCCGGCGTCGCCGAAGCGCGCCTGCAGAATACGGCGGACGCCAGACGTGATGGAGTCGGCCGTGGTGGGCGAATCGCCGTAGTGCAGAATGCGTGTGGTGCGGCCTGCGCGGAACGACTCGAACAGGCGGTCGAGACTGTGTGGCGGGACAGTCAGGTGAGGCGCCGGAACCCGGTCGTCCGCTACGGGCGGTGGCAGTGCGGGCACAACCGGCATGGGTTTTTCCGGCAGGCGCAGGTGGAAAACCGCCAGAATCCGGCTACCCGTTACACCCGGCATTGCGCTGAAACCCGGCACGTGCGGCAGGCCCAGCAAGCAAAGAATAGTGAGCGTGATAGTGGTGGCAGTGCGGCGTGGCAGCATGTTCAGAATCGCGAATAGATGAAGGGAGCGGCGGTGCCGGCACCGGAGGCATAGCGAATCGCGAGGGTGGTGAGAACCAGCGCCGCGGCTTGCAGCAACGCGGGGCGAGCCGCGAACCAGCCCAAACTCTGATCGCGCCAGGTGTTGGGAATGAAGTGCGCAGCCGCTGCGAAGGCCAGAACCGCGAAATACGCCGGGGACACGCCCTCGGGAATCCATTGCAGCGACGCGATGCGGCGCAGAATCTGTAGTGCGTTATCCACGCTGGCCGCGCGGAAGAAGACCCAGCCCACCAGTACGAAATGGAACGTGAGCAGGCCAGCGCCCAGCCGCGACCAGCTCATGCCCGGCCGCGACGGCCTCACTTTCCCTTTCTGCCACCAGCGCACCACGGCCAGCCCCGTTCCGTGCCAGAAACCCCAAATCAGGAACGTCCAGTGCGCTCCATGCCACACGCCGCCCAGCGCCATGGTGATCACAAGGCTCAGGTACGGCATCACTTTTGTGCGCTTCCCCGGCAGCGAGTAATAGAGGTTGTCGCGCAGCCAGTTGGAGAAAGAGATATGCCACCGCCGCCAGAAGTCTGCAAGGTTGATGGCGCGATACGGATCGTTGAAGTTTTCCGGCAGCCGGATACCCAGCAGCAGCGCCGAGCCAATGGCGATATCGCTGTAGCCGGAGAAATCATAATACAGCTGAAAAGCGTAGGCGTAGACGGCCACCAGAACGTCGCCGCCGCCGTAGAGTTTGGGCAGATCGAACACGCGGTTGATGAGGTTGTTGGCGAGGTAATCGGCAATCAGAAATTTCTTGAGCAACCCAATGGCAATCAAACCAAGCGCACGCCCCCCGTCTTCCTGGCTAAGACCCGGGCTCAGCGCAGAGCCCTTCCAGCGCCATTGCGGAATCAGGGCCGGAACCCGCGCGATGGGCCCGGCGATCACCGTGGGAAAAAAAGTTACCGAGGCCAGATAGTCCACAAAACTGGCTGATGGGTCGGCTTCCTCGCGGTAGATCTCCAGCGTATAGGTGAGTGCCTGGAACGCATAAAACGACAGGCTAAGCGGCAGCAGCGCGCCCAGCCCGGGTACGTAACGCGAAGTGGCGATGAGGCCCAGGTTCATGGCCACACTCAACCACACCAGATTGCGACCGCGGCGAACCGCGATGGCGCGCGCGAGGAAAAAATCCACCGTGGCGCAGGCCGGAATCAGGACAAGATAGAGCAGCCCCCAGTGGGAGTAGAACAGGAAGTTGGCCGCCAGCACCACCCACATACTGGCAGCGCGGTTGCGGCGGGCCAGCCAAAAAGCAAAAAACACTACTACCAGGAAGCAGTAATATTCAGCCTGAGTGGGCAACATAAGCCGTGCGGAAGCGCGTTCGCAATTCGAGTATAGGACGCGCCGACGCGGTTGTTTACTCTCAGTGGCAATTATTTTTCATTCATCACGCAAGTTACAGCGAATTTCAGGAACCAGTGGCATCTTCTGCCAGCGCACACAGGTTGGTGAGATGCCGGGGCGCTACCAGACCGCTTGACCACTGCGTATCCTCTGAGAAGCGAATCCCCACGAAAAACCCGTAGTCGCGAAAGTTGCAGTGGGAGGCGTGGCCATAGAATGTTCTTCCGTCAATACTGAGCATCATCATAGTGCCCAGCTTGACCGCCTGCTCCATTTCCACGCAGGCCCCCTGTTGACTGATGTCTTCCAGAACGGCCTCCGCACTGCGGAAATCGTCCTCCCCATCCAGCCAATCCACACGTACCAGATCCGCGCAAAGGTAACGCCCGGCGGCTCTTTTGTCGCTCATACCTCTTTATCGGCATGGGTGGCGCGGGAGTTTAGGCCGCCGGGCGAAAGGACTACAGACCCGGGTGCAGGTGCAATGTCTTGCCCGCCACCACGTAGATTCTTTCCTGGAAACCAGGCTGCCCCGCATGCCGCACTTCAATGCTGTACGCGCCCGGCCGCAAATGCATGGTCTTGTTGTCTTTCGTGGTTCCGGCGTAGGCCCCGTCGATGAAAACCTCGGCATCCTTCACGTGGGTGTCAATCTTCACGTCCCCGGAATTGGCATATGACGGATACGGAGCGCCATAACCGCCTCCCCAATAAGGTCCCCAGGCGGAGCCGTAATAGCCCCCAAAAGCCGGTCGGCGCACAATCACCACATTGCGCCCCGCTGCCAGAGCTGTGATCGGTGCCAGGGTCAGCACGGCCGCGGTCACAGCGATCATCAATTTCTTCATGGTTTTTACCACCTCTGCCATGAGGAATGCAAGTACAATGCCAATCTCAACTGCTTGATTCCAAACCACCGGCGCATCGTCCACCCTGCCCGCTCACCACCAGCGCGGTGGAATTGAGCCAGTTTAAGGCTGCGTCTTAGCCTGTTCTATCAGCTTGGCCACGGTGATGAAGTGGTTGTTGTTCAACCGCATCTTCTTCGGCGTGTGCCATTCCTTGCTTTTCCAGCGCAACCGGCTCCGCGTTGACCGGCGTTCATCGTCGCCATGTCTGCCGTTCTAATCGTCCGCGTCCATATCGCCCACCTTCAGCACCGCCAGGAACGCCTCCTGCGGAATTTCCACGCGTCCCACGCGCTTCATCCGCTTTTTGCCTTCCTTCTGTTTCTCCAGCAGCTTGCGTTTCCGCGAAATATCGCCGCCATAGCACTTGGCAATCACATTCTTCCGCAGTGCGGTGATCGTCTCGCGCGCCACAATCTTCGTCCCGATCGCCGCCTGCAGCGCAATCTCAAACATCTGCCGCGGAATCAGTTTCCGCATCCGTGAAATCAGAATCTTTCCCCGGTCATAGGCGAAATCCCGATGCACAATCATGGAAAGCGCATCCACCGGCTCCCCCGCTATCAGCACGTCCAGCCGCACCATGGGCGACACCCTGTACCCCGCCAGATGATAGTCCAGCGAAGCATAGCCTTTTGACACGCTCTTCAGCCGGTCATAAAAGTCCAGCACAATCTCATTCAGCGGCACATCATAGGTCAGCATCACCCGGCCAGACCCGATGTATTCAAACTTCTTCTGCACGCCGCGCTTATCTTCCAGCAGCGCCAGAATGCCGCCCAGAAAATCTTCCCGCGTAATCACGGCGGCTTCAATCACTGGTTCTTCAATCTTTTCGATAAAACTCGGGTCTGGGAACCGCGTCGGATTATCCACCTCAATCACTTCGCCCGACGTCTTCGTCACCTTGTAACGCACGCCCGGAGCCGTTGTAATCAGGTCGATATTGAACTCGCGTTCCAGTCGTTCCTGCACAATCTCCAGGTGCAGCAGTCCCAGAAAGCCACAACGGAACCCGAAGCCCAGCGCCACCGAACTCTCCGGCTCAAAACTCAGCGCGCTATCGTTCAGTTGTAATTTCCCCAGGGCATCGCGCAATAGCCCGTGTTCGTGCGATTCAATGGGATACAGCCCCGCGAACACCATCGGCTTAATGGTTTCAAAGCCCGGCAAAGCCTCAGTAGTGGGCGCCGCCGCCGAGATGATCGTATCCCCCACCCGCGCTTCCGTCACGTTCTTGATGTTGGCGAACAGAAACCCTACTTCGCCCGCCGAAAGCGAATCGCACGGAATGGCCTTGGGCGATTGATAGCCCACGCCGTCCACTTCGAATTCCAGACCATTCGAAAACAGGCGGATCTTTTGTCCCTTGCGCACGCTGCCATCCACCACGCGCATCAGAATAATCACACCCCGGTAAGCATCGAACCAGGAATCGAAAATCAGTGCCCGCAGCGGCGCATCCAGCACCCCGCGCGGCGGTGGCACGCGCTTCACAATGGCTTCCAGGGTTTCGTGAATGCCTACGCCCTGCTTCGCGCTGGCCAGAATTGCATCTGTCGCGTCCAGCCCGATTACTTCTTCAATCTGTGCCCGAATCCGCTCCGGTTCCGCCGACGGCAGATCGATCTTGTTGATCACCGGAATAATTTCCAGGTTGTGGTGCAACGCCAGGTAGGTATTGGCCAGCGTCTGCGCCTCCACCCCCTGCGACGCATCCACCACCAGCAGCGCGCCTTCGCACGCCTGCAGGCTGCGCGAAACTTCGTAGGAAAAGTCCACGTGTCCCGGTGTGTCAATCAAATTCAGCTGGTAATCTTTCCCGTCATCCGCCCTGTAGTCCAGCCTTACAGCGTGGGCTTTGATGGTGATGCCGCGCTCCCGCTCCAGGTCCATGGAGTCCAGCACCTGCGCCATCATTTCGCGCTGGGAAAGCGCTCCTGTGGTCTCCAGCAGACGGTCCGCAAGCGTGCTCTTGCCGTGGTCAATATGCGCGATGATGGAAAAGTTACGAATGAATTCGGGGGCCATGAGGCTCTGGTTGGAAGCGATAAACAGGCCTGCTTGCTAAGATGATGCCTGTAACCAACGAGTATCCCATGGCGGCACCGAACATCATCGAAGGCGATCTCACTGCGACCGGATTACGATTTGGCATCGTCGTCAGTCGCTTCAACAGTTTTGTCACCGAACGCCTTCTGGCGGGCGCTCTCGACGCCATTGAACGCTCCGGCGGCCGGAGCGGGGAAGTCGACGTGGTGCGTATTCCCGGTGCGTGGGAATTTCCCGTAACTGTCCGCGCCCTGGCCGCCCAAAAGAAGCATGACGCCATTTTGTGTCTTGGTGCTGTCATCCGCGGCGATACCCCGCACTTCGATTACGTAGCCGGTGAAGCCGCCCGCGGCATCGCGCAGGCTGCATCCGATACCGGTCTGCCCATCATCTTCGGTGTTCTCACCACCAACACCCTGGAACAGGCCATTGACCGCGCCGGCGGCAAAGGCGGCAACAAAGGTTCCGACGCCGCCATGACCGCAATCGAAATGGCCAACCTGCTCGGCAAGCTGCGGGCCGCGAAATAATGGCGCGCCACCGCTCGCGTGAGCACGCTCTACAGCTCATTTTTCAATGGGATCTCCGCCCCGCTCCGCACGACGAAATTTTGAAGGGCTACTACGGATCCCTGCTGGTGGGTGACGATGCCGTCGCCCTGCCGCATTCCGACCCCTTTGCCGAAGCCCTCTTCCGCGGCGTCACCGCCAACCTCCCGGCGGTAGATGAGCAGATCACCAAACATGCTAAAAACTGGCGGCTGGAACGCATGCCCGCCGTGGATCGCAACGTCCTCCGTCTCGCCGTTTACGAAATCCTCTTCACTGACACGCCCGCGCCTGTCGTCATCGACGAAGCACTGGAACTCGCTCGCCGTTTCGCCGGCGACGAATCTGTTAATTTCGTCAACGGGGTAGTCGATGCCGTCCGCCGGGAACTCGCCCCTACTCCGGTTTCCTGATCCGCTTTTAGGTAGCGCCCGATAAAAAAGAATCACGTAAACTGAGTGTTGTGAACCTAACTACGCTGACAGATTTGGTCCGGGAATACCTGAATCAGCTTGCGCGCAACGATGAGTCCGCAGACCGCGAGGCGCGTAATTTATCCAATTTGGAGCGCGCCTTCAATCTCTTTAGTGTTGACGCGAGTCCCCGCAACTGGACCCGGTCTGAGCTGTACGACCGCCATTCTGCATAAGCCCGTGTTCTTTCCCGATACCAATATGTTGGTGTACGCCTGGGATGCTCGGGCACCCCATAAAGCAAGCCGTCGCGCGTGACCTGGTACGCCGCGCTGTAATTGGCGAAGGTGTCGTATCGCAACAGGTTTTGAGTGAATTTTGTTCTGTCCTTCTGCATAAACTGAAACCACCAACTCCGGCGTCGCAAATGCTCGCTACTCTCGATTCGCTTGCCGAAATTCGCCTGGCCCCGGCGGGCAGTGGCGTAGTTCGCCGGGCAGTGGAGGCCAGCCAGGCCTATGGAGTCCATTTCTTCGACGGTCTCGTGATCGCCTCAGCGGAGCGCAACGGTTGCAGCCGAATCCTCTCGGAAGATCTCAACCACGGTCAGTTCTATTTTGGCGTCGAAGTGTTCAATCCATTCCGCTAAAACCGACACGAAGAGCAGCATTCTCCTCAAAGCTGCACGGTGACTCGCATGAAGGTAGCCGGAATCAAAGTGCCGCCGTCCACGCCCTGGTTCTGCGCCTTTGCCAGTTCCACCAGCTGGTTGTGGAGTTCCTCTGCCCGCCCGCTCTTCTGCGCCGCTTCCACCGCGTTCATCGTCGGACCATAGAACCTCTCGAACAAATCGATGAACTGTGCCGGGCTCTTATCGGTTGATGCAAAGTAGAACGTGTCCCGAACCATCGAAATTTTCTCTGCGGCAACTCCCGCCTCGCCAAATCGCTCCGCAATGTGGCTTTCCACCCCCCACGTCATCGGGCTCACGAAACCTTCCGGCGGCGGAGGCGTAAATGCAGAACTGATCTTCAGCACCTGCGAAACAAAGGTCGGATCGTTCGGAATCCAGTTACCCATCACAATGCGACCGCCTGGCTTCGTGACCCGGACCATCTCCCTGGCAACGTCAAAAGGTTTCGGAGCGAACATCGCGCCAAATACAGAAAGCGTGAGATCAAACGAATGATCGGCCACGCCTTCCAGATTGCAGGCATCCCCCTCCTGGAATTTCAGCCGGTCCAGGCCCGCTTCCGCCGCCCGCTTGTTCCCGGCTGCCACCAGATTTCGTGCGATATCAATTCCCGTCACTTCAGCCCCCAATCGGGCCAGCGGAACCGCCGTGTTGCCGTCGCCGCAACCGAGATCCAAAACGTGCATGGGCACCGTGATCCCGATCGACCCCACCAGTGCCGCGCCGGATTCGCGCATGAACGCGGCGATTTCCGTGAAGTCGCCCTTTTCCCACAATGCTTTGTTCGGATTCATAAATGTTTGCTCCTGTCCCGCCTATCGTACTTCGAATGCTCAGTCGGTGACAACCCCGGCGGAAATATTTTTGTCACGCGCAACCCTCGCCATGCCAGTAACTTATTAGCCATCCGCCCCTCCCTGAATCCTCCCCGTAACCTCAATTTCTTCGTTACCCGTGCTATTCCTCAAGGCGAGAGAGGGTCTACGTCGAAGGCGAAGCAAAGGCGAACGGTGGGTTGGTTTTTTCGGATTCGGTTTTTATCCGTATTCATCCGCGTTCATCCGTGGCCAATTTCTGCGATGGCCGACCAATCCGCATGCCTGTCTTAAACTGGAAACTCCATGAAACGTCTTCACCTCTGTCTCGCGCTCGCCTTCGCCGCTGCCTCCGCTTTCCCACAAAGCGCCCCGGTCAAAGCCCCCACCGACGTGATGCCCGGCAGCATCACCTATGAAGAAATCGCTTATCCATACCCGGTGCACTACTTGCCCATGACCGTCTACGGGCAGGATGTGCGCATGGCCTACATGGACGTCCCGCCGTCTTCCACTCCCAACGGTAAGAACATCATCCTGTTCCATGGCATGAACTTCGGCGGGTTCTATTTCGCCGGCCCCATCGAAATTCTGCGCAAGGAAGGCTATCGCGTTGTCGTCACCGATCAAATTGGTTTCGGCCGCTCCTCCAAGCCCATCATTCCCTACAATTTTCATGACATGGCCCTGAACTCGAAAAGGGTTCTCGACCATCTCGGTATCACGAAGGTCACTGTCATCGGCCATTCCATGGGTGGAATGTTGACCGCCCGATTCGCGGCCTCCTACCCGGACCTTGTGGAGCGCGCCGTTATCTACAACCCCATCGGTCTGCAGGACCCCCGCTTCAAGAGCCCGTGGCGCTCCGCCGACGACACCTACAAGACCACCATGGCGGCAACCCCGGACCAGCTCTATCAGGGCTTTTCCGCCACCATCCACCGTTATTTTTCGGTGCCTGGCGCCTGGAAGCCGGAGTACGAAAAGTACATCCGCATCCTCTATACGCCCACGCTCTCGGCCGATTGGCCCCGCCTCGCCATGGTCCGCGCCATCACCTCGCAAATGCCCTACCTCGATCCTGTCGATTACGATTGGGCCAAAATTAAGGCCCGCACCCTCGTCCTCGGCGGCGACAAGGACACCCCGGACTACGTGGAGCGCGCCACCTTTATCGCGAAGACCATTCCTCATGGCGAAGTGGCGTTCCTTGCGAATCTGGGCCACGTCCCGCACATTGAGTCGCCCGAAGTCTTCAACGCCGCCCTGTTGAAGTTCCTTCGCCAATAGAACCAATGAAACCCACGGCAGTACCGGGCCGTCTGAAAAGGTATACTCTTAGCCAGGAGTGGCTCACCGATGAACATGGTCCGTCTCTTTACCGCACTCGCATTCGTGGCCGCAGTCAGCGCTCCCGCTTTCGCCCAGGAACCACCGGACGCAAGGCCCATTGAGTCCGCAAAGAAGGAACCTGTAAAGAAAGAACCTTCTGCCAAAGCCTCCAAAAAGGGCTCGAAAAAAGATGTTGAGGAGATTGGCAACCGCGACGTCGGTAAGGGCGTGAACTTCTACTCCATCGAGAAAGAAATCGCGATGGGCAAACAGTTGGCGCAGGAAGTGGAACGCCAGGCCCGTATCGTTGACGACCCCATTATTGCCGAGTACGTCAATCGCGTCGGCCAGAACCTTGTCCGCAATTCGGACGCCAAGGTGCCCTTCACCATTAAGGTGATAGACGCCGAAGATATCAACGCTTTCGCCCTCCCCGGCGGTTTCTTCTTCGTCAACACCGGCGTGTTGCTGGCCGCCGATAACGAAGCGGAAATGGCCGGCGTGATGGCGCATGAAATTGCCCACGTAGCGGCCCGCCATGGTACCCGTCAGGCCACCCGCGGACAGATCGTCAACTACGGCACCATTCCGCTGATCTTCCTCGGCGGCTGGACCGGTTACGCCATCCGCCAGGGCATGGGTCTCGCCATCCCCATGGGCTTCCTCAGCTTCAGCCGCGGCTTTGAAGCGGAAGCTGACATGCTCGGACTGCAGTACATCTATAAGGCGGGTTATGACCCCACGGCTTTCGTCGACTTCTTTGAAAAGGTGCAGTCCCAGGAAAAGCGAAAGCCCGGCACCATGTCCAAGGTGTTCTCTTCGCACCCCATGACCGATGACCGCATCAAATCCGCTCAGGCCAACATCCAGGAACTGCTGAAGGCCAAGCCCGAATACGTTGTCTCCACCAGCGAGTTCAACGATGTGAAGGCCCGCCTGCTCTCTCTGCATAGCCGCAGGAAAGTGGATGACAACAAGGATTCCGGTCGGCCCACCCTGCGCCGCAACCCCAACGGCACCATCGATTCCAATGGGGACGAAAAGGCTCCGAAGACCGATTCCGACGAGCGCCCCACTCTGAAGCGCCGCGAAGGTCAGAACTAAACGCGTGTCCGCGCTTTTGCCGCAGCTGCGCGGCGACCTCGATTTCATGCCTTCGCCGATGGAGGAAACTTCCGGCCTTCTTATCCGCGATTCTTTCCGTTATTCCGACGCGGTTCTGGTTATTCCGCCGCCCCTGGTTGCGTGCCTGCGCTGCTTTGACGGACAACACACCGGGCTTGATCTGCGCGCCGCTCTGGTGGAGATAACCGGCCAGTTGGACGTCTCCGATCTCGGCAACCAGATTACGGGCGCTCTTTCCCGCGCCGGCTTCCTGCACGACGAAGCCTACGCCGATCTCAAAGCCCAGCGCCACGCCGAGTTTGCCGCAGCGCCTGTCCGCGCCGCATCGCACGCCGGGTCGGGCTATCCGGAAGACCTAAAGGAACTACGAGGTGCAGTCGACCAGTGGCTCGGACCGGTCGTGGAACCCGCCGCCAATCTGCTTGGCATCGCCGCTCCCCACGTGAGTCCGGAGGGCGGCTACGAGTCTTATCGTGCAGCGTATCGGCTGCTCGGACCAGCGCACAAAGACCGCACGTTCGTCATCCTTGGAACGTCTCACTATGGGGCTCCCGATAAGTTCGGTCTAACCCGCAAGCCCTGGGAAACGCCCTTCGGCGAAACCCGCCCGTGTCTGGAGTTGATCGACGAACTGGAACGACTCACGCCCGCGTCGCTGGTCATGGAAGACTACTGCCATTCTGTGGAGCACTCCATCGAGTTTCAGGTGATGTTTCTGCAGTCTATTTACGGCGCCGATATCAGTATTCTGCCCATCCTCTGCGGTGCCTACACCGGTGCACTGCCCGAAGATGATGAGAATGTTCGTCGCTTTCTGGGCACACTCGGTGACATGGCCGCCCGCGGGAAGCAGCGCCTCACGTGGGTGCTGGGCGTGGATATGGCCCACATGGGCCAGCGCTACGGCGACCCGTTCGAAGCCCTGGCGAACCAGAATGAGATGCTCGCCACAGGCGGCCGTGATCGTGACCGCATAGAGTGCATCGCGGCTGGCGATGCCCGCGGTTTTTGGGAACGCATCGGGGGATATCGCGACGACCTGAAGTGGTGCGGATCATCTCCCCTCTACACCTTCCTGAAGGTCTGCCCTGAGGCCCGGGGCACACTCCATCACTACGAGCAGTGGAACATTGATCCGGCCAGCGTTGTGACCTTCGCCGCCATGTCTTTTACGGCTTGAGCCACTACTTCCGGCTGGTCCAGCAACAGCCAGTGCGTCGAGTCGGGGACCAACACATGCCTGCCGCGCGTGGAAAGCCCAGCCTCGCGTGCATGCTCCGCCAGAGCAACCGCGGACGATGTTGCCGCCGAGAGTACCGTGATGGGCAAATCGCCCAGACTGCATGTTTCATCCAGCGCTGCAATCGCTGCCGGTAGCTGTTCCAGGTTATCCGCCATCGCGCGGAACGACTGCGCCCGGCTCCAGTGACCCGCCACCGCCGGCCATAAGTGCCGTGGCATTTTGCGTACTTCGCCGGCCAGCCGGTCTGTGATTCCCGCGCCCTGGCCCGCCGACGCTTTGGCGATCATCTTCGGCAGCTTGTGTGCGCCATTGAGCAGCAGCCAAAGTGCCGCGCGCACCACGCCGATCTTGGCCAGCAAAGCGCCCCGGCGCGAGAGCATGGCCCCGCGCCGCAGCATCGCCGCGCGTTGTGGCGAGAGCGGCTGCCATTCCGCCCGCACCACTGGATCCACCAGCACCAGGCCCGCCACCAGGTCTGGCCTGCGCTGCTGAAACCGGCGAACCAGCAGACCGCCAAACGAATGCCCCACCAGTACAAACGGCCCCGCCACGCCGCCCGCTTCCAGCACCGCTTCCAAATCGTCCATGGCATCGGCACCCTCCGCCGGGCCACTCCAGCCGAACCCTGCGCGGTCGTAGGCAAGCACCGTCATCTGTTGCGCCAGCAGCGGTGCCACCAGCGACCAGCTCACCGAAGTGGCGGCGATACCCGCCTCCAGCAAAATCGCGGGGCCGCCCGCGCCCGTCTGGTGCAGGTGCAGTGTGCGGTTGCCTGTTCGTCCTGTTCTTATCAGGCGGCCGGGTGGGGTGGATCGCAGACGTACCATCGCGTTAATATAGTCCTGCTTGTCAGACTATCTCCTCTCCATCTTCCTCGGCATTGTCGAGGGCATCACCGAGTTTCTACCCGTCAGTTCCACGGCGCATCTCCGCATCGTGGAAGCCATGCTGGGCGTCGACCTCGCCTCCGGCTACTGGAAGATGTTCTCCATCGTCATCCAGTTGGGCGCGATTCTCGTGCTCCCTATCTATTTCCGCAAGCGCATCGCCGGCTTCCTGCAACTGCGGCCCTTCGACGCGAACCACCCGATTGTGCTCACCGCCGTGGCCTTCGTTTGCACCGCCGGCCCAGCGTTCGTGCTGACCAAAGTCATCGGCAAAAACCTGGAAAACCTCAAGCTGATGGCCACTACTCTCATCGTGGGCGGCATACTGATGTGGGTCATCGACGCCACTTACGGCCGGCGCAAGCCGGTGGTAACCGAAATTGAAAAAATGGGTATGGGCCGCGCCGTTTGGATTGGTCTGTGCCAGGTGCTTGCGCCGCTGATTCCCGGCACTTCGCGTTCGTGGGCGACCATTGCAGCGGCGCAACTGAGTGGCATGTCGCGCCCGGCCGCCCTGGAGTTCTCGTTTCTGGTTTCGATTCCCACTCTGACCGCGGCCACCGTCTACGACCTGTACAAATCGCTCAAACCAGGCGAGGCAGTACCCATGGATTCGCATGGCTGGGCCCTGCTGGCCATCGGCTTTTTGGTGTCTTTTGTGGTGGCATGGGGCGTAGTCGCCTGGTTCATGGACTGGGTCCGCACCCGCGGCTTTGCGCCGTTCGCCATCTATCGCATGGCGGCGGGCGCAGCCGTACTGGCCTGGCTCGCCGCCCGCTGAGTTTTACAGAACGTCTTCAGACCAGTTCTCCAGCACGGCCTTCACTTTGGCTGTGAACTGGTCGCCCATGGCACCGTCAATCAACCGGTGGTCGAACGTCAGCGCCAGATAGCACTGCGAGCGGATGGCGATGGCATCGTCAATCACCACCGGCATTTTTTCCACGGTGCCAACACCGAGGATCGCCACCTGCGGCTGATTGATAACAGGCGTGGCAAACACGCTGCCATAGCTGCCGAAGTTGGTGATGGAGAATGTACCGCCCTGGATTTCATCGGGCTTCAACTGTTTGGAACGTGCCCGCGCGGCGAGGTCCACAATGGAGCGCTGCAACCCCAGTACGTTCTTCTCATCGGCGTTGCGGATCACCGGAACAATCAGGCCATTGCCGCCATCGAGAGCCACTGCGATGCCCATGTTGATCTCGTTGTGGAACACGATGTTCGAGCCATCAATGGACGCATTCACGATGGGGAACGCCCGCAGCGCTTCCGCCGCCGCCCGTGCCACGAAGGGCAGGAAGGTGAGCGACATGCCGTGGCGCGCCGCGAATTCGTCTTTGTTCTTCGCCCGCATCTTTGCCACCTTCGTCATATCCACACGGTGCACTGTGGTGACATGCGCGGAGGTCCGCTTGCTCATGAGCATATGCTCGGCAATCTTCTGCCGCATATTGCTCATTGGTTCCACGCGGGTCTTGGCCGTGGGAGCGGGCGAAGGCACGGGCGGCACCACAGCGGAAGGTGAAGCGGGAGCCACAGCCGCGGCAGCGGGCTGGCTTATGTGCTTCTCAACGTCTTCCTTCGTAATCCTTCCACCGGCACCGGTGCCGGTGATTTTCGACAGATCAAGATTGTTCTCGCGCGCCATGCGTCGGACCAGCGGCGACAGCAGGCCTGCCGGTTCAGCAGCGACAGCCGGAGCCACGGCGACGGGCGCAGCAGCAACGGCGACTGCGACAGGCGGGGGAGGTGGTGGTGGCGCTGCAGCAGCAACAGGTACGGCAGCAACAACAGGTGCCGCAGCAACAACAGGTGCCGCAACCGGAGCAGCCGCGGCCGGGCCACCGGAGATGCGCGCCACAATTGTGCCCACCCCAACCGTCTGACCTTCCGCCACCAGAGCTTCGGCCAGCGTGCCCGCCGAAGGAGAAGGAATCTCGGTATCCACCTTATCGGTTGAGATTTCAAACAACGGCTCATCGCGTTCCACGGTGTCGCCCGGCTTCTTCAGCCATTTCGTAAGGGTGCCCTCTACGATGCTTTCGCCCATCTGAGGCATTACAACGTCAATCATGCGGTTTCTCCCGGTTCAAAATCGAAAATCTTCGCGAAGTGCCGGGCCAGTGCGCCCTTCACTTTTCCCGCGTCCACACACGCACCCAGCTTTTCCATCGACGTCACTGGCCTCGATAGCCCACACGGCACAATGTGCTGGAAGTAGCCCAAGTCCGTTTGCACGTTCAGGGCAAATCCGTGCGTGGAAACCCAGCGGCTCAGGTGCACGCCTATCGCGGCTACCTTTGCCTCAGACCCTTCCGGGCCGGTCCACACGCCGGTCAGCTTGGGAATACGAAATGCCCGAACCCCGAACTCTTCCAGCGTATCAATCATGGTCTGTTCCACGGCGCGGACGAACGCGCCTACATCCCGTTTCCATTTGCGCAGATCCATGATGGGATAGCCCACAATCTGTCCGGGACCGTGATAGGTCACATCGCCGCCGCGGTCACATTCGAAAAGTTCAATTCCCAGTTGTTCGCGCAGCGCCAAAGGTGCCAGAACATTCGCCTCATGCCCGTTGCGCCCAATGGTCACCACATGCGGGTGTTCCACGAACAGTAAATGGTCTGTACCGCGATCTTCCTTGAGTTCGCGCGCAAGAGACAGCTGTATCGCGAGGGCATCCGCATAGTTCATGCGGCCCAGATCACGAACGATACAGGGGCGATTCATTAAGCGTTGATGGCCAAACCGTAGACGTTCTGGAACGCCTCTCCGATGGCTTCGTAGATGGTGGGGTGCGCGTGGATGGTGCTCATCATGGTGGCAACCGTGGCTTCGGCTTCCATTGCCGTCACGGCTTCTGCAATCAGTTCATAGGCTTCCGGTCCGATGATGTGGACGCCCAGAATTTCACCGTACTTGCCATCGGCGACAACCTTCACAAAGCCATCGTGCGACCCGAGGATAGTGGCCTTGCTGTTGGCGGCGAAGGGGAACTTGCCGATCTTCACGTCGTGACCCGCGGCTCTCGCCTGGGCTTCGGTGAGTCCAACGCTGCCGATGCCAGGATCGGTATAAGTCGCACCCGGAATACGGTTGCGGCGGATAGGAGTTGTGGGCTTGCCGGCGATCTTCGCCACTGCCACCATGCCCTGTGCCGAGGCGACATGCGCCAATTGCGGCGTGCCCGCCACCACGTCGCCAATGGCGTAGATGCCCGGCTCGGCCGTTTGTTGATACGCATCCACCTTGATGAAGCCGCGATCCACTTCGACCTTCGTGTTCTCCAGGCCGATCTTCGCCGTATTGGGGGCGCGGCCTACGGCAACCAGCAACTTCTCCGCTTCTACTTCTTCGACCTTCCCGTTGGAAAGGGTGACCTTCATCTTCACGCTCTTGCCCGTCTTCTGCACGTTCTCGCACTTCGCGCCGGTTTCCACGCGAATTTTGCTCTTCCTGAAGACTCGTTCCAGTTCTTTGGAAACTTCTTCGTCTTCCACCGGCACAATGCGCGGCATCATTTCGAAGAGGCTGACCTGGCTGCCAAACCGGCTGAACATCGACGCAAATTCCACGCCCACGGCACCGGCGCCAATCACCGCCAGTGACTTTGGTATTGCGGTCAGGTTGAGGATTTCAATATTGGTGAGAATGAACTCGGCATCCGGCTGCAGGCCGGGAATCATGCGGGCTTCAGAACCGGTGGCAATCAGAATGTTCTTCGTCTCCAGCACTTGCGTGCCTTTGTCCGATTTCACTTCCACCTTGCCCGGCCCCAGGATTGTGCCGTAGCCCCTGATCGATTCGATCTTGTTCTTCTTCATGAGAAACTCAACGCCTTTGGCGTGTTTCGTCACGATTCCGTTCTTGCGCTCCACGGCTTTCGGGTAGTTCAGGACCGGATTTTCAATCGTGATCCCTTCGTCGGTGGCGTGTTGGGCGAAGTGCCACATGTGGGCAGTGTAGAGCAGGGCCTTGGTCGGAATACAACCGACGTGCAGGCAGGTTCCGCCCAGTTTGCCGTCTTTTTCGATAATCGCGGTCTTCAGGCCGTACTGGCCCGCGCGGATTGCGGCCGAGTACCCGCCAGGGCCGCTTCCAATGACAATAAGATCGTAGCTCACGTAACTCTATTCTACATGGCGCGTATCCATTACCATGGTAGTGATGAGAACGCGCAACTGCTTCTTTTTACTGCTGTTACCGGCCCTCGCGGCAGCGCAAACGGCGTTTTTGCTGGATTCGATAAAGGTAGAGGGAAACCGGGTTCTGACGGTGCCCGGAATTCTGACCGCAGCGCAGCTGAAGACAGGCGTTGCGGGCGGTGCGGCGGTGTTCGATGCGGCCCGCGACCGCCTGCTGGCCACGGGGTATTTCGAGACCGTCGGCTACCAGTTCCGGCCTTCGGCCAAAGGCGGGATCGACCTGACGCTGGATGTGCAGGAAATGCAACCGCTCTACGCCTTCGCCATCGAGGCACTGCCGGTGACGGTGGAGCAGATTTCGGCGTGGCTGAAATCCAAAGACCCGCTGTTTACCGGGCGCATGCCGGGAACCGCGCCCACGCTGGACCGGGCCTCGCTGCTGATCGAGCAGCTACTGGATACAAAACCGGCAACGAGAGCAGCACCGTTAAAGGTAAGCGGCAAGGTCATCGCCACCGGCCCCAACCGCTATGTCATTCAGTTCATGCCCGCCACCGGCCTGCCCGCGGTAGCCGACGTGGTGTTCGAAGGCAGCAAGGCGTATTCGGTGACCGAGCTGCGCAATGCCATTGGTGGTGTAGTGTTCGGGCAACTCTATACCGAAGCGAATTTCCGTACCCTGCTGGAGACGCAGGTGCGGCCCCTTTTCGAAAAGAAGGGTTATATGCAGGTGACCTTCGGCGCACTGGCAACCCGGGCTTCGGAGACCGTGACAGGATTGGACGTTACCGTGCAAGTTGCAGACGGGCCGCAATTCGAACTGGGTGAGGTGGGCGTCCACGGTCCCATGGAGAGCGACAGCAAACGTATTCTGCGCCTGGCCAATGTTCCGAAGATGACGACTGCCGATTTCGGGCAACTGCGCGATGCCGCCAAACGCGTGCAGGAAGGCCTGAAGCATGACGGCTATCTGGATGCGGACGTCTCAGTGGACAAGGGCATCAACGATGAGACGAAGAAGGTGGACGCGTGGTTTGTGGTCTCGCCCGGCGCAGCGTACACGTTTGGCCGCCTGGAGATCAAGGGTCTGGGCCTGGATGGCGAAGCGGCGGTGAAGAAGGCGTGGAGCCTGAAAACCGGGGATGTCTACGCTGGCGATTACCCCGACTATTTTCTTTCGCAGATGAAAGAGTACTTCGACAACCTGAGTGTTGCGCGGGCCATTCCGTTGATTCACCACGAGACCAATACGGTGGACGTGACGCTGGATTTCAAGTACCAGCCACCACCCGATGAACGCCGTCGGAGAGTTCCACCGCGCTGAGATATCGCCCGGACAGCGGCGCGCTAACATAAGGGGTGCGCGCTGTGGACAATCTTCGGGTTGATCGCTCGGCGTTCCGCGTCGATTCGCTGGAAGACGAGCCCCGGGACACTGAGTACTGGCGGTCCAGGACTCCGCACGAACGCTGGGAGGCACTGGAAATTCTCCGCCAGATTGTCTATGGATACGATCCCTCTACCGAACGATTTCAGAGAGTTCTTGAAATCGTTGATCTCGAATAATGTCGAGTTTTTGCTCATCGGCGGTTATGCTGTCAACTACTACGGCTATGCCCGCGCGACGGCGGATCTGGACGTGTGAATTGCGGTAAGCCCTGAAAATGCCATGCGGGTCAGACCAGCCGGCTCTTAATCTCTGCTAAAGTGAGCCGCTGCTCTTTCAGCTTCCTGATGTGCTCGCAACGTCCGGCCATATCGGGCGCGTATAGGTGGTAGCCCGAGGCGGTAAGTTCTGCCACTTCGAGCAGGCCTTCTGAAGTCCAAAAACGAATCGTCGGCACGGTTACCCCTGCCATCTTCGCCAGCGCACCAATTTTCAGGAGACGGCCTGTATCTGTATCGGCCTCCGCTGATTCTCCGCGCGCGGCGTTGAGGTAGATGTCGAGTGATCGATCCGCAGCCTTCGCAATAAGTGAGTCAAAGTCTTGCCGTGAGCCACCGAGCTGCGCCCGTTCGAGGGCACCGATGTAAGCGAGCCGGTCACGGGGGCGAATGATCGCAGGCGGATAGCCGCGCATGAGGAGCAAAAGATTCATGAGCAGCCGTGCCGTACGGCCATTGCCATCGACAAACGGGTGAATCGTCACCAGCCGGTAATGCGCTTCGCCCGCAAAGGCAACGGGATGGAGTGTGTTCCGGGCCGTGAGCCAACGCATAAAATCTTCCATCAGCTCAGGGATTTTGAAAGGGTTGGGGAGTACCACCGCTGATCCCGAAATTCGGACGGGCACGTTGCGGTACCGGCCTGCGCTGGCATCATCAATGCTCTTGAGTATCAAACCGTGGATGGCGAGCAAGTCATGTGAAGTGAGCTGAGAAGGTCGCTTCCTGATTAACGTCTCCAAGGCAGTGAGGGCGCTGGAATGGTTTATTGCTTCCAGGTGCTCTCGAAGGCTCTTGCCACCCACGGTCAGGCCCTTCCCGATGATGGCGGCTGTTTCCCGCCGGGTCAGCGTATTGCCTTCAATCGCGTTGCTCGTCCACGTCAACTCGACTCGAAACCACTCTTCAAGGTTGCGGACAAGCGCGGGGGGCAGCGGACGATAGCCGTCCAAATCCTGCTTCTTAACCGTGAGAGGAGCGTAGTTCATTTAAACTCTAAAGTATCACGTGACGGTTTTTAACGGTTTGTTACGGGTTGTTTCGTCCACCTGCTTACGGTATTCTATGGACGCGTGAAGCTGGAGCCGGGAAGCTGCTATCGGCTTTGCGTTGGAGGGGTCATGCGGAGGAGTAACCTGATCGCCGCCGTTGCAGCGATGCTGTCCCTGTCCGTCGTCGCCCTGGGACAAACCACGATTTCTGTGGATGAATCAAAGATCCGAGCAGTTCTCAAGGGCGATTCAACCTTCATTTCGATCCCCTTCTCCAGCAGTGCCGACCATCCCGTAAATGCTGAACTGACAATGGCATGGGTGGGCCGAGATGATAAAGAGTCAAACCGTATCAGCAAACCGATCACGATTCAACTCGGCCGATCGAACATCGAGATCGGGTTTTCCATTGAGGGTTCTTCCATCTGGACACGGCTTCGTTACACTGTTTCGCCGAACGTCGCGGAAGCGAGGGTCTTCGGACCTATCAGCGGAGTCCTCTCTCTGGCTCATATTTCTGACTACGTTTTCGAGATGCAGGCAAGCTATGCCGGTGTCGCGCGCCGGGGCAGTCCCGTTACAGTCCATGCGGAAGCTGTGCATCCTGTTTCGCGAGTCCCCGTTGCCGGCATCGAATGGATGGTCACTCTTGCAATCGACAAACTCGAGCTCGCTCCCAGGGCGGTCTTAAAACATGATGAAGGCTTCGTAGATTTCACTTTTGATGTCCCACCGGCAACCAGCGAAGAACCCGATGGTGAAGCTACCGTAGAAATTTCGGCCAGGAAAGCCGATTTTGAGCAGAACGTTTCTATAGCCATACAAGTTCCCACTCGCCTGTCGGGGCGGTTTCAAACCGACAAGCCGATTTATCAGCCGGGACAGATCATCCATTTGAGGGCTGTAGTTCTAAACGCCCAAGGTCAAGCGGCACCGGGCGCAAAGGTAGCCTTGCGTATCGGGGACCAGGTTAACGAGCGGGTTCACACTGTCCAACTCGTTGCTTCTCGATTTGGAATCATTCAGGACGACTGGGTTATTCCCTCGTTCGCTGGTTTAGGCACCTATCAGATTGCCCTGACTGCCCAAGGAGACGACGACTACCAGATTGCACAGCATGTAGTCCGGGTGAGTCGCTACGAACTTCCCACTTTCACGGTTACCGCGAAACCGGACCGCCCGGTGTATCTCCCCTCGGAGTCAGCGCAGGTCACGCTCACCGGTACCTATCTGTTTGGCAAGCCAGTGCTTAAAGGGCGCGTCAAAGTCGTTCGAAGCCGAAAGCCTCAATGGAACCCCAGACTTCGCAAGTCCGAGTCGGCCGAAGAGATCATTGCTACTGGCGACGCAAGGGAAGATGGAACGTTCGTCGCGCAAATCAATTTGAAGGCTGACCACGACAATCTCCAGCAGAACCAAACTCAGCGTTTCGAGGATATTCACTTCGCAGCCTACTACACCGATTCGGCATCCGGGCGAACGGAGCAGCGCCGATTTGACCTTCGCATTACCCGTGAACCGATCCATGTTTATCTCATTCGGACGGACGGAGGTGGTTCGCTGCCGTCGCCTGCTTATGTGTTAACTTCTTACGCTGACGGTCGGCCCGCTCCGGCGGCGGTCAATATCCAGTTCCAGGGCAAGATCACTAGTCTGACAACGAATCGTTACGGCGTAGGAAAGACGACGCTGGTTGGTGGCGAAGATGTCGAAGACGGGCCCTTCATTGAAGCGACGGACGCGTCGGGGAATTCGGGTCAGTGGAGGGAGCGGTATTGGTCGGCGGGTTTCGGGCTTCTTCGCATTGAGACCAGCCAGACTATTCACCGCGTTGGCCAGTCTGTGACCTTACGAGTAACGTCCGCACAAGACGCCCCAGCCGGGCAGGCCGTCCTGATTCACGCGGTCTCCGGTGATCGAAAGATCGCGACTCGAATTGTACAGATCGTCAATCACCGGGGCGAGGTGACTTTCCCGTACCAACCAGAATTTCGGCGTGTGATCGTTTTTGTGGCGTGGAATGCGGTTGATCCCCGCAGCGATTTTCAATCCAGAATGTTGGGTGGCAGGGCTGTCATCTTTCCGGATGGATCGGACCTCAAGCTGACGGCTTTTCCGGACAGGCCTGTTTACAAGCCGGGGGAGAACGCATCCTTGCGCATGCAGGTCTCGTCTCAGGATGGCAAGGCTGTTGAAGCGGTGCTGGGGTTAGTCGTGGTGGATCAAGCGGTGCTTGAGCGTGCCCGGACCGACGCCGACTTCGGGCACCGGCCCTGGTTTGCCTGCGCGTTTTGCAAATACGAAGGAGAAGCTGAGGTCGGTGGCATTCGCCTTAATGATCTATTCGGTTTGAAGCCGGAATCGGCGGTTACTTCTGCTCTTGACCTGGTCGCGGAGGCCCTCGTAGCCCGGGCTGGCGCGTTCATCTTGAGTGAGCACAGCGAAAGTTTTGTGGATAAACCGACATTTGTCTCAGTCACTGCCCAGGTTCAACAGATCACCGCAACACTGGACCGCCACTATGTGAGTTCGCTGGAGGTTCCGGAGGATCTGTCGGCCCTCTCCAGGGTCCTCGGACGCCAGTGGACGGATCTGTTCGATCCGTGGGGGAAGGCGTACGCAGCGGAGTTCGGCGTGGATCGCGGAAACCGTGTTATCACGCTCTTGAGCGCCGGGCCGGACAAGCGCTTTGGAACCCTCGACGATTTTGTTGCGGGCACGTTCCGACGCAACTATTTCGCACCTGTTCATCGCCTGATCGAACAGGCATTGGCAAAGCTGATTGATTATCCGGCCAGCGATGAAGACTTTGCGCGGTTGTTGAGCGGCAATGGTCTGCTACTTGGCGCGATGCACGATCATTGGGGAACACCGTTCCGCGCCCGCGTGGTGACGGCCGGCGTGACCAGACACATCAGTATTGTCAGCGCCGGTCCCGATAGGATGTTCGAGACTAAAGACGACTTCGCGGTCGCCAATTTTGTCGGCGGCTATTTCCGTCGGGAAGCGGCAGAGATTCGGCAGGTCGTCCGGAGCGCGACAACGTCACCCCACTCCGTGGAGGAGTTTCAAACAGTTCTGGCTTCGGCTGGTATCCAGGTTGACCGGTACCGCGACGCGTGGAATAGACCTTATCGAGTGGCGAGCGTCATATCGTCACGCTACGCCGACCGAAGCACTTCGACTACCTCGCGCGTTTTTGGCACTGCGGCTTCCGCAAAAACAGAAGTCGTCCCCGTCACGCAGAAGATCCTCACAATTTCCCTGCGAAGCGATGGCCCTGATGGCGTCGAGAACACCTACGATGATTTCGATATCGTCCGCTTTCCTCTACTCCTGAAAGAAGATTCCGCGGAATCCCCAATTGGAACCAAAGCGACTCAAGCCGCAGTCCTGCGTGGCACCGGCGCAATTTCCGGAACGGTGACGGACCCAACCGGTGCCGTGATCCCGAATGTCACCTTAGCCCTGCTGGACGTTGGGAACACAGCCTATGAATCAACCACCGATCAACAGGGAGTCTTCCACTTCACCTCCGTTGCAGCAGGCGTTTATTCGGTTACAGCCGCAGCGCCGGGCTTCATGAACTACGAGGTTACGCGGGTACCCGTGACGGCGGGAAACACCACCAGTCTTGACATTGAACTCCGTGTCGGCACGGTAGCAGAATCCGTCACCGTAGAGGTGGCCACTGAGACCCTCCAAACGATGGCCGCCTCTGTTTCGGAAACTGTCGCAACGGCCACTCCGAGGGTTCGTGAGTACTTCCCTGAAACACTGGTTTGGAGTCCGGAGATTCTGACGGACGCGACTGGTGAAGCCAACCAGCAGTTTGCACTCGCGGACACAGTGACTACGTGGAAAGTAGCGGTAATCGCCTCCACTATGGATGGACGCACGGCGGAGGCAGAAAGCGAGTTTCGAACGTTCCAGCCCTTCTTCGTGGATTTCAATCCACCCTCAGTCCTGACAGAGGGGGACCAGATCGATTTGCCCGTCACGATTCGAAACTACCAGGATCAGGCTCAAAAAGTGACGCTGGCGATTCAGCCGAATCAGTGGTCGACCGTAAAGGGCAATTTGTCAAGACAGGTGGCGGTTCCATCCAACCGCTCTGTCAACGTTGTCTATACCGTTCAGGCCACGAACACACTGGACAAGGCCCCCTACCGGCTCATCGCAAGTGCCAGTCGCGTCCGTGATGCGATTGAGAAGACGTCCCGCGTCCACCCCGACGGACAGGAAATCACCCGGAGCTTTGGAGACTTCGTTGCTGGAAGAGTCTCCTTTTCGATCAATATCCCTCCTGCCGCAATCCCGGCAGCCACACGGAGCGAACTTCGGGTATACCCGAACATTGCATCGCTTCTGTTGGAAAGCTCGGCCGCCATTTTGATTGCGCCGCATGGATGCGCTGAGCAAACGATTTCGGCAGGCTACGCCAACCTGGTCTCGTGGCGATTCGCTCAGGCGACGGGAATCGCCAATTCAAAGATCAACCAGCGTGCACTGGCGAACATCCGCCTCGCCGTGGATGGACTCGGAGCTTTTCGAAACTATGATGGTGGAGTGAAATATTGGGCAATAAATTACTTGACTCACACAACCTCCCGCGCTAATATAGATTCATGGCCGAAGAATTTCCCTCTGGACTTATCGCAGCGATTGAACATTTCGCTAATCCCGATGTGTGCGTTGAGACTGTAGCTAAGGCTAAGTGGCCTGATGTCCCTGAGTGCCCGCGCTGCGCGAATAAGCGCCTGTCTTACCTGACAACCCGCCGCATGTGGACCTGCCTGGAGTGCCGTAAGCAGTTCTCTGTTAAAGTCGGGACGATCTTTGAAGACAGCCCTATAGCCCTTAACAAGTGGCTGTGTGCGATGTGGATGATTGGGAACTGCAAGAACGGCGTGTCGTCTTACGAAATCGCCCGCGACCTTGAGGTGACCCAGAAAACTGCTTGGTTTATGCTCCATCGGCTGCGTTACGCCATGCACCACGGAACCATCAACAAGATGTCCGGAACGGTCGAGGCGGATGAGACCTTCATTGGCGGTAAAGCCCGATTCATGCATGCCGGTCGCCGGGAAAAGATGATCAAAGGCCGGGGACCGATTGGCAAGGAAATCGTTTTTGGACTGCTGGACCGTCAGACTGGCAAAGTTCACACTGAGCATGTCGCCAGCCGACGCAAAGGAGACCTGCACGATGTCATTCGCGCTGTGGTTAAGCCGGGGGCTGAACTCAACACGGACGCGCTTAAGTCTTACGATGGGCTTGACGAGTATACGCATAAGGTCGTTGATCATGCCGAAGCCTATGTGGATGGCACCGTCCACACGAACCGCATGGAAAACTACTGGTCCCTGTTGAAACGGACCATAAAAGGAACCTACGTTTCTATTGAACCGTTTCATTTGTTCCGTTACCTTGACGAACAGGCGTTCCGGTATAACGAGCGAAAAGACGACGATCAGGGCCGGTTCCTAAAAGTGTTGGGCTCCATTGTCGGAAAGCGCCTGACGTGGGACGTTTTGACCGCACAGGAGGGGATTTAGCCATGGCAAAAGCAAAAGACAAGCCAGCAGACAGGGACGTGGCCAAAGAGGCAGTGAAGCCTCCTGAGTACCAGCGATTTGAGGATGTTCTTAAGAAAGTCATAAAAGCTCCGCCGATGAAAAGGAAGCAAGTCATTTAACAGCGCGTGGCCCAAGAGCAATAACTGCTTCAGTTGTGGTATCCATCTGCAATTTAAGGTCGCTTTTACCGCTTCTAGCGGCACTGATCTCTAAATATGCGCATGCAGACACCGCGCTGTTGTAGAAGTAGAAGACAGCATGCTCACCTGGCGATAAATCCCCCAGCGGAATCACCACCGACTTGGTGAATAGCGGCTTGATTGTCCCGCCGCAAGCAATGCCGGACTTCATGTCACCAAACGAACGGAACTCTCTGAGCGTACCTACCAAAGATATGTCAGTCATCTCAACGGTGTTCACGTTCTTGATTGCACACTCATAGATCAACCGCCCTGTATCCCCGTCTTCATATCCAACCGGGCGCCCCTGCGCAGATCTCACGAGCCACCTATCCATAGACCCTAGGGCAAACTCCGGGTCAATCAGAGGGACAGCAGAGGCAATTGGAAAATTTACAACAGGGACTGGCTCAAGAGCGCAGTGAAAGTATGCCCGCTTGAGTTCATGTTCCGCCCTGTACTGTTTCGCGGTTGGTATATAGCTGAAAACTCCCATTACTGTAATCGCCAAAACAGTGGCGATGGACTTTCTAATCCAATGATGAGTGGCTGCAGTGTCCCAGAACCAGATTGCCGTTACTACAAGTATTATGGCGATGAGGAACCAGACTCCTCCCCATACCCAACTTGTTGCGGCCCCGGTCACTGAACACCCTTGCTGGATAGCGAAAGTGGCGATGCCCAAAAGAAGGCAAAGGCCCGAGAATCCAAATGGTGACGATTTGAGCACCATAAAAGTTTACCATGCCCATGTGAGCCAAGTAAGTTATTGCCAAATATTGGGCCACGGGCGAACCGGATATCGCGGTCACCGCGTACTCACTAAGTTTCCTGGTCGGTGCCTCCGAGGTTTCACCAGTAAACAGGAACGATTTGCTTCAGATTGTTTCCTGGCTGGAAAAGTCTCAGGCGAAAGATGGAAGATGGTTGCCCAAGAGCCGTGAAAATGACATTGCGGGCCGACAATCGTTGTTGCTGACGAGCCTGGTTGCGCGAGCTCTCAGTGAGGCGCAGAAAGCCGGGGTCAAGGTTTCCGGCGCCGTTTTAGCCGGGGCGTATCATCACATCTCCCAATTCTCGGACCAAACAGATGAACCTTATATGCTTGCCAATTTCGTGTTGGCCGCCCTGGATTCGGGCGATGAAGCGCTGCTTGGGAATGCAATTGCCCGACTCATAAGCATGGGCCGCGAAGAACGAGGCGGCCTCTATTGGGACATGCACACGAATTCCCCGTTTTATGGATGGGGAACCGCCGGACGTTATGAAACGACTGGCCTGGCCGTTAGCGCCCTGGCTGCGTGGCGAGACAAGCATCCCGTCTCAACCGATCTGGATCCGTATATACGTCGCGGCCTGGTCTTTCTCCTACAGGGACGCGGTGCGACTGGAAGCTGGTCCTCCACCCAATCTACACTTCGCGCAATGCGGGCCATCGCCGACGCATCCTCGGCTTTAGGCAACGTGGGCGGCCACGGCGGGACTCTGGAAGTTCGGTCAAATGGTCGTGTCGTAAAGAGTGTGACTTTACCTGGCGATCCGAAAGCAACCGATCCCATTCTGATTGACCTCTCGGCCTACATTTCGCCCGGTGGCAATCAGATCACATTGATTCCGTCCGTCGCAACGGGGAGTGCCCTTGTGCGTCTCACATCTACCCATTGGCTCCCCTGGGAACAGACCAAGCCCAGGAGTTCTCCAGAGCTACAGTTCGCTGTGGCGTTCGACCGGCTGACATCCAGCCCTGGAGAACCAATCCGATGCACGGTGAAGGCGGAACGGATCGGCTTCAGTGGCTACGGCATGATGCTGGCTGAAATCGGCCTGCCGCCTGGAGCCGAGGTTGACCGGTCGTCTCTGGAATCCGTAGTCGAAAATGGGTCTCTGGGATTGGACCACTACGAGATTCTCCCGGATCGTGTCGTGATGTACTTGTGGCCCAAAGCAGGAGGTGCCGCGTTCGACTTCTATTTGAGTGCGCGTAATGCCATGATTGCGAAGTCTGCCCCTTTTATTCTCTATGACTACTACAACCCGGAAGCGTTGTCCGAACTCGCCCCATTTCGGTGGACGGTGAAGTAATCGCAGGGATCACCGGGTATCGTAATCGATCTCCCCCAAAGTCTGGTGCGATTTGAGGTATACTTCGTGCGATATGCGCTTCTTTCTTCCACTACTACCACTGGCTCTGGCCATCGCTCTGCCCGCGGCCGCGCAGCTTCAGCCGCCCAATGCCAACGGGCTGGCGATGGGGCACGTCCACCTCAATGTCACCGATGTGGAGGCTCAGAAAAAGTTCTTTACCGACATCTTCGATGCCCAGCCGCTGCAGAAAGATACGCTCACCGGAGTGAAGGTGGGTGGCATGCTGATCGTGTTTACGAAGAAGGTGCCGTCGGGAGGCTCGGAAGGCAATGTTATGGATCACTTCGGATTCAAGGTGAAAAATACCGAAGACCTGGTGAACAAGGCGAAGGCCGCGGGCTATGAAACCCGCACGATTTTCAAGGGAATGGAAGGGTTTCGGAATGCCTACATCATTGGTCCGGACAAGGTGAAGGTAGAAATTCAGGAAGATGCGGGTATGACCGGAGCACCGGTAGTGAATCACCTGCACTATCTCACCCTGGCCGAACCGCAGGCATTGCGCACCTGGTACCTGGAGAAGATGAACTTCGATGCGACCACCCGCGGGACCTATCGGACCGCCAATGTGGCGGGAATTAACCTCACCTTCGGCCCCACGAAAATAGCGCCCGCGCTGGGGTCAAAGGGGAGTTCGCTGGATCATGTCGGTTTTGAAGTGAAAGATCTGGAAGCGTATTGCAAAAAACTGGAAGCGGCAGGGGTCAAGTTTGACGTGCCGTACCGGAAAGTGCCCAGCCTGGGGATTGCGATTGCGTTTCTGACTGACCCGCAGGGCGTATATATCGAATTGACGGAAGGGCTCTACGCGTTCTGAATCTTAGCCTAACGGCTTCAACTCGGGTTGGGCGCCATCCGGTAACGGGTAGCCGTCCAGATTGAGCACGGAACACACCAGCTGGTAGTAGCCGATTACGATGGTGAGATCGACTGCGCCTTTCTCGCCGAATTTGCCAACCACAGCCTTGAAGGTCTGGTCGGTAACCTTCTTCGTGTTCAGGAGTTCGGTCGCGAAGTTATACACCATCTCCTCTTCCGCATCCATGCCCGCGGGGTGTTTGCCAAGGGCGAGGGAATCTACAATTGCCGGCTTCAGGCCTGCCTTTAGCGCGAGGGGTTTGTGCGCGAACCACTCATATTGAGAAGTCCAGTAGCGCCCCGTAATGATAATGGCGAACTCGTTCAGCTTCGGAGGCAGGGAAGAGTGATAGCGTACCTGCGCGCCCAGTTTCTGCGCCAGGTCACCCATTTCCGGGCTGCGCATCAAAACATTGAAGGGGCCGCCGCCACCGGCGCGCTCACCGTTCAACAGGTGATCGGCCATCACTTTCTGCGCGGGCGTTAGTTCGCCATATTGCAGGGCGCGGAAGCGGTTGCCTTTGAATTTCAGATCGGGTGTTTGTGCCATGAGAAGCGTGAGGCAGATGGCTGCCAGGAAGACGGATCGGAGCATTGATTTCCTTTTTAGCGTTCGACGAAGTTTGCGGCTACTCCCGTCACTGTATCGCAAATACCACGCAGCATGGAAGTCCCATAGCCGCCTTCTTCGTTGCGGTCGATGCGGATGAAGCGATCAATGGAGTGCTCGGGTGAATCTCCATTCCGGTACTTGATGCTGGCGCGGAAGTCCGTGCCGTCTTTCAGATGCACGTCGCGGAATTCGACGACACAGGTACGCAGGTGCTCGTTGGTCTTCTCCCAGCGGTATTCAATATTGGAGTCTTCGCTGGCGGGCTTCCAGTCAGATTTTTGAGCGAGAATGGCCGCCGCGAACAGGAGTCCAAACAAGATGGCACGTTTCATTTTTTCACGGGTGCGGGGCGTTTTATTACGCCGAGTATATCCTCATCGGCATGCTGCGTGAGGGCGGGCGCGCCCAGTTGCCGCAACAACGCCACCGTATCCGCGTGGGGGACGGGAACGGTGGTGCGCAATGATGGACCATTGGCGAAGTCTGTGGCTGACCAGTTGCGGTAGGTCCGCGTGTCGAGTTTTGCGCCGCGCTCTACCAGAAGTTTTACGGCATCGTTCTCGCCCCGCCACGCCGCGCCATCGAGCGCGGTGTAGCCGGTCGAATCCTGCAAATTCGGATCGATACCGAGATCGAGACAGTAGCGCACGGCCGCTGCGACGCCATCGGGCGCGTTGCGCGAGAAGTTGCCGGCCCAGCCAATACCCGCGGCCATCATCAAGGGAGTGTCGTTCTCGTTCGAGGCAAGTTTCGGATTGGCACCGTGCTCCACCAGAACCTTCATCGCGGCCACGTCGGTCGCTTGTGCGGCCCGCCAGAAAGCGGTGGAGCCGGGTGTTCCCACCCACATCTGATCGTGCGCGGTGGGGCGGTACCAGAGCTTGCGGCCCAGCCGGGCATTGGCATTGGCACCCTTTTCGAGCAGCGTGCGGAGGAAGTCGATGTGGGTGATCTTTTCCTGCCCGGTTTGCGGATTGGCGGAACCGCCGATGGGTGCCCATTCGGCGTCGATCACGGCATAGAGCGGCGTGAGGCCATCGGCGTTGACCAGATTCGGGTCCGCGCCATGGTCCACAAGCAGCTTGCCCACTTCCCAGTGACCGTTAATTGCGGCCATCAGCAGCGGGGTGGTCTGGTCAGAGGCGGCGGGCTGATTGATTGCCGCGCCGGAATCGAGCAGTGCCTTCACGGCTGCTGGTTTGTTGTCGCGCGCGGCCAGCAAAAGAGCGGTGAGACCTCCGGCTACTTCCGCGTTGGCGCGGCGACCGGCGAGCGCTGCCTTGGCCTCTTTGTCACCGGGGGGGAGATTGTTGTGCAGTATGACCTCAGCATCAAGGGGATAATCATCGTCGTCGACGACGGATTTCTCAGCCACCAGCCGAGTGACTTTTGAAGTGATGCGCAAATCCGCCCCGTGCTGTGCCAGCAATGTGATGACACCTGATCGCCCGGCTGAAGCGGCAAAGAAAATAGCCGTATAACCGTGGGAGTTCTCGGTAGCGTTGACCCTGGCACCGTGGCTGAGCAGCGCGCGTACCGCCGCTTCTGAGCCGGAAGTAGCGGCGGCCATCAGGACGGTAGCGCCGGTGGAATCCGCGGCGTTCACATCAGCCCCGGCTCTGGCCAGCAGTTCAATCATTTCCGCGCTGCCATTGGTGGCGGCAGCGAATAACGGAGTGAGTCCGGCAACACGGGTTTTGGGGTTCGGCTTCGCGCCGGCGGCGATGAGCAGACGCGCAGTTGCAACATCGTCGCGGCTTGCGGCCCAATGCAGAGCGGTTGCGCCATCGCCCAGTGCCGCGTTGACATCGGCGTGTTCGGCGATCAGCTTAGAGATGACATTGCGGTCCGCCGCCTGTGCGGCAACGGCGAGTCGAATGTCTGGTTCAGCGCCTGCGGCCAAACAGGCAATGGCCAGACCCAGACAGATAGGGCGAAACTGCATGCCCCCTATTTTAGAACTGGAAGCGCAGCTGGAGCTCAATGCGCCGGTTACCGGCAGCACCACCACCGCCACCGCCGCCGAAGGGTCCACCACCCATGCCACCGCTAATATTGGTGGATTGACCGAACTGTGGCGAAATCAGGTTGCCGGTGGGCTGGTTCAGGTTCGTGTGGTTCAGCGCATTGCGGGCGTTGATTGAAAACGTCACATTGTACTTCTTGCCGGTACCGGCGGTGCCGCCCATACCGCGCATTCCGCCACCGAAGCCACCGCCACCGTGGTCGCCGCCAGGTCCGTGCTGACCGCCGCCCATACCCATACCGCCACCACCCGTGGCCGCCGGGCCGCCGCTTTCACCGAAGCCCCACGTGCGGCTGAGGCGAAGGTTGACCGAGAACTGTCCAGGACCTTCCGCGTAGTTCACCGGAATAATGGTCTCGCCGGGCAGGGGCGTGCCGTTAAAGGCACCAAAGCGGGTGTTGTACACATTCTTCGATGCCGATGTGGCAAAGCTGGGACGATCGTTGAAGATCCCATCGCCATTGCCATCGCGCCCGGTGGTGATGTTCAACGGAGAACCCGAATTCATCACAATCAAGGGCGAGGCACTCACCTTGAAAGGCAAGCCAACCGTGCCGCTCAGGTACACGCGGTGACGTGTGTCATACCCGGCGCGACCCCAGTCCAGCGAAGTGTCGTACTGGTTCGAAGGCATGCCGTTGACATTACTGTTGACGAAGCTCAGCGAGTAGAAACCCTGCAACTGGATGTGGCTGTTGACGCGCGTGCTGAGGCTGGTCATCAACTGGGTCTGTTTGTACAGGCCACTGGTTTCGTAGAGGTTTAGTGTTCCCAGGGCGGGGTAGGGAACCGCGCCCGTAACCAGTCCCGGTGCGCCCGGCGCGTTGATATTGCGTTGGCGCTGGGTGTGAAGGCCGCGGGTATTGATGAAGTTGATGGAAAGCGATGACCGTCCCGGCAGTGCCCGCTCCATACTAAAAGCCGTCTGCATCATGTACGGTGCGCGCAGACCCTGATCGATACGGAAAATGGCCTGTTGCTGCAGTGCGCCGTCCAGCGCCGAAGGCGGGGGCGCACGCGGATACGAGGGGGGAACCACGATTCCCTTTGTGGGGTCGTCCGTGATTTGATAGTTCAACTGGCCGTAGCCGTTGAAGCGCAGGGCGTTGAGTACGTTGTTCTGGCTGAAGCGGTCGTAGAACATGCCCCATCCGGCACGCAGTACGGTTTTAGAGGTCTTGCCCGCTTTCGCGCCCGGTGCCCATGCCAACGCTACGCGCGGTGCCCAGTCGTTGTGATCGTGAATATTATTCTGCGTCTCATAGCGCAGGCCGGTGGAGATGGTGAGGTTGGGGCGGAAGCGCCAGTCATCCTGCACGAAGAGGCTGAGATCCAGCTGACGGACATCCTGCACGGGTATGCCGGAGCGCTGCGTGTATTGGGAAGGACGGAAGCCCGCGTTTTGAATGGTCTGAATCGACTGACCCTGCGCCAGTCGCTGCTGCACTTCGGAGTATGTATCAATGGAACTGAAAAAATAAGTGCCGAAGAAGTTGCTGGTGGACTTGTTGGAAATGTCTTCCTGACGAATCCGCCCGCCCGCCTTGACATTGTGAACACCGTGAGTCGCCGTCATCACTTCCTGCAGTTCGTACTGCTTATCCAGGTTGTAATTGGAAGTGAAGGGCGCGCCGCCGGTGCTGAACGCCCCGCCCACGCTCACCTGAGGCAGGCCCGAACCGGACAACGGAAGGCTACTGCTGTGGTTATCCCGGAACTGGAAGCGGGTTTCCACTATGGCTTTTGTACCCAGCACGGCGGTCTCTGTGGCCTGAATCTGATTGTTCTTGTTGTAAGATTTTGTTGCCTGAGTGGCCAGATTGGTATTGCCCACGCCGCCGATGCTGCTGCTGTCGTTATGGTTGTAGCGCAGTGCCAGGGTGTTGTTCTTCGTCAAGGCATAATCGATGCGCGGGTTGATGCTCCAGACACGATTCGGCGTGGCGAAGGCGGAAATCGCACTGACCTTGTTGAAGGCCGAATCCAGCACCACGGCGTTGATAAGGGCGCTCTCATTAATGAGGCGGCGACTGAACTCTATTTGGAAAGATGTGCGCTTATTGAGCGGCCCGCCCACGTTGCCTTCCAGCATTTTGGTGGAGTATTCCGGACGTTCCGCGACGAACGGATTGCGCGAATCCAGATTCTTGTTGCCGAAGTTGACAAAGCTGCTGCCGTGATATTTGTCCGCGCCGGGGCGGGTGAGAATCTCCACGCGTCCGAAGCCGGGATGATCGAATTCTGAAGAAAACGGGTTAGAGTTCACGCGGATTTCGCGGATGGAACTCTTGGGCGGCAACTGGCCGCCACTGAAGCCGTCGATGAAGAATTGCGCGCCATTGGGCCCGGCAGAGGGGCCAGCCAAAGCCTGCAGGTCAGCCTGCAGATCATCCGGATCGTCAGACAGTGCGTCCAGATCCGAGCCCGACATAACGATGGCGCCCACGTTGCTGGAAGGATCGGTTGAAACCGCGCCTGCCGACTGCTCTTCCACCGAAACCTGCTGGGTTTCAACAGAAATGGAGAGTTCGAGGTCCAGATTGGTGGGCTGCCCGCCGCTGACTACAACATTGGCACGGTTGAAGGTGACAAACCCCGGAGCATCGGCACGGACGTTGTACGTGCCCGCGGGGAGCACGACGGCGTACTTGCCACCGCCATCGGACTTTGCGGCGCGCGTGATACCACCACCGCTCACGGTTACGTTGGCGTTGGGTACCAGAGCGGCTGAGGGGTCAGTGACGGTACCGCGGATGGAACCCGGTCCCTGGGCGTATAAATTGGCGCTTCCGGCCAGAGCCAGGAGCGTAACTACAGCCTTGGCCAGTAAGTGCTTTAGATTTTTATGCATTCAACCTCTTGAACCCGTCTCCAGAAAAGACGCTAAACCTTCTGGATTGTTACGTACGGTCCCCAATATCTTTATGATATTCGGTCCAGGCGGGCGGTGAGGGCGGGATGGTTAGAAATCGAGTCGGGAGACCATGGCGTCCAGATCGGACTGTAGTTTGATGCGTTGCTGGTCCAATTGGGACTGACGCGCGCGAAAGCCGGCGATTTGGGTATCCTGCTCCGCCAGTTTGCGGGCGTAATCCTGCACCTGTTGCTGCTGTCCGGCAACGGAGGACAGGGTCGCTATGTTTTGCCGGTTCCGTTGTTCATCGGTATCCATGTTGCGGATATCGTTGTCCAGCGCGCGGCGGTCCGAATCCGCTTTCACGATAGCGGTTTTCAGGTCGGCCACCTGCTGTAACTGACGGCGGGCGGCGTCGCTGAGGTTCTTGTTGCGGATGTGGACTGCCAGCATATCCGGCGTGACCGATGAGACCGTTGTCTGCGTGTCGTAAACGTTTTCTTCGGTAACGGGAAAATCGAGGCTGGTATTGGCGGCGAGTTTGATCTCGAAGCGATATACTTCGCGGGCGGTTTCCAGAGGTTTCGCGGTGTCAATTAAATGGAACGCCGCGCGGACAGGATGTTCGAGGATGAGCGTTTTCTCGCGGGCGTCCACATTGCGAATGGAGTAAGTCTTCTTCTGCACGCGGGCGGCACGGGAGGTGAGGATACCGTTGCGGATGTGGATTTCGCGCACGTCGTCATTGCGGGAATCGAAGCTGGTGGCAATGCGTGTACCCAGATCAACACCGTAGCTGATGAAGCGTTTGTCACCCATCTTGATGGTCTCCACAAGGGCTTCGCCGGCGTAGGCACCAGCGTCATAAACGGTGACGGGTCCGCCATCGAGCGTACGCCCGGCGGTGTTGGTGAGTTCGGCGGCGTTGAGCGGATTGGGGCGGCTGGAATCGGAGTAGAGGATCAGCTTACGGGCGGTGATCTTCTGCTGCAGGAAGGGCAGCATGGCGGATTCATTCCGGCGGACGGTGACGGGGTTCCGGATGTCGTAGGCGAACAGGTCGGCGATCTCGCGGGCGGCACCGGCTTCGATAACCGAGGAGGGCTGCACTGCCACCATTTCGGCCATGCCGAGAGATGTCCCGGCATTTCCGCCAAACCTGAGTTGCCGCAGGCCATCCCCGGGTGCCGGGGCCATCGGCATGACTTTCGCTTCGAGGGCTCCCGAGTGAACCGTCGGCGCCACCGCCTTATCTTCGGGTAACTCTGCCGTCTGCCGCGTGATGTACTTCGGGTCGTAGAGCTCGGTGATAAAAGAAATCGGTTTACCGGAGACCAGCGACAGTTTCACGTTTTTCCAGTCGTCGCCAGTGGTGTTGTCGACAATCGCCCAGCCTTCAAGCGTGGGTTGATCACCAGTGCCGAACAACAGCCGGTAACTCGATTTCCACGCGGGCATGGGCATAATGTAACTGGCGCGAACTTCACGCGACTTCGAATCGGTGGAATCGATATAGACGCTCTTCTTGTCCTTCGACCGCGAACTGGTGATGGCGGCCAGGTAGTCGCGGAACTGGAGTTGGAGCTGTGGATCGGCGAAACGAAGGGACGAAGCGGCGGAGATATCCACGTTGCGCAGGTCCCCGGCATCGGTGAGAATGGTGAGTTGCTCGAATTCCTGGCGGGTTTGTGAGGCAGCCACCAGGCGCGCCGAGACGATGGCACCGGCCGTTTTCAACTGACCGAAATCCAGTTCCACGCGCGCGCCCTTGAGTTGATCCAGTACAGCGCTCAGCGGCTGGCCTTCCTTGATGCGGAAGGGAAAAGCATTCAGCTTTTCTTCCAGTGGAATACTGGAGTCGTAACGTAGCCCGTTGACTCTCCCGCTTTGGTCGTTGATGGTGAGCGATTTGAGAACGTCATTCATCTCTTCAGCGCGAAAATCAAGCCGTGCCGATTCTCCCGGCCCCAGAATGCCGGCGCGTTCGAAGTAACCCACCCCGTGCTTGTAGAGCACCACGGTACTCACGGGCAATTCCGCGGCGGCTGCGGCGAAGGCACCAAGCGCAAACCCAGCGAGGCATTGTGCAAATTTCATACCTCTAGTGTGACGCCGTTTCGCGCGCCGGGGTTCCCGGCCGGTGCCGGGTCAGCGCCACGGCGGTGCAACTGCGCGATAATTAGGAACAATGACGCTGCGGCTTGGTTTCCTTGCGCTCCCCATCGCCGTCTTCGGTGCCGTATTGGGTTGGCTTGGGCCGCTTTCGGCACAACAGCCGCAGTCACCGGTTGCGGTGATGCCCGACCGGCCGGAAGTGCCGGTTGACACGCCGCAGGGCGGGCGTCAGCAGCGACCTTTGACCGAAGCCGAAGAGCGCGAACGACGCATTCGCGCTGTTGATCCCAAAGTACCGGTTGACCCCCGCGCAGGGGACAGAATTCCGGATATCCCCAGTGTGTCGCCGAATTCACCCGCGCCTCTTTTCCTGCCCTCGCCGGTAATTCGGGAAACCAGCAAGCCCCTGGAAGGCTCGGTGGCGGCGTCCAGTCAACGTCAGGTGAATCCACGCAATGCGGGGCCTCAGGTGGCAGATACTGCTGACGGCGTGGAAGAAGAATATACGGGTCCGGCCGTACTAACGCGGGCCTACACGTTACAGCGCCCGTCGCTGCCGCAGCAGATTCGATGGAAGTACGCCCTTGGTTTCAATGAGGCCTATGATAAAGGGGGCCGCCAGCTCGCCGCCTCCGACTCAAGCCAGTCGGATGTACATATCGGCCAGCAATTCACCTGGAACATTAGTGGACGGCACTATTTCAAGAAAGATATTGTTGGCCTGAACTACGCCGGTTCATACAATAAATACGGCGCGAACAGCTTAACCGGCCTGAATCATTCGGTGAACGCGGACTTTGGCCACGTGCTCTCCCGAAGGCTCAAGTTGAATCTGGTGGCCAGCGGATCGATTCTGTCGCAGGGGTATTCCCTGCAAAACCCCATCACCAATCCCACCAACTCACTGGCCAACGTGAATGTCGCCGCCAGTCCCGTGGTGCAGCTTTTTGATACAGAGACGCGGCAGCTGCAGGTGAATCCAAGCCTGCAATGGACGAAATCTGCCCGTGTTTCCATGACCGCTGGTGGCGGCTGGTTTGCCATTGAGCGCGCAGGTGCCGGATTGACCGGCCAGACCGGCTATCAGGCGCAGGCGGACATCAACTATCGTATGACCAAAAGAACCACTGTGGGTACTTACTACACCGCGAGTTTTTATCGCTATGCGCACAAAGTGGCGGTGAGCGATTCGCACACTTCGGGGCTGATTTATTCCGCCTCGCTCGATCGCTCCACGCAGATCCGGATGCGCGCTGGACTTACCCTGTTTGAAAACCGGGGTCTTGCGACGGTGTTGATTGCGCCGGAAATTGCGCGGTTGCTGGGAACCGCGGTCGGCATAGTCGATCAGTACCGGTCCAACAGATATTCGGAAATATCGGCGGAACTGGCCAGAGACTTTCACCGCAACCGTAGCGCGGTGATCAATTATTCGCGCAGCCTTGCCCCGGGCAATGGTTTGATTCTGGCCTCGGTGCAGCAATCGGCGGGCGCGGGATTCAATGCGCGGCTGCTGCGCCGATACCAGGTGAGTAGCGGGGTGGGTTGGACGACGCTTTCCTCCGCAGTCCAGACGGCGGGCAAATATAGCACGGAATATGTCTTCCTGGGCGTCTCGCGCCCGGCCGGGCGCCATCTCTCCACAGACCTGCGCTTCGACTATCGAAAGTTCACCATCAGCAATGCTCCGCCCACTCCAGACCAGTTACGTGTCTCACTGGGATTTTCCTGGAGTCCTGGCGAGGGTCCGCTCCGGCTTTGGTAGACACTGCAGAAACCCTGCTGATAAACTTAACTCGGTGAATACTGGCCTCAAACGGCTGATTTTGTGGGACTACCACCGCGGTGTGTGGCAATACGATGTTTTTGTTGCCATTATCATCGCGTTTCTCTTTCTCACGCCTCGCGAGTGGTTTCGGGATCAACCCCGCCTGGCCCATGCCAGCCAGATTGCGTCGCTGCCCAGCCATGGGGAATCGGTGTTCTGGATTGAATCTGAACTGGTCACTCCCATACCGGAAGGCCAGCGACTGGTCCAGCTGGGCAAGATCCTCAGCGCGCGTACCGGCAAGAAGCAGGACCTGATTCGGGTGGAGCCGATTCTCGACGCGGAAAAGGAAATTAAAGGCTTTATGGCGTTCGCCCGCCCTTGACGGCCGTACCCACCGGGCCTACCCGGCACATCTCAAGTTGTGAAACTTTCCAAATGGACATGCGCGCATTTTTCCTGCTCCTGATTTGTTGTGCTGCGGTGCCCGCAGCCGATATCCCCGCGCCTCTTGCAGCGCGCATGGACCAGACCGCGCTGAGCTTCAAGTCGTTCTCGGCGGCGATGAAACAGACCGATCACACGGCGATTGTGAACGATGATGCCGAACTGACCGGCTTCTTTCGTATGCGCCGGGTGAAGCCCGGCGATGCGCGGGTTCTGATTGATTACAAAGGTGCCGATGCCCGCGCCATCAGCTTTGAAGGCGACAAGGTCCAGATCTTTTATCCGAAAATTAACACCGTCCAGGTTTATCAGGTGGGCAACCGGCGCGGCCTGGTGGACCAGTTCCTGCTGCTGGGCTTTGGTGCCAGCGTCGCCGAGTTGAAATCGTCCTATGAGGTTTCGTACGTTGGTACAGAAACAATTGGAGGATTGGCGACGTCTCATTTGAAGCTGATCCCAAAATCCGCCGATGTATTGAAGATTCTAAAGGCAGCAGAGTTGTGGATGGATGACGCTACGGGACTTCCGGTGCAGCAGAAATTTTCCACCTCCAGCACCGGCGATTACAAACTCATCACCTACCTGGGGGCGAAGCAAAACCCCGCACTTTCTGATAAGGATATCCACCTGAACCTGCCCAGAGGAGCCGTTACGCAGGTGATGCCCCGGTGACCCGCCTGTGAAAGCGTCGGCTTCCAGGCTTTCCTGGCTGGACTGGGTGCGCGGCATTGCGGCCATCACCATGCTCCAGGGGCATGTCTTCGATTCCTTTCTGCGCAAGGATTTGAAAGCCCAGGGGCCATTTCAACTTTCGCAATTTGTGGGTGGCATGCCGCCTGCGGTTTTCCTTTTTCTATTGGGCGTCACCTACGCATTCCTGATGGATAGTCTGGAACGCAAGGGCGTCCCGGCATGGGAAAGAGTAAGAGGTTCGCTGCGCCGCGCCGGTTATTTGTTCGCATGCGCCTTCGCGTTCCGCCTGCAGATGTGGCTTATTGCCTTCGACCAGAAGCCATGGACAGATATGCTGCGCGTGGACGTTCTGAACAATATGGGCATGGCGCTGCTGGTGTTTTCTGTGATGGCGGTGTTCACCACCATGGAACGGATAAGACTGTGTGCAGTACTCGGTCTGTCCATCGCGTTCGTGTCCCCGCTGATTTCGGGGTTGAACTGGTCTGGCACTCCTGAGATTCTGCGCAATTACGTTATTCCCGATCACCTCTATTTCGGTTTCTTCCCATGGGCGGCCTACGTCGCGTTCGGAATGAGTTTCGGCAGCGTGCTGCGGCGGGTAAAAGCGGAGGAGGAACCGGTCGCCATGCAATGGACGGCATGGGGCGGAATCGCCCTCTGCTTTGCCGGGTTGTTCTTCGCCAACACGACGCTCACCGGTTACACCAACTCTGATTTTTGGCTCAACAGCCCCAGCCTGGTGCTGATCAAGACCGGCATTGTTCTGATGCTGATTCCCTTCGCCTGGGTGTGGAATCTGGGCGGGGCCAGTGAGAAGTGGAGCTGGGTGCGGCAGTTCGGTGTGACCAGTCTGCTGGTCTACTGGGTCCACATTGAGGTTGTGTATGGCCGGGAACTGGGTGTATTCAAGGAGACTCTTACACTGGCGCAAACCATCGCCATGGCCGTGGGTGTAATTCTGCTGATGCTGGGCCTTTCTCTGGCGCGCAGCAACTGGGCCACCGTCCGCCAGGCGCTGCGCCCTCAGGCAGGCCGGGCCAGTTCCGCCTGAAGGTCCCCGTTCGGAACTGGCGGGTTGTTCTCTTCAAGGGGTAGGCGGACCCGAAATGTGGTTCCTTCCGCGAGTTTGCTTTCCACCTCAACGGTGCCGCCATGAGCGCGGGCGATCCAGGCCACAAAACTAAGCCCCAACCCCAGCCCTTTATCCGGCGATGTCTGTTCGTTGGGCCCGCGGACGCGGTAGAAACGGTCGAAAATGTGGGGCAGATGGGCCGGGGCAATCCCCTGTCCGGTGTCGGCAATCACAATTTGGGCTTCGCCGTCTTTTTCTTCCACCGTTACCCGAACTGTGCCGCCGGGAGGCGTGAATTTCATGGCATTGGAAAGCAGGTTCAAGAGCATGCGCTCTATCTGTACGCGGTCGAACTGGCCTGCCACCCTTGCCGAAAGACGCTCGAAGGTCAGGCTTAGCTGGGCTCCTTCAGCCGGAATCTGGAACTGGTCCACAATCTCTTCGGTGACATCCGCCAGATCGAGCGTCTGCCGCTGCAGGGTTATTTGTCCCGTCTCGGCCTGCGAGAGCAGGAACAAAGCCCGCACAATCTGTGAAAGGCGTTCGATATCAGCCAGTGAGGTGACAATGGCCTCGCGATACTGCTCTGCGGTTTGCGCCGTAAATAACGCCACTTCCAGCTGTCCGCGCACCACCGTGATGGGGGTTCGAAGTTCATGCGAGACGTCGGTGGAGAACTGGCGCACCTGGTTGAAGTTGATCTCGAGACGCTCAATCATCTGGTTGAATGTGGCCACCAGATACCCCAGTTCGTCATCCACTTTGGGTGGCGGAATGCGCAGACTCAGGTTGGAACCGCTGATGCGCTGCGCGGTTTGCGCAATGGCAAGAACCGGAGTGAGCGCCCGGCCGGCCAGCACCCAGCCAATGCCATAGCCTGCCAGAATCATCAGCGGCACAATACCCACTACCAGCCACGTGAAGCGGCTCAGAAGTTGCTCCTTGTCTTCCAGCGAGGTTCCTATAGCCACAAAGAATTTGTGGTGCCGTTCCTCATCCAGTAGCCAGCCTGCGCGGACCTGATACGGAATGCCCGCGGAACTGGTTTTGATGCTCCACAAGGGTTGATTCGAGGCTAGTACTTTCGCGATTTCCGCCGGTCGGTCGAAGCCCAGCGTCTGGTAGGTGGCCGAATGCTCCAGAGTCTGCCCCCCGGCGTCGGCAATGGCATACACGCTGCGAACCCGCGCACTGGTGATATTTTCTTCCGGGTCGCTGGTATCGAAATACCAGTTGGCGTGATAGTTGGCTGCCCCGGGATCGCTTTCAATACGGAGGTATCCTTTCAGAACCGCCCATTGCTGTTCGAGGTCGGCGAGCGATTGGGAACGCAGCGTTGATGCCAGGGTTTGCCGGAACAGCAGGCTCACGCCCACCAGCAAAAGCGTGAACAGAATAGTGTAGGCGGCGGTTAGAGTAAACCGCAGCCCGCGCGCGATGCGTTTCGATTTTGCCACGGCTTTTTTCCCGCGCTGCTACCCTGTGCGCTCAGACCGCTGCGCCGATTCCAATTTCAAAGCCCACCGGCGCAGTGGCGGGTTTCTCCGGGGCATCGATCATATAGCCAATACCGCGGACGGTCTGAATGAGCTTGAGCTGGTAACGGTCGTCGATCTTGCTGCGCAGGTGGCGGATGTAAACGTCCACGATGTTGGTGAGACCGTCGTAATCCATGTCCCATACGTGTTCCACAATCATGGTGCGGCTCAGGGGACGGCCCTTGTTACGCATCATATATTCCAGAATGCCGAATTCCTTGGGTGCCAGTTCGATACCTTCAGTTCCGCGCAACACCTTCCGGCGCGCGCAATCCAGTGTCAAATCGCCCACAATCAGGCGTTCCGGAGCGGGTTGGCCGCGGCGCAGTAACGCTCTTACCCGCGCCAGGAGTTCCACAAAGGCGAAGGGTTTGGTGAGGTAGTCATCGGCGCCCTGTTCCAGACCGCGCACGCGATCATCCAGCTGTCCTCGCGCGCTCAGAATCAAAACCGGCGGACCGGTGCGGCGCGCCCGGATGCGTTCCAGAACTTTCAAACCGTCCATATCCGGCAGCATCAGATCCAGAATCAGCAGATCGTAATCGGTATTCTGCGTAAACTGCAGAGTCTCCGCACCGTCCTGGGCAACATCCACCGCGTACCCGGCACCCTGCAAACCACGGCCCAGAAAGTCGGCAATCTTCTTCTCATCTTCGACGACCAGTATCCGCATTCTATGATCAGGTTACCTTACGGGGCATTTCGTTACATTTACCAGTACCTTGTGTACCAGGAAGCTTCGCGGCGACGTAACTCATAATTATGTCAATCTTCATTTCAGTTCCATGTGGAAAATCAGTCTTACTTTAACGTCCGTCGTTTGTCTTCTGGCCCAGGTTTCTGCGCCCGGGAAGGAATGGACGCTGGTGTTCGCAGACGAATTTGAAGGGTCCGTGCTCGATTTGACCCGATGGTCTCCACACGACCCTTTCGGCAATAAACGGATTGGGGAACTGGCTAGAGCCGTGCCCGAAGCAATTACGGTTTCCGATGGGCAGGCGATGATATCGGCTCGGCACGAAGGCGGAGAACCTCCGTTTACCTCCGGCGTTATGACTACCCGCGGCACGTTCGCGCAAATGTATGGCAGGTTTGAAGTGCGCCTGCGAATTGCGGAGGGCCGGGGGTTGGAAACGCATGTGCAGCTCTTGCCGGTTTCCCTGAAGACGCTGCCCGCTATAGACATTTTGGACGCCCTGGGCGCGGAACCCGGCATGGCACGCTTTGAGAATCGCTGGGGCGATGAAAAGACCGAACGCGCTTTCGGCGACACGTGGGCGGGGCCCAGCCTGGCAGCGGGACTTCACACCGTGGCCGTGGAGTGGGATGCCCGGAGTATCGTCTGGTTTGTGGATGGCAAGAAGCGCTTTGAATCCACCGAGGGCATACCCCGTGAGCCGATGTATATGGCGGTAAGCCTGGCTGTGGGCGGACGTCGCGCCAAAGTGCCGGGGGCAGAAGTTCGCTTTCCAGCCGTGGTTGTTATCGACTACATCCGGGTTTATCGGAAGTCCTGACCGGGTAGCAACAACTGAGGTGCCAATTTCATGATTGGCAATAACGGGCCACTATACTACGCTGGTCTGGTAGGCTAGCAACAAACGGAGGTCCACCCATGCCGACACGCAACGTCAACCTGACAGAACATTTTGACAGTTTCATCGAGACCGGCATCACTTCCGGTCGTTTCAGCAACGCCAGCGAAGTCGTACGCGAAGGCCTCCGTCTCCTCGAGCAGCGGGAACAGGAAGACAGGGCAAAGATCGAATGGCTTCGCGCAGCCGCCAGGGAAGGCTTTGACGCCATCGACCGGGGCGACTATGTGACCCTGAATTCCGAAGAAGAACTGGACGCCCTCTTTGATCAGATTCACGAAGAGGTTTCAGCAGAACTTGCCGCAGAGCGGACGCGTGGCTAAAAAACGTGCCATTCAGTTTCACGTCACTGGCCCGGCCCGCCGCGATATTGCCGACATCCTGAAAAGGAGCTTTCGGGAGTTCGGAGAGGCAGCTTCTTTCCGTTACAGGGGGCTGATCCGGCAAGCCTTGCTTGATATCGAAGCTGACCCCCTCCGCCCCGGCTCCAAAGAAACGCCCGGAGATCATGGTCAAAGGTGCGCGCACCTGGCACCTGCAATTGAGCCGGACCCGGGTAAGCGGACCCGGCGTGAAGGAGCCGCGACATTTCCTTCTGTATCGCCGCCGCGCCGATGGTTCAATCGAAGTGGCTCGCATTCTTGACGATGTTCGCGATTTGGAGCGCCACCTTCCGGAAGATTATCGGCGCAGCAGGACACGCGTTGAGTGAGACGGGATGAAACGATCCGGGTTGGTTGACGCTTCAGTAGACTTTGTTCAGATTGGAAGGACAGTGGTTCTTAAACCTATACTAGAGCGGCGACGCGCCTACAGGTTCTCTACTGAACATCCGAGTCCCGGACCGTGACAATCTACGAAGGGGCGATAGTTCATGGGAGACTGCTGCCTCCCCGGAGATGACCCGAATGAATAGTGCGGACATGTTTCATCTGGTTCCCAATCCCGATGATCTGCTGCGTGTTAGAAGCGCTTCCCCTCAACCTATTGCAAAACACACAAGATCTCGGAAAGCGAGGTATTCAGCCCACTTGATGGCCCTGACGTGGTCTTTGAGCGCGCCATTGCCGTGGTACTTCGCCTCTATTGGCACTTCGGGTGGCGGGACGCGTCAGCAGGTGATTTGCGCCGCCATCAACAGCGACAACGGCTCTGAGCAGCGGCGGCACACACACTACGGGAGCATTCGCCAGTCTGAAGTCTAGGGGCGCAGGTTTATGGCCTTGCCTGTCATCAGTTCGGGCATTGCCGTGCGTGCACTTCGTCCGGCCACTCCCTGCGTGGCAACCGCTGTTGATACAGCTGCCGTGGCACCAGCCACCCGTATCGTGGCCTGCACCGTGAACGAATCCGGTCCCGCGATCTGCAGGGTGTTGTCGCCCGTGGCCGCGCCTGCGGGAACCTCGAAATTCACCTGATACAGCCCTGCCAGATACGGTGCCAGACCCTTGTAACTGATCGTTGCCGCCACGCCGTTCACTCGCACCACCAGAGTGGAAATTACCCGGCTGAGCGTATCAATCGGCCCGGCCGCGCCATCAGCCACCGTGGGTGTCACCGGCCCCAGTCCGGAGACGAATACTGCCAGAGTCTCACCCGGCCTGGCCGGTTTATCGGCAGTCACAACGGACCCGTTGGCATGTTCCACCGCACCGGCTCCAAGGCCGTTGGCGCTAAGCGTGAAGACGCCGGGTGAGGTCACGGCCACGAACTGCGTCACCGCATTCGACTTCACTCCCCGGTTCACCACCTGCAGGCGTGCAATACCGGTGTTGAGCCCCTGGGGGATGATGGCGGCAATTTGTCCCGCGCTCACGTAGTACAGCGGCGCGGGCGTGTCGTTCACCAGCACCTGCACATCGCCCAGCGTGGTAGGGAAGGGGAGGCTGGAAGCAATCGCCGTGGATTGCGCCAGCCCGGAGCCAAACAGAGTGACGAATTCGCCGGCGGAGACTTCCGCGGTGAAAGGCGCGAAGCTGGCCGAATTGATGACCCCGGCCGGATTCAGGAAGACGCCCTCGCCGGTGAGAACCGGCGCCTGTAGTGCCACGTTGATCCCGAGGTACGGACCTGTTCCCACGCCAATGCGGATGCTGCCATCCGCCGATATGGTGTAGCGGCGCGCCGCGACCGTATCTGTGTAGTTTCCCGGGATGGAGGCGGGCACTGGTCCGGAATAAGTGGAACTGAGCGCGGTCGAATTGAATGCAGAACTAAACCGCTCATGCGAAATAGCGGCGCCCGCGGCTGTATTGAACGCTCCGTAATAGGTATCCAGGTCGACGAAGCCCGCGGTACCCAGCGCCGAGGCATCCACGTTGATCCCGGCCTGATAGTAAAGTCCGCTCAGTTTTTGGGTAGACCCCTGGGGAGCAGTTCTCACACCCAGAATGAAGTCGTAGTTGGTGGGAGACCCGCCGAAAACGAAGTTGCCGTCGGGCGACAGATAGGCGTATTCGGTTTCCCGGATGAAATTGGCATTGGCATCCTGGGGGAAGAAAATCGCGCAACCACCATTGCTAAAGGCATACCGCACGTTACGAGTGGTTTGCGTGAAGGCTTTGGTGCCGCCGCCCGCGAAGAACCCGCTGAACGCCACGTCACCCATGCCGCCGTTGCCATCCGGGTTGAGCTGAAACGCAGCGTCGGCGATCCCCGAGATGGGCGACGAGGGGCTGTAATACACCATCGAGTAGTTGCCCTTGAAACTGGCGTTTACCGGCTGGGGCGAACCGAGGGGCGCGGCCACAAACAAATCGTTGAATTTGCTTTCCGTGCTACTGCCGATGAAGAGGCCATTGCTGACGGTTCCAAATATGAAATCGCTGGTGGAGGCAGGCGAAGCTATATAGCCGTATCCACTGGCGGAAATTGCATAGGTACCGGTGACTGAAAGGGTGCTCACCCGGCCCACGCTGGAATCCAGAATCGACTGGCCTTTAATGGTGTAGTTGCCGGCACCGTCGAACGACACGTTACCGTAGAGGGCCAGCGCCCGGTTCAGTGCCCCGGTGGCATCCCCCACAACGTAGATCACTTCCCGGAAGTAGTAAACGCCATTGAGCAGCTTGTTGCCGCTGGAGTCAAAAACCGGTGCCTGCGGGAACGCGGTGGCGGCGCTGAGCAGGAACAGGGAAGCAAGTAATGGAATTAGCCGCATAGGTGAGAGATAAAAGGACGCCTGGCGCGGTCCCTTCGTTTCCCGGTTTTTGACACCCCGTTGCGGCTATAATGACGGGGAAGGTTCCTCGCCCGTTTCCAATGCTTGATATCAAAAAAAGGCTGGAAGAAGAAATTGTCGCGCTGGAGTACGAGCTGCGCAATGAACTTCCCAAAGAAATTCTAAAAGCGCGCGCCCACGGCGATCTTAAAGAGAACGCGGAATATCACGCTGCCAAAGAGCGGCAGGGTATGGTGAGCGCCCGCCTGGGGCATCTGCAAAAGCGTCTGGCCGATTTCTCCATGATCGATTTCACCCGGATCGCGCATGATCGGTCCGGCCTGGGCTCGCAGGTAATGGTGCTCGAAGTGGGCAAGGACGAAAAGACTACCTATCATCTGGTGACCAGTGAAGACGCCGATGCCACCCAGGGTCGCGTATCCACCAGTTCCCCCATTGGCAAGGCGCTGCTGAACCGAAAGCCCGGCGATGAGATCAAGCTGCAGACTCCCGGTGGCCTGCGGGAGATGGAAGTTCTGGAAGTGCTTACCGTCCACCAGCTTGTGAAAGCGACATGACGGTTACCCGCGGCATCGGCCTGTTTTTCGGCAAAATCATCGACGGTATCGTTTCCGCGCTGGCTCTAAGCAAAGTGCACCCGAATGTACTCACGTTTATCGGCCTGCTGATCAATATCTGGGCAGCCTTTCTGTTTGCGGCCGGCAGGTTTACCGCGGGCGGCGTGGTGGTGATTGGCGCGGGCCTGTTCGATATGGTGGATGGGCGCGTGGCGCGCTCCACCAATCAGGTGACCAAATTCGGCGGTTTCTTCGATTCCGTACTCGACCGCTATTCCGATCTGGGCGTGCTGATTGGCCTGCTGGTCTACTACGCCTCCATCAACCGCTATTTTTATGTGGTTCTCACTGCCATTGTGATGACCGGCAGTGTAATGATCAGCTACACCCGTGCGCGCGCCGAAAATACCATTCCCCGCTGCAAAGTGGGGTTTCTGGAGCGGCCCGAACGTGTGGTGCTGGTCATCATCGGTGCGCTCTTCAACTGCATGGCACAGGTTTTGTGGGTGATGGCAGTCCTCTCCAATACCACGGTTTTCAGTCGCATGTTGTACACCTGGCAGGAAACCAAAGGTCTGGAAGATGCACAACTGCGCGCGGTTCGCGCGGTAAAATCGGCTCACACCGTCGGTGCCTGATCTATTACTCCACGCGCATTCCGGCTGGCGAAAAACGATATCCCGAGCGGTGCATGGTGACGAAATGCCGCGGCTGGGCCGGGTTGCTTTCCAGTTTGCGCCGAAGACGCATCACATGAGTGTCCACAGTCCGTGTGTTGGGATCGCGCAGCGCGCTCCAGACGGACTCCAGCAGCATGTCGCGGGTTAGTGTCCGCTCCGGGTTCTGCAGGAAGCACCGGAGCAGCTCAAACTCCGGCGACGATAAGACAATCCCCACGCCATTGCGACGCACCGTAATCCGGTCGAGGTTCACTTCCACGTCACCAAATGTGACGACGTATTCGTCGGAATAGTGGGTAAGGGGGATGGCGAGAGCACTCATCTGCTAGCAAAATTCTAGCCGGATCGGGAGGCCTCTGACTAGTACCGGAACCTGTTGAATTCCGGTTTTTACAAGAGTTTTACACTTCCGGCACAGATAAGGTCCATTTTTCCTTCGCCTCTGACCACGGGCGAAGAGCGGGCGAAGCGCATTGCTAAGTTAGTAGCAGGTGAACCCAGCAACTCCCGAAATGGTGGTCCGAGGCGCGCGGGTGCACAACCTGCGGAATATCACGCTTTCGCTCCCGCTCAACAAGTTGACGGTGATTACCGGTGTCTCCGGCTCGGGGAAGTCTTCGCTGGCTTTTGACACCGTGTATGCGGAAGGCCAGCGGCGCTATATCGAATCCCTTTCCTCCTACGCCCGCCAGTTCCTGGAACGTATGGAGAAGCCGGATGTGGATGAGATTGAAGGCATCGCGCCGGCCATCGCCATCCGCCAGAAGAACACCACGCGCAACCCGCGTTCCACGGTTGCCACCTCCACCGAAGTCTACGACTTTATGCGGCTCCTGTGGGCGCGGGCCGGCCGGACCTATTGCCCGAAATGCGGTCGCCAGGTGGAGAAAGACACCGTGGATGCGGTGGCGCGGCAAGTGCTGCTGCAGCCCGGGGGCGCGCGTTTTCTGGTTTTATTTCCCGTGCCCCACACCGGCGTTGGCCTGCCGAAAGACCGCCTGATTGAACTGCGCTCCCGCGGTTTCAACCGCCTTTGGCAGAACGACAGGATATTCGAATTTTCCACGCCCGAATCGTTGCTGGATATTGATTGGGCGCAGCCGGTCTTCGTGCTGGCCGACCGTATTTCCATTGCCGCCGATCAGCACCAGCGCATTGTGGATACCCTGGAATCCTGCTACCGCGAATCCGGGGAGGCCGTATTCCACAACGCCGCTACCGGCGAGCGCCTGCTTTTCAGTGAGCGTTTTGTCTGCAAATACGACCAGATGGAATTCCGCGAACCGGAGCCGGTACTGTTCAGTTTCAACAGCCCGGCCGGTGCCTGCCCGCGCTGCCAGGGCTTCGGCAAGACCATCGACTACTCGCGTGACCTGATTGTTCCCGATCCCGGCCTCACTCTGGATCAAGGCGCCATTGAACCCTGGACCAAACCCAGTGGCAAAAAATGGCTGGACGATTTTCGCAGCAAATCCGCGGGCCGCGTGCGCTTCAATGTGCCGTTCTCTGACCTGACCGAGGCCGAACAGTCGCTGGTCATGGAGGGCGAAAAGAAACTGGATGGCGTGCGCCAGTTCTTCCACTATCTGGATACGAAGAAGTACAAAATGCACGTGCGGGTCTTCCTCAGCCGCTACCGGGGCTACGCCAACTGCGTGGAATGTGCCGGGTCTCGTCTGCGCAAAGAAGCGCTCTATATTCGCGTTTCCGGCAAGACCATTGCAGACGTGTTGCGGCTCAATATTGCCCAGGCTTACGCGGTGTTCGCCTCTCTGGAACTCACTGCTGAAGAGCAGGGAGTGGCGGGCCGGATTCTGGTGGAGATTGAACAACGGCTTAAATACCTGAATGACGTGGGGCTGGAATATCTCACGCTCGACCGGCTTTCTTCCACCCTTTCCGGAGGCGAAGCCCAGCGCATCCAGCTCGCAACGTGTCTGGGCTCCCGCCTGGTAGGTGCCTGTTATGTGCTCGACGAGCCTTCCATCGGTTTGCACAGTCGCGATACCGCGCGCCTCATCCGTATTCTGCACGAACTGCGTGAACTGGGAAATACCATTCTCGTGGTGGAGCATGATCCGGACGTGATGCGCGCCGCCGACCACATTGTTGACCTCGGCCCCGGGGCCGGCGAGCATGGCGGCACCATCGTATTTGAGGGCAGCTACCCGGCGCTGATCGCCCCAAAAAATACTTCACTTACCGGTCGCTACCTGCGCAATGAGCTCATGGTTTCGCGGCGCACCAAGCGTCACAAAGTAGATCCGAAGAATACCTTGCGCTTTATCGGCGCGCGCGCACACAATCTCAAGGGAATTGATGTCACCATTCCGTTGGGCATGATGACGGTTGTCACCGGCGTATCCGGTTCCGGCAAATCAACCCTGGTGCACGATGTTATCTACCAGACGCTGCACGCCCGTCTGCAGCGCGCCTCCGTCCCGGCCGGCGGCGAAGAGGGGGAAGAGATTGAAACCGGCCGCGTCACCTGCTCCCGCATGGTGGGCGCGGAACTGGTAAAAGACGTGGTGATGATAGATCAGACACCCATCGGTCGCACGCCTCGCTCCAATCCCATCACCTACATCAAGGCGTTCGACATTATCCGTGGCATATTTGCCGCCACCCGCGATGCGGAAAAACGCGGCTACACCCCCGGCCATTTCTCATTCAATGTGCCCGGAGGGCGCTGTGAAACCTGCCAGGGTGACGGTACAGTCACCGTGGAAATGCAATTCCTCGCAGATGTGGAACTGGTTTGCGAAGAGTGCAAAGGAACGCGTTATAAGAGCGCCATCCTCGATATCCGCTACAAGGGCCTGAATATTCATGAGGTCTTGCGGCTCACCGTGCGGGAAGCTCTGGCCGTTTTCTGCGACACGCCACGCCTGGTGACCCGCCTCGCACTGCTCAATGAGGTGGGCCTTGGCTATCTGCGCCTCGGTCAGTCGGCTACCACGTTATCCGGTGGTGAAGCCCAGCGCGTCAAACTTGCGGCCCACCTCGCCCTGGCGACCAATCGGGGCACACTGTTCATTTGCGACGAACCAACCACCGGGCTGCATTTCGATGACATCTCACGCCTGCTGGAGTCGCTGGAAAAGTTGATTGAACACGGCGGTTCGTTGCTGGTGATTGAACACAATTCCGACGTGGTGCGCGCGGCGGACTGGGTGATTGATCTGGGGCCGGAGGGCGGTGCCGGCGGGGGCCGCATTGTGGCTCAGGGCACGCCCGAACAGATCGCGCGAGTGAAGGAATCGCACACTGGCCAATACCTGCGAGCAGCTGGTTTGAAATAACGTGGAGCGCATTGAGCTGCCATCGGACCTTGCCGCGCTCGATGCCCTGATCGCACAACTGCCAGACCGGCCCGCGCTATTTCTGCTGTGGCCGGAACAGGGCCAGCCCTACCTCGCCCGTACCAACATTCTGCGGCAGCGGATGGTTCGTCTGTTGGGGCCGCGCGAGAAGGCATCCCGCCAGATGTCGTTGCGCGGCGTGGCCCGTTTTCTGGAATATCGCCTCACCGGGTCGCGACTGGAAGCCCATTTCCTACTCTGGGAACTGGCGCGGAAACATCTGGGGGCAGACTACCGCTCAGCCATCCGCCTGCGCCTGCCGGTGTACGTGAAGCTCGTTCTTTCCAACCCGTTTCCGCGCACTCAACTGGCCCGGCGCATGGGACGCGTACCGGCGGTTTACTACGGCCCGTTTCGTAGCCGGGCCTCGGCATCGCGATTTGAAAGCGAAGCGCTCGATCTGTTCCAGCTGCGCCGCTGCGAAGAAGACCTTGCGCCGGCACCAGATCACCGTGGCTGCATCTATGGCGAGATGGGGCGTTGCCTGCGTCCCTGCCAGTTGGTAGTGGGTAAAGCGGAATACCACACGGAATCGGACCGCGTGGCCGCCTTCCTGCGCACCGATGGCCGCGCTCTGCTGCACACTGCGACCACCGCCCGCGAGCGCATGAGCGCGGATATGGATTTTGAAGGCGCAGATTTGCTACACCAGCGTGTGGCAAAGATCGAAGCTGTATTGAGCATTCGTGATGAACTTGCTCGCGCAGTGGAAAATCTCAATGCCATCGCGGTGGTGCCCTCGGCCGTACCCAATGCGGTGGAACTGGGCTGGATTCGCGACGGCGCGTGGCGCGGTTTCACCCGGCTCGATCTCGCCGTGCGCGACGGCAAGCCTGTGTCGCTGGATGCCCGCCTCCGCGAAGCAGCCTCCGGCATCAGCGCCCACCCCGTGGATGCCGTTTTGCGCACGGAACAAATGGCCGTGCTGGCCCGCTGGTTTTATTCCTCGTGGCGGGACGGTGAATTGTTGCTGGCCGACGCCTGGGAGAAACTTCCGTGGCGAAAAGTGGTCAATGCAGTTTCACGGGTGGCATCGGGAAACCAAAGCGCCAGGCCACCGTCGCCGAATCCGAGCACTCATTCCTCGCCGACCGGTTTGCCGCTGCCGCCGGACCCGCCACGCAATGCTGACTGATACCCGGCCCGCTGACCTCGTTGCCTTCAATGGTATTGTCTTTCGCGCCCGCACCCAGATAAATTCCGGCGTGCAGGCTGTCTGGTTCGCTCTTCTTCGATTTGTTCACGTTCAGAAAATGGTTCACGCTTACCGTGTTCCCGCTGCCGGTTAGAACCACCGCATTGAACAGAACGTCCTTGCACTCGTTGGTGGAGATGTCGCTGTCGGTCAGCCCGTTAAAAGCCATACACCGCCCCGCCATCTGGTCGAAGTGGTTGTCGCGCACGGTCAAATGACTGGCCTTGCTACGGACCGCAAGGCCGGCCGGCAGCAGGCCGTCCGCTGTATCCGCTTCCTCAGCGGGGAAGCCCACCATCTTCGCGGTATTCTCCTCCACCGCGATCGTATCGGCGTTGCGCATCACAATCGCGCTGCCCCCGATAATGGCGAATTCGGTCTCTGTGATCCGTCCGCGGGAGACGGGCGGCGAACCGGCATCAGAGGTGAGCCAGATGCCGTTGCCCCGCAGTTTGCCGAACAGGCAACGGGTAATTTCAAAATCCGTCACGCCTTCTTCCAGCAGAATGCCGCCGCTGCCGTTGTTCCGTCGCCGACCGTCCAGGCCGCCGCTTTCCGTGATCTCCACTTCGTGAATGTTCACTTTGGAACCGCCATTCACCAGAATGGTGAAGCCCGCCATGTAGGTTGCCTGAATGGTGGAAATCTCCAGACCCTTCACGCCTTCCGCCAAAATCCCGTTGCTGGCGGTGAATCGGGAGAACATGGTACCCGCCGGTGGGGGTCCGGCCATCCGACCCACGGCTTCGCGGCTGCCATCCAGGGCGAGGCCGAAAAGGCGGATATTGGTGCCGTGCGGAATCACCAGCAGCGCCCGTCCGCGAAACGCGGCGGCGGCCTTGATGGTCACGCCCGGGCCAACAATATCCAGATCGTGTGCATCCGGCGGCAGCACAAGCTCGCGCGAAATCTCAAAAGTACCCTCGGGTAAAACCACGCGACCAGTCTTTGTGGTCAGGGCTTTGCGTAAATCCGCTTCGGTCGCGGCCCCGGCCGCAACGGCCAGCGTCACCAGCAAAACAAGAAGTTTCAAATCACTACCTCAATGCCGGTCCACGCCAGCCTTCGCTCGCCCAGCCTGATCTCCAGTACATGTCCGCCAGCCGCAATGCCGGCCGGAATACGAAAGTTCACTTCCCAGCGCTCTGCCAACGGGTCGGTGCGGAAACTGTCGATATCGGTTGCCGGAATGCCATCCACCGTCGCGGAAAAATGTGTGATGTCATCCACTTCTTCCAGCGTTGCTTTCATCAGGCCGCTTTCAATGCGCTGTGGTGAGCAAAGATTGATGGCGTCGCTGAGCGCCGTGAGTCGCGGCACCGCCGGTCCTGGCGGGATCACGCGCACGGTATGGGCCGGCCCCACAGGTTTCCCCTCCAGTTCCAGCGTCACCGGCACCAGCCCCGTACGCACTCCCGGCGGCAGGAAGACGTTCACCTGCGTCAACTCGTTGTGCCCACATGGTCCGATGTAGCAGGGTGCCTGCGACTTTCCATCAAACCGCACCGCCAGCGAATTCAAATCGCTGTGTCCCGGCAGATTTCTCACGCTTAGCGCCGCACATGCCAGCCTGCCGCTGGCCGGTACTGCCTGTTCACTGGAAAAAGCATTGGTAATCGACCGTATGCGGCAGGGTGCCAGCTTTCGCCATGTGGTCCACATGTACTGCGTGTCCACGCCGGTAAGTGAGAGCAGTTGTACCTCTTCGCGACGGGCGAAGGCCCGCACTTCTTCCGCACTGATGCGTGCCCCTTCCCACGTGGTGTAGACCTTTGAGGTTTTTGGCAACCCGTTGATGTGCAGCCGCGCAATGCCGCCGGTCTTCAGCACACGCACGGTCTCCTGCAGGTACGACCACACTACTTCTTCGCTGGGAATATGCTGGAACACCGCGTAAGAGTACACGAAATCGAAGTGGCTGTCGGCAAACAGTGCCAGATCGCTGCCGCTGGCTGCGTGAACCTGCACGTTGGCCAGATCAGATAGTTTGCCCCGTGCCAGCGCGGCCATCTCATCGGATACATCCACGCCGTGAATCTCTCCGAAGTGACTACTCATCGGACGCAACAGGCGGCCCGGCCCGCAGCCGATTTCCAGCGCCCGTGTCGTGTCACCCGCCGCCGGCGCAGGCAATCTCTTCAACTCGCCTTCCAGTTCACCAACCAGATCTTTCGCGGTATCAAAGAACTCCGCATCGTCCTGGCCGCGTCGGCCAAAGGCAACGTAATAGTGGGCGTCTTCCCTTGCGCGGGCATTCCACTCGTCGCGCATCCGCAGGTGCTGGTCCAAGCCGTATTCTACGCTTGCCATGCGGGTACACTGGCTGCAATGCCGGCCCGCGTGTGGATACTCTGGTTCCTGTTTCTTGTGCGCGGGGCTTTCTACTGTTCTCTTCTGCCTCTTTGGGAAGGCTGGGACGAGTATGCGCACGTCGCCTGGATTCAACATTGGATACAAGCGGGCACGCTGCCCCGGGGCTCCGATGGTGTCTCCCGCGAAATCGACGAATCGTTGCGTCTGGCCCCGTTGCCCGCCGAGTTGCGCTGGATGGGGCCACCCTACCTGACGCACGAACAGTGGTGGGCCTTGCCGGAAGCGGACCGCGTGCAGCGGCGCACCGCGCTGCACACCCTGCCCCCTGGCTGGGCCAGTCAGCCTGGCGCGCGCAAGTTCGATTCCTACGAAGCGCAGCAGCCCCCGCTTTATTACTGGCTACTCTCCGTTCCGGCGCGCGCCGCCGCCCGCTGGCCGCTGGCTGAGCGTGTAATGCTGCTCCGCTGGTTATCTCTGCTGCTGGCTTCGCTGAGCCTGCCCTTCACCTGGCTGGCTGCGCGGGAAACGCTGACGGAAAAATTGCGGCTCATTCCCGTCGCCCTGCTTGCCGTAGCGCCCGGCTTCGCCATCGACGTCTCGCGAGTGGCCAACGATGCCCTATTGATCCCCGCTGCCGCCGCGCTGCTCTGGCTGTTGGCCCGCCGGAAGGCGTCTGCTGCGGCTGCAGGCGTTACCCTGGGCATTGCCCTTCTGGCCAAAGCGTCGGCCCTGGTTTTCCTGCCAGCCATTGCCCTGCTCTGGTTCCGCAAGGCACGGCGGGAATTGGCCGTCGCTCTTCTGCCTGGCCTCGCCATCGGCGGCTGGTGGTACGTGGGCAACCTGCTGGCCGGTCGCAGCTTAACCGGCTGGATTCTCGATAAAGGCACTCTTCAAACTTTTGCCGGCATCACGCGCATCAACTGGCTTTCCGCCCTTGATGTAGAGGCTAAATCCTTCATCTGGTTTGGTGGCTGGAGCTTTCTCACTTTGAAATCGTGGATGTATCGCGTGCCAGAGGCGCTTGCACTCTTCGCTCTGGCCGGTTTGATAATGCGCCGCCCCGCTCGTCTGGCTGCTCCACTGGCGGTTACTCTGTGGGCTTTTCTCGCTTTTGCCTGGGGAATTCTCGCCTACTATGCAGCCCAGGGCGTTCCCAACCTGCCGGGCTGGTATTTGTGGCCCTTCGCCCCCGCGCTTGGCATTCTGCTCACCGCTGGCCTGGCCCGCGGTGCCAGCCTTTTGGTTATCGTTCTGGCCCTGCTCGATCTCTACGGTGCCGCGGCCGTTATGGCTCCCTGGTATGCCGGCCTGCTGCCGCACAACCACGCCGCCATTGCACTGTTGCCCCAGGCGCTCACTCGTCTGGAAATTGGCTGGCCTGTTTTTCTGGCGTGGGTTGTGGCCACGTTTGCGATCCCGGCCGTGCTGTTGACGCCAGACCGGTTGTCGGAAGATAACCACTGATCGAGGCTGGATTTGACGGAATACCCTCCACTCTCTTTGCCACTTCCCGGCAAGACTGCGATGGTGGGGGTGGTTCAGTGTCGGCGATGCCCATGATGTCAGGCAAAGAAGGCATAGAGGTTACGATGAGGGCCATCCACCACCGAATCCGAGCACACTACGCTCTTTTTACTGTTCCCGCAGTCGCGGATTTCCTCGGCCAGGTACTCTAAATCCTGACTCTCCAACAGCCTCGAAATTCCCTGTAGAGAAACTGCGGGTCCGCCAGACGCAGTAGAGCAGGAGCTGGCCGACACGCGTAAATCAACCGGGACAGCGAAGATTAGCTCTGGTGTGTGATGGCCCGACGATCGCGCTTTTTCCCCAGATAGCCCGCCAGCGCCAGTCCCGCGACTACAAGGAGGAGCGTAGACGGTTCCGGGGTTGGGGTTGGGGAGGTATCTTGAATCGTCACAAGGTCGATTACCGTAGTCTGGTTGCTCCCAAAGAACACGGGTAGCCCGGTGAACGAGAGTTGCATCGTGTCGGATGTGGCCTGCATGGAAACTGTGGTGACTGGAGCAAACGTCGAGGTAGTGGGACTGTAGGCGCCGAGACCCGCGCCGCCCAGTTGCACCTCAATGACCTGAGGGTAACTCATTGCTGCCGCAAAGTAAAAGCTGACAGCGTACGAGTCTCCAATGAGGAAACCAGTGATGGACTGGGAAATCGTGCAACCTGGGTTCTGGCAAAAGGCAGCTTGCGTTCCATCCGGAGGAGCCCCGGCTAACCATGGGGTGTTCTCATTCGCTACTCCTGAAACGCCGCCGTATGTCCACGTGCCGTCAGGCGATCCTGAGAGATAGCCCCATCCACTATTGCCATAGGCTGGCGACTCGAACGAACCATTGGGTACTACGACTCCAGCTTGTGCCCCCGAGTACATGACACCGACCAACATTCCAAGGACCAGAATTCTGCTAAAACGTTTCTCCCCGTTGGGATAGTATCACAAGGCGATTCAGAAAGTAAACCAATTCTTGCAGTCATATCCTGAAATACACCGGAATTATAGACATCGAATTCAACCCTGTTGGCAATCCCCGAAAAACCTGGTTTTTTGGACGTCGGGCCGACCGCAGAGGGCACATTTGCAAGAGTGCAACGCAGGAGAAACAGTTGGGTACGTGATCAGAGCGATCGCTCATTATGTCACCGGAACGCCCCTGAGTTGGCCACGGTCACAACGAGCGCAGGTCGTCAACATTGCGGAGTATTCGGTGTGGTTGCAACGTCGTAGCCGGAGTACGGGGTCGCCAACCGGCCTGCCGTCCGGAAAACTACGTTTTCTAATGATCGTTCATAAACCCGGAGCGTTCCATCAACTGCCAGTAGCGTTCCTGCGCGCTGCCCGTAACGCTCCTGAAAATGACTGGATCGATGACGCGGTAAGCTCCCCGGGAGCCTTTATTAAGATTGATGGCGAGCCGGAAATGATCCGCCAGACCACGCATGCTGCCCCGGGCAGGGTGTAATGGTGCAGGCCTCAGCCGCGACCTGACACGGCCCGCGATCCCGGTCGTGCTCTTGACGCCAGACCTGCTGTCGTTGTAGACGCAACTGTCGATGCCAGTTGTTACGGAATTCCCGGAAGACTGCCGATTTGTTTTCGGCCTTTTCCGCAAAAGCTCCGGCTTTCATTTCGTCGCCGCCGGCTCCATGGCGCTCGGCATTGGTGCCGCGTCGGCTATTTTCAGCCTCGCATGGGCCGTGCTCCTTAATCCGTTTCCTTACCGCCAACCCTCCACCATCCTCGCCACTTCCTGGCACAACCGCCATGGCGAGTATGGCCACCTGCGCTTCAATATCGGCGACGCCGATGATCTCAGCAAAGAAGCATGGAGGTTGCGATGGAGGATACCCACCAACGACCTCGCCGTTCTGGCTGGACTTCCCATTTGACCAGGTGCAGCAGAAGGTCTTCCAAATAAGCGCACCGTGCGCCCTTTTTGCTGTTCCCGCAGTCGCGGATTTCCTCGGCCAGGTGCTCCCAATCCAGACTATTTCTCTCCCAGGCCGGGAGTGCACCATAAGGCGATTCAGAATGTAATCCAATTCACGCAGTCATATCCTGAAGTACGCCGGATGCACCGACCTCGAATTCAACCCGGAGCCTTCCATCAACTGCCACGCACCTCCCTGCTGCACTGCTCGGAACGCTCCTGAAAAATCATTGGATCGATGACGCGGTAGGCTCCCCGGGTACCTCAATGTGGATTCCGGGCGAGCCGGAAATGATCCGTCCGACCAGGCACGTTGCCCTGGGCAAGATGTAGTGTTTCAAACTTCAGCCGGGACCTGACCTGGCTTGGCCCGGATGCCCGTCGTGCTGTTGACGCCACACCCGCTGTCGTAATATAACCAATTATCCATGTCAGTTTTTACGGAATTCCAGGAAGATTACCGGTTTGCCTTCCGTCTTTTCCGCAAAAGCCCCGCCTTTCATTTTGTCGCCGCTGGATCCATGGCGCTTGGCATCGGTGCTGCCTCGGCTATTTTCAGCCTGGCATGGGCCGTGATTATTGATCCGTTTCCCTATCGCCAACCCTCCACTATCCTGGCCACTTCCTGGCACGACCGCCATGGCGAGTATGGCCGCCTGCCTTTTAATATTGGTGATGCCGATGATCTCAGCAAAGAAGCCAGTACGGTTTCCGCCGTGATCATCTCAGGCTATTTCGCCTCCGTCGCCACGGGTAATTTGCCGGAGCAGTTGCGCGGTGTGTCCCTCTCATCCAACACTTTCAACGTATTGGGTGTATCCCCCGAAATGGGTCGCTTTTTCACTCCCTCCGATGTGCCTTCTCCCGCAGCCCCACCCTCCATCGTGGTCATCAGTTATTCGCTGTGGAAGAGCAGGTTTCAGGGCGATCCGGCAATTGTGGGTAAAATGCTGGAACTGAATCATCGCCCTTTCAGCATCATTGGCGTTGCTCCGGCGCGCTTCAGGTGGGACAACGGAGAAGTCTATATCCCTCTCCGTATTGTTCACGGAGCGCAGACCATGGTAACCGTTACATTGCGGGCAAAAGCGGGCGTGCCGATCTCTGCCATCAACTCTGAACTGGATCGCTTCACCGCCCGCTTTTCCCTCCGCGACCCCAAGTGGTACCCGCCCGAATTTCATTTCGCGGTGAAGCCGCTCGATCAGCTTTTGCTCGGTGGATTATCCGGTACCGTGGGCGTGCTTTCCGCCGCCGTAGGCTTCCTCCTTCTCATCGCCTGCGGCAATGTTTCCATCCTGCTGCTGGCCCGCGCCGGCGCCCGCTCAAAAGAGATTGCCATCCGTCTGGCCATGGGTGCTCCCCGCCGCAGGGTGGCGAAACAGGTATTGACGGAATCCATTCTGCTGGCTTTGCTGGGTGGAACCGGCGGTCTTCTGCTGGCTCGCATTGGAGTTCCCGCTTTACTCGCCATCATGCCGGAGGGTGCCATCCCAGGCGGTCTGGACGTTCAACTCAATATGTGGGTTCTGGGCTTCGCCTTTGCGGCGGCCGTTGTCACTGGTATCGTTTTCGGGTGTGCGCCCGCCCTGCAACTGGCACGAACCGACGTGCGCGAGGCCATGCAGGAAACCTCGCGCGGTGCCACCGGTGGCCGCCGCACCGTTCGCCTGCGCAATCTTCTTGTGGTAGGCCAGGTGGGGCTGTGTACCGTGTTGCTGGCCGGAGCCGCCGTGGCAATCCGCAGTTTCACCGCACTGTCGCAGGTCCAGCTGGGTTTTGATCCCTCCCATGTGCTGCTGGCTTCCACTGACCTTCGTGGTGGCCTGTTACCGCAGTGGGAAGGCCGCAAACGGCACCTGCGCAGATTGCTCGATTCCGCCGCTGCCATACCGGGCGTGGAATCAGTGGCTTCGACCCTGAACGCGACGCCTCCCCGCATCCTTTGGAGCATGCCCTTTGAAATGGCCGGGGCCCCACCCAATCCGAACCAGAACCTGCAGTTTGCTCTGGTAGATGGCGATTACTTCACCACGCTCCGGATGCCTTTGCGGAGTGGGCGTGGTTTCAATACCGCTGATCTGGAACGCCCCGCCAATGTGGCCATCATCAACGAAGAAGCCCGTCGGCGCTACTGGCCCGATTCCAATCCGCTTGGCGCGCTGATCCGCATTCCCGATCTGGGGTCGCCTTCCGGCAGCCTGGTTTCGGCACCGGCTGCGGGTGAGGCCCGGGAAATTATCGGTGTAGTGGCCAACGCCCGCAACCGCGGTCTGTTGGAAACCACCCAACCTGCCGTGTATCTGCCGTTCTCCACCATGATGGCCAGCACTCAAACCTTACTTATTCGCACCCGCGGCGAACCCCGATTCGTAATTCCAGCGCTGCGCCGGGCTGTGCATGATATCGATCCCGACCAGGTCGTCGTCGGTATCGGGACGCTGGAAGAGAATCTGGCCAACGTCGAACGTGGATTACAACGCTTCACCGCCAGTCTGTTCGGCGTTTTCGGGGCAGTCGCGCTCTTGCTGGCGGCTTCCGGAATCTACAGCGTGATCTCGTATTCGGTCACCTTGCGCGCGCATGAATTCGGCGTGCGCATGGCGATCGGGGCCAGTGCGCGGGATGTGGTTCGCCTGGTAGTTGCGCTTACCCTGCGCCTGGTGCTGGCCGGCGTTATCTGCGGCGCGGCCGTGAGCGTGGCCCTCAGCGGTGTGATCACCCGCTACCTGCGTGGATTCAATCCCAACGATCCCGTAGCCCTGCTGGGAGTGCTGGGCGTTTTGCTGTTGGCGGCCATTGCGGCCGTTCTCGCGCCCGTGATGCGGGCGGCGGCTACCCAGCCGGTGCATGCCCTGCGTCACGAATAGAGCTGACGATACAAGTCGTTCTGTTTGCGCGCAATTCCCTGCCAGTCAAATTCCAGAGCACGCTCGCGGGCCCGCCGTGAGATGGCATCGCGCCGCTGTGCATCGCGGGAGAGCAGAGTGATTTCCCGCGCCATGGTCTGCGCATCAGCCGCTACAATCACGTCTTCCCCGGGGCGCAAATCCAGACCGTTGACGCCGGCCGGTGTACTTACCACCACTTTGCCCATGGCCATGGCTTCCAGAACTTTGATGTTGGTTCCCGCCGATGCGGTGAGCGGCGCAATTACTATGGAGACGCGCTCGTAAGCGTGGCGCACATCTTCCACAAACCCTTCCACTTCCAGCCGCGGGTCCGCCAGATTGATGGCTGCCGTCTTGCCGTAGAAATCCAGGAAGTACTGCTGGCGGGCGCCCGCAATCACATGCAATTGATAGCTGGGGCTGAGCTGCGGCCATACTTCTTTCAAAAACCATTCCAGCCCCAATAAATTCGGCAGATGCCGGAAAGAGCCGATGAAGAGTATTCGCCACGCTTCCGGTTCGCGTTCCACGGGCGCAAACCGCGCGCAATCCACTCCATTGGGCACTACCGCCAGGCGCCGGGAACTGTGCGCCGTCTCCGCGTCACGGGCAGACATCACGGCCACGCAATCCACTTTGCGCCACGCCGCGGTTTCAAACTTACGCCACTTCTCCAGTTGTTGTTCCCGTTCCCAGAGGGCCGCGCCCGTCTCACTCCCCGCCGCCAGTATCTGCTGCTGCAAATCCCACGTGATGTCATGCTCCACCAGCAGGCTTTTTGCCGGAGCGCAGGCGGAGGCGTACTGCGCCATCCACGTAAATTCCAGTTGCACCACGCCCGTATTCCACCGTCGTATGGTCTGTTTCAGGCACGCCCGGAAAGTATCGGATTCAAACTCCTCCACGGTATCCGGACGCTCTGTACCCTTGCGGTAGTGGCTGCCTTCGCGCCGCACCAGAATCACTTCCGCGCACAGGTCCAGCAGTTCCTGCGGGGGGGGCGACAGTGCCTCGCAGAATGCCAGCAGCACCAGATCGTATTCTTCCGCGGCACCGCGCATCAGGTTGTACATGCGGACCGCACCACCGTGAGAGAGCGGCCACGGCAGGTATGGCGTTGCGATCACGATGGTGTTTCGCCCCCGCGCAGCCTTACCGGGAAACGCCGCCAGCCTGCCATTGCCCAACGCCAGAATCTCTTTTTCGCTCAGCAGGCCACCGGTTGATTCCTCTACCGCGCCAATCCATGGAATATCGCGCAGGGCATCCAGCGCCGCCGCACTGCCGCTCATGGCGATCAATTGCAGTCGCCGCACGCCCTCCGTCCAAAGTGTCTGGAACAGATCCTGGGCGCTTACGGCGAAAGCCAGAAAGCGCAGGTAGTTTCGTTCGGTGAAGAAATCCAGTTGTCGCGGGGTGAAGAATCGTGACGTCGTCGCCCGGTGCCGGTGCTCTACCCGCGCGCCGGCGCAATACACCGTTGGCCAGCCCCGCTTCCACGCGCGGTAACCGAAATCCAGGTCTTCCACGTAAGCCGGGTCATAAACTTCCGCCACACCACCCAGCTGGCGCAGTTTCATGGTGTCGAAAAGAGAGCAGCCGCCGCTGCCATACAGCACCCATGTGAGGTCTTCGCCGGGCAGTGGATCGTCACATCGCACCGGGAAATCCAGCCGGTTTTCCTGCCGCCATACAGCTTTACCCGTTTCTTCGCGACGTACGCCTGGCGGAAAGAAAATCTGGGCTGTAGCGCAGAACAGGCCCGGAACCCTGGCGAACGCTTCGCGCAGCGCGGCAACAAAACCCGGCTCCACCATCATGTCGTTGTTCAACATCAGCGCATGCGTAAATCGCGCTTTGGTAAGCCCCGCGTTGATGGCCCCGGCAAACGACAGGGGTTCAGCTGAATCCACCGCCACAATCTCCGGCCAATGTTGCGCCAGCCATTGCCGTGTGTGATCCGTGGAACCGTTATCCACCACGATAATTTCGCCTGCGCCTTCCATCTGCAGGCCCAGAGCCGGCAGCATGATTTCCAGCAATTCCCGTCCGTCACGGCTGGGGATAATGACGCTGATGCCGGGCAGCAGGGGGTCGCACCCGGCCAGCGGATCGGTTCGCCGCAACCCCCGCAGTTTGCTGGCGGCCATCCCGTAAGCCTGAGCCGCGCGCGCCCGTAAGGGAATTTCCGCTTCGCGCGGGTTGGCAATACGTTCAATCCATTTGCGCGCCCTGCCGCCACGTGAAAACTGCCGCTCCAGTGTGCCCAGTACCTGGCGGGCAATATGCCGGGGCGCATCCTGCCATTCCAGCAGGCGTAATTCTTCATCGTAGGCAACAATACGGCCCTGCGTGATGGTGAGCGCGGCCGCCCGCATACGGGCATAGCCAGTGCCGCTGGCCAGCAACAGAGCCGCCGCCGTAATGGTTTTTCCTGCCAGTGCAGCTTCAATGGCCGCTCGATTGGCGTTCAGCGGACGCAAGACATGCCAGGGAATCCACGCGCCTTTATGGGGTGCAAACTCGCTCACCACGAACAGGGGCAGGTCGGGCTCCCGTCCGCTGAAATGTTCAATTGCGGCGCGATTCAACTCCGGCGTGCCGGAGGCGAAAAGCACTTTCACCTCGCCCCGTTGCGCGGATTGGGTTAGATCACCGGCTGGTGGCAAGACGTTGTCTTCCCGTTCTGGAATTCATGCCAGAGTTGCAGGGCCTGAACCGCAAATGCAGTGGGCACAGCGCTCACATGCGGAATCAGTTCCCCGTTGCGCCTGCCAAACCAGAACCCGCCGTTCAATCGGGTATTGTCGCTCTCAGCCTGAAACCCAATCAGCTCACGGGCCTCTTCCCGTGCCGCTTCCGCATCCACAGGAATATGACTGGCGACCAGCAGTCTGGCCCGCAGCAATTGCGCACAGACATCGGCCCGCAGAAATTCCGGTCTGATCTTCCGCAGCCAGCGCCCGGCATTATCCAGAGCCCAGGCATACTCGTCGCGGCATTCGGGGCACCCTGCCATCGGAGCCATACCTTCCAGGAAGTAGCAATAGGGGTGCAGCCTGTCCATCACCGCAGCGGGTTCCACCGCGCCCGGCAGATAATCCCGATGGGTAGCCAGCGATTTCCTGAGCCAGTCGTAATAAGGCGCCGCAATGGATTCGTCCCCTGTCGCCTCCGCTATATCCCGCCAGGCCAGGGCGGATTTCAACTGGTAGCAGGCGGAACTTCTCGACCAGCGGGAAAGCCTGGGTGCGGCCTGTTTTGCGGGTAACTCCAGAACCGGATGCCAGTCTCCGTCGGCAGCGAAATCCCGTGCCATACCCCGCGCCGCTTCGGTGGCCAGCGTCAGCAGTTCCGGTTCCTTCGTCGCACGCCACACCGCCAGCAGACCGCGAATAATAATGCCGCTGTCGAAGAAGTAACTGTGTAGCTGCCCCCCGGTCGCGGCCTCGCATTCAAAGGGGAAAATGCCCAGCCGGGCATCCCAGGCCTTGTGCCGCAGGAAATCAGCCGCGCGCCGCGCGCCGTTCAGGCATGCATCGTCTTCGGTGATAGCGGCCAGAAAGGCCAGTGCGCTTGCCGAATATCCGGTGATTTCCGTGGAAACAGGCTGATTCCGACCAATGTCAGCGCGGTAGAATCGCGCCACACCACCGGTGGGTTCCTGTATTCCTGAGTGTAAAAACCACTGGCTTGCGGCGGCCAGGGAAGAGGCGTGGGTCAATCTATAAGTGTAACATTGCGCCCGAAAATCAGTGCACGCGGCCCATTTTGTCCAGTGGCCAGTACACGAAGACGGCCTTCCCGTAGATCAGGCCGCGCTCCACAAAGCCCCATGTGCGGCTGTCGTTGGACGAACTCCGGTGGTCTCCCAGCACAAAATAGCTGTCTTTGGGCACAATCTGCCGTTTTACCGTCACATGGTCGTGGTACTCGGCGGGCACGTAGGTCTCTTCCATCATCTGGCCATTCACGTAGACGTCACCATCCACAATCTCAACCTCGTCTTCCGGCAAACCCACCACGCGTTTGATGTAAGATTGCGATGGATCGAGCGGAAAGTGGAACACCACAAGGTCCAGGCGCTGAATCTGGCCGCCACCGATTTTGTATTCGTACTTGTTGATGAAGATGCGTTCCTGATCTGTGAGGCCAGGCATCATGCTGGTACCCTCCACTTTCACAGGCTGATAGATAAAGACGATCAGGAAGACCGCGAGAACCACAGAAATTGCCAGGTCGCGCAGCAGACGGATGGTTCCGTTGCCCGGCACAGGCAGCACCGGTTCCGGTGCGGGAAGAGAGGTCTCAACTGCGGGGATTTCGTCCATACGCAAATTCGGGTGGCGTCCGAATTATAGAACAACCGAGGGCGGGGGATCAAGGTAGCTGCCGGCGCCGGTCTGCCTCCATCTGGTGGCGCTGAAAAAGCTCCATGCGCTTTACTTACTGCAACGCATTCCGGTGGCACCGAACGTCGTTATGTTGCCGCAGGGTATCCATGATCTCCCGCCCCCGCAAAGCCAGTCAGGTGGTTCTATAAGCACCTCCCCATCAGAGAGCGATTCTTACTCTGTTACCGGTTCTCTGATGCCAATAAATACTTACAACCCGAGTGTGCGCCTCATTTCAGCGCCATGTCAATACATTTAACAATTCCAACAATACCCGGCCACCGGGCCGTGTATCCATCGGTACAATGAGGGCACGCTAAAATGCGCATCTTCACCGGCATCGCCATTCCGAACACCGTCGTCGATCGTGTGGAACAGACCCTGGCCCTGCTTCGCCCTTCCGCCGATCTGCGCTGGACGCCCGCCGTGAATCTCCACATCACCACGAAGTTCATCGGCCCCTGGCCGGAGGCCTTGCTGCCGCAATTGCACCAGGCCCTGGCCGCAGTCGATGTCCCCGGCAACCTGGAGATCACCATCTCCGGGTTCGGCTATTATCCGAACCCGCATAGTCCGAAGACTTTCTTCGCCGGGGTCCGCGCGCCCGGCCTGTATCACCTCAACCGCGCCCTTGACGAGATCCTCGAACCCCTCGGCTGCCCCCGTCCAGTCAGCCCGTTCTCGCCGCATCTAACCCTTGCCCGTATTAACCGGCAAGACACCGGCCGGCTCCGCGAGCGTATCGCAACTCTGACCGACGTCGATTTCGGCGTTTTTACCGCCACCGAATTTTATCTGTACCAGAGCACTGCCGGAACCCTGGGGTCTGTCTACACCCCTCTGGCTTCATGGCCACTTACAAGTAAAGTGCCGCCCGCAAAGAAAGAGGTATTTGCATGTTGATGGGTCTGGCTGCCATGGTCATTGCCTACTTGACCGGAGGCGTCCCCTTCGGCCTCCTCATTGTTCGCCTGATGACCGGTGCCGATGTTCGTGCCGCTGGTTCCGGCAATATCGGTGCCACCAACGTCTTGCGCACCACCGGTCGTATGGCGGGTGTTCTCACTCTTCTGCTCGACGTCGGTAAAGGCTTTCTCTGTGTCTGGCTCGCTTCCGTGATGACTGGCGCCAATGAAGCGTGGATGAGTGCCGCAGCCTTCGCCGTAATGGCCGGGCACGCCTTTCCGGTCTGGCTCCGGTTCAAGGGGGGCAAAGCCGTCGCCACCTGCGCGGGTGCCTTCCTCTACCTCACGCCGCTCCCTCTGCTGGCGGTAATACTACTTTTTGTCCTGCTGGTGGCCGCAACCCGCTACCTGTCGCTGGGCTCCATCGTGGCGGCTGGCCTGCTGCCCATCGCCTGCCTCATCATTCTCCACCCTGAATGGCCGGTTCTGGCTTCAGCACTAGCCGCCGCGGTCCTTGTGATCTGGCGCCATAAGGACAACATTGCCCGTATCCGCACCGGCACCGAAAACGTGTTCCGCTTTCAGCGTACCGTCGGGTGAAGCGCCTTGCCATCATCGGGGCCGGAGCCTGGGGTACTGCGCTTTCCTTCGTTCTCAGCCCGCGCTTTGACTCCATCCACCTCTGGGTTCACGAGCCTGATCTCGCCTTGCGCATGGCCGGGTCGCGCGTCAACGAAGTCTTTCTCCCCGGCTTCCGCCTCGCGGATAACGTCCTTCCCACCGCTTCAATTTCCGCCGCAGTCTCCGCTGCCGACGTCGTTCTTGGCGTTATGCCTTCCCACGTCGTCCGTCCGCTTTACACCGAAATCGCCCGCTCGCTTCGCCCCGGTATCCCTCTGGTTTCCGCCACCAAAGGGTTGGAGGCCGGCAGTCTGCTGCGCCTCTCGCAGGTCATCGCCGAAGTCGCTGGCGACCTTACGCGTGTTGCGGCTCTCTCCGGGCCCAGCTTTGCCCAGGAGGTCGCGGCCGGCAGACCCACGGCTCTGGTCGCAGCTTGCCAGAACCCTGAACTTGCCCGGCACCTGCAGTCCGCGTTTTCCGGTCCCACTTTCCGCGTCTATGCCAGTACAGACCTCGCCGGGGTCGAAATCGGGGGGGCGTTGAAAAACGTGATCGCCATCGGTGCCGGTATCTGCGATGGGCTCGGTTTGGGCCACAATGCCACCGCCGCGCTTATCACCCGTGGTCTTGCGGAACTCACCCGGCTGGCCGTTGCAGTGGGTGGAAAGCCGGAAACTCTGGCGGGTCTGGCGGGTTTGGGTGATCTCGTTCTTACCTGCACCGGCGACCTGAGCCGGAACCGGCAGATCGGTATGAAACTTGCGGCAGGTCTTCAACTCGGCGGCATTCTCTCCAGCACTACTACAGTTGCTGAAGGCGTGCGGACGACGGCTGTGGCACGCGAGCTGGCAGCCCGCCATGGCGTCGAAATGCCAATTGTGGAAGAGATGCACGCCGTTCTCAATCTGGGTCGGCCCCCCGCCGAAGCCATCCGCCGCCTGATGAGCCGGAGCCTCCGCAGCGAGTCTTTATAGACCCGCAACTTTTCATGGATAACGGGGTTCAATCTGGTATGGAAGCCGCCCAGGCGCTGGACTTCGACGCCCAGTTGATGCTGCGGGTAAAAGACGGCGACGACGATAGTTTTCGCCTCCTTCTGGAAAAACACCGGTTGCCGGTGATGCGGTTCGTGTACCGTATGGTGCAGGATCAGTCCGTCTCGGAGGAGCTGGGGCAAGAGGTGTTCCTGCGAATTTATCGTTCGCGGGCCAACTACGAGCCGGCGGCGAAGTTCACTACCTGGATGTTCCGTATTGCCAGTCACCTGGCGCTCAACTGGCTGCGGGATGGAAGGACCGAAAGGGAACGCAGTTTTTCTCTGGATTCCCGGAGTGATGGTGAGCCGGTGAGGGAATTTCCCGGCACCGGGTTCAGTGTGGAAGAAGAAATGGTCCGGCGGATCCGCCTCGACGAGATCCGCCAGGCAATAGCCGACCTGCCGGACAAACAGCGGGCCGCGGTCTTGATGCACAAGTACGAAGAAATGGAATATTCGCAGATTGCCGGCGCGATGGCTTGTTCGGAATCGGCTGTGAAGAGCCTGCTCTTCCGGGCGTACGAAACGCTACGTGCCCGTCTGGCACATTTGGCAGGTCAAAAATGAATTGCCCCTATCGGAACGAAGAAGAGATGGATCTCCTGTTGGATTACACTGCGGGCCGGCTGGACCCGGCGGGTGCCGCACGGCTGCGGACGCACGCCATCACTTGCCCCGAATGCGACGGATTCCTCCGCGCCCAGGCCGTGGTTTGGAAGGCGCTGGACGAGTTCACCGCCCCCCGGCCAACGGCAGACTTCAACCGCGCCGTCTGGCGTAAAATCGGTACCGCCGCCTCGGAATCCTGGCTCACCCGCCTGGCGCAAATCTGCCGGCCCCTGGTGCCACTCACCGCCGCCGCAGTTCTAATCGCAGCCGGTTTCGTTTATGACCACAAGCCGGCGTCGCTGACCATTACTGTGGCCGAAGCCGAACAGATACAGCATACGCTGGAAGATCTGCAAATGCTGCAAAACCTGAACGTCACCGCAGCGGAAGTGCCCGAGCCGCTATTGTGAGAAAGAGAGATTGAACGTGACCCGTCTCAGCAACCTGATTTCGCTTGCCGCCCTCGCCGCCGGCCTCGCCGTGGCCCAGGACGCCTCGGAAAAGACGGTCCCCAGAGCCCCTCTGTTTGGTGGAGCCCAGCCCGGTACCGCGCTCGTCGTCCGCCTTGCTCAAATGACGCCGGAAGAACGCGAACGCGCACTGGCCAATCTTCCCGCGCAGCAGCGGGTCCGGCTCAACGCCCAGTTGGAACGCTTCCGTGCCATGGCGGTGGAAGATCAGGCACGGCTCCGCGGCCAGGCTGCGGCTCTGAACCGCCTGCCCCCGGAACGTCAGGAAGCCGTGCGCCAGTCCCTGCGCGATTTCAATGTCCTCATCCCTGACCGCCGCCGCGTGGTAACGCAGGAAATGCGCGCGTTGGCGCTGCTACCTGCCGGTGAACGCCGTGTGGTTCTTGCTTCCGAAGAGTTCCAGGCCCGCTTCTCCGCGCCCGAACGCCGCATAATTGCCGATCTCGCGGAAATGATGCCGCAGGACTCGCCTCCGGTGTTGTAATCCATCTGCGGTGTTGTAGTTAGTCTCCGGTGTTGTAATTAGTCTCCGATGTTGTAATTAGTAAATGACGCGTGCCGAAAACGTAATCGCCCGCTGCCGCCAGTTGGCCGCATTCTCCGAACAACCCGGCCGCACTACCCGGACCTTCCTTTCCGCTCCCATGCATGACGTCCACCGTCTTGTGGGCCACTGGATGCGCGAAGCGGATATGGACGTAACCATTGACGCCGCCGGCAATATCCGTGGCTTGCATGGCCCGCAGGATCGTCCCCGCCTGCTCATCGCTTCTCACCTCGATACCGTGATTGATGCGGGTGCCTTCGATGGCATTCTTGGCGTCGTGCTCGCGATCGCCATGGCCGGGGCCAAACCGGGTCTCCCCCTGGAGGTCATCGGATTTTCCGAGGAAGAATCCATCCGCTTCGGCTTCCCCTTCATCGGCAGCCGGGCCGTTGCCGGAACCCTGGACGCCGCCGCCCTCGCCCGCTGCGATTCGGCAGGTGTCACTGTTACCCAGGCTATCTGTAACTACGGGCTGGACCCTGCGGGCCTTCCCGCCGCCCGCCTTTCTCCCCACGTTTTTGCGTACCTCGAATTCCATATTGAGCAGGGTCCGGTGCTGGAGCAGCGCAATCTTCCGCTGGCCGTTGTCAGCCAGATTACCGGCATCACTCGCTTGCGCGTGACCTTTGAAGGGGTAGCCAACCATGCCGGCACCACCCCCATGACCACCCGCCGCGACGCGCTCACTTGCGCCGCCGAATGGGCTCTCGATCTGGAGCGCATGGCTTCCCGCGAAGAGCATCTTGTAGCCACGGTTGGATCTTTCCAGGTTTTACCCGGTGCAGTCAACATTATTCCTGGCCGTGTGGATGCCACACTCGACCTTCGCCATCCCCACGATCAGGCGCGCCACCAGGCCGTGGACACTGCCCTCAAATATCTCGAAATCCTCGGTGAGCGGCGTCGCATCGCTATCCGTCACGAAGTGATGATGGACCAGCCCTCGGTGGCGATGGACCCCGGCCTCCGCGCCCGGCTCGTAACCGCTACCGGTGGTGCCCCGGAAATTCCCAGCGGAGCTTTTCACGACGCCATGGTATTCGCGCCCCTGGTACCTGCCTGCATGCTTTTCCTGCGCACGCCCGGCGGCCTGAGCCATCATCCCGATGAGACCGTTTTGGCAGCGGATGTGGAACTCGCCATCGAAGCCGGTATCCGTTTCATTGCTGAACTGCGACCGTAGGGCCACCATAGCCGTTGCAACCCTCGTCCTGCTCGATGCGTCTCAGACCAAAATGCCATCCCTGCGCGTAAGCTCAGCAACCCTTCTGTTCTGCTGCGCATCTGGCGCGTTCGCGCAGGCGGTTCCCGCCGAAGCCGCATCGCCGGAACAGATTGTGCTCACCCTGGGGAAAGGGGTTCCTCTGCGTGTCATCGTGACCGGGAAGCTACGCTTCAAACAGAATCAACCGGTTCATGCCCGGCTGGTTGAACCTCTGTTTGCCTTTGATCGCGAAGTAGTGCCGGCAGGCACGGAAGTCACGGGCACGATCAAGAGCCTTGACCCGGTCGACCGACGCCGGCGAGTGAGAGCAATCCTCGGTGGCGACTTCACTCCCTTGCACGACCCGAAGATCTAATTCGATGGGCTGGTTTTGCCCGGCGGTACGCGCATTCCTTTTCAGAATCAGGTCACGCCGGGGAGCGGTGCCGTGGTCCGCTTCGATGCCGCGAAATCTCCTGTCAGGAGTCAGGGTCAAATTAGAGAAAAAATCGCCGCCGCCCGGCAGGCGGCCCGCGACCAGATCGGTGAGCGAAAGCGCGCCGTGATTGCAGCAGTGAAAACTCCCGGAAAGCTCGAATTGCTGGGCGACGCCTTGTTCGCACGCCTTCCCTGGCATCCGCAATTCTGGCCCGCCGGGACCCGTCTGAATGTCCGGCTGCTTGCGCCTTTGGAATTTGGAATCGCCGCAATTCCTGTCGCGCAGTTATCTCAACTCGGCGCGGAGCCCGGCGGAGATAGCCTGGTTCACGCGCGCCTTGTGACCGATTTGAATTCCCGCACGGCGTCGAAAGGAATGATCGTGGAAGCCTTGTTGTCCCAACCTCTCTTCTCCGAAGGTCATCAGCTGCTGTTTCCTGAGGGAAGTCGGTTGCTCGGCACCGTCGTACAGGCTCGCGCCGCGCGGTTCTGGCATCGCAGTGGCCAGCTTCGGTTCGCATTTCAGAATATTGAACTACCGGTTTTTGCCAACCGCAACACGCGAACCGGTTTGCGCGTGGAAGGCCAACTGGAAAGCGCGGAAATCGACAGCAAAGAGAAGCTGGCGATGGATGCAGAGGGTGGCACGAAGACCGCACCTTCCCGGAAGCGTTTTGTCGCTCCGGTTTTAACCGTAATGCTCGCAGGCCGTGGACTGGATAGAGATCATGTTCGCCTCAACGGCGCGCGGACCGGAGAGATTCAGTCGAATGCCGGTGGCCAGGCAACGGCTGGCTCGGTAGGCTTCGGCCTCATTGGTGCGGGGCTGGGCCAAATCTCGGCTCCCGTCTCCGCTGTCATCGGTTTCTACGGTGCGGCCTGGTCGGTCTACTCAAACATTATTGGCCGGGGCCAGGAAATGCACTTTCCCATCGACACCTCGATTGAGGTGCGCCTTGGCACGAGAATTGACCGCCCGAAACAGTAAGTCTGGCCACTCCATTGCACCCTCGGCCAGGAAGTCCCGTTGCATCAAAGCAGCAGTCCGCAGGGTTCCTGTACTGGTTTCTACCTCACTGGTACGCAGGTGCACCGGAACTGGCAGGGCTGCCCCTTTCGCGAGGCAACTGGAAACCGCCCACTGGCCAGAGCACTGAAGACCAAAGTGCCGGGTTTATCCCGCCGTGCTCACCCTAAGCGCCTGGATACAAGATCGTCGTCGCTACCGCAGTAGTACGAAAACTTCTTCCAGCCGCGCCCGCAGGTCTTCCACTTCCTTCCGCAACTGCGCGACTTCCTCTTCCAGCGCTCCCAGCCGGCTCCCACCCGCCTGCGCCACCGCCGCCGTACCTTCCGGCCCCGCTTCCACGGGCCCTCCCAGCAATTGCGCCCAGCGCGGCTCCTTCATACCATGCGCCGGAGCCAGCTTCGTCACCATCGCCCCGTCTTCCCGCTCCATCAGCTTCTGCAGTACCAGTTCGGTCTCTTCCAGATCGCTGAACTCGTACAGTCGTTCCGTCCGGCCCTTGATCTCGCCCACCGTCTGTTGCCCGCGCAGCAGCAACACACACAGAATTGCGGTTTCCCGCCGACCCAGGTTCAGTTTCTCCGTGAAACGCTGCCGATATTTCGCCACCCGGCTGCCGCCCGTAATTGCGCCCGCGAACCCGTGTTCCTGCAGGCCCCGAATCGCTTCCAGCACTTCGCCTTCCTCGTACTCCACCACAGGCCAGCGATTGCTTTTCTGGTTACACGCATTCACCAGCGCGTTCAGTGACAGCGGATAGTACTCGGGCGTGGTCGCCTCTTTTTCAATCAGCGCACCCAGCACGCGAAGTTCAACGGGATGTAACGGACTTTCCATCGGGTTTACCATCGTGGATATTAACCTCTGCCGGCAGCACCATCGCGGCCAGCGCAAACTTCAGCTCTTCCAGTCCCAAACCCGTCGCGCTGGAAATGGCGAAGAAGGGAAGGTCGTGCTTCTTTGCCAGCCGCTTGATCTTCGCCACTTTCTCTTTCGATTCGACCGCGTCCATCTTGGTCGCCAGCACAATCATGGGCTTTTTCGCCAGATCTTCGCTGAAGCACTTCAGTTCATGCATCAGGGTTTTGAAGTCATCCCCGGCGTCACGCCCGGTTTCCGACATATCCACCAGATGCGCCAGCACCCGCGTGCGCTCTACATGCTTCAGGAACTGAATGCCCAGTCCGCGGCCCTCATGAGCACCTTCAATGATGCCCGGAATATCCGCCACCACCATGCTCCGGTCATTCGGCAACTGCACCACGCCCAGGTTCGGCTCCAGAGTGGTGAAGGGATAATCCGCAATCTTGGGCTTCGCCGCCGAGATGCGCGAAATCAATGTCGATTTGCCCGCATTTGGATACCCCACCAGTCCCACATCAGCCAGCAACTTCAATTCCAGCCGCAGCTTACGGAACTGCCCGGGCCAGCCCGGCTCGTGCCGCGTCGGTGCCTGGTTGGTCGCGGTGGCGAAGCTGGAATTACCCCTTCCACCATCGCCCGCTTTTGCTGCCAGCCAGGTTTCGCCATCGTGCTGGAAATCGTACAGCACCTCTTTCGTCTCCGCGTCCTGCACCACCGTACCCACCGGTACCTGCACTGTCAGGCTCACGCCTTCGTGCCCGGTACGGTTGCTGCCTTCGCCGTGCCGCCCCCGTTGCGCCGTGTATTCCGGATTGAAGCGGAAGTGGAGCAGGGTATTGCGGTGGATGGTTGCCACCATCGTGATATCGCCGCCTCTTCCGCCCTGACCGCCGGAGGGACCACCCCGCGGCACGTACTTCTCGCGCCGGAACGCAAGGCAGCCGTTGCCGCCGTCTCCCGCCTGAACTGTGATGATTACTTCGTCGACAAACATGAAAAAGGCCGCTGGCCTGTTAACCAGACCAGCGGCCGAAACTCCTTTATTGAAAGCTGCTGTGACCCGTGTGCGGCCTATTCAGCGGCCGTCACACTCACATACTTGCCCATCCGGCCCCTGTCACGGAACACAATCACGCCCGTGAGTTTGGCGAACAAAGTGTCATCCTTGCCCCAGCCCACATTCACACCCGGCTTGATTTTGGTGCCCCGCTGCCGCACGATGATGGTGCCGCCCGGTACCAGCTGGCCGCCGAACGCTTTCACGCCCAGCCGCTGCGCGTTGGAATCGCGCCCGTTTTTAGTACTGCCTAAACCTTTTTTATGCGCCATGACAAATCCCCGTTTGCGTCGTTATGCCCTCGAACTCAGGCAACGATGTCGCGGATGCGGACCTCCGTGTAATCCTGGCGATGACCCTGGGTGCGCTTGTACTGCTTTTTGCGCTTGAACTTGAATACCAGAATCTTGCCGGCTCTGTCCTGATCAGAGATAGTGGCGTTCACAATTGAGTCGGCCGCCGCAGCGCTGCCGATCTTGCTCTCGCCGCCATCGGCGAAGACAGCCAGAACGCGACCGAGTTGCAGCTCGGTGCCAATCTCGCCCTCAAGTTTCGGAATCCGCAGTACGTCGCCCGGAGCGACACGGAACTGCTTTCCGCCTGTTTCAACTATCGCATGCATTTTGGATGGATCCTTCGTTGCAGTGCCCACGCGCACACTACAAGCGCTGGGCGGTATGCCAAATTGTCATTGTAGTACACCCGGTGCCATGACGGCAAATCACCTGCCGATCTTGTGCCAATTGCGTGCTAAGCGTTGCTCCTGCCGGTGTCTTTACGCAGGCTCATTTTGGTGTTCGGTACTCGGCGGCACCCACGAAGAATTGGATGGCATCGGAATCAGACAGGTTCCCATGTATTTGGGAGGAGGCGCGGCTCCGATGCATTTAAAAAGTATCTGGAGCTGGTATGCGCAAGGGGCTGAGGCGCACCTTTTTAACCTGTCTCTTTTATCCCTCGCACCCGGTCGTCTGCTTTACGCCGGCATGATTCTGTCTTCGACATTGAGTCTCCTGCTGAGCGTCACCATCATTCGGCGGATAGTTCGTATGCAGGCCACCGTTCATCATTGAAGGTGCTACCCAAATCCTGTTTTAGTTGGATGACAGGCTGCTTCCCAGCCTGTTCCGCTGTTAATTGGGAGCCAGCTGGAGAGTGTCTCACAAAGTACAAGTCTTGAGACGACGGACGGAATCCCTGCCTGGAATCCACTCAAGGGAACTTCCCCGGATTGTTCGGTGTCAATCTCCGATATGCGCCACAGAGTCCCGGTTCTTGTGCTGGTGCTGGCAGGGCAATGTGTCCAGGCGCAGCGGCCCCCTGAGTTTGAGATTGCCACGGTCAGGCTCGTGGATATCTCCACGCTCGGCGACTCCATTTCGATGAATATCGGTACTGTGCGGCGGGAGGAAGTCACCTTCGGCAACGCCACCCTGCGGGACTGCATTCGCTTCGCTTTCGGAATTGCTTCTGACTCACAGATCAACGGTCCGGACTGGATTAGGTCCAAGCGAAATCTCTACAATATCGTCGCGAAAGGCCCCATCGGATCATCCCGGGAACAACTACAGCTGATGCTTCAAACCTTGCTGGCTGAGCGCTTTCACCTCATGACTCACCGCGAGCAGAAACAAATGTCCTACTTCGCGCTGGTCCCGGCAAGAACCGGACCGAAAATACGGAAGGTGGAGGAAGTCCCCGACGGTTTTAAGGCAACTACTAACGGTGGGCGGATCAATACCTTCCTGCAAATGCCGGGTTTGGCTTACCTGCTTTCGCGATTCGAGACGGAGTTGCCGGTCATTGATGAGACCGGGCTCAGCGGCATGTATGAGGTGAAACTCGAATGGGCGCTGCGGCCCCTCCAGAATCCCGATTCCGACGCTGCGGGCGCCTCCCTCTTCACGGCCCTTCAGGAACAGCTCGGCCTCCGACTTGACGCGCGGAAGGGGCCGGTGCCGATCCTGGTAGTAGACAGCGCGGAGAAGGTTCCAACGGACAATTAACCGGGCCAGTGCCTTTTTGCGCCTGCGATGTGCGTCGGGCTGCGGTCCAACCCTTGGCCGACGGCGATCGACTGGCACCGAACTGGGTGGAACTGCGATCAGGTATGGATCTCAGAGTTGAAGGATCGTACTTTCGCGAAGGAGCGCCGCGCGGTATGAGGTGATACCAGGCGGGACATTTTGACTGGTCTCCGTCGCATTGCTCTGCGCGCTGCTCGGTTAATAGCTCGATACCCAATCATGCGCCGGATTAGGTTATGGTCAAAATAGAACCGCTATGAGCGCGGAAATGATCACTTTGCCGATGTCCCCACCGCTACAGGCGCGTTGTCTTTCAACCCAGCCGGCGGCACCAGCACCACCTTCGCACCCGGTGCCAACCCGGCAATCGCTTCCACCCTCGCGCCGTTGCTCGCGCCCAGCGTAATCCGCCGCAACTTCGCCACCCCGTCCTCCACCAGAAAAACTGACGTCACATCCTTCGGCCGGATCACCGCCGCACTCGCCACAGACACCACGGTTTGCGGCGCACCCCGGAACGTCATCACTCCCCGGTAGTCGGCTCGCGCATTCCGGCAGGGCAGGGCAGTACGCACGTTCTTCATCCCCGCCGCCGCGGAATCCGCGATCTCCATAATTTCCACTGGCCCCTTGCATGGCTGCTTGTCCACCGAGACCTCTACCAAAGTCCCCTGGCCCACATTCTCCAGCTTCGCGTTCTCCACTGTGGTTTCGAAATAGAGATCGCTCGGCTCTAACTGCAGCAGCGGCGTTTCCCCGGCTACCAGGTTGCCATTGGTCACCAGTACCGCAGTCACCAGACCCGCCGCAGGCGACCGCACAATCGCGGAATCCCGCATCGCCTCCGCCGCGTGGCGAGCCGCCTCAATGGCCGAACTCTTCGCCCGCAACTCGGCCTGACGCCCCAGCGCCTTGTCCAGAACTGCCCGCGCCGTCGCCCGTTCCGGCTCTGTCTTCGCCCCGGATACGTTGACCCGCGCCATCTCCACTGCTTCCACAACTGCGCGTGCGCTTGCCGGCGCCACTACCCTGGCCGATTCCGCCAATTTAAGGGCATCTTCAATATCTGCCCGGTCGAACTCCACCAGCACCGCTCCCGCCTGCACCCGGTCCCCCGGCTTGACCCGGATGCTTCTCACCACCCCTGCCAGACGGTTGGAAAGTGTCATCGGTAGGCGTTTCCGCGTGAAGCCAGCCGTCTTCCATGTGTCCGGCCACGGCTCCGCACGCACCACGTCGATCTGTACCGCAACAGGAGTGATGATCGGAGTACGATCATGAGGGTCGACATTTGTGTTACCGCACCCGGGAGTCAACAGCAGTAGCGCGACGGTCGCCGCGCAGTAGCCGCGCCCACGCAGTCTAACGCCGTTGGCGTTGTTGGACAAAGCTTCCACGGGTAGAACGAATGGTCGGAAAAGTGCGTGAAATCTGATCATGCCAGGTCAGGCTTTCGGCATCCGCCAGTGCCCATATTAATCCTAACCCGCCGGAGCAGAAGCTCATCATGGTGGCCGTGCAGCGGGCAATCCGGTTTCTGCCATCCAGAGGGAAACCGTCGAATGTCACCAGTTGCAAATCCGACCAGTTCATCCCCGCCGTCTCGCGCCGGGCCGAAACCCACAGCAGTGCGTAGAAGATGGAAATAATTCCCAGTGCCCCACCCAGCGTCCACCACAACAACTTGCCGCTGCCGAAAACGTTTCCGGCACCTGCCGCGCTGCCCGTCACCATGGCCATCGCAAAGAACAGGCCGAAGCCCAGCAGAATCATCGCCGCATCCAGTGAACCGGCAAAAAAACGGTGCACTGGCGTGGCCACCGGTAAATCGCAGTAGATCTGTGCTTCCACCGCATCTTTCATTTTTCGCGGTGCGGCCGAGGGTACAAAATCGAAATTTTCCTGCTCTGTCACCGGTCTGGAGTTCCTTTTGGCGGCAGGCTTTGGCTGCGTCACCAACGGCCTCTGCGGTTGCCCCGAGCGAACTCCCGCCTGCCGCTGGATTTCCGCAAATGGAATAATCTTCTGCGTCAGCCTCTGTATGGGCGGCGCGGTGGCCGCAAATAGGGCCGGCTGCCCGTTTTCGAAAACCTCATTCTCCTGCGGCAACAAACGCGGCGCCAGCGCCGTAGCCCCCTCGTAGCTTAACGGGGTAAAACTCGCCGGTGCCGCTACTGCCGTGCCAATCCGGCGTCCGCATCGCAGACAGCGATGGTCATCTTCTCCATTTGCGAAACCACAGTGCTTGCAGTGCATCTATTGCCTTTGCTCTTCCCGCCTTACCTTGCGTCCATTCCGGTTGTCGTGCTACGTTTCCAGTTGAAGAAGTATTGCCACAGGACCCCTATTTCTCTGAGTAACACAATCGCATCCTCTTGTCACGGGAAAATTCTCTTTTCCGTGCGTTTTTCCCTTTTATTTACGCTGCTTGCACCGCAATTGGCGTTACCCCAATTAAGCCGGATTCTGCGCCTGCCCCAAGCCCCTGTTTCCGACTTCGTAACTCTGGAGCGTCCCGACTTCAGCGTCCGCATCCCCCGGCCCGACGCGCCCCCCGAAGGCGAGTACATTCTCAGTTCAGTAACCCAGCAATCTGAACACGGCGTAACCCGCCTCAAGGGCAATGCCGTGGCGGAAATGCACGCCGCCACGCTGAAGGCCGACGAGATTGAATACGACGAGAACCGCAAAGTCTTCTCCGCCCGCGGCCATGTCACCTACCGCAATTACGACGAGAACGAACTGCTCTACTGCGACCACGCCGAGTACAACGTGGAAACCGAAAAGGGCATGTTCTACCTGCCCCGTGGTTTCGCGCGCACCAAAATCGTCGCCCGGCCCGGCCTGCTCACGTCCCAGGAGCCGTTCTATTTTGAAGGCGCTTTTGTGGAAAAGAACGGCCCCAAATACATCCTCCACGACGGTTTCATTACCGACTGCACCCTGCCCAATCCCTGGTGGACTCTGCACAGCAGCCAGATCGATATTGTCTCCGACGACCACGCCACCGCCCGCCGCGCCGTCTACCGCCTGCGCAGCGTGCCCATCTTCTATTTCCCGGTTTTCTATAAATCCCTGAAGAAAGAGCCGCGCCAGAGCGGATTCCTCACCCCCAACTTCGGCCACTCTTCCACCCGCGGTTTCATGTTCGGCGCCGGTTACTTCTGGGCCATCAACCGCAGTTCCGATCTCACCTACCAGGTGCAGGACTTCACCACCCGGGGCTTCGCCCATCACGTCGATTTCCGTGGCAAGCCCACCCAGCGTTCAGACTTCAATCTCATCTTTTATGGCGTGCAGGATCGCGGACGCCTCTCGGGAACTACCCTCATTAAAGCGCCCGGCTATTCCGTCACCGGTAAGTTCCGCACCCAAATTGGCAAAGGCTGGCAGGTGCGCGGATCCATCGATTACCTCAGCTCACTCGCCTTCCGCCAGCAGTTTACCGATTCCTTCAACGAAGCTATTTTTTCTGAAACCCATTCAACAGGCTGGATTGAGCGGCGGTTTAGCTACTACACCTTCACTGCGGCCATCTCGCGCTCAGAGAACTTTCAGGACGCTGTAAAAGGCAATTCCATCCTGATTCGCAAGCTGCCGGAAGTGGAGTTCCAGGGCCGTGACCGACAAATCGCCGCCGGTCCCGTCCCTGTCTACGTCTCCCTCGACAGCAGCTTTGGTCTGTATTACCGCCAGCAGCCCCGTCCGCTTGGGCAAAAGACACCCGACTTTTATGAAACCAGCCAGTTCAGCGCCCGCGCCAACTTCCAGCCTTCCGTTTTTACCGCCTTTCACTGGGGCAGTCTCCATCTGATTCCGTCTCTCACGCTGCATGAAACGCTCTACAATCAAAGCCTTGTCAACGGGTCTGTCAGCGCCCGCAATCTAACCCGGTCAGCGCCCGAATTCAATGCCGATCTCATCTTCCCCGCGTTGCAGCGCACCTGGAATAGACCGGGCGGCGGCAAGCTGAAACACGTCATAGAGCCTCGCGCCGCATTTCACTACGTTTCCCGTATCCAGCGATTTTCTGAGGCTCTCCGTTTCGATACTCTGGACCTGCTGACAGACACCAATGAAGCGCAGGTGGGCATCACCAATCGTTTCTACTCGAAGAAAGGCAGTGAAGTCCGCGAGATTCTTACCTGGGAGATCTATCAAAAAGCCTTCTTTGATCCTGGTTTTGGCGGTGCCGTGATTCCCAACCAGCGCAATGTCAACCTCGCTGCCATCGATCTCACTGGTTTCAGTTTTCTCGACGGACCACGCCGCTATTCGCCCATCGTTTCCACCATCCGCGCCCACCCCCGCAATGGCGTCGATCTGAGTTGGCAATACGATTACGACTCCCGCCGCCACCGCGTGGTCAACAGTACTTTCCAGGCGAGCTTCCGTGTCCGCAAGTATTTCGTCTCTGCCGCCAGCGACCAGATTCATCCGTCGCCCTTGATTGCGCCTCCCGCCAACCAGTTCCGCAGCACCGTCGGTTACGGCGATCCCAACCGCAAGGGCTGGAGCACGGCATTTTCGGAAGTTTACGATTATCGTATTCACCAGCTTGAATTCGGTGTCGCGCAAGTCGCTTACAATACCGATTGCTGCGGCTTCAGCATGCAGGTCCGCCGCCTTGCGTTCGGTGGCCGCAACGACAACTATTACCTGTTTGCCTTTACCGTTGCCAATATGGGCTCCATCGGCAACCTCAAGAAACAGGAACGCCTGTTCTGAGACCACCGGTTAAAATGGAGGTCAAACCCGGAATGCGACCGCTAATCATCATTTTTGCGAAAGCGCCCGTTGCGGGTCGTGTCAAAACCAGGCTGGATGCTGACCCATGCAGAGCCGCCGTGCTGCATTCCGTATTCGTTCGCGATACATTGGCGATGGCCGAAACATTGCGGGACGAAGCCGATGTAGAGCTGTCGACGGATACCCCGAGCGACGCCTGGCCAGAATCTGCCGTACGGCGTTCTGTGCAGGCCGGGGGAAATCTTGGAGAGCGGATGTACGCGGCGCTGCACCAGGCGCTTTCCGCCGGTCGCACCCAAGTCATCATCATGGGGAGCGACTCACCACTGCTTCCCCCGGATCACATCCGCGAACTGTTGCGCTCCGCTACTGACGTTACCCTTGGCCCCACAAAGGACGGCGGGTATTACGCGATCTGCTGCCGGAGAGCCGTGGCGGAGATGTTCGATGGGGTTCCGTGGTCCACTGCAGCAGCACTCGCCGGCACCGTCGACGCTCTGAGTCGCTGCGGTCTGACCGTTGGGCAGGGGCCCGCCTGGTTCGATGTGGATACTCCAGACGACCTGGAGCGATTGATGCAACTGCTCTCCAATCCCCCACTTTCCAGCCGAGCCATCGAGTTGCTTGATGCAATATCGGTCGCGCCGGGCTTCCTGCTCGATCCGCGGGATTTGGAAGGCCTTGCCGCATATCTGCACAAGACACAGTTGATTCCGGATGATCGCGTTGTCTCGGCGGAGCGCATCGGCGACGGCAACATGAATCTTACGGTTCGGCTTCGCACCGGCAGCCGAACGCTGATTCTGAAACAGGCGCGGCCCTGGGTGGAGAAATATCCGTATATCCCGGCGCCAGTCGGGCGGGCGGCGGTTGAGGCCGCCTTTTATCGTGTCATCGGGGCGCTACCGGACCTCCGCTGCCGCATGCCGCGGTTGCTCGGTTTCGACTACCCCGCCAAACTCCTGGTCCTTGAAGATCTGGGCGAGCGATCCGACCTGATGGGCCTTTATCGCGGCGATCCGTTACCTGAAGCGGCGTGCCTGCAACTGGTCGGGTTTCTCTCCATGCTGCATGCCTGCGCCGTACCCGCCTGCGAGACGCACGCTCTTCGTAACCGGGCCATGCGCAAGTTGAATTATGAGCATCAATACGATCTGCCGCTCAGGAAAGACAATGGTCTCGATCTTGACCGCATTACGCCAGGTCTCGGGATCGAAGCGGCCCGGCTGCAGTCTGATGTTAAATATTGCGAGCGCGTCGCGCAACTCGGAAGTCTCTATCTGTCCGATGGCCCCGTCCTCGTTCATGGCGATTTCTTTCCAGGCAGCTGGCTGCAGACCGGCGGCGGCCTCGCCGTGATCGACCCGGAGTTCTGCTTCCTCGGCTCGCGCGAATATGACATCGGCGTGTTTCTCGCTCACCTCCATCTGAGCCATGCTCACTCGCATTGGAGCATCGTCGAGTCCAGCTACGATGGCCCCGTTAACTGGCCCCTGGCCCGGCAGTTTGCGGGCGCGGAAATCATGCGCCGCCTGATTGGGGTCGCGCAATTACCTGTTCCGCCCGATTTAACTCCCAAGCACGAATGGCTCGAACTTTCGAGGAGGTTGGTATGCGTTTAGTTCTCGCCGCACTGTGGTTTTCTCATCTCTTGTGGTCCGCCACCCCGGTTTGGATCGACACCGACCCGTCCGCCATTCCCGGCGGTCACGAGGTGGACGACGCGTTCGCACTACTCCAGGCATTCGGTTCCCCCGAGCTTTCGATTCGGGGTATCAGTATTGTCTTTGGCAATGCGGATCTTCCCGCGGCAGGCCGCATCGGCAGACAAATCGTAAAGGAGTTTGGACCCTCGTCGATACGCGTCTTCGACGGAGCCGGTGACGCATCCGATCTGGGCCGGGAAACCGAAGCTACCCTGGCCCTGGCTGACGCTCTGCGGCATGGCCGTATGACCATTCTCGCGCTGGGCCCCGCCACGAACATCGCGACCGTATTGCGGAACCATCCCGAACTGGCGGCGAATATCGATCGGATCGTCGCGGTGGCCGGGCGCCGGCCGCAACAGCACTTCGTCGCGGGTCCCAAACAGAAGGTACCCTTTCAGGATTTCAACTTCGAATTGGATACCCAGGCCTTTCGCGTCATCCTCGCATCAAAGGTGTCGCTAACGTTGGCGCCCTGGGAAATTTCATCCAAAGTCTGGTTCACTCCCGGGGATATCGATGCTCTGGCCGCGCGCAGCCCCAGGTTTAGTTCCTTACTGCCCGCCGTCCGCGATTGGCTGGCTCTTTGGCGCGACGATTTCGGTGCGCCCGGCTTCAACCCGTTCGACACCCTGGCAGTCGGTTACGTGGTGGTTCGGTCGAGCCTGACCTGTGCCGCCATGAACGCCACTATTGAGCAGGCCGCGGACGACACCTCGTCGGTACCTGGCACCCAAAAACCGTATCTGCTCGTGAGGCCGCACGGCCCGGGTGGTCGCACCGTCCAGTACTGCCACGCCGCAGCACCCCGGTTCAAGAAAGACCTGCTGGCGCGCGTCGTCGCCGGTGCCCGCTAAATCTGTACCTCAATGTGGCTGTGCCTTCGTTGTAACCTGTCAGTCTTCGTGGTTGAGATGCAGCACCCCGGTCGTGCTGCCACGCAGTCGGAACAGGCGTTTAATCCACGTGACGCGTGAAGGCGTCAGCACATTGTTGGCGTAGAGATCCGCAGCCCTGCGATTGCCAAGCGCGTAGGTTGGGTAGGGATGGATTGTCGCGGAAACTTTGTTCAACCCGGCATTGACCTTCATGGCCAGCGCATACTCGGCGATCATCTCGCCGGCGTTCGCCCCAAGAATCGAGGCACCCAGAATCTTGCCTCGCTTACTGGCCCACACTTTCACAAGGCCAGTAGGCTCTGACTCGGTGACCGCCCGATCCAGCTTTGAAAAGGGGAACCGGTATACCCGGAAGCTCTCGCCGCGTTTCCGCAGTTCCTCTTCACCAGTCCCCACATGCGCCAATTCGGGGTCGGTGAAGGTACACCACGGAACCCGCCCGACGTCCACCGACGATGGAAAATGCAGAACGGCATTCATCACTGCGACCTTGGCCGTGTGCTCAGCCATATGTGTGAAAAGGAATTTTCCCGTCACATCGCCACAAGCGAAAATGTTCTTCCGTGTCGTTCGACAGCGATCGTCCACGGCAATACCCTGTTCATTGTGCTCGACGCCTGCAGCCGCCAGGTTCAGCGATTCGGTATTCGGTCGCCTTCCGGTAGCTGCAAGGACTGCATCGAAAGCAATCCGCCCGCCGCCCTTGAGCCAGGCCACCCCGGGCTCGATCCGTTCCACCTCTGCGCCGAGTTGGAAGTCGACACCCTCTCTTTGAAGCGACTGCTCGAGAATCGCAGTAAGCTCAGCATCGTCCCGCCGCAGAATTTGCGTACCGCGATCGGTCACTGTTACCGCCGAACCCAAACGGCGGAAGGCCTGAGCCATTTCGATTCCGATCGGGCCCGCTCCCAGGATCAGCAAGCGCTTCGGCTGCTCCTTCATCTCGAATAGATTCTCGTTCGTGAGGCAGTCCACGTGATCGATTCCTTCAATCTTCGGGATCGCCGGTCTGCCGCCCGTCGCAATGATGAAGAATCGCGAACTGATCATCCGACTGGCCTGCGTCTTGGTGTCGGTGAGTTCGACCGAGTTGCCGTCAACAAACCGGGCGCGGGCCGGAATCACCTCGACGCCCAGCTTCTCCATATTGGGCGGCGCGTCCGCCTCCTGATAAACATGTTCACGGATGGAATGCACGCGATTTATGATTTGCGTCCAGTCGTGGACGAAGTCCGGCGCAACCAGACCGTATTTGGACGCGGAACGCATCTCGTGGGCAACCTTCGCCGCCTTCAACAGACTCTTGCTGGGAATGCAACCGTGCCATGTGCAGTCCCCGCCCAGCGGCGAATCCGAAACCAGCAACGTCTTTGCACCCAAAACCGCAGACATGCCTGCGGCCGTCAGCCCTGCCGCACCGCCTCCGATTACCACCAAATCGAAATCCGCTTTCACGCGGAGTGCGCCTGCGCCGCCACCCGCGTCCGCACCTTGTGTACCGTCGACCATGCACCCAAACCCAACAGCACAACGATAAAAACATAGACCCACACCGGAATGTTTTTACCGGCGATCAGCAGGTATAAGTAAGCGGAAATGAAAAAGAAGCCCGACGCCAGCAGCGGCGTAATTACTGGTTGCCGGCTGCGCAAGTTCCGGACAAGCCAGGCGATCGACAGCGAAAAGAAGGGAATCGCGCCGATATAGATTGTGCCGAAGATGAGCGGGTCAACGCCGTACTTTCTGCCCAGCCCCAGAAACCAAACCCCGACATCGGCCCGCAGGTAGCCGTTCTTTACGTAGTCGATGTAAAATTCAAAACCGGAATACGAATCACCCAGGGAGCCGGTATCGTTCAGTCCCCAGTTGTACTTCAGGTACTCCAGTTTGTTCGCCGGTGCGAACGCACGCGGCGGCGCGAATTTGTCCAGCGCCACGGGTACACCTCCCACAGCCGCGAAGTCCGCAGCGTACCAGTCAAAGATTTTGCTCACCTTTGCCAGGTGATTCCCGGGCAGGAACTGAGCTTTGCCCGGGTCGGCCAGCCAGACCCGAAAGTTGTCGTCCAGTTGCTCATCCACTGCCTCTCTGGTGTAAGCCTCGCGCCGCAAGGGCGGACAACTTCGCGCCGCACACACCAGCGCCCCGTGGATGCGCGGGTCCCGCATTTGCCGCACGCGCGTCTCAATGCTGTCGAGCGATTCGGCGACCCCGTTCACCCGGTGCCTCGCAATCCGAAACGGATCCCTGGTACGCCAGATGCTTTTCACCGGAAAGTTCGAAACGATCCAGCGCACAGTCAGAGCGTTGTAAGCGTTGATCAATGCCGCCTTCCTGGCGTTCTCATCGAGCGCCGCCGGCCAGGGCCGGGCAATTTGCTCAAGATAGCTGTCCAGCCTGCCCGTTCCGTCGGCCTTGATCCGGGCGTAGTCCACGCGGGACTCTGGCGTCACGTACTGCCGGAGAATGGCAGACCATGCGGAGTGATCCGGCTCCTGACCAAATGCCACACCACAACAGGCCGCCCATCCCAGAATTAAAGCTCCCCGAACAATGTTCATGCTCATAATCGATGCCCGCTCTCTCGCCCATCCGGGAAGCGCCAGTAATCCGGCTGCTCACCGAACGGCATCGCCACGATCGCGGGCAAGGCCACGGCTTTCGCGTCGTGATACGCCGGGACCCCAATCTCTAGTGCCTCTTGCGGAATGTTGAGCCGAAATGTCCCATGTAGCCGGTCCCACACAGTCAACCCGCTCGACCAGTTGCTATTCGTCTCGTCCGCGATATTGGAGTGATGAACGCCATGCATCCGGGGCGTCACCAGCAAGCGGGTGATCCAACGATCCCACTGCCCGGGAAGCCGCAGATTTGAGTGATGAAACATCACGCACAACACGAACCAGACTTGCCACAAAGAGAACGTGAACGGACTTAATCCGATGACCAACACCTGCGCCGCTCGCCACGGTACAGAAAGCAGGAGTTCGCCGAAGTGGAAGCGGAGCGCCGTCGAGGTGTCAAGATCACGATCGGCGTGATGAACCACGTGGAATCTCCAAAGCAGCGGAACGCGATGCAGCAACACATGCCACACGTAGAACGTATAGTCCATCAGGATGAGCACGACCACAACCGCGACCACGCCGCGCAGGTGGAACATGCCGAGGATACCCAGGTGGCGCTCTTCGACCAGTCTGGCAAGCGGCTGAATGAGCGGTGTTTCGATGGCAACCGTCGTCAATGCGCCCAAACCGGCCATCACACAATTCGTCACATAGTGGCCCAAACCCGGCTCCACTCGTTTGCGTAGCGGTCGACAGCGTTCGAGCCAGACCAGCAATACAAATGCGCCGATCACCAACGGTGCCGCAATCCATGGAGAGAGGATGCTCATCGCGACGCGCCTGTCATCGAACTGCACATCTGTGACATCCGCTCCGGGTCTTCCTCCGCATCCACATTAAACCATGTCGGCCCATCGTGGGCAAAGCCGGCGGCACGCAATCGCAGTATCATGATGGAGTAACACGCCCAACCACTGAAGCCACCCGGATATGATCACCATCATCGTTCCGACTCTGAATGAAGAGACGCAGATCGGCAGCACATTGCGGGCGCTGCAGGCGCTGTCCGGCGAGAAGGAAATTCTCGTCGCCGATGGAGGCAGCGAAGACCAGACCGTGGAAATCGCGACCAGTTTCGGCGTGCGCGTCGTGTCTTGCGAACGTGGCCGTGGTTGCCAGATTCGAACCGCTGCCCTTGAGGCACAGGGAACCGTACTGTGGTTTGTTCATGCTGATACCAGACCCCGGGAGGGCGCGCTTGAATCGATCTACGATTCGTTGCAGGACAGTGCCGCGGCTGGTGGAAATTTCTCGCTCGTCTTTGAGGGTGACCATTACTCCGCCCGCCAAATGACCTCGATCTATCCCTATCTTCGTCGACTCGGCCTTAGCTATGGTGATGCGGGCATTTTCATCCGGCGCAGCGTTTACGAGTCGATCGGCGGATGCAGGGATTACCCGTTGTTTGAGGATCTCGACATGATCCGGCGCATGAAGCGTCACGGCAAATTTGTTCACCTCGCAGCCAGAATCTTCACGTCGGGACGACGATTCAGCGGCCCGCAGTACGGCAGAGTTTGGGCACTGTGGATCACGCTGCAGATACTTTACTGGGCCGGAGTTTCACCGTATCGGCTCGCCCGCTGGTATCGCATCGCGCGATAGGTTCGGGGCAAGCCGGGCCAGCACTCTCCCGAAGACCTCCACGCTGTCAGCGGGCTCAATGCCTTCCGCTGCGAGAAGCGAGTTGGTCGCCTCATTCTGAAAGGTCTGATCGAGTGCAAGATGCGGCAGAAAGTGAGAGAGCGAGCGGAGCATCAGCCTGTCTGCTCCGCTCGCGCTATTGCTCAGAACCAGCTCAGCAAATCGTTCGAATCTTTCGGGAGATACCAGTGAGGGCTGCGGCGCTTCCAGAGATGAAAAAGCCGTCTCGATCAGTTGCCCGACGCGAATCGCTCCGCGTTTGCCCGCACAGATGTTGAACACCGCCCCCGGGCGGAAATGCCGCTCAAACAGCACGTCCAGCGCGGCGCCGGCCCAGCGTTCGTCGATCAGGTCCACGCGGCCATCAGGAAGCGCCGGTATCAGGGGGAACCGGTTGTGCGGAATCAGACGAAGTGCCTGTTGCAGATAGCCGGGGTACTCGCCAGCTACCGAACTGAGGCGAAAGATGGCAGCCGGAATCTCGTCCATTGATGCAAACACCAGGGCTTCCGCTTCGTGCTTGGACTCTTCATAGGTGTTCACGAATCCGGCGACGTTGAAGTGCTGGAGTTCCCCTAATTCTCCGGTATCGCGCCCCATTATGTACGCCGTGCTGATGAAGGCGAAGCCGCGCAACCCTTTCACATCCCTCGCCAGAGCCAACATGGTTCGGGTTCCTTCCGCATTGGTCGCGCGTGCTTCTTCAAGCGGATGGCTGAATCGAATATCGGCGCCACAGTGAATAATGTCGCTAATTGAGCCCGCCAGCCGATCCCATACGGAAGGGGACAGACCCAACTGCGGCGATCTCAGGTCCCCCACCAGCGCCGAAACCCGGGGATGGGGGAAAGCTGTTTTCACATCCCGTACCAGAACCGTTACTTCGCGCCGCGGGTCGGCTCCGAGAAGTAAAGGAAGCCAGCGCCGCCCGATAGTTCCCGTCGAACCAGTCAGGAAAATATGCGATGTCGGAATATCCTGCACTCCGCCTTAGTATCTCAGCCACGCCCGACGGTATCGGGCGGCGCGAAAGTCGATACCTTCGCCACACGGATGGGCAAGCCTGCCGCAGGCCCACGTCTTTTCAGCAGTCGAAACACAGTAGAATAGGACCCGCTATGCGCATCTCCGCCCTCGCCGCTTTTTGCTGTCTCTCCCTTTCCGCTGCTACGTTCCCGGAGCCGAGGGAAGCCGACTTCACGGTTCGCGATTTCCGCTTCGCTTCCGGCGAAACGCTGCCCGAACTACGCCAGCATTACCGCACCATCGGTGAAATCCGCCGCGATGCCCGCGGTAACGTCACCAATGCCGTTCTCATCATGCACGGCACCGGTGGCACCGGCAAAGCCTTCACCTCAGACCGTTTCGGCGGCCTGGTATTCGGTGCCGGCCAAACTCTCGACGCCACAAAATATTTCATCATCCTGCCCGATGGCATCGGCCACGGTGGCTCCAGCAAGCCCTCTGACGGCCTGCGCATGAAGTTCCCCAAATACGGTTACGGCGACATGGTGGAAGCCCAGTACCGTCTGGTTACCGAAGGCCTGAAGGTCAATCATCTGCGGCTTGTCATGGGCACTTCCATGGGTGCGATGCAGAGCTGGCTCTGGGCGGAGCGCTGGCCCGCTTTCATGGATGCGGCGATGCCCTTGGCAAGCGCCCCGGTGCAGCTTGCGGGCCGCAACCGCATGTTCCGCCGCATGATTATGGATGCCATTCAGAATGACCCCGAGTGGAATCAGGGCAACTACACCAAACAGCCGCGCGGCATGGACGACGCTTTCCACACACTCTATGTCATGACCAGCGCGCCGCTCTGGAACCACACCCAGGCACCCACCCGCGACGAAGCCGACAAACTCATCGAAGACTACATTGCCAACCAGCGTCGCAACAACGATGCCAACGACATGCTCTACCAGTACGACGCCTCCCGCGACTATGACCCCTCGAAGGATCTGGAAAAAATTCAGGCGCCGCTCTATGCCGTCAATTCCGCCGATGATCAGGTGAATCCCCCGGAACTCGGCATCCTGGAACGCGAGATTAAACGCGTGAAGCGTGGCCGTTACATTCTGTTACCCATCACCCCTGAAACCCGCGGTCACGGCACTCACTCGCTGCCCGCTGTCTGGGGAAAATATCTGAAGGAACTAATCGAGGAAACCAATGGAACAACTCATTTCTAATCTGCTGGGCGCTTTCGAACAAGGCAAGATGAGCCGCCGTCAGCTGGTGAGCGCGCTCGCCACCGCCGCTGCGGCTGTTGCCGCTCCCGTTGACGGCACGGCTTTCCACGCCACCGCCGTCAACCACATTTCCTATGGCGTGAAAGACTACGCCAGAACCCGCGACTTCTACGCCGGTCTTCTCGGCATGAAAGTGAACCGCGATGACGGTAAGCAGGCGTATCTGACCTTCGGCGATTCTTCCATGATCGTGCGCAAATCCACGAAGCCGGATGCGTCGCCTTTCGTCGATCACCTCGCCTTCACCATCTCAGACTGGGACCGTCCGGTGGTAGAAGCGGAACTGAAGCGCCGCGGCATGAGCCCCAATCCAGGCAATGATCAGTTCAGTTTCCTCGTCAAAGATCCCGACGGCTACACCTTCCAGATCTGCTCGAAGGAAATGAAGTAGTCGGCCTCCTTTGATCAGTAAAACAGGGCGGGCGACACTTCGCCCGTCCTGTTTTACTCCACCCGGCCTTAACTTACCTGTAGTTGAGCGTCTTCAGCGAGATGTTCGTATAGAACAGGTACCCCGCATCCAGCCCGGTGGCACTGAATGATTTCGGTGCGCTCACATTGCCCACCGCCATAGTGCCCGTCGGCACGCCCTGCACCGTAACGCTCACTGGCATCGCCAGCAATACCTGTGCGGGAATCGTGAACGATCCATCGCTGCCTTTCGCATAGCAGTTGTAGCTGGCACCCACCGCGTTCGTATCGGTCCCGGAAGACGACGTCCCCACAATCACCACGCTCCCGTTCGGGTCGCCGCCCGTCCATGTCACCTGTTGCCCGCTGGCGCGCGTCACATCCGTAATTGCGGCGAAATTGGTCCAGTTCAGTGATGCCGGAATTGCAAGGGAACCGGTGAAGGCACCCACATCCGGGCCACCCGGGCCACTGATACTGAACGTGCCGGGGTCCAGATACCCTGCACCGCCTCCGCCCCCGATGCCGCCCACGGTGGGTGCTCCCAACAGCCCGGAATAACTGATGTAGGGCCCCGTCGTCGCCCTCGGCAGCGGCTTCTGGCCGCCCGCGCCGCTCACATTAATTGCCGCGCCGGCATCCAGAAACTTCGGCAATACCGGATCGCCCGGCGCACTGGAGCCAACTCTGGTGTATGCCACTGTGCAGGCACCCACCTGAACCGCGTTGAACGGATTCGCCGCCGTATCCAGCTGCACAGGTGTGTAACGCGCGAACGACGCGGAGCCCAGATCGGCATTGGTCGTAATCGTCCCCACGAAGGGCACTGTCAGCGTCGTCGCGACTCGTGCCAGCGCCACCACTCCCACCGCCGCGCCATTCTGCTGATACTTCTGCAGATCGCTCGTCGAAGGCCCGCCCGCGTCCGCACATGTCCGCATACCCGCCGGCGCAATCGCCATGGTCGTGTTGTTACTCACAGTGCTGTTGATTTTGATCGTCACCGGCACGCGGCAGCCGGTTGTCGCTGCCGGCACTGTGAACACAATCTGATCCAGACCGGCGCAACATCCGGAGCGCCCGCGATACGTCACGCTCGCTTTGGTGGCGCCCACGTAGACTTCTACCGGAATCGTCGTGTCGCCTGGCAGCGCCCCGCCCGCTTCATTTCCCGTTACCGGACCCAGACCTGTACCCCAGATCACTGCTGCTTCGCCTGGATTGGCTGCGCTGTTCAGTCCGAACGCCTGATAGTTGGCGTTCGTGATCACGCCCGGCCCGCTGCCGCCCGAATTCGCGGCAAAGGTGCCAAAGCTGGAGGCCGCCACCTGGAATGACGATGCCGCACTGGTCCCGCTCCCCGTCGTCACCGTAAGTGATGCTGTTCCAGGCGCAATGTTGGAGGGCAGCATGGCCGTGATCTGCCCTGCTGAAGCCAAAAACAGAAACGCGTTGCCGCTGGTTGCTCCTGAAGTGACACGTACCGTAACCCCGCCCAGTGTGGTCGGAATCGGATATGCTCCCGACTGTGCGAAGCTGGCCGGTCCAAGATTGGTTCCGAAGATGGCGAATATCGATCCCTGGCCAATGGCGGCTGAAGGCAATCCCGCATACGCATAGCTGGCGGCATTCACCACACCTCCGGCATTCACTGCTGGCGCCTGCGCCAGCAGTGAGCCTCCCGCGAATAGAGTCAGGCACAACAGGCTACTTCCGGTTTTCATTCTCATTTCCTCCAACGGATATTTACTTCTCGTTCGGGTGGATGAGGAGTACAGGCCCGGATTACCTTCGCGATCGCTTTTATTTTCGTGCTGTGCGTTGGCGCATGGATTCGCGCAGCTTTTCTGTGAGGGGTGATGTAGCACCCAGTTGCCCCAGCGCCTGTTCAGCTTCCGCATACATGCCGGCCCGGGTTGCTGCGATGGCCATTGCCAGATTGGAATGCAGCCCTTTCGCTGCTGCAAAGTCGGCGCGCTCCGTCCTGGTGGCGGTACGGAACCTTACCTCCGGTTCGGGTGCTTTCGGCGAAAGAATCCGCTTTCCGCCAACCGTGGTTGCAATCGTCCAGATATAGGTGGTACCCGCCTGGAGTTCGGTTGTGCACAACCACTCATTTGTCGAAAGGTCCCCGCTTGTCGCCACCTGTTCGAAGTTCGTTGTGAATACTGCCACTTTGAATTTCGTCGCATCTGCGGGCGCGCTCCACCGAAATACCGGTGTCAATTCCAACGTTACTATTGCCACGGGAGAAACTGCCCTGATTGCAGAGGGCGAACCTGCCAATCCCAGCAAAGTGTCGCGCTGTCCCCTTAGCCCCCCGGTCGCGTTGGAAGCAGGCAGTTCGCCTTTGCGCAATACATCGGCAATTGCCGCTTTTGTTGCGGGTGCCGCACCATCCACGCCATGCAGTTGGCCCGCCGCATCCAGGCTGATGATTCGTCCGGAATCAACTACAAAAGCAACCGTCGCCGGCGTTGTATCCCGTAGTGCCAGCACCAGGGCCGCAGCAGCCGCAATCACGGGTAGCACAATCCACCACTTTCGGAAGCGCACCGGCTGTTGCTGCCGCACGAATTCCCGCAGATCAGCTAGTTCCCCGGCGCAGGTTTGGCACGCGGCCAGATGTTGCTCCATCCACACCAGGTCTTCGCCCGATACGTGTCGCCCTGCCAGTTGTTCCAGATCTTCGTAAGTAAGATGCGGCAGCGGGCATTCCAGCGCTGAGGCCAGCTTCGTCGCCGCGTCCGCCGGTGCCACTCTCTCTCTGCAAGGCACGCACCCGGAAAGGTGATCGGCAATTTCCGCAATCTGCTTCGGCTGCAATCGCCCCTCCTTCCAGGCAACCGCCACATCGTGTGTCAGGTGGATTTGACGTATCATCGCTTCTCCCTTCCGGAGCGGAATAGACGACGCAATGCATCGCCGGCAGTGCGCAGGGAATGTACTGCGGAATGGGATGCCGAATTCGTGTCGGTATTACCACCGGGGTGCAATCTCCGTGTGATCCGGGCTCGCGCCGATTTGCGCAAATTGATTACCTGTTGCCGCGTTATCCCCAGTCTGGTTGCAATGGCATTGTCGTCAAGGGGTAATTCGTTCCAGATTTCCGCCAGCGCATCGGGCGACATGCCCAGGGATGCTGCCAGCTCCGCGTACGTAGCTACGCCCGTCACTGGTATCCATTCCAGAACGCCCTGCCCACAGGGGTCACGCAGATTCAGCAGCAACGCCGCGCGTTGGGCCGCCGGCAGCGTTTGCACTTCATCCCAAATTCGCGCCAGGCGCGCCCTGCCATCCAGTTCTTCGTCCAGCCGCCGGTCCGGTGCTGCGATCTCGCTGGCTTGATCCAGAATCTCCGGTGGCGGGTCGTTGGCACCCATCACATCCGCCGCCAGATTGGCCAAATCTGCCCAGACCACCGGTCTTCCGGTATCCGCAAAAACTTTCTCCAGAAACGCGGCCCCATCGGGCGGCGCGAAATCCATGCGCGGCAGCGGCGCACTTTGCGCCTCCCCCCGCCAGACGGCCAGTCCGGCAAGCAGACGGCCATTGCTTTCCCACAGTGCAAAGCGCGCGTCGTTCCGCAACAGATAGCGAAGCCGGTTGTGCAGGTGTGTCCGGCGCGGTGCCCGTGCCCGAAAGCGCATGAAACAGGCGTTGTAGACTGCCGTTGTAAGATAAGCCCGAAGGTCGCGGATGGGAGCCAGATTGCGGGTCTTTATGGCTGTCAGCTGCGTGCTCAGGTTCAGTGCCACCTCCGCCTGAATGTCCGCCGCCTGCTCCTGAAGATCAGACTCCCGTTGACCCCGACGCTGCAGAGCGCGTCGGGTAATCTCCACCAGCCACGGCTGCACAAACACCTCAAAGAGCTGATCCAGCAAGGCCGAAGCGCGCGCCGCATCTTCCTCCGCCTGCCACCGGTTCAGCAGATTCACCGTAGTGAGATGTTCGCCTTCCTGCGTCAAATTTTAGTTACCTTATATTATTGGAACATGGCGATGTGGCAAACTGCCTCGGTTTTGGTGCTGTGCGGAATGTGCTGCAGCGCTCCCGCGCAGCAGCATTCGCCCGATAAGAACGCCCCCAAAATTGTCCAGGACTACCGCGCCGCCACCTCCGACGCTGACCGCGAACTGGTACTGCGCCGCTACTCCCCCGTTGATCGCCTCACCCTTCACGGAATTTGCGATGTTGGCGAGGATCTGCAAAAGGCCGGCGACTTTCCGGGTGCCCGTGCACACTTCGAAGTCTGCGCCGCTCTTGCGTTACGTGTCGATGACGAACTGTATCGCAGCATAGGCCCGCAGCTGCTGGGCGGTCTGGACCGGCTGGAGGGTAAGTATGAGGACTCTGAAACCCACTACCTGCAGGCCCTGGAAGCAGCCCAGCTACCTGCCGCAGCCGCCCGGTTTCCTTTTGTTTTGAACAATCTCGCCTCAGTGTATTCCGCACAATCCCGCTATGGCGAGAGTCTGGAAATGCTGCGGCAGACCATTGCGTATAACGAGCGACAGGGCATCCGGGACGATGCCGCCCCCTGGCAGAACACTGGTTCGGTGTATGGCCTGATGGGCGACATGGCCCGCGCTCTGCCGTATTTCCTGAAGGCGCAGGCCATCTACGAGGAGCGCAAAGACCAGGGCAAGCTGGCCATGGTGCACTACAACATCGGTGTTTTACACTCCCTCCAGTCCAACTATGCTGGTGCCAGCAGCGAATTCGATATCGCTCTCGGGTTGGCTACCAGGGTCGGCGACCAGATCGAGTTGGCCATGATCTACGGCGATCTGGGCCGCATGCGCGGCATTGAAGGCAAACCGGTGGAGGCACGTGTGGCGCTCGACCGCGCACTCGGGTTATCCCGCGAAATTGGATTTCGCGCCGCGATTGTTGACGCCCTGCTGAACAACGCCAACTTTGAAGCGGATGCGGGCGAGGGGGGCAAGGCCACCGCCCATTTTGACGAAGCTCTACAACTTGCCCGCCAGTTGAACGATGTCAACGGCCAGGGGAGCGCGATCCGTGGCCTTGGTCTGCTGGCCCGTCGGCAGAAGGACTATGCTGCCGCACTGCGTTATGCCGAGCAAGGCTTGAAGCTGGCCATTCCCATTGGCGACCGCCTTTCCCAGTGGCAGAGCGAAGCCCTCGCAGGCATGGCATTGCGCGGCATGGGGGAACCCGACAAAGCCCGCGCCGCTTACACCCGGGCCATTGGCCTGATCGAGCAACAGCGCGGACTGGTGGCGGGCGGTGAGGTGGAAAAACAGCGCTTCTTTGAGCAGGCCGTCTATCCCTACCAGGAACTGGCCATGCTGGAAGCCGAATCCGGCAACCCAGTCACCGCCCTGCAAGCCGCCGAGCGCACCCGTGCGCGTGTGCTGCTCGATATTATTGAAGCGGGCCCCAACCCCATTGATCGCCTGATGTCAGACGACGAGAAGGCGCAGGAGAAGACTCTGCGAACCCGCCTCGCCGCCGCCAATGCCCGTCTGGCCCGCTCCCGCGCCGGTGCCCAACAGGAACGCGACGACCTTTGGCACAAATACGAATCTTTTCTCGCCGCGCTCTACGCCCGCCAGCCCGCCCTGCGCACCTGGCGGGGCGATTCACCCGTGATTCAGGAAACCGAGCTTGCGGCTTTGGTGCCAGATGGCAAAACCGCCGCTCTCGAATTTCTCAGCGGCCAGGATCAGACCTTGCTCTTTTCCATCACCCGCGTGGCTGGCAAGCTCCGCGTAAAAACCACCAGAATCCCGGTGGGTCGCAAAGAGCTCACGCGCAGAGCAGGTGCGTTCCGCGCGCAACTGGAAGGCCGTGACCCCGCCTTTCGTGCCGCCGCCCGAAGTCTCTACCAACTTCTGCTGCAGCCCGTTGCCGCGGAACTGCGCGGCCGCAGCCGGATTATTCTCGTAGCCGATGGCCCTCTCTGGGAGATGCCATTCCAGGCACTGCTGACCCCCGCGGGCCGCTACCTGATTGAGGATGCCGCCATCTCCACTGCGCCTTCTCTTTCCTTTCTTCGCGACCAGTCCACCCTCGCGGCCAAACGCGCCTTCACCAGCGAGCTGGTAGCATTCGGTGACCCCACCCGTCCGGACCTCGCCGCAATTCCCGAACTGGCTGCCCAGGCGCGCAGAATCGGTGCCCTCTATGCTCCCGGCCGCGTACTGGTTCGCACTGGCGCAGAGGCGCGGGAAAGCGTCTTCAAGCGCGATGCGCCCGGTGCCCGGGTGCTGCATGTGGCCGCACATGGCGTGATGGACCGGCAGAATCCCCTGCATTCACGTATTCTGCTTGCGCCCGAACCCGGTCGGGAAGACGGCTGGCTGGAGGCCTGGGAATTGATGCGCATGAACCTGAACGCCGACCTTGTCGTCCTCAGTGCCTGCGAATCCGGTCGGGGTCGTGCGGCCGAGGGCGAAGGTTTGGTGGGCTTAACCTGGACTCTGTTCGTGGCTGGGGTGAAGACCGCAATCGTGAGCCAGTGGCGGGTTGATTCTGCCGGCACCACCGAACTGATGACCGGCCTTCACCAGCGCCTGCGCCGGGGCGAAAAGCCCGCCGAAGCGTTGCGCGGTGCCATCCTCTCCCTGATGAAAGACGAACGCTATCGCCATCCCATGTACTGGAGCGCCTTCGTTGCGGCCGGTTTGTAGTGCCGCCTACCGAAAACTCAGCGTCACGCTATTTGAGGTGGCGTTATCCGCTGTTAACAGCAGGCTCACAGTACCCTTGCCCGCGAGCGAACGCGGAATCCGGAAATTGATCTGGTCGAAGCCTTCATAGGAAGGCTGTGTGCCGGCATAGAGCGCGGGAACGGTAACGCTGCCCAGTTGCAAACTCACATTCTCCAGCAACGTTCGGTTGCGGATCCCGGTGCCATAGAGCGTGCAGAAAACCTGATCGTCAGGGCGCGACAGATCAATGGGACCACCAGAGGCCAGCGTGAAATCGCTGCTGCCGTCGCTGTGTATCGTCGTGATGCCCGCGGCAGCCGTGCCACGGCCCGTTCCATCGGCGGAATACAGCCCCGGTGCCGTGCCGCTGATGGCAAGCGTCCCGGTGGCGACTGTTCCCGGTCCCAGTATGCTGATCGTTGCGTTGCCCGGTGCCGTGCCCGCCGGGATTACGTAGTTAACCTGCGACGCAGACACGAAGTACAGCGGGGCCTGGCGGGTGATGCCAAGGCTGTCGCGCACCGTGACGGAGGTTCCGCCGATGGCGAGCGGCAGGCTCGGAGTCAGTGCGGCCACGGCAGCCGTGGCCAGTCCGTTGCCAAACACCGCCGCGATGGAGTTGGCGGAAAATGATCCGCCGCGGAAACTGGCGCTGTTTACCGTTGTCGCCGGGGTGGCAACGGTGGCAGGTTGCTGGTAGTCGGCCACGGCGTCGAACTGGCGCAGCGGCCATGCCGGGTCCAGCGGCGTCGGGTAGAGCAGGGCAGCAGTTCGTCCGGCGGCGGCCGGATCGAACGCCGTGAAGCCCAGAGCGAGGGCGGGGGAGTTCGCGGTCACCCTGAAATCATCAGCGGGAAACGACGGATTCCCCAGCAGTGGATTGCCCGTCTGCGACTTCCGGTCTTCGCCTAAAACCCGCCATTGCGCGAGGGTGAGTTTGAGGATCTTGCTGCTTTGGAGCGGGTCTGCGTTCAACAGGAACTGCAAGGTGGCGCTACCGGGATTGAAGTATTGATTGGAGTCGAAAAGGAATCGCGAGGTGCACGTTGCGGGCGCTCCTGCGGCGTCGTTGCAGTACCAATCCGACGGCGTTGCCTGTAAGCCGCTGGTGAAATATCCGATGTTGCCGGTGAACTGAAAGGACTGGCCATCCACCGCCGGGCGACCATTTTGCACGAGGCCGGTGGCTCCGAAGGCGAACACGTTGTTGGAAATCGTATTGCCCAGAGCCTTGTTGTTGAACAACGAGGTCGCCGCGGTGCGATACACCGCGTTGTTCTGAATGGTCAGGTTCGAAGCGCCGTCCAGATCAATGCCCCAGCCCCCGAAGCCATCCGCGTCTTGTAGAGCGTGCGTGACGTCGTGGATGCGATTGTTCAGAATTTGATTGCCGGTCTGCGATCCGCTGGCGAAGTAGATGCCGCCCATGTCATTGGTAACGCCCTGACCGATCTGGCTGATGTGGTTAAAGGAAACGGTATCGTCGTGGGCATTGACTTCAAGGCCAGAGTGATAGAAATCCGCAATATCGTTACGGGTAATCGTATTGTGATGCGCGTTGTTGATGGAGATGCCTGGCGCGCCTGGCAGGAAACGTCCTCCGCCTGCGAGCGCATTGTTCTGCAGTGTGTTGGATTGCGATGCACCCGTAATCCGAATGCCTCCCGCGCCCAGGTCGTAAAGCAGACTGTTGACGATCTGGTTGTTGGCACCGCCCCGGAACTCGATGCCCCACGCGGCTGTATGCGTGATGGTGCAGCCGTCGAAGATCACTCCACTGGCACCGCTGAGGCTGACGGCAGCGGGTGCCAGCACCTCGCCCGGTGTCGAGGCATATCCGGTGGCCGGGATGGTCCAGTTATCGTGCGCGAAGGTGAGCCCAGAGAAGGTGACGTTGGTGAGATTGGCCGCCGTGAGAATCTGCGCAACCTGCGGGGCTTCGATAACCGCGGTCGCCAGGTCTTCGCCAGGGCGGGGAAGATAAGCGACTGTCCATGGGAAGGTGGCGCGGTCCAGATACCAGTCCCCGGGCTGGGTGAAAGCCTCTTTCACGTTCTCCATCAGATAGCGATGACCGGTGATCCATACAGCCGGGTTGCTGACCTGCGCCGTATTGCTGGTACTGTCGATGGACTGCAGGCGAAGCCGCGATGCCCCGGCATTTTCGAAGCTGATCACTTCGATATCGCTGAGGTTGGCGTAAGTGGCCGCCAGATCGCCCGGGTTGAATTTGAAACGATCGGACCCGGTGGAGCCTGTGTTGCGCAGATAGCTGCCGCGGGTGGTGCGGGGACGATAGCGGCGCTGTCCGTTGACGTATAGCTGCGCGAAGTTCTGCGTCGTGGCGGGCAGCGCCACCGTCCAGTTGTTCAGACGGATCGCGCCGCTGAAGACAGGCTTCTCTCCCGGGAAAGCCTGATAGATGACGCGCGCCGTGGCGGTGCCGGAATCGGCTGCGGTAAAGGTCAGCGGTGCCGTGAGGTAGTAAGTGCCGCCGCGCACACTGACCCGAACATCAACGTTTCGCGTGGGGTTGGCTCGCAGCAGCGTCTGCACAGCCGCGCGAGCCCTTGGCAGGGTGGCGAACGGTGCGGCCAGGGTGCCTGCAGCAGTATCATTACCGGTTGTCGAGACATAGAAATCGGGCGGAAAGATAACCTGCACCGACGTAACGGCCAGAGCAAACAATGCGATGAGGACACCCATCAGGCTGCCGAAGGCCCTTCCTTGCGTTTGTAAGTTGGCACCTTCATGGTGGGTGTCAGCATCGGGCGACGCTTGTGCCACTCGGTGGCCTTCTCATAAGCGTTGGCCAGGGCGAGTACGCGCCCTTCGGAGAAACGTGGCCCGGCGATCATCAGGCCGATGGGCAAGCCGGCTTTGGAGAAGCCGCAGGGCAGGGAAATGGCGGGAATGCCAAACGTATTGAACGGGACGCAGTTGCTGGTTTCCAGTGGCTCGGTGCCGCCGGAAATGTTCTCCTCGAGGTCCAGCGCTTCCTGGATGGTGGATGGCCCAACGCGCATGGTGGGCAGTACAACCAGGTCATGGTTGGCGAACGAGTCGTCGATGAGTTTGCGCAGACGCTGTAGTTCCCACTGCGCGTTGATGTAATCGACTACGCGATTCGAGCAGGTTTCGCTTTGCACATCGTTGAGCCGCTTGTGGGCACCTTCAATCGCCCGGCGCTGATTCAGCGAATAGCTGCTGGCTTTACGCTGGTACCACTCCCAGTGAAAGGCTTCAATCTCGCCGTCAAAGTAAGCGCGGGAATACTTGCCGGCCGAAGGCAGGTGCATGTCCTTCGCGCCACGGGTGAGTTTGCCGATCACGCCGATGGCTTCCTCCACGGCGCTGGCAATTTCCGCATCGAGGAAATCAAAGAACGGTGCCCTCGGGATGCCGATCCGCAGATTGTTGACCGGCTGGCGCATGGCTGCGACGTAGTCTTCTTTCGGATGATCGAGGCTTTGCACGTCGTACTTGTCATAGCCGGTCATGCCGTTGAGCAGCAGAGCGCAGTCTTCCGCAGTTTTGGTCATGGGCCCGCAATGATCCAGCGAGTAAGTGCGCGGGATGATGCCGCCAATGGAGATGAGGCCGTAAGTGGCCTTGAGGCCGACGATGCCGCAATACGAGGCCGGCATACGCACTGATCCGCCGGTATCGGTGCCCACGGCACCGATGGTGAGATCGGCGGCGATGGAGGCAGCAGAGCCGCCGGAAGAGCCTGCGGGAACGTGGTCGAGTGCCCAGGGATTGCGCACGGGGCGGAAGTAGGTGGACGCAGAAGTTGCGCCCATGGCAAATTCCTGCAGACCGGCTTTCGCGATGATGACCGCTCCTGAGGCCTTGAGCCGTTTGACCACAAAGGCATCTTCTTCCGGGAAGCGGTCGTCGAAGACCGCGCTGCCGCCAGAGGTGCGGGTGCCCGCGGTATCGATGTTGTCTTTCAGTGCGACGGGGATGCCATGCAGCGGGCTGCGGAACTTGCCGGCTTTGGCTTCGGCATCCAGTTCCACCGCCTGTGCCATTGCTTCCTCGTTCATGATCGTGATGTAGGCATTCACGATGGGGTTATAAACGCGGGAGCGTTCGATGCAGGCCTGCGCGAGTTGCGAGCAGGTAATCTCGCCGGAGTGGATCTTCTTCGACGCTTCAGCGATGGTGAGTTTCGACAGCTCGTCGGCGGCAGGCGCTGCGCTGGTGACGGACGCGGAGGAAGCGAGGGCAGCTACGGAGGCGAGGCGAACAAAGTCGCGGCGGTTGAAGTCGTCCATTGGTCTATTGTGACGCATGAACGAAACAACCGCCGCGAGAGAGTTAGGCGACAGCGGGCTTAGTGCGGGAAGTCTTCAGAAAGCTCATCATCTTGCGCAGATCGGGACCTACGCGTTCCACCTGCTGGTCAGCATGTTCCTTGCGCATGGTGAGGAATGTCTGCCGACCTGCGACGTTTACCGCGAGCCATTCCTTCGCGAAGGCACCGGACTGAATTTCGCCCAGAATCTTCTTCATCTCCGCGCGGGTCTCATCGGTAACGATGCGCTTGCCGCGTGAGTAGGAACCGTATTCAGCGGTATCGGAAATCGAATACCACATGTAGCCCAGACCGCCCTCGTAGATGAGATCGACAATCAGCTTGAGTTCGTGCAGGCATTCGAAGTAGGCAATTTCCGGCGCGTAGCCGGCTTCCACCAGGGTTTCAAAACCGGCACTGATGAGTTCCGAGACACCGCCGCAAAGCACCGCTTGTTCGCCGAAAAGATCACTTTCGGTCTCTTCGCGGAAGGAGGTTTCAATCACACCGGCGCGCAGGCAGCCTACGCCAGCGGCATAAGCAAGGGCGTTTTCCACGGCATGGCCCGAGGCATCCTGGTGGACAGCGAGCAGGCCGGGGACGCCCGAGCCTTCCGTAAAGACTTCGCGCATGCGGTGGCCCGGCGCTTTGGGCGCAATCATGGAGACATCGATATCGGCCGGCGGTTTAATGACGTTGAAGTGGATGGAGAAACCGTGGGCAAACATGAGCGTCTTGCCGGCGGTGAGGTACGGCGCAATGTCGTTGGTGTAGAGGTCGCCCTGAATATGATCGGGGACCAGAATCATGATGACATCGCCCTGGCGTGCGGCTTCACCCGGTGTGACGACGGGGAGACCGGCGGCTTCCGCTTTGGCGCGGCTGGCGCTTTGCGCGGGCAGGCCGACGATCACGTCCGCTCCCTGATCTTTCAGGTTGAGGGCGTGAGCATGGCCCTGGCTGCCGTAACCGATGATGGCAATCTTCTTGCCCTTCAGCAGGCCCAGGTTTCCGTCTTGTTCATAAAAGCGTCTTGGCATGTGTGTCCTTTGTTATGCGGTGAGAACGGGTTCAGCGAGCGCGCGGCCGGCGCCTGTGGCTACGGGCCGGGGAGTGGGCAGAATGCGCGGTTCCAAAGGAACCGCGACACCGCCGGAACGGGTGATTTCCACTGCGGTATCGCCGGGGAAAGAGCGAATCCAGGAATCCAGATCGGCGGGCGATCCGGTGGCTTCAATGACGAAGCCGTTGCGCGCCGGCCCAGCCAGACGGGCCTGTACCGGACTGGCGATTTCCAGAATCCTGCCACACAGCGTGGCCGATTCCAGACGCAGCAGAACCAACTCACGAACCGAGGAAGGCGATTCGGTGAGATCAACGGCTTCCACCACATTGATGAGTTTGTTCATTTGCGCGATGATGCGGACGCGCAGTTTTTCTTCGGCGTTGACGGTGATGGTCATACGCGAAAGTTCAGGGTCACAGGTACGGGCCACGGTGAGCGATTCAATGTTGTAACCGCGGGAGGCGAGTACGGCGGTGACGCGCAACAGCGCCCCGGCCTTATTCTCTATGAGTACGGAAATGGTCTGTAACATTTACTTGCGGGCTCCTGTCAATTCGCCGAGCACCATTTCATTGATGGCGCCGCCGGAGGGAACCATGGGGTAGACATTGGCATCCGGGGATACACGGACATCCAGCAGGAAAGGGCCGGGCTCTTTGATGGCGTCTTCGAGAGCGGCGGCAAGTTCCGCGGGGTCGCGCACGACGCGTCCTTTGATGCCATAGGCGCCGGCGAGCTTTTCCACATCGGGGAAGCAATCCAGTTCCACGGAAGAGAGCCGGTTGTTATAGAACAATGTCTGCCATTGGCGCACCATGCCGAGGTAGCCGTTGTTCATGACGATCATCTTGATGGGCAGCGCGAGAGAAGCAATGGTGGCCAATTCCGGAATAGACATCTGGAAGCCGCCATCCCCGCAGATGGCGAAGACGAGTTTATCGGGACGGGCATACTGCGCGCCGATGGCCGAGGGCAGACCGAAGCCCATGGAACCGAGGCCGCCCGAATTGATCCAGAGACGGGGTTCGTTGAAGCGCAGCAATTGCGCGGCCCACATTTGATGCTGGCCTACGTCGGAACAAACAATGGCTTCACCGGCCGAGAGGCGATCGATTTCGTCCATCAGATGCTGGGGTCGAATCTCATGCTCGGCGTGGGCGCGGTCATAGGGGTGTTCGGCCTTCCAGTCGTCCACCTGGCGCTGCCACGGGGCGTTGGGCGTGACCGGACCGCCGGCGCGGAGTTCGGCGTTGAGCTGCGCGATCACGGTTTTGGCGTGGCCCTGCAGGGGAATATCAGCAACGCGGTTCTTGCCGATTTCACCCGGATCGATATCCACATGAATGATGCGCGCATGGGGGGCGAAACGTTCCAGCTTGCCGGTGACGCGATCATCGAAACGAACGCCGAGAGCGATTAAAAGATCACAATCTGTGATCGCCATATTGGCGGCGTAGCTGCCGTGCATGCCGGGCATGCTGATGAATTGCGGGTGTTCGGTGGGAATTGCGCCCAGACCCATGAGGGTGCAGACGGCGGGGGCTCCGGAGAGTGCCACGTAGTCGCGCAGTTCGGGTGTGGCGTTGCCGAGGATGATGCCGCCGCCTGCGTAAATTACAGGTCGCTTCGCGGCGCGAATGGCTTCGGCGGCGCGGGAGATCTGCACGCCATCGCCCTCCATGCGCACGGAATAGCCAGGCAGATCGATGGTAGTGAGCGGCTCATAGGCACCGCGCGCGAGGAAAATGTCCTTGGGGATGTCGACAAGAACGGGGCCGGGGCGGCCACTGGCGGCGAGGTAGAACGCTTCGTGAATGGTGCGCGGCAGATCTTTGAGCGAGGTGACGATGTAGTTGTGCTTGGTTGCGGGGCGGGTAATGGAGAAGGTATCGGCTTCCTGGAAGGCATCGGTACCGATGAGGGCTTGCGAGACTTGGCCGGTGATGGCGACGAGGGGGATGGAATCCATCAGGGCGTCCACCAGACCGGTGACGAGGTTGGTGGCACCGGGGCCGGAGGTGGCGCAGCAGACACCGACGCGACCGGTAGCGCGGGCGTAACCTTCGGCGGCGAACACGGCATTCTGTTCGTGGCGGACGAGGACGTGACGAATCTGGTGATCACGAATCGCGTCGTAGAGGGGCAGCGTGACGCCGCCCGGGTAGCCGAACATGCAGTCGACACCCTCATGGGCGAGGCATTCGAGCAGAATCTGGGCGCCGGTCATGGTTGGTTGTTGCGAATTTGCTGGCATATTATGGTTCACTCGTTCGATTTGTACGCTACAGAAAACAGAAAAGCCATCAACCGGGCTTTACTTCACCCCGCTGATGGCCTTTGGACTTTTTGGCTGGTCCGCAGGTTCAGTCGGGGTCAGTAACGACGACCCGAATAAGGACGGGTGCGACGACCGAAACGACTGGAATAAGGACGAGCATGTTTCGAAATCTCAGGATAGAGTAGAAGTTCCCTAAATGCAAGTAATCATGTTTATAAGAAAAAATAATGGATCGAGCCGGCTTGGAACCCACCGGAACCCTGCGGAAACCCATGGGAAACCTGATTTTAGTCCCAATAGTTGGGTTCCCGGTGGGTTCTGGCAAATATTCATGTTATTGAAAACAGGGTAGATCGCTGGGTTTGCATCGGCGTTTTTTGTATTTTTCGATGGGCGGTTGGTGGGCTGAAGCGGAGGTTTTGGAGGTAATACATCTCTGACGGTATTGTCGGATACGGATTCGGGGCTGGGGGGCGTGGCGGGGCTAACCTGTTGAAAACGCAACCTACTATTTATTGATTTCTTTGTGACCGTTCGGTGAACGAAACCGCAACCGGTACTTCCGCTATGGGGTTTGAATGCCGAATGGTTTGGCGGAAGGGGTGAGAAGAAGGGTGTTTTTTGCCGGTGGGGACGGCGCGGAGGCGGAAATCTGCATGCAGAGGCCCGGAGCAATGGTCGGACCGGGGATGAGCAATTCGGGGAGCGGCCGATTTCAGCTGGGAAGCGTGGATCGTACGCATTTCGGCGTCGCGATGCCAGACAGGCAAAGCAATGGCGCGGGTTGTTCCATGTCGCCGGGTTCGTTTTGAGCCAGCGGACCGCACAGTTCGCATCCTGCAGGCAGGCGGGCCGGGGCGCTTCCGGCGTATCGATGCCGATACCAAGTTGGTTCCGTGCTGGAACATTGGCCCGCGCGACGCATCGACCGCGCGTGACTTCATGGAAGACATTGCAAGCCGTCTCGCGAATCGCGTGCAGATCACGACCGATGGGCTAAAGGTTTACGTCAAGGCCATTCGGGCAGCATTCGGCGATGAGGTTGACTACTCGATGTTAGTGAAGATTTATGGGAGTGATCCCGGTGCCGAAAAGCGGTACAGTCCGGCGCAGTGCATCGGCTGCGAACGCCATACGGTTATCGGACGCCCCGACCCGGAGCACGTGAACACCAGCTATGTGGAACGCCAGAACCTTTCCGTCCGCATGACGAACCGGCGATTCACCAGGTTGACGAACGCATTCTCAAAGAAGATAGAGAATCACATCGCTGCTATCGCGCTCGGCTACTTCGCTTACAACTTCGTCAAGATTCACCGCACATTGCGCTTGACCCCTGCGATGGCGGCTGGTATTACGGCACGGCTGTGGGATGCTGCGGACCTAGTAGCAGCATGGGAAGCCAGCGAGCGGAGGTTGGAAAGAGCGGCGTAAAGAATGGTATCCTTGGCCTCATTGAATCTGAAGTCCAAATTCCATTGGGTAATCCGTCTCAAGGGCGGACGAAAAAAGCACCTCGCCGCCTCTGACGACGATGGAAGAGCGCGACTATCAACTATCTGCGGCAAGGACTACGGCCTTGATGATCGGGTTGAAGCGCGAAAAGGAATTGAATCTATCCCAGACCTAATCGTGCATGGAAGCCTCTGCTCTGCGTGCTCAAGCCAACTTGTTGACACCATGGGGAAGCTCAGGAAAGCATTCATGGATGCTGGACAAACGACCGAAGAAGCGACGGCTTCAGCCGATGCAATGTTAAAGCTTAAAAGAGATATTTGAAAGTAGCCCACTACCCGACTTTCGGTCCTATACATTTCACGCACCGCCGTGAAGATTGAGAACCGTTGAAAACGGTCCGGTCCCAGTCGGCTCATAGATGCGGGCCATCAGTTGACGTCCGACTTTGGTCCGGCGATAGCCGACTGCGCTGACCTTGACGCCGTATTTCGCTGCGGGACTACGGGACGCCGCCGCGGGCCGGGCTCCTTCAGCAACGCCGGGCAGGGACATGCCCCTGATAAAATCCCGTCGCCTTATCCTTGTAATAGCTGGAGCTTTCAACAACCAACAGCGGTAAACTGGCATCATGGCGTCGCAACGTCCCGGTCGAAACGGTGAAGCCCGCGAAATCGGTAAAGCCCCTGCCAAAGTGCCGATATGCAGTACATGAGGCTGGATCTTCCCTCACGCGCCACGATAATCTGGCAGCGGCTGGCCCGAGTTCGCCACGCACGCCTTGCCCTGCTCATCGGGGCGCTGGCCGGGTGCGGTCTGATCGCTGTGGTGGTGAGCACTCAATCGCGACCCACCCAACTGGTGGCGGGCTACAACAACTATGCTCCTTTCACCATGCCTGGGCCGGAGGGAAAACCGCAGGGCCTGGCCGTAGAAATTGTGAACCGCGCGGCGGCCCGGGCGGGCGTTTCGCTGCGATGGGTGCTGGTTGGGGATAACGTGGACGAAGTACTGCGCAACGGGTCAGTCGATCTGTTGCCCATGCTCACACTGACGAAGGAGCGTATTAAGGAATTCCATGTCAGCCAGCCGTGGTGGGAGAACGAGACAACGCTCATATCGCTGGAAAAGGCCGCCATACGAAATGACGAAGGGTTGCCGTCACTCGCCGTGCAGACCGCTGACAAACGAATTGGCATCCGGGGGCTCGCCATATTGCGAACCCTGGCGGAAGCGTTGTTTCCAAATTCAAAGCTGGTCATCATACCGGAAATGGGCAAACTGGTGGAGAGCCTTTGCACGGGCCGTGTAGACGCCGTGTTCCTGGATGTGCGGCTGCTCAACTCTCAACTTCTGCGGGGTCTGGCGGATTGTGCAAATCATCCGCTGGTAGCGATCTCAGTCCATGGCGGGAGCCTTTCTCAGGGCACGGTGACACGCACTGCGATGGCGGGAGCGGCGGATCGTATCTACAGGGAAATCGCACAACTGGCGCTGGACGGGACGCTTTCGGAAACAGCGTCGCGCTGGTCCCTGGTCAGCTCTTTTCAGAGCCGCCACATGATCGACGTGATTGATGCGAATAATCGGGAGAAACTGCTGCGATCAGGACTGGCAATCCTGACGTTCGCACTGGCCCTGGCATGGTTTCAGAACCGCCGTATCCGCAAGGCGAAGGCGGTGGCAGTGGAGAGCCGGCAGCGGTTCGATGCGTTCATGAACCATACCCCCGCGGTGACATTTATCCGGGACGCGGCGGGTAAGGTCGTCTACGTGAACAACGCTTTCCACAAGCCATTCCAACAGCAACCGGAGAGCGTGATCGCCCAGTTCGGCTCCGCCCGGTTCGGCTCCCTGGGTGCGGAGGCTCTGGAATCCGGGCAAAGCGTGGAAGCAACTGAGACTATCCGGCTGCCCTCCGGCGAAGAGCGTCATTTTCTGAGTCTCACCTTTCCGTTCTCCTACGATGGCGGGGCGCGGTTTGTGGGCACGGTCGCGCTCGACATCACCGAACGCACAAACGCGGAGGAAGCGCTTCGCTTCAGCCAGTTCTCCATTGAGCGCTCACCCAACTCAATTCTCTGGGTAGACTCTGCATGCAAAATTTTCTATGCCAACGGGGCGGCGGCACGGATGTTGGGATACACCCGCGAAGAGTTGCTGCTGCTGAAGGTGGGCGACATTGACCAGCAGAGGGACTGGTCAGGCTTGTTGCAGACATCGACGCTACAGCGGCTTGCCCAGGCGATTGAAGGCGATACGGACCAGCCAGGCCTGGTTTCGGTGGAATCGCGGCACCGTCGAAAAGATGCCTCGATTGTTCCGGTTGAAATGTCTTTGTATTACCTGGAGTTGGGCGGCCGCGATTTCACCTGCTGCATCTGCCGGGACATTACTGATCGCAAGAAGGCGGAATGTGAGCTGGCCTGGCAGGCGGAACACGATTCTCTGACCGGCCTGCCCAATCGCCGCCATTTCGAATCGTTACTGGAAAGCCGAATGGGAGACGCCCGCGCTTCGGGCTGCGGACTGGCTGTCTTCTACTTCGATCTGGATGGCTTCAAGCTCATCAACGATACGCTGGGCCACTCCGCGGGTGACGCACTGCTGAAGCAACTGGTGCGGCGATTGACGAGCAGCGTGCGGGCAGAGGACACTCTGGCGCGCATGGGGGGCGATGAATTCACTCTGATTGCGCCCGGCGTCGCCGATGAAACTTCAGCACTGGTGGTGGGGGCGGGGCTGCTGGGGTGCCTGCGGGAAAGCTTCCTGGTGGATGGTCATGAACTGACCGTGACGGCGAGTTTCGGGATTAGCCTGTTTCCGCTGGATGGGTCTGAGGGCACCACCTTGCTGCAACATGCGGATGCTGCGATGTACGAGGCCAAGCGGCTGGGCAAGAACCGGCTGCAGCGCTTCGATTTGTCGATGAACGAGGTGGTCCGCGAAAGGCTGGAACTGGAGAATCAGCTGCGCCGCGCACTGGCAAAAAACGAACTGTCACTGCATTACCAGCCGGAGATTTCGCTCACCTCCGGGATGGTGGTAAGACATGAGGCACTGTTGCGCTGGAACAACCCGGTGCTGGGCAATGTCTCCCCGGTGAGGTTTATTCCGATTGCCGAAGAAACCGGATTGATTGTGCCTATTGGAGAGTGGGTTCTGCAGGAAGCATGCCGCCACACGCAAGAGTGTCTCAGCGCAGGGTCAAACGCCGGAGTAAGCGTGAATGTTTCCAGCGTCCAGTTCGCCCGGTCTGACTTCGTTGATACGGTAGTCCGCGCCCTGGCACTTACCGGTTTGCCCGCGGCGCGCCTGGAACTGGAATTAACTGAGACCGTGGTGATGCAGGCGATCGACGTTGTCGCTCAAAAAGTATCGAACCTGCGCCAGATTGGGGTCGGCATCTCAATTGATGATTTCGGAACCGGCTATTCCTCGCTCAGCTATTTACGCAAACTCAGAATCGACGGGCTGAAAATAGACCGCTCGTTCATCCGCGATATTCCCCACGACCCGAATGCGGTCTCGCTCACCCGGGCGCTGGTTTCACTGGCGCACGGGCTGGGAATGCAGGTTGTGGTGGAAGGTGTGGAAACGAGAGACCAGCTGGAGGCCGTACGCGGAATGGGTTGTGACACGGCCCAGGGCTACTATCTGGGGCGACCGGTTCCGGGCGTTGTGCCGGTGGCCGGAATGGCAGAAGTGGAAGCGATTCAGGAAGTGGCTCCGGTTTAAAGGGCGCTTAGAAGACGAACCGCACCTGCAGCTGGAACATACGCGGCGGATCTATGTTGGCGAACGCCGGAATTGCGGTGGTGGCTGTGCCTGCAGCGACCAACTGACCGAACGTCGGATTCGCGGTGGCCGCATCGCCGTATACGGTCTGCCCGCGACCGAGGTAGTTGCCGTGGTTGAAGATATTAAAGCCTTCCAGCCGGAGCAGGATGGTGGTGCCTTCTGATGGCTTCACCCGACCCTCCACAAAGAGCCCCGCGTCGGCAGTGGGGGTGCCGCGGAACGCCGACTTGCCAATGATTCTGCCGTTCACAACAGGCCTGTCGTTGTTTGCGCCGTCACCATTGTTATCCACACCCGTAGTGGCATTGAACGGGCGCGCCGAAGCCAGTTGTGTCATGGTGCCGGCAGTTATGTGGTACGGCAACTGGTAGTGGAAGGTGATCACCGCGCGATGACGCTGGTCCAGCAGGCTGGGGCCGCGTTCCACCTCGCCCAGTTGCGCAATCGCGCTCTCGTTGGCCCCGATGCCATTGCCATCGGGTTCGCTGGTATTCGTTGCTTTGGAAAACGTATAGCTTAACGCGGCATACATCCGCGAATGGCCCCGGTAACTGAGCTGGGTTTGCAGCCCGTTGTAATCTGCCACACCAAGATTGGTTAGTACGTTGACCTGGCGTACGCCGCCATTCACCGGCAGAATGGGGCGGGTGGAATTGGCGGCGGCCACGCTTCTGACTTGCCCCGGTGCGGTGCGATCAAAAGCCGAGGGGGCGTTCAAATCAACCGTGCGATCGAGGCTGCTTACGTGCTGGTGGACGTAGTCGGTGCCGATAAACAAGCCCTTGCTCACCTCACGCTCTACGCCGATGGAAATCACCTGGCTGCGGGGATTCAACAGCTGGTCAGGGTAGTTCGGCAACTGGCCGAAGTTCAACCCGTACCTGGCGAACTGAGACTGGTAAAAAGCGCGTTGTCCCGCGCCGATCGTAATATCGCGTGCAGGTAACTGCGACGGCGGCAGGGTCTTCGGATCAAACGAGAGCGGGAGGCAGGAGCCCGTGAGGCAGGTGGGGAAGCCGAATTGCCCGGGCGTCGCGGTGTAGGTGGTCAAGCCGTCCAGTCCGTTGACCAGATAACCGGCCACCACGTTGGAGCGAATCTGCGTGTAGTACATGCCATAGCCACCGCGAATGGCGAGGCGCGAATCGCCCCTGGGATGCCAGCCGAAGCCGATTCGCGGGGCGAAGTTCTTCTTCGCATCGGCCAGCGTCTGACGGTCGTAGCGCAGCCCCGCGTCGATGGTGAGATCGCGGCGCAGGTGGATGCTGTCCTGCACGAAGCCGGTATAGAGCCACTGCTTCAACTGGTAGCTGTTGACGCCGAAATCGATGGGTTGCGTGTACTGCTGCACGTCCGCCAGGGTTAGCTGGCCGAAGGGCGCCGTGGTTGTGTTGCGCAGTGTGAACATACCCAGGGTGGCCGTGCCGGGCTCGCTGCCTGTGCCGCCGGAGGTGTGATGGATGAGGCTGCCGCCGAACCGCAGGTAGTGTCTGCCGCGGGTAAACGAAAGGGTGTCTGAAAACTGCGCCTGGTGACCAAAGATGTTGGAGGCTCGCGATTGTCCAATGGTGAACGGCACAGAGCCGGCGCGGGTGTAGGCGGTGGAAAGTGTCTGCGCTTCCCAGCGCGTTACGGGATCGCCATTCAGGTAAGCAAAGCGCGCCTCGTTCAGAAGATTCGGGCTCACCACCGCGGTGTGATTGAGCTGAGTTGTCCAGGCTCGCCGCGAGTAACGACGCGCCACGCTGGGGGCGTTGGTTCCACTTACGGCATCCTGCGGGTTATCGTCGTGAAACCGATCGAGATTGATTCGAACCATCAAAGTCTGGTTGGTGGTTAACTTGTGGTCCAGGCGTCCGTTAAAGAGGGCCTGGCGGTAGTGGCCAGTGACGTCGAGGTGCCCATCGGCCGGCAACAGGAAAGAGGGCAGTGTGCTGGAGAGGAATGTAGTGCGATTCTGCCGCGTGTAGTCGCCTGCGGCAAAGAAAAAGGTCTTGTCGCGCACCAACCGCCCGCCGATGGAGCCGGAGACCTGGCTGAGAGCATCCGGAACGTCCACCGGATTGATGGCGGTGAGCGTGGTGGGCGTGTCGCAGGCGGGCACAGAGGGCGGGCAGAAGCCGTTGGTGGAGAACGTCTTCGCCTGCATGGCACCCGGGCGGCTCAGAAACAGCGATTCGCCGTGGAATCCGTTGGTACCGGATCGGGTCACGAGGTTCAACGCGGGGCCGGAAGTCCAGCCGATTTCCGAGGAAAACGCATTGGAAAGTACTGTCGCTTCCTGAATGGCACCCAGCGGTACGGTTGCGAGCATGGTTTGGCGGCCCCAGGCTTCGTCGTTGTTCGCGCCATCGAGAGTGACCGTGGTCTGGCGGCGTCCCCCCACGCCGGTGACGAAATACGTTGCGTTGACGAACAAATCCCCCGTGCCTTTGGCCTGGCGGAAGGCCGCATTCAGCAGTGGAAGCGCGGTTACCTTGCGGCCCAGGATGGGTGCCTCATCAATCTGCGGGCCGTCCAGCCAGCGACTGATCTGCGCATCCGCGCGCACGCCTTCGGTGGTGCCGTAGACCGTGATCGCGGTCTTTTCGGAGCCCACCAGCAGCTTCACCGTCAGGGTCGCTGTCTCACCCGCACGCAGGGTGACGTTTTTGAGTTCTTCGGAGCCGAACCCGGTTCTCGATACGCCTACCGTGTAGGCTCCGGTGAGCGGCAATGCCGGAATGGTTGCGCTGCCATCACTTCCCGAGACTGCATCGCGCAGTGCGCCGGTGGCGGAATTCACCACCGAAACTTTGGCGTCTTTCACGGCGGCACCAGCCTGATCGACCACCGCTACGATCATGGTGGCGGTATTCGGGGATTGTGCGGTGATACAGGCAATGAGTGCGAGTAGAAGCAAAGGAAGCCGTAGTGGATTGCTGGTTGTCATCGGGGTAAGACTCAGGCTACAGCGAGGGGCCGGGCTACTACCAGCGGTAGTAGCGGGAGTGGCGCATGCGTGGGTTAGAATTCAGTACCTGGACCCTTTTATGAGCAGCGCGGTGCAAAAACCAGGCGGGGCGTTGGACCTTGGTCACCTGGAAACCACGGTGATGGAGGTCTTGTGGGCACGGGGAAAAAGCAGTGTTCAGGATGTCATTCCCCTGTTGAACCGGCCACTGGCTTACACCACGGTGATGACCACACTGGACCGCCTGTTTAAGAAAGGCCTGCTGGACAGGCAGGAATCCGCCCGGGCGTTTGTGTATACGCCGCGATTCTCGCGTACGGAATGGGAGCACAGGAAAGCCAGTCAATTCATGGCAGCGATGTTGACAGGGCCGCAGCTTTCCGGCGAACTGCTGATTTCCTGCTTTCTGGAAACGGTGGGGCCACAGGATGAAACGCTGCTTGGTGAACTGGAAAATAAGATCGCGCTCAAACGGCGGGAGCTGCGGCAGCGGGGGAAATCATGATCCTTCCTTATTTTCCGCGGCTGGTTAGCCTCTGCCTGGCTGCATTTTTTCTGGTTCATCTGGTGGTGGGTTTGGCGGTAACTCTGGTTGCACCCCGTGTGATTCGGATGCTGGGAAGGGTCAGACCGCGCGTGTCCGCCAATTGGCTGCTGGCCCTGCGAATGCTGCCGGCGGGAGTGGCGATTTTCGTTGTTACTGTACTCTGCGTCCCCAGTTATCTGGAACTGGAGCCGGACGGCATGATGGAACGTGTTGGCGGGTTTGGCCTGAGCGCGGCAGTGATGGGTCTTCTAATCGGGTGCATTTCGATTGCGCGAGCAATGCGCGCCATCTGGCGTTCGTCACGTTATGCGCGGTATTGCGAACAGGTTGGCCGTCCGCTGCGGCTGCCCGGCGAACGACTGCCGGTTTGGGTGATCGAAGGCGTTGCGCCGCTATTTGCACTGGTCGGCATCTTTCACCCACGGCTGGTTATTTCACGACGGGTGCTGCAAGAGCTTTCCGCAGAGCAATTGGCGGCGGTGCTGCGGCATGAGCGCGGGCACCGTGTTGCACACGACAATTTCAAACGTTTGCTGGTTCTGCTGTCGCCAGACTGGTTTCCGCTTGCCAGGCATTTCCGTGGTCTGCAATTGCTGAACCGCAGCTGGGCCAGCCATACGGAATGGGCAGCGGATGACAGCGCAGCAGGTGGAGACCCTCGTCAGGCACTGTCGCTGGCCGAAGCCCTGGTGCGGACTGCACGGGTTCGGGCCGTGTTTAGTCCACCACTTCTGGTGAGTTCGTTCATCGCTGACGGGCACGACTATTCGGTACGGGTGGAGCGTTTGTTGGGCGCGCGGACGCCAGGGGCGGAGGGGGTTCGGCATCCGGAGGTTCTGACCGGGGTGGTGATTGCCGCAATGATGAGCCTGCCCATGGCCGCCTGGATTGTGTATGCGCTGCTACCCGCTGTGTACCGTGTTCTTGAAGCCCTCATCGGCTAGCGTTTTTGGGAAATCATTTATTTTGTGGACAACGCGTAGGCGAACAAGGAACTGCCCGCGGCAAACACCACGAATTGCTTCCCGGCCGCCCGATACGTCATGGGGCCCATGGCGATGGATCCGCCGGCGTTGACGCGCCAGAGCAGCTTGCCGTTACGCGCGTCCAGGGCCTGAAAATACCCTTCGCGTCCGCCGGTGAATAGCAGGTCGGTGGCCGTGGTGAGAACGCCGCTCACCGTAACGTCGCTCATTTTGAATTCCCATTTTTTGTCACCGGTCAGCGGATCGATGGCCTGAATGACGCCGTAGCCATCGGCCTCTGTGCCGCGCGTGACCTGCGGGGCGATGGCACCGGGACGCGAAGGCCGTGTGCCGCCACCCAAAAAGACTTTGCCTTCCTGAAACTCCCCCTCGCCCTTGCGAAATGAGGCGTGAACGCCTTCCCAGGCGGGAATGTAAAACAGGCCGGTGCGTGGACTCCAGGAGGGCGAATACCAATTGGTGCCGCCAGTCTGGCTGGGGAAAATATCGGTACCTTCGGGCGTGGGCTGCATGCCGTTGACGCGCATCGGTCGCCCGGCTTCGTCCAAACCTTTGGTCCACGTCATCTTTACGAAGGGTTTGCCCAGAAGAAATTTTCCGGTGTTCCGGTCCAGCACGTAGAAGAAGCCATTGCGGTTGCCCCAGAGCATCACTTTGCGCGGCTCGCTCCGGCCGGTACCATTTGGCCAATTGAGGGTGGTGAGCACCGGAACCTGCACGGCATCGTAATCGAAATCGTCGTGCGGGGTGAACTGGAAATACCATTTCAACTTGCCGGTATCGGCGTCCAGTGCCACCACGCAATCGCTGTAAAGGTTGTCGCCGCCGCGCTTGTCGCTGTTGTAATCGGGCCCGGGATTGCCAATACCCCAGTAGGTAAGGTTGTTGTCGGGATCGTAGGAGCCGGTCACCCACACGGAGGCGCCGCCATGCTCCCATGAATCACCCGCCCATGTTTCGTTGCCTGGCTCGCCTTTGCCGGGAATCGTATAGAATTTCCAGGCTTCATCGCCGGTGGTGGCATTGTAGGCGGCAATGAAGCCGCGGATGCCGTATTCGCCACCCGCTGTGCCCACAATTACTTTGTCCTTCACAATCAGCGGTGCATGGGTGAGCGAATAGCCGGCTTCGGGTTGCGCCACTGGTTTATCCCACACCAGCTTGCCATCTGTGGCGTTCACGGCCACGAGGTGCGCATCAATGGTGGCCATGAAAAGAGTGTTGCCAAGAATCGCCACGCCACGGTTTACGCGTCCGCAACAGGGCCGGGCGTCACGCGAAGGCAGATACGAATACAGCCATTTGACCGCTCCGGTGGCTGCATCCAGGGCCACAATATCGTTCGGAGCCTGCGTGAGGTACATGGTGCCATCCACAACCAGGGGTGTGGCCTCGAATTTCTCTACGGAGCGCGCCTGGAATGCCCATTGCAATTGCAGGTCTTTCACATTCCCGGTGGTGACATCGGCCAGCGAACTGTAGCGCTGGCTGGCGTAGGTGCCGGAGTAGGTTAACCAGTTTTGCGGTTCACGGTCGGCATGCAGGAGGCGATCAAAAGTGACCTGGCCAGGCAGGGCGCAGGCACAGAGCAGGCTGGGTAGAAGGCGGCGCAACATGGCGTTTATCATAGCGGGTTTTGCCGCACCGTGAAGGGGATGACTGCACCTCCAATAGAATGGGAGTTCATGCCAAAACAGGAATTTCAAACCGAAGTCAATCAGCTGCTCCACCTGATCATCCACTCGCTTTACTCACACCCGGAGATTTTTCTTCGGGAACTGGTCTCGAATTCGTCCGACGCACTCGACAAGCTGAAATACCTCACCCTCACGGAAGATCTGTATAAATCGCTTCCTTTCGATCCCCGCATCGACCTCGATCTCGACGAAGCGAAATCAACCCTCACCATCAGCGACACCGGTATTGGCATGAATCAGGACGATCTGGTGTCTCACCTTGGTACCATCGCCCGGTCGGGCACGAAAAACTTCCTGCACAATCTCTCAGGCGACGCCAGGCGCGATTCGAACCTCATCGGCCAGTTCGGTGTCGGCTTCTACAGCGCGTTTATGGTGGCAGATCAGGTGGAAGTCATCTCGCGCAAGGCGGGCGAAGAGACCGCGTGGAAGTGGACCAGCGACGGGAAGTCGGGCTTCGAAATTGAACCGGCGGAACGCGCTGTTGCCGGCACTACGGTCACCCTGTATTTTAACGAAAGCGGCAAAGAATATTGCAATAGCTACAAGCTGCGCGAAATCATCAGGAAGTACTCCAATCACATTGCTTTTCCCATCTTCCTGACGGCGGAAAAAAGTGAATGGAACGAGGAAGAGAAGCGGTCTATCGCGAAGCGCACCACGGAGCAGGTCAACTCTGCCAGCGCGATGTGGAAGCGCGCAAAAAGCGAGCTGAAACCTGAGGACTACAAAGAACTCTACAAGACTATTTCAGGCGACTGGGAAGAGCCCTTGTTCTGGTTCCACACCAACGCCGAAGGAGCACAGGAATACACGACGCTGTTCTACGTGCCCGCGAAGGCCCCTGCGGATATGTATCAGGCCGACTACAAGCCGGGCGTCAAGCTTTACGTGAAGCGGGTGTTCATCACGGATGACTCGAAGGATCTGATGCCCGCCTATTTGCGGTTTTTGCGCGGCATAATTGACAGCGAAGATCTGCCGCTCAACGTGAGTCGTGAAATTCTGCAGCAGAACAAGATTCTGAGCAACATCCGTACCGCCAGCGTAAAAAAGGTTCTGGCGGAACTGGGCCACATTGCCGCCGAACGGCCGGACGATTACCTCAGTTTTATCGGGCAGTACAATCGCCCGCTGAAGGAAGGCCTCTACGGGGACTTCGCCAACCGCGAGACTCTGCTGGATCTCATCCGGGTGAAATCGACCAAAGTGGAAGGCTGGACCAGCCTGCGGGAAGTGAAATCGCGCATGCAGGAAGGGCAGAAGGGGCTTTACTACATCATGGGCGGGCCGGAAGGCGTGCTGCGCACTTCGCCACTGCTGGAAATCTACCGGAAGAAGGACATGGAGGTGATCATCCTGGGCGATGATCTGGACGAGATCGTCTTCTCCGGTATCGATAAGTACGGGGATATTGAACTGAAAGCGGTCAATAAGACCTCAACGGGCGACGACCTGAAGGATGAAGCAGCACCTGACAAGAGCGAAGAACTGAAGCCGCTGCTGGACCGGATCAAAAGCGTTCTGGGCGACAGCGTGAAAGATGTGCGCGCTTCGGTGCGTCTGGCTGACAGCCCTTCGTGCATCGTTTCCGATGAAGACGAGCCAACCGCGAAAATGCAACAGATGCTGAAGGCTATGGGGCAAACCAATTTCCCGGCTATGAAACCGGTGCTGGAAATTAACCCGGATCACGAAATTGTGAAGAAGCTGGGGGCAACTACTGACGACGCGCTGGTGAACGACGCGGCGTGGCTTCTGCTGGAGCAGGCGCTGCTGATGGAAGGAGTACCGGTGGAGAATCCGGGGTTATTTGTGCAGCGTTTGAACCGGGTGTTGAGCCGGGCAGTATAGCGTAAGTGGCAGTTGTTACTGCTGTCGACCGTGTGCGCTGCCAGTATGGCCGCCAGCAGAACCTCCACCACCAACCCGCCCGCCACCTATACCACCGCCGCCACCAGAACCGCTGACCCTTGCGCCGCCGAGCGAATCGGCACCCGCGGTACGGCCACCGCTGAAAGAACCGAAACTACCCGCATTACGGTTGAAGCCGCCGCCATTGTTGACGCTACCGGAAGGGGATTGGCGGCCTGCGGCCAATCCGGTTGCCGCACCGGCGAATGCGCCGCGTGTATTCCCGCCATCGGCAGGGGGCCGGATCGCCCCCGGGGGACGGATCGCCCCCGGGGGACGGATTCCCCCGACGCCGTTGCGTCCCACCGTGTTGTTGTCAGTCACCACTACAGAGCGGAACCAGACGGGCGAGATTCCTTCGGAACCGAAAATCGTGCCGGGACTGTAAAAACCGTAGCCCCACGGATTCCATGTGGTACCTCGCAAGGGAATGTAGGTAAAAGAACCGAACATGGAGTTGTAATACCATCCGCCGTCAAAGGGCGCGCCTGAATACCCGTAACCGGGACCCGCGCGCATGGTTCCGGCAGCGTGAATATTCGCCGCCGACAGATTGGCCGACCGCTCCTGCGACCACTCCAGCGAATCGTTCGTATCTTTCCGGACGTCGAACTTCTCTGCCTTCAAGTCGTCAGAAAGGGCCGCATACCGGCCTTCCTTCAGCATGAGCGTAGCTGTTCCGGTCGTCACTTCCGCCTCACCCCGGTACACCTTCACCTGATTCGAAGTGCGGCTGATTCCAATGAGTCCGTGTTTGACAATGCGAATCTCCGTGTCGTCGACCACCAGCGTCACAGGAGCGTTCTTCACCGACATTCGCGGATCGTCCGCTTCCACCATTACGTCTCCCGACACAACTTCAACACGCGTATGGGCCAGATCGGTGTCCAGCATCCGGATCGCGCTATTGTCCACGAGGCGCAGAAAGACCCCGGGCGTCAGCAGGACTTCGGCTCGCCCCAGTTCCGTGCGTAAAGTGCTGCCCTGTTTCACCACCGGGAAAATTCCGGGCTTCATGCGCTGTTCCACGCCGTCAATGGAAACCTGATGGTTGAAATAGTGCAGCGTGCCGGATTTCGCGGAGATCACACTCTGCGCCAGGCAGGGCATTGATGTCGCCACCGCTACTACGGTCACAAAGAATATCGGGAAAGCGCGCATGGCAAAGACCTCTGATAAAGGATCCCGCCTGGGACAGGCGAAGTCAAGGGGGTAGCGGCGGTGGCGGACCGGGCACGCGACTTTACCGGCACCAGCGTTGCTGATGCGTCGTCCTGCTGTTAACCTAACGTAAGGACAGGCAACCTGTGACACGCTGGAAATACCTTGCGCTGCTCGTGATCTGTGCGGCACGAATTCCCGCAGCCAGCCTCTCTGCAGGAATAGTGTCCGGCGGCGCCGGTCAGTCGGTTAACCTGAGCGTCGCTTTGCAAACGCAGGGTGCGCAAATATCAGGCCTTCAGTTTGACATCTCCTACGACAAAACAGCGCTGACAATGGCAGTTGCCGCGGGCACTGCGACCAGTGCAGCCGGAAAGTCATTGAGCACAAATTCCCAGGCCACGGGAGTCCGCGTGCTGATTGTAGGCTTCAACCAGACTCTGATTGCGGATGGCAGTGTGGTGAATCTCACCATTGCTGTCGCTGCCAATGCGGCGGGAAGTTATCCGTTGACCGTCTCTGCTGCGAGTGGAACGGACCCTTCGGGCCAGGCGGTGGCGATCAGTGCGAGCAGCGGAGCTGTTACGGTTGGGGGCGCCAGTTCGCTGCCTGCTCTGGCCGTAGCCAAGACGCACAGCGGAAGCTTCGGCCCGGGACAGACCGGTGCCGCGTACACCGTAGTTGTTTCCAACCAGGCTGGTGCCAACGTCACCAGCGGAACCATCACCGTGGCGGAAAACTTACCCGCCGGGTTAACCCTGGTATCCATGGCCGGAACCGGCTGGAACTGCGCTGGCGTTACCTGCACCCGCAGCGACCCTTTGAATGGGGGCATCAGCTATCCAGCTATTGCCGTAACCGTAAATGTGGCCACAAACGCGCCTTCCAGTGTCACCAATCAGGTGACTGTGTCCGGTGGCGGATCGGTTTCCGCCTCCGCCAGCGATGTCACCACTATTTCTTCCGCCACCCTTCTCACCCAAACCATCTCCTTCCCGGACCTGAATCTCGTCACGTTTGGCGCGGCTCCTTTCTCCCTCACCGCCGCCGCCACGTCCGGCCTGCCGGTGAGTTTCGCTTCCACTGCGCAGTCCGTCTGCAATATATCCGGCAACACGGTGACCCTCACCGGCATCGGGACCTGTAGCATCACTGCCAGCCAGGCCGGCAATGGAACCTTCGCCGCCGCATCGCCGCTGACCAGAACTTTCAGCGTTCTGAAGGGTTCGCAGAGCATCAGCTTTGCACCGCTGGCCAACGTGACGCCGGGAACCGCGCCCATCACCCTGACCGCCACTACAACTTCGGGGCTTGCGGTGGTATTCACTTCACTCACGCTCTCGGCTTGCACCCTAACCGGTAACACGCTGAACCTGATTGCGGCCGGAACCTGCACAGTGACCGCCAGCCAGCCAGGCAACGCCAACTATTTCGAGGCTCCGCAGGTAATTCGGTCGTTTACCGTGGTTCGCACCGATGCGCCGGTTGTCTCACAAGGCGGCGTAGTGCCCGTGTATAGCGCCAGTACCACGGTGCAGGCCGGTTCGTGGATCTCGATCTACGGCACGAATCTGGCGACGAAGACAGAAGTCTGGAGCGGCAACTTCCCCACATCGCTGGGCGGGGTGTCGGTCACAGTCAACGGCAAGCCGGGGTATCTCTGGTTCGTGAGCCCGGCGCAAATTAATTTTCAGGCCCCGGACGACACGGCTACCGGCAGCGTCAACGTTGTGGTCACCACACCGGCTGGTGCGTTCACCGCGACAGTCACCTTAGGCGCAGCCAGCCCGTCGCTGAGTTTGCTGGATTCGAAACACGTCGCCGCACTCGCGCCCAATGCCGATGGCACCTATGACATTGTCGGCCCCACGGGAGCCTTCCCCTACGCCACCCGGCCAGTGGCCCCCGGCGACGCCCTGATCCTTTACGGAGTCGGTTTCGGACCCACCGATCCGCCGGTGAAAGCGGGTCAGGCGGTAACCACTGCGGTTGTCACGGTGAATCCGGTCACCGTAGTGATCGGCGGTGTCAATGCGACTGTCGCTTACTCGGGAATCGTGGGAGCAGGCCTCTATCAGATCAATGTCATCGTGCCCGCTGGCACTCCTTCCGGTGACCAGCCTATCCGGGCCTCGGTCAGTGGTCTGCAGACAGGCGCAGGAGCGGTTGTCACCGTCCGCTAAATTAGTTTCGTGCCCCTCCTTCTCGACGGCAACCGTACCCGCGACGAAATCCTCGGCGAATGCTGCCCCCGCATCGACGCATTCCGTGCCCTGTACAACCGTGCCCCCGGCCTTTCCGTGATTCTCGCGGGCAATAGCCCGGCTTCTGAAGTCTACGTCCGCAATAAAACCAGCACCGCGCAAACCCTCGGTATCCAGGGCGAAACCATCCTTCAGCCGTCTTCCGTCACGACCGACGAACTGCTTGCCCTCATTCATCGCCTCAATGCTGATCACTCTGTAGATGGCATCCTCGTGCAACTTCCGCTACCCGCGCACATCGACACGCAAATGGTGCTGCTCGCCGTCGCGCCCGAAAAAGACGTGGATGGCTTCCATCCACTCAACGTCGGTCTGCTCTCTATAGGCCGCCCCTGCCTGCGCCCCTGCACACCTTCCGGAATCATTGAACTGCTGCAACGCAACCAAATCCCCATTGCAGGCCAGCATGCTGTTGTTGTGGGTCGCAGCGACATCGTCGGCAAACCCATGGCTCTGCTTCTGCTGCACCAGAATGCCACTGTCACCATCTGCCACTCGCGTACCCGCAACCTCGCCGCCATCACACAAACTGCCGACATACTCGTCGCCGCCATTGGTCGCACCGCCACCATCACCGCAGAACACATCCGCCCCGGTACCGTGGTGATTGACGTTGGCATGAACACGGTAACGGATCGCGCTGAAGCGGAACGACTATTCACTGCGGAACGCCTCGCCGTCTTCCACCGCCGCGGCAGCCTGCTTACCGGCGATGTTCACCCGGGCGACATGGCACGGCTCGCGTCGGCCTACACGCCAGTTCCCGGCGGAGTGGGTCCGCTGACCATCGCGCTGCTGATGCGCAATACCATTGACGCGGCAGAGCGCAGAATGGCCAGCCAGTGATTGTTGGTCTCACAGGCGGCCTTGGCTGCGGCAAGACGTTCGTCGCAGCCGCGCTAAAGGAACTGGGCGCGCATATCGTCGAAGCCGATGACATCGGTCGCGCGGTCCTCGCCCCGGGCGGGGAAGCCGTCGCCGCTGTCATCGCTGAATTTGGTTCCGCGATCGCTCCCCATGGCACTATTGAGCGCCCGCTTCTCGCCGCCATCGTCTTTCGTGACCCCGCGGCGCTGGCCCGTCTCAACGCCATCGTCCACCCTGCGGTCCGCGAACATGCTCTGCGGGAATTCGCCGCTATTCACGCCTGCGATCCCCACGCCATGATCATCTACATTGCCGCCATTCTGTTCGAATCCGGCGCTGTTCGCGAAACTTCCAAAGTCATCGTTGTCACCTGTACCCCGCGGCAACAGATCGAACGTGCGCTCGCCCGCTCTGGTGCCACGCTCGCCGACATCGAAGCCCGCATCGCCCGCCAGATGCCACTCGACGAAAAGTGCGCGCTGGCCGACTACGTGATCGATGCCGGTATCACCAAAGAAGAAACTCTGCGTCAAACTAAAATGGTGTATGAGGAGTTGAAGAAACCGGCACTATGAGACCCCGCGCCCTGCTATTCACTGCTCTGCTTGTAGGAGGCTTCTGGCTCGCTACTTCCCGTGGCAACTGGACCATTCAAAGCCTGCTCCAGCCAATTTCCACCGGCGGCAAGATCTGGGCCGACCCCGTCACCGCGCACGGTGCCCAGAACTTCTCCTCTGACGAGCAGAACAATATCGACATCTACAAGGCCAACCGTCTGGCCACGGTACACGTCACCAGCGTGGTCTACGAACGCGATTTCTTCTTTCGCGTCTATCCCAGCCAGGGCACCGGTTCCGGCTTCCTTATCAACGAAGACGGACAGATTGTTACCAACTTCCACGTTATCAAGGGCTCGCAAAATATCACGGTCAGCATGTCTGACCAGAAAATCTACAAAGCCAAAGTGCTCGGCATCGCCCGCCGCGACGACCTTGCGCTTATCAAGATCGACGTTGACCATAAGCTGCCCTTCGTCCACCTCGGTGATTCAGACGACCTCCAGGTTGGCCAAAAAGTTCTCGCCATCGGCAATCCCTTTGGCCTCGATTTCACGTTGACCACCGGCATTGTCAGTTCCCTTGGCCGCAGCCTGGAAAACGAAGACCAAACGACGCTCGAAGGCCTCATCCAGACCGATGCGGCCATCAATCCCGGCAACAGTGGTGGACCGCTGCTCGATTCGCGCGGCAATGTCATCGGCGTCAACACCGCCATCTTCGGCGCGCAAACCGCGTCAGGCGAAGCCGGCAGTATCGGCATCGGATTCGCCATGCCCATCGGCCGGGTGAAAACCATGCTGGAGGAATTCCATTCCACTGGTCGCATCTCGCGCCCGGTGCTCGGCATTAGTCGTGTGGTTCTCATTCAGGGTGATCTGGCCTCGGCCCTCGAATTCCCCCCCACCGGCGGCTTGTTGATCGAAGGCCTTGAGAATAATTCTCCAGCCGCCGCTGCCGGTCTGCGTGGCCCCAACCGTTCGGTTGTTGCCGGCATGTACCGCATCGGCGTTGGAGGCGATCTCATCGTTGCCATCGATGGCAAGCCCGTGGACAGTCAGGATTCGCTGCAGCGCGCCATCAACCAAAAACGTGCCGGTGATCAGATGGTGTTCACTGTCTTTCGCGGTACCCGCTCCATGAAGGTTACTGTGAAGCTCGGCTCTGCACCCGATGTGATGTAGAAACAGGATTCAGTTCGGCGGCACCGCGCTGCGGGATCAGAGGCACGTGTTCGTCAAACGCGAGCAGTAACTTGAGCTTCTGGCCGTGGCCTAGCCGGCCGGGATTTTGGTGTTGGGCCAACCTCGTTGCCGCATTGGCCAGGCGGCTCCGCTCAACCCCGCACCGCGACGGCTAACGTATCATGGCCGAATGAACGCCACACCCCGGCGATTGGCCCTCGGCGTCCTCACAATACTCATTACGGTGGTGGCCGCAGTCAGTCTTCTTACCGCCCAGGACATGGCTGCCGATTACCCCATCGACTGGTGGGCCCCCTCTCAGGGCGGTACTCTCCCTGCTGTTCTCCACCTCGATAACCCCTCCGGCACCCTCGGCATTCTCAATACTTCCGGCTCCCTCGATACCAAAGGTCACCCCTTTTTCGAGCCACTCGGCACCAACGGCCGCGCTTGCGTCACCTGTCACCAGCCCGCCGCCGCCATGAGCGTCTCCGCTGCCATGGTCAAAGAGCGCTGGCGCAAAACTTCCGGCAAAGATCCTCTCTTCGCTGCCATTGATGGCTCCAACTGTCCCAGCCTGCCGCAGGCAAAAGAAGCCTCCCACTCTCTGCTCATCAATCGCGGTCTGTTTCGTGTTGGCATCCACTGGCCTCCGCCCAATGCCGAGTTCACCCTGGAAGCCGTGCGCGACCCCTCCACCTGTAACACCGACCCGGTCTGGGGATTGAAAAGCAAGAACCCTACGGTCTCCGTCTTCCGCCGCCCGCGCATCACCGCCAACCTCCGGTACGTCACCTCCGGTGATGCCCCCTTCAACAGCAAGACCGGCGAACTCACCGATCTCGATCCCGATACCGGTCGCCATGTTGCCATGAATCTGATGGCCGATGCCCGCGCCGCAACTCTGCAACTGCAAGCCATCGACGCCGCCCTCACCCACCTGCAGGCCAAAGCCGCGCCCACGGCGGAGCAACTCCGGCGCATCCTCGATTTCGAAAACAAGATCTATCTCGCACAGAGCGGTGATCGAATCGGCGGACTCTTCAGCGCTCCAAATGCCCCCGACGGCCTTGGCCCCGCAGCCCTTGAACACGGCCAACCCGGCCTCGGCGATAACCTCAAGCTTCCGGTCTTCGGCCTGTTCGACGTCTGGAAGGATCTCTCGAAATCCCCCGGCCTCACCGATGCGCAAAAAGAATTCCGCGAATCCGTGGCGCGCGGTGCCGAAGTATTCCTGCTGCGCCCCTTCTGGATTCGCGATACCGCCAACCTCAATGACACCGGCCCTGGCAACCCCGTCAAGCGAACCTGCACCACTTGTCACAACGCACGTTTCACAGGCATGGATCTCGCGCCTGGATTTATCGATCTCGGCACCAATAACTATCCCAACTGGACGGAGCCCGGTCTTTACTCCGAATCCGGCTCGCTGCCGGTCTTCAAAGTTACGTGCGGAAAATCCGCGCCGCCCCATCCTTACCTCGGCCGTACCATTTACACAACCGACCCCGGCCGCGCACTCATCTCCGGCAAGTGCGCCGACGTGGGCTCCATCGTCATGCCGCAGTTCCGTGGCCTCGCCGCCCGCGCTCCTTACTTCGCCAATGGTTCCGCCCAGACCCTTGGTGACCTCGTCGATTACTACGACACCCGCTTCGACATGAAGATGACCCGCCCGGAAAAATCGGATCTCATCAACTTTCTGAGCGCCCTGTGATTCGCCTCTCTCTTGCCATCGCCGTGCTTTCCACCACGCTCGCCGCGCAGCAACTGAGCTTTGTCACATGCCCCGTGGTTCGCGATACAAAGACTGTCCCCTGCTGGCTCGCGGAGTACGAAGGGGAACTCTACTACCTCGGCATGCAGGAAGATATCGATGCCGCCTGGTTTCCCCCGCAACAGAGCCACGAGGTACTGGTGGAGGGCACCGTACAACCCGGCCCGCGCGTCTGCGGTGGCATTCCTCTCTCACCGCTTTTCACCTCGGTCATGCCTGAACTGACGCGCAGTTGCAATACCGTCTTGCCTGCCAAAGACGAGATACCGGCACCTGCTGCTACCCGCCCTCCCGTCACTCATCCCATGGAAGAGCCTTCGTCGCCGCCCTACATCGCCCGCGACTTCACCGTCTTTTTCGATTTCGACAACGACCAGATGCCCGCTCGCAGCACGAGTGTCATCGCCAGTGTCGCGGCCTGGGCTGCCACTGTCCACGCCACCAGCCTGCAAATCACTGCGGCCCGTGGCGCGGCTCTGCTTTCCGATGGTCGCGTTCTCAACGAAAGTGAAGTCATTGCCACCCGCCGCGCCAACAAGATTGCCAGACTGCTCAAAGGGCTCGGCGTGCCCGCCTCATCCCTGAGCATCCGGATCGAAGACACGCCCGCCAAACCGGATGGCATTCATGACCCCGCCACCCGGCGCGTACGTATCATCGTCCAGCCTTAGCTTTTCTTTACTTTGCCTCACCCGTATGACATACTCACTGCCAGAGATGAAGCACCTGCGTCTATTGCTTGCCCTGACCCTCGGGAGCTCCGCTTACCCTGTAAAGCCTGCTGCCGACGAAGTCGCCGCTGTGATGGATGACCTGCGTTCCTGCGCCGTGGGATTGTCGGCGGGCCTGCCAGCCGACAAAAAATCCCAGGACCTGGCTGAAGAGATACGCGCCAATGCCCCCGCGCTCGCCGAGGGATTGCGCGGCAAGGCCGGCATTCCCGCCGAATATATCGCCAGGCTCAATGACCTCGTCGGCATCTGTCGGCCCATGCTGATGTCGTTCGCTCCGGGTTCGCCCTTTGCCGCCACAAAAGATAATGTGGCCACCATAGAGTCATTTGCCCGTGACATTACCCTAAAGGCCAGTGACGTAGCGAGTAACCGGACTGGCCGAATCGTTCCCATTGAGGTCCGCACCTTCAAAGCCGGTCAGCTGGACAGCGGCTGGACTGTCTACTACCAGTGGGCTCCCGCAGCCCCCGGCAAAGACGTGGTTCTGGCCGCCCCCACGCCTGCCGCCACCGGTGCCGTGGTTCCCGGTCTTTATTCCTTCCGCGCGGAGAAAACCGTCAATGGCCGCAAAGTGACCAGCCAGGTGAAGCTCATGCCCATCGGCGGCTATCTCAAAGTTCAGGTCGCCATCACCGTTCCTTAACCCTCCCTCCAGGGTGCGCGACAACGAAACAGGGTGCGCGACAACGAAACAATCGTGCGTGCAGCGCCAGCACGTAGCGGCAAAACTTGGCCGTGGAGGTGGTTCGCGCCAGCCCCTGCTCCGCCGCCACTGATAAACTACCCGTTGGATCCGGATGACCCAAACGACGCCAAGCATGTCCCGTAGAACCCGTTGGCAGATGTTTGCGCCAATCCTGACTTGTGCGCTGCTTTTTCCGCTTGCCGCCGTCGCGCATAATGTGTCCCAACGCGACGCCTCGTTTGTGCAGTCCATCCAGGGCGCTGCGATCGCCCCGTTCGTCTATTTGGGCGCCAAGCACATGGTTACCGGCTACGATCATCTCGCGTTTCTGGTAGGCGTCATCTTCTTCCTTTACCGTCTCAAAGACATCGTGCTGTATGTCAGCCTCTTCACCGTGGGCCACAGCATTACGCTGCTCGCGGGCGTTTTCGGAAACATCCATGCCAACCCCTACCTGATCGACGCCATCATCGGGTTCTCCGTGGTCTACAAGGCGTTCGACAATATGGGTGGCTTCCAGCGATTGCCGGGCTTCCAGCCGAATACGAAGGTCGCGGTGCTTCTCTTTGGCCTGTTCCACGGTTTCGGTCTGGCAACAAGGCTGCAGGAGCTCAGTTTGTCAAAGGATGGTCTGGTGACCAACATAGTCAGCTTCAACGTTGGCGTTGAGATTGGTCAGGTACTGGCGCTTACCGCTGTTTTGATTGCGCTGGGTTACTGGAGAACGCGCAGCGGCTTTCTTCGACAGGCGTTCGCAACCAACCTGTTACTGATGACGGCTGGTTTTATGCTCACGGGATACCAGATCGCCGGGTACTATCTGGGCGCATAGGCGGGAGGAGTCATCATGATACCGGAGCAGAACCAGCTACACCCCGAAATACCCTCGAAGCGCACTCTCGCGTGGGCGACAGGCATTGCGCTGCTGGTTGCTCTGGTGCTTCTTTTCACCGTCGTGTTACCGGCCGAATACGGTTTCGATCCGCTCAGAATCGGTGCGGCACTGAAATTAACCGGAATCGCCGTAGCGGAAGTAAACGGTCGGGCCACCCCCAGGCCGGGACAGGCCGCGATCTATACATCGCAGCCACGGATTTACAAAGTGGAGTCGGAGGACTTCAGGCTGACTCCGGGCCAGGCAGTGGAGATGAAATACCACATGCAGAAGGGCGCTGTGATGGTTTTCGGCTGGAAAGCGGACGCCAAGCTTACTTACGAGTTCCACGGAGAACCCGACCAGAAGCCCAACAAGGATTATTTCGAAAGTTACGCCCTGGATGACAAAATCGGCAAAGATGCTTTCTACGGCTCATTCACCGCTCCGTCCACCGGTATCCACGGCTGGTTCTGGCAGAACAAGAGCAGGAAAGATGTCGACTTTCATCTGACTGTTGCGGGTTTCTTCGACTCCGTAAAAATGTTCGCCGGCGACGAGCCGGAAGAAATGCGGGTGGATGACGCCAGGTAGCAGGCAGGCAGGTCGCGTGACTGGTCGCCTCCGCCGCGAGTTCAGGTGACATCATGGGTTTTAGAGAGAATATTATGAGACAGAGCGTCTGGTTCCTGTTGATGGCTGTATGTGGGACGTCGTTTGGGCAAACGTTGAAGGTGGAATCGATTGCCAATCCAACCGGTACCGGGAGTGTGCAGGCGAGCTGGTCCGTCACTCCGGATGGCAGGCCGCTGCTGAGCTGGGTGGAACCCGCCAAAGGCGGGACTTTCGCTCTCCGGTATGCAATCCGGCAGGGCGCGCAGTGGTCGGAGCCGCGAACGGTTGAGGCGGGCCGCCATTTCTTCCGCCATCCAGGCGAATTGCCGGGAGTGATTGCTCTGGCGGGCGGGTCATTCGTTGCTCATTGGATCGAGATGCCAAATGAGGCGGACGAAGCCGAGTTCCTCTATGTTTCGGGGTCCCGGGACGGTCTCAAATGGAGCGCGCCGGTGATGGCGCATCACGATAAAGGTAAGGGGCAACATGGACTCGCATCCATGATCGCCAGTGGAGATCGCGAGGCATCCCTGTTCTGGCTGCAGGCGCTGAAGGGCGATGACGGGCCTGCCTCCCTGATGCGAAGCGTGATCAGCGCGGATGGCGTTGAAGTGAAGGAAGAGATTCTCGATCCGGATGTTTGCCAGTGTTGCCCGACCGCCGTCACAAAGACGAGCCGCGGCCTGCTGGTGGCATACCGGGATCACACGCCCGACCAAATCCGCGATATCTCTGTTATGCGCTTCGAGAACGGGCGATGGACACCTCCGAAGAACGTTTACCCCGACAAATGGCAGTTGAATGCGTGCCCTACCAACGCGGCACAAGTCCATGCCAGGGGCGAAAAGGCGGCGGTGGCCTGGTTCACTGCGGAGGGAAGCAAGCCGCGGGTGGAACTGGCTTTCTCAGCGGACGCGGGTGCGACTTTTGGCAAACCCTCGGTTGTGAGTACCGGACAGTCGTACGGGTACACTTCGGTGGTAGTTGACGATGCAGGTGGTGCCTTCGTTTCCTGGCTGGAACGCACGGATAGCGGTGCCCGCCTTCAGGCCCGCTACGTATCTGCAACTGGCGTTGCCGGTCCGGTTATGCAGATTGCCACAGGGTCGAGAAAGAGTTTGGGTTATCCGAGGCTCGCCCTGGCCGGTAAGGATATCTGGATCGCCTGGAACACGGAGTCGAAAGTTCAGAGTGCCCGATTGACAAAATAAAAGTCGATTTCGTGGGTACAGCTGCTGTCCGTTTAATTCCCTGATGTGCTGCGCAAGACTGCATTCCGGCGCCGGGTACCAAAGTCGTTCACATGGTGCCCATGACCGCTCCCGGCAGCCTCGCACTGATCGACAGGAAGCTGGTTTCCCGGCCCCCCAGGCCAGAGTTTCTCCGGCTCTTGCCCCCTTCCCGCTACACTGAACGGGTGCCCGCACTTTCGTTCCTCGATGCACGCTCCACCGTCCTCCATCAGGTCCGCCAGGCCATTTCGCCACCCCAGCCCGAATACGTTCCCCTAACTGACGCCGCTGGCCGGGTCCTCGCCGCCGACATCCTCGCCGACCGCGACTACCCGCCCTTCAACCGCGCTATGCGTGACGGCTTCGCGGTCCGTGCCGCTGACATACCCGGACGCCTTCGCATTGCCGGCGAAGTCCGGGCCGGGCAGCGTTTCTCCGGCGACCTGAATCCCGGCGAAGCCATTGAAATCATGACCGGCGCGCCCACCCCGAACGGTGCCGATGCCATCGTGATGATTGAGCACTGCGTTGTCCATGACGATGGCACCGTTTCTACCCAACAATCGCTGGTCTCGGGTGCCAACATCGCGGCCCGTGGCACGGAAGCCTCCGCTTCCAGCCCTGTTCTTCGCGCGGGTATGCGCCTCGGATTCGCTGAAATCGGCTGGCTTGCCGCCACCGGCCAGACCCGGGTCGCCGTCGGGCGTCGGCCCATCGTCGCCATTCTTCCCACCGGTGACGAGATTATCGATATCGGCGATACGCCCGAACCGAGCCAGATCCGCAACTCCAACAGCTGGTCTCTGGCCGCGCAGGTCGCCCGCGCCGGTGGTATGCCGCACCGACTGCCTATAGCGCCCGATAACCTTGAAGAAACCCGTCTCCTCATTGAGCGAGGGTTGCGCGACGCCGACCTGCTGCTGCTCTCCGGCGGCGTCTCTGCCGGTAAATACGATGTAGTGGAACCCGCCCTTGCCGCACTCGGCGCCGAATTCTACTTTGACCGCGTTCTCATCCAGCCCGGCGCTCCCTGCGTATTTGGCCGCGTGGCAGGCAAGTTCTTCTTCGGCCTCCCCGGCAACCCCGCCTCCACCATGGTGACTTTCGAAGTCTTCGCCCGCGCCGCCCTCGATCTTCTCTCGGGCGCAACCGACGCTCCTCTCGATATCACCCTCGCCCGGCTAACCCGCCCCTTCCGCCATAAAGCCGGCTTAACCCGCTTTCTGCCCGCCCTCATCCGTTGCGCCGAAGTCACACCTGTTGACTGGAAGGGATCAGGCGACATCCCCGCCATTTGCCGTGCCAACGGCTTCCTGGTTGCCGATCCCGCCACACCCGAGTACGCTGAAGGAGACCTGATACCGGTTTTAATGAAATGAGCAAGCTTTCTCACTACGATTCTGCCGGCCAGCCGCGCATGGTTGACGTCGGGCCCAAAGACCCTTCCCGCCGCTCCGCCCGCGCCCACGCATTCGTGAGTATGAGCGCCGAGGTGATCGCCGAACTACCGCGCAATCCCAAGGGCGACCCTTTCGCCATCGCTCGTGTTGCCGGCATCCTTGCCGCCAAGCGAACCGCCGAGATCATTCCTCTCTGCCACTCATTGCCGCTTTCCCATGTGGATGTGGATATCATGCTGGAGCCTGATGGCGCGCGCATCATCGCTTCCGCTTCCACCATGGCCGCTACCGGCGTGGAAATGGAAGCCCTCACGGCCGCCTCGGTCGCGGCCCTCACCATCTACGACATGACCAAAGCGCTTGACAAACGTATCGAAATCGGGCAAATCTGGCTGCTGGAAAAAACCGGCGGCAAGAGTGGAGAGTTTAAAAGATGATTCGCGTCGCCATCATCACCGTAAGTGACAGTACCCACGAGGGGTCACGCATCGACCGCTCCGGCCCCGCCGTCGCCGAACGGCTCATGAGCGGCGTGTTCGAAATCACCGCGCAACACGTGGTTCCCGATGAGCGCCAGGAAATCGCCGCCCTCTTGCGTCACTTGGTGGATTCCGGCACCGTTGACCTTATCTTCACCACCGGCGGCACTGGCCTCGCTCTCCGCGATGTCACGCCCGAAGCCACTCGCGATGTCATTCACCGTGAAATCCTCGGATTGGGCGAGCTGATGCGGGCAAAGGGCAGGGAAGTCACGATCTTCGCGCCACTGTCCCGTGCCCTTGCAGGCACTTGCGGGTCGGTTTTAATCATCAATTTGCCGGGTTCCCCGAAAGGCGCTGTAGAATCAATGGATGCTGTACTGGAATTGGTCCCCCACGTGCACGACTTGTTGCATGGCCGAACTGCACATTAGCCGTATCATATGAAGCTCCTCCCATTTGCCGCGGTCGCAATTTTAAGCGTCGCCGCCCTCGCCCAGAACCCGGCCCCGAATCCCGACGCACCGCAAATGGAAGAACCCATCCTGCGCGGTGGCACGACAGAGGTTGTAGTTCCGGTGGTCGTCCGCGATAGAGACGGCAACATAGTCGATGGCCTGCAACCGCCGCAATTTCACCTCTGGGATAACGGCAAGGAACAGCAGATTCACGTCGACGTTACCTACGAGCCCATCTCTCTGGTGATTGCGATTGAAAGCTCACTGCGAGTGGACTCCATTCTTTCCCAAATCAAAAAACTCGGCACCCTGGTTCAACCTCTGCTTCTGGGCCAGCAGGGAGAGGCCGCTATTCTCGCTTTCGATTCCCGCCTCCGGGTCATGCAGGATTTCACCTCCGATGCCGACAAGATTAAAGCCGGTATCGACAAGATCACCGCCGGCAGTTCGCAAAGCCGGATGATCGATGCCGTGGAACGATCGCTCTACATGCTCCGACGCCGTCCCCAGGGCAACCGCAAGATAATTCTGCTGGTCAGCGAAGCGCGCGATACCGGCTCTGAAGGGCGGCTGCGTGAAACCATGATGGATGTCAGCCTCACCAACACCATCATCTTTACCGTGGATATCACGCAACTCGCCGTCCGCCTTACCGAAAAGCCCGGCCCGCCCTCCCGCAACCCCATTGATATTGCCAGCATGAACAACCCCATGGGCGTTCCCAATACGCCCACCTCAATGGAGCAGAACATGGGACAACTGAACCGCGCGCAGTTTGTGCCGTTGCTCAAAGAGATCTTTACCGACGCCAAAGGGCTCTTCGTCAAAGACCCGGCCACCCAGCTGGCCCGCTCCACCGGCGGCACCGAATTCACCTTCCTTCGCCAGAAGGGGCTGGAGGATGCCATCCAGAAGATCAATACTGAAGTTCGTAGCCAGTACATGGTCACCTACAAGCCTTCGAACAAAGAAGAACCCGGTTACCACACCATTGAGGTTTCCATAGACCGCACCAACTACCAGTGCAAGACCCGCCCCGGCTACTGGATGGGCGGCGGCAAGGCCCAATAGACCCGTGAGCAGGCGACTTCAGTCGCATCATTTCATCAAGCACCTCCGCAACGCTACACTACAGTTTGCGGCTATCCGGTAGTGCCTGGAATCGCGGGGAAGGCCGGTCGCATCGAACAATTCAGATGGCTTCAACAGTAGCGCTGGCCTCGGGAGCAGCCCCCGCAAAACCAAAACGTCCGGTCACCGAGCGGCTCCGCGACCTCTGGCCCGACATCTGGGCGCTCGTCCGTCCACGCCGCAAACTCCTGTTTATGGGCTTCGTGCTGATTATCATCAGCCGACTCTGCGGACTGGTCCTGCCCGCCTCTTCGCGTTACCTGATTGATGACGTCATCGGTAAACACGATCCCAAAATGCTGCTGCCCCTGGTGCTGGCCATCCTCGCCGCCACTGCCATTCAGGGGGTGACTTCTTTCACTCTCACCCAGCTGCTTTCCATTGAAGGCCAGCGCCTGATTGCCGAACTGCGCAGTAAAGTACAGGCCCACATCGGCCGGCTGCCGGTCACCTACTTCGATGCCAACAAGAGTGGCCAGCTGGTTTCCCGCATCATGTCCGATGTGGAAGGCATTCGCAATCTGATTGGAACCGGTCTGGTGGAATTCTTTGGCGGCATTCTCACCGCCGTCCTCGCCCTGGTCATTCTGCTCCGCATCAGCGCCCCCATGACGCTACTGGCCCTCGGCGTTGTTCTCATCTTCGGCATTGTCCTCAGCAAAGCCTTCAAAACCGTCCGCCCCATTTTCCGCGAGCGCGGCATAATCAACGCCGAGGTCTCCGGACGCCTCACCGAATCGCTCGGTGGTATTCGTGTTATCAAGGGCTATCATGCGGAAGAACGCGAAGCGAAGGTCTTCGCCGCCGGCGTGCAGCGCCTTCTGGAAAACGTCATGAAGAGCCTCACCGCCATGTCCGCCATGTCGCTCTCTGCTACCGTTCTCATGGGTATGGTTGGCTCCATGGTGATGTACCTGGGAGCCCGCGAGATTTTCGCCGGCACTCTCACACTTGGCGGCTATGTCACCTTCGTGGCCTTCCTCGCTTTTCTTATCGCCCCCATCATCGGTATCGTCAACATCGGCACCCAAATGACCGAAGCTCTGGCCGGTTTGGAACGTACCCGCGAAGTGCTGCGCGAACGCCCGGAAGACGAAGACCCGGACCGCACTCAATCCATCGGCACCATCGTCGGCGATGTTGTCTTCGAAGATGTAGGTTTCTCCTACGAGACTGGCCGGGAAGTGCTGCATGGTATTTCCCTGCACGCCAACCCCGGTACCGTGACCGCCTTCGTGGGACCCTCCGGCTCCGGTAAGTCCACCGCCATTGGCCTGATCTCGGCATTCCACAAGCCCTCCGCCGGCAAGGTTCTGGTGGATGGCCAGGACCTCAGCACCACCAGACTGCGCGATTACCGCACGCAGCTGGGCGTGGTCTTGCAGGAAACCTTTCTCTTCGACGGCAATATTCGCGATAACGTGATCTTCTCCCGTCCCGCCGCCACCGACGAGGAGTTTCTCTCTGCCTGCCGTATCGCCCGCGTGGATGAATTCGCCGAGAAGCTGGAACAGGGCTATGACACTGTTGTGGGCGAACGCGGCGTCAAACTTTCCGGTGGCCAGCGCCAGCGCCTTTCCATCGCGCGCGCCATCCTTGCAGACCCCCGCATTCTCATCCTCGACGAAGCCACCTCCAGCCTCGATTCCGAATCTGAAGCCATGATCCAGGAAGGCCTCTCGCACCTCATGAAGGGCCGTACCACCTTTGTGATTGCTCACCGCCTCTCTACCATTCGCCGCGCCGACCAGATTCTGGTTGTGGAAGCCGGCAATATCGTTGAACGTGGTACCCATGCGCAGCTCTTTGCACTCCACGGCCGCTATTGGGACATGTACACCCGCCAACATGCTCTCGACGAAAATCTGTTTCTCGCCCCAGGCGAAGGCGATGCCGTACCGGAATCTGCAGCCGCTGCCCCAAGGGCCCCCGCCCGCGGCGGATTACTCTCCGGACGCTGAGCAATATTCTTTGGTCTTGCAGTATCCTGTAAGTTGGTATGAACCTCACCCTCACCCCCCGCAGGATGGAACCTGACGTTGACATCGTGGAACTCACCGGTCGTATCACTCTGGGGCGTGACAGCGGGCAGCTCGAATCCACCGTTACCGGGCTCCTTGCCGCGGGTAGCCGGAAGATCATCATCGACCTCACCGGCGTTACCTATGTGGATTCCTCCGGCGTCGGTAGTATCGCCTTTAGCGCCAACAAAGCCAGCCACGCGAAAGCAAAGCTGGCTGTCGTCGGTGCCCGTGGCCTCGTCCTGGAGGTCTTTCGCATCACCCGAATAGACCTGATTGTGCCCTTCTTCCCCGATGTTCCTTCTGCAGTCGCGAGCTTCGACAGCTAACCATGCAGGTTCTTCAGGCCGGGCGCCACAAGTTCATTCTGCTTGAACTCGATCAGGCCACCATCACCGCCGTAGCCCAGCAGGCCGGCTTCCAGGTTCGCTATCACGATCATCCGCGCCACCTCCTTTTGGACCTGACCCTGGACAATCGCGAAGTGCCACTGCTCCTCTTCGATGCCGCGGACCCGGCTAATCTCGGCTGGTTCTCCCGCTGCCAGTTCTATATCGATGGCCGCACCGGGCAGATTCTGCAAACCCCCATGTCACTGGCCAACCGGCGCGACCGTTCCGGTCGCAATCTCTCCAACAGTATTCGCCTTAGAATCGGCAAGGAACTTCCCTCCACTTTCCGCCTTCCCGGTCGCCAGGCCCTCACCGAACAGGTGTTCTACATGATGTTTAACAATTTCCTGCAGGCCATTGTAAAAACCGGGGTTGCAGTTTGCGGCGGACCCGCCGTCCAGCCTCTCGCGGGCCGCTCTGAAGCCCCCGGCGTCCGCAACTAAACGCCGCCTCAGCTGCATTTTTTTGAACCACAACCGTCTTTCATTCGTTAAAGTATTCAGACCACATGGCCGCCATTGATTCCAGCTTCGCCATCCAGACCAGCGGCCTCACCAAAGTTTTCACCAGCCTTTTCAACGGACGTAGTTTTACTGCCGTCGATCACGTCTCTCTCCAGGTTCCCCGTGGAACCACCTACGGCCTGCTTGGCCCCAATGGCGCCGGTAAAACCACATTTGTCAAGATGTTGCTGTCCGCTGCCCGTCCCACCGCCGGCGAGGCCCGCATCTTCGGTCTCGACGCGGGTAATCCCGAAGCCCGCCGTTTCATCGGCTACCTGCCGGAGAATCACCGTTTCCCTACCTACATGACCGGCTGGAGCATGCTCGATTTCTACGGCGCGCTTTCTGGTATGGATTCCAATCTCCGTGCCCGCCGTATTCCCGAACTTCTCGAACTGGTGGGACTCGATAAACCCGCCTGGCATCTCCGCCTTGGCAAGTACTCCAAGGGAATGTTGCAGCGCGTTGGCCTCGCGCAGGCCCTCATGCACTCTCCCCGCCTGCTGGTTCTCGATGAGCCTTCTGATGGTGTTGATCCCGTCGGTCGCAAACACATCCGCGACGTCCTCCGTGCTCTGGAGCAACAGGGTGTCACGATCTTCCTGAACTCCCACCTGCTCGCCGAAGTGGAACTCTTCTGCGCTGAAGTGGCCATCATCCGCCGTGGCAAACTCGCTCTCTCCGGTCGTGTGGCTGACCTCACCGCCGGTACTGGCTACCGTGTGGAAAGTATTCACGTGCCGGAGCGTCTCGCCGATGATCTGCGCTCCCGCGCCCGCTCCGCCTCAGCCAACAACGGGTCGCTGGAACTTCTGTTCACCTCCCGCGAAGAAGCCAACAGCGCCGTCGATCTGCTCCGCGCCAACGGCTGTGAAATCGAATCCGTCCTGCGCTCCCGTAACACCCTGGAAGAAATTTTCATGAAGGCAGTGCAGGAAAAGGAGACGGTATGAGACCCCACTGGATCGCCACCGGCGCCCTGGTGCGCGACACCTTCCGCGAAGCTTTTGCGCGCCGAATTTTCTGGGGCTTCTTCGGTTGCGCCACCGCGTTGCTCGCCTTCCTGCTCTTCATCATGCGGATCGACGTAGTGGAAGGTGCCAACGCCACCGTCTCGCTGTTCGGCCAGAACAACGGCAAGCTCACCAATGTCAACGAAATTGTCACCCGCGCTCAGGCCGTCATCGCCATGGTGCTGTATTTCGCCGGCATGGCTCTTTCCGTGTTCGCCTCCGCCGGCCTTGTAGCCGCTGTCTTTGAGCCCGGCCGCATCGAACTGTTGCTCTCCAAGCCCGTCTCCCGCACCCATCTGCTGCTGGGCCGCTATATCGGCAATGTTCTCGTCGTCGCTGCCAACGTGGTGTATCTGGTCCTCGGTTCCTGGACCATCTTCGGCGTCAAAACCGGGGTGTGGGGCTGGGGTTTCCCGCTCTCCAGCCTCTGCACCATCTTTACGTTCAGCGTGCTGCTGGCCTTCATCGTGCTCGTCGGCGTGTTGTGGGATAGTTCCGCCGTCGCCATCATGGCCACCTTCGCCATCATGATCGTCACGCCCATTCTGCAGCAGCGCCACACCATTGAACGTCTGCTCAGTTCAGAGTGGTCACGCGACGTTCTCCGCTTCTTCTACTACGTCCTGCCCAAGACCTCGGAAATCAGTCAGATCATTTGGCGTATGATCATCCATCAACCCATCGAAAGCTGGATGCCGGTCTGGAGCACGGCTATTTTCGGAGTCGTCGCGCTCGGTCTCGGCCTCTGGCGCTTCCAGCGCCGAACGTTCTAAGGAGGACACTCTAAATGCGTCTGGCTACGCTCACTCTCTTCGCCGTCTCTGCCTTCGCTCAGCCGCACATCGATAACGTCCTCATCCGTATGGTGCCCCCGGGCACTACGGCGCTCGCCGGTGGCCAGATTCAGGCCCTGCTGGCTACGCCGCTCTACCACAGCCTCATCGACCCTCAGGCTAGTGCGATGTTCGATAAGTTCACAGCCGAGACCGGTTTCGACCCCCGCCACGACGTCCGCGAAATCCTTTTCGCCACCATGCCCCAGGGCAGTGTCCTGCTCGCCCGCGGCAAGTTCAACGTGAAGCAGCTCTTCCCCCAGGTCACGCTTGTCCGCCACGGTGTCTACAACATCTGGACCTCTGGCCCCAACGGCCTCTGCATACTGGATGGCACGCTGGCCGTCGCCGGCCAACTTCCCGCCATCCGGGCCGCCCTGGATGAATGGAAGCAAAAAGGCCGTAGCAAATCCGCCCAGCCCTTACTCAACCGTCTTCAATCCGCTGACCCCACCGCTCAAATCTGGGGCGTATCTGAAAGTGTGTCGAGCCTTCTCTCCGGCGCGCACCTGCCCGGCGCTGCTTCCAGTCTCGATCTCTCCGCCATATTCCGCCGCCTTTCCGACACCTGGTTCCAGGCCAATCTGGCCACCGGGCTAAAGTTCGAAGTCCACGGCACAGCCGGCGCGGTGAAGGATGCCGTGGCACTACGCGACGCCGCTAAAGGCGCAGTGGGTTTCGGCCGCCTCAGTGTGCCCGAAGACAAGCCAGACCTCCTCCCTGTCTTTGACAGCATCATTGTCGAGCAGCAAGATCGTAACCTCGCCATCCGTATCGATCTGCCGCAGAAGAGCATAGAATCTCTGCTGGCGTTGCTCGCCCCGCACAGGAAATAAAGGCTCAAAGTGTTGTCGCCCGCGGGTACGCGGCTTCAGTCGCGTCACTCTGGCCGCGCTGGCCGCCGTTTTGTTATAGACTGTGCGAAGGAGTCTCCCACACCATGAACGAAAAAAACGTCGAATCTTTTCTCCAGCGTGGCTTTAGTCGTCGCCAGCTTGGCCGCATTGCCACCGTGCTCGCCGGCTCCGCACTCCCTCTGGAATTCGCCATGGCACAGGACGCCGAACAGAAGCTGCGTGCCCGCATGAACGGCAGTGGCCGCAGTCCGGTAAATTTTTCTGACCCCTCCATCATTCGTATCAACCAGAATGAAAATGCCCAGGGTCCCTGCGCCGAAGGCGTTGAAGCCATGGCCCGCGTCGCCCCCCACGGCTGGCGCTACAACCCCAATAACGAGCAGGCCGAAATCGTCCGCGTTGTCTCCGAACAGGAAGGCGTCAAGCCCGAAAATATCCAGTTCTACGCCGGCTCTTCCGACCCGCTGCAGCGTATCGGCTGCTGCTTCAGTTCGCCCACCCGCAGCTGGACCATGGCGGGCCCCGGCTACGGTAACGGCACTCCGGAATACATCGGCGCCAAAACCGTCAAGGTTCCGCTCGCCGCCGATTACTCGCATGACGTGGAGGCCATGATCAAGAATGAGCCCAACGCCGGCGTCTATTACGTCTGCAACCCCAACAACCCCTCCGGCACCATCACCTCGCGTGAAAAGATTCAGTACCTTCTCGATCACAAGCAAAAGGACGCCGTTGTTCTTGTCGACGAAGCTTATATTCACTTCTCAGCCAACGCCAAATCCTGCGCCGATATGGTCGCCGCCGGCAAAGACGTCATCGTCATGCGGACCTTCTCCAAGATCTACGGCATGGCTGGCCTGCGCGTCGGCTACATCATGGCCCGCCCTGATCTGGTCGGCAAGATGCGACAGTTTGGTCCCGGCTTCCTGCCCGTCACCGGCATTGCCTGCGCGCTCGCCAGCCTGAAGTCGAAGACCCTGGTTCCCGAGCGCCGCGCGCAAATGAAGCAGATTCGCGAAACCACCTACGCCTTCCTCGAAAAGAAGAAGATCAAGTACGTGCCCAGCGAAGTCAACTTTTTCATGATGGAGACCCATCACCCCGGCAACGAAATGGCCGTCAAATTTGCTGAAAAGAAGATTGTCATCGGTCGCGTCTGGCCGGAATGGCCCACCCACGTGCGCGTTTCCATCGGCACGGCGGAAGACATGAACAAATTCACTACAGCCCTGGGCGAAATCGTCGGCTAAACCTCAATTCTGAAGTTGATCGACTACCTTGCTGTCGCGGCTCGGAACCGCACTGAAATACCGAGCCGCGACCGCGAGGGATCCCGGTATTCTCCGTTCAGGCAGTTTTGCGGGTCCATCATTTCACGAGGTGGAATTCCGTTTGACGCTTCAGAATCCACGACATTTTACCCTGTTCGTCCAGCATGGCGTCTTCTTCCAGAGCCACTTCCAGCTTCTGGCCGCCCCACTCGGGAACAGGCGTTGTGGTCTGGAGTTCAATGGAGAACCAGGAGCCCGGAATGAGCGGAACATCGCCGCGTCCAGGCACGCCTTCCTGCAAATCCCACAGACCGATCAGTGGACCCGCCGCATGGCCGTGGTCGCCAATGGGATGAGTGTAAAGGGTTCCGTCGAGTTTCTCTTCGCGCATGGCGTGAAGGACCAGCCCGAGCACTTCATTGCCTGTGCGGCCCGGCTTCATTCGTTCCAGCGTGAGGTCCTGCAAACGGTCGGTGTTTTGCAGCGCCTTCCTGATACCCTCCGGAGCGTCTTTCTCACCGGGGCGGAGTACGTAGCCCATATGTTGGGTATCGGTGTTGAGGCGGAGCGCGGTAATGCCAAAATCGGTGTGTAGAACGTCGCCACGTTCGATAACCAGACCTTCCTTGCGGTTCAGGCGATTGGCCGCGGTAAGGCCTTTGCGCTGGATCTCGACCGAAGGCTGGAACCACGTGCCCATGCCCGCGTCGTTGACTTTCTGACGCAGCCACCAGACCACGTCCTGGTCGGTGGTGATACCAGGCTTGATGACTTCGCTGGAGAAAGCGCGGGAAATGAGGGAGTGGACAATCGCCATCATGTCGCGGTAAACGGGCAGCATTTCCGGCAGCCGGAGTTCCTGGTATTCGAGTGCCAGGTTTTCGGCGGGTTTGATACGGTCTTTGTAATCGGCACCAAGCGTGGCCATGAGCTTGTCGCGCAGGCCGGCGCTGAGGCCGTCGGAGAAGGCATGGGTAGCGGAGACGTCGATGGCGATGCTCGCGGGCTTGCGTTCATCCACCAGTTTCTTTAACGTGACCCACTGCGACTCGCCATAGATTTCCTTGTTGCCGGAAGAGGGGTCGCGGTAGACGGTGTAGAGGCCGCCATTGGATTCGCCGCCCAAAGCGAGGCGTTCGACGCCTTTCTCCGTGCCGCGGTCAAAGAATACGTAGATCGTGGTGCGGCGCGCGGCGAAAACGGTGGGAGAGACCAGCGAGAAGAAGGCTGGATCTTCGGCGTACTCGCGGCAGGCGACGATCCACATCTGTGTGTTGTGTTTGCGCATGAGCGCGGGCAGATGGCGTTCAAGGCGGAGCTTGAGCCACTGCTGCTGGATTTCCGCCTGCTTGCGGAGAGGCGGGAGTGCCGGAGTTTGGGCGGCGAGGGTGGAGGAAAGAATCAGGGCTGTGATGGCGCTGCGGAGCATATTGCATCATCATAGCGATTCACCGGGGCGCAACGGAACCCGCCCGTTATACTGAGATTTCCCCCTCCTCATTTCAGAAAAGGACCTCTCTCAAATTGCGTAAGAAAATCACCGTAATCGGCGCCGGAAACGTAGGCGCGAATTGTGCTGTCTGGGCGGCTAAAAAAGAACTGGGCGACATCGTTCTCGTCGACATCGCCGAAGGCGTCCCACAGGGTAAAGGCCTCGACCTGCTTCAGGCTGGCCCCGTGGAATGCTTCGACGTCAACATCACCGGAACCAATGATTACGCGCCCACCGCAGGCTCCGACATCATCATCATCACAGCCGGGTTCCCGCGCAAGCCGGGCATGAGTCGCGACGATTTGCTGCTGGCCAACTACGAAGTGGTGAAAGCGGCAACCGAACAGGTGGTGGTGCATTCGCCCCAGGCGATCATCATTGTCGTCACCAATCCGCTGGATGCCATGGCGCATGTTGCCTATCTGGTTTCGAAGTTCCCGAAGAATCGTGTGGTGGGTATGGCCGGTGTGTTGGATTCGGCCCGCTTCCGCACGTTTATAGCCCAGGAACTCAGTGTCTCGGTGGACAACGTGACGGCGGTGGTTCTGGGCGGGCACGGCGACACCATGGTGCCGCTGGTGCGTTTGTCATCGGTTGCCGGTATTCCACTCACCGATCTGATTCCGGCCGACCGTTTGGCCGCGATTGTGGACCGCACCAAAAATGGCGGCGCTGAGATCGTGAAATTCCTGAAGACGGGTAGCGCCTTCTATGCGCCAGCAGCAGCCGCGGTGGAGATGGCCGACAGTATTCTGAAGGACAAGAAGAAAGTTCTTCCCTGTGCGGCATATCTGGAAGGGGAATACGGCATCAATGGGTTGTTTGTCGGCGTACCCTGCAAACTGGGCGCGAACGGAATTGAGCAAATCTACGAGATCAAGCTCACCGATGAAGAAACCGCGGCGTTGCATAAGAGCTCCAATTCAGTGAAGGAACTGATGGATGTCATTAAGACCAAAATGAACTGAGCGTGAAGAAGGCTTAAACCGGGAACTGCGTAGTGATCTTCGGTTTAACTTGCCCGTCGCGATACGGCGTCAGCACGATACTCAATTCCACATCGGTGATTTTGTCGCCCAGGCGGACGATGAGCCGTCGGAAATTCGGGGTAGGAGTTTGTCCGACGGGCGCGCGCGCCGGCGTCATATCGAACACCGCATGACGAGGTGTGCGGATTTCCGCCGCCAGTACCCAGCCACCACGATGCAGAGTTGCCGTAGAGCCGGAAAGCGTAATCTCGGCTTCTGTCAGCATGCTCCACATGGCTTCCACCGGCATGTCGCTGCGCACCGAGTCGCTGATTAACACCGCCTGACGCTGCGCCAGGCCAATGCGCCTGGTCCATTGCCTGACCCTGGCGCCGCTGCTGCGGGAAAGATCGATCTGCACCCAACTCAAATCCACGGCGGATTCCTGGCGGGTAATGCGGGCTTCGGCCCGCGCGTCCTGGTTCTCACCATCGATCACCATGACGTTGTGTGACTCGGTGCGCACGCGGTAGAGCGAACTGCGGGGCACCGCCGCCGCACTGTCGTCCGGGCCCAAGTCAGACGCCCAGCGAACGCCGCCTGCATCCAGCACAAACGTGCCCAGATCGAAGTGGGCGCGCGGGGCTTTGTTATCCCCGCCTTTCACCGCCAGGAAAATGCCATTGGGATCTTCCCATGAACTGCGGAAGGAAGCCACCTGTACGCCGTGAAACACGGCATCCAGCGGGAAAGTCGGCAGAGCGGGCGGTTTGGCGTCGCGGTTGAACCAGGCAAGATCCAGCGCTTCGGCGTGAGTGCTGATCCGCTCCAGTTGTTTCTGTTCGTTCCAGGCGTATTGCGGAACGCCGAAGCGCCTGGCCATCCAGAACATTTCCGGAGCCAGTCCCACCTCCTCCGCGCCATCAGAATAATTGAACGACCGCCCAAGCGGACCGGTGGTGTAGATACGGAAGCGCCCGGCGCGATCCACCCCGTGAATGCCACTCATATTGAAGTCCGCGCCCACGGCAGTTTCCAGCGAAGCGAAAAACAGGCACGCGAAACGCAGCGCGTACTCGCTGTAGGCGGGACCTTCCGGCCATCCTCCTTCCGCCCCCCAACTGGTCAGTCCCTGGGGGATGGACTGCAGGGCGGAACGCACAATGAAAGCGGCCTTCTCCGGGGCGTCTTCGGCAATCGCCAGGGCACCCATTGCCATCGCGCAGTTGGCGGCAATGTTGGGGCTGAAGTGATCGCGGACCCAACGTTCCTGCCTCTGATAAATTGGCGCGGCCTGGTCCAGCGCGTGGCTTGAGATGGCATCGCGAATCAGTGCGCGTTCGTCCGCCGTCAGGGCGTTGTAGAGCCAGTCATAGCCGAGTGCGAAGGCCACGGTCATTTCCGCGGTGTCATTGAACCGCTGCGGATTCCAGTCCTTGAAGCTGGCAGCGGCGGTCAATTCCATTACCGCCCGGCGCAGCCAGGGTTCGCGCCCCGTGAGCCGATACATCAGGGCAAGGGTGGTGACCCGGTCCATCACGCGGCGGGTTTGCGGCTGCAGTCGTGGTGCCAGCTTGTACTCCACTGGCGGAATGGAGAGAAGGCGATCACATTCCTTCTCCATGTCTCCGAATATGCGTTTTGCCGGCGGATGTTCGCGTACCAGAAGGCGGAGCCGGTCAAAATCGGCATCCAGCAGCACCAGCCGCGGGTGCCCGGCGCGCAACTGGCGCAGGGGCCCCGTGTCTTCCTGTGCCAGAGCGACCAGCGCGGCCAGGTGGCCTGCAAATAATCGCCGTGTAACCGGGTTTTGCGTGATGAGGCGGAAGCCTGTCATCTTCTATAGCAAGTTTGGCACAAGAGTCCGGTCGTACGTAGTTCGATGCGGAATTCTCCTATTTTGGATCTCGCAACTGTGACCCGGGATCCACCGCCGCCGACCCGGAATCGCCTGCAATGGGTTCGAACGTGCAAAACGCTTCGATTCAACCTGATACCGCCCGCAACCCACCCTGTCCCTGCGGCTCACCCGAAAAATACAAGCGTTGCTGCGCTAAAAATGCGCACCCGCTCGCGTTCACCCGTGCCGCCATTCCCGCCTGTCGTGTATCCTTCGTAGAAAGCCGCGCCAAGCGGTTCCTGTAATTAAGGAGACCTCCATCATGCGTTATTGGCTGATTGTACTCGCCGCACTCACCTTCGCCGGCTGTTCCACGAGTCCCGTGAAAACGGTGGCGACGAACGCCGCCGGTGCGAAGAAATTGGGTATCCGCCCGCAAGGCGACGAAACCATCAAGCCGGATCTTTCAAAAACTCCGGAAGATCTTAAGAAGGTCTATTCCTATATCGACGAACACATCGACGACCACGTGGAAAACCTGCAGAAGTGGATCCGCCAGCCCAGCATCTCCAATACCGGCGAAGGCATTCCGGAATCGGCCGAAATGGTGAAGGGTTTCTTCGATAAGCTGGGCTGCCAGGAAACCAAGATCTACGACCCCGGCATCACCGAATACGGTAGCCGCGCCAACCCTGTAGTCTACGCCAAATGCGACGAAGGCGCGCCCCGCACCCTGGCCATTTACTGGATGTACGACACCATGCCGGTGACCCAGCCCGACGTCTGGAAGAACCCTCCGTTTGAAGCCAGGCTGGTGGAGCAGGCTCCTTTTAAGAAGGTATTAATTGGCCGCGGCGCCACCAATTCCAAAGGCCCCGAAATGGTGCAGTTGAATGCCGTTATGGCGATGAAAGCTGCGCTGGGCAAGCTGCCGGTCAACCTGATTTTCATCGCGGAAGGCGATGAAGAGCGAATGGATATCGGACTGCGCAAGTTTGTCATCGATCACCCCGATCTGGTGAAGGCCGACGCCATGCTCATGTTCGGTGGCCAGGGCAACTCGGGCGGCGGTGGCCTTTCCGGCGGCTCCGAAGGTTGCGTGAATTTCGAACTCATCACCAGCGGCAAGGCCTGGGGACGCGGCCCTACCGATTCCGATATTCACGGCACCCACAAGCGCGAAGTAGACAGCCCCGCGTGGCGGCACATCAAAATGTTGTCGTCACTGGTGGGGCCCGATGGCAACACACCGCTGATCGAAGGCTTCATGAATAACATTGAACCCATCACCGCAGCCGAAGACGCCCGACTGCACGCCGCAGCGGCAAAGGTCGACATGAAAGTAGCGGCGGAGAATATCGGCGTGGCGCGTTACATCTCGGATGATCCATACACCATGCTCAAGATGAGCCGTTACGGGACATCTTTCAATATGGATGGCATCTTCGGCGGCAACATGTATGGTGGCGGCGCGGGCGCGATTCTGCCCAATAAGATCACCTCCAAGCACAATGTCCGCTACGTTCCGAACATGATGGGTCCCGATATCATCAAGAAAATTCGCGCCCAGCTGGACAAGAACGGTTACAAAGACGTTGAAATTAAGTTGATCGGCGATGTACCGTGGGCCAAAATGGGCTACGATACCGACATCGCACATGCCATTGAGCGCATGTATGATAACTTTGCGATTCCCTACAGTATGCCCTCGCCGGTAGATACCATTGTGGCGGGCGGTTACTGGCCGGCATACCTGTTTGCCAACGGCAAAGTGGGTGAGAGGCTGGCACCGGTTTCCATGCCCATCGCTGGTGGCGCGGCGGGTCATGGTGGTATGGCGCACGCGGCCAATGAGTACTTCGTGATTGAAGGTGCAGGCAAAGTTTACGGGATGGCGGGCGCGGAAAAATCCGTGGCTACCATCATGTATAACTTCGCGCATCCGGAAGCGGGGAAGCCGATGACGGCGGCTCCGGGTGCGGGCGAAAAACCCGCCAGCCCAGCCGGCCAGCAGGCGGGCAGCCACTAAGCGACGTATCGGATGCCGGTTATTTCTGTCCGTGACATGGTCCGGACTTATCATGTGGGTGCCGTGCCGGTAAACGCCCTGCGGGGCGTTTCACTGGATATTGAAGCGGGCGAATTCGTCACCGTAGTGGGGCCTTCGGGCTCGGGAAAATCGACGTTCATGCATATCCTGGGTTGTCTCGATCAGCCCACCAGCGGTCAGTATTTGCTGGATGGGGCCGATGTCTCGAAGCTCAGCGATGACCAGCTTTCAGCGGCCCGCAACCAGAAAGTAGGTTTCGTCTTCCAAAGTTTTAACCTGTTGTCGCGGACCTCGGCACTGGAAAACGTGGAGTTGCCGCTGCTCTATACCGTCGGCAAAACCATGTCGACCGCAGAGCGGCGCAAACGCGCTATGGAAGCCCTGGAAACAGTGGGACTGGCGGACCGGGCCGATCATCATCCGAATCAATTATCTGGCGGGCAGCAGCAGCGCGTGGCCATTGCGCGGGCGTTGCTGAACAAGCCTTCCATCCTGATGGCCGATGAACCTACCGGCAATCTGGATAGCCAGACCAGCATTGAAGTAATGGAAATGTTTCAACAGCTGCGGCAGCAACGGGGCATCACCATCGTGTTGATTACCCACGAGGCGGAGATTGCCGAATACGGAACCCGGATTGTCGCGTTCCAGGATGGCAAGGTTGTTTCAGACCGAAAGCAGGAGGACGTGGCATGCAAATCCAGCCGGGCATCTTAATCGCGTTGCAGGCGCTTGGCAGTAACAAGCTGCAGACGGCGCTCACGATGACCGGTATTACGATTGGCGTGGCTACGGTGCTGACCATGATCTCGCTTGGGTCTGGCGCGGAATCGGCGATTGAAGAACAGGTCCGCGCGGCGGGCATGAACATGATCATCGTCACCGCGGGCAACTACAAGAACAAGACAGCCGATGATCTGGGCGCGGTGGAAGAACAGGCGCATCTGGAGTCGCCCGGCGCGTGGGAGCCAGCCGCGTGGAACCCGGCGAACTCACCGTTTCTCTTGCGTGTCGACCATCCCGAAGACGACCCCATGGAGAAGCACGACCATCCCACGTCGAGTCAGCGGCTGGGAGATGCTGAAGCTGGTCTGGGGTCGGCGGCAACGCTTACGCCTGGCGACGCGGCGGCTATCCGCGGTATCTCCGGAGTGCAATATGTCTCCGAAGGTCTGCATGAGAATGCGCACGTCTCCGCGGGGGACAAGCGCTGGTTTACCCGCCTCCACGGCGATAACGTCGCGTTACCGAAAATGCGCCGCGCCTGGGTATTTCAGCATGGGCGGTTCTACACTGCACGGGAAGAATCGAAGGCGGAACAGGTGATTGTGTTGGGCGCGGTGGCCGCACAGAAGCTGTTCGGCGAGGCCAATCCGGTTGGTCAGAAAGTTAGTGTGTGGAAGCAGAGTTGGGAAGTGGTGGGCGTAGTGGGCAGTGGCAGCTGGATGGTGAATGCGGCCGCGGGCGACGATCAGTTCGATGCCGTCTACATACCGTTCACTACCGTGCAGCGCCTGCTCAATCTTTCCCGACTGAACGACATTACCGTTACTACTGCCTCCAGTGGCGATGTGACGCGGATTTCCAAAGAGATCTCCAAAGTGCTGCGGGAACGGCACAGGATCAGTTTCAAAAGTCCGGATGATTTTACTGTGACCAGTCAGGCGCGTAAAGCTCTGGCGCAAGGTGGAATGCGGTCTGAAGTGGCGGCGTCGGTGGTGGGCAATATGGCCGGTTTGGAGAAGGTCACGCTGGAACAATTGGGCAAGACCCTCGACCGCGCCAGCAAGACCATGACCGCGCTGCTGGCCAGTGTGGCGGCGGTCTCACTGCTGGTGGGCGGCATCGGCATCATGAATATTATGCTGCTCTCGGTGACGCAGCGGACGCGCGAAATCGGCATCCGCCGCGCAGTAGGTGCCAGAGCGGGAGATGTGCTGCAGCAGTTCCTCACCGAAGCCGTGGCGCTGAGCGCGCTGGGAGGCCTGGCGGGAGTCATGCTGGGCATTGTGGCGGCGTACCTGATTTCCAGTCTTGTGCAGTGGACTGTCTCCATCTCGTTGGTTTCAGTCCTGATATCTTTCAGCATCGCGGCCAGTATCGGTATCTTCTTCGGTTACTATCCTGCCCGCGAAGCTTCACGGGTTGCACCCATGGAATCGCTGCGCTATGAGTGACCGCCTCACTACCAGCCTGCGGATTGCCGTGAGAGCGCTGCAACGGCACCGTCTGCGTTCGGCGCTGACCATGCTGGGTATCACGATCGGCGTAGCAGCGGTGATCACCATGGTGGCGCTGGGCGTGGGCGCGCAGGACACGGTTTCAGAAGATGTGCAGTCGGCCGGGACGAACCTGATTCAGGTAAGGGCAGGGAACTATACCACCGGCGGTGAATCCATGAATATCGCCAGTGGCCGCGGCGGCGCCACTACGCTCACCGCCCAGGATGCTGATGCCATCGGTCAAATCGAGGGCGTGAAATATTACTCGCCGTTTGTGCGCTACCGGGCGTGGGTGGCTGGCGGCGGGCAGCGGAATTACACGCAGGTGCTGGGTACCGGCCCCGACTTCGGACGTTTGTACATGTGGACGTATTCAAGAGGCAGGTACTTCTCCGCCGGGGATGTGGGGGACCGCTCGAATGTTGCCGTGATCGGCGTGGCGCTGCGCGACCGGCTATTCGGCGATGTGAATCCGGTGGGTAAGGAAATTGAGATTCACAATCAGAAATTCCGCGTCGTCGGCGTCTCCAACAGCAGCGACGAAGATCATATCGAAATGGTCTTCGTTCCGTATACGGCGTTACAGAAGCTGATTGGGATGTCTTCGGTTCACGGGATTACGCTCGCTACCAGACAGGCTGGCGAAACCACCAGAATTGTGGATGAAATTAAACCTGTGCTGCGCCGACGGCATAACCTGGAAGCAGGCGGCGGCTTGACGCAAACCGCGCGGCACGATCCAGGTTTGATCGGCAATCAGTTGCCGGGCGCCGGCAGCGCCGGTTACAATCCGGACGACTTCACGGTGAAGACCCAGGCCGCTGAGGCGTTGACCAAAGGCCTGTATACGTCGGTCGCTGCGTTTGTACTGGCGAACATGCCGAAAGTCGACCAGATCAATATGGAAGAAATGGCAGGCACGCTCAACCGCGCCGGTGCCACCATGACGGCGCTGCTGGCAGCGATTGCGGCTATTTCGTTAATCGTGGGCGGCATCGGCATTATGAACATCATGATGGTTTCGGTAACGGAGAGGACGCGGGAGATCGGCATCCGCCGGGCCACCGGAGCAAGGCAGCGCGACGTGATGCTGCAGTTTCTTGTGGAGGCGGTAACGTTGAGCCTCGCCGGCGGTGCAGTGGGTATTGTGCTGGGCCTTTTGGCGTCATACGTGGTGACGCAGATATTTGAATGGCCCACCAGCGTGTCGGCCTGGTCGATTGTGCTGGCGGTGGGAATCGCGGGCGCAGTCGGAATATTCTTTGGTTTCTATCCGGCGCGGCGGGCTTCGCGGCTGAACCCCATCGACGCGCTACGATCCGAATAAGCAATGAAGAAGGGCCTGGCATTGGCGGCGGTGCTGCTGTTGGCCGCGTGTTCGCGTGAAAGCGAGCCTGTGCCCGCGGCAGCGCAGAAGGCCGCTGCCGCGCCTCTGCCCCGCTTCAAAGGCACGGCGACATCCAACAACATCGAGACCGACATCGCCATAACCGCTGATGGCGTGTGGACGGTCTCGTTCCTTGATGCGCAGGGCAGCGACATACCCGCCGCGCTGCTGAAGAACGTAACCCTGGATTCCGCTGGCACCCGGATTCCGCTCGATATCAACGACACGGGCGAAGGTTGGGCTGGCAAGGGTCCTCTACCTGTAGTAGTTGCGGCGAAGGCGCAGGTAGGATTTGAGTATCAGGCCAAAGCGGCAGTCATCGGGATCGCTCTGGAACTGGCCAATGCACCGTTGGACTACGTGTGCCCCATGGACCCCGACGTGCGCTCGGCCAGTCCGGGAAATTGCTCGCGCTGCGGCATGAAGCTGGTTTTTGGTGTGGCGGATTCCGAGGAATACCCGCTGGTTCTGACAACCACTCCGCAGAAGTTTGTGGCGGGCGAAAAGGTCCGGCTGTCGATGGAAGTGCTGGATCCGAAGACGGGTAAGAAGGTTACGAAGTTTGAAACCGTCCACGAGCGATTGTTTCACCTGTTCATTGTGGGTAGCGATTTGCAGTACTTCGTACACGACCACCCGAAGGCTGATGGCAAGGGCAGCTTTGTCTACGAGACCTCATTCCCCAGGCCGGGGATGTACCGCCTATTGGGCGACTACTATCCATCCAGCGGGTCGCCGCAACTGGAGCCACGAACCATCTTTGTTGCCGGCCTGGCGAATGCGCCTGTGCAGTTCGGCGAGGCCAAACTCGCGGCGGATGCCGGGCCACAGCGAGGCGCGAATACGACGGTGGAGTTAACCCTCGACCCCGCGAAGCCTGTTGCCGGTGTGCCCCTGCGCCTGTTCCTCAAGCTGAATACCGGCGACGGTCTGCAGAAGTATCTGGGTGCGTGGGCGCACATGCTGGCGGCCAGCGATGATCTGATTGACATGCTGCACGAGCATCCCTCCAATGCCGCAGGCGGTCCGCAAATGGAGTTCGACCTGACGCTGCCCCGTGCGCGGACCTATCGTGTTTGGGTGCAGTTTCAAAGATCTGATACGGTGAATACAGTGGCGTTTAACGTGCCGGTCCAATGAATATGACAGAACCGGAATTCGAAGCCCCCGCGCCGGACTACAGCGAAGACGGAGTGGATTTGACCCTGTTGCGCTGGATGCTCTCCCTTACACCCCAGCAGCGCCTTCAGGCGCTCGAAGAGCACCTCAACGGCATTCTTGAAATTCGGGCACTCAATGCCCACGCATAGTCCGAGCGCTCTCTTGCGGATCTTTGCCGAAGCGGGCGTGGAGTTCATAGTAGTCGGTGGAGTTGCAGCCGTACTGAATGGCGCGGCGATCAATACCTTCGATACTGACCTCGTCCATGCCAGAACCCCCGAGAACATTTCGCGGATACTCGGTGTGCTGGAGGAAATCGATGCGATTTATCGAATGCAACCGGAACGCAGATTAAGGCCAAAGGAAAGCCATCTGGAGAGCCGGGGCCACCAAAATCTCATGACTTCAATGGGGCATCTTGACCTGCTTTGCACCATCGGTCGTGGTCTTGCCTATGAGGATCTGCTGCCGCATACGACAAGCATGGAACTCGGTTCCGGAACCAGGGTTCTTGTACTTGACCTTGAAACCCTGATCGCCCTGAAGCAGGAATTAAATGGCGACAAGGATCGACTTGCGCTCCCAATTCTGCGCCAGGCGCTAAAGCTGAAACAGGCTAAAGACCTGCTACCGTCAGAAGGCTGAAGCTCACGCCATCCTGCACGGAAGACACGATCTTCGTGCCGGCAGGCAACGCCAGCGGCTTGCGGAAAATCCAGCTACGGGCGAATTTCGGATCGTAGCCATAGAACCAGATCAGCGGCGCAATGCTGCCATCGGGTTTTTGCGCGACTACGCGTACCGATGCCCCTGCAGGCAGCCCAACACCGGTGAGTCCCGCGAAAGTCATCGGTTTTTCCAGTGTGCGTGTGCCGCTCACAGGCCACGCCACTCCTGCTGCTGCAACCGGTTCCTGTACCGGAGGCGGTGCTTGCTTCGCGCCCAGCGCCACGTCGCCTTCCATGGCGCCCGCCTGCACCCACTTCACGAATAGTTCGATTTGCTCTTGCGTGAGCGACGAATCGTCCTTCAAATCACCGAAGCCTTTCACAGCTCCGAAGGGCGGCATACGGCGGGCCAGCACCGTTTTTGAAATGGCCGCTGCGCGGCTGTGAGCCTGCTGAAACGTCGTCAGCGGGAATGCCTTGCCACCGTCCTGGTGACACGCGGCGCAATGCCGGTTGACCAGACGCGAGATCTCGCGCGACCATGTAACCGCACTCGTCATATCATGCGCGGCGGCGGCTGTGGAAACGAGCAACAGCAGGATCGCGGGGCGCATGGGTCTATCTTAATGCCGAGGCCGCGTCGGGGTCGGTGAGTAGTTGCCGGTAGCGGGCCCAGGGATCGTCCGCGCCAACTGCAGCCTGTACCCGCTCCCTTCCCAGGGTGTAGCAAAGCACGTAAGTGCGGAATTCGCTGATGTATTTCAAAGCCTCATCGGTGTGGGCCATCACGGCCTCTTTTTCCAGGGCGGCACCGGCGCGCGCCCACTCCAGGCGGGCATCCAGAAATGCGCGGGCCACGCTGGCCTGGGCAATCTGCAAACGGTCCAGCAGCCGCGCCGCGTGTTGGTATTGTTCGATGCCGGCGGCGGCGAGACCAGCGAGGGGCAGCAGTTCGTCGCGTTCAAACGCGAGCCGCGCAGGGGCGGGGAAGGCCATATCCACGGCGTAACTGGCCAGCGCTTCCGACGCCCACGATTGCGGGCTGAACGCCGGTTGCACCATCCACTCCAGACGCTTCTGCTGCCGCACGAGGGCTAAATCCTGCAATGCGTGCATCACATGGTGCCCTGGATACCCTTCATGGCAGGCCAGCTGTAACGCGCGGTCCACTGTGATCGCGAAATCCGTGTTGATCTGAATGCGGCTGTGCAGGTTTCCCTGGTATTGGCTGTAGGCACTCCAGGGCTTATTGCGCACATACTCCATGGTCACGCTCTCGCCCGGCGGCAAGGTCAGCAGCGTCGCGGTTTGTTCGCGACATCCGGCCACGGCCCGCTCCATCACCGCCGGGACGCGATCCGGCGGAATGAGGAACTTTCGCTCCATTGCGTCCACGCGCTGCGCCAGTTCCCCGGTACCAGGCAGAAGCCGCCCCAACTCGGCCCGCGTCTTCTCCAGGCTGGCCGTATCCGGTGCCGCCGGTAGACGGACGGCAAACAACGCCTGGGACTCTTCGTCGAAGGCCATGGAGGCCCCCACCAGCATGTCTGCACGGGCCGCGATGGAATCCAGTTGGCGGCGAATACGGTCGGTACGGGCATCGCGTCGGGCGGGTAGCGTTTGCCGGAGTTCGCGTGCCAGACGTGCAATTTCCCCCAGACCCGGCGGGTTGCGCCGAATGTCTGAAACCCAATCGGCCGGGCCGTAATAGTAATCGAGGGAATCACTGTCCCGTTCGCCAAGTGCCACGGCAAGCCGCGCATAGGCTCGCGCCACCGGATCAGGATCTGCCACGGAGATGGCGCGGGAGCAGGCGCTGAGAGCCGCGACCAGTACCACAACCGCACAGCATTTGGATAAGCCTGGCAACCCAACGCCAGTGTAACCCGTACACTGAGAACAGGGATGAGATGTCGATGAGGGTGATTGTACTACTGGGGTTCGCGACTGCCGCCTGGGCGCAAGTGAATTTCGATAACCTGCCGCCGGGCGGGTTGCCGCCTAACTGGACCAGGGCCGACAGCTCCGCAGGCTCCGCGAAATTCCTCGTTCGCCGTGATCCCACGGCACCCAGCCGTCCCAACGTTTTTGGACAGAGTGCATCCGGACCACATCAGGCTGGTTTTCCCCTTCTCTACGACAAGGTTGTGTGTAAAGATGGCGATCTGAGCGTGAAGTTCAAGATTGCCGGTGTGAAGCCCGATCAATCCGCCGGCCTGGTGTTTCGGTATCGGGATGCCCACAACTACTACCTGTTGAATTTCAGTGTCGACAAGAAGTCCATCAGCCTGGTGCGAGTGCTGAACGGCGAGTCGTCCGTAATCCAGGCGGAAGGGCAGCGGCAGCCGGGAGCCCTCTCACACGACCTCCGTACCAACCAGTGGTATGTTGCAAAAGTAGTTTTCCGAGGTCCCCGGGTGCGGATTCTGTTCGGCAACCGGCGCTTGTTCGAAGTGCAGGATGTCCGGGTGCCGGAGGCCGGGAAAACCGGCGTCTGGACCCGTGGTGAGACCGAAGCTTCGTTCGACGATTTCCGCATCGACAGGAAAGGTTGATCTTGCCTGCGAACTTTACCCCTTTCCCCGACGTTACGATAAGCATGGAGAACTTTATGCGCCAAACGGTTTTGTCCACGGCTCTGACTCTGCTCTTTTCAACCGGCCTGTTCGCGGCCGACTCACAACTCATGAATCTGGTGATGCCGGATGCGCAGGTGATTGGCGGGATCAACGTAACCACTGCAAAAACCAGCCCTTTCGGCCAGTTTCTGCTCGGTCAGATCGCGTCCCGGGGAGGGCAGCAATTTGAAAAGCTGTCTACTCTTACCGGCTTTGACCCAAGGCGGGATCTGGTGGAAGTGCTGGCGGCCTCGCCCGGCAGCGCCGCTGGTAAGAAGAGCGTACTGGTGCTGGCGAAAGGCACTTTCAACGTCAGCCAGTTAACTGACGCGCTGCTCAAAGAAGGTCACGGCACCCAAGTCACTAGCTACCACGGCGCAACAATTATTTCAGGCAGTCATGGCAAAGACGAGGGCGCAGTAGCGTTTCTGGGAACCTCCATTGCCATCGCCGGCGACCCCGATGCAGTCAAAGCCGCCGTGGATCGATCGGCAGGTACCAGTTCTGTCTCCCCGGCACTGGCGGCCAAAGTGGGGTCGCTGAGCGCTTCTCAGGATGCCTGGGCTGTCAGTCTGGAATCGGTATCGGCGATGACCTCGAAGGCAGCCACTCCAGCCACCGGGCCCGCTGCGCAAGCGGCGCAATTCCTGAAGAGCATACAGGCAGCCAACGGGGGAATTAAATTCGGATCCCTGATTGTAGTGACGGCGCAGGCGATTGCTGCCGATGTCAAAAGCGCCAGCGCACTGGCGGATGTGGTCCGCATGTTTGCCGGTCTGGCAGTTTTGAACGGCCAGAAGGATTCCCCGGCAGCACAGATTCTACAGTCCCTGCAGGTGTCCACAGATGGCGTAGCAGTAAACCTCTCGCTGAGCGTGGCGGAAAACGACGCAGAGCAACTGTTGAAGCTCGGGCCGCAGGCGCAATCGCGTCGCGGCAACTAACGCCCGGCTCTATCGGCGGGGCGCGCTGGCTGGCATGCTCTTCGCGGCAACGGGCGGCGGAGTGGCAACGGGACCCGGCTGACCATTGAGCGGTTCGGCCCTGATCAGGCCCAGCGCCTTACGCAGTTCGGTATCGATGGTTTGGCGGATGTCCGTATTTTCCTTCAGGAAATTGCGGGCATTCTCGCGACCCTGGCCGATCCGCTCGCCCTTGTAGCTGAGCCATGAACCGCTCTTCTCGATGATGTTGTTGGCCACGCCGAGATCGAGCAGATCACCTTCCTTCGACACGCCCTCGCCATACACGATGTCGAATTCGGCTTCGCGGAAAGGTGCGGCCAGCTTGTTCTTGACAACCTTGACCTTGGTGCGGTTGCCAACGATGGCATCGCCGTCTTTGATGGCCGCGATGCGGCGGATATCCAGGCGGATGGACGAATAGAATTTCAGCGCACGACCACCCGTGGTGGTCTCCGGGCTGCCGAACATGACGCCAATTTTTTCGCGAATCTGGTTGATAAAGATCAGGCAGGTCCGGGACTTTGAAACGATGCCGGTCAACTTGCGCAGCGCCTGCGACATCAAGCGCGCCTGCAGGCCCATATGCGAATCGCCCATTTCGCCTTCCAGTTCGGCTTTGGGGACGAGCGCGGCCACCGAGTCAACCACCAGCACATCGATGGATCCGGAGGCGACCAGTGCGGCTGTGATTTCCAGAGCCTGCTCACCGTAATCGGGCTGGGATACCAGCAGATTGTCGACGTCTACCCCCAGTTTACGGGCGTAGATCGGATCGAGCGCGTGTTCCACGTCGATAAAGGCCGCCATGCCGCCTCGTTTCTGCGCTTCGGCCACGATTTGCAGGGCGATGGTGGTTTTGCCCGACGATTCCGGTCCAAAGATCTCGCAAACGCGGCCCCGCGGAAAACCGCCCACGCCCAACGCGGCATCCAGGGAAATGGAGCCGGTGGAAATTACCGCAACCGGGACCAGTGCCTCCTTTGATCCGAGCCGGACAATGGAGCCCTTCCCGAACTGTTTTTCGATTTGCCCGAGGGTTACGTCGAGTACTCTTGCGCGTTCTTTATCGTCCATTTTGTGACAGTGCTCCTTGGGGGCGAAGAAAAGGTGAAAGTCGATTATAGCAGGAATGGGTCGGAAAGCAATAACTTTGCGGATTTCCGGAATGTCCGGAGTTACACCGGATTCGACGAAGCCTTCAGGGCCTTCTCTACCGCCGCCCGAATTTCTTCCGGTTTGGTGAATCCTTCAAACCTTTGTACCTTGTTTCCATTGCGGTCGTAGACTACCGTGATCGGCAACTGTTCGAAAGCTCCGCTACCCAGGCCCACGGTGTAGTTCATGGGCAGTTGCTTCAGGAATGGCTTCACCGCGGCGGCACCGTCTTCATCCATCGAGATACCTACAACTTCCACGCCGCGTGCGCCCATTTCCTTCTGCATCTTGTTGAACTCGGGAACTTCCTGGCGGCAGGGAATGCACCACGTCGCCCAGTAGTTCAGCACTACCACTTTTCCCTTCCAGGCATTGGTATCGAGCGTCGCGCCATCCACTGTCTTAAAGGGTGTGCCTTCGTAGGCGGTGGCCACGGCGGCAACTGCAGCCGTCGCTTTGGTATTCAGAAACGCAACGTATTCCTCCGACTTGCGCGTGAGGCCCGGAAATGTCGCCACCACATTATGGCTGGAATCGTAGAGAACATAGAAAGGAATCGCCACCGTCTGGAACTTGTCTTCTTCCAGCTTCTGGTTGGCCAGCGAGACGGCATCGCTGCCATCGGTATACAGGTCTACCAGCACCATATTCTTCATCAGCCCGCCAACTTCGGGTTTGGTGAACATATTAGCCTTCATCCAGTGACAGTTGGTGCAGGCGTAGCCGGTAAAGTTCACCAGCACCATCTTGTTGCCGGCCTTGGCCTGGGCGAAAGCGCCGTCCAGATCGTTCTGCACCCACGCGAGGTCGTTGGCACCCTCCGCGGGTGGAATGTAAGCCTCAATTTCGCCCAGCCTGGAACCGAACATACCCGGCACCAGACTCAGTCCGAAGGAAGCGATCAGGATACCGATCAGCAAACGCGTCGGCCCCAGTTCGGCATCCCGCGCGATGCCCGGCAGGCGGACGAATCCCAACAGGTAGCCACCGGCCATGGCGAACAGTACGATCCAGATTGCCAGAAAGCGCTCGCGGGTGAGAATGCCTGTGCGCAGCACAGCGTCCAGACTGTACAAGTACTTCAGCATGGCTACCAGAACGAAGAAGCCCATTACCACTTTCATGCGCGAGAGCCATTCACCGGAGCGGGGAAGTTTCGCCAGCCAGTTGGGAAACAGCGCCAGCAGGAAGAAGGGAAGCGCCAGGCCGGTGGCAAAGGTCGCCATACCCACCAGAGGGCGGAGCGGACCGCCCTGCACCGATGCCGCCAGCAGCGTGCCCATGAAGGGACCCACGCACGCGAAAGACGCCAGCGCGAAGGTAAGACCCATCAGTAGCGAGCCGAAGTAGCCGCCTTGTCCCGAGGCTGCATTGAGTTTGGTCAGCAGGCCCGATGGAATAGTGATCTCGAACGCGCCCAGCAAGCTGAGGCCAAAGGTGAAGAACACTGCTGCGATGAATCCGTTCACCCACGGATTCGAGCCCAGTGCCACCACGCCGGCCGGCCCCAGCAACAGGGTGGTCACCCCGCCGAACCCGGTAAACAGCACGATGATGCCAATACAGAACGTGAGCGCCTGCGCCACGCCGCCCCGCTGCCCCACGAACTACGACATGGTGATGGGGATCATGGGGAATACGCAGGGCGTGAAGATTGCAGCCAGCCCCACCCCGAAGGCCAGAGCGAGGAAGGGAATCCAACCTTCTTCGTTTGCGCCACCCGGTGCCGATGATCTCGGTTTCGCTTCGATATAGCCCGCCGGTATGGCAGGCACTGCGGTTTTGGCGGCCCCGTTGACATTGACCGCTACGTCGACCTGGCGGGTTCGCGGCGGAATGCAGACGGTGCCGCTACAAGTCTGGTAACGCGGTTCGAAGTTCAGGTGCATGGCACCGGCAGGAACTGAGCCCTTCAGCTTCACTCGCGCGTAGAACGTCTGTTTGCCTTCATACGTCTCGGTATTGGCGTTGAAGTTGGGGTCAAATTTGGTAAGAGCAGGCGGTTCGAAGTAAGCCACCTGGTCGACTGCGGTGCTATCCATCAGGCGAATGGTGGTGGGAATCGGACCGGGCGGCGTGGTGAGTGAATACATGTGCCACTCCGCATCGATTACGGCATCCAGGCGCACCAGCACGGTGGCGCCGGGCGCTGCTTCGGACGGTTCCACGGTGGCAACCCACTGGACATGGTTGAATTTTTCGGCGCTGGTCTGGGCAAAGGCGCCCGCAGCCAGACAAAAGATCAGAAACAGTTGTTTCATGTAAACGACTCACCCCGCTTCAGCGAATTCACGTAACTCTTCTTCAATGCGTTCGTTCATGTTGCTGGATGCAAAATCGGCCGCAACACGTATCCCGTTCTTCATCGCCTTGGCATTGGAACGGCCATGGGCGATGATGCAAACGCCCCTGACGCCCAACAAAGGCGCTCCCCCGTACTCGGAGTAATCGACATGCCTGCGGAAATCGACAAAAGCGCCTTTCGCAAGCAGGAAGCCGATGCGGCGGGTCAGATTGGCGGAAAGATACTCCTTCAACAAGTCGCGCACCATTTCCACCAGACCCTCTGACACTTTCAGAGCCACATTGCCCACAAATCCGTCGCAAACAATCACGTCCACATCGCCCGAGAAAATATGCCGGCCTTCCACGTTGCCGATAAAGTGCAGCCCCATTTCCTTCAGCAAGGGAGTGGTCTCGCGCGTGAGGTTGTTGCCCTTATGTTCCTCTTCTCCTATGGACAAAATGCCCACCCGGGGACGCTTCACCTTCAAAACGAGGCGAGAATAGATTTCGCCCATTAAGCCGAACTGGGCCAGCATCTCCGGCAGGCAATCCACATTGGCGCCTACATCCACCACCACCACCGGAGTGCCTTTATGGGAGGGAAAAACGCCGGAAAGAGCGGGACGATCTACGCCTGGAACTTTGCCCAGAACCATCTTGGCGATCGCCATGCAAGCGCCGGTGTTGCCGGCCGAAATAAAGCCATCAGCGGTACCTGCTGCCACCATGCGTGCGCAAACGTGCATGGAACTTTCACGCTTGCCGCGGGCAGCTTTGGCGGCATGATCTTCCATGGTGATACGCACTGTAGAGTGAACCACCTCAATGGGAAGTCCGCCGATTCCGCCATGGCGGGCAAGCTCAGTTTCCACCAGACCGCAGTCACCAACCAGGATGATCTTGTGTCCCAGTTCACGGGACGCAAGAATGGCGCCCTCGACCTCGGGAACCGGGGCCTGGTCGCTGCCCATCGCGTCAACGGCAATGGTCACCATCTTTCGGAGGTATTATTCGCTTGCGACTTCAATCACTTCGCGGCCCTTGTACTGGCCACAGTGCGGGCAAACGCGGTGTGGCAGGCGGGCCTCATGGCAGTTGGGGCACGAGGAGTTCGCCGGTTTGCGCAGTGCGTCATGGGCGCGGCGGCTCTGGGTGCGTTGGTTGGAATGGCGTCGTTTTGGATTCGGCATTGCAGTCTAACTCTCTATTTCGTTTCGATGTGAACTTCTCTCAGCGCACCCCAGCGGGCGTCAACAGCCGGCTCGTTCCCGCCGTTACCGGCACCGGTACTCTGGCACTGACAGGGGGTCTCGTTACGGTTGCTGCCACATTCCGGGCAAATACCCTGGCAATCGGCCTGACAAACGCGCTGCATGGGGAGGGCGAATAAAACCTGCTCCCGCAAAATATCTTCCAGCTCAAGGCCCGGCATTACATAGAATCCCATTTCTGCCTCGTCCGCGTCTATAGCCAGTTCGTCTTCTTTTGTAGCCAGGGCTATGGCTGCCGGGGTGTAAAACAGGTCAAAAGGGGCGTCCACATCAATAACAGTGGGTGCCAAACAGCGGTCGCACTCAAACGACATGCGGGTTTTCACCCAGCCTTTAATGCGAACTTCGCCGCCGGTATCGGGCAATACCTGCGCCAATCCCTCTGTCCTCAGGTCACCCTGTTGTTCTGCGCCGTAGCCGGAAAAATCCACCGCACCTGGCGCGAAGCTCTCCGCGAAGGGTACATCCTGGACTTCCATCTCCTTGATACTCAGTAACATGTGGGGGGCTGGTGACCCCCTAGTATAGCAGTGGGGTAGTTTTTGGATGGCCGAAAATTCCTTGAGAACATTCCCCGCCCCCCACTACTTACATTGCTTGAGGCCACTGCCTGATTATGATGCGGCATTGAAGCAGATCCTGACTCGCCAAGGAAGCGCCTTGTTGCGTGCTCTCACCGGAAGAACCTCGGTACGCTGGCTCAATGTTGAACCCCACCGCCGGGGCGGCCTGCGCGCAGACCTTCCGGGGATAACTCCCGATGGCGAACTGATCCATATCGAATTGCAGAGCCGTAATGGGTAGAGAAAATGCCAATTCAGGAAGACATCATGAATCACGACCTGCTGGGGCCGATCATGCGGCAGGCCCGTGCGGAGGGGTTACAGGAAGGTCGCAGTGAGGGACGCACACTGCTCCTTCGCTAGGCGGAGCGGAGTTTTGGTGCAATCCCCGCTTCCATCCGCACGCAGATTGAAGCGTTGAAGCCACTGGAACTGCGCCGTGCCGGGCTCCGTCTGCTGGATGCCAAACGGATTGAAGACCTGTTCTCGCGCTAGTCAGGCCTTCAGGCGAATCCGGCGAGATCGGATATTACGCAGTACACTGTTGGCCAATGAGACAGGATCAGATTTCACGGCGCGGATTGCTCACTTCGGCCGCGTTGGTGCCGGTATCGGCGCTGGTCGGATTGCGGACGGCGGAGGCGCAGACTACGGCGGGTACCGCCATTGATGCCACTGCCCGCGAAACTCTGGCCGCATTTGTAGACCGCATTGTGCCAGCGGATTCCAACGGTCCCGGCGCACTGGAATGTGGCGCACACGACTACATCATCCGGGCATTAGGTGAGTTCCTTGCGTCGGAACAACCGCAAATCGCAAAATCCCTTGCCGATATTGACGCCTGGTCCATCCAGACCAGGGGCAAGTCTTTCCGCATGCTCGCACCGGAAGAGCGCGATGCCGTAATCGGTGCCATGGCCTCAAACGAAGCCAAAGGCTTTGAACCAGATGCGCGTGCGGTGTTTCTTCGCCTGCGGCAACTCACACTCGAAGGCATGTTCAGCGATCCGTTCTACGGAGGCAACAAAGGCTTCGCCGGCTGGGATCTGTTGCGCTACCCGGGGCCCAGAATGGCGGTTGCTCCCGATGACCAGAAGCTGACCATGCCGAAAGCAATGAGACGGTCGGCCTACGGAGCACAGTATGGCCATTAATCTGAAGCCGGTGGATGTGATTGTGATTGGGCTGGGCGCAGCCGGAGGCGTGGCTGTCTTGCCGCTGGCCCGCGCCGGGTTGAAGGTCGCCGGCATCGAAGCCGGCACCTGGATGGACCCGCATCAGTTCCGCTCTGACGAATTGCATAACAACGTGCGCGGCCTGCTGACGTCAGTACCCAAGGCCAATCAGGAAATCCCCACGGTCCGCGAGAACGACCGGCAAAAAGCGCGATCCGGTGGACGCATCCATCCCATGATGAATGCCATCGGCGGGACCTCCATTCATTATTGGGCGCAGAGCTGGCGGCTGAAGGAGTTTGATTTTCGTACCCGCTCAGAAACCGTCAGACGATACGGCGCCGGTGCCATTCCCCAGGGCGCAACCGTGGAAGACTGGCCGCTGACCTACGACGAACTGGAACCGTACTACGACACGATTGAGTACGAACTGGGGGTTTCCGGAAAGGCGGGAAATATTGGTGGAGTGATTGACCCGCGCGGAAATGTTTTCGAAGCGGCACGGCGGCGCGAGTATCCCATGCCGCCCCTGCGTGGCAGCGGATTCTCTGACCTGATGATGAAGGCGGCAAAGGAGTTGGGTTGGAAGGCCTATGTTCCGCCCGCCGCCATCAATTCCCAGTCTTTTAAAGGGCGCCCCGGCTGTGCCTACCATGGCTACTGCGCGCGTGGCGGCTGCCACATTGGCGCGAAAAACTCCACCGCCGTCACCACTATTCCGGAAGCCATGAAGACGAAGAATCTCACCATCTTCGACAAGGCCCACGTGCGGCGCATCGAAACCGCGCCCGACGGTAAAGCGGCCGGCGTGACTTACATCCGGGAAGGCAAGGAGTATTTTCAGCCCGCCAGCGTTGTGATGGTCGGCGGGTACACGTACGAGAATTCGCGTCTGTTACTGCTCTCGAAATCGAAACCATACCCGCGGGGTTTGTCCAACAATCATGGCCAGGTGGGGCGGCACTACTTCGGGCATTGGGCCAACGGTTCGGTGGCCGGACTGTTTCCGTTTGATTTGAATGTCTGGTACGGCACCCCTGCCCAGGGCGTCGCGGTGGATGAATGGTCCGATGATCACTTCGATCACGCAGGCCTCGGGTTCATTGGGGGAACCAACCTGCATATCCATACTGAACTGCATCCCATAGAATCGGCCAACATGCCCACATACGGCAAGGCGCCGGAGTGGGGATCGGGTTGGAAGGCATTTGTGCATAACAACGCCGCGCGCTGGACGGCGTCGTACTTGCAGACCAGTTCGCTGCCCTACGAACATACGTATCTGGATCTGGATCCTGATGTGCGCGATCCTCTGGGAGACTCTGTGTGCCGCATCACACAGGGACCGAAAGAGAACGAACTGCGCGCCGCGCGCCACGCCGAAGACCGCATGGAAGAGTGGTTCAGGGCGGCGGGTGCGACGGCTGTCCGTAAGGGTGTTTTCAATGGACCCGGTGTAACCACCCACGCCTATGGAGGCACCCGCATGGGGGATAGCGCGGAGAGTAATGTGGTGAACCGCTGGGGCTTCTCGCACGAAGCGCCGAACCTGGCCATTCTGGGGGCAAGCGTGATGGGAACCAGCGGTTCCCGCAATCCCACAGAGACCGTGCAGGCTCTGGCGTGGCGTACCGCCGAGTGGTGCACAAAAAACTGGAAAGCCCTGACCTGATAACCTGCTTGCATGAATCACAAGAGGCTCTTCCTGGCGGCCATGGCCGCGATTGCGCTTGCGGGCACCGTCTCCGCCCAAAATGCCGGCGGCAGAGGGCGCGGCTTCCAGCTGCCTCCCATGATCAACATCAAGATTGCCGACTATGCCGATGGCGGCCATATTCCCGCGAAGTACACCTGTGCGGCAGGGCAGGGAAGCCCCTCGCCCGCAATGACGTGGTCGGGTGCGCCCGCCACCACCCAGAGCTACGTCGTCATCCTGCACGATCCTGACCCGGTTCTGGGCGGTTCGGCAACCAATGACGTGCTGCACTGGGCCATTTTTGATATACCGGGCGACGCAAAAGGTCTGCCCGAAGGCGTGAAGAATGGCGAACAGGCAGATGGATCGAAGCACATCAAGAACATCGCCGGTGGGCCTGGCTACATGGGTCCATGCCCGCCCGCGGGTCACGGCGATCATCACTACATACTGGAAGTTTTTGCGCTAAGCGCCAAGCTGGGCCTGCCCGATACCACCAGCCGCGCCGACATGATGACAGCAATGAACGGCAAGGTTGTGGCCAAAGGCCTGTACTTCGGTCTCTTCGGGCAGAAGTAATGGGTAGCGATTCCGAAGTTTCGCGCCGTGGTTTCATTCTGGCCGCGTCGGTAGCCGCCAGTGGCGTTGCGGCGGCCCCGGATGAGCCAAAGCTTCTGGAAATGTCCGCCGGTGAAGCGCTCGCCGCAATGCACAAAGGCGAAATGACGGCAGAGCATTATGCGACGGCCCTGCTGGCGCAGTGTGAGCGCGGCAAAGCGCTAAATGCCTTCATCACTTTGGATCGCGAAGGTGTTCTTGAATCCGCGAGGGCCGCCGACAAACAACGCCAGGCAGGTGCAAAGACCGGCCTTTTGCACGGTCTGCCCATTCCGGTGAAAGACAGCATCAACACCAAAAATCTGCGCACCACGGCGGGAACTCCGGCGTTGCGCGATTTTCATCCGAAGGAAGACGCGCCGGTGGTGCGCAAGCTGCGCGAGGCCGGCGCAATCGTGTTGGGCAAAACCAATCTGCACGAGCTCTCCATGGGCTGGACCAGTAATAATCTGGCCTTCGGCGCAGTGCATAATCCGTACGATCCAACGCGAATTCCCGGCGGCAGCAGCGGTGGCACCGCCGTCGCCATCGCCTCCCGCATGGCCCCGCTGGGTGTAGCCGAAGATACCGAAGGTTCCATTCGCGTTCCCGCTGCTCTTTGTGGAATCGCAGGATTCCGCCCCACCACGGGACGCTACCCTTCCTCCGGTGTGGCCCCGATTTCTGCGCTGTTCGATCAGGTTGGCCCCCACGCACGTTCGGTGGCTGATCTGGCGCTCTTTGATACTGTAATGACCGGCAATGCAGGGCCATTGCGGGGAACACTAAAGGGCCTGAAGCTTGGCGTGGCCCGCGGTTACTTCTGGGGCGATCTGGACCCCGAGGTGGAGCGGATTGCGAATCTTGCGCTTCAGAAGCTACGGGATGCCGGTGTGCAACTCGTGGAAGGGGATGTGGAAGAACTGGCCGCACTGGTGCAGCGCACCGTTTCACCCATTCAGATGCACGACGTGCTGCACACCTTGCCCAGGTATCTGCAGGATTCCGGCGCGGGCGTAACCATGGATCAGGTGGTCGCGCAATCCAGCGCAGACCTGCAAGCTTTCTTCGCGCGCGTCTTGCCCGGAGGCCGGGGCTTTGTGACGGAAGAGGTCTATCGAGCCGCGGTCGATACCCACCTGCCACGGATGAAGGAAAACTACAAGGCATACTTTGCCCGCACCGGTGTGGCGGCAATCGTGTTTCCGGCAACCATGGTCCCGGCCACAAAGATTGGTCAGGATGAAGTGATGATCGGCGATAAGAAACTTTCGTTCTCAGTCGCGATCTCCCGCAACATTGCGCCGGGCAGCACGGCGGGAATTCCCGGCCTGATTCTGCCCGCAGGTTTGACGCAATCCGGTCTGCCTGTTTCGCTGGAACTGGATGGCCCGGCCGGCTCAGACCGGGCACTGCTGGCAATCGGCGCCGCAGTGGAAAAATTGCTGGGACGTCTGCCTGCGCCGAAGTTGTGACGCGGTTTAGTCTCCCAGGAAATCGGGCACGCTGAAGGTGGCACCACCGAACAACGCCGAGCGAAAGGTTCCGGAGAACATCCCGGCAGTGCTGTCAGGGCGATAAACCCACATCTGTCGCTTCGTTGGGTAGATTACCCATACTTCAAATGCTCCGCGCAGGAGGTATTCGTCGATCTTGCCATTCACCTGTTCGGCGCTGTTACTTTCCGATATGACTTCAACGGCAAGGGCCGGAGCATTGGCGAAATACTTGTCGCCCTTCTGCCCGGCATGTGCCACGCTGACATCGGGCTGCAGCCAGGTGTTCCCGATCAATTTGTAGCCCATCTCCTGGTAGGTATCACCCAGCGCCATGGTCCAGGTGTCAGGTGTGCTCTCAGTCAGGAGTTTGTCGAGGCTGCGAAATACACGGCGCGCAATCTGGTTTTGTCTACGCAGCGCTGGAGGCATTTCAATCAATTCTCCATGCAGGATTTCAAGCTTGCCCGGTTGGTCGGCAAGGCGTTCAAACTCTTCGAAGGTCAGTTGAGCAACTGCTGTGGCTGGCATCGGAAACTCCCGGTGGTATCACCGGCTCTCAGAATATCATGACTGGGAAATAGGAGAAGCGGCGTACGGCTCTTCCGCGCGTGGCCGGACATTCAACGCATGAAGGCGCTGACATCCGCCGCTACGAGCCCCTGATCCGCACAACATCACGACTCGTCCGCTGTCTTCCACCACATCAGGGTCGCGCAGGGCCTGTTCATCGTGGTTGCCCGGCTGGTCGGCAAGGCAGCCGCCCAAAGCGCCCCTTTTCCCCGGTTGCAGATTCTATGCGGCGGCCCACGCCGCGCTACAAGTAAAACATCGAACCCGCCCTCGCATATCGTCGTCACTCAAAACGTAAGCCTGCAGCTGCGAATGTGCGGATGTGCTGTGGGCCGCCAAAGAATACGCTCCGGAAGACGCGTTTCCCGCTCTTCTAAAATTCCGCTGCCGCCGAGCGGATACTGATCAACATGGCGATCTGATGATGCGGCAAGACTGTCATAGTTTCAGCGTTAGTGAAGAGCAGAACCCAACTGCTTGAACCCTCCAGATCCCACAGGCATTCCTCAAGAGCGTCCCGGTTTCGGCCAAAGTAGTTCGGAAGCCCTACGCCATCTTGCAGCGACCCCGTCACTCGCCCTGTTTTATTCCGGTGGCGATGTAGCCCAGCGCAAGCTCAGCGCACGAAGGAGCTGACATCCGCCGCTGCGAGCCCCTGCTCCGCACAGTACGAATAGAACAGCACGACTCGTCCGCTGTCCTCCACCACACCCGGGTCGCGCAGCGCCTGTTCGGGGCCTTCGGCTTCTCCGGCGGTGGATTTCGTCAGCGGCAGATGGGTGCATTCGTAGGCGGCTGCGGGGCGCAGGACTTCCACTGGTGCAGATGCTTCCCACGTCCGCCAATCAGAATTCAATTCGATGGTAGAGAGCAGAATGCGCTCCGGTGCATCCCCGATGGCTGTGAAAAAGACGTACAGCTTCGCGCCCCGCAACAGTGTAGCCACGTGACGCACACGGCCCGCATAGATATCTGTCGCAAAAGGATTCGGTCCGGCATTGAAGCGACCCTGTAGATTCTCTGCGCGGCTGAGCACGCCAAGGCGGCTCATGCTAAACCACGTCCCGTTCCAGTTGAAAACCCGCACATAGGACGTTCGCGCAGTAATGCCGGGCTGCACCACGAAGTGGAGCCCATCAACTGAGACCGTGGTCTGCGTGTATTGCCCGTAGCCGTTCTCCCGTGACCAGCGTGCGGCCTCGCCGGGATTGGCTGGCCACTGCTTGCCCGCCGTATACCAGCCATGCACCAGCATCACCAACTTGTGATTGACCTCATCCACAACCACCTCAGGAGAAGCTACATGGGTGTAGAAGTTCGCTCCAAGTGCGGGTGGATCGGGTTGCGGACGGTACAGCTCAGTGTCTTTCACATGGAGCACACCGGGTTCGTGGATCTTCCACGGACCGGCAATATTATCGGCGTAGGCGAGGCGAATGTAGCCGCCCTTGTGATGCGCGAAGTACAGGTAATAGCGGCCCAGTGGATGCGCAACCCACGCCGGGACGCGGATGATGGAAGGTCCGTTGATGTCATCACCCAAACTGGCCGACATCTGTTGCGTGACCAGCGGATTCTGTGCGAGGCGCAGGGCGCGCGGTTGCTGCGCGAAGGCCAGCCCTGCCGGCACCAGCACAGCCACCACCAGCGCTGTCGCCGCGCTTTTCATTTGCCGGTCATAGCGGCGTAGACGAGGTTGCGGATGGTCGACATGTAGTGCGTCCGCTGGAGTGGCGACTGCATCAGATACAGCACGAACATGTCTTCCTTCGGGTCCACCCAGAAGTGTGTGCCACCCACGCCGTTCCAGGTGTAATCGCCCTGCGAACCCTCGTCGGCCGAGACGCCCGGCGTGCGGCGAACCGCGAAGCCCAGCCCGAAACCGTACCCCGGTCCCGGCAGGTAAAGTGGCCCTGGAATTACACCATCGCCCACATGATCGGACGTCATAAACGCCACCGTTTTCGGACTCAGGTACCGCTTGCCTTCGAGCGAACCGCCGTTCAGCATCATCTGCAGGAAGCGCGCATAGTCGGCGGCGGTAGAGACCATGCCGCCGCCGCCCGATTCCCACTTGCCTGCCACCCGCGGGTCACTGAATGCAGCGTCGATACCGAAGATGCGGTCGTTCGGGAACGGCTCCGCAATGCGCGGGTGCTTCGCGGCATCGGTCACATAGAAGCTGGTGTCCTTCATTCCCAGCGGATCAAGCAGGCGTTCCTTCTCGTATTCATAGAGCGTCTTGCCCGAAACAACCTCCACCAGCCGGCCCAGAATATCGGTGGAATGGCTATAGTCCCAGGTAGTACCGGGCTGGTAGGCCAGCGGAAGTTTCGCAATCCGATCCGCAAACTCAGCGTTGGTGAAGTCGCCCTTCATTACCCCGGCTTCCACATAGGCCCTTTTGTTCAGAGAGTTGCCGAAGAACCCGTACGTGATGCCAGAGGTGTGGCGCATCAAATCCTGAATGGTCATCTGTCCACGCGCATTCACCACTTCCAGGGTCGGCTTGCCGGTCGCCGGGTCCGGTTTTTCCACGCCCACTTTCATCCGCGCAAACTGCGGCAGATACCGCGACACCGGGTCGCTCAGGTTGAACTTGCCTTCCTCGAACAGCGTCATGGCGGCAGTAGTGGTGATGGCCTTGCTCATGGAGTAAATCCGGAAGATGGCATCGGGCGTCATGGGTTTCTTCGTGGCGGGGTCCAGCACGCCGCTCGATTCGAAGTAAGCCACCTTGCCGTGGCGCACGATCATGAGAACCGCGCCTGGCATGGTGCCTTTGGTTGCGTCATCGCGCAGAACCTGGGTGATGCGCGTGAGGCGGTCGGGCGCGAAGCCCAGTTCAGCCGGAGCGCCTTTGGGGAAAGTCTGCGCGGGAAGCAGCGCCGTGAACCCCAGAATTGCGGCGATGAGAAATCTGCGATGGATCAACATAGGCGTTTGTCGATTCTACCGCACCTCGATTTCCCCACCGCAGGCCGCAACAGAAACCGGCACTTTGATGCCGTGTTACCATCTGTATTAGATTTTGCGGACTTTTCTCCCACCATTGCCTTCGCAAACAGAATTCCCCAAAGGAGTGACCCCCCACCATCATGGCTGGTTATAATCAGGGCGCCCAGGTTGAACACGATAAGTTCGGCTTCGGCACCATCTTGTCCTACAGCGAAGAGCGCGTGTCCATCCGCTTTGACGATCTTGGCGAAAAGAAGTTCGTCACAAGCATGGTCAGCACGCACTTGAAGAAAAGCGACCGGCAGGCTCCTGCCGAAAAGAAGACGCGGCGCAAGAGCACCAAAGCCGTAGCGGCTGCGGCTGCCGTTGCGCCGCAAGCCTGACCCACGAGGAACATCACAGTTGAACGCCCGCCAGAAGCGTCTTTTTGAAGACGCCCTTAAGAAAAACCCGAACCTGAAGATGCCCGCGGAGCAACAAGCCGGGGGTGAGCTGACTGACGAAGACATGGCGCTGCTCAAACAGGGCGTCGGCGACAAGACGGGCCGTCCGCCCAGTATGGGTGGCGATTCCCCCTCTGTCGACCCCTCGGAACCGGTCATTCAGATCGGCTCCATCACCACGTACTTCGAAGAAAAGGGATTTGGATTCCTTCGCCCCGATTCCGGCGGCAGGGACATCTTCTTCCACATCTCGCGGCTGCAGGAAGGCGATCCGACTCTGGTTGTGCCAGGCGCGCGTATCTTCTACGATCTGGGTATGGACCGAAATGGCAAGATTGCCGCATCCAGCATTCGCCTGGTGCCGGCTGCGGAGCCCGCCGCCTAGGCGGACTGGCTGGCCGTGAACGCTCCGGGTTCACAGGAACTACTCGATCTGATTGGACGCCGCCCCTCCGCGCTGGAGCTGGATCGTGCAGCGCTCGAACTTGCCGCCATTGAGTATCCGGATTTGGATTCCTCGGCGTCGATGGCGGAACTGGATCGCATCGCGTTTACAATTGCCGACCGTGCGACCGATCTTTCCGACGGCGAGTGCTTCGTAGAGACCACCAACCGCTACCTGTTTCAGGAACTGAAATTTCAGGGGAACTCGGCGGATTACTACCACGCCGACAACAGCTGTCTGAACCGTGTTCTCGAAACCCGCACCGGGATCCCGCTTACCCTTTCGCTGATTTATATGGAAGTGGCGCGGCGGCTGGCCAAACCTGTGGTGGGTATCGGGCTGCCCGGCCACTTCGTCGTTCGCTATGAGGATGAGGGGTATTCGGCTTTTATTGACCCGTACCACGGCGGACGGTTGCTGGATGAAAGCGGCTGTGCGCAACTGGCACAGACGGAGAATCTCACACGGGACCTGCTCACACCGGTGGACCGCCGCTATGTGGTGATGCGGATGGTCAACAATCTTCGTCAGGTATATTTTTCGCGGCGGGAACCGGCCAAGGCAATAGTGCTGCTGGACCTGCTGATAGCCGCCGACCCCGCGTGCGCGGATGAGCATAAGCAGCGGGCAGTGGCCATGCTGATGCAGCACCGCTCGGCGGATGCCCTTGCAGGCTTCCGCAAGTATCTGGAACTGGTGCCGGAAGCGCCGGACCGGGCGCGCATTGAAGAGCAGATGCGCAACCTGGTGCACTGGCTGGCTGCGCGGAATTAGACGCTATCCGGCAGTTCATGCAGAGATTGTTTACATCTTGATTCTTACGAGCACTGACCGCAGGGGAGCTGTCGCTGCCCGACTGCGGAGCAGTTCGCCCACGGAGTAATCAGTGCTTTGTTTGTAGGTCCGGCGGCGGCCATGGCAGTCGACGGACGCCGGCAGTGCCAACTGTCCGTTGCAGATTTAACATTTTTTCCGTAACCCTTGACAGCCGCGCCGATCAGGTCGTACTCTGGAACCCGATGCTGCGTGAGCAATATGAGCAGATCAAATTTGATACTGCGTCGTACAGCAATTTCGCAGTTCGGTAAAACGGGATTTGCTGGGAAAGGGGTTCGATGAAACGATTTCGATTTGCGGCGGTTTTGGCTGGCGCGTGTCTGACCGGTGCCGTGGGAATGCAGGGAGCAATCACCTGCACGACGGCTGATTTCAACGGCAGCTATGCCTTCTACACAACGGGTGCCCTTTTGGTGCTCCCTCCGGCAGGCGCCGCCCTGGTGGGACCCTTTAGCCAGTACGGCACTTTCAATTCGGATGGACAGGGCAATGTGAACATCGATTCGGTTGCCGGTTACAACGGTCTGATTCTGAACGGCAGCGCACCCGGTACCTACACGATTACCCCGGACTGCGTGATCACCTTTCAGCTCATTCTTCCCTTCCCGCTCTCGCTGCCAGCCACGTTTACTGCGGTTTTAGCCTCAGGCAACCGGCAGGAAGTCGTCATGATCACAGATCCCCCGGGCACAGTGGTTGTGGGCCGGCATCTGAAGCAGGATATGCGCTTCTGCGGAACTTTGGATTTCAACGGGGCGTTTCAGGTCGATCTTAGCGGCACTGTGCTGGCTCCCAAGGAGCGCGCCGGTATGTTCCAGCGCATCGGGCGTCTGGTGACGGATGGCAACGGAGCCTTCACCGCCAAAACTCTCGCCAACTACGCCGGTCGCATCGTGGCCGAAGACTTTGGCGGAACGTATGAAGTGAACTCGAAGTGCTATGTGACATTCAAGTATAGTTTCGGCGGGGAACAGCAAACCATCAGTGGCGCCATCGGCGGTCACGGCGAAGCCGCCATGATGATGGTCGCTACGCCGGGTTGGTCCGTCGGCGGCACCTTGAAGGCGCAGCAGTAAACACGTGAGCCAGGTTTGAGCGGCTTTTTTTTCCGGAACGAGGAGATTGAATGCGCAGCCTAGTTGCTATTCCCCTGATTTGCCTGTTTGCCGGAGGCATGGCCCTGGCACAGTTCGGTGGCCGCGAAGGAGACGTGATCATTTACGCCGTCTCCGCGAAAGGCTCCGGCGATCCCATTGTGGTTCCTTCCAGGACGGTAAATAGTGCCGCCGGTTTTCAGGTCATTGATCCGCTGAAGCAAACGCCGCAGCCGTTTGGCCCGGATATTCCGGGCGAGTTTTTCGTGACGCTGCACTCAGAGGCGAGTGATTCGTTTCGGTTCGTCATCCAGAAGGAAGATATTCTGGTGCCTCACAATCGGTTTATGGGATCGGGAAAAGTATTTATTATGCAGGGAATTGATCGCCTGCTGGTCCCCAACAGGGAACCGATCGATCTTACGGCCGGCCTTTTCGCACCGTTTCCGCAGGACGTCGATTTTGGGCCGGAGTTGCCGATACTGGAAGCCAACTCATTTGTCTGGACCGCGGCGCCTTTTTTTCCGCTGATCGCAGCGGCTCCGGATACTTACGCGGGACCGCAGGTACCCCGCGGTACAACCGGCAGCGAATATGTCCTGACGTTGGGCCAGTTCCTCGGCATCATCGCGTTTAAGGGTTGGGATTTGCTTTATCCGAATGTCGGCTGGCCGCAGGGAATTGATGAAAAGCTCATTGAGCGCGACGCGGCAGCCGGAACCACGATCCGTGCGATCCGCATCCGCGCCGGGCGCACAACCCCTCCTTTCATAATCCGGGCGAATACTCATCTGGCCGTGCTTTCAGGCAGTGTTCAGATTACGCCGCTCAACGGGGCGACCCAGACGTTGACTACCCGGCAGTATGCTTTCGTTCCCAACGGATTTGCCATTACGCTTTCAAATCCGAAGGCATACACGGGAACGGCCCTGCGCTAAGGGTCTTGGTTGACAATGAATCGAATTGCGTTTCGGTCGGGGATCTGGCCGCGAAAACAGGAGCAGCATGGCAGATACCTATGATGTAATCATTATCGGGGCAGGCTCGGGTGGCGGCTTTCTGGCTGGTCAGATTGCTTCCTTCGGCTCGGTCCTGATCCTCGACGCCGGACCCTGGTACAGCGAGGCTCCCAACCCCGGTACGGGGACGCCCAAACGGCGCAAGCTGGCCACGCAGGTCAATCTGGGCAACTGGCTGCCGGGCAGTACGGATTCCAACAGCGGCGACCTCTTTTTCACGTACCCGATGTACATGGACCAATCCAACCCCTTCGCCGCCACCGCGCAGCGCGAGGCGAAGGTAGTGGGTGGCGGATCGTTTGTCAATGTCGGCGCATGGCTTCGACCCCGCAAGGTAGACTTCACCGGGTTCAATGAAGCAACCGGTGTTACTGACTGGACCAAGCAGGCCTTTGACCCTCACTTCCGGAGGGCCGAGCGTATTCTCAATGTGCATCGCGATGATCGGCAGTTCTGGAACAAGGCCAGCGTCCTTTACGAACGGATCGCAATCAGTCAGGGGATCCCGGTTTTTGAAACGGCTTCCAACCGCAAGAACTGTATTTTCTGCGGCCACCGTCTGAATGCGGGCATGCCCTGCAAGTACGATTCGCTGATGAGCACGGCCCATACGCAGATTCCAAAAGCGGTGGCAGCCGGTGCCGTAGTTGCAGATCGGGCCACGGTCACAAAAATCGAGATTACCAACGGTACAGCCACCGGCGTCACATATGTGCGCGGCGGCCAGACAATTACTGCCAACGCCCGTAAGCTTGTTGTGCTGTCGGCGGGTGCGATTGGTTCCCCTCTCCTGCTCCGCGATTCGGGCGTGCATCTGAAAAACCCCACGGTGGGGCAGCACCTTCGCGCGCACCCCGGTTTGCCGGTGGATGTGCTGCTTCCCGGCGATGACTGGGGGATGGACCGCGGTTACCAGTGGAATGTATTCCATCACGCGATGGACAGTAATGGTAATCCGACCGACGCGGTGGTTCACGCCAGCGCCGGTTTCGCCTCGACAACTCCATGGGTAGCCAGCGCATACAAAATCGGACTTTTTGGCCGACCCTACAAAGATGTGATGCGGCAGTTCAGGAGCCGCTCCGGCGCGTTCATCTTCGAAATGAAGCCCAACGTGGAAGGCCGGGTGACGGGAACCCGCGCCAACGCCGTCATCAACTACCCGGTTGCCAACAAGTTCGGTATCCTGGAAGACAAAACGGTCAAGGAGTTTATTCTTGCACTGCGACAGATCACAGAGATTTACAAGAAGATGGGCGCTTACAGCAGCTTCCCCAACCCGAACGATCCCGAACCGGTGCTGAAGCAGCAGATGAGCCTTTTTGTGACAACTTCGGGCGCGCTTCACCCCCAGGGAACCTGCCGCGCGGGCGTTCGACAGGACAATTCGGTGGTGGATTCCAATTTGATGTCATGGGATGTGAAGAACCTTATGGTCTGCGATGCCAGCGTGATCCCCAATCACATCAGCGCCAATCCGAACGCCATGATCATGGCCGTTGCCAGCCGGGCATCCGACTATGTCAACGGACAGATTCTGGGCGCGAAGAGTTTTTCAACCGCCCTGGCGGAGATGGGCGATGAGGTGGTGCCTCAATGAGCAGGATTCGTGAATCACTGGTGGCGATGGAGAATGCCCTTTCCCGCCGCGCATTCTTTGGGAATATGATCAAGGGCGCGGGTGTGGCCGCGGCTTTCGATAAATTCGGCCCCAAACTGTTCGGCCTCACTGATGCGGAAGCGGCGGTGAACAATCAGAAGGCCTTCACTGTTTTCAGCGCCTTCGGCCGCATGGTGATCCCGGTTGATCAGGATCCGGGCTGGGCGACTTTCGACCCCGGTATTACCGACTACGCCCTGAATACTTATGTCCGCCAGGTTTTCAATCTGGGCAATAAGCTTGCCTTTGACGGGTACAATCAGGCGGTGGTGGCCTTTAATGAAACGCCTCCGGTGATTGCATATGGGCCGAAGTTTCTGGATATGAATCTGGAAGCCCAGGGTAATTACCTGTACAACATTCTGAGCGGCAACTTTGAGAATGACGGGGTTGGCGACCTTCTTTCCTTCGCGGCAATTTTCATGCTGCTGGGCACCAAGCAGACCTTCTTCTCTAACTACCCCAAACATCTGGCTGTGCCGAACCAGGAATTTCAGCTCCTTGGGGGTAATTCACCGAAGACCGGCTGGGACATCATGAATTTCCGCGGCCCGGTAGGCGCAGAGGAAGAAAAGCTTCTCCGCGCAAGGGCACAGGGCGCGCCGGAATATCCGGGTGTGGACCTGCGGAACCCCTACATTTAAGATCTAAGGTGACATATTTCATGCACAAGACTCTGGTCAGCAATATGTGGAGAGCATGTCCTCTGCTATTAGCTGCGGCGCTGACTCCGGTTGGCGCGTATTCTCAGGCAAGGCTGAATACAACGCAATTCGTGGTCATCGGCGAAGGTCTGGCCGCCGGCGCTGCCGATTTCGGTTTGCGCCAGCAGTATCAGGAAAACAGCTTTCCGGCTCTGATGGCGAAGCAGATGCAGACTAACTTCCCACAGCCGTTGTTTGAAGCGCCGGGCCTGGGCTACGCGCCCGGTTATCCCAACGTTCCGGTGCGCCTGCCGGGCACGCAACAAGGCTCGGTCCGGTTGCCGTTCCCGCCCCCGTTGTTTATCTTCAACCTTTCGGTACCGGGAATGCGCTTGAACGAAGCTCTCGCTTGGAGGCCACAATCGCCTCTGGTGCAGCGCGACCCGCACCAGACGATGATGAACTTCACGCTGGGTTTTCCTGCCCTCATCGTGGGAGCCAACAAGCCTTTGTGGACTCCGGTCGAGTACGCCATCAAGATGAATCCGACTCTGTTGATGGTTGAACTGGGTTACACAGAAGTGCTGGAGGCTGCCGTAGCAGATGATCCGTCAAAACTACCTGATGTGACCGTTTTCCGCGCCAACATGAACACGCTCCTTTCGCGTCTGAAGGGAACCTACGCGGAAATGGTGGTTCTGACCATTCCCGACCCCACGGACACCGCATTCTTTACCAGCGTCCCCAACTCTGTGAATTACCTCAGTGCTCCACAGGAATCGCTGCAACGAATCTTCCGGCTGAAACCCGATGACTACATTACTCCAACCGGCATGATGTTACTGGGCAATCTGGTTCTTTCCGATAACTTTGAATCTTTCCGAAACCCCCTCTTTCCGGGACTGCAGCAGTACTTCCCCGGCACAGTGATCAGTAATGCCACGGTAACCGCCACCCGGGCCCGTGTAACCGCGCTCAATACGGAAATTCTGGCGGCGGCCAAGGCCGTGGGTGCCAATACTTATGACCTGCAGGGATTTTTCTCCAATATCCGCCGCAATGGAACGACGGCGGGCTCGCGATCGCTGACCGCCAATTATCTGGGGGGCGCCTTCTCGCTGGACGGATATTACCCAGGCTCAGTGATTCACGCGCTGATCGCGAATGACCTTCTGAAGTTGCTCAACACGACTTATAACAAACAGTTTCCGCTGGTGGATGTCAATGCAATTGGAGACAAAGATCCTACCCAGCGACTGCGCTCAGCCTTCCCCACGCGGGTTCAGGAGATAGTACGATGAAAAACTCAATCGCGTTTCTCCTCTCAGCAGTTTTGATCACGGCGGGCACGGCCGCGGGTGCCTATCCGCCGCTGGATGTTCCGCTCAAGCTGCCGCCCGGCCTATTCCAGGTGCTGCAGGTGGATACCGAAGGCAGCTTCATGGGCGATGCAATCCGTATTACTGACTGCCCGAACAAAGAAGACAATCCTCTTGGCACGTGCGCTTCCGTGCTGTTCGGCGGACTAGGTCTTTATAATTCACATCTTTCAGGGGCCATACAGATCCGCTTTTTCCCGTCCGTCAATAATGTCTCGCACTTCGAGATCACGCATCCGTTCGATCTGAACGGCCCGGACGTTCTGTTGCGGACGCCGCAACTCTATCTTTTCGGAGCCATCAAGAACGCGGTGCTGGATTCGTTCAATAACTATTCTTCGGGCGATCTGAATCTTTTAACCGGCGAAGTTACGAACACCAACTACCAGGCCATCCTCTTCAATGTGTTTTATTATGCGTTGGGTCTGGTGAATCCGCACCTGAAACCCCCCGTGTTCACCTTTCCCGGTATTTACGGTTCGGCGGATATTAAGTTCGAGCAGCGCCCGGACGGTCTGCTGGACATGACGTTTTACGGTTCAACGTTTCTTCCCCTGGGTAATAATATCAATGGCGACCCGGTCCGCCTTCCTGTTGCATTCTGCGGTCCGCTGTTGCAGTGTGCCAGCATTCAAGTGCCGGGCCTCAGCCTGCACCCGCATCTTCGTATCACTACGAAAAAGACGCCCCGTGCGCCCTCGTGTGACAATCTGTGTCCGGATATCCAGCCCAATACCGTAATTGAAACTACGCTGAATACCCGCTTCTCCAGTATTGGCGATGACTTCAAGCTGAATATTCCGCAGCTGGGAGGCGAGGGCATTGGACGCTCCCAGATGCAGGGTCGTATCATTATCCAGTTTGGCGATCAGACGGGCGACTTCATTCCCGTCGCTCTCAGCGCTCAGCCGCCCTCCGGCCTCGTGGTTCCGCCTCCGCCATTTCCTATCAGCGGACTATCGCTGGGCTTCATTGGCCACGACGAAAAGCTGCGCTTCCCCAATCTGACCTACGATGTAACAAATGTTGCCATCACCGACGATCCCTTCGACGTGCCGGTCGGCGAATACAATGTCCGAACCGGCCAGTTTGTTGGCGATCTCCAATGGCGTACCTTCTGGGCCCAGGATCTGCTCACGGCAATTCTGAACCTGAACAACGGTCGCATTCTGCCTCAATCCTTCTTCCTGCGCGGTCCTGCGCAGATCCAGAAGGGGCCGAACAGCTCTGTCGTCTTTCGCTACAACGGCTCCGAATTTCGACCGTTCGATTCATTTGCTTTCCCCGGTACAGATACCGGAAACCCGTCTATCTCTTATACTGCAGGGCCGGGATCCATCCTGACTCCGTTCTTTAAAATGCAGTCGGTGCTCTCTACCGATGCTCCGGTGGCATCCCTATCCGGGGGACAGAATAGCGTAACGTCCTCGTTTGGCGAAGTGTTCTCTTATGCTTATTCGGTGCCGTGTAACGCCCCTGGCCAGCCGGCCAGCTTCAGTTACACCAATGATACCCGGTTGAAGAAGTCGGGCGGGACGTTTAAGATGGATAATCTGGTGGCGATTTCGTGTCTCAATTCGCTTAGTTCGAGGCTCGGCGCAGGCAGTTATGACACGGTCAACTTTACCGGGTTCGGAAGCTGGACGGCGGATGACACCCTGCATGTGGCTACCGTTCAGGTGTCCACAGCGCCCGATGCTCCGTACATCTCGATCCAGATTGATGGCGGCTCAATATCGAACGTGAATACCAAACCGCCGGAAATTCCGGTTCCGTAAAGCCAAGGAAATGGCAATGCCCTCAATCGTCACAGGAGAAAGCAACCGAATGAAAAGGATCGCGCGCCGTATATATCCGGCATTGCTGGCAAGTATGCTTGCCTTTAATGTGGGGACGCGCCTTGATGCCTCCGCTTTTGCGGTGAACGAGCTCAGTTCCCGCGCTCAGGGCATGGCGAGTGCCTTCACATCCATCGCCGACGACAGTTCTGCCCTGTTTTACAACCCCGCCGGCATCGCATTTCAGACAGGCACCAGTTTCCAGATGGACAACCTGATTGTGAACGGGCAGTTTCGCTTTGTGCCGACCGCTCCGCCGCCGGGAACTGTAGTTCCGGACAAGGGCTTTTCCGGCTCCATCCATACTCCGTTCATTCCGATTGCCAGCCTCTATTTCACGCATCGGGTGAATGAGAAACTGGCCATCGGATTTGGCGGGTACACGCCTAATGGTCTGGCCGCCAACTTCACTAACTTTAACGACGGCGACCCTGCCAACACGAAGTTCAGCGGCCGGTGGGCTGGCACGCGCGCCAAACTGGAACAATACTGGTTCACGCCGACCGTAGCCTACCGGGTGACTCCGAATCTTTCTATTGGTGTGGGAGTAGCCTTTGTTCACACACACATCTTCCTGACCGAAAGTCTCTTCAACCCTGACGATAACAATCCCGGCAGCCTGCAGCTGGAACTGGCCAAACAGGTGTTTCCCGGTGCCGATCCGAATCAGGCGTATCGTTCTTTTGCCCGTCTTCTGCCGGAAGGCCGCCTGCGCGCCGCCGCCATTGCCAACAAGTACGGCATCAATGCGGGCCTGCTCTACAAAAACCGGGAGCACAAGGTGAACGTGGGTCTGAACTACCGCACCCACGTGGTGTCGCATCTGCAGGGCAATGCTTCCTTCGCTTTCACCAACGGCGGCGCCGTGGTGCCGTTCCTGCCCAAGGACCGCGGGCTTGACGTGTTGTTCCCCAACCAGGACATCCGCGGCACTTTTGTCACTCCGGGAATGTACGCCATCGGAATTTCGAAGCAGGACGTGATGGGCGGGACATTCGCGGTCGACGTCAAGGTTCAGGATTTCAGTGGTTTCGCCGATTTTCCCATCAATTTCACCAAAAACACAGACTCCAAGGGCCGCCCCACCGCGACTGGCCCCGAACTGCGCCTGAAGTTCGACTTTAAGAACTCCGTCATAATCGCGACCGGTTACGAACACAAAATGCCCACCATTACCGCGAAGAAGGGGATGATTGGCGGGATGCTGGCCAGCCTGGCGAAGGACGCCACCGTGCGGGCTGGTTACAGCTTCGATAAATCACCGGTTCCGGATCAGAGCAAGGGTCCGTTGTTCCCCGATACGGATCGCCACAGCTTTACCACCGGTTTGACCAAAATACATGGAGCGCTCGACCTTTCCGCGTTTTATCAGGCCATGTATTTTACGCGGGTCACTACCGATGTGGCGGCAAATAACGCGCAGGGGACAAACGGCTTGTATCGGAACTGGGCCAATCTCCTGGGCATGGGCGTCCGCTGGCGCCTGGGTGGACACGACGGAAAAGTCGAGTAGTTCCAAGTCCTGTTGCACCATTCGTTCCGGTCGATCCAGGGCGGGAGTTCGGCATAGTTGCGGTGCGATCAGTTTGGCTGCGCTGGCGGAAACGGAGAGAATCTCGGCTGTATCGAGGCCGGTGATGCGAAGATTCTTGAGATCGAGATAAGACAGTTGATCGAGACGGGCCTCCACGGATTTGTGGTAGTCACCCCAGCCCTGTTCCACGCAGTCGGCGCGGGATTCGGGAGCGCCAGGATCATAGAAAGTCTTCACGTTGTCGTAGCACATGTCGACAGTCCAGGCGGGCTGTGCGTGCGCTTCGAACCCGGACGCCTGACACAGCCCGACCCACGCGGTGGAGGGCGATACGCAATCGCGACCGCTCACTGCCGCGCAAGCATCGGTGGCTAATCGCCAGTTAGCTGCCGCACCCAGTTTCGGAAGGAACCGGAGGAGTATTGGCAAGCCCGTGAAAAACTGACTGATGAAGAGTCGGAAGGCACATCCACCCAGACCGCCGTAGCTGTCAAGACGGGTCCGTGCCAGTTTCGAAGAGGATATCCGCCTTGAGATCGAGCGCCTGATCGGTCGCGATGCCGAACATGTGATTGATTTCGAAGCTTGGGAAACCGCGGCCAAAGCAGCGCACTGCGGGTGGCGGAATGTGCCGTGGAGACGCATCTGAACGGGGACTGTTCAGATTGTTCCGGCCCAAGCCTGCCATGCTCCTGTGGAAGCACTGCCCTCTGTCAGGGGCAGTGAAACAAGACCTTGGAATCGGTGCTGGGGTCACTCCGCCTGGAACGCGCCTTTTATAACCGTGCAGACTGCGGTTGCGGAGACCTCAACTTCTCAAAGCTGACTGAGGTTTACCACTTTTTTATCGCGCGGCCGCGACGCCCCAAATAGGTAGGAACCCTAATCAGAATTCGTCTTCTTCAGTTTTCTTGCCCTTGCCGCCCTTGCGGCGCATGATGATGATGATGACGAGTACAACGGCCAGAACGCCGGAGACCATCCGCACCGTGCCGCCGCTTCCGCTATCCGCGGGCGCGTCCTGAAGAAGAACCATTGCCAGTGTCGTGAGTGACATCTACAGAACCTCAGATTTGAATTGTTGTTGCCGAATTTTGCAGTATAGCGCGGACGCGGACGAAAGTCGCGGTACACTTGAAGTGGAGCGTGCCCGGGAGTTCGCGGCTGCCTTTCATTTTTGATCCGATACTCAAGAATGAGGGAGTTGGCCAATGCGTCGCCTGTGCGCTGGTACCTGTCGGCCTCAATCCGATGGATTGCCCCTAATGGCGTCCGGTCGATTCCCGCCCTGTCTAAACCGGGGTCAAAAAACGGGTAAGTGCCGCTCGCGGGCACGCTTCAAATTCTGTTCCCCGCGTCCACCAGGCGTAAAGTCGTACACTGCTTTCATGCGCGTTGCCTTTTTTCCCTGTGCGATCCTGCTGTGCGTCGCCGCCGCTGCCCCCGCCGCCGATTCCTCCCTCGCACGCCTGGAGCAGCAACTGGAAGCTCTGACGAAGATCACCGATGCCACCGTTGGCGTAAGCGCGTTACATCTGGAAAGCGGACGATCCGTGTCTGTGCGGGGCACTGAGGCCTTCCCCATGGCCAGCGCGTTCAAGGTGCCGATTGCGGTCCAGATTATGACTCTGGTGGATCAGGGCAAGCTGAGTCTCGACAAAATGATTCTGTTGACCACCCAGGATTTGCATCCCGGCAGCGGAACTTTGAGTGAGCTGTTCTTCCACCCCGGCGTTTCGCTGTCGGTGGCCAATCTCATGGAATTGATGCTGGTAATCAGCGACAATTCCGCTGCCGACATTCTGTTGCGCGAAGCCGGTGGTTCAGCGGCGGTAACCGAACGAATGCGGCAACTGGGCCTGAATATCCGCGTGGACCGGAACACTGCCGTGCTGATTTCCAACTGGAGCGGGGTAAAGAGTCTGCCGCCGGAGAGTGAATGGAAACGCGAGATGTGGGACCCGATGTTCGACGCGGTTCCGGATCGCGAACATATGGCAGCGCGGCGAGCCGAAACCCGCAGTCTGAAAGATACCGCCACGCCCGACGAGATGACGAAACTGGTGGCGCGAGTGTGGAAAAAGGAACTGTTTTCGCCCGCCAGCGCCGAGTTTCTGAACGGCGTGCTGGAGCGTTGCCAGACCGGCAAGGCGCGCATCAAGGGCTTGCTGCCGCAGGGGACACCGGTGGCACACAAAACCGGCACACTCGGCGGAGTCGCCAACGATACCGGCGTAATCACGCTTCCCAATGGCGGCGGGCACATCGTGCTCTCCGTATTCACCAAGGGCGCGGCGCGGCCCCAGGATACGGCGGAGAAGGCCATTGCGGAAGTGGCACGTACGGTTTACGACTACTTCCTGCTGGTGCCCGCCCAATGAGCAGTATGCCAGTCAATAAGCGCCTGGTTGTAGCCCTGGCATCTTACGCCGTCCTGGCGGGAGCAGGCGCACTATTGCTGGACGGCAAAGTTCGCCAGGCATTTCTGTTGCTGATGCTGGCGTTGGCTGCCAAGACTCTAATCGCGTGGAAGGCGGGCTGGTAGTACCGTTCTGAAACGGGCATACCACTTCGGGCTCCCATGCGGGACATGGAGCGCCTAAGTTATTGATTTTATTGCCATAAATTCTGGAGTACTTCGTGCTTTATCCCGCACGAGGTATTACCGGAATGCAATCACTTTGCTGCCCTCCCGCTGTGTCTATAGAAGCACGGGATGCACTGGTTTTAGAGAACCTGCCGCTGGCCCGCGCCATCGCGGTGCGGGTATATGAAAGTCTGCCGGTTCACGTGGATCTGGACGATCTGACCCACGCCGGCGTGATGGGCTTGTTTGATGCCGCTTCGAAGTTTGACAGCGAGAAGCAGGTCAGCTTTCGCGCGTATGCCAAGCACCGCATTAAGGGGTCGATTCTGGACAGCCTGCGGGATCTGGATTGGGCTTCGCGCGACTTGCGGAAGCGTCATAAACAGCTGGAAGAGATGACGCGGCAGTGGGCAGCGACTCTGGAGCGGACGCCCACTGAGGCGGAAATTGCCCAGCAAATGGGCATGAGTGTGGATCGCTGGCGCCATGTGGCGGTTGAGATGCGGATGGTGGGTCTGATTTCCGCTTCCAGCCGTATGCCGGAAAGTGAGAACCAGAGTGAACCGGAGTATCCGGCGGGCGACGAACTGAATCCCGATGTGCTGGCCAGCCAGAGTCAACTGCAATCTATGCTGGCGTTGGCGATTCAGGGCTTGCCGGAACGTTATCAGCAGGTGATCCGGGAGTATTACGCCAATGGCAAGACCATGCGCGAAATTGGTGACTTGATGGGTGTGAATGAGAGCCGCGTGTCGCAAATTCACCGCGCGGCGCTGGACCGGATGGAGGAATCGTTGCAGGCAGCGGGTATCCATTCCCCGGAGTGCGTGTTGTAATGACAGCTTGGTTGCTCCGCCATTTCTGCGTAAATTGAGCCTGTGGCTGGCCATCGGGTCCGCCGCGTCAATCCTGTTGTCGATTGCGATCTCGCAGATCCTGCTGGCAGTGGCGCTGGGCGTGTTGTTCCTTTCCGGATTGCCGCTGCGGTGGCCCAAAGCGGCGGTGGGGCTGGGGCTGTTCCTGCTATGGACACTGGTTTCTCTGGCGTTTTCACCCGATCCGGCCCACGGTAGCCCGCAGGTCCGTAAGATGTTCGTGTTTCTGATTCTGCTGGTCGTGTTCTCCAGTGTGCGGAAACTGGCGGAAGCGCGTTGGCTGGTGTACGCGTGGCTGGTGTTGGGCACGGTGACCGCGGGTCGGGGGTTCTACCAGTACATCCGCGACATTGCGCTGGCCAAAGAAGCCGGCATGGATTTCTACCACTATTATGTGGCGGGTCGGATTAGTGGCTTCATGAGCCACTGGATGACGTTTTCCGGTCAACAGCTATTCATACTGCTCATGATTGGTGCATTCCTGCTGTACGCGCCGCCCAGGCGGGAACGTTGGTGGCTGTGGTTGCCCTGCGGGGTGGTCGCCGGGCTGGCGCTGATTCTGAGTGACACGCGGTCCATTTGGCTGGCGGCATTGGCAGGTGGTTTTTATCTGTTGTGGCGATGGAGCCGGTGGGCGGCGCTTGCGATGCCGGTGGTGGTTGGTCTGGGCTTGCTGGTTGCCCCCGTGGCGCTGCAACGCCGCGCGATTTCCATTGTGAAGCCGGAAAAGGAGACAGACTCCAACCAGCACCGCATTGTTTGCTGGAGCACCGGCTGGGAGATGATCAAGGCCCATCCACTGCTGGGTCTGGGGCCGGAAGAAATCGCCAAACCGGCCATTTTCCAAAGCTACATTCCGAGCTATATCCAGCGGCCCATACCGGTGGGATTTTACGGGCATCTGCACAATATTTACATCCACTATGCGGCGGAACGCGGAATCCCCGCCGCGCTGATTCTGACCCTCACACTGCTGGCGGCGCTGTGGCGTTTTCGGCAAGCGCTGCTGCTGTTGCCGGCGGGCCGGTCGTATCGGCGATTTATCCTGGAATGGGCGATCGCCAGCCTTATCGGGGTGATGGTGAGCGGTGTATTTGAGTTG
>JBBROK010000004.1:0-274711 GCA_038229475.1 Bryobacterales bacterium | reverse complement strand
CACCAGCCCGTCCGGGCCAATCAGCTTTCCGCCGCTGGTGGCGATCAGCTCGTCGATCAACTCTTTTCTGATTGTCATTCGGTTCTCCTTATCCTCCTATCTTTCTGAGAACCGCGTTTACACAATCCTTTTTACACCCTCCGGTTGCCATACCGACAGTCACCCGATTCTCTCCCGTATCACCGACCCGCTCGAACTCCGGCGCGAAATCGCGGGAGCAAAGGAGACCCTTGAGGAACACCTCGGTTTTCCCGTGAATCATTTCTGCTATCCGAACGGACACCCGAAAGATATCGGTGAGGCTGCCATCGCGTGCGTGCGCGATACCGGCTTTTCGTCGGGCGTCACAACCTCCACCGGGCTGAACACCCCGAATGTAGACCGCTTTTCAATTCACCGCATATCGGTGGACTGCTACACGCCGCCGCATTACATAGCGGAGCAGCTCGCGGGACTACACGCGTAAGGTCCACTCATGCCGATATCGTTGTCACAGGCTGAACCTGGTCGCGAAGCTGAAGTCATTGAATTCCTCCTCCAAACCTTTGGAAGTGTCGAGCGGCCCGCGAGTCTTAGTGCGGCGGCGGTTGCCTGGAAGTACTTTGAAACCCATCCCTGGTGGCCGGGCGGTCGCAGCTACGTACTCGAAGCCGCGGGTGGCATTGCAGCGCATGGTTGTATCAGTCCGGTGCGATTCGAGCTTAATGGCGGCGTGCTTGAAAGCATGCAGATTATTGACTGGGCGGGATCCCGTCGCATGCCTCTCGGTGGCTTGCTGCTTTTCCAGCGCTGCCTCGACCTTGCCGACGGATCGTTATTGGCAGTCGGTGGCAGCGCTGACACCCTGCGAATATTACCCATGGTCAAGTGGTTCAGGCGGGAAAACGATATTGGCTACTATGCCCGCCCGCTAAACATGTGGCGTATTTTTAGGCGGGCGCAGGGCAAGGCTGGAAGGCTGCGCGAACTGGCCCAGGCGGGACGGAACTTATTTTGGCAAGTTCGTCCCCGTTTACCAAACCCCGTGGGCTGGGAATGCCGTAGGGCGAGCGCGACCGACGATGTTTTCGCGCATGCGGGGGACTTTCTCCCGATCCTTAGAACCCGCGCCTGGTTCGACTACCTGTTGCGATGCCCGGTAGTCCCTTCACAACTGCTTTTGTTGAGTAAGAATGGAGTTGCATCGGGACACGGGTTCGTGAGCAATGCCGGAGGATCCGTTCGCGTCGCCGATTTCGTTGTCGCGGGTGGCGCAACAGATGCAGACCGGGCGGCCGCATTCTCGGCGCTTGTCCGGTACATCGCGGCGGAGCCCGGAGCATGTGAAATAGTGGCTGCTTCTTCTCTGCCGGAAATGTGCCGGACCTTCGAGGCGTGCGGCCTCCGGCTGCGGGGCATGTCGCCGGTCTTCCTTGCGGATCCCCGCAAAGAGATCCCGCCGGGTGCCCGGCTTGAGATCACGATGCTGATCGGCGACGCCTTTTACCTGTTCGATCCGTCAAGCCCGTTTCGTTGCGGCTAAAGAGGAAGCGGGCGATCCGGACTGCTTCCGGAGAATTCACCGCAATGCGCTGGTGAACGTGAATCACGTGCGCAAGATGAGCACGATGAGTAGCCAGAGATGGCTGGTGACTTTATCCACCGGACTGGAGTCAATTGTGAGTAAGAGGCAGGCGCGGAGTGTGAGGGAACTACTGACGTGGTGATTTACACCGGCATCGGGCGGCGAGGTTGAAGCGGTTTGCGAACCGGCTTGTGCGCAAACAGGGGCGTCATCCCAGGCTGGGGCTGCGGTCCGGCGGCCTTCGCCGCGGCTCGCAGGGCCAGCTCGTGCTGAATACTGGCGGCTACCGCTACGCCGATACCGCTAATACCAGCCAGGTATTGGCGATAGGCCATGGCAAGAAAGATGATAGTCGTACAAAAAGCTACCATTCCGGCCGAGATGCAAAAAGCAGCCATCGCCAGTTCGGTTTCGCCCTGAAGCCTGGCTTGTAGCATCGCCTGACGCAAAGATCGCGCCGTGAGAAACAGAATCGCCAGCACGCAGATGAGCCCGGGAAGGCCAATCTCGCTCGAAATTTCGGTATAGGTGTTATGGGTTACCTGACTGTGGTTCTCCCCCCCGGCGCGTGACGTTCGATCCATCATTTCGATAAATTGCCCCGGGCCCAGGCCGAACACCGGATGTGTGAAGGTCATCTCAATGCTCTTTCTCAGCAGATAGCTGCGAGCCTCGCTGGATGCGGTTGACTCGTTGTTCGAACTATTCCCGGCGTCGCCAAACATATTGGCGAGGCGGCTCGCCGGGGACGATATGATCGTAACCGCCAACCCCAGCCCGGCTGCAACCATGATCAGCACGCCCGCCGCCTTTTGCTTTGCAGTGCCGCGAACAAGGATGAACAGAACTCCAGCGGCGATCCCTATCATCGCGCCGCGCGATCCGGTGGCGAGAATCTGGACCAGGCCCCACCCGACAAAAGCTGCTGCCACAAAGCGCACGAATTTACCTACTGAAGGGTTTACCGCGACGATAATCAGGTAGGGCAGCACGTAAATCATATGTGCCGACAGGTCGTTGGAATTGCCGATGGAAGGGAGACTCTTGATTTCCAGCCGTCCGCTGCTGGTATCGCCGACCAGCCTGGTGACGAGCACATATAACGCCCCGGCCCAGCCCATGACGATCAGGAGCTTTCTGCATTCGCGCCATGTGCAAACCGTTCCCGCAATGCCAAAGTACATGGGCAGACTAGTCTTGAAAAAGGGGCCGGTGATCTCGGATGATCCACCGACCCATATGCTGAAGCTGGTGGCGAACACCATCAGAAGTGAAAAAACCAGCCATAGCATTCCGGCGGGATGCCGCATGGCGCGCATCAGACCCCCGCTGAGAATGGTGAAAACCACGGTGAGCGAACCGAAAACCAGCAGTACAAAAGTTGGCAGGCCCAACTGGTAGGCCATCACTTCATGAGTGAGCGAGAGCCTGATAAAGACAAAGATCAGCAGAATGATGAACCCAAACTTGCGAGTCGGGTTCATATCTTCGGAAGCTACGAACACTGGCGCAACCCACTTTGTGGCTGCCGTTTGGGCAGCACCGAAAGGGGCACGCGGAACCGCCTGGGCTGCTGGAGTTGGTGCGAAACCGGTATTTCGAGGCACCACACCAGTCCCTCCGGAAAGGTGGGGTCTTACGAACTGATTGCCGACCGGTTGCACGCCTCAGAATAACATTCAAAACCAGCGATTTTCAGTTGCGCCAAACTTCAGCGCGAGCACCCGGCAAAGAGTGCTTCGTAGCAATCGACGACTTTAGAAGTGGAGTACTGCGCCAGTACTCGCTGCCGACAGGCTGCGCCCATTCTCAGGCGGGCTTCCGGGTCGGTCAGAAGGCGGACCAGGCCGATTGCAGTGGACGCCTGGTTTCCCAACTCTGTCACTATCCCGTCCAGTTCATTTTCAATCAGTTGCGTATTGGCTGAAATATTGCTGACCACCGGCGGCAAACCCACCGACATAGCTTCGAGCAAAGCGCACGGCAGACCTTCCACAGAGGAGACCAGGGCAAACACATCGCCTGCATGAAGCCACTTCAAAACCCCCTCCGCAGCGAGCCGACCAGTGAATATGACATTGCGATCCAGTTGCAAAGAAGACACCAGTTGCCCCAATTGAGCTCGCAGCGAACCATCACCCACCAGAGCCAGAACGGCATGGGGGATCTGCCGCACCACCTGCGCGAAAGCGCTGATCAGCAAGGGTAGTTCCTTGGGGGGATCCAATCGGCCTACAAAGACAACCAGCGGCGTATCCGGACTCAGATTGAACTCCTGTCGAAGCCGGGCGCGCTCCTCCGGTTGGCAGGGGCTGAACTGTTCGGTATCCACCGGATTTGGCATCCAGCCGATACGAGCTTTTTCGAAACCGACTTCCAGTGCTTCCTCCACCATGCCCGGGTTCAAAATCAGGATGCGCGAAGCCCACCGACGCAGCATCGCAAGCTCGATGCGCCCCAGCAGGGAATCACGCATTCCAACAACCAGACTGCTGCCGGAGAATTTCATCACAATCGGTTTCCCCAACAAGCGGGCGACGGGAAGTCCGGTGAACAGGTGTAATCCCGTCATGAGGAAATATGCCACCTCGTACTGGTTGCGTTCCCGGAATAGTGTCCAGGCAACCCCCAGGGCATAGACGACATTTCGCCAAATGGCCGACCCCGCCTTGCCGTAGATTCGTACCCGGATCCCGCATGGATCGACCCACTCGGACAGGGGGGGCATGGGGGGGCCCCCGGCGCACACAATTCTGGGATGATGGCCCCGCTTCTGCAGTTCCTCACAGACGCGCTGCGTCTCAATCTCCGACCCGCCGACCACGGGCGGAAAGGTCTGACAAATCAGAATGAACGAGATAGCGCGAATCTTAAATATTTCCTTTTCTACTTGTACTATGAGTCCCATCGCGGACTGCCGACGATGCAGGGTTCCAGTGTTCCTACTTTACTTTGAGCACGGCTGGCAGTCCGGACGCGAGGACCGCGCCCGCTGCCGAGAGGTAGTCCAGCTTGAGCAGGTGATTGCCCATCCGGGCATCAACAGCGACCGTACAGGGTGATGCGGAGCAGAGGGTGCGTACGACATTGCCCGTGGGCTTGACCACGGTTACCCGGACCTGCCCACCGACGGGAACAGCCGCCGCATCAAATCCAATCTGAACGTTTCTGTTGGTGGGCAATTCCTCTCCGCCCAGGCGATAGGCCAAATAGGTGTCGGCCATGGCGGCACCGGCATTGGAACCGAATTCCTTTCCCCGGGCGTATTGTGAATCGATGGGATAAGCAAGTAGATCGGCGAAATTACCGGCACCGGCGTCGGCACCGGGGCCGCCTCCAGTGATGTTTTGCGCCAGGCCGGTTCCGCTGCTCAGGCAGCCCCGTGTTGACGTTCCGCAGCCGTAAGCGGCGGCAAACATGGCATCGCCCCGGGTCTTGAACTCATCGGAACCGGTACGGTAATACAGATAACCGTTGACCTGGTGGATCAGTTCCGAAACAGCTCGTCCACCCATTCCATAGTGCGGAGGCGAGTCGCACTCGGCAATGTCCGCATCCAGAGTGGAGTAGCTGTTTTGGGGGTATCCGGGTCGCCCAACCCCGCTGGGGCAGGCACCGGCGCGACCGAATGCGAGCGTGGCTCCGGTGGCGCCACCGAAAGGTGCGGCCAATCGAAGGTTGGTAGCGGAAGTGATCGCACCCGATGGGATGTTGAGCATCTGAAAGCCGGTACCTGTATCGATTCCAAGGTAATCGGTCCCGTCATTGCGGAATATTGCTGTGTTGAGGAAGTTCGTCCCCGTTCCGGTCACCGTAGTACTGCCATTGGTGGCGGAAACCCTGCCCGGCGGCAGCGCGAGGTATGGATCGGAGGGCATGTTTCCCGAAGTGCAGGTCTGGAAATTGGAAGAATATGTGATTTCCTGGCAGCTACCGCCCATATAGTGGGCTGAAATGAAATCCGTGTAGGAAGATTGCAGCAGGCTGAGTGCGGCATTTTGATCATTCGGTACCGATGACGATTGTGTAAAGGCCACCAGCGCTTTGAGCAGGAAAGCGGTGAGCCACAAGCTGCCGCGGTTAGTTGGACCTGAATAGCCATAACCTGTCAGGCCGCCGGACTCTGCATTCGTAACAAAGCCGAATCCGGCCTGGTACCGACTGCGAATCGAATTGGTGCCGAGGAAAACATCGCGGACATGCGGGTAGTAACCCGGATCGTTGAGGTACTGATACGCGGCCAGAAACCAGGCAGCGTATCCGGTTTCGCGGGGGTCAAAAAAGGTGAAAGGTTCGGTAGCCGACGCGAAGAACCGGGTGATAAAAGAATAGTCCAGAATATCGATGATTCCCTTGATGCCTGAGATGGGGGTGGAAAGAGGAATCGGCGCGCCAGCGGCAGAGGAATCCAGCCACATTTCGGGACGGCCATCGAGCGCCCGTGCCATCAGGCCCAGCGGGGCAGGGGTGCGGGCACCCTGCGGAGTGTAGTTTCCGTTGTTAAAAGCTCGTCCGCCGTCCAGCGGATAGGTGTACCACTCGTCCGCCAGTTGACGCGCATTGATCAGGTAGGTGTCTACTCCACTCCGGTAATAGAGCCGGTACAGAGCCAGCACCACATCGTAGTAGTTCCAGCTCGTGGTGGTGGAAAGCCAGCCAAAGTTCTGTGTGTCGTCCAGCTTGTTATAGGAAAGGCCGGTTTGCGCCGAGCTCGCGTCATACCCGGCTACCGCCGAAGTATTTTGGTTGATTATCATCCGGGTATCATCGCTGCAGGAAACAACTTTGTAAGGTCGCACCCCGGTCTTGCCGTTTTGTAACTGGTAGTAGATAACTATCGTGTCGCTTCCGTTACAAGCGAAATCGGTGATGAAATGAGTGCCGATGCCAGTGACGTTCTGCCAGGCGCCGTTGATCCTCGAATTAGTAACGGCTAACGTCCCCGCACTGCCGGAGGCAGTGGCTTTAAAAGGAGGAGTGGAAGGGACACCACCGGGCCCGAACATTGCGTCTGCGTTCGCCTTCATCACGCTGTCGTACCACGGCCAGGGCGAGGTTCCCAGCAGCGTCAGCGGTCCGAGCAGAAAGCTCATTTTTGGATCCGGCACCAAAACAATCCCTTTGGAGTCTGTTGTCACTGCGCCTACTGTGAAATCCCGGGTCCCGGTTTGGCCGGTTGCGTCTGTGACTGTAAGTCTGAAGTAGTAGGTGCCAGCCAGGGTGATAGTAGCCGTCACCGTGCTGGTCGTTTGCGAGGACCACTGGATAGTGCCCAGCGCGGAAGATTCATCCGGGGCAAGGGCTTCGAGTGTGCTGGTGTTCAACATTGGAACGAATTTGAGTTGCTGCCACACAAACGTCAACTGGGCGTTGTCGGCGAAGCTGATGCTGCGCGACGCATCCAGGGTGATTGATTCCCCTGCCCTCACGCTCACTGGCGTTTTCGTGAGGCTGGCCGCCGGCGGGTAAACAGGTGTGGTCAGGTACCCGGGTGGGGAAATGCTGAAGGCCGGAAAATCAGGAATCTTTCCACTGCTGTCATGGGTATTCCGTTCAAACTCCCAGTCCGCCAGATCCGGAGAGCCAGGGCTGTTGGTAGGCGCAGCAGAGTCCAGCGGGAGTACGGCCGAGTACCAGCGGAGATAGGCCAGACTGAGACGCGCCTGGGGGTCCGGGCTGAAAGATCCGAACCCTAGATCGCCCGCCCACGATATCGGCTGCGGGTTGGGTACGGCATCGGAGATAGCGGCAACATAGTTCCCTCCATCCGGCCCCCATACTTCGAGCGTAAGGCGGGTATTGGCCACGTCGCGCTGACAGCGAAAAAGCACGTCAGCCCTGCCGGCGATACTGGTCCGAACCTGATTTGACCCTTCGCCGGCAAGGCAGGCAAGCAAGCCTCCGGCGAAGATGACAATCGACCCTCCATTACTGCCGAGGATGCGATTGTAGTCGATGGTGGGTGCCGTCCAATGGGTAATTCTGCCTTCCAATCGGAATCCCCTGATCGCATTGTAGGGAAGAGCATTCGGGATCCGGGCGAAGGAAATGTTGCCTGGCGTCAGATTAATGGAGGAACCGCCGGACAAGAGTGCCGGGCAGCCAGCCAAGGCCAGACAGAGGGTGAATTTGTGCATTTGGATCTATCCTTTACAGTAGCAAGATTGAGAATCATTGAACCAGCGGGAGCCCGGTGGCCCCGATCAAAACGAGGCCCCCTGATTCATCAACTGTGCCTCTAGGCAAGCAATAACACGGGGACTCTACATGGACGGTGCCGGGCCAGGTCGTTAGGAGCCTCAAAGTATTCAAAACAATCGCTCAAGTTTTTTTTGCCGGATCTGTGAACGCTTCCGGGGTGGTACTGCAAAAACGCAATTTGTGAGGTTTATACGGGGCGCATGCTGGAAGCCGCCGTGTGCCCGTCATTACTAACAGGCGGCGCTCAGAGTTGGCAGCTGGCACATTCAAATACTGCGATGTTGTGCGTTCGCGTTACCAGTGTAAGCCAATCCGGCACCCTGCCCGAAGCCAGACCTTTCAGAAATGGAATTGCTTCCTGTTCGGGAACACTTTCTTCTGGTCGATCAGGATAGACGACCATGAAGCGTGCGCGGAATTTGACCATGGTGGACCGGAAGGCGTTTTCATCATAGGGCCGGTCGGTATTCTCCGGAACAATTGGAGCAACTACAGATCGTTTCAGCACGTAATGCAAGGCCTGACCGTCAGCGGCAATAATCACCTCGGCAGGCTGAATATGACTCTCCAGCCATTGCCGTATCGGCACACCCGTCGCGTTTTGTTGTGTGAGCAACACCCGCATGGTCTCGACAGGCGAGGCAGGTAACGGAATTACGCTGCGGCTCTGAATAACCAGAATCGCTACTACCAAAATGGCCGTCACCGCACCTTCCATGCGTGTCTTTGGGTTCAGTAAGACGGCAGCGATTATCAGGAGCAGGGGATAGACCGGAAGGTTGTAACGAGCCATATCCGTGGCAATCGATTGCATGGCGACCACGGCGATTCCACCAGTGAGTGCCACCGCGAACCCGGCAATCCAGGCCAGTTCTACACGCCCTGTCGGAACCTGCCTGTTACGTATGAGCAGCAAGATTGCCGCAATGAACGATAAAATCGCAATCAATGCCCACACATCGAGCCTCGCCGGGGAATTTCCACCGAAGAGCAGGTGAAAGATGGCCTTTATTGTCTCCTTTAAGGCAAACGCGACACTGTGATGCTTGCCGGACTCAAACCCGCCCTTCCACGATCCCTGATACAGAATGTTGTGAAGGGGGATGGGCAAGGCGAGCACCAGAGCGATTCCTATTCCGCCTGCGGCACGGAGCCGTGCCGCAGGCCACCGCCACGCGCGCCAGGCGAGGTAAAGCACAACCGTGACCAGCACAAACAGTCCGGCGTACTTCGTCCAATAAGATGCGGCGCCTGCAACTCCAATTGCGAATGGATACACCTGACCAGCGCCATCGGTCTGAATATCCCGAACAACCAGCGCTACGGTTACGCAGAAGACCGCAGCCATCGCACTGTCGGCGCCAATTGCCGCCGCGAACCCGAGCGCCATGGCATTGGAAAGCCAAAGCAAACTGATGGAAAGTAGGGAAAAATGACCGACGCCAAACCGGGTGCCGATATCCCACATCGCGCTCACCGTCAGCAAAAAAGCGAGGGCTGAGATCAGATAGCCGGCTGTTTCAGGTTCGATTCCGCTGGCCGCAATGCCAGCCACGAGAATTGGATATCCCGGCGCAAAATGAGTGAACGACACCGGCAGGTGGCCGACATTCACCTGCTCATCGAAATGCGCTACCGACGCGCAGAAGCATTCGCCGGACAGCAGGTGCCCGGCGGCATCAAGGTATTGAGTTCCGTCGTTGGCTACCCGGGGTGCGCGCATCAGGCCATGTGAGAACCAGAGCGCTCCCACTCCAACGATCAGCGAAAGCCAGCGGAGTATCGACACTCTCAGAGCCTACCGTTTCCGGTGTTCATAAAATGGACAGCAACTAGACATTGAGTCATTTGGCCCCGCAAGGATTACCCAAAAGTCAGAGCTTGACGCAAGCCACTTGCGTGCCGGACAACTCCAGCAGACACTCCGGTTTATCGGCGAAAAACTCCTCGAAAGCCTGGCGGACGCCGAGGGCGTTGACGTAATCGTGCGAGACGAGGACAGCACCGCGATTCAGTCGCGGGTAGAACCAGGTTAAACCACTCAGCGTGCTTGAGTAGAGGTCAACGTCGAGGTGAACAAACGAGAACCTCAGGTGCTCCAGCCCATTTGCTGTTTCCGGGAAGAGGCCTACGTGATAACTCACGTTTGCAAATGATGACAAGTAGCTCTGAACTTTTTCAAACGACGATGCGAATCCACCTTTTCCAAACTCCGGGTCAGATTTTCCCACTTCAGGCAGACCTGCAAAAGTGTCAAAGAGATGCAGTTCCCGGTCTCCCTTGACCTCGCAAATGAGACGTGCCGAACCGCCCTTGAAAACTCCGAGTTCGGCTAGATCACCCGGTATGCGGGCAGTGCGGGCGGCGAGCGCATAAATGTTGTAGGCCTCGTCATCCACCAGCACCATGGGCGTTTCCTGACGTACCCGCCTTATCAAATCGCGCGCAGGTTTCCGGTATGCCTCATCACCCTCGTAGGCGATAACCATATTCCTTCGCGCAAGTGCCCTGGTGATCAGGGACAGACCTGCCACGCGGATGGGCGAGAGCAGGGGATGCTTGAGGAAAAACTCTACGGGAGAGAGCATCGGTTCACGTTACCTTCATGAGTATTGAATACTTACGGCCAACAGACCCTCAAGTGTAGCTCACAGCTCCCGCCTGTGAACCCGGTTCGCCGACACTCTGCTGGACTGCTGCCGGCGCGAATAGGAGAGGGGGAGATTGTTTTCGACCTGGACGGCATCCTGATGCCGGGCCTAGTCCACAAACCGGTACTTCAACAGAGTCCACACGGCAATCAGGCCGTCGCGTGGCCTGATCTTCTTGCCTTCCTCGACGCCACGGGGAAGATAGCTGATGGGCACTTCCGTGATCCTGCAGCCGCTGCGGATTAGTTTGGCGGTGATTTCGTGGTCCGTCTCGAATCCGTGCGTCCGGACATCCATCGCTTTCAGCGCCTTCGCCGGATATAGCTTGTAAGCGGTCAACGTGTCGGTGATCCATTTGCCGTACAGCATCAGCGTCCAGAATGTCAGAAGCTGTCCAGCGAGCCAGGGGCCAAAGCCCTGCTGCGGATGCCGGCCCGGAAACAGGCTCCAACCCTTGTGCAACTGGTTCAGTATCCGGCTCCCGTAGACAGCATCAGCGCCCGTGCCCAGCGCGCGCAGGAGCGCAATGTAGTCATCCGGATCGTATTCCAGATCGCCATCCTGCACCAGAATGTATTCACCAGTGGATTCATGAATGCCGCGCTGTACTGCGCGGCCCTTGCCCTGATTGGGAGTCTGCGTCAGGACGATAACACCGGGGAAGGTGCGGGCGATGGCACCGGTATCATCCCTGGAACCATCATCCACGACGATGATTTCCTTCTCGAAGCCCAAAGATTCGGTGGGAACCTTCGCCACGCGTTCCAGGAGTGTTGCGATAAATCGGCCCTCATTGTAAGCCGGAATGACGATGGAGAGCTTAGGCATCTGGGGTGGACTCCGGGCGGCTGGGCGAAAGCCGGTAGCGGAATAACGCAAATAGTGCGGCCAAGCCGTCACCCAGCGTAATTTTCTTGCCTTGGGATCGCGTTCGGGGGTGGTAATCTACGGGCAATTCGAGAATGTATTCCCGCATGAGGGCGAGCTTGGATGAGATTTCGGTGTCCAGATCACGGCGGTTGCCGGTCAGCTTCAAACTGCGCAGGAGATGGGCGTCGAACGCCTTCACGCTGGTGAGGACATCGGTGATGTAGCGGTTGTAGAGCAACAGCGTCACAATGCTGAGCAACATTCCGCCGTACTTGCTGGCCAGATACAAAGTGCGGTGCCCGGAGTATATCGATTTCAACTTGCTGGACAAATCGCGGACCTTGATGCCGCGCGTGCCGAACACCGCGCGGAAGCGGGATTGCACCAGCGCTCTCACCAGCGAATGGAGATCTTCGGTCTGATACTCGCGGTCACCGGGGAAGAAAGCGATGATGCTGCCGCGGGCCTTCTCTATGCCCGTGCGGAGCGCTGCGCCGCGACCTGCCAACGGCGGGCTGCGGAACACACGAATGCTGCGGATGGAACTGGCAATGGCAAAAGAGCCATCCCCCGAACCGCCGTCGATAACCAGAATTTCCTTGGTCATGCCAAACGTCTGGAAATCGAGCAGCAGCAGAGACTTCAGCACTTCTTCCAGGGTCTTGGCCTCATCCAGCACCGGGACGATGATCGAAACCATATGCTGAATCCGCTCGAGTTCGATATCAATACGGGACTGGACGATTTGCTGCAATTCGTCCAGCACATAGCCGCCCGAATGCCGGCCTTCCTGCGATTCCCAATCGCGCAGGCGGACGCTGTCAAGCGGGACTTTGAATTTTGCCGCGTCAAACGGGATGTAGTCGGATTTCGCGGAGTTGAGTCCCTCGGCGTTCTGTACGAAAAAGTGAGTGATGCAGTCTTTCCACTCTACGGCAGCTTCGCCGTCACGCTGCATCGCATTCAGGAACTTGCCCGCCAAATCGTTAATATCGTCTTCCTGAATGTCGAAGTCGCGGGTAATGTTGCCGATGAAAACCTTGTCCGCCTGCTTGTTGGCGGCGATGGCTTCCCCCACGCCTTCGGTGAGGTAAGAAGGGAAGAGTGAAGAGTGCTGCGTGCCGGGCCCGTAGACAATCACGTCGGCACCGGCAAGGGCTTCGACAACCGCGGGATTGATCTTCGGCCGCACGGACGATCGCCGAACCAGTAGTCTCCATCCTTCGGCGGGTTCGGCGGCACCTTCAATCTGAGTGAGGTAGACCGGTCCATCCACCAGGTGTAGCTGCGAAATTTTAGCCGGACTTTGCGCGGTGACAATATCGGCCTCGCCGAGCACCATGCTGCCGTCTTCTTTTTCGGCTATCAGGAACAGATTCTCGTTTTGGGTGACATTCAGCAGCGCGTCCGGAGCTACTTCGTAATAAATGCTGAAGGCTTCAATGGCCCGGTTGAAATTGCTGCCTTGTTCCAGGTAACAGCCCGCAAACAAAAGGTTGCCCAATGCGCAATCGGTGAAATCAAAGGCAAGGCCTGATCGCAACGTTTCATCATGGTAAGCGACAAACGTGCGCAGGAAGGAACGGAATCCGTTGGACTGGCGGACGGTAATGTCATCAAACGGCTCGCGCAACTTCTCGGGCAGACGGCTGGTTTCTCCGGAAATAATATTACAAAGAATCTCCAGCGCATCCGCACGGGAGATACCGACCGGCAACCGGTAATCGGAAAGAAGCTGCAGACTCCTTTGGCAGCGCTCGCCTACAGGCATGAGGCGGTTGATGTTCTTGCGGACATCCGACGGGCCCAGCATGGAGGGAATGAAGCGTCGCAGCCGGCCCGTGGAGTGGCCGTCATCGTAGGCGTTGATCACGATGCGCAGGCGGATCTGGGAATGGCGCATCAACGATTCGACGATACTGCGGGTACCGCTGCCGCCTGAGAAAAGCACAACATTGATATGCGATCTCAAATCAGCTGCCTCAAATATGGCTCCAGTTGTGCGGCGTCGGCTTTTGAATTGATGCCAACGGTTTCCGCGAGATCCATCAATCGCGGTGTCAGAACATATTGCCCGGCGGCGGCGGCAAAGGGAATCACCGGCAAAAAATTAAATTCTCCCGTGCCTGCTCCAACGGATAAAGGGGTACCGCGCATATCGGCGATAAGGCGGCGCAGGCATTCCGTGCGGAAACAGAAAAACCCGGTGTCGCTTTCCCCGCGCGCGGGCATTCGGTCACCTTCGCGAGCCTGCAGAAGCCCGGTGATACGGCCTTCGCCATGGCGTTCGAAATGAATGTAAGGGGATTCGCGGAAGACGGTGGGGACGGTCAAATCCGGGTTGCGTGGACCCTGATGTAGCCGCAGCACGCAATCTACGGAGGCTGGTCGGACGGCTACCTGATCGCCCCAGATGACGGCGGTATGTAGTGTGGAAACACCGGCAGCGCCGATATCAACGGCGTCTCCCATGCCGGTTGCGGAGTGTTGAATCGCGATGCGGCAGCGCCCCGGGGCAATCCGTTCCATCTCCGCCTCCACGGGCACGCAGCCATCGGGCGAAAGCACAAGGACGACGGTTTCGCAGACGGGAAGCAGCAGATCCAGCAGCCACGCCAGGATTGGCCGGCCAGCCACCGGGAAGAGGATCTTGGGAAGTTCATAGCCGAGTCGGGTACCCTTGCCTGCGGCCGGGACGACGGCGGTCCACAGGGAACGGTCTACCGAAGAGGCCGCGTGTTCCAGCCAGTTGGTACGGTCAATAATCAAGGGTCGGTCAGAAGTGGAGGTCAAAGAAGAGTTTCCAACTCCATTAACGATGACACAACATACCCGGCACCGGCAGCCCTAAGCGATTCCTCATCGCCAATCCCGATGGCGGCGGCTCCCGCCCGGCAGGCCGCCTGAATTCCGGCGACGGCATCTTCAATCACGGCGCAGTCTTCCGGTTGGAGCCCCAGCACCTGAATGGAACGGCTGAAAATCTCGGGATCCGGCTTGGCCTGATTAACGTCGTCACCGCTCAACACGGAACCGAAGAATGCTACCAGGCCGGTCTTGTTCAAAAAGGCATTCACGCTCTCGCGCGACCCCGAACTGGCCAGAGCCAGAGAGTAGCTCAGTGCAAGTTTCCGCAGGAATGGCACGCAACCGGGCACCACAAAATCGTGCTCAGCCAGAATCTGCCGGGCGCGGCTGCTTTTTCGCTGCGCACAATCTACAATTTCGGCATCGGGTCGTGTTTGCGACGATTCCGCGAAAACGGAACGGAAAACTTCCAGGGTTCGCCAGCCCGCGTACCGGTCATAGTGAAAATTTGTGATCCCGAAGGGAGCCAGCACGTCTTCGAAAGCGCGGCGATGGGCATCACGAGAGAGAATCAGCACACCGTCCAAATCAAATACCAAGCCTCGGAACGGGGGAAAAGGCTGCCTGAACACCCCCCAAGTATATACCGCCGTGCCCGCGTCTTTCGACGTGCGAGGGGTGGTGCACGGGCTATAAATAAAGGTATCAATCGCCGTGGATGCGACCGACGCTGGCGGGTTCCAGGCGAGAGTGCCAGACCACCAGAATCGCGTCTTCACCGGGGGCGAGAGCGATGTCGTGAGTTAGCGGCGGTAGGCAGATGTGCGAACCGGCGCAGGCGGTCCAGTTCACGTTCTCCGCCTGGCCGGTGCGGCGAAATCCTGCCGCGGTACAGGCGAGATCGCGTCCGTAGGCCCAGGTAAGGCAGCCCGCGGGATAGGTCAGGCGGATGCGAACACCCCCATTCTGACGCTCCAGCCCGGTCTCCACAACGCACGCGGTGAGATCGCGCGCGAAGTCGGATGACGCTCCACCGCTGCTGACTGTGGGGAGAATTTCAATCGGGGTGGCGGCGGATCCGGCCAGTCGTAACATGGCACGGGCCGACCAGGTACCCATCTGATCGTTCACCAGGACGATGCGGGATGATGGCGCGCCCAGAGCTTCGCGGATTCGGCGAAAAGATTCCCTGTCCGCGCGGTTGCGGCGCATCAGATTATCGCGCGGCAGCAGAATCGAGGCGCGAAAACCAGCTACGTTGACTGCCAGAACCGCGACGAGGCACATGCCCGCTGCCAGGCGCGCGACGCGAAAGCCGCTTCGCCAGGCAGCGGAATACGCCAGCACTGGAATCAGGATTGCCCAGATCACCTGCAGGTGGGTGTAGCGCGGCTCGGGGAGACCTGCAAAATTGTGGCCCGCCGTGTAGACCGCCATCAGACCTGCAACCAGAACGATGCGCGGAGCCACTCGCGCGGTGGCAAACGCAGCAATCGCCGCCAGCCCGAAAATCACCGGACCAATAAAGCCCGGAACGTCAAGAAAATTGTCGGGACCTGTGCTGGTGAAACCGCCGGGGATTGCCAGTGCAGAGTGAATCGCCTGCATAGCGGCCTTCAGAGGGACTACAAGGAGTGGACTGGTAATTCCCAGGCTGGTCAATTTCCGCGATTGGCTGAGCAGATCGTGCAATGCCGAGGTTGCGTAAGTGGCCGATTTCGCCGTGTACAGAAGACGCAGAAGCAGAAACACCGCCAGGGGAGGAGTGAGCACGCCACTCATGGCCAGCAGGCCACGCCGCCATGCGCGGAACCGGCTTTCGCTGTAGGTTTGGTACGCGATTACCAAAGCCATCACCGGAAGACTGACCAGCGCCTGCTCGTGTGTGGCCACACCCAGCGCACAGCAGAAACCAGCCAGCCAGAACAGGCTGGTGCGACCGCCGCGGAAAGCGGCGAACAGGGCTGCGTAAGCAGCCAGAATGAAAAGCGCGGCCAGGGAGTTATTGCGGAACGACGAATGAACAAGGTCTCTGTACCAGCAGGGCGCAAGCCCCCAGACCACAACACCGGCTGCCGCGGCCAGGGGCAGGGCACCCAGTTGCAACGCGATCACATAGAACAAGACCATGGCGCCCAGCCAGCACGCGAGGTTGGTCGTCATCAGCCGAATGCCGGCTGCTTCGCCCCCCGGTACGCTTTCCAGATAGTGAGTGAAATTCACCACGGGTCTTATGAAACCCCACAGGTTTAAGGCGCAGGCCGGGTCGTTATCGAAGTAGTGCGTGAAGCCTTCGCCGATCCATGCGGCCGGCACGGGGTGGTTCTCCAGGGCGCTGGCTTCGATGAGAGAAAAATCGTCTTCGTAGGGGAAATAAGATTGCCAGTAGTCGCGCATCGGCAGGGCCCAGGCCAGAATGACCAGCAGCAGCGCCACCAGCAGTGGTGGAAGTGCTGCCCGCAATCCCGGCAGCGGCTGAACGGCGGAGGTCATAGCTTCAGTCGCTTAAAGATACTCTCCGGGATCAGGCGGATAACAAACATGATCGGGCTCCAGAACCACGGGGTGTAGATCACGTCTTTTTTCCCGCCCATTGCGGCAATCACGTCGGCCGCAACCCGGTCGGGGCTAACAAACAGCGGCCCTTTTGGAATGTGTGCGGTCATCGGCGTATCCACGAAACCGGGTTTCACCAGCAGAACACCGACTCCGGCGGGAGTCAGCCGGTTGCGTAACCCCTGGCAGAAGGTTTGCAGGGCGGCCTTCGACGTACCGTAAACATAGTTGCTCTGGCGGCCGCGGTCGCCGGCAACCGACCCGATTACGACGATTTGCCCCCTGCGGGCCGCTTCCATTTGGTTGGCCAGCTCTGTGAGCAGCGAAATACTGCTCATGAAATTGATCTCCAGCACCTGGCGCGTTTCGGCAAACGAGGCGGCCGCCGCGGCCTGATCTCCGAGAATGCCGTGAGCCAGAATCGCCACATCGATTCCGCCCATTTCGGCGGCGATATCGGCGACCAGTTGCGGATGGGGGGCGGAGTCCTGCAGATCGGTGGCATGCGTGAATGACGCGGCGGCACCCCGAATCCTGAGGTCGGCGACCAGCACATCGAGCTGTTCCTGGCGCCGGGCGACCAGCGCGAACTGAGCGCCACTCGTCGCGAGCCTCCTGCAGATAGCCGAGGCAATGGCGGATGAAGCTCCGAAGACAGCAATCCGTTTCGGCTGCGAATCGCTCATTGGCTGGTCACTCTCCTCCAAAAACTGGAACTGAAGCGCGGGTCGATCCAGCGCTCATGATCCCGCCAGGCCGGATACATGGCCTGGTACACCTCAGGCCGCATCCTCGCATCCTTGGCAGGGTAGAGCTTGCCGCCCGCCTCCACCACAATGGTATCCAGGCGGTCCAGCAGTTCAAACACCTTCGGCGCGGCAGCAAAATCGACCGCCAGCGTTACGCCCCGGCCATTGAAGGACAAGTTACCGGCGGAGGGCAGGTCGCCCATGGTTTTCATCACCACCACAAACGAGGCGGAGCGCTCGCGGGCGATGTCGGTAAAAATACGGCGCAGGGTATCAAGACAATTCCCCAGCGGAACCAGGCATTGCCACTGCAGGAATCCTCGTTTACCGTAAATCCGGTTCCAGTCGCCAACAGAATCCAGCGGATAGAAAAAGGGGATCAGGTCTGAGGCAGTCTGACGTGTACCTTTGCCGTGTTTGCCGAAGTAGAGATTATTGAAGGCTCCCACGGTGAAGGGGTTCAGCGCGAACTCCGGCAGGTCGACAGGACAAGGGATGGTTGGTGGCGCGTCGCGGTTGGTTAGTGGTCCCTCTGCGTCATGATTGCCGCGCATGAGAATTCCCCTGCCAAGGTTTTTCCCCGAAGCCAGACAATCCACCCAGGCCACCAGGTACTCATATTCGTTTTCCGATGCCAGCGAAAGCCGGAGAAAATCTTCGAGAGTATTGTAGCGGGTCGACTGGCCGCGAATCCGGCGGCTGCCGATGCGCTTCAGGCAGATCTCGGCCGAGGTAATGAGGCCGGTTAACCCAAGGCCCCCAACCGTGGCGCGAAACCACTCCGCATTGGAGGATGGCGTACACCAGCGGCGGCTGCCGTCAGACCGTAAGAGTTCAAAGCCATTCACGAAGTTGCCAAAGGTCCCCACGACATGGTGGTTCTTGCCGTGGACATCGTTGGCGATCGCGCCGCCCAGGGTAACGAATCGGGTTCCCGGTGTGACAGGCAGAAACCATCCCTGGGGAACCACGAGATCGATGATTTCGGACAACGTCACGCCTGCCTCGGCCCGCAGGATGCCCGTTTGCCGGTCGAAAGAAATAAAATGGCTCAGGTCGGCGGTATGCAAAAGAGCGTTGTCGGCATTGAGACAGGAATCGCCATAGCTGCGGCCCATGCCGTGCGGCAGCAGGGTAGCGGGAGTGGCGGGCAGGTTCAGCGGATCAAACCGCCAGCGCTGGTTCAGTTCAACGTGACGATAGCGCGGGTAACGCCCCCAGGATTGCGCGGCTGCAACAGATTCATTCATCGCATTGCCAGCAGCGCCAATCCGACGATCCCCGCCCCAACGGACAGGCTGAGGGGGTCGCGAAAGGTGAAGAGAATGGGGTCATCGTGCATTTTGCCCCGGTGGGCTACCAGCCAAACGTGGCTGAGCCATGTAAGCAGCAGCGGAAGGGTAAGCCACAAATAGAGGGGCTGGCGGTAAAGACGAACCACATCCGGGCTCTGCAGATACAAGGCCATAACCAGTGCTGAAAGATAACCGGAGGAGACACCCATCACTTCCAGAAGCGGGCGATCGGCGGGTGAGTAAGCGCGGCCCGGAACCGGCGTGAAGTTTGCAGGTTCCGACATCTGCAATTCGGCGACCCGTTTGACCAGCGCCAGGGTGAGAAAGATAAAAACTGAGAAACTAATGAACCAGACCGATAGCCGGGTTCCTGTCGCCAGACCTCCCATGCCCAGTCGCACCGAGTAAAGACCAGACAGGATCATTACGTCGACTATTGCAACCCGCTTCAGAAACGTGGAATACACAATGGTCGTAACGAAGTAAACTGCTTCGATTGCGAGGCAGCTTCGGGGTAGCGGCAGTGACACAAGAACTGCAAGTCCGGCCAGAACCGGGGCGGTCGCTCCCCAGGTAAGAGGGAGTTCGCCCGAGGCAAACGGACGAAAGCGTTTGCGGGCGTGCAGCCGGTCGGAACGGCGATCCAGCACGTCGTTGATGACGTACCCGGCCGAAGCCAGCAGGCTGAATGCGGCAAATGCCAACGCGGCGTGGTACCACCGATCTGTATCGGTAAAGTGGTGACCGAGAATGACCGGCAGCGGAATCAGCAGGTTCTTCACCCATTGGTAGGGCCGCAGTGCCCGCAGCAGCGATGTCCATTTGTTACCGGAAACCGGAAAAACACGTTCCGCTTCGGTGCCGGTGCGCGTGACGCGCAGGCGCAAGGCTTCATCGCCAACCACCCACGCTTGGCGCGCCGACTTCCAGACCGGAAGATCGGCCCCGTGGTCCCCGGCGTAGTCGAAGCCTTTCTCGCCGAATCGCTCAACCAGAAAAGCCCGTTTGGTTTCGCCTTTCAGGTTCAGGGTTTCGGTGGAACCGTGGACGGATTCAAAAATGCCGAGGTGTTCGCCGACCGCGTCGGCGATTTTCTGGTTGGCGGCCGATACAAGGATCAGGCGGCGGCCCGCACCGCGTTGCTGAATCAGAGCTTCCACCATCTCCTGGCGGTAGGGTAGAGTGACCGCGCTGAAACCCCCGAGACTGGCAAGATGCGCCTTCAACGAAGCGCGCCCCTGCGCGAGCCAGAACGGAATCCTGAACAGGAGCAAAGGGGCGTGCTGTATGGCGTCGATCAGGCTTTCATGAAGAGTGTCGCCCTGAATCAACGTCCCATCCAGATCAACACAAAGGGGGGGCTCAGCTGAGCTCATATCCATTGTCGGTTATTGTCGGTAGCGTTTGTTTGCAGCGGCAGCGTGGGGAGAGCCAAGCTTAGCACAAATCCGCCGGTCTGTTTTCGGGCTCGGTTCGGAATGTTCGGAATGGCGTTGGCCCGGCTTGCTCCGCGTGAGCCGGTGGATCGCAATAGCTAAATCTTGAAAACAGCCGCACCGGTTGCGTTGCAGGCGATCCGAAACCCTCCCGCCGCGGCGTCCTCATCGAATGCCCCATAGTGGTATGTTGTCAAAGTTGTTAGCCGACGTTATGCTGCCCGTATTCGTGATCGTGCCAATGGTTGCGGGTAATGCGAGGCTCAACCCGCTGCCCGTTGCCGTATTGCTCCCATGCCCGCATTCACCGTTTGCACCCAGCAGGTAAAGCCCCTGAACACTTCCCTTGACACTCAGCCCGAACACGCCCGCCCAACCGGCATCCTGTCCAAAGACCACATAGTATGCGGTGCCTGGGCTAAGGGTTTGGCTTGCTCCGGGTGCCATGGTTCGAATGCCAAGTGTTTTCAAATCGCTGGAAGTCCCGCTGTTGTAGAACGCGACGGCAGTTGAATTGGCGATAAGGTTCTTCGAAGAATCATACAGACCGATGGCGAGCCCGGCGGTGGCAGCAGCCACCGTGCCCACCCCAAAAATATAGGTATTCACCGTGATCGCCGACGGGACGGTAAAGCGACATGCAAAGGTAGCTCCACCACCAGTATTATTTAACGAGTAAGTGTTATTACTTGCACCTAGAAACATCGTTTCCAACGGCATCATAGTTGTGGTGGCCGGATACGAGAGGTTGCAGGAACTGCCGAGCGTACAAACCGTTCCATTGACAGTTGCCGAAGGGTTCGCCAGCTTTGCGTTCGTCACAGCCCCGTTCACGATGGTATTCACCGTCGAACCGGACGAAGCGGTTACGTCGCCAGTGAGGGCGGGCATTCGTCCGGCAGGTAGAGTTCCGAGCGAAAGGTTCGATGCGCTGCCGCTAGTTGCTACAGCGGCGAGCCCTCCAATCTGGCTGGCCGTTATTCCGGTGAGCTGCGACCCGTCGCCTACGGCTCCGGTCGGTCCCGTGGGGCCCTGAGGCCCAGTCAAGCCGGTTGCGCCGGTTGCGCCAGCAGTTCCGGCAGCTCCACTAGTGCCGGTGGATCCCGTAGGTCCGGTGGAGCCCGTGGGTCCGGTGGAGCCCGTGGGTCCGGTGGAGCCGGTTGCGCCAGTTGCGCCCGCAGTTCCGGCGGCTCCGCCAGTGCCTGTTGTGCCGGTCGATCCAGTGGGACCGGTAAGTCCGGTGGGGCCAGTGGGGCCAGTGGGTCCGGTGGGGCCAGTGGGTCCGGTCAAGCCTGTTGCGCCTGTTGCGCCTGTAGCTCCACTAGTTCCCGTTGTGCCAGACGGCCCAGTGGATCCCGTGGTTCCGGTCAAGCCTGTAACCCCGACCGGACCGGCTGCGCCGGTTGGCCCAGCCGGCCCCGCGACGCCCGCCGTAGAAACCAGCCGGAAGGCGGTTCCGTCGTACCAGACTTCGTAGAGGCTGCCCGCGGTGAGTACTCCGGCCCCGGGACTCGACGTCCCATCCTGGAGTGTCACCGGAATAGCGCCGAGTGCGTCTACATTCAGCGTAATTACTCCGCCGGTCGCGCTAATGTCCGGTCGCCAATGCACCAGCATCCCGGTTGTGTAGGTAGCCAGCGTGGGGCTCATCGCACAACCGTAAGTGCTGGCGGACGCCGAAGCGGAGGTGCAGAGGAGCACGCGCCCCGATTGCTCCGAACTCTTCGTCTCCACCACCGCCGAATCGATAATCTGTTGCACGTTGATCCGACTGCCGTCATCGGACACCACGTTGAGAATGCCCGTACCGGAGAGTAGATTCTCTACCGGACGGGAGCCGGCGGCGGTTCCATTGGTCTGGAACGTCACCCCCTGAATTCCGGTCACGCCACCCTGTTGCGCCCAGTTGTTCGCGGTGGGACACGCGTAGACATTTTGCCCGGTGGGCGCAGTCAAGAGCAGGAACATGTCACCCGGTGCGCAGGTGTTGGGCAGGGCTGAACCTGTCTTCATCGGCCTGGTATTCTGAGCGGCGGAAAAGTCGACACTCTTTGCCTGCGTACGAAGGTCCACCCTGGTCTGTGCCGGCACAAACAGCGCGAATGCGAAAACAATCCAAATCACTTTGTTCATAAGCTATGCCTCTATTCATCGAATAGCACCGGCATGCCATAGCAGGCGTCTGCAAATTAGCCATAAACAGCTTCAAGTCATTGATAGAATGGCGCAATCTTTTTTTCGTGTCGTTTGTGACCGTTTGTCAGGCGGGCAGTCTGCGCCCCACCCGCCGCAGCAGCAGCCACGCCGCGAAAGGCGCTAATCCAACCAGCCAGCAGACCGGTGTGAAGCCCACGCGGTCCGCCAGCATGCCGATAAAAGGCGAGATGCCGGTTTGCAGCAGGCCGTAAGAAAATACCAGGGCTGAGATCGCGGTGCCGGCGCGCTCACCGCCCCAGATGTCTACCGGCAATGTGTAGAGATTGACCGAACCTGCTGTCACCCAGAAATAGCTGGCTGCGATGGCCAGCGTTGCCCAGAAAGGCGACGGGCAGAGCGGGGCCAGCAAAGTCGCCAGGCAACCAAAAGCACTAATCAGAATCGCCCTTGTGCGAGCTTCCACCGCAGGCATGCCTTTCGACATGGCGCGGCGTGATATCCAGCCGCCGGTGAATCCGCCCAGGGTGGAAGCGACAGGCGGAAACCACGCAAAAGCGGCGACCGAACTGATGGTCAGGTGGAAGGACTGCACCAGATAAATCGTCGTCCAGTTCGACCAAAGCGTGTAGATGCCCATCCAGCACATGTTGGCGGCGGCGATGGTGAGCAGCAGAGGGTCGCGCAGCAGTTTAAGTTGCCCCTTTTGCTTTTGTGGCGCAACCACCGCGTAAGGCGGCACGGTACGGCGGGCGAAGAGCCACAGCGGAATCCAAAGGATGCCCATGGCAGCGCAAACGTAGAACGGCTGCCGCCAGCCGGGAAGCCATGTGACCAGCAAAGGAGCAAGAATGCCGCCAATGCTGAGGCCCACCTGGGTCATGGCCGCACCAATCGCCCGACTCTCCCGTGGCAGGTAAAGTGCGTTCATTTTGCCTGCCGCCGGAACCCCCGCCGATTCCCACGCGCCCAGAAAGACCCGCGCGCCCACCAGTTGCCCCAGGCCGCGGCTAAACCCGCAAAACGCTGAGGTGATGGACCACATCGCCACCGACCACGCCATGCCCAGCTCCAGCCCGACCCGGTCCAGAAACCAGCCCGAAAGGGGAGCGCCCAGCGCATAGGACACGGAGAACGCGGCCACCAGCCAACCGTAGCCCGTGCTATCCAGATGGAACTCGGCCTTGATCAGCGGGGCGGCGGCGGCGAGAATCTGGCGATCGAGGTAGTTCCAGGTTGAAGCCAGGGCGAAAACGCAAACCACCAACCAGCGTGCTGTAGCGGACGAAGACTTCACGAACGCGGCTCAGCAGGCGCGTCGTCAGACAGGAATTCAACCGAGGGCATGGGGCTTTCGTTCACCAGCAGAGAGAAGATGTCGGGCCGCGCATAGTGGCCAGTGGCGTCAAACTCCCACTTGGTACGGGAAATATCGGCTAAGTCGAGCTCCGCGGTGAGAATGGTTTCGCCACCGCGGGCGGGGCCGGCGAGAATGTTGGCGCTGGGGTCGATAATGACGGAGCCGCCGGCAATCAGGTCGTTGTACTGGCAGGCGCAGAGCACGAAGCAGCGTCCTTCCAGTGCGATGTGGCGCAGGGTGGCGGTCCAGCGCTCACGGTCGTCTACTGTGGGCGCGCAATAGAGCTGAATGCCCTTGGCATACATCGCGGTACGCAGCAGCGGCATGTAGTTTTCCCAACAGATGACGGCACCCAGACGACCGTGCGGGGTATCCAGAACGGGCAGGGTAGAGCCATCGCCGAAGCCCCAGATGAGCTTTTCTGCAACGGTGGGCATGAGCTTACGGTGCTTGGCCAGCAGCGCGCCATCAGGAGCGAAGAAGAGGATGGTGCAGTACAGCGTGCCGCCGTCGCGTTCAATTACACCGATAACCAGATAGATTGCATTAGCTTTGGCGATCAAGCCGAGTTGCGAGCAATGCGGTCCGGGGACATTGATGGCACCATCGTAGTAGCGGCGAAATTGCTCGCGGCCTTCATCGGTACGCATGCCCACGCGGGCACCGAAATCCATCCCTTTGGGGTAGCCGCCGATGAAGGCTTCGGGGAACAGAACGATTTTCGCTCCGCGCGAAGCAGCGTCGCGGGCGAGTTCGGTGGTTTTGGCTAAGGTGCCGGCGAGATCGAAGAGTAGCGATCCGGCTTGCACAACCGCAACAGAAGTAAGGGATTCCATCAGGCGTTGACCTCCATAGTGCTGCCCGCAAGGTGATGCGCGCGCTGTTCACGAGGACGAGCGGTTAAGAGAAGTGTTGCGATCAATCCGATGAGCGCGGCGAGCGATACCCATGCGCCGGGGATGGCCCCGTCATGAGTCGTCTTAATCAGCCATGTGGAAATGTAGGGCGTGAAGCCGCCGAACAGCGCCGTGGCCATGCTGTAAGCGAGGGAAAAGCCGGTAGCGCGGACTGCAGCGGGCATGATTTCGGTGAGATAAACCACCATCGCGCCGTTATACCAGCCATACATGGCAGAGAGCCAGAGTTCCACAATGAGCAGCCGTGAGAAAGAAGGTGCCGCCACCGCCCACTGCAAAGCGGGATACGCAGTGATCAACGCGAGGACGGTGCAGGTGATGAGGATGGGCCGGCGGCCAATGCGGTCTGAAACCGCGCCCGCCAAAGGCAGCCAGACGAAGTTTGAAACACCCACGCACAGAGTGACAAACAGCGCGTCGCGATCAGTGAGATGAAGTACGGTGCGTCCGAAGGTGGGCGTGTAAGTGGTGATCATGTAGAACGACACCGTGGTCATGGTGACCAGCATGGTGCCGAGCGTGACCAGCTTCCAGTTGGCCGCCATGGAGCGCATGATTTCACTGGTGGAAGGATGATGCCGGCGAGCCTGAAATTCCTCTGTCTCCGTAAGCGACCGGCGCAGCCAGAACAGGAACGGAATAATGAGACAGCCGATCAACAGGGGGATGCGCCAGCCGAAGGAATCCATCTGCGCCTTCGTGAGCGAAGAACTGAGCACCACGCCAATAAGCGCGGCGAACACCACCGCACACTGCTGACTGGCGGATTGCCAGGCCACGTAGAAGCCCTTGTGCCCGGGCGTGGCGATTTCAGAAAGATAGACCGAAACGCCGCCCAGTTCCACACCGGCTGAGAAGCCCTGCAGAAGCCGTCCGGCAACCACCAGAAGGGGCGCGGCGATGCCGATGACAGCGTAACCTGGAACCACGGCGATGGAGATCGTGCCAATGGACATCATGCCCAGGGTGAGAATGAGTCCGGCGCGACGGCCGTGTTTATCGATGTACGCACCAAGGACGAGGGCACCCAGAGGCCGCATGAGGAAGCCAACGCCGAAAGTGGCGAAGGCCAGCATGAGCTGCGCCACTTCGTTGCCTTTGGGGAAGAAGGCGCGGCCAATCGCAGCCGCGTAATAGCCGAAGACCATGAAATCGTACATTTCCAGGAAGTTTCCGGCGGCTACACGGACGACGGCGCGTACCTTGGCGCTTCTAACGGAAGGAGTCATCGAACCTTATGGTAACGGTCCCGGCGTGTCCGGTATATACTGGCCTCGATCCGTCATCAAGGAGATTCCCATGCGAAAAGTGATATTTGTGATGCTGCCGGTTGTGATCGCCGCGTTGGCTGTGGCACAGGCTCAGGAGCCCGGATCGGGGCGGCAGGGTAAAGGCAAGACTGCGTCGGTAAATACCCAGGAACGTGTGGATGTGCTCAAGATGCCGCGCCCGATTGAGATGCACGACACCGTGTGGATCGAAGAGATGACGTCGCTTGAGATTCGCGACAGCCTGAAGGCGGGCAAGACGACGGCGCTGGTTCTGGCGGGCGGCATGGAAGAGAACGGGCCTTACCTGAGCATGGCCAAGCACAACAATGTGATGCGGGCGATGGGCGATTCCATTGCCCGGCGGCTGGGTAATGCGCTGTGCGCGCCGATTCTGACCATGGAGCCGGGCAATCCGGAGAAGTCTTCCAGTCCGGGCAGCGTGGTGATTTCGGAAGCCACGTACGAAGGCATGCTGACCGATATGGCGACTAGCCTGCGGGCACAGGGCTTCAGGGATGTGATCTTTCTGGGCGACCACGGCGGAGATCAGCGCGGCATCAACCTGGTGTCGAAGGCGCTGAACGAGAAGTGGAAGGGATCGGGCGTGAACACCTACTACGTCGCCGATTTTTACGATTACGCCGCGGTGGAAAAGTTTGAACAGGACGTACTGGGCATCCACGAAAAGCTGGAAGGCTATCACGACGATTACTACATTTCGTCGATCATCATGACCGTGGATCTCAACGGCGTGCGGCTGCCGGAGCGGCGCAAGGCGAAGATGACCACCATTAACGGGGTGGATCTGGACCCGGCTGTGAAGGCCATTGCCGACGGGAAAAAGATTGTAGAGTACCGGACGGACGTGACCGTGAAGGCGCTGCAGAAGATGATGGCCGAAGCCAAATCAACCCTGCAGTAAGGTCGCTATTTCCCGGCGCAGCTCCAACACTACAGCAAAACGAAGCGACTAAAGTCGCGTGCCCACGCGCGGCTATTTCTTCGCAGGCAGGGCGCGCCATGCGGCCATGGGCATGTCTTTTCCGGGCCAGGCGATCTTTTTTAGCGGCCAGGTAGCAGCGAGCCAGGCTCTCATATCAGCCAGCAGTTGTGCCTCGAACCCGTTATCGAATTGATCTTTGGTGACCCATATTGTGGCCACGGCATCGTAGCCTTCCTTGCCGCTGGGGCGGATGTAGAAGCAGCCGAATTCCTTTGATCCATCGGGCGTAAGCACAGCGTAGGGGAAAGACTTGCGGGTGTCCCACTGCGCTTTTTCGCCAGCCATGTCTTTGGCCTGATCGGCCATGGTGAGGCCCGCCGTGGGCCAGTTTCCACCCATTGACGAGCGGATGTGGTCAATGGAACTCATGTAGGCATTGAAATCGAGTTGGGCTACATCAGGGCCAAGCGGGACCAGTTTGTAGCCTTTACCGGCGAAGCTGTGCGGCGGCTGAAAAGTATCGGGAACCAGTTGTGCGAAAGCTGCGGAAGCAGTGACAAGAGCAAAGAGAACGACCGTAATTTTCATTGCGACTGTCAGTATAACTATTCTGGTAGGAACGATGCTGTTCGAAGTACGCGGAATGTCGAAGCGATTTGGCGCAATCACGGCACTGGCGGACGTGAGTTTTCACGTGCGCGCGGGTGAAGTGCTGGGACTGATCGGGCCGAATGGAGCGGGGAAGTCAACGCTGTTTGAATGTCTGGCGGGCGTGTTGCCTCCGGACAGCGGCAGGGTGACGGGAGCGGCGGAGCGGTGGCAGATGCTGTTTTACATGCCTGACGGAATTGCACCGTGGCCGGCACAGACGGTGGAATGGGCGCTGGATTTCACGATCGGTTTCTTCGGCGGGCGCGCGGAGTTGCGCCAGAAAGTGATCGGGCAACTGGATCTGGGCGGACTCTTGCATCAAAAGATGGGCACGCTTTCGAAAGGACAGAGAAAGCGCGCGCTGCTGGGAATCGGATTGTTGACTCCGCAACCGGCGCTGTTGATCGACGAGCCGTTTGACGGGCTGGATTTGCGCCAGGCGCGTGAGGTACAAACTGCGCTCCGCTGGCACGCGGTGCGAGGGCGGACTCTGTTTCTTTCCATTCATCAGATCAGTGATGCCGCACGGCTCTGCGACCGGTTCGTGCTGTTGAGCAGCGGGCGCGTCTGCGGGGAAGGCACGGCGGCGGAACTGGCGGCGATGGCTGCGGCGCGTGATTCATCGAAGTCGTTGGAGAATCTGGAAGAGGTGTTTCTTGCGCTCACGTAGAGCAGTGATCTGGCTACTCGAAAAAGAGTGGCGTGAACTGGTGTCGGCGCGCGCGTTTTGGGTGTTGCTGGTGGCGATGGGTCCGCTGGTGGGTGTCTCGTTCATCAGCGCGGTGCACACCTACGCGGAGGTCAGCGGATTGAATGGCACAGCGGCGGGCGTGGGAGAGGCGCTCTCGCCCCTGATCGGCGTATGGGCTCCTACCTTCAGCGCGTGCGAACTGGCCGCAATGTTTCTGCTGCCGTTTGTGGCGATCCGGATGGTAGGGGGAGACCGGCAATCCGGGGCGTTGCGGCTGGAACTGCAGCAGGCGATCTCACCCTTGACGCGGGTCGCGGCGAAAGGGCTAATTGTGTTGGCCGGATGGGGACTGGCGATGTTGATCCCGCTAAGCGCAGTGCTCTTGTGGAAACTCAACGGCGGAACCGTTTACCTGCCTGAGATTGCTGCAATTGTGGCGGGTCATGTGCTGAATGCGGGCCTCACCATCGCGTTGGCGGCAGCCATGGCATCGCTCACGGAACACCCTTCAACGGCGGCCATCCTGACGCTGACGTTTACTACCGGTACGTGGATTGTGGATTTCTTTGCGGCGGTGCGGGGCGGTTGGTGGGAACGTGCCGCGGCGTACACGCCAGCCGCGATGGTGGCGGAGTTTCAACACGGGCTGGTTCGTCTGGATGCGGTGCTGGCGACGCTGGCGTTGATCATGACGGGGCTTGGCGTGGCAGCGATCTGGATGCGGCTGGGTGTAGCCGTGGGGCGTCGGGGATGGGAGTCGGCAACGATGTGTGCAATCGGGGCCACGCTGGTGATGGCGTGTACGCTGAGCAGCGCAAGCCGGGATCTCTCTGAGAATCGGGGCAACTCTTTCTCAAGGGCTGATGAACAGGCACTGCGCGCGATTCAAACGCCGCTGCGAATTGAGGCCCATCTGGCGCAGGAGGATCCGCGCCGGGCGGATCTGGAACATCATGCCCTGCAAAAGCTGCGCCGTGTGATGCCGCTGGTTGAGATTCAGTATGTGGCGGCGAGTTCAATCGGGTTGTTCGAGCAGAGCGCGGCGCGCTATGGCGAGATCTGGTATGAACTGGGCGGGCGAAAGGAAATGAGCCGGGTGACGACGGAGGAAGGGGTTTTGGAAACCATCTATACCGTCGCCGGAGTGAAGCCCGGGGCAGAGAACCGCGAGGAAGTCTTCCGCGGACATCCGATGGCGACGGAACCCCGCTTTAGCGCGTTCATTTTTTATCTGCTGTGGCCGGCGCTGCTGGTTGGTTCAAAATGGGTGCTGGAACGAGGACGGTCGCAATGAAACAGTTCGCAGGCGAGTTGGTGGTTGTGTTCGCGTTAGCGGGTATCGCGAACGCTGCGGAGATCAAAGCAGATCTCGGCAAAGAACAGGTGGGCAAGACGCCGGTAGCCTTTGAACCAATGGTTGGAACGTGGGTGATGGCGCAGGATGGCGCGGACAAAGTGGTGATGGTGGACGGGCGGCCCTGGGTGGCAGGCAAAGACAATCCCACCCGGCTTCTGGTGCAGGCCGCGCGCAAACTCTACGGGACTACCAACGAAGAGCTGATGGATAACGCCAAACAGTTCGCCTACTATCCGGTGGCGGTTTTTAAGGGTGTGGACAATTTTTCCAACGGGACGATCAGCCTGAAGTTTAAGACGGTGGCCGGAGACGCCGACCGCTGCTCTGGCATTCTGTTCAACGTGAAACAAAATGGCGACTGGCTGGCGGTGCGCTACAACGACACGGAAAACAACATTGCGCTGTGGGAGTTCCACAACGGTATCCGGCGACCAGTGAAATTCAGTGATCGCGCTAAGACGTTTCCGCTGGAACGTAGCGCGTGGCATGAGTTGAAGATGACGGTGGACGGGACCAGTTTCAAGGCCTGGGTGGATGGTCAGCCGGCGCTGGAATTTACGCTGGGCAGTGAGCCCGTAGCGGGCCGGGGCGGAGCGCCGAATGCAGACATGTTTCCGGCGAATAACCCGGTGCTGATGCCGCCGGTGGCAGGGCGCGTGGGTCTATGGTCGAAGACTGATAGTACAAGTTATTTTAAAGATTTTGTAGTGAGTCCGCAGTAGCGCCGGAACGGTTCGGGGATCAAGCCGGATCAACTTGATCCAGCACCGCTCTGCGGCGTTCCGCCCACGCCACAAACATGGCGGGATCATCCAGCCACACCAGCATCCACGCCACCATTTCCGCTTTGGCCTGGCGCTTCTCCTCTTCCACACGCTGGCTGCGCGACGCCCACCGTGCGTGGTCTTTCGCCTCGATCACCTGCAGACGGATGAACTGACGCAGATCGGGCCGCGCCGCATAAGCCTCCGTCAGCTCATGCAGCGAATGCTCCAGCTCATCAAAGTTGCGCTGCTTTACTCCGCGCCACGGTTGTGCCACCGGCAGCCCGGCGTCTTCCACTGTCCCCGCGCTCATTCCCGGTAGCGCAAGGGTAATTTCCTTCCACTCGTTTTCACCGATGCTGCTCCAGCCGCGCTCCGCCGCCAATTGCGCCACCATCTGCTTTTTTGTGACGCGTGGCACGGCAAAATCAATGCCGCACGGTGGCGCGGTAGTGCGCTACTGCCGCTTCATGATTCTTCAGTGAATCGGAAAATGTATGCCCGCCCGAGCCATCCGCTTTGGCTACAAAGTAAAGGTAGTCGGTATCGGCGGGGGCCAGCGCCGCTTCCACTGCGCTCCAGCCCGGGCTGGCACTCGGCCCCGGCGGAAGCCCGGCGTGCCGATACGTGTTGTAGGGATTGGCGCTGTCGAGATCGGAGCGGTGGATCACGCCCCTGTAGCGGCCCTCCAGAATGGCGGCGTAAATGGTGGTGGGATCGCAATCGAGCTTCATGCCTATTTTCAGCCGGTTATGAAAAACGCTGGAAACCGTGGGGCGTTCATCGGGACGCCGCGCTTCCCGCTCCACCAAAGACGCCAGCGTGACTACATCGTGGATCGCTGCTGCGGGCTTCGCATTCTGCCAGCGGGTACGGAATTCACCCGTCATCTGACGTGCGAGTTCACGCGCCGTGGTGTGTTTATAAACGCGATATTTATTGGGGAAGAGGTACCCTTCCAGAGTGGTGGCCAAGGGGTCCAGATCGCGGATCGGAGCGGGGTCGCGCGCGGCGTCAAGAAACGCCTGGCGGGAGATGGTGCCCAGCTTGGAAACAGCCTCGGCGGTATCGAAAATGGTGAAGCCCTCCGGGATCAGCAGTTCCAGATAGAAGATGTCGCCGCGCGCAATCCGACGCAGGATCTGCAACGGAGAAGCCGGCTTGTCAAAGCGATACTCGCCCGCCTGCAGGCGATCCCGGCGATGCAGCGCACGGGCTGCAAGGAAGAGCAAGGAATCGTGAATCACGCCGTTACGAGCCAGCGCAGAAGCCAGTTCCCGGGTGGAAGCCCCGCGCGGAAGTTCCACTATTACAGGCTGTGAGAACGCCTGGTATGGCTCATTCAAACGGCTCCACGTCCATGCGCCCGCCGCCGCGACTACCACTGCCGCGGCCGGTAGTGCGATCCACCATTTCATCGCCCGCCGCCTCCATCCAGATAGCTTTGCAGCAGAATAACCGCGGAGAGACGATCAATGGCGGGCTTGCGCTCCGAATTGGCAATACCGGAACCGCGCAGAGTACGTTCAGCCTCTTTGCTGGTCCAGCGTTCGTCGCGGTATTCCACGGGCAGGCCGGTCTTGCGCTCCAGTTCACTGGCGAACTCACGTGTGTAGGCACCCTGCCGGCTGCTCTGGCCGCTCATATGGAGCGGATCGCCCACCAGCAAACGGGTCACGCCGCGCTCGCGCACGAGTTTGCGCAACGTTTCAATATCGTCACGCCGGCCCTTACGCTCCAGCGTCTGAAGCCCCTGGGCGGTGATGCCCAGTTCGTCACTGATCGCAAGGCCAATCCGCTTCATGCCCACATCGAGCGCCAACACCCGTCCGCCACGCTCCCCGGTTTCCACAATACGATTGTATGGGCAGATTGTCGGGCCGTGCCGTGTTAGGCTCGAAGCGGTGCTGGCGGCGGCAAAAAAGGACAGTTTCGGTGTCTCTGGCGATGGCGCGTCCGGTTACGCGCTCACCATCATCGCCACGGGTGTGTTGATTGCACTGCTCTACTGGGCGCGGGTGGTTTTCATCACCGCCCTGGTGGCCACTATTACCGCGTTGATTCTGGAGCCCTTCGTGGGGCTCTGCAGCCGGATTCGCATTCCACGCGCGCTTGGTTCGCTTCTGGTTTGTCTGGTGGCGGCCATGCTTTTGTACCTGTTGGGACTGGCGGCCTACAGTCAGATACGCAGCCTGGCCGGCAACGCTCCGGCGTTCCAGGACAGGGTCACCGGCCTGATCGATTCGGTGATGGATCGGGTGAGCGGAGCGGAGCAAACCCTGGGGCGGGTGTTCTCGCGGTCCCGAAAGAATGGGCCGGTGCCACCCCCGGTGCCGCGCGTCGCCGCCCCCAAAGGCCGCGCCCGGACAAATGCGGCAAGCGCGGTAACGCCCGAACCCGGGGCTATCCAGGAAGTACGCATCCACGAAGACCGCAGCGCCGTGTCGGGTTATATCTACGCCAGCCTGGGAACAGTTTATCAATTCGTTCTCATGGCTTCGTTTGTTCCTTTTCTCGTGTACTTCATGCTGAGCTGGAGCGACCATATCCACCGCAGCTTCCTGCGCTTTTTTGACGGACAGGACAGGCTGGTGGCCGCTCGCAGCCTGCAGGGAGTATCGGCTATGGCACGGGCTTTCGTGGTGGGAAATTTCGCCACCGCCGTGCTGGTCTCAGTAGTCAGCTTCGCGCTCTTCGCCGCGGTTCGGCTGCCCTACCCGTTTCTGGCCGGTCTGGCCAGCGGATTTCTGACCATCATGCCCTATGTGGGTATGCCCGCCGCCCTGGTGCCGCCGATTCTGGCAGTGCTGCTGGCTGATGCGCCCGGCTCTGTCCTGTTGCTCTCCGCACTCGTTGTTGTGGTGTTGCACCTTACGGCCATGAACGTCTTCTATCCCATGCTGGTGGGGTCGCGCGTGCATTTGAATCCACTGGCAGTGACTTTCTCGCTGATGTTCTGGGGCTTCCTGTGGGACGCCGCCGGGCTGCTGCTGGCGGTCCCCATCACCGCCGGATTGAAAGCCGTTTGCGACAACGTGGAAGGCCTGAAGCCCTACGGAAGGTTTCTGGGCGATTAATGCATCCGCTGCTGGAACGTCTGTGCGAGCGCGCCCGGCAGAAGCCGCGCCGCATTGTATTTCCCGAAGGCCATGACGAGCGCATTATTGCCGCCGCCCATCGTCTGAAAGCCGAAGGTCTGGCCGAACCGGTCCTGATCTGCCGCAATGGCGCGACTATTGCCGGTGCGCAGGGGCTTGAAATCATCTCACCGGAAACGTCGCCCCGCCTCGAAGCCTACGGCATGCATTGCCACCGGCACCGCGCCTCAAAGGGTCTTACGGAAGAAGACGCCCTGCTGCTGGCGCGGCGTCCTTTGTTCTTTGCCGCGCTGATGGTGGCCTCTGGCGACGCCGATGGTTTTGTGGGCGGCGCGGTCAACACCACCGCTGAAACCGTGCGTGCCGCACTGATGACCATTGGCCGCGCGCCGGGCGTGACTACGGTTTTCGGCACTATTCTGATTCCTCATCCGAATCCCGATTTCGGCGTGAACGGCGCCATGACGTTCGCTGACTGCGCCGTGGTGGCTGAGCCCACCGCTGCTCAACTGGCCGGGATTGCCATTGCCGCCGCGCGCACCACGCGGCACTTTCTGGAGGCGGAGCCCATAGTGGCGTTGCTCTCGTTTTCCACCAAAGGCAGTGCCCGGCACGCGGCTGTGAACCGTGTACTGGAAGCCCTGCGCCTCATTCGGGAACTGCAGCCCGACCTGTGTGTGGATGCCGAAATGCAACTGGACGCGGCGCTGGTGCCGGGCATTTGCGCAACCAAAGCACCGGGGTCGCCCGTGGCCGGCAAAGCCAATACTCTGGTGTTTCCCGATCTGGATGCGGGCAACATCGGCTACAAGCTGGCGGAGCGTATGGGAAATGCCGCAGCCATAGGGCCCATTCTGCAGGGATTAGCCAGGCCGGCCAATGACTTATCCCGTGGTTCCACTGCGGAACACGTTTTCAATACCGCCGTCTTTACGGTTTGCCAGGCGGCCCAGGACCCACCACTGTAACCGCTTTGGCCACCGGAAACGTCTCTATAGTATGCTGGAATTTCCTGTTACCCCGTCAAACCAACCCCTGAGGTACGTCTAAATGTCTTTCCAAATGAAGTTTCTGGCCGCTCCGGCCTTCGCCCTCCTCGCCCTTGCTCTCCCCGCCCTGGCCCAGACCACGGGTGTGGAAGGAATCGTTAAAGGGCCCGACGGAGCTCCCCTGCCGGGTGCCGTCGTGAAGTTTGAGCGCACTGATATTAAAGGTCACTACGAAGTAAAAACCGATAAAAAGGGCCATTACGGCCACTACGGTCTTCCCCTCGGCACGTTTACCGTCACCGTGAATGTGGCTAATGAAATGAAAGATCAGATGAACGGCGTGCGTACCCATGGCGGTGACCCCACGCAGCTCAATTTCGATTTGGCCCGTTCCGCAGCCGCGGCTGCCGGCGGTGCCGCGCCCGAAGCCGATCGCAGCATGAGTAAGGCTGACAAAGAAAAGTTTGAAAAGCAGAAAGCGGAGCGCGAAGCCTCACTGGCCAAGAATAAGGCACTGAATGACGCCTACAATCTGGGCAAGACAGCGCTGGAAGCCAAGGCCTGGGATCAGGCTGTGGAAGCCCTGGCGAAGGCCACCGAGATGGACCCCAAACAGGGTGCGGTATGGAGTTCGCTGGCAGAAGCCTACTCGGGTCTGGCAGGCGCGAAGCCGGCCGATTCGGCAGCCAACTACCAGAAAGCATACGACGCCTATGGCAAGGCCATCGAACTGGCTCCGACTGATGCCGGTCTATACAATAACTACGCTCTGGCACTGGCCCGCGGCAAGAGGATTGACGATGCCAAGACCAACCTCGCCAAAGCCGCGCAGCTGGATCCTCCCGGCGCCGGCAAATACTACTACAATCTGGGTGCTTTGCTGGTGAACAGCGGCCAGGGTGATGCGGCCCTCGACCAGTTCAAGCGCGCCATTGATGCAGATCCGAATTACGCCGATGCGCAGTATCAGTACGGTTTGACGCTCGCCGGCAAGTCCACCACTGATGGAACAGGCAAGATCGTTGCGCCCGCGGGCGCGGTGGAAGCTCTGCAGAAGTATGTGGAACTGCAGCCTGCCGGACCCAATGCCGCATCCGCAAAGGAAATGATTGCGCAGCTGGGCTCAACGGTGCAGACCAGCTTCACCGATCCGAACAAGAAGCCGGACACGAAGAAAAAGAAGTAGGTACCCTACTTCACGCTGTACAATTAAGGGGCGCGGATTCTGCGCCCCTTTTTCTTTATGTTCACTTTAATAGCCAGGGTGATCATGATCGTAGTGGCGATTTCCATGCTGCGTTCGATCTTCGCCTGGGTGCAGAAGTTTTTCGTATCTGCGGCGCGTCCCGCACCCCGCGCGGACTCCCGCACCCCGCCACAGCAGCCCGCGAATTCCACAGTTCTTGAGCAAGACCCGGTCTGTGGAACCTATGTCACCGTGGATTCGTCCTTCAAAAAAATTGTAAACGGTACGGTTTACCACTTCTGTTCAGAAAAGTGTAAGGACGGCTTCACCGCCTGAGTTTCCCTTGCGTAACCACTGGATAGAGGATCTGTTCGCTGGCCTGACCCGGGACACAGGCTTCCAGAAGCTGGTGCAAAGCGTGCAGCCGGATGATGCCGCACCTCACAAGGTGTTGCGTGTTTCCGGCCTTACTCTTACCGCGCGGGCCATCTACCTTGCGCTGCTCTTCCGCACCACCGGCCGGCACATGGTCATCGTTACGGATGGCAACAAGCAGGCTGAGGCGCTGCACACAGCACTGCGGACCTTCTGCGAACTACTGGATACCGGCATCATTCCGCTGCTGCTTCCCGCGCTGGATGTTCTGCCCGGCCAGGCCATGTCGCCGCACGCTGATATTCTGGCATCGCGCGCACAGACTCTGGGTGAACTGGCGCTTGGCAAGCCGGGGATTGTGGTGATGCCTGTGGCCTCTGCCCTCACTCGTGTGAATCGCGGCGAATTCTACCGGCACCTTACGCTTGTGCTGCGCGTCCACGAAGAAATTTCGCTGGAAGATCTGGCGGCCCACCTGGAAAGCGTGGGCTACGAAAAGCGGGAGCCGGTGGAGATGGCGGGCGAATACTCCATCCGCGGGGGAATTTTGGATGTCTACCCGCCTGGTGGCGGGAATCCGGTGCGTGCGGAGTTCTTTGGGGATGAGATTGAATCCATTCGCCGTTTTGATCCGGTTTCGCAGCGTTCCATCCACAAGCTGACTGAATGCACCCTCGAACCGTTTACTGAATTCCAGAAGTCCCGCAAAACGCTGGGCGAACTTTCTGACCGGTTGCGGGAATCGGGGGCTCGCACACGCGACCTGCCTCATTCCGGTGAAGCCTTCGCCGGCTGGGAAGCGCTTTCCGCCGCCGTACACCGCCCGGAAGGAACGGTCCTCGACTTTGTCCCGCGTCCTCTGGTCGTCATTGACGAGCCCGATCTCACAGCCCCTGCGGCGGGGCGCTTGTGGATCCGGCTGCGGGAAGCATCCATGGCGTCGATTGTACGTCCGGAAGACGCCATGCTGGAGTGGGAAGAGTTTATTGGCCGCGCCCACGCTGCCGGTGTCCTGGAGGTCAGGCAATTGGAACTGGCGACTTCTGAAACCGCGGGAATTCATATCTCGTCCCGCCCCTGCCTCGCCTTTCACGGCAATCTGCAGATCGCCATCCGCGAAGCAAAAAGCCTGGTGGAAACCGGAATGCAACTGGCATTCTTCGCACCGGCCACGGGCGAGATTGAGCGTCTCGCCGACATTTTCAGCGAGTATAAGGTGCCTTTCCGCATTGACCTTGGCGGAGAGCGGGCGCCGGAGTATTTACAGCAGCGCTCGCAGGGGTCGGATGGAGCCGTTGCGCTGATTCGTGGCGACGTGCCGCGCGGAACCGTGTTCCCCGATGCCGGTCTGGTGTTGTTCGGTTCCGAAGATTTGTTCGAGTCTTCCGATATCGTCGGGAAGCCGGGTAAGTCACACCTCGGCACCTTTTCCGCAGACCAGTTTGATCTCAAGTCCGGCGATTACGTGGTTCACGTGGAGCATGGAGTGGGTCAGTTCCTGGGTGTCCGCGAGATTGCCCTGGGCGATGCCAAAGGCGACTACATGCTGATTGAGTACGCCGGGGGCAACAAGCTCTACGTTCCCCTGGCGCGGCTCGATCTGGTGCAGCGTTTCAGGGGCGAAGGCGAATCAAGGCCGCAGCTGGACAGAATGGGCGGCGGTACCTGGGAGCGCACGAAAACCCGCATCAAAACCCGTATGCGAGATATGGCCGAAGAGCTGCTCAAGCTCTACGCCGCGCGCAAGATGGCCCAGGGCTTTCCGTTTTCATCCGATAGTAACTGGCAGCGGGAATTTGAAGATGCCTTTGAATTCACCGAGACCGTGGATCAGAAATCGGCCATTGCCGATATCAAGCGCGATATGGAGAGCCCGCAGCCCATGGACCGCCTGCTGTGCGGCGATGTGGGCTACGGCAAGACTGAAGTTGTCATGCGCGCTGCCTTCAAAGCCCTGGGCGACGGCAAGCAGGTGGCGGTACTGGCACCCACCACGGTATTGGCCTTCCAGCATTTTGAAACCTTCCGCAAGCGCTTCCAGCCGTTTCCGGCGCGGGTGGATATGTTGAGCCGTTTCCGCTCAGCCAAAGAGATTAAAGTCACGCTGGAAGATTTGGCTGCCGGCAAAGTGGATATCGTGATTGGCACCCATCGTCTCTTTTCGAAAGATGTGGAATGGAAAGATCTGGGCCTGGTGATTGTCGATGAAGAGCAGCGGTTTGGTGTGCGCCACAAGGAACGTCTGAAAGACATTTGCAAATCGGTGGACGCCGTGGCCATGAGTGCCACGCCTATTCCGCGCACCCTGCATATGTCGCTTTTGGGTCTGCGCGACATGTCGGTAATTGAGACTCCGCCCAAAGACCGGCTTGCCATCCACACCGTCGTTTCGCCCTTTGCGCCGGAACTGATCCGTTCATCGATTGAACTGGAAGTGGCGCGCGGCGGCCAGGTGTATTTCGTGCACAACCGCATTGAATCCATTTGGATGCGCGCGGCCATGGTGCAGGAGATGTTCCCCACTATCCGCGTGGGTGTGGGCCACGGGCAAATGCCGGAAGCCGAACTGGAAAAAGTCATGCTGCAGTTCATGCAGCATGAGTTCGACGTGTTTGTCTCCACCACCATCGTTGAGAATGGCCTGGATATTCCCATGGCCAATACGATCATCATTGAACAGGCGGAGCGCTACGGGCTTTCCGAGTTGTATCAACTGCGCGGGCGTGTGGGCCGCTCTAATCGCAGAGCTTACTGCTACCTGCTGGTGCAGCCGGATACCGAGTTAACCGAGGTGGCCCGCAAACGGCTGGCCGCGCTGAAGGAGTTCAGCGATCTGGGCGCCGGTTTCAAGATCGCCGCGCTGGATCTGGAATTGCGCGGTGCGGGCAATCTGCTGGGCGGTGAACAGCATGGACATATCAATGCCATCGGCTTCGATATGTATATCCGCATGCTGGAGGAGGCCGTGCGCGAACTTCGTGGCGAAGAGGTTCCGCTGGAGATTCACTCGGCGATCAATCTGGGACTCGACCTGCGCATTCCCGCTGCCTGGATTGGCGATGAAAACCAGCGCTTGCGGGCCTATCGCCGGATTGCCCAGGCAGCGGATGCTGACGCCCGCGAAAAAATTGAACAGGAACTGGCGGATCGTTACGGGCCGGTTCCGGCGGACGTGCTGGGCCTGCTGCGTTATTCCGCCATCAAGACCGCGGCGGAGAAAATCGGCATTCAGGCCGTGGAGCGGCGTGGCAACACGGTCAATGTGAAGTTCCACGAAAAGACCAAAGTGGACCCGGAAAAACTCATGGCGCTGGTGGGCGGAACTCCCGGCGCACAGTTCACTCCGGCGGGTTTACTGAAGATGCCGGTGGAGGGGCAGCCTACGCCCATGGCGGTGCTGGAGTTCGTGGAAAACCGACTGCTTGCGCCTTTGGTGTAATGGCTATATCAGCCATCGTTGTATGGCACAATCAGAGGTATGAAGAAGACGCTGGAGTTGGATAAAACTCTTCTGGCTGATGCCCGCGCGGCGTGCGGGGCATCGACTGACACCGAGACAATCCGCCTCGCGCTTGAAAACCTGGTACGCGCAGCTGCATACGAACGGCTGCGCGCGCTGCTGGGCAGTGAGCGAGAGGTGAAGGCGGCCCCCAAACGCAGAGAAAGACCTGTCTCCCGCCGTAGGGCTGCATGATCGTCCTCGTCGATACGTCGGTATGGGTCAGAGCTCTTGCGGACCGGGCACCGTGGCGGAATCAGCTGGATCAACTGCTGGCGGGCCGCGAGGCTGCCGGACATGATCTGGTATTTGGCGAGTTGTTAATCGGCAATCGCGGCGGGCGGCTAAAGTTGTTGGAGTCTTACGTGCTGCTGCATCAGGCAGGTACGGTGCCCCATGCTGAGGTGGTCGAATTTGCCAGGGCCAGAAAACTGGCAGGCCGCGGTGCAGGTTGGATTGACATTCATCTGCTTGCTTCGGCAATGGTCAGCGGCATGCAACTTTGGACTGCGGACCAGCCCGTGGCGGAGATTGCTCACGAACTGAAGAACGATTATAGCCCTCCGGCCGGGCTCTGGCCCCTGCATCCGGCTTCAAAGTAATTGTCGCCCTGCGTCTCTCGAACGGAAAGCAGAGAAACTGCGTACTACACACTGTGACCATACCGGGCGGTAGACTGGTCGAATCCGGAAAGGACGGCTGAGCAATGGACTGGTTTTATTCAAGTGGCAACGAACGCAAAGGCCCCATACCAGAGGACGAACTGCTGCGGCTGGCGCAATCCGGCACCATAAACGCAGAGACCCTGGTGTGGCACGCAGGTATGCCAGACTGGAAACCGTTCCGCGACGCCGGGCCGGGTGCGCCACCTCCCCTTACCCACTTTGCGCCTGCGCCCACCCACGCGGCGGCTGCCCAGGTCCCTCGCTACGCGGGATTCTGGATCCGTTTTTGGGCACTCGTAATCGATGCCATCATCCTCAGTACAGTGCAAGGCGTCCTGTTTGTGGGCTTGTTCGGCGGGACAATCCTCAACATAATCGGGGAGTCTATGCGTGGCGACCCCGATCCGATATCGATGGTATCCGAGGCCCTTCCCATGGCAATCGCGGCCCGGTTTGGGAGCTTTTTGCTTACCGGCGCCTACTACACTTTTTGCTGGGTGAACTACGGGGCCACTCCGGGCAAAAGGGCCTTTGGACTCAAAGTGGTGGATCAGGCCGGGGCGCAGATTACGTGGGGCCAGGCGATTGGTCGCTATCTGGGCACGCTGCTCAGTGCCGCAATCCTTGGCATTGGATTTTTCATGGCCGCCTTCGACGAGCAGAAGCGCAGTCTTCACGACCGCCTCGCGGGAACCCGGGTTATTCGAATAAACTAAGCGCAACATTGCTTTACAGGCTGGCGTGCGGTTAAACTGAGTCGAATCTGAAGGGATGGCTCCGCTATGGACTGGCATTACGCCGAAAATGGGCAGCAGCTCGGGCCAGTAACCGAGCAGCGGTTGCTGGAACTTGCGCAACATGGCACGGTAACTCCCCAAACACTGGTCTGGCATAGTGGCATGCCGGAATGGAAGCCGTTTTGCGATGCCGGCCCCGGCACTCCGCCGCCCATTCCCCAACAGCCGTCGGGACCAGCCAGAGCCTGTACCTCCTGCGCCCGCACCTATGCCGTTTCCGATCTGGCTATCTTCGGCGATGCCGCGATTTGCGCCGACTGCAAACCAGGGTGGGTGCAGAGACTTCGTCAGGGCATGGTGTCATCCACCGGCGCGCAGCGGTATGGCGGATTCTGGATTCGCCTCGGTGCACAGGCTATCGACGGGATCATTTTCCTTTTTGTTGAGGCGATCTTTCTGTCCGGCCCGTTCGTCACCTTCTTTCAATCAGCCGCACGCGAAGCGGCTAACGGAAGACAGCTCCCGCCCGAACAGGTTTTTCAGTTCTACCGCGCGATGGGCCCGGCCTGGCTGCTCCTCATGCTTTTCCATGTGACATACACGGTATTCTTCACGGCTCGCTTTGGCGCGACTCCGGGAAAAATGGCTTGTGGACTCAGAATCATCGACGCTGCTGGTGGAAAGGTATCGATTGGCCAGGCATTTGGCCGTTACTTTGGAACCTGGCTGAGCGGCATGATTTTCTACGTCGGTTTCCTCATGGCCGCCTGGGATTCCGAGAAGCGCGCCCTGCACGACCGCATGGCCGGAACACGGGTTATTCGCACCAGATGACATTTGTCGGGTGTCCTTCATGCGGCATGGAACTGAAGCCGCATTTCTTTGAATCCCGCGATTACGCGTCATGCCACGTATGTGGTGCCGGGCTTTCGGTGCTGGGCTTTCCGGCGAGGTTACGCAGCGTCGTATCAACTTCCGCGACCGACGCCGGCCGTGACGCCGATGAAGCCAGTTGCTTCCACCATGAAGCGAGGAAAGCCATTCATTCGTGCGCTCGCTGCGGGAAGTTCCTGTGCCAGCTTTGCGCGTCTGAGGTAGGTAGGGATATTCTTTGCCCCGAATGCCTGATGGCGGGCATAAGGGGCGGTTCCGATACGCACCTGGAGCAGGAGCGGACTTTGCACGACTCCATCGCTTTGGCGCTCGCCATCTTTCCGCTGTTTACTGTCTGGTTGGCTGGCCTGGGCGGGGCTGCGGCTATCTATGTCGCCATCTGCTACTGGAAGCACCCAGGCAGTCTGGTGCGGCGCTACGGCTGGCGGCGCCACCTTGCAATCCTGTTCGGCGTGGGTGAAATCGGCGGCTTCGTCTTCGCGATTGTGGTGCTGCTTACCCGGACAGCCCGATGACGGCCAACCCATACCATCGTCTGCCCGGAGGCTTGCGCGGCTTCGTGCGCCGAAATTCCGCGTGGCAGGGTGAAGATCATCTTCTGATCGTTTCCGGCACGCGCTATCACGAACAGTATCAACGTGTGTACTATCGCGATGTCCTCGCTATCACGGTGCAGCGCACCCGGCGCATGACCGCATCGTGGCTTTGGTTTGTCCTTGTGTTCTATGGCTTCGTCTTCGCGATTACACGGCGGTCGTTTCCTTTGTGGGGCACCCTGCTGCTTGCCGCCCCGGCGATGGCCGTCGGGTTGCAGATTTTGTTCGCCTTTGCGTTCGGATGTCGTCTGGTAGTCGCCACCGCTGTGGGCAATGTCGAAGTTCCCGGCGTGATGAGGACATGGGACGCCTCGCGCTTCCTGAAGAACCTCGCGCCGCTGATCGCGGATGCGCAACGCTGGTCTGTGCCACCGCCGGTTGAAGAGCCACCGCCGGTTGAAGAGCCACAGCAATGACAGCGCCGCTCGCCGCCGCCCGCTGCCTGAACCACGGGACTCGTCCCGCCGTCGGCCGCTGCCTGGAATGCAATCGGTCTTACTGCCGCGAGTGTCTCACAGAGCATGCCGGGCGGCTCACCTGTGTGGCGTGTTTACAGAAAGACCGCGCGCCGGCGATAACCCGCCGCAATCGTCTGCGCCATCTTGCGCCTCCGCTGCTGGGCATAGCCGCGTTGGTCGGTTCCTGGCTGTTCTTCTACACTGCCGGCGTTTGGCTGGAAAGCGTCAGCGCGCCATCCCAGGGCACTGCCGCGAGGTCCAAATGACGGATCAACGCAACGGCATCGATCTTCTGGAAGAAGCCGTGTGGCTGCTGCGGCGCGCCCCGGCGCGCGTATGGCTGCTGCATCTGAGCGGCGCACTGCCATTTTTCGCCGCGCTTCTCTGGTACTTTCAGATCACTACCGGAGACTTGCGCGTGCCTGAGCCCACCGGCGCATCGCTGCTGCTTGCCCTGCTGTTCGCGTTTCGTCAGGTCACCCGTACGCTCTTCGCCGCAGCGCTCTACGAGCAGGTCTCCCGGCACCGCGCAACGCGAAGCTGGCCTGCGGCGTTTCGTGCAGCCTGCCTGGCGGTTGCCGCGGGCTTCCTGCGCATGACTATACTCTGGTTGCCCATCCCCTATCTTTGCTCTGTGTTCCGCTTGTTTGGCGGCATCATATGGACCGAAGACAGCCCGGCGCAGGCTTTCCGCCGTGCCGCTGCATTGGCCGGTAAAGGGGGCAGCCAGTTCACCGGAATCCTGTTGATCGCGCTTGCCGCCATCATGTTGTGGATAAACTGCTTCCTCTTATTAATTGCCGGACCTCTCCTGCTGAGCATCTTTACCGGGGAAGAACTGGCCATCACCCGCAGCGCCCCGTCGTTCTTATCCTGGCCGTTTGTGGTTGGCTCGCTGGCCGCTGCCTGGTGTCTAACGGACGCGCTGCTGGCTGCATTCCATGCGCTGCAGCGTTATTACGGAGAAGCCGAAGAAACCGGCGTGGATATCCTTCGCGACTGGCGCAGAGCCTGGGCTCGTGCAGCGGTCGCCACTGCCTTCCTGCTGTGCCTCGGCTTTATTGCACAGGCGGCGGAGCCTGCCCGTCTGGACGACAGTATCGACCAGGTGCTGAAGCAGCCGAAATATCAATGGCGCGAGGCGCACGGTCTGTTGGAAGATAGCCAAAACCCGGTCCTGAAAGCTCTGCGTTCGTTCGTCGACAACATCGGTCGTTTCCTCCGCCGTGTCTTTCGCCCTCTGCAACACTGGTGGGCGCGTTTTCTGCGTTGGCTGCGTGGCGTGGATTTCACCGCTCCCGATGTTTCCGGTGCCTCTCCGCCGGTCAGTATTCTTCGCCTTCTCACCGCCCTGGGGATTGTAGTCCTGGCCGGCGGCGTGGTCGCTGTACTGCTGCGAACCCGCATTCGCCGCCGCCAGCCTGCCACCCCATCGGCAGCGGTGTCTCCCGTCCCCATTGATCTGGAAAATCCCGCGCTCATGGCAACTGATCTGCCGGAACAGGAATGGCTCCGGCTCGCCGCACAGAGTCTGGAGCAAGGGGATACGCGGGCCGCCCTGCGTGCGTTGTTTCTGGGCATGCTGGCCCATCTGGCGGCGCGGCGCCTGGTCACCGTCAGCCGCTACAAGTCGAATTTGGACTACGCTACGGAACTGGCGCGGCGCGCCCGCGGTCTCGCCGAACTTACTGGTCTCTTCCGTGGCAGCGTGAGCCGTTTTGAGAGTGTCTGGTACGGCATGTACCCGGCCGAGCCCTCTGATGTGCAGGAGTTTTCCGCCGGCATGGAAAGGATACGAACGCTGTGCGCGCCAAACTAGCCGCTGCCATCCTGATCGCAGGCGCCCTGCTGAGTTTTGTGCTTCTGGTGGCAGAGCATTTCAGCACCGGCGACGTCTGGGCCGCCGCGTCTTCTCAACGTCTGAATCGCGAGGGCACGTCGGTTCTGTATGACGCACTGGAGCACAAAGGCGTAGCGGTGAGCCGTAACTACCAACAGCCCGAAGACATGGACACGAGAGATGCCACGATTCTGATTCTGGGGCTGCGTCCAGGCGTGGCAGAGCCAAAGGACTTCAAAGCGCTGGAAACCGTGGCCAGCCGCGGTAACCGTATAGTGATCGCGCTCGACGCCGCTACCTTCCGCTTCTATGCCGACGCTCGTTTTGCAGGAGACGGACTGGGAGCTAAGGACTGGAATCTGAAGGTTCACCGGCCGGAGCGCAAAAATGCCGACGACTCTGATTCCAACGACGACGTATGGCCTCTGTATTTTGAGCACGACGACCAGTGGCAGGAAGTGTTGCGCCTGGCGGATCACCCCGTCGGTATTGAGCGCAAATTCGGCAATGGCACCATCTTAATGATTGCGGCCACGCAAAGTTTTCTGAACGGTGCAGTGCGCGATGATCGCGATTCGAATTTACTGGAAGTGACCTTCGGGAATGCGCACAGCGTCGTCTTCGTGGAAACGCACCTCGGCTCAGTAGCGCGGGGCACGGTCATGGGGCTCATCCGCCGCATGCGCCTGGGCGGTGTGCTGGCCGCGCTGTCACTGGCCGCCGTGCTGTTTTTTTGGCGGGCTTCGGTGCCATTTCCGCCACTGTTCGTGGAAAGTGCCCGCGACTTTACACTGCCCGCTGATGGTGCCAGTACGATTCTGGTTAACCTGCTGGAGCGTCGCATCCCGCCCACGAAGCTCATGGCTGAATGCGTCAACCAGTGGGAACGTGATTGTGGCCGCCGGGCGGGAGCGGGCCGCGTGGAAGACATCAAGACAATCGCCGGAGTGAATGCCCCCGCCACTCCCGCACAATGGGAGGAGATTCGCGAAACCCTGCGCGGAGTAAGAACCACATGATCGAACAATTCGAACAGTTTCAAACCACCCTGGAGAGAATCCAGCGGGAGATACACAAAGTGGTGATCGGGCAGGAAGCCGTCATTCGCCAGGCCCTGATCGTGATCCTCTCCGGGCAACACGCCCTGGTGGAAGGTGTACCCGGGCTTGCCAAGACGCTGCTGGTGCGTACCCTGGCACATGTTCTGGGCAGCCCGTTCAAGCGCATTCAGTTTACGCCTGACCTGATGCCGGCTGATATCACCGGCACCAATGTATTCAATCTTCAGCGCAATGAATTCACCCTGGTGAGAGGCCCGGTCTTTACCAGCTTTCTGCTGGCCGACGAAATTAATCGCGCGCCCGCCCGCACACAATCTGCCCTGCTGCAGGCCATGCAGGAAAGAGAAGTCACCATTGATCGCGAAACCTGGCCGCTGCCTGCGGATTTCACCGTCTTCGCCACGCAAAATCCTCTGGAAAGCGAAGGTACCTATCCTTTGCCGGAGGCGCAGAAAGACCGGTTTATGCTGAAAATCTCCATCAGCTGGCCGGAACGCGCGGAGGAATTACAACTTCTGGAGCGAATGATGGCCGACGAATCGCCCGAATCTGTGCTGGCGCGTGGCGATGTGCAGCCGGTAATGGATGGGCCCGCCGTGGCGATGCTACAACGCGCTCTGCGTATGGTTACCGTGCGGCCGGAGATTATCGCTTACATGCTGGACGTGGTGCGCCGCACACGTACCAGCGATAACATTTTTTCCGGTGCGGGTCCTCGCGCAGCGCAATCCCTGTTGTTTTCCAGCCGCGCGCACGCCGCCCTCGCCGGACGCGATTTCGTCACCCCCGACGACGTGCGTGCCATGCTGCAACCGGTGCTGGAGCACCGCATTCTGCTGCGCCCGGAAGCCGAGATCGAAGGTGTCACCGTGGCCGAAGCGCTGGGTGCAATTGTGAAAGATGTGGCCGTTCCCCTGTGAGTGGAATAGCGACTTGAAATGATTGCCCCGCGCAACAGTCTGATTCTTCTGGTGGCGGCCCTGGGATCAGTGGCCGGGCTGGTGGCCGCTCTCCTGCCGGTATCCGGTCCCGCGCTGCTGGCGACTATATTGCTATTGGCGGTTGCAATTGCCTGGGACGCGCGCCAGGCTTCCCTTGCCGCCCGCGGTCTGCGGGTAACCGCGCTGCCTCTGGTGCGAGCCGTGCGCGACCGCAAAACGGAAATTCTTCTGCATATTTCCAATATCGGAATTGGTCTGGTGCGCAACATTCGTGTAGCTGCGGAGGTACCGGAAGTGTTCCGCATGGCCGAACCAGCTTTGGATTGCGGCCCGGTTCTTCGCCCCGGCCAGGGCATTCAGGTAACGGCGCGCTTCGGGTGCCAGCGAAGGGGTGAGTACAAAATCACGCGCTGCTGGTTCGAATCGATTTCGCGGATGGGGCTTTGGACGGTACGCACAGCCGCGTCTTGCGATGTCACCGTACGGGTCTATCCCGATATTTCCCGCGACAAAACCGCTGCGGAATTTCTCCAGCGTGGCAGAGCGGGCGCACGCGTGATGCAGGTGACGGGCAAAGGCCGCGAGTTTTCACAACTCCGCGAATACCTGCCCGATGACCCCTACGAAGACGTCGATTGGAAAAGCACCGCGCGACGTGGCACGCCGGTGGTGCGCTGCTGGCGGGTGGAACGAGATCAGGAGGTCTACGTGGTGGTAGATGCCTCGCGCCTGAGCGCCCGCCCCGCCGGAGCAGAAACTATTCTCGAACGTTACGTGCACTCGGCCCTGGTGATGGCGATCGCCGCGCAGGCCCAGGGCGACCGGTTTGGGCTCATCACGTTCAGTGACCGCGTCCACCGTTTTGTGCGCGCCCGCTCTGGCAAGCAGCATTTCAATTATTGCCGCGACGCCATCTACCGCCTCCAGCCCCGCGCCGTGGAACCCGATTTTGGCGAACTGTTCGCCTTTTTGGAAACCCGTCTTACCCGCCGTGCGCTGGTCATCATCCTGACTTCACTCGACGACCCTCTCACCGGTGAGACTTTTGCGCGCCACGTGGGAATCGCCAGTCGCCGCCATCTGGTGCTCGCCGGCATGCCGGAACCCGATGGCGCACGGCCTCTGTTCAGCGCGGCCGCGGGCAATGCTCATCAAATGTACTCCGCACTGGCGGGCCATGTGCGGTGGCGGCAACTGGCGGAACTGAGTAATTCCTGCCGACGGCAAGGCGTCCGCCTCCATCTGCTCGATCCCGCCCGTGTCTCGGGACAACTGGCCGGAATTTACCTGGATGTGAAAAGGAGGCAGCGGTTGTGATTCTCGATGTAGAACGCTTCCTTCTTGCAGAGCGGCCGCAGTGGGATGAACTGGCCCAAATGTTGCAGCGCTTCGAAACCAACCCGCGGCAGACGGCTGAAGCCACGGAACTGGAACGCTTCCACTATCTGTACCAGCGCGCCATTTCCAGCCTTGCGCGCCTTTCATCCAGCACCGGTGATGCCGCACTGCGGCGTTCTCTGGAGGCTTTGGTGGCTCGCGCCTACGGTGAAATTCACCAGGGCCGCGAACGCAATAGTAAGTTCCGCTTTTTCCGCTGGCTCACTGGCGGATTTCCCCAGGCCTTCCGCCGTCACCAGATCGCCTTCGCACTGAGTCTTGCCATCACCATTGCGGGGGCTGGATTTGGCGCCACTGCGTTGCTGGTTTTGCCTGAGGCAAAGCAGGCGCTCATGCCTTTTCAGCAATTCAATGAAAAGCCCCGCGAACGGGTAAAACGGGAAGAGGCTCCCGCTGGTCCGGAAAAGCTGGCGGGGCACAAAGGCGAATTTGCCGCGATGCTCATGACCCACAACATTCAGGTTTCCCTGTTGACCATGGCCATGGGCATGACCTGGGGCATCGGCGTCGTTACCCTGTTGTTTTACAACGGTGTGACCGTGGGTGCCGTCGCCGCCGACTATGTTCGTGACGGACAGTTACAGTTTCTGCTCGGCTGGCTATTGCCGCATGGAGTCATCGAAATTCCGGCCATTCTGCTGGCCGGGCAGGCAGGCCTCGTGCTGGCCACTGCACTGGTGGGTTTCGGTGCCAGAGAATCCCGTCGCCAGAGGTTGGCCGCAGTTCGCCCCGATGTGGCTTCGCTTGCGGGCGGCGTGGCGGTGATGCTGGTGTGGGCGGGCGTTATGGAATCCTTCATCTCGCAATATCACAATCCGGTGCTGCCGTATCCCTTGAAAATCGGCCTGGGTGTGGTGGAGTTGTGCTTACTGGTTGTCTGGCTGGGGCGCGGCGGGAAAAAGTCGTGACCGAGCCACTGGAAACCCGGCTCGAAATCCAGACCGGCGACGGCGTGGTGTTTCGCCTGCCGCTGGCCGGCCTGGTATCCCGCTGGCTGGCGTTGGCCATCGATAGCGGTGCTGTGGGCGTGTTGTTATATGCAGCCCTGCTGATCAACCAGTTATTTCCTGCAGTGCTCCGCGATACTTCGGCGGCCCTGCGGATTGCTCTCACATTTGCCGTCACCCTTGGTTACGCCATCAGCCTGGAGTGGTTTCTGGGTGGACGTACTTTGGGTAAGCGCGTCATGAACATCCGCGTTGCCGATGCCCGCGGGCTGCGGCTTCGCTTCCCGCAGATACTGATTCGCAACCTGCTCAACTCCGTTGATGCCCTTCCGGTCTTCCATGTTCTGGGTGGAACCGTGGCGCTGTTTAACAGCCGCATGCAGCGCCTGGGCGATCTGGCGGCGGGCACCATCGTGCTGCGGGATGGTGCAATTCGTGTGCCTGAACTCCCGGCGGAAAATGCAGGGCGCGTCAACTCCATGGCGGCCCACCGCACTCTTGCGGCGCGCCTGCGCTACAAGACCGATCCCGAAATTGCCCGCATCGCACTGGAAGCGCTGCGCCGCAGGGACGCCATGCAGCCCGACGCCCGTCTGCAGGTGTTTGCCGAACTGGCAGCGGGATTTCGCGGGCTGGTGGAATTTCCCGAAGACGCCACTCAATTCCTCACCGATGAGCAGTATCTGTGGAATGTAGTGGAAATTCTTTTCCAGCGTCCCACGCGCCGCGCGGTGTAATTTGACAGACGTACAGCCGTAGTGTCACCCTACCTGACAATGAGGCATATTCCCGCTATTTTCCTTCTCGCGGCACTACCCGCCGCTGCACAGACCCGAACCTGGACCGCGGCCGACTACGAACGCGCCGAAAAGTTCATGGGTTACAACGTCAACCCGCTGGTTGTACATGGCGGTGTGCGGCCCAGCTGGATTTCGGGCGACCGCTTCTGGTACCGAACCACCACGGCGGAGGGCACGCAGTTTATTCTGATGGACGCCGCGAAAGCCACAAAAACTCCGGCCTTCGACCACGCCAAAGTCGCCGCCGCTCTCTCCACCGCTTCCGGCGGCAAATATGAAGCCGGAAAGCTGCCCTTCCAGCAGATCGACCTTACCGACGACACCAGGTCTTTCCAGTTCAACACCGCCGGGAAGCGCTGGCGATGCGACACCGCCGGTAATACCTGCGCCGCGCTTGGAGAATCCAAATCTCTCACCCGCAGCGATGCCATGTCGCCGGATAGTTCCACCATCGCCTTTGTTCGTGATTTCAATCTCTGGATCCGCGATGCCGTCACCAGCCAGGAAACCCGGTTGACCCGCGACGGCGTGAAGGACTTCGGTTACGCCACCGACAACGCAGGGTGGCAGATGAGTGACCGGCCCATTCTCACCTGGTCACCCGATTCCCGCAAGATTGCGACCTTCCAGCAGGATCAACGCGGTGTTGGCGAAATGTATCTGGTCGATACCAAAGTTGGTCATCCCACGCTTACAACCTGGAAATATCCATTACCAGGTGACGCCAACATCACCATGATTCATCCGGTGGTGATCGATCTGCGTACGCTGAAAACGACGCGCCTTGAGATTGCCCCGCAACAGCATCGCTCTACCCTCTGTGACGACGTTGCCTGCCGCGGCGGGGAATGGTCAGACGTGCAGTGGAGTTCCGATAGCTCCTCGTTGGCGTTTGTCTCCACTTCGCGCGACCACAGGGAAGAGATCCTGCGCGCGGTCGATATCGGCGCCGGCGGCGTGCGCGATGTGTTCACGGAGAAAGTGCAGACCTTCTTCGAATCCGGCAACGGCCGCGTGAACTGGAAGTACTTCCCGGAATCCAATGAAGTGATGTGGTTCAGCGAACGGGAGAACTGGGGCCACCTCTACATGTATGAACTCGGCACCGGCAAGGTGAAGCATCCCATCACCGCGGGGGAGTGGAATGTCACCGAAGTGCTTCGGGCAGACGAAAAAAGCCGCGCCCTCTATCTGCTCGGTGTGGGTCGTGAGAAAGGCCGCGATCCCTACTTCACCCACCTCTACAAAGTCGGTTTCGACGGCAAGGGTCTCACCCTGTTAACGCCGGAAGACGCCAATCACGAAATCTCTCTCTCGAAATCCGGCAAATATTTTGTCGATGTGTATTCCAGGCCCGATATGCCGCCGACGGCTGTCCTTCGCGATGAGAACGGCAAACAGATTGCGGTCATCGAGAAGGCTGACATTTCGAAGTTGACAGCTACCGGCTGGAAGCCGCCTATCCCCATCACGGTGAAAGCCCGCGACGGCCAGACTGACCTCTACGGCCTGATGTATACACCCACCACCCTCGAACCCGGGAAAAAATATCCGATCATCAACCACGTCTATCCCGGCCCGCAGACGGGCAGCGTCGGCAGTCGCAACTTCAGCCCTGCGCGCGGCGATACCCAGGCTCTGGCGGAACTCGGTTTCGTGGTTGTGGAACTGGATGGTATGGGTACGCCCTGGCGCTCCAAGAAATTTCACGAGGCCTACTACGGCAATATGGGCGACAACACGTTGGAAGATCAGGTGACAGGCATGAAGCAACTGGCGGTGAAGTATCCCTACATCGATATTGAGCGCGCCGGTGTCTACGGTCATTCCGGTGGCGGCTATGCCGCGGCCGACGCCATGTTCCGCTTCCCCGAATTTTTCAAAGTCGGAATTTCCGAAGCCGGCAACCACGACAACCGCAACTACGAAGATGACTGGGCAGAGAAGTGGCAGGGCCTTCTGGTGCGCGAAGGTGACAAGACCAACTACGATAACCAGGCCAATCAGCTTCTGGCGAAGAATTTGCAGGGCAAGCTGCTGCTGGCCCACGGCACGATGGATACCAATGTTCCGCCCTACAACACGCTGCTGGTGGTGGACGAACTCATCAAGGCCAACAAAGATTTCGATCTGCTGATGCTGCCCAACCGCAATCACGGCTTTGGCAATGAACCGTATATGGTCCGCCGCCGCTGGGACTATTTCGTGAAGTGGCTCGGGGGCGGGGAACCGCCGAAGGAGTTCCAGCTCAAGCCGCCGCCCGACGAAGCCCGACGCTGATTTCATTCCAACCAAACGCCCGAACGGTATCATGAGTTTGTCGCCCGCCGCGACCCCATGGAGACTGCCCACGAGCCACTGAAGCGACCGCGCCGCGTTCCAGCCTGGCTCACCAGTGGATGGTTTCCGGTTAGCCTGGGCTACGCTGTTTCCGGTGCCAGTCTGGTATGGGTCTTCTCCCGCTTCTCTTTCGCAGAGTTGGGCGAACACCTCCGCACCATGGACTGGCGTCTGGTCGCTCTTGCCATCGTTTTTGAACTGGCCGCCTATTTCGCCGATGCCTGGCGCTGGATGATTCTGCTGGAACCTGCCGGTGCCCCCACCTACGGGGCCTGCCTGCAGTCGGTCTTCGTCGGCTTGTTCGCGAATGACGTGGTTCCGGCCCGCGCCGGCGAAGTGGTCCGCTGCTTTCTGTTGTCCTACAAGACCGCGGTACATCTGCCGCAATCCATCACGTCGTCGCTTGTGCTGCGCATCATGGATGGGCTTTGGCTGGTGATTCTCTACCTCATCATCACGTGGCGCGTGCCCACTCACCCCGCCGTCAACGACGTCATGTGGGTTTTTGGATCAGCAGTGGTGGTCCTTTCCGTCCTGTTGCTGTTCGCCCTCTTCTACCGCCAGAGTACCCGCCGCCTGATGCCTTCGCGGCCGGGTGCGAGCCGGTTCGCCCGCTTCCTCAACGAAATCCACAAACTGGGGCATTGGCGTGAATTGGGCACGACCATGGCCGTCGGCAGCCTGTTCTGGGCGATGCAACTCCTCGCCATTGGCACCCTCGCCCGCGCCGATGGCTTCGATTTCGACTTCAGCCAGGTTGCCTTTCTCACTGTGGTGAAGACCGTCGGTACCATTGTGCAGCTCTCCCCGGCGAATCTGGGAGCCTTTCAGGCGGCCTCGCTTATCGCCCTGGAACAAATGTTTACCGAACCCTCAGAGGCCCGCATTCTGGCTGAAATTCTCTTCGTATTCCTCAATCTGCCGCTCTTGATCGGTGGAGCGATTGCGGTTGCGGTCGCCGGCGTCCGCTTCGAAGATCTGCGCCGTCACGCCCATCAGGCACACCGGGAAGGGCATTGAGCGGGCTCCAGCCAGGCTATTTCCCCACGGCACCAATAGCATCAATGGCGAAAGCAGCCTGCACCGAAGCCACGCTTTCCACCGGTACAATACTGAGCGCCCCGCTACGCAGTTTGCGCGCCACCTCACCCGCCTGCGGCAGCAGCGAATAAATATTGGTGAAGCGCAGCCCGCTGGCCGGTACTCCCGCTTCCGCAAGGTCCCGATCCAGACGTTGTAGCGCCAGCACCGATTGATCTTCCACCGCACTGGACGCCACCCGGGTCCCGGAAAACGCCAGTACGCCCGCTTTGATTCCGCCCCGCACCACGGCCTGACAAGTCGCGTAGCTCTGGTAAGGTGCGCGCTGCGACTGCACCAGGGTCGATGCCGCGCCTGGGAATTTCGCCGCCATCTCCGCCGTCATCTCGGCTGAGTTCTGAAGCGACGAAACAAAACATGTCACGGAGAGAGTCGCGCGCGATGAAAGTTTCGCCGCCAGACTCTCCACGGCCCTGTCCAGTAATGGTTTGGCGGAAGCACCCGGTGAATTCTCCACCACCGAATCGCCCGCCAAAAAATCCACTCCATCGGGATTCACTTCTTTCTTTCCCACCGAAATAATCTGGATTGCGATCTGCGAATTCTCCAGCGGTAAGGCGCCCACCTGCACCACACTCACCGCGGGCAACCGCACTTTCCTGTCGGCAAAAACTTCACTCACCAGTTGCGGTACGCGGCGCAGATCGCCGCTGCCGGAAACAAAAGCCCGAATGTGAATGACCGGCGCTCCGTCAGCCAGTTTTATTGCCGCCTTCAGTGCCTCGCGCGTTTGCTGGCTGAGCAAACCTTTGTTGTTGAGCGGAACGTTGCGGAAGATCAGGCGGCGTGTCTCGCCGGTCGCGACCGCTGGTGGTTCCCGCGGCAGTGCCAGGGTCTGCGTCATCTCTTCCCCGTTTTTGTTCTTCTTTGCGGCGCTCAAATCCGTGCCCGCTGCCAGCCAAAGCAGCAGCAGTGCCAGTGCTCCTCCAGCCCCCGTCGCCATTCGTGTATTCCGTATCAAAGATTCCCTGCCCGGTCCCTTATGAAGATTCTACAGAGTCGTTGATCGCGCCGAAGTGTTAAAATTCGTCTTCCATCTCCGGAACAATATTTTCATGACCAATCCCATGGCGCGTCCGTTGGCTCAGGCCGATCCCGACGTCTATCAACTCATCCAGCGCGAGGCCGAACGTCAGCACGGCCAGATCGAACTCATCGCCAGCGAGAACTTCACTTCGGAGGCAATTCTGGAAGCCACCGGGTCCGTTTTCACCAACAAGTACGCGGAGGGTTATCCCGGACGCCGCTACTATGGCGGCTGTGAAGTCACCGATGAACTGGAGAATCTGGCCCGCAGCCGTGCCCGTAAGTTGTTTGGCGCGGAATATGTCAACGTCCAGCCCCATTCGGGCTCGCAGGCCAATCAGGCGGCTTACGCGGCGGTGCTGCAGCCGGGCGATACCATCATGGGTCTGGATCTGGCCCACGGCGGTCACCTCACGCACGGCCACAAGTTGAACTTCTCCGGCAAAATGTACCACGTCGTCGGCTACCAGGTCAGCCGCGACGACGAGCGCGTCGATTACGAAAATGCTGCCCGCCTCGCCGCCGAACACAAGCCGAAGATGATCATCGCCGGAGGCAGCGCTTATTCACGGCAGTGGGATTTCAAGCGCTTCCGCGAGATCGCCGATTCGGTGGGTGCCCTGTTGCTGGTCGACATGGCCCACTTTTCCGGCCTCGTCGCCGCCGGCCTCCACCCCAACCCCTGCGAATACGCCGACATTGTGACCTCCACCACGCACAAGACGCTGCGCGGTCCCCGCTCCGGTATCATCCTGGCGCGCGAGAAGTTTGGCCCGGCCATCGACAGGAATGTGTTCCCTGGCATACAGGGTGGTCCTCTGGTTCACGTGATCGCCGCCAAAGCGGTGTGCTTCCTCGAAGCCCTGCAGCCGGAATTTGTGGAATATCAGCGCCAGGTGATCGCCAATGCGCAGGCTCTTGCCGGCGGGCTGGTGGACGAAGGCTTCCGCGTGGTTTCCGGCGGCACTGACACTCATCTTCTGCTTCTCGACGTCTTCTCTCAGGGCGTACGCGGCAAAGAAGCGGAAGAGGCGCTGGATCGCGCCCGCATCACCGTCAATAAGAATGCCATTCCGTTTGACGTGAATCCGCCGCTGAATCCCAGTGGTATCCGCCTCGGGACTCCCGCTGCCACTACCCGCGGCTTCGGTCTTGCTGAAATGCGCGAAGTGGCCTCTGTCATCGCGGAAGTGGTTCGCAATATCAACTCCGAAGACGCCATCCAAAGAGTTCGCCGGCGCGTAGAAGTTCTTACCGCCCGTTTTCCACTCTACCCGTGGCGGCAGACTCCCGTGCCGTGAAAATTGCCTTCGATTGCCGGCGTATCGCCGATTTCGGCGTAGGTACCTACATCCGGAACCTGCTTTACGCCCTTGCGCGCTCCGGCTCTGAGCACGAATTTTTTCTCATTCACAGCCCGGCTGATGAAAAGCATTTCCAGGGGTTGCCACCCGGTTTCCGGTTCGTCAGTTATGCCACGGCCGATTCTTCCCGCTGGGATCACGTGGCTTTGCCCCGCCTCGTCCGCCGTCTGGGCGTTCAACTCACCCACATTCCGTTTCACCGTGTCCCTCTGTTTCTGCCCCGGCCGTACGTCGTCACCATCCACGACCTGAGTACGGTCTTCTATGACGATGCGATTGAACCTCTGCATCAGGCGCGCTTGTTCCGTCTGCGCCGGGGGCTGGCGCGGGCCGCCCGCATCATCGCCGTTTCCGGTTCCACGAAGACAGCCATTGCCCGCTTTCTTCCCGACGCAGCCGATCGCCTCTGCCTGATCTACAACGCCCCGGACCGCGTGTTTACGGACCACAACCCTGTGCCGGGCGGAGCCCCGCTGGCCGAACCGGCGCTGCGCGAGCGTCGCCGCATTCTGGATCGCTACCAGATTCACTATCCATACCTTCTGTACGCCGGTCGCATCAATCCCCGCAAGAATATTCCGCGCCTCATTGAGGCGTTCGCCGTGGCCCGGTCCACTCTGGAAAACGTTGAGGGCTATGCCGACCTTCGCCTGATCGTGATTGGCGATGATATCGGTCGTCATCCCGAAGTCCGCCGCGCCGTAGCCCGCGGGCATGTGGAGAACTACGTTCGCTTCCTGGGCTTCGTTCCCGTTGAGACCCTGCGCGTCTTCCACGAAGTTGCCCGGGCTTTCGTGTTCCCTTCTCTTTACGAAGGTTTCGGTTTGCCGCCTCTCGAAGCCATGGCGTGCGGCACGCCGGTGGTGGCGGCGCGAACCAGTTCTCTGCCCGAAATAACCGGGGACGCCGCGCGCCTGGTAGATCCGGAAAATGTCTTCGATATTGCCAAAGGCATCATCGACGTTCTGACCGATGAGGAGTTACGGCGTGATCTGATTGCCCGCGGTTATGGCCAGGCCGCTCTTTTCAGCTGGACACGTACGGCCCGGCAAGTTCTGGAAGTTTACCGTGAAGTTGGCCCCGAACGCCGCAGCTATGGCGTTGCCGGCTACAACAGGCGTTCCAGTTCCGCTGCCAGATAGTCGCTGTTCAGATGGCCCGTCCGGTAAGTTCGGGCGTCAAAGAAAAACCACTCTGTCGATTTTCCTGCCGGGCAGCAGAAAACCCGCTGCTCGCCCATGCGGTTCCGTTCCAGCGACTCCTGATTAAACGACCGGGCTGTTCCGTGGAGAATGTACGGCTTGCGGAAATCTTCCGTGGAATACATCTCGTCGGTAGACCGAAACTCAACCTGCAGCAGCCGGCCCCGCAGGCTGATCTGGAAAAAGTTGGTCTGTCCGTCCTGGAAGTTATCGCGTTCCCATTCGAACGGCGCCAGCATCACCGCCGGCTCTGACAGACGTTCATTGAGCGCTTCCACGAACTTCGTGCAGGTCTGGTAGAGCTGCATTGCGCCGTCGCCCTTCAGTTGGTCTACCCGCTCGCTCTCGTCCAGCTGATGCTGGTCATGCGCGCCTGCGGCTTCAATCGCGCGTGCTAGGCGCTCCAGCCGGTCCGGGCGCTTTTTCCACTTTCCTGCCAGTCCAAACAATGCGTGCCCTCACTATGTCCAGAATATTCCTACCCTTTAGCGGAAGAGGCTCCCATAGCCCGGGGTGGTCTGCATTTCCCTGGTGGCCAGCCAGAATCCGCCCCCTCTCAGCCGTCACATACCGAAGCCGCAGCCCTCCAAATACCGATACCACCCAACACCATCCCTCTGGAACGGTACGGCGCAAATCGTGGTCCTGGTCCAGTAATACAAGGTCGTCGGCGCGGAAATCACCCGGCAACACCACATCGGGTGCCAGCCGGACCGCCACTGGCTGCACCACGCTGGCCACCAGCGCGCCTGGAAACGGCGCAAAGCCTTCGAATACGTTAAAGCGCACTTCGGTACCCGGCCCCAGCCGTCCGCGCAACACCGGCACCGGCGTCCATTCTCCCTGTTCCGGCAACCGCCAGATGACGTCTGGCACGGTCACGCCCAGTGCCTTCATCAATAGCCCTGCCGCCCGGGGCGATAGCGTACGCACGCCGTGCAGGGCATTGTGCAGGTGGGGTTGCGAGAGACCCGCCCGCTTTGCCAGTTGCCTTTCCGATATTGTGCCGGAACGCACTTCGGCTCGGGCAATATCCATCACACGCGCGACGAGATCCTCAATGTCCATGGCCTCTGGAACGATATATTTCCGGTTGAAATATATCACATGTAATCGGAGATTTACCTTTAGGTAATGCGTACGTACCGGGAGTACTGGAGCGGTTGGTTTTCAATAACATGAGTAGAATGATAGAGATTTAAATTGGTTTAATGTCTTGAAATGAATAGATTAATGAGAGATTTTCTATTCATACACCAGCCGCACCGCCCCGGGGGCTGGAAGGAGCAATAGTGACTGAATCAATCGACGGGTTTCACTGGGACCGGTCCGAAGTTATCGGACTCGCCAGAGAGCGCTGTACGCATTGCCAGGGTAATGGAATGCGTCATCACGAAGGCCAGGGCCAGTCTGGCCTGCCATGCAATTGTGTTCTGCGATCCATCTTTCGCGCTTGCTTTAACCGTTTTCGGCTTTGTGCCACACGGGAGAAATACGTCGGCTGTGTTCGGCTGGAGCAGAACTCGGCGGGTAAAGATTCCCGCCACAGCTGGGGAATGAAGGACGAGGAGTACATAGCGGACTTTCTGCTGGTCACCCGACGCTCCCTCACGCCGGAGGAGTTCCGTCTCTTCCGTTTTCATTTTCTGCTCGCGGCTGATTGGAAGCTCTGCTGCCGGCAGATGCAAATGGATCGCGGGACGTTTTTCCATGAGATTTACCGCATCCAGCAGAAGCTGGGCCGCGCTCTGCGGGAGGTTCAACCTTACGCGCTGTTTCCGCTGGATGAGTACTTCGGCGGAGCGATAAAAGGCGTGAAGCCGTGCGCCATCCGCGTAATGCCCACACCCGGGCATCAGCCGTTGATGCCGCCCTTGCGTAAGGCGGCGTAAACGGAAACAGCCCGGAGGCTTTGGCCTCCGGGCTGTTGGCAGCCTGGTGGGGCGGGCCCCGGCCTGCACCCGACGCTCAGTCCGGCTAGCCCTGCGCTCAGACCAGCCTGGAATTACAGCAACTTCCGCGATGTTTCCGCTTTTGTGCCGCGCGCCCCAAAGGCATTGACATGGTGCCTCGCCTCCGATATGCTGTTACGAATCCTGTAGTTTCATTTCTTTATGAGCATCGGGGTTACATGTACGGGACGCCGTGCGTGATTTTCGCACAGAAAAAGGAGTCGACTACTTTGCAATTCACCAAAACAATTCAAAACGAGCTGCAGGACCGGGGCTATTCCCGCCGGACCTTCGGCAGAATCGCCGCCGCTGTTGGCGGTGGCCTCACCGCCCTGCCCTTCTTTAACGAAGGCGCACTGGCACAGAATTCCCAGGTTAAGGGTATTCCCGCCGATGCCGTCCTCATTAACGCCAACGAAAACCCGCTGGGCCCCTGTAAGGAAGCCATGGAAGCGGCGCATCGGATGGTGTCGCTGGGCGGACGCTACAGGTACGACGAAGGCGACCTCGTCCAGGAAATTCTGGCCGAACAGGAAGGCGTAAAACTCAATTACGTCAAAGTTTACCCCGGCTCCAGCGCACCGCTGCACCAGGCAATGCTGGCTTTCAGTTCCCCCACCAAAGCCCTGGTCGTGGCCGATCCCTCGTATGAGTCGGCCGAACGCGCCGCACAGTACTTCAACAACAAAGTAGTCAAGGTACCGTTGACCGCCGACTACAAGCACGACGTGAAGAAAATGGCGGAAGTGAAAGATGCCGGTTGCTTCTACATCTGCAACCCCAACAATCCGACCGGCACCGTCACGCCGCAGGCTGATATCCGCTGGCTGGTGGAAAACAAGCCGAAGGGTTCCATCGTGGTGATCGACGAAGCCTATATGCACCTTTCTGACGAGCCGTTTAACAGCGATCTCGTAGCGAAGGACAAAGACGTCATCATCCTCCGCACCTTCTCCAAGATCTACGGTATGGCCGGCCTGCGCGCCGGTGCCGCGATCGCCCGTCCCGATCTCATCGAAAAGTTGCAGATTTTCAGCGCCGGTATGCTTCCCATCACCGGTATGGCCGCTGCCAGCGCCAGCCTCAAGGTGAAGAACCTGGTGCCGGAGCGTCGCAAGCTCATCGCCGAAATCCGCAACGACAGCCTCGCCTGGGTACAGTCGAAGGGCTTTAAATGCACGCCCTCGGTTTCCAACTGCTTCATGATCGATGTGAAGAAGCCTGGCGCCGAAGTGATGATGGCCATGCGTCAGGATAAGGTCTACATCGGTCGCGTGTGGCCCAGCTGGCCCACCAATGTCCGCGTCACCGTTGGTACAAAGGATGAAATGGCCAAGTTCAAGACCTCCTTTGCGCGCGTAATGGGCGTCTAATCGTCCGCTGTTGTTTGGTAGAACGGCGCGGCCACTCTTGTGGCCGCGCCGTTCTGTTTGTTGCGGTAATCTCGTACAGGGAGGAGACTGAAAATTGGGGGAAAAGCTGGCAGTGATTTTGGTGGTGGATGATGAACCCGACATCCTTCGCCTGGTAGACACCGTGCTTCGCCAGGCTGGCTACAGGGTGACCACCGCCCGTAGCGCCGATGCGGCGGTCCGCGCGGTGGAAACCATGGCCCTGAAGCCGGAGCTGTTGCTGGCCGACGTGGTGATGCCGGGAATGAGCGGTCCTGTGCTGGCGGACCAGCTTTGCGCGTCCCTGCCCGGACTTCACGTTGTGTTCACTTCCGGCTATGATGATCGTCAGATTGTGCAACGCTATGTCGTGGAGAAGGGATTCGCCCTGCTCGCTAAACCCTTCACCCCACAAACTCTTTTGGCCGCCGTGCAGCAGGCACTGGCCTCACCACAACCGGTGGCTGCTTCCTGAGCACCGCTTCCACCCGCGGCCGGCAGGCACGCACCTGGTTTGTATCCGGCCACGTGCAGGGGGTGGGCTTTCGCTGGTTTGTGGAAAAGCAGGCGCGGGATTTGCAACTACACGGCTGGGCTCGCAATGAAGATGACGGGCGGGTACAGGTTTATGCGGTTGGCCCCCAGGTCGCGCTGGATCGTCTGGCAGCCCTGCTTCACCAGGGTCCACCCATGGCTTTGGTGCGGACGGTTGAACAGCTGGAAGCGGGCGTGCAACAATTGTCTTCTTTTCATACGGAGTAAAGTTCCAGCTTGGAAAACCTCAAACCCCTCATCCGCGAGATTCCCGACTTCCCTAAACCGGGTATTCTTTTTTACGACATCACCACGCTGTTGAAGGATGCAGCCGGGTTTCGTTCCACCATCGACGCGCTCAGCCATCACTACAAAGGCATCGGCATTGATATAGTGCTGGGAATTGAGGCCCGCGGTTTCATCTTTGCGCCCGCGCTGGCCTATGCACTGGGAACCGGGTTCGTCCCGGTCCGCAAACCAAAGAAGCTACCTGCTGAGCGGTGCTCCATTTCGTATGAACTCGAATATGGCCACGATACCCTCGAAGTTCATAAGGACGCGATACAGCCGGGTACCCGCGTTCTCATTGTCGACGATCTTCTGGCCACCGGCGGCACCGCCCGCGCCACCGCCCAACTGGTGGAAATGATGGGCGGCAAGGTTGCCGGCATCGGTATCGTCATCGAACTGACCTTTCTCAAGGGGCGTGACAAGCTGCAGGGTTACGACGTCTTTTCGCTCCTGAAATACGACCAATGACCCGTGCGGCGCGCGTTCCGGCATATGCCAAGATCAATCTCGGCCTCCGCGTGCTGTATCAGCGGCCGGACGGCTATCATGAACTGCGCACCGTCTTCCAGACCATCTCGCTAGCTGATACCCTGAACATTCTGTACACGCCGGGCCGTGCCACCTCAGTTAGCGTGGGTGGCGTGCCGGAGATTCCGGATAACATTGCTGCCCGTGCTGCTCACGGCGTTCTGGAGGCACTGAATCTCCAGGGAGAAGTCGTGATCGACTTGCGCAAGCGAATCCCTCTCGGGGCCGGCCTCGGGGGAGGCTCCAGCGATGCCGCGGCGGTGCTGCTCGCCCTACCCGTCCTCGCCGGTCGCTCGCTGCAGCCCGGCGCGCTGGCTGCACTGGCTGCCTGTCTCGGCAGCGACGTACCGTTTTTCCTCTGTGGCGGCAGGGCGCTTGGTCTCGGCCGCGGGGAAGAGCTGTATCCCCTGCCGGAATCTGCGGCCGTGCGCGGCTTGCTGGTGGCACCCGCCATTCACTCCTCCACCGCCGACGCCTATCGTGATCTCTCGCCACAGTTGACTTTAATACCGTTACAAAATAAACTAGACAGTTTCCAGACGGATATTTGGCAAAGTGGTCAGGTCGCGGCGGTCAACGACTTTGAACCTGTGGTCTGTGCCCGGCATCCGCGTATCGGCGAGATTCGCGATCAGTTACGCCGGCTCAGTGCAAACCCCGCGGCAATGACCGGCTCCGGGTCTGCCGTATTCGGTATTTTCAAAGACCCGGAGCGACTTCGCCGCGCTCAGGCTGCTTTTCCAGATGACAAGACCTTTCCTATCTCATTCCTCACCCGCAATCAGTACCGCGCCCGCTGGCAGCGTGCGCTCGCTTCACACACCAGACCCGAAAAAAATGGAGGTGAAGCATGGCCGCCCCTAAGCCGGTACAGCAGATGAATCCGGATAAGATCAAAATCTTTACCGGCAGCGCCAACCCTGTTCTGGCCGAGGAAATGTGCCGCCACCTCGGGCTGCAACTCGCCGACGTTCGCTTGAAACAGTTTGCCGACGGCGAAATCACACTGCAGATCCTCGAAAATGTCCGTGGTGCCGATTGTTTTATTGTCCAGCCCACTTGTAAGCCGGTGGAGTTCCATCTGATGGAAATCCTCCTCATGATCGACGCCTTGAAGCGCTCTTCGGCCCGTACCGTCACCGCCGTCCTGCCCTACTACGGCTACGCTCGCCAGGACCGCAAAGACAAGCCCCGCGTCCCGGTCTCGGCCAAGCTGGTTTCCTCCCTGATTGAGCGCGCCGGTGCCAGCCGTGTGGTGGCCATCGATCTTCACGCCAACCAGATTCAGGGCTTTTTCGATATTCCCGTGGACCACCTGTTTTTCCGTCCCGTGATGATCGACTATTTCAAGCAGCAGAATCTGCAGAACCTCACCGTAGTCTCGCCCGACGCCGGCGGCGTGGAGCGCGCCCGCTCCATTGCCAAGCGACTGAACGCGCCTCTGGCGATTATCGATAAACGCCGCGAAGAGGCCAATATAGCCGAGGTGATGAATGTGATCGGCGATGTGGAAGGTCAGAATTGCCTTATCATCGATGACATGATCGATACTGCGGGCACTCTGGTGAAAGGCGCCGAAGCGCTCATCCGCCATGGTGCATTGAGTATTTCGGCCTGTGCCACCCACGCCGTCCTGTCGGGCCTGGCGGTGGACCGGATTATGGAATCGCGCCTCTCTGAGGTGATTATTTCCGATACCATTCCGCTCTCTGAAGCCGCACGGGCCTGCGGCAAGATCAAGCAGCTTTCCATCGCCGCATTGCTGGCCAACGCCATTAAATCGATCCACCAGGAGACCTCGGTCAGCATGTTGTTCGAGTAGCCGCTCAAGCCCATCCGATGGGAACCGATAAGGTTACCGGATGAACGCCTATTTCGAACAGATGATTCTCTCGGCCAGCCCCATGGAACTGGTGCGCCTGATGTACGACCAGGCGATTCTCAGCGTTCGCGACGCCCGCCGGCACCTGAGCCAGCAGAAGATTACAGAGCGGTCGAAGGCCATCATGAGGGCCTACGGCCTGGTGGCGGAATTGTTGACGTCTCTGCATCAGGAGCAGGCACCGGAACTGTCAGCTGGCTTGCGCAACCTGTATCTTTATATCCAAGGACTATTGCTCACAGCCAATTGCGAACAGACCGACCAACCCCTCGCCGAAGCCCAGACTTTGCTCGGTACGCTCTCTGAAGCCTGGAAGCAGGTGCCGGATGTGCGCGCAGAGGCGGCAGCAGCGCTGGCCGCGTAGTCTTCCTGTGCTTGCGCAACACGCCGCGATAAGCTCAACAGTGGTAGTATGCTTATCCCCGGCGCACCCGAATGGCTCGAACCTGTAATCAAAGTGGGCGTGGCTTACCTGCTGTCATTTCCCACAGCATGGTTCCGTGAGAAGCAGGGCCATGCCGTCGGCCTTCGCACTTTCCCCATCGTCGCCATGTCCAGTTGCGGCTTTGTCCTGCTGGCGCAGGGGCCTGCGGGGCCAGAGACCACCGCCGCCACTTCCCGTGTCATCCAGGGCTTAATGGCGGGTATCGGCTTCATCGGCGGTGGTGCCATTCTGAAAGACGGTATTAGCGTTCACGGCACCGCCACGGCCGCCAGCATCTGGAATACTGCTGCTACGGGCGCAGCGGTGGCGCTGGGCCGCTACGAGATTGCCATTGTCCTGTCGCTGCTGAACGTGTTCACCCTGGAAGCATTGGTTCCCCTGAAGAAACGCCTCGACGAATCCCAGCCGGAAGCCAGCGGGAAACCCTGAATCATGCCGGTTGACCCTTCCGCCATCGTCGCTTCCACCGCCCGCATACACCCGGATGCCGTGGTGGGCCCTGGCACACGCATCGGTGAGTTCTGCGTGGTAGAGCAGGATGTCGTCATTGGTGCCGATTGCAGGCTGGAGCCCTACGTCTTCGTGAAGCGCTGGACCACCATGGGTGACCGCAACGAAATCTCCGCCGCCACCGCTCTGGGCACAGACCCTCTGGACAAGAATTTCCACGGTGACCGCAGTTACCTGCGTATCGGCCACGGCAACAAAATTCGTGAGCACTACACCGTTTCCCGTGGCACGAAGCCAGAATCTGTCACCACCATCGGTGACGACAATTACGTCATGACCGCCGGGCACATCGCGCACAACTGCACCATCGGCAACAACACAACCATCGCCAGTTGCACGCTTGTGGCGGGTTATGTGGAGGTGCATGACCAGGCTTTTATTTCCGGCGGGGTCGGTATCCACCAGTTTTCCAGGATCGGACGTCTGGCCATGATCGCCGGCATCACACGGGTGAACATGGATGCGCCGCCCTTTTTCCTGTACGCCGGCGAATACATCAAGCCGGCGGGGCTGAATACCGTGGGTCTGCGCCGTGCCGGGTTCACTCGCGAAGATGTATTGCGGCTGAAGACCGCCTACCGTCTGCTCTACCGCTCCGGCCTGTTGCTGGAGACTGCGCTGCAGCGGATCAGCGCCGAAGTTCCCGGCACCCACGCCCAGGAACTGGTGAATTTCGTGCGCGGCAGCAAACGCGGCATCGCGCGGGGTTAAAAAAAACAGCGCTGGATGGAAAGGGGTCTGTCTCCTGCCACCGTTTACTACATTTGACAGACAGTAAACCTACAACGCGCGATAGTGTTTTGGCATATAATGGTGTCCCGTCCGCGCCGGTCGGATGCTGCAAATGAACACCGCAACCTCTATCGCGTCCCGCTCGAAGTTGCCTCTGGTCGCGGTAGGGGTGTTTGCACTTCTCGGGACCGGAGGGTGGGCGTGGCGCAGGCAATCGCAACCGCCACTGGACCTGCTGGCGCGGGCTTACACCAGTCGCCGCCTGCTGGAATACCGCATCCCCGGAGCGCGCTATGCGCCCATGAGTACGCAACGCGGGGACCGCCGGCCGGACTCTGCACCCGAGTTGTTACAAAGCCAGCTGCGCATCATCCCCGCGCTGTTCAAAGCGGGAAACCAGGGTGGCTGGTTCCACGCCAAAGGGCGCGCGGAACTGATTGAACTGAAGTTTGACGAGGCGATCCGTTCGCTGCAAACGGCGAATGATCTGGGTGAGGATTCCGCAAATTTCTGGACGGATTTCGGCAGCGCCTACGCTGGCCGCGCCGCGCTGCCCAATGCGGCTATTGATTACACAAAGGCGATTGAGCTGTTTAGCGAGGCGCTGAAGCGGGAGCCGAAGAACGCCGCCGCGCTGTATAACCGAGGTCTCTCGGAGAGCAAGCTGTGGCTGCTGGATGGGGCCATCCGGGATTTTGAGGCGAGTCTGAAGGTGGACTTGGATCAGGCCTGGAAGAAGCAATCTGTTGAGAGCCTCACTCATCTGCATCGCGACAAGGCTCTCCTTTTTGGCCCGGTGCAGGAATCTCCAGAGCTAACCGACGAATTGGAATTTGAGCTTCGGTTGCGCGATTGGGGATCGGCAGCGGAACTCAGAAGTCTTTCCAGCAGACTCGAAACAGTTCATGGTGACCGCTGGCTGAAGGATGTGATGGATCTTGACCCGAGCCGCTATTTGCGAGCTATCAAGATGCTCGCCCGGCTTGCCGGTGGACGCGTCCGTTACGAGGTCGAGATGGACAAAACACCAGATGGGATTTGGATAAGTTCGATATCTTTACCTCCGCCATTGGCCGCCTGGCGAGACTATGAGCTCCTGTTTCGCGGCGCGAATGCGCTCGACCCGACCTCATGTAATCACTGGAGTCTGGCCGAACGAAGTGCATCTGAACTCGGATATGCGTGGTTTGCAGTGCAGGACGCTTTGCAGCTGTCAGCGTGCGCGGCGGGCTTGGGAGCGCTCGAACAAGCTCATCGCCTCACACAGCTGGCAATTGATCGCGCCACTGAGGCTCACTATAAGTCAGCGCTGATCCGGGCTCGGGGTTTTGCGTTTTCCCGGTTCTCCGATCAGGGCCGCTTTCGAGAGTCCGCTGAGGCTATTCGCCAAACCCTCGGCGAGGTTATGCGAGGTGCCTATCCACTCGTGCGCTCACATCAGGCTTACGCGGTCCTGGCGGAGGTGGCGAGGAAAATGCGCCGATGGAACGTGGCAAGAGATGCGATGGCTATGGCCTCTGCGGTCGCCGGTCGGGTTGATCTGAAGCGAATTGAAATGTTTAACCGGAACTACCTCGCGGAATACCAGCTTCGTACAGGGGATTCGGTCGCGGCCCATGACACAATCGTCCTGGCCGATCAACTCGCCAGCCGCCTGCAGCCGGATCCTGCCATCACCGCATACCTTGCCTATAACCGTGCCCGCCTCGCAGCGGTGGAAGGCAATACATCTGATCTGGCAGTGGCGGAGTCCGTAGTTTCCGCCGTTCACAATCTCTTTTTGGACGCCCCTTTTTACACGTTGCGTGCAGAAGCTGAGTTGCAGCGCGGGAATCCGGTTCAGGCTGGCGAGTTTGCCCGCATTGCGATTGAGCGGATCAGTAGTCAGCCTGCCGAGATCCGGAAGTTCCGTCCGGACGACCACGACGCTTCCGCGGTTTTGATTCGTGCACTCATTGACCTTCATCAATATCCGTCAGCACTCTCTGCCTGGCGAGCCGCGCGCCGAAGAAGCCTTGAGCTCCCCGACGATTCACCGGCAGTACCGACCTTTTCCCGGCGTCTCGCAATTGTACCGACCGGGGACTTGATTGGCCTCTTCGATGACAATGCGGGAAAAATAACCTTTCGTTGGGCGGGACTCTCCGCTTCCCGGGGGCTCGCGAAAGTCAGAAAGCTTAGGGCGCTGTGCGCTGATCCCAACAGCTCCGTGCTCGAAATTGAGGCCACGTCACGCGATCTGTGGAACTCCCTCGCAGGCCCGGCAGTTGCAGCATCGGAAACCCCGTTTGGCATTGAAGCAGAAGGAGAATGGGCTGCCATTCCTCTGCTCCTGGTTATTCCGGAGTCTGAAAAGGCGGAATACCTGGCACCGGGCGGTCCGTCTGGCGGGACGTGCAAGCCTTTCACGAAACTGATGGCCATCGTACAGGCTGACAAGGTAAGTCCGGATTTGGCGGGCACGCTTCCGCCGCTTCCGTTTCTCCCTGACGAACAGTCGCGAATCGGTGCGTTTGTGCCGGGTCTGGAAATGATTGACGGAGAGCATGCATCCTCCGGAGCGATGGATCATGCCGTTAATCTCTATCGGTGGCTTCATTTCTCCGGACACGCCCTTCGATGGCGGGAGACAGCCGCGCTCGCTGTTGCGCCCGACCTGCGAAGCGGAATTGAAGGCAGACGCCTCGGGCTCTGGACCCTTGATGACAAGCACATCTGTTCCGAATTGATTTTTTTCGCTGCATGCTCAACCGCCTCTTTCCATGAGACTGAGAGTGTAGGTACAGGGCAACTGGCTTCCACAGCGATTCGTGCCGGCTCACGCTTCGTTGTGGCGACCCTTTGGGACGTCGATTCCGCCGCCACTACAGAGTTCACCGTGGCTTTCTACCGGCGATTGACAGAAGGTCACCGGCCAGCAGTCGCGCTACGGGAAGCTGCCTCCGCTCTGCGCCTCGATCAGCGCTATCGCCACCCGTACTACTGGGCGCCCTTTGTGATTTTTGAAAAGTTCGGCAGTTAACCATCAACAGACTGAAAGGATTACAATGCAACGCTTCAATTTAGTCATTCACGGAATGATGCTTCTTGTGGACGGAGAGGATGATTTCGTGGATATTCTCATCCCCGAAGTGGACCCTCACGATTACCAGCACGGGCGGCCCCATGGCCGCCCTCCGCAGGTACAAGATCTGCGGGCAATTTATCGGGGCACGAAGTGGGAGGTAACCGGGCCAAAACCGGGCCAAACTCCGCTGTGTCAGCTGATTTCCAGTGACGACATGGTGCTTCTTGATCCCGAGAAGGTTTCTGTAAGTGATCAACCGGTATTCGCGAAGTATCGCGTGCCACGGCCGGACGTTGTTCGCCACTACCGCGCCTCCGAAGTTACCCAAACCATGCTGGAAGGGATGAATCTCGCCGGAGCCAAAGGTGCTCCAAAACGTCTCCACGAGATTGTGGTACTCAGCTATCTCCACGTTGGGGATCACGTCGATATTATCGACATTACCGGCAGGCGTTCGGAGTTGTTGCGTAGGCTCGACGACACAATGGCTGAATCGTGGGGTATCTATGCTGAGCCGGCGGTTCTACCCGAATTCATGGAACACCCCACCACCAACATGGACAATTTGCTGGTCGACAAAGCGGGCGATCCTCAGAAGTTGAATTTGTCTCACCCGGATGCGATTGATGGTCCACTGGAGCCTCACAGTGTCATCGGCCTTGACAAAACGATGCTCTTGACATTGTATGAGCTCAACAATCCCAATGTTGGCGAGAACGGCGGTTCTACCGGTTGCTCCTCCTGCGCAAGATGCAGGAAGAGGAAGTGAGATCTATGGACCCTGTATTCCTCTTTGAAAACCAGGTCGTGCGCCGCGAAGTCGACAACGGTGTCAAAACCCCTGCGGGCCACTTCATGACTTGCTGTGCCGTGTACTACACTCTGGACACGTCCAGAACCAGGGCTTCAAGTGGTGTTGTGATCGGGAAAAGAATAGTCCTGACAGCGAAACACGCCGTGGACATGGCCCACATTTCTGGCGGGCCGACCGGCGTCGGAGTGATGATCGGAGACGGCGACGTGTTCGGCGGACGGGCGGGCGGTCAAACGATTGACGTGCTGAAGGTGATTCCTGGTGACAACGGCGTCGATTTGGCATTGCTGGTACTCGCACAGGATGCAAACGCGGCACCGGTCATGCTCGGCACAACGGCTGACTTCAACGCCGCGCTGGCACCCGGCCAGGGTGTGCTGCTTTGCGGTTTTGGCGGGACGCTCGATTCGGCTGGCAACACTACCGACCGCGGGCGCAAACGTAACACTCCGCCAGGTGTGCCTGCTTCAAACCCCTCGACCCTGCCAGGCGAATCCACTTATCGCCAGGACAGTATGTTTGTTGCCGGGGGTACCGTAGTTACAATCAGTGGCGGCCCTTGGTACGATGGCGCCGCAGGGGACAGTGGTGGTCCGGCATACCTGTCTAGCGGGACGACGCCAGTCGCGGTGGTTGGAATCGATCATTCCGACTATTCTGTCGGCAATCCCCTGGCAAGTTTCAGCATCTATATCCGGGTTGACGCCTATGCCGGATGGATCCTTAACGCGGCCAGGGAGAGCGGCTCTCCATTGGCTCCCTAATGCTGCGGGCGAGAATCCTTATAATGAGCTGAGAGCCTTCACTTGCCGCAAACCCTCCATTCCGTCTGCGCCCTCGATTGCCCGGACGCCTGCTCCCTGCTCATCGACGTCGATGAACACGGCCATGGCTCCAAACTCCGCGGCAATCCGGCGCACCCGGTCACGCGCGGCTTCCTCTGTGGCAAAGTTGCAAAGTATCTCGACCGCGAATACGCTCCTCAGCGCCTGCTCTACCCGCTGCGTCGCACCGGTCGCAAAGGTGCCGGTCAGTTCGAACGCATCTCCTGGGACGACGCCCTCTCTGAAACCGCCACTCGCCTGCAATCCGTAGCCACGGAATTCGGCTCCGAAGCCATCCTGCCCTACAGCTACGCCGGTACCATGGGATTCCTCAACGGCTCTGGTATGGACCGCCGCTTTTTCCATCGCCTCGGTGCTTCCCGCCTCGACCGTACCATCTGCTCCTCGGCCGGCGGCGTTGGACTCACCGACGCTCTGGGCGTCCGCTGGGCCCCCGAGCCCGAAAGTTTCCGCCACGCCAAACTGATCATCGCCTGGGGTGCCAACATCCTCGGCACCAATGTCCACTTGTGGCCCTTTATCGTCGAAGCCCGTCGCAATGGCGCGAAGTTCTACACCATCGATCCGCACCAGAACCGCACCGGTAAGCTCTCCGATAAACATTTCGCCATTCGCCCCGGTACCGACGCCGCCCTCGCCTTCGCCATGATGCACGTCATCACTGCGGAAGGTCTGGAAGACAAAGACTACGTCGCCCGCCATACTCTCGGCTTCGACGACCTCAAGGAAAAAGTTCGCGCCTGGACTCCGCAACGCGCCGCCGAACTCACCGGCCTCGCAGTCCACGATATTGTCGAACTGGCCCGCGAATACGCCACTATCCGTCCCGCCGTCATACGTCTCAACTACGGCGTGCAACGTTCTGAACGCGGTGCCATGTCGGTGCGCGCTGTCGCCCTTCTGCCCGCCCTCACTGGTGCGTGGCGCGACCTCGGCGGCGGCGTGCAGCTCTCTACTTCAGCCGCCTTTCAACTCAACACCGCCGGTCTGGAACGTGCCGACCTGCAGCGGGCTTCCCCGCTGGGCCGTGAAGCCCGCCTCCTCAACATGACCCTGCTGGGTGACGTCCTGACGCGCGTGGATGACCCGCCCGTCCGCGCCATGGTGGTCTACAACAGTAATCCGGCCGCCATCGCCCCCGATCAGAACACCATCCGCCGCGGTCTCGTCAGTGAAAAGTTGTTTACCGTCGTCATCGAGCAGTTCCAGACCGATACCGCCGATTTCGCCGACATTGTGCTGCCCACCACCACCTTCCTGGAACACACCGACCTCTACCGCGCCTACGGGCACTACTTCATCCAGCTGGCACGGCCCGCCCTTCCGGCTCCAGGCGAAACCCTGCCCAATACTGAGATCTTCCGCCGCCTCTCTGCGCTTATGGGTTTCACCGAATCCTGTTTCCGCGACTCTGACGATGACATGGTCCGCACTTTGCTCGATACTCCCAGCCCTCTGCTTGCCGGGATCACACTGGAAGATCTGGACCAGCAGCACTTCATGCGCCTCCGCATTCCGGAAAACTTCACACCGTTTGCTAAGGGTGGCTTTGGCACGCCCTCCGGCAAGTGTGAATTCCATGCCGAAACGCTTGACTACCAACCGCCGGTGGAATCGCGTATGGGGAATCCTTCCCTGGTTGCCAGTTTTCCCCTGGAACTGATCACGCCCAAGAACGACGACAGCATGAACTCCACGTTCGGCTACATTCCCGCTAATGACGCCTCCACCGCCATCCTGCGCATGCACCCGATTGACGCCGCGCCGCGTTTCATCGTGTCGGGCGACGCCGTGCGCGTCGTCAACGGTCGCGGCCAGTGCATTCTGCGTGCCGAGGTCGCTGATACCGTGGCGCGGGGTGTTGTCTGCTCGCCCTCCGTACGCTGGCCCAAGCTGTCAAAGGACGGCAATTCCGTCAACATGCTGACTTCGCAAACCCTTACTGACAAGGGAGGCGGCCCGGCGTTCTATAGTTGTCTGGTACAGGTGGAACGAATCGGTGACTAAACAAATCGCTACATACCGGGCCGCGACCGTCGTTGCTGCGTCTCTGCTCCTGCTCACCGTCGGCTGCCGCGGCAAGCATTCCGGGGAGGTGAAGAACGAAGAACCTTCGGCGCCTGCCGCAATACTCATGGCGCAGGTGAAGATGGCCGATCAGGATGCTGCCGCACAGCTGATCCAGGGCTTTTATCCGCCGGAAACCGGCGCGACCTGGCGTTGGACCGCCGGCAAGTTCGCCGTCGTGCTCAAAGCACCCCTGGGTAGCGCGGAACGCGGCGGCACTCTCAGCTTCTCCTTCTCGCTGCCGGAACCGGTCGTTCAGAGGCTCGGGCCGATGACTCTCACCGCCGTCGCCGGCGCAAAGAAGCTTGGCACCGAAACCTACAAAGCCGCCGGGTCCTATACTTTCACCGCGCCGGTGCCGGCGGAACTGCTGAACAAGGACTCCGTCACGGTGGATTTTGTCCTCGACAAGAGCCTGCCCGCCGGAACGGTGGAAAAGCGGGAGTTGGGGCTTATCGCGACTTCGGTCGGCCTCGAAGCGCGGTAATGCCGGCCGCGGCTGGCTATCGAAAAGCGGCGCTCGGGCTGGCGCCGGTGGCCTTCCTCTTTGTTCTTTACCAGCACGGTCTCAATACCTTCTTTTACCAGGACGATTTCGCCTGGCTCAGTCTGCTTCGTCAAACCTGGAATTTCCAGGATTTTCTGCACAACATGTTCGCTCCCATGGCCCAGGGGACCGTACGGCCGTGGAGCGAACGCGGCTTCTTCATGCTCATGCAGAAGCTGTTCGGTATGGATAGTTACCCGTTCCACATGGTGGTGTTCCTCACCATGGCTGCCAGCCTCGTGCTGGTGTCCCATTTAACCCGGCGCATCACCGGGTCCACCCTCGCGGGCTTTCTCGCGCCATGGTTTTGGGCCGGCAACGCGGCTCTGGTCACAGTGATGACGTGGAACTCCAGCTACAACCAGGTGCTGTGCTCGCTGTTCCTGCTGGGGGCATTGGCTTCGTACGTGCAATTTGCCGAAACCGGGCGGCGCACTTTTTGGTGGGTTGGTTTTTTCGTTTTTGTGCTCGGTTTCGGCGCCCTGGAGATCAATATCGTCTATCCCGCGCTGGCTGCAGCCTATGTGGTGTTCGTGGCGCCAGTAGAAAAGCGGCGCCGTTTGCTTCTGGGCCTCTGGCCTTTGGCGCTGGTTTCTGTGGCCTATTTCGCCTGGCACCGCGCTATTGCGCCGCTGCCAAAGACCGGGCCATATGTTCTTCACTGGGACGCTGAAATCCTGAAAACTACCGCCCTTTATTGGAAGTGGACCGTCTGGCCCACACAATGGACACAGTTTGGCCATTCCTTCTTCCTCGCCAAGCTGATCATGGTGTCCGGTTCGCTCGCATTCGCCACCCTCGCCTATGCCGGTTGGCGGCGACGCTCGGGTGTGCTCGCCTTCTGCGCTGCGTGGTATCTGATTAGCCTCGCGCCTGTGCTGCCCCTTTCCGCGCATCATACGGACTACTACCTCACCATCCCGCTGATCGGATTTGCGATCGCGGCGGCCACAGGCGTTTCGTGGGCCTGGTCGCGTGGCTGGGTGTGGCGGTCCGCCGCGCTCGCGCCGGTTCTGGTCTATTTCGCATCCATGATCCCTACCGCCTGGGCGCAGACCGTCTGGTGGGAAAACCGCGCATCAGGCGTTCGCACTCTGGTTCTCGGCGTGGCTGCGGCAAAGAAGGCGCACCCCTCCCGCGCCATCGTTCTGGATGGCGTCACAACCTTTCTCTATGACGATGCCGTGGGCCAGTCGGCCTTCTATCCCATACAGGTGGACGACGTCTATCTAACACCAGGCGCAGAGCTTACCATCCATCCCGCCGAAGGCAACGCGGACCTTCGCAACCTGGTACTGGAGCCGGGAGTGATGCTCCATGCTCTCACCCACGACCAGGTCGTGGTATACTCCGTTGCTGGCGACCATCTCCGGAATATTACGGCGGTGTACGAGCAGACAACTGCCGGTCGCCTGGTTGATCGGTTGCCCGCCAGGGTAGATGCTGGCAACCCGCTTTTTTCCTGGTTGTTGGGCCGCACATGGTCTGAACTGCAATCCGGCTCACGCTGGGTTCCGGATCGGGCAACGGTCCGGCTGCGAATTCCGGAAGACGGGAATAGACTGGCGCTGGAAGGCTATCTACCGATTGAGCAACTTCGAACGGGTCCGCGGCATCTGATTGTGAAGGTCGCCGGTGTCTTGATCGGAGATACACAAATAAACGATCCGGAAAGCAATTTTCGCCGTCTATTTAGAGTGCCGGTAGAGTTCAGAGGCCGGGAGTCGGTGGAAGTGGAAATCCAGGTAGACCCTGTCTTACGTAAGAATGGCGAGGTGCTGGGATTAATTTTCGGCAAGATCGCAATCCTGCCGTAACGATTTGCCCGAATCTTAACACTTGGGGAATAGACATCCGTTGGCGTTTGGTGTAGCCTGAACCAATTCGCCTCAACGGCAAGTTTGGAACCTGACGTGCTTAGGTGGGAGAGTCCGGGAGATTGGAACAGAGTTAAGCGACTGGGACTCATATTTTGTGAAACTTTTCTTTCACGTTTTCGTCTCATACACTAAACAAAAAGAAAAGCGATACGTAGCAGAGAAGAAAGTGACGAAAAGCAGCACAAACTGGCTGCAGTTGAAGGAAGAGGAAATCAAATGACCAAGGCTGAACTGGGAAAATTCAAGAATATTTTGGAGGCGAAGCAGGCGGAACTGACCGGTTCCCTGCGCAACCGCGACGAAATCGTGATCGAGAAAGCTTCTGACGCGATTGATGAGGTACAACTGGCTGGTGAACGTGAACTCGCCATCCGCAATCTGGATCGTGATTCGAACATGTTACGGCAGATCCGCCGGGCTCTTGCCCGCATCGCCGACGGTTCCTATGGCGTCTGCCTGCATTGCGACGAAGAAATTTCGCCCAAACGCGTGAACGCTGTCCCCTCGGCTGCGTTCTGCATCAAATGTCAGGAGCAGGTTGACCGGCACGAGATTGATGTCGACGAAAGCGCCGATCTCTTCGCCCACGCTGCCTGATCAAACTTCCAGCGACTGCGAATTGCCGATGCGTTTCCGGGCGGACCTGAAAGGGTCCGCCCGAAGTGTTTTCAGGCGATCCCTGCGTACGATATCATTCGGCCTGCTTCTTCCTGCTCCCGGCGGAACGAATAATATTGATCGGCCAGGCAAAACGTACACTCGCCTGCCACCCAGACGTCGGTGACGCCCAGACGCCGCAATTCCATGGCATTGAGAGCCGCCAGGTCAAGTTTTACTTTGGATTCGACCTGTTCCAGTTCGGGACACCACAGCCCAAACTGACGCGCGACCTCCGGACCCACCTCGTAGCAACAAGCCCCGATGCACGGCCCCACCGCCGCCACCAGATCCCCGGCTTGCGACCCAAATGTTTCCTTCATGTGAAGAAGTGTCCCGGCTACGATTCCCGCCGCTGTGCCGCGCCAGCCCGCGTGAAGTGCCGCAACTACGCGAAATCTCGCATCCGCAATGAGGATAGGTACGCAGTCCGCTGTGCGGATTCCCACATTCAGCCTTGGCGTGCCCGAAATCAGCGCGTCACCCTCCTCAATGCGATCCCCTCTTCGCCCGGCGGCATCCAGAACCTTTGCCGAGTGAATTTGCCGCAGCGTGGTGATTTGCGCGGGATACGCGGAGTCGCGCTGTCCGAACCCATGTTGCAGCCAGTCGAGCCGCGCCAGATTTGGTGCCCGCAGCATGGTTGACTTGAACCTAACCGATGGCAACCTGTTCCACGATGCGGATGCCAAAACCTTCCAGCGCCACAATCCGCCGCGGATTGTTGGTCAGCAGCCGAATGGTGTGCAAGCCCAGATCCCGCAGAATTTGCGCTCCCAGCCCCACCTCATGCTGCATGGCCGGGGCTGACGACGCTCGGCTGTGGCCCAGTATCCGCCCTTCTTCGGTGTGCAGGCCGGGCCCATCCATGTGGAGATAAACCAGCGCCCCCGTACCCGCTTCGGCAATTCGCATCAACGCGCCGCGCAGGGAAGCATCGCAACCGCACTCCACCGATCCCACCAGATTGCCGTAGGCGCAGTGCGAATGCATGCGGACCAGCACGTTTTCCCTGCCCGCCACCTCACCCTTAATAAGCACCAGATGCGATTCGCGACTCAGCGGACTGTTGTATAGAATGGTCCGGAACTCTCCTGCTGCCGTCCGCACCGTGCCTTCGGCAGACCGCCGCACGAATCTCTCCGTCTCCAGCCGGTAACGGATCAGATCGGCTACTGAGCACATCTTCAGTCCGTGTGTCTGGCAAAACGTTTCCAGTTGCGGCACGCGCGACATGGTGCCGTCTTCATTCATGATTTCGCAGATCACGCCGGAATGGTGCAGCCCGGCCATACGGGCCAGGTCCACGGAAGCTTCCGTCTGTCCGGCCCGCACCAGCACGCCGCCATCCCTCGCCCGGAGGGGAAAAATGTGCCCCGGTCGCGCCAGATCGCCCGGTCGTGTCGCCGGGTTCACCGCCGCCAGAATCGTATTGGTGCGGTCTGCCGCCGAAATGCCCGTCGTTACACCCTCGCGCGCGTCGATTGACTCACAGAACGCCGTCCCGAAGTTCGACGTGTTGTGGGCCGACATCAGAGGCAGTCGTAGTTCATCGCAGCGGCTCTCCGTCAGAGTCAGGCAGATCAACCCGCGTCCGTGCATCGCCATGAAATTTATGATTTCGGGCGTCACGCTCTCTGCCGCGATGGTGAGGTCGCCCTCGTTCTCGCGGTCTTCGTCATCTACCACGACGAGCATACGCCCGGCACGGATCTCTTCGATTGCTTCCGGAATAGTGGCGAATGCCATGAAATCCAACTATAACGCCTGCCCTCGGTGACATCGCGCAATTGATCCATATGACGGCGGCAAAGACGGCGTGGGCCTGGCCGCAAGGTCTGATTCTCAGCTTGTTCCTTGCCGTCACCGCGATGCAGGAAACCGGCAGCATTGGCTTTCTGCTCAACGCCTGCTGCATCCCGCCGCAACATGACGCTGCTGAATCGTCAAGATCGCCGCGGCTTAATTAGGTCAGAACCTGGCGCCCGCGATCCCCGTCACAGCAGTCCAGTAGAACCGCAGGTGCTTGTAGACAGATTCTTCGGGAATCCGCTCCTGGTCGCTATGCGCGCCAAAGCCCTTCAGGATATCCTCGTCGTCGCGCATCGCCCCAATGCCATAGCACTGCACGCCGCGCGGCCGCAGTTGCGACATATCGGTGGCCCCTGTGCCCATCAGCGGCAGAGCCGGAATCCCGTAGACGGTCTTGAAGGCGCCTTCCAGAGCCTTGTAGGTATCGGAAGTGATGCTGATGGGCACCCCGCCGGGGCGTCCTTGCGGGTTGGGAACAATCTCCACTGAGGGGTCGTTGATCACCTTTGTCATCAATTCGTAGAAGGTCGGCATTGCCTCATCGGGCAGAGCGCGGATATCCAGTGTTGCCGAGGCTTCCGATGGAATCACATTGCTCTGGAATCCGCCCGTAATCATGTTTGGCGAAATTGATGTGTGCAGCATGGAATACAGATTGGGTTCATTGATCGCCAGGTAATCACGCGCGGCGGCGGATTTCGCCGGATCCATCAGATCCTTGAAGCGCTGTGCTTCTTCGCCCTCGCTCAACTGCGCCAGCTTTTCAAAATAGGTCCGCGTTGTATCGTTGAGCCGCATGGGCGGATCCCAATACGCAATCTTTTCCACCGCCGCCGAGAGATGCGCGATGGCATTGCCCCGCATGGGCCGCGACCCGTGTCCCGAAGGACCCTTCGCCACCAGACGTGCGCCGGAAGGCCGTTTTTCCATGGTCTGAATCGTCGCGTAACGCACCTGCCCGTCGCGCCGCACTACTCCGCCGCCTTCGGCCAGACAGGCTTCCGCCTCAATTTCGGGGAAGTGGTCGCTCACCAGGTAGCCGATACCGATACTGGAATTGCCTTCTTCCCCGGCCTCCGATACAAAGATCACGTCGCGGTCCAGCTTCGCGTTGCTCCGCTTCAGCAGCACCATGGTCATCATTGCGGCGTAGAGATTGGTTTTGTCATCCAGCGTGCCGCGGCCATACACGAAGCCGCCATTGCGGGTGGCGCTGAAGGGCGGAAAACTCCACTTGGTGGCATCGACTTTGACCGTGTCGCTGTGGCCCATGATGAGCAGCGGCTTCTTGCTTCCGTTGCCCTTGATGCGCGCGATCACATTCGGCCGCGCCGGATCTTTCGCCACCAGGGTGACCGGAATACCTTCGGCTTCCAGGACCTTCTTCACATATTCGGCAACCCCGGCCTCCGTGCCCGGCGAGCCCGTGGAATCAATCTGCACCAGTGACTGGAAATGGCGCATGCCTTCTTCGCCGGTTTTCGTCCAGTCGATATTCTGAGCACTGCCACGCAGGGCGCAAAGCAGGGCCAGCGCAATCATATATCGCATGGCGCAAGTCTACAGGGTGTGGCAGCCCCGTGGGCCGCGGAGGCATCTCAGGACGACTGGCATCAGACCCTGGTGATCCGCCCTTCCGCCCCAATTCCATTGACAATTCGCCACGGGAATGGAACCATCGACATATGCGACTTTCCAGATGGCTTACTGCGGCTGGCGCCACGATACTGCTCACCATGTCTGCCGCCGCTGCTGACCCGGCCTGCGGAACCCATGGCAACAAAGACACCATGGTGGTTTCCACCGCCTGGCTGGCAGACCACATCACGAGCCCGGAGGTTGTGATTCTGGCGGTGGGGCAGAAGAAGGACTACGACGCCGGGCACATTCCGGGATCGGTATTCCTGAATATGGATACCATCGCCACGAAAAATGGTGAGCAGACCCTGAATTATCAGGTGAGGCCGATGGCAGACCTGGCAACGGCGTTTGGCAATGTGGGCGTCAGCAACTCGTCGCACGTTGTGCTGTATGCGATGGGGAGTGGCTGGGCACCCACCGCGCGGGCATACGTCACGCTGGAAGCAATGGGATTGGGTGCCAAAGCGTCGATGGTAGACGGGGGCCTGGCAACGTGGCAGGACGAACATCGCGTGGTGAACACCGATGTACCCACGCCGAAGGCGGGCAAAATTCAGGTGTGCCCGCAGGCCGACGTGATCGCCGACCTGAACCTGGTGAAAGACAGCCTGAAGAAACCGGGCGTTTCGATTGTGGATTCGCGTACACCGGTGTTCTATAAGGGCGAACAGAGTTCCGGCAAACATCCGGGACGGATACCCGGCGCACTAAACATCACCTTCAACACGCTGGTGGATGAGAAGGGCAAACTAAAGGCTGACGTCGGCCAGATGTTCAGCGATGCGGGTGTAAAGAAGGGCGATAAGGTGATCACCTATTGCCACATCGGGCAGCAGGCGAGTCTGGTCTATTTTGTGGCCCGTTACCTGGGCTACGACGCGCGCATGTATGACGGGTCATGGGACGAATGGAGTTCACACGCGGAACTGCCGTACGAGCCGGAGAAGAAATAGCGATTAGCGCCGGAACCAGGCACGCCAGCCAGTAGCGGGTTGCCGGAAGCCTTCGACCGTCCACAGAGCGTAGTGGCGGCCACCAGCCGATACGAGCACGCGGCGACCGTCGGGATGAATGGAATTCACGGTTCCGGTGTCCGCCGCGTCCACTTCAAACCGGACCGGTGTGCCCTCGCGGCCCGTCGCCACTTCAACCGGCGACAAAGTAGCCTGGCCGGGACGGATCAGATAGAACGTCCGGCTATCGGCGCTAAACTGGCCGCGGAAGCCGGTGCCGCGTTCGGCATGAATGGCACGCGTTGCCTGCCCATCCGGGGATACCAGATGAACGCCATCGGGCATGAGCACCGCAATCCAGCGACCATCGCGGGAAGCATCCAGCACGTGGATGACAGCATCTTTCATCAGGGACGGTGTGCCGCCATCGGCAGTAACTTTCCAGAGCTTGCCGTCGCGCGCGTACCAGATGGCGGCACCATCGGAAGACCACGCAAGACCGTTGACGGGCCGGTCGGCGGCGACGGCGCGCACCGGGCTGCCGCCTGACGCAGCCACCACTTCAATGCCGGTAGTCGCAGTGGAGAGCGTGAAAGCGATACGGCGACCATCAGGCGAGAACCGGGCCTCACCCGGATTGCGATTCCCCGGGCCAGGGTCGAAAATGAGCGAGGGAATACTCCCGTCGGTGTGCCGTGTCCAGAGGGCCATGGAACCGCCGATGTCACTCCAGTAGAGGACGCTCTCGCCAGCGGGCGAGTAGGAGGCACGGGTCTCTGTGCGCACCGAATTGGCGAAGGGGCGCAGCAACTTCCCTTCGATTGAATACTCGACGACATCGAAATCGTAAAGGCCAGTGGCGTAGACGATGCGATCACCCCGGGCGCTGACCGAAGCCCCGACATACGCATTGGAATCGCGCAGTAATTCATGGGTATCTCCGGACTCCGTATCGGCGGTAACAAGCGTGTTGGTGCCAGTTGGATGGCGGCGCGTGACGGCCATGTGGCGACTATCGGGAAACCATGCGCCGAGGCCGCGGAACGGCAAACGGCGGGGAGTGCCCGCAGGCCATGGCGCGACCCACAGATCCTGATCGGCGCTGAGCGCAGTTAGTTGCCTGCCATCGGGCGAAAACGGAAGCAGGTCGTTAACGGCCGGGGGAAGGGTAATGCCCTCCACCGGCTTTATTTCGGCACCGGGAGGCGAACTCACGAAGAGTTTCGGCTGACCGGCAACCGATTTCAGAACCACGAGCGACTTGCCATCGGGCGTAAATTCAGCAGTATCGACATTGGCCAGCAACCTTGCGGGCGATCCGCCGGCTGCGCTCACGCACCAGAGATCACTGCGATCGGCATAACAAATGCGTGCACCGTCGGAAGACCAGATGGGGGGCCCGAGGTGCCCGGAAGATTTCAACAGCGACACGGGCACAACAGCCGCTACCGCGCGCACCAGAATTTCGTTGCCATTGCGTACCCAGGCGACAGACTGGCCATCGGGAGAGAACGCCGGCCAGCTTTCCTCGGCGCGCTCCACGGCGAAGGGCGAAAGGCGGATGGATTCCGATTCTGCGGCGGGGCGAAGGGCAAATGCTGTCAGCAGCGCGGCGACAAAGGCGGCGGCGAGGGCGGGCACCATGCGCGAGGCTGCCGGGCGTGGCGCGAGGGCGGCGGTGGAAGGCGTCGTAGTTCCACTGAGGTTGTCGCGCAGGTGGCGCAGTTCCAGAAAGAGGTCACGGGTAGATTGATAGCGTTCGGCGGGATCTTTCGCGAGGCACCGTTCGATGATCCAACGCAAACTGGCGGGCGTCGTCGCCGGAAGGGTCGCCGGATCATCGCGGATGATGGCTGCAAGGGTTTCGGCCTTGGTGGCGCGTTCGAAGGCCTGCTTGCCGGTAATCAGTTCATGAAAAACAAGGCCAAGGGAGAACTGATCGGAGCGGTGGTCGAGGGTAGCCCCGCGCGCTTGCTCCGGCGACATGTAGGCGATCGTGCCCAGAATCACGCCGGAGGCGGTCAGCGTGTTCTCATTGGGCCCCAGAGGTGAGAACATCGAGCGCGCCAGACCGAAATCGAGAATCTTGACGCGGCCTTCGCGTGTGATCAGGATATTGCCCGGCTTCAGATCGCGGTGCAGGATTCCGGCATGGTGGGCGGCGGCAAGGCCATCGGCCACCTGCACGGCGATGTCGAGGACGCGGCGGACGGGCTCGACTGGTCCCACCAGCGGGGAGCCTTCCACCAGTTCCGTAACGATGTAGTTCTCGCCCACATCGTGAATAGCGATGATGTTGGCGTGGTTGAGGGCGGCCACTGCGCGGGCCTCAATCTCGAACCGGGCACGATCACCCGAAGGCGGCAACAGCTTGAGGGCTACGTCGCGACCAAGGCGCGAATCGCGCGCGCGGTAGACCTCGCCCATTCCACCTGCGCCCAGCGGCGAGAGAATTTCATAGGGGCCGAAGCGTTGGCCTGGAGCAGCGTCCATGAAGACCTCAATTGTACTCCGCGGCGTCAGAACACTTATCACCGATGAGCGGACTGGTGCTCCGCGGTCGAGTTGCCGGCGTTGGCGGGGTGCTGCGGCACCAGCGCTTCGGTGCTGTGCGCCGCGAATTGAAGGACAGATTCAACCTGTTCCCTTGTCACGCCGAATTCTTCCACTAACTCGTCAACGCTCCTGTCTGGAAGGTTTTCAAACACAACGGATACCGGGACGTGTGCCCGTATTCCAGACTCCTTGTCTTTACGTTACGCCAAAGGTGCGCGGCGCGAAGGCCAGGGGGCTTCAGGCAACTTTCAGTAATGTGGGATATGCTGACCATCATGAAGACCCTTGCTTTCTTCGCCCTTGCGGCGGTTGCGTTTGCGGCCCCGCCCACGTATAAGGTCAGTTCAAAGATCAGGATTGGCGGCGCGGGCCGGTGGGATTATGCTTATCTGGACAGCACCAACCATCGCCTGTACGTTTCACACGGCACACAGACCGAGGTGCTGGACACCACAACCGACAAGGTGGCCGGCATGATTCCCGATACCAGCGGCGTGCACGGTATCGCGGTGGCCAATGATCTGGGCAAGGGCTATACCAGCAACGGGACGTCGAACGATGTCACCATTTTCGATCTGAAAACGTTGAAGGTAACAGGCAACGTGAAGACCGGCGCAAATCCCGACGCCATCATCTACGAGCCGGTGACGCACCGGGTACTCACCTTCAACGGACGCAGCCATGACGCCACCATCTTCGATGCGAAGACGGGCGAAGTTTACGCGGCGGGCGTCCCGATGGGTGGCAAACCGGAGTTTGCACAGGTAGATGGCAAGGGCCACGTTTACGTGAACATTGAAGACAAGAACGAGATTGTGGAGATTAACGCAAAAGACGCCGTGGTTTCGAAGCGCTACTCCATCGCACCGTGCGACGGGCCCAGCGGACTTGCGATTGACCGCGCGAAGATGCGGCTCTACTCCGTCTGCGGCAACAAGATGATGGTCATCAGCGACCCGGTGGCGGGCAAGGTTATCGGAACTGCGGATATCGGAGCCGGAGCCGATGGCGTAGCCTTCGACGACGGATATGCTTTTAGTTCCAACGGGCGCGACGGCAATATCACCATGGTGGGCGAAACCGCGCCGGGTAAGTTCGCTGCGGTTGCCACCATACCCACTACGGCGGGTGCGCGCACCATCGCCGCTGACCAGCAGAATCATAAACTTTATCTGCCTGCGGCGGAAATGGGCCCGGCTCCGGCCGGCAAGGACAAAGACGGCAAGACCGGGCGCCCCCAGGCGCTGCCCGATTCGTTCATGATCGTGGTGGTTTCCCGGTAGGTTTTTACAGCGCCGCGCGCAACTTTTCCAGGTCCTCTTCCAGGTTGTAGAAGTGCGGCGAGATGCGGAGATTTCCGTGTCTCGCCGCTACGATGATTCCCCGCTCTTTCAGGCTGGCGGCCAGCACGTTGGCGTCCCGATCTTCCCAGCGCGCGGCGATGATGTTGCTACCGGAGTGAATCACCCTTGCCCCGGTATCACGGACAATGGCTTCAACCTTCCCCGCCAGTTCCAAAACGCGTCGCTCCACGTTGGCTGGGCCCATCTCCAGCAGCATGCGGACGGCCTCTCCCATAGCGTAAAGCACCGGAAAATTGAGCATGCCACCTTCGTAGCGCTCGGCACCATCCGGCAACTGCGGTGTACCGTGATGCAGCGAAGCGACGCTGCGCCAGCCTTTATCGCTGCGCCAGCCGAATACCGCAGGCGTTAGCTGTTCCCTGAGTGCTTTGGAAATGTAGAAGAAGGTGGCGCCGTTCGGGCAAAGCAGCCATTTGTAGCCATCCACCGCGAACATGTCGGGTTGTACGGACTGTACATCGAACTCCAGCGCGCCAAGGCTCTGCGTGCCGTCGATGTAGACAAGGGCACCGGCGGCATGGGCCAGCCGAACAATCGCCGCACAATCCGGCCGGTAGCCATTCGTGTAATTCACAGTGCTGATGGCGATGGCGCGGGTGCGCTCCGGAATACCGTCAATGGAATCCATTTCGACCAGTTCGACACCGCGTGAACTCAGCCAGCGGGCGTAGTAGTAGTGATTGGGAAATTCATTGCGCAGAGTGATAATACGGTCACCGGGTTTCCAGTCAATACCACCGAGGAACTGCGAAAGCGCGGCGGCGGCATTGAGCGTGAAGGCGATATCCGCTCCATCGCAATGAATCAGGCGGCCCAGCAGAGCACGGATTTCATCCATGTCATCGAACCATGTCATGAAGTCTGTGCAGGCCAGTTCATTGCGTTGCGCGAAATGCCGGGCGACGCCAGCCTGGGCGCGAAGCGAGACCTGGCCGTAAGTGGCGGTGTTCAGGTACGTCCACTTCGCCAGAGCGGGAAATTCCCCGCGAATCGATTTCCAATCCATGATCCACCATATCGGACTGGCTGGGCTCTGCAAAGGAAGGACAATGAAAGAATGACGCGGCGGCAATGGCTGGAAGCAATGGTGTCGATGGGTACGGCGGGCGCAACGGCGGGGCAATTACTGGCCGCCGCTGACTTCTGGAACCGCAAGCCGGTGGACGAGTGGACGAGCGCAGAGATCGTGCAATTACTGGCGGCCTCGCCGTGGGCCAGAACCCTGAACATTGCGGTAGCGGTGGGTGGAATCGCGGCAGGCGCGGCGAATCCGGCCCTGCAGAGCGGCCAGCGTGATCCATCCACTTCCGCGGGCGGGGCACTGCCACCACCGCTGGAGGACCGAAAACGAAGAAGCGGTCCGGCGCGGGGGTCAGTGGTGGTGCGCTGGGAGTCTGCGCCACCGGTGCGGGACGCGTTGCGAACACGGCTGCCTGCGGAGTTCACCGACCATTACGTGATCAGCGTGGAAGGCATAGACACCAGCATGCTGGTGCGTCCGAATTCGCGCGACGGCGAGGCACCGGACCTGTCGCCAGAGGAGCAGGCGAGCCGATTAAAGGATGGCGCGCGGCTGGCAGTGAAGGGCAAAGATTCACTGTCCGCCGGCGTAATCGACGCCATCGGCAGAGTGCGCCGAACGTGGCGCTTCGGCTTCGCGCGTGAACTGTTGCCGATTTCCGCGTCAGATCGCGAATTGGTGTTTTCCATCAAAGCCGGAGGCGTACGTTTCCAGGTGGACTTTAAGGTTCAGGAAATGCACTACAAGGGTACCCTCGCGCTTTAGTGCCGGCCTCTCAGCCCGCGCACGATCAGAATACCTTTTTGCGTAAGTACTTTCGGGGCTGCTCCCGCACGTCACGAAGCAGCGACTCCAGTTCCCGCAACCTTCCACTGAGTGATTCGTAGGTTTGAAGGCGTCCGAAGTCGAGCGCCATGACCGCCGCATCCGCCTGCTTCATGAGCTGTTGCAGGCGCGCGTAGGCGGCGGAATCGTGCGTCACGCCGGTTGCGGCCAGAGTTTCACGCAGCTTGCGCAACTGCGCTACCAGATCATCGTACTGCTGCGCGCTGGAAAAGAGTTTGGAAGCTTCAATCGCATCCAGTTGCGCGTCCAGCTGTACCAGAGGTCCATGCACACGGTCGTAGAGATCGGTGCCAAACAACATCTGGCCGGTCGCACTATCCTGCCCGATAAGACCGTGCAGTGCCAGATTAAAGGTGGTGATCTTCTCCATGGCATTGCGGTATTCCGCGTCGCCCATGATCAGACTTCCGATCGGGGTATCAGGAGACGAAAGATCGCCCATGATCTTGTTGACCGCGCGCAATTCGTTGCCGATGGCGCGAACCAGGTCGCCTTTTTCAGCTGCCTGTTTCAGTGGTTCGCCGGGAAGGGTACCGCCGTCGGCAATCCGCACGGGGCTTTTGCCTTCCGATATCGAGATGAACTTATCGCCAATAAGGGTGTCGGCGCGGATTGCGGTCTGGGAATCCAGAGGAATGCCGGCAAGAAAGCTCTGCTTGACTCGCATCTCCACGCGAATGGCCCGTTGCGGGTCGCGGTAGGAAGACAGATCCACCTTGCTCACCACGCCAATGCCGATCCCGCTGAGCCGCACCGGGGAGTTGGCCGCCAGGCCCTCGGAATCCGGCATAAAGGTGATCAGGGTTGCCTTGGGTGCAAAAACATCCCCACCGCCCGAGGTAAGCAAATAAGCGAGGAAACCGGCGATTGCCATCGCCGCAAGAATCACCCCGCCTACGCGCCACCGCATTGCCGCCGTGGGCCTGATTTCCAGTTCAGCCATTGCTCTGCCGTCAGTCTAACAAGCGGAGTCGAAAAAGTGCTAATCTCCATTTGTTTACTATGAAAGCCCTGCTTGATGTATTTTTTCAGCCCGGGAAGGTATTCGCCGCCTTGCCCGAGCGTAAAGGCGCGTGGATTGCGCCGCTGATCGCGAACATGATTCTGCTGGTAGCCACCACCGTGCTGGTGATCAACATGGTGGGTATGCAGACCATCGTGCGCCAGCGGCTGGAACAGATGCGGATGAATCCGGAGCAAATGCAGGCGGCGATGGCGCGCTCCAATTCTCCGTCGCAACTCTATGTCAGCTACATTGGGGCGGCTCTGGGCGGCGCGCTGGTAATTGCAATTATCGCCGGCGTCCTGTACGCCTTTGGTCTGATGAGCAGCCGCGAGCCGAAGTATCCGTGGATGTTCGCCATGGTTTCGTATTCCCTGTTCCCCTACACTCTGGTGACCACGGTGATGACAGCCCTGATTCTGCTGGCCACGCCGAACCGGGACACGCTGGACATCCAAAACCTGATCGCGACCAACCTTGCCGCATATATGGATAAAGAACAGATGGCCAAGGGCGTGTATTCCCTGATGACATCGCTCGATCTGCTGAGTTTTCTGGAAATGGGTCTGCTGGCACTGGGGTTTAGCAAGCTCACGCGTGCAGGCTATTTTTCCGGCCTTGCGGCGGTCTTCAGCATGTGGGTGGTGTACATCTCCTGCAAAATGGCAGTCAGTCTCATTTTTTAGGCCAGACGTGCCGTGCAGGGCATCGGTTGGTTTGTATAGTTCCCCAACCAGCCCGGTGATACACTTAGTGTCACGTAGTTTTAACGCTGGGTATGTGTCCCAGGGGTTCCCACAAGTTTTGTCTCCCAAAAGAGGTTTCCATTCCATGAAAGTTCACTTCCATAAACTTGCTCTCACAGCTTGTTTCGCCGCACTGTTCGCATTTCAACTATCCGCTCAGGTTTTGACCGGATCCATTAGCGGTAATGTCACCGACGCATCCGGCGCGGTCCTGCCTGAAGCAACCATCGCCGCCTCCAGTCCGGCCATGAGCGGCTCACGCCAGGTGGCAGCCGATGGCAGCGGTGCCTTCAAGCTCCTTGAACTGCCTCCCGGCACCTATGAAATCCGCGTCTCCAAGACCGGCTTCCGTCCGGTGGTCGCGCAGAACATCACCATCAACACCGGCGTGGATGTAAAGCAGGATATTCGTATGGAAATCGGCGACGTCACTCAGGCCGTCACCGTGGAAGCACAGGCGGCAACCATCGATACCGAGCACGTCACCCTGCAGCAGGTTGCGGGACAGGCGCAGATGGAAGGCATCCCCAACGGACGCAGTCCATGGGCCATTGGCGGCACGGTTGCCGCGGTGACCTCGTCCAACTATGACGTGGGCGGTTCCGGCGGCATGCAGCAGGCTGGGCTCACCTCGCACGGTTCCAACACCGGTTCCGATCAGAAGTTCATGATCGATGGCGTGAGTGTCAACTGGCCCGGCGGCGGCGGCGGCGCAACGCTCATGTATTACGACATGGGTATGTTCCAGGAAGTGAACTACATCATCGGCGCTTCCCCGGCGGATATTTCCCAGGGTGGCGTGTACATGAACATGATCACCAAGGATGGTGGCAATGCGATCCACGGCACCCTGCTGGGACAGTATGCGAACGACAGCATGCAATCCAATAACATCAACCCGGATCTGGCAAACAAGCTGTTTGCCAACCAGTCGGCAGCAACTTTGGCGCGTCTGGACAGGACCAAAGTCAGCCCGGGCAACGTGATTCTGAAGAACTACGATTACAACGCTCAACTGGGCGGCGCGTTCATCAAGGACAAGCTCTGGTGGTTTACATCGTGGCGCATTTGGGGCGTGGATAACTACGTGGCCGGCTCCTTCAATACCAACGGCACCCAGGTGCTGAACGACAATCGTATTTCCGACGAAATGGGTAAGATCAGCTATCAGCCTAACCAGAAGAACCGCTTCGGTCTGATGTACTTCCGTAACCAGAAGAACCGCTACCATCGCGTCAACCAGGGGCTGTTCGGCGACCAGGACTCCACCAGCGTTCTGCAGAACCAGCCGGCCTTTGATTTGGATCTCAAGTGGACCTACGTCCCCAACAGCAAGTGGGTCCTCGACGTGGGAGCGGCGCTCACTGCCGGCAAGACGCCTTACCGGTACCAGAATAAGGCTCCGGCCGGGGCCATCTCGGTGTTCGACAGCTCGCTCAATACCGTTTACAACATTGCGCAGTACACCTACCTGAACCCGGTATTCCGCGTTGCCATTGACGCCTTTGCCAGCTACTACACCAGCAATGCTTCGGGAAACCACAACGTGAAGTTCGGCTTTCAGTACAGCCGCGACGGCTACAACCAGAAGTACATCGCCAATGGCGACCTGCAGGGCACGTTCCAGAATGGCGTGGCCACTACCGCGCTGCTGTACAACACGCCGGTGAATGAACAGAAGAACGGTCTCACCATACCGGCGTTTTATGGCATGGATACGTGGACCATCAAACGGCGCCTCACCATTAATGCCGGGCTTCGTTGGGAACAGTGGAAGGGTTCGCTGCCGGCGCAGACATCTCCGGCTGGCACCTACGTTGCCGCCCGCAACCTCCCTGAACAGAAGGGCATCATTAACTGGAAGGACGTGACGCCGCGTTTCGGCTTCTCGCTCGACCTTCTGGGCAAGGGCAAGACTGTTCTGAAGGGCAGCTTCAACAAGTACGTGCAGGGCGAGGGTATGAACCTGCTGACGGCAGTGAATCCGCTGGGTCTGATCACGGCAACAGTGCCGTGGGCATGTTCAGCTGCTTCACAGTCCATCTGCCGGGACCGCGGGCCGCTGCAAAGCGAACTGAACCTGACCAACTTCAACGGCTTCAACAGCCTGTTGCCGAAGATCGATTCCACCGTTACCCGACCCTACAGCTACGAAGAAAGCATTGGAATTCAACAACAGCTCCCCGGCGGCATGATTGTCGCAGTTACCGGCTGGTATCGCAGCACTCGCAATCAGCTGGGCCGCATCAACGTGGCTACTCCGGCTTCCGCCTACACTGCCTTCACCACGAAGAACCCGGTCACGGGCGCACCTCTCACTCTTTACTCGGCGCCGGCCAAAGCCAATGACCTGCGCATTGTGAACTCCAGCCTGCTGGATCAGTTCTACCGCGGTATCGATGTCACTGTGCAGCGTCGCCTGAGCAAGGGGGCCATGCTGGGTGGCGGTCTCACCTACGGCGGCAACAACGGTGCCACCTTCGGTGACGTCAACAGCAATGTGAACGGCTTTGACGACCTCAACAACCCGAACTTCAACATCAACCGTTCCGGTGCAACGGGAGTCGATTCCACCGTTAACTTCAAGTTGAACGGAACCTATACGCTGCCCTTTAAAATCAGTATTGCCGGTAACTTCCAGCATGCGAGCGGCTTCCCGCTGCAAAACCGATGGAACATCAACCCGGGCACCGTTGGGGTTGCGGGTCTGCTTCCGGCCGGTACCGTACTCGGCCAGAATGGCAACCCCGCTATCTACCTGGTAAAGTCGGGCACGGAACGCCTTCCCACCGTGAACTTGATGGATCTGCGCTTCTCGCGGGCCATCCGAATCAAAGAGCGGTTGAAGGTCGAACCCACGTTCGACATCTACAACCTGTTCAATGCGAACACCATCACTTCCGTGAACCAGAGCTATGATGCCGGCGCGCTGTTCCGCAATCCAACCGGGGTCTTGTTCTCGCGTTCGGTGAAAGTCGGCGTCAAGATCGACTTCTAGCGTAGTGTCTTCGAAATAACCAGACAGAAAGTTTCTTGAGCTTTAGCGACTCTGGGCTGGTGCATCCGGGTTGGATCTGCTCCAGCGTCCGGCGGTACCGACTCAGCTTGTCCTCGATGGATTCCACGGTCACGGTCCAGATATAAGGTTTTGGATCTTTGTTCCAGGCTGCGAGAAACGTTGCAATGGAAGTCTGCAGGTCGGCAACGCTCAGGAAGACGCCGCAGCGGATGGCCTTGTTGTCCAGGTTGGCTGCGTAAGGTCCAGAGGTGTCTTCGTGCGATGCGGCTGCGGGTTGTGAACGCGCCAGATATTGGTTGACCGTGGAACTTGCTCACGCCCCGGCTCTGAGCCATGGTACGGCAGCTCCACCGCCGAAGGCTGAGAGGATTGTAGCCGGCAGGTGTAGGGGGGTGCTGAAGAGCCCCTCCCTGCGTCAAATCGTCCCCTACTGGTTGCCCTTCTTTTCCTGCACGCCTACCAGGCACTGGTCCGAACGGCAGTTGTGGGAGTTCCCCGAACCCAGCGATTCCAGCAGTGCTACCGTCTCCGGATGCGGAATGCCGAAGCGGGTGGGGCCATTGGCCATATCCGCTACCGTGTTCTTATCCTTCGCTACCGCTTTCACATCGCCACCGTGATCCAGCAGGTACTGAATCATTTCATGGTTGCCAATATAGGACGCGCCGTGCAGCGCCGTATAGCCGCGATCATCTGCCGCATTCACGTTTGCGCCCAGTTGGACGCAATACTTTACCGAATCCATCCAGGCGTTGTCATCCGGCAGATTCATGTTGTAGTGATAGCCCCAGCCGATGCCGGCGGCCGCCATCAGCGCGGTGGCACCTTTCAGGGTGGGAATGTTGGAATCTGCGCCGTATTTCACCAGCAACTTCATGGCTTTGATGTCGGTGGATTGCGCCGCGCGAAAAAATGCGGTTGCTCCTGCTGTATCGATCCACGTGTGGTCACCAAAAGAGCGGAACCAGATTTTCTTTGCGGTGCGGCCATTGGGGTCCGCACCATGCTGCAGTAATTGTTCCATCAACTCCAGATAGGTTGTTTTGTCGGTGCCAATCACCGGCGACGGGAACCAGCCGCGGGGTGCCCACTGCACGTCAATCGCGGCAAACAGCGGGGCAATCCCCAGCGCATTGGAAGGGTTGGTATCCGCACCCCAGTCCACAAGAAATGCGGCCAGATCAAAGTGGCCGTTGGTGATCGCCATCACGAGCGGGGTGGTCTTTTCCGAAAGCGACGCCAGGTTGATATCGGCTCCGCCTTCCAGCAGAGCGCGGGCCGCGTCCACATTGTTGTCGCGTGCCGCATAGATCAGCGCGGTCAGGCCACCCAGATCACGCGTGCCACGGTCGCGGTCGAATTGTACCGGGTCGTCGGCTGACGGCACCTTGGGTGTAGCCGGCATCTTCTTTTCCAGATCGTCAACTTTGGCCATCAGCTTCTGCATGGATTCGCGCAGTTGCTGCATGTCGGAAACCTGTTCCGGCTTGGAGCCGGTTACGTAGCTGGCCGATTTCAGGCCCACGGCTCGCGCCAGGGTGTCCAGATTGTCTTTGTCACCGGCGGGAACTGCCGCCGGCTTTGCAGCCGCAGGCGCAGCCTTGGCTTCTTCCTTCTGTGCATTGCCGCTGCCGTCGTCGAAGCGGGCTGCCGGGCGCTCCAGCTTGAAGGCGCGAGTGGCGATGTTGGGGTCTGCGCGATGCGCCACCAATACTTTGATCGCCGCGGCCCGGTTGAGCGCAGCGGCGAACATGAGCGGGGTCTGTCCGTGAGCGCCGTCTTTCGCGTTCACGTCAGCGCCGTGGGCAATCAGACTCCTCACCGCAGCCTCACTGCCGGATGCAGCGGCCACCATCAAAGGTGTGGTGCCTTTGCTATCGGCATAGTTCACATCCGCGCCGGCCTTGATCAGCAGTTCGATCATCGCGGCGTTGCCATTCTTCGCTGCGAGGAACAGCGGCGTAACCGCGCCATTGCGGGTGGAGGCTTTGGGGCTTTCACCCGCATCCACCAGCATCTTTGCCAGCTTCAGGTCATTGTGATCGGCGGCGAAATGCAGTGCCGACGTACCATCGCCCTGGGTACCATTGACGTCGGCTTTTTCGCTGATCAGGGCCTTCACCGCATCCGGATCGCCCGCTTCGGCGGCGTTGGGAATGCGGTTATCGGACGCGGCCCAAAGAGCCGTGGAAAAGACAACTCCAGCTGCGAAGATTTTTCTCATTTACGGCTCCTGACTAAATCGCGATCTCGCCCGTACTGTCGCCAATCTTTTCCAGATTCATACCCACTTTGTTCATGGCCGTCAACAAAACGTTGGCCATCGGCGTGGAATCGGCACAGCGGATATGCCGGCCACCCTTGACGCGGCCACCGGCTTTGCCCGCCAGGAGCATGGGCACACGTTTGTGGTTGTGCGCGTTGGAATCGCCCAGCGGGCTACCGTACATCACCAGCGTGTGATCCAGCAGATTGCCATCGCCGTCCGGCGTTTTCTTGAGCCGCTCCAGGAAATACGGCAACATGCTCACGTGATAGCGGTTCAGCTTGGCGAATTCCGCAATCTTTGCGGGCGTTTCGCCGTGGTGGGAACAGGAATGGAACGGAACCTTCACCCCACTCTCGTTGTAGACGCGCTGGCAGACATCGCGGCTCATCTTGAAAGCGGAAACTGCGGTGGTGTTGGTCTGGAATGCCAGAGCCTGCAGATCGAACATCAGCTTCACGTGTTCTTCAAACGAATCGGGCACGCCCACCGGGGCTGGCGGCAGATTGCGCGCCACGCCCGAACGGTTGTGCTCTTCCGTCTTCTGAATACGACGTTCTATTTCGCGGACATCTTCCATGTACTCGCCCAAACGGGTGCGGTCACTGGGCGGCAGACCCGCCGAAAGCGACTTCGCGCGGCTCATGATGCGATCCAGAATGCTGCCGTTTACCTGCTGGCGCGCGGCCCGCTCGTCGGACGTACCGCCATAACCGAACAGGCTTTCAAACACCATGCGCGGATCCACTGTCATGGGCAGAGGCTGGGTAGGAGAAGCCCAGCTGATGGTGTCGGAGTAAACACAGGCGTAACCGTAATCACAATGACCGGAAGCATCCAGACTCTCGATGCAAACCTGGAGCGAGGGCAGGGGAGTATCCTGGCCAAACCGCTGCGCATAGAGCTGATCAATGGTGGTGCCGCAGTAAATATCGGAACCCATGGTCAGCTTGGGGTGGGCCGCGCTCAGGAAGACCGATGCCGAGCGGAAATGGTCGCCACCTTCTTCGGCGTCCGAGAAAGCACCGGCAGGGCGCAGGTCAGTATCGCTAATGATGGTGATGTAGTCGCGGAAATCTTTCAGCGGCTCCAGAATTTCGGTGAACTCCCAGTCCGTGCCTTCTTTTTCGGGAGCCCAGTAGTGCTTGCTGGAACCTTCTACGGTGGAACCGGCCGAGCCGTGCACCATTTCGATACAGCACAGCCGCGGACGGGCGTTGGCCGCCGTCTTTGCCAGCGGGGTTTGCGCAGGCACCATGGAATCGAGAAAGGGTAGCCCCATGGTCACGCCAGCCCCCTTCAAAAGAGTGCGGCGGGAAAGGTGCTTCTTCGTAATCAGCATTATGGTGTTCTGACTCCTCGACCTGTCTAAAGTCTATCTCTTAGTGATTCCCGCCTGCGGGGGCAGTACTTGATTCTGCAGCTTCGGCGCGGCGCATCTGGAAGGGCGCGCTTTTCGCCACGGCAAACACAAACGCCGAGAAACGATTCCCGTTCTGCGCGGCATCATGCTGAATTCCCCGCAGCATCGGCATATCGCGGTGGTCCAACACCCGTCCCAGCGCATAGGAAAGCAGGCGTTCCGTGAAGGTTCCAATATACGCATCAGAGTGGTTCAACACCGCTTTCCGCAACGTCACCGGGCCATCCAGCGGGGTGCCATCGTACATCTTGCCGTTGGCATCCACCGGCGAACCGGCATCCTTCATGCGCCACTGGCCAATGGCGTCGTAATTCTCCAGCGCCAAACCAATGGGGTCCATCAACTGATGGCAAGATCGGCAGGGTTCATTCTGGCGATGCGATTCCATCTTTTCCCGCACCGATTGTGGTTTCTGGTTCTCTTCGTTTTCCTTCAATGGCGGAACGTTGGGCGGCGGCGGCGGCGGCGGTGAGCCCAGCAGCGTAATCATGACCCATTTGCCGCGTTGCACGGGCGAGGTGCGGTTGGCCACCGAAGTCAAAGTCAGAATGCTGCCTTGCCCCAGCAGACCTTTGCGGCGTTCGTCGGTCACTTCCACCCGTCGAAAGCGTGTGCCCAGCACGTCGGGAATGCCGTAGTGCTTCGCCAGGGTCTCGTCCACAAAAGTGTAATTGGCGGTCAGGACATCCAGAATGCTGTGGTCTTCATGCACAATGCTGTCGAAGAACATTTCGGTTTCGCGGCGCATGGAATCGCCCAGGTTCTTGTTGTAGTTGGGGAACATGAAGGCATCGGGCTGTACCTCCTTCAGGTTGGGCAGGGTGAGCCATTGACCGGCGAAATTGGTGGAAAGCGCGGAAGATCGCGAATCGGCCAGCATGCGGCGAATCTGCCGCTCCAGTTCCGCCGGTTCATGCAGTTGGTTCTTCGCCGCCACATCCAGCAGAGCGACATCCGGAATGCTGCTCCACAGAAAGAACGACAGGCGCGAGGCCAGTTCCATATCGGAAATCCGGTGGTTGGTTCCGGGGGCGACAGTGGCGGGCGTACGTTCGAAGCGAAACACAAATTCCGGGTCTGAAATCAAGGTCTGAATCACGGTGCGGATGCCGGCTTCGAAATCGCCATTCTTGCCGTTGCGGCCGCGCTGATAAACGCTCAGCAGATCTTCCAGATCGGCGGTGGAAACGGGTCTTCGATAAGCGAGTTTCGCAAAGCGGGAAGTGATCTCACGGGCGCAGGGCACCTCATCGGTCCCCGGTGCCGGGCGGCAGGTAAAAATCCGCTTCCGCGACGGCGTATTGCCCAGACCCGTCACATTCTTCGGCCCCACAATGCGCAGTTCGCGCAGATGCGGCAGCGAGGTGATGCCGGGCATATCCGCATTATTCAGATCGATCAGGCTTTGCTCAAACGGCATGACGGTGTCTTCCATGGGGCCTTCGCCACGGGAGGGGAAAGACGCCGCAACTTTATGCGGTCCAGCCGTCAGTCTGATGGCAGGCGACACCAGATCATCGGTGAAAGTCGAGTTCGGGTCAATCTGCATCAAGGCAACGCGCTCGCCGTCCACCGAGACTTCGATGGTTTGGCCCTTGCCCTGGCTCTTGCCCCAGAGCGGGCCGCAGATATCGTAATACAGAGAGACGCGGAATATGTACTCGCCATCGGCGGGAAAATTGTGGGTAGCGGCGAGGCCTCCGCGCGTGCCATAAGGCGTTCCGTCCATGTGGCGATTCTGATTGATAACGCGCGGAATATGATACGTGGCCGAGGTGGCGGCGATCTGCATATCGCCCACCGCCTCACGGCTAATCTTGTCGGCGGCGCGAATGAAGCCGTCCATCAGCGCGGGCGATACGCCCAGCACGTCGGACATGTTGTCGAAACCGTGGCTGGCATCATCGGCGGGCAGCAGTTGCGCTACGTCCGCATCAAGACCCAGCAGGTCGCGGATGGCATTGCGGTATTCGGTACGGTTGAGGCGGTGCAGCGCCGGTGCTCCGGGGTTGGGCTGGGCGGCAGCCGCTCTGTCGATGGACCGTTCCAGAGAGACAATAAAGCCGTCCATGGTGGCGCGATCCGGCCGCGGAATGCCGGGCGGCGGCATCATGCCGGCGCGCAAAATGTGGATGACTTTCTCGCTGAGTTCAGCCGACCGTTCGAGGTGATTGAGGTCGATTTTCGACCATGAAAATCCACCGGTTTTCAGCTTGTCGTTATGGCATCCGGCACAGGTCTTGTTAACGAATGCCTGTTGGGCGGCTACGGTGACGAAGGGGTCTGCGGTCTGGGCGTTCGCGGTTGCCGCGACGGCTAAAAGTAAGCCATTGAAAATAAGGTACTTCCGCATTATCTGGATAATCCGGACGGCCCATGCCGCCGATGGATACAAGTCTCCTCGCTCCTAAGCATATAACAAAGACTGGCGGCGGCACTTCCGCGTGTGGGACATTTTGCACATCTGCATTGACTAAGTCTATGGACTAAGCTAAGTTTGAGTGATGGATGCGAATGTCAATGTTCACGAGGCTAAGACCACGCTCTCACGCCTGCTGGAACGGGTGGAGCAGGGCGAAGAAATCGTCATTAGCCGCGCCAATGTGCCTGTTGCCCGGCTGGTGGCTGCGCAGCCGGTGATGAAGCGGGCGCTGGGTTGGGCGAAGGGCGAATTCACCGTGCCAGACGACTTCGACGCGCCGTTGCCGGCGGAAGTCGAAAACAGTTTTTCCAACTAGGCGGCGGGGATGAAAACGCTCATCGATACGCAGGTTTTTCTGTGGATGGCGGTGTCACCGGAGAAGCTTTCCGCGGCGGCGCGCTCGGCGTGCGAGACGGGAGAACTCATTCTGAGCGTTGCCAGTGCATGGGAGATCGGGATCAAGCATCAGATTGGCAGGCTACCTCTGCCTGCCGATCCGCGGGCTTTTCTGGATACCAATATCCGGATGGCAAATGTCCGGTTGTTGCCCATTCACTATCGGCACGCGATGGCCGCCGCAGCGCTGAAGGGTACTCACAAAGACCCGTTTGACCGAATGATCGCTGCGCAGTGTATAGAGGAATCGCTGCCGTGCGTTTCGGCTAATCCGGCGATTGAACAGCTGGGTGCGCACCGCATCTGGTAGGTAATGTAGACGGGAGGCTGCGGATGAATCATGAGAAAGTGCCGACTCTGTACGAATGGGCAGGTAGACTGGAAACCATTGAGACTTTCCGGGCAGTTGCTCATTTCCTCAGGAACCGATAATCCGATTACCGAAACCGCACCCATGCCGGCATGGGTGCGGGGTGAGGTTAAGGGGCTATATATCCCCTGACCGTTTGAAGCGTGGAACTTTCCCCCATTCCGCCGCAATCCTCCGTGAGTGCCTTGATGAGCCGCACTGACGAGGAATTATTTCTGCTCATGCGCGGGGGAGACCAGAAGGCATTCGCCGACTTGTACGATCGGCGCGAACGCCAGTTGTACCGCTACGCCCTGCATAATCTGGGCGACGCCTGGGCCGCTGAAGAGATCGCTCACGAGGTTTTTGTGGAACTAATGCGCACCGATAGCCGCTACGACCCCCAGCGCGGACCGCTGGAAGCCTGGATGTACGGCGTGGCCCGCAACCTGGTGCGCATGTTCCGCCGCCGCGGGCCGGTACAGGAACCGGTGGATCGCGCGGTCCATCACGATATTGTTGGCGGGCTGATCCGCGAAGAGAACCTGGTGGCGTTGCGCGGCGCTCTTCTGGAATTGCCGGATCGCTACCGTGAGGCTGTTGTTCTGTGCGATCTGGAAGAACGAAATTACGACGAGGCCGCGCGGATTATGGATTGCCCGGTGGGTACGGTCCGCTCCCGTTTACACAGGGCACGGGCCATGCTGTCCAATCGCTTGCGCAAGCGCAGAGCGATGGAGGTGGCGGTTTGAACTGTATGCAGGCACGGCAGGAAATCAGCCAGAAGGTGCACGACGGGCAGGAGCCCCATGCCGAACTTTCGGGTCATCTCAAAACTTGCGGTAAATGCCGCGGCGTGTGGGAAATCCGCCAGGAACTGGTGAGGCAGTTCGATGCCATGCGGCAATCGGCGGCCACCCATCGCCCATCGGTAAAACGCCGGGATGATCTCATGCGGAATTTCTCCGCGCAGTATCCCTTGACCGCGCAGCGGCAGCGCCGCCCCGTGCAGCATTGGGCGTGGGCGTTGGCCATGGCGGCCGCTGTACTGCTGATGGTGGCAGTTGGCTCCCGGGTCACCAGTTTGTGGAACCCGGCACAGCCAGTGACTATGGAAGAAGTCTCCAGCCTGGCGGGAAGTAGCGACGGCCAGGAAGGTTTTATCGCGGTTCCTTACGCCCCGGCTCTGGCTTCGGGAGAACTCATGCGGGTGGTACGAACGGAGTTATATCCGGCGGCGCTGGTGAGTCTCGGTTTGGATGTCGACCCGGCCTGGAGTGGAAAGATGCAGGCTGAACTGCTGGTAGGTGAAGATGGCTACCCGCGGGCGGTGCGGGTCTCGACGGATTCTGAGGGAGTGTTTTAACCAGAGGTGATTTTTATGAAACAGACAATTCGTGCATTATTGCTCTCCGCGTCAGTGACGGCGTTGTTGGCGCAGGGTCCGCCGCCGCCCCCGCATCCCGGCGGCTTTGGACCATTTGGCGGTCGCGGTCTCGCCATAGCCGGCATGGGTCCGGGTGAAGCGGTCACGGGCGCACCTTACTCGGGTATTCAGGTAGTGCAGTCGCAAACCGTGCTGGCGGATGGCAACCGCATCACCAATCGCCATCAGACTCAGGTATCCCGCGACTCGCAGGGCCGAATCCGCATGGAAGAAACCGTGACGCCGCCCGCCGATTCCGGCAAGCAGCCCTTCACCATGATTACGATCCTGGACCCGGTGGCGGGAACGCGAACGGTGCTGAATTCCGCCGATATGACCGCGATGCAGATGCCGTTTTCGGCTCGCGGTGGCCGACGTGGCGGACGGCCCGATGGCCCTCCGCCTCCCCCACCCGACGCCCGCCCGCAAGGTGCCGGCCCGCAGAGGACGGTCACCAACCTGGGTACACAATCCATCAATGGCGTGGCTGCGACAGGGACGCAGACCAGCGAAGTTATTCCGGCAGGGGCCATTGGTAACGCTCAGCCCATCACGATCTCCCGCGTGGTTTGGATTTCCAACGATCTGAAAGTTCCGGTGCAGATCAAAAGCGCAGACCCCCGCTTCGGGAATATGGAGATGGAACTGACCAATATCGCTACGTCAGAACCGAGCGCTTCGCTATTTCTGGTGCCGGCTGGTTATGCAGTGCAGCAGGGTCATCGCGGTGGGGCGGGTGCAGGTCCGCAGGGCCGGCTGCGCGGCGCACCGAAGAACTAATTTTCCCGGCTACCTGGCGGCAGGTTCGCGATGAAAACCGAGCCTGCGTCCCCAGGCAATGTGCCTTGGCCTCTCTGAATACCCTGTAACGATTACGGCGGCTATCCTGCGGCGGCGCCGGATGGTATGGCAAAGTAAAGATCGCGAGGGGATATGCGGTTAGTAACTATGCGACAACTAGCCGTAGTTTGCTTCCTGGCTGGCCTCCTTTATGCCGTCGCTCTGCCGCACTTTTATTTTGAAGACATAACCGCCAACTCCGGAATCACGTTCCGTGCCGAAAATGGCGCGACCGCCCGGAAGCTCATGATGGAAACCATGGGCTCCGGCGTTGCTCTGCTGGATTACGACGGCGACGGCAGACTCGACATCCTGTTCGTGAATGGCGGAGGCAAACCCGGCTCCCCATCTTCCCTTACCAATAGACTTGCGCTATACCGAAACGAAGGTAACTGGAAGTTTTCCGATCAGACGGCGGCGGCAGGTCTCACCGGATCCTTCGGCACCTATGGCATGGGCGTGGCGGTGGGCGACTACGACAACGACGGACGTCCCGACATTCTGCTCACCGGCTTCCCTCGTTCTGTCCTTTTCCATAACCAGGGCAAGGGCACCTTTCGGGATGTGACGAGCGAAGCCGGTGTGGAAAACCTTGACCAGTGGGGCACCAGCGCTGGCTGGTTCGATTACGACCATGACGGGCGCCTGGATCTGGTCATCGCCAACTACGTCGCCGATTTCTCCTGGACCGAGCCGCGTTTTTGCGGTGACGCGGCTCCGGGACGCCGTACCTATTGCCACCCCGATGTCTATAAAGGGACCGGCATCCGCCTGTATCACAACGAAGGCCAGGGGCGTTTTCGCGACGTAACCGCCGCGACGAAACTGGAATCGGGCGATGGCAAATGCCTCGGTTTGGTTCTGGCTGATTTGGATGGCGATGGCCTTCCCGATATCTTCGTGGCCAACGACAGTGTCGCCAATTTTTTCTATCGTAATCAGGGCGACGGAACCTTTCGCGAAGAAGGCCTTGTCTCCGGGACCGGGTTCAGCGAAGACGGCATACCTGAAGCCGGCATGGGTGTGGACGCCGCCGATATCGACGGCGACCTGCTGCCGGACCTGTACATTACTCATCTGGACAACGAGCTTAACCGGCTCTACAGGAATTCGGGCAAAGGGCAGTTCCGCGATAGTACGCTCGCGGCCGGCTTGGGCGCGCAGCCCAGCCTGTATAGCGGCTTCGGCGTAAAGTTTGCCGATCTGGACAACAGCGGTCGCCCCCAGCTGCTGATTGCCAACGGCCACATACTCGACAACATCGCGTTGTTTCACCCCCGCGTGAGTTACCGCGAACCTTTGCTGTTGCTTGAGAACACGGGAGGGAAATTTCGCGATGTCTCGGCGGCTGCAGGCAATGTATTTCAGCGGCAGATGCTGGGCCGTGGTCTTGCCGTTGGCGATCTTGACGATGATGGCCTTGTCGACTTTGTCGTCAACCAGAACCTTGGCCAGCCGCTGGTGGCGCGCAATCGTAGCCAGGCGGGCAACTGGATCTCGCTCCGTCTCACCGGCACAGGGAAAAGCAACCGCGATGGGGTTGGCGCTGTGGTGATTCTGACGGCGGCGGGCAGGCGGCAAAGAGCCGAGGTGATGGGCGGCACCAGTTACCTCTCTGCCAGTGATTTGCGACTGCACTTCGGTCTGGGGAGCGCGCGGCAAATCCAGCGCGTGGAGATTCGCTGGCCCTCCGGTCTCGTGGAGACGGTGAAAGTGGAAGCCGTCAATCGCTCTGTCTCCATTGTGGAAGGCAAGGGTACGAAAGCAAACTTCAGTCTCCCCCTGAAGCCTTGACACCCCCAGCTGATTCCCATACGGCAGGTTATCCGTTGGTGGGCGAGGCGGCGTGGCTGAGCCATTTGTATACTGAATGCTACTTTGAAATTTCGCCGATGAATCCTGTCATTCATCATGGCCTTGCCCGCCTGTTCTGCGAGATTCTGGAAGCCGTGCTGCCTTCCAGTGTTCTGTTTGGCAGCGAAGCCTGCCACTTGCCCGAATTTTTCCAGGTGGCCGGAAAATGGGGAAACGCCACCAAAAACCTGACCCGGGATGAAGCCCTCGAAGGTGCCCGGATGATCCTGTACAAAACTAACCTGCGGGGATACACCCTGCAGGCATCTAAGGGGAGAAAAATTGATGAAGCGGAATCACACGCAGTTTTTGGCGACGCTGGTTTTGATCGGCTGCAGCGGCGCCGCACTCCTGGCCCAATCCACCGGTACAGTAACCGGTTTGCTCACCGACCCGGCGGCGAAATCGGCGCCGGGGGCGGCGGTGAAGCTGGTGAACAAGGGCACGCAGCAATTGTTCGCAACCAGCAGCACTCAGAGCGGCAGCTACCGGTTCACGTTCCTGGCTCCAGGCGAGTACCAATTTTCAGCCGAACTGGCTGGTTTCAAACGAATCGTCCGCGATCTTGTGGTGAACATCGGCGGCACCGTCACCGTGGATGCGGCGTTCGAACTCGGCCAAACCACCGAACAGGTCAGCGTGGTGGCAGACGTGCAGCAGGTGGAAACCACTACCAGTGCGCTTGGCCGTGTGGTGGAACAACAACTGGTCACCGCGTTGCCGCTTTCCAGTCGAAACTTCACGCAGATTCTGGCGCTTTCACCGGGTGTCAATGCATCGGTCGCCAATGCCGGTGAACTCGGACGCAACAGCGTCAACATTTCCGCCAACGGATCGCGACCCTACGACAATACCCTCGTTCTGAACGGTCTGTTGGCGGAAAACCCCATGTCGCAGGGTTTCGACGACGCCTCCGATAAAGCCGGTGTGCCGGTACCGTCTCCCGATGCACTGATGGAATTCAAGGTTCAGACCGGTCTCTATGACGCCGAGATGGGACGCCAGGGTGGCGCAGTGATTCAGGCCGTCACGAAAAGCGGCACCAACAGGTTGTCGGGCACTCTGTTCGAATTCATCCGCAACGACAAGTTCAACGCCAACGACTTCTTCCGCAACAGTACCAGCCAGCCGCGCGGTGTGCTCAAGCAAAATCAGTTTGGCGGGGTGATCGGCGGACCCATAAAAAAAGACAAACTATTTTTCTTCTTCTCCTACCAGCGCACCAGCCAGGTGAATGGTGTTGCTGCCAGTGCCACCCGCAGCTCGTTCCTGCCGGCCTTGACCGATGACCGTTCTGCCCGCAACCTTGGCGCAATCTTCGGCGGCAAAGGCGGTGTGCAAGGCGGAGTGGCGGTGGCCCGCGATGGATCGAATATCAATCCTGTGGCACTCAATATCCTCAATGCGAAGCTGCCAGGCGGCCAGTTTGTTATTCCAACACCGCAGACCATCCTGCCCAACGGCTCCGGATTTTCCACCTACTCGATCGGCGCGCACTATACCGAAAACCAGTATGTGGGCGACCTCGACTATCAACTGAATTCCGCCAACCACGTTGCGGTAAAGACCTTCCTCTCAGCATTGCCATCCTCGGTTCCTTTCGGCGCGACGCCCACGGTTCCCGGTTTCGGCGAAGAACTGGACAAACTGAACGTGAACGATACGCTCAGCCTGACCAGTACGCTGGGGCCGCGCATGGTCAATGAGGCCCGCATCGGTTATTCGCGTCTGTATGTGAATCAGTTGCCGGTGGAACCTCTGACCGGCGCCCAGGTTGGCCTGAAAAATCCGGTGGCGGGCTGGACGGGAATCCCGCTGATTTTTGTGAACGGGGCTTTCTCCATCGGTCCTGAACAGAATGACAACCAAACCACCATGATTCATAACTGGCTGGCCACGGACACTCTCAGCATCGTTCGCGGGCGTCATCAGATTCGCGTTGGCGGCGACGTCAATATGAATCAGGTGAACCGTACCAATGCCTTCCTGACGCGTGGCCGAATCAACTTCGGCTCGTTCAACGACTTTCTGTTAGGCCTGAGCGCGGCGCAAAATGGCTCGAACTTCAGCAACCTTTCCGCGACCAACGTGGCCAACGGTGTCATTCGCGCCTATCCCCGCTTCAAGAACTTCAGCCTGTTCGCGCAGGATGATTTCCGCGTCAACAGCCGCCTCACTTTGAATCTGGGCCTTCGCTACCAGTTCAACGGCAACAAGCAGGACAAGAACGGTCGCATCGGGTCCTTCGATATCAATCTGGTGAAGCCGTTTACCACTCCGCCGCCGGAGGGTACCTATGCCGGGTTCACGGTTGTGAACAATTGCAACTGCACACCGCCCGCCGGCTTCAAAAAGCTGGATACCAACACCATCGTGTACAACGAGAACTGGCTGGCCTTCGCACCGCGGGTCGGTCTGGCCTGGCGTCCAATCGCGGCGAAGGACAATCTGGTTTTCCGCGCCGGCTATGGCCTCTTCTGGGCTTCGGTGGCTGGTACCGTTTCCGAGCAGGCCAACTTCGATCCCTTTTACGTGTGGAACTCGGCAGGCGGTGCGGACATCAACACCGCGACGTTCCAGAATCCGTTCGTCAATATTCCGCCCCCCACCGGCGCATTCCCTCTTTACGTCCCCTACACGCTGGGTAACGCGCGATCCACGTTCCCCACAGACCCTTACATCAAGCCTCCCTATTCGCAACAGTGGAGCGCCAATCTGCAATACGGCATCAAGTCTTATCTGATTGAGGTTGGTTACGTTGGCAGCGCGTCGGTTCACCTGCTGGCTTTTCAGAACCCCAACCAGCCGTTGCTGGCCAGTCCGTCGAATCCGATCAACGGGCTCACCACCAACACGGTTGGAAATCGGGCTTTGCGGGTGCCCATCCTCGGCTGGCTGCCCACCGGAATTCAGATGATCAAAGGCAACCTCAACGGACATTACGCGGGTCTGCAAACCAGCGTCACCCGTCACTTCTCCAACGGCCTGTCGTTCATCGCAGGCTACACATGGAGCCACGGCATCGACAACGATAACGCCGGCGCCGGCGGCCGCAATCAGCCTTTGGGTGGCTATACCGGCGATTACTACAACACCCGCAGCGCGATTGGAACTTCCAGTTTTGATCGCACACAGCGAGTGGTTTTCAGCTACTCGTATCAGATACCAACCGTGAAGGGAGGCAATGCGGTGTTCCGGGGCGTGACGAAAGACTGGTCGCTCTCCGGCGTTACCACCATTCAATCAGGTCTGCCGTTCTCTGTGACCGACAGCAACGCCGGTACCATCTACGGCATTTCCACCTACGCCAATTTCGGTGCGGGCAAGACCGTCGCTGACGCGCGCAGGGACGGTAATACGCAGTCCCGCCTTCCGTCGTACTTCAATACATCGGCCTTTGTGAATGCGCCTGCAATCGGCGACGGAACCGGCTGGGGTAATTCCGGCCGTAATATTTTGCGTGGTCCCGGACAGATGAACTTCGATCTCAGCCTGGGCCGTGAATTCAAAGTTGGAGGATTCAGCGAATATGGCAAGATACAGTTTCGTTCCGAGTACTTCAACATCGCCAATCACCCGCAGTTCGCCAATCCCGGCTCCAACCGCGGCGCGGGTACTACTTACGGGGTGATCTCCAGCACCGTGGTGGCCCCGCGCATCATGCAGTTCGCTCTCAAGTATGTATTCTGAGTAATGCGCTTTTTCCGTGTTCTGGTATTGGCTGGTCTGCTGAGTGTTTTGAGCTCGGCGGATCAGTCAACACCACCGGATTTCGAAGCCGCCCTGCAGCGGGTCAACGGTGATCCCGATTCCGAAGCCGCGCGGCTCGACCTCGGGTCACAGTATCTGCGAATGGGGCAATTCCGGGCGGCTGCCGAGACTCTTCAGCAGTATCTGGCAAAGCATCCGGGAGCAGGCAAGCCTCTCCGCCTGCTGGCTCTTTCCCGTTTACAACAGGAAGACTATAAGGCGGCCCGCGAGGCTGCTGAGGAGGCTCTTCGTAACGCGCCTCGTGATGCCGCCAGCGTTCAAATACTGGCGATGGCTAATCTTGGCCTGCAGGACACTGCCGCCGCCGAACGGTTATTTCGCGAAGCCATCAAACTGGACGCGAACCTGGCCGACGCCCATTTTCAGCTGGGCCTCCTGTATGCCAACAAAGGTGAGAATCTGCCGGAGGCGATCCATTTGCTGGAAAGAGCCCGCGCGTTACAACCCGGTACCGCTGGCGTTTACACGGCGCTGGGTGCGGCTTTTCTCAAATCCGGCGATGCCCGCGGGGCGGTCCGGTCATTTGAAAACGCTGTAAAGCTGGCCCCGGATAGCGCCGAGTCTTTCTACCAGCTTTCCGCCGCTTACCGGCAACTCAAACTACCCGCGAAAGCAGATGATGCGATGGCCGCGTTCACTGCCCTTAGCAAAACCCGCGCGGATGAAAGAGCACGCGACATGCGCAGCCGCGCCGCATACGAGGAAGGTCTAAATCTGCTGGCGAACTCGACGGAACTCGATAAAGCATACGACTTGTTTGCGCGGGCCGTTGCGGGCGTGCCCTTCATGGATGCAGGCTATTACCGGATGGCTCAGGTTAGTTATCTCAAAGGAGACGTGGCGCGGGCGCTCGTCTCAATCCGGGAAGCATTGCGCCTCAACCCTCTGGAAGCCGAGTATCACTTCGTGCTGGCGCGCTGTTTGGAAATCAGTGACCCGGCCGGCGCTGAAGCCGCTGTGGAAAAGGCCATTTCAATTCGGTCTGGTGTTGCCGACTTCGAAGAACTCCGCAGCGATCTGCGGCGACGCCGGCGCTAGCTTCCTACCTGGCTAACGTGCGGCAGGTTCGCGATGAAAATCGAGCTTGCTGTCCCAAAATACGTAGAAGCCGCAGCGAGTTTCGGAAACACAGGCTTCGGTCTGCTGATGCCGGGCAGGCATGTAGGCGTAACTGCCCGGCCCCATGGTTTTCGTTACGCCATCCACCTCAACCTGCATGGTTCCTTCCACCACCACCATCCGCTCATTGGCGGAATGCCAGTGGGGCTCAAACTTATGCCCGGCAGGGTAGCGCATGAGCATTTCCGTCGCACCGGTTTGCGCATCGTCGCGCAGCACTACGCTCTCTGCCCCTGGTGGATCGAAGCGCTCACGCTCCCAGGCTGCAGTCGCGGGCTCCACCAGAATGAGGCTGCTGCCAGTTTGGGCAGCCAGCGCTGCTACCACCAGCACCGACAATGAGAAGGTCTTTGGCATAAGAGCAGTTTAGGCCCTGTGCCCACGGGGTGTCCTGAAAAAATGTGACACGCCGTGCTGCAAGTTGTGCCGATTGGGCATGCGATTTTAGTCGCGTAAGTCTGTTTTAGGTAAGCCAGTTCGATCCGATGACTTTCGTCATCATGGCTGTAACCCTCACCGCAGTGGCGCCCGCCGACCGGTTAATTCCGGCGCGGCGGGCGCCCGCGGTGGACCCGATGCGGGTTCCCCGCTACCAGCAGTGTCCAGGTTCAGCAGACCCTTAATTGGATCCCCCCGGATCTCCGTTCAGCGCGGTCCCCTGTACTCCCGTGCTTCCCCAGACGATGGAAGTACCGGCGTCTCCGCTGGAGCCCCATACGATCGAACTTCCCCAGACGATTGAATAGCCGGTATCGGAACTCGAACCCCATACAATGCTCGACCCCCACACTGCATTGGAACCCCAGGCCCCTGAATTTCCGCTCCACGCCGATGAACCCCAAACGGCGGTAGAGCCCCATACCGCACTGGTGCCCCATACCGTTCCCGAACCCCACACGATGGATTGTGAAGAGTCGTTCGAGACGTAGACCGGCGTTTGGCCGCTGGCGTCGGCTTGCCCCGGCGACGCAACCGGGCTTGCAGCGTTCATGTTTGCCGGGATGGTTTCTTTGCTGGCCAGGGCGGCATCCAGATTCAGATAGCCCGCGCCTACCGTGAACATGTCGTATTGGATGGTGAATGACTGACCGGTCGTCGGATCTGTAATGACAGAAGTGCGGGGGAAAGTCTTGCCGGCCGTTTTCATCAACCGCGCTTTCACCTGATCCGGAGTCAGGGCCTGTTGGGAAAGCAGGGCGGCGACCGCGCCGCTGGTCACGCCAGCGGCCATACTGGTACCGTTCAAGATGAAGTAATCCGAAATCTTCCCGGCCGCCGGTGTTTTCACATAAGCGGCCAGCGGAACTACATTTGCCGCCTCCAGCGATTCCAGCGTTGACCTGGGTACGCGAATCGAGAAGATCTTGTTTCCTGGCGCTACAAGATCCGGCTTTACGATGTGATTGATTAGCGACGGCCCCTTTGAGCTGTAGGTCGTCATCAGATCGTCCGCCCGCCCCGCAGTACCTTCCGTGTTCATTGCGCCCACGGTGATTACCAGCGGATCGTTGCCGGGGGCTGCTATCGTTCCATAACCCCGGGTCCCTGCGGAATTGTCGCGGCCCGCATTTCCCGCCGCCACCACAACGGTGATGCCGTGCAGCCAGGCTTTCTCGACGGCCCGGCAAAGCGGGTCGTCTTTATAGCTTTCGTAAACAGGCCGGCCCAGCGAAAGGTTGATCACTTTGATTTTGTAAATATCCCGTAGTTGTATCGCGCGCTCAATGGCCTTTATTACTGCCGCGTCCGACGATCTGCCGTTGCGATCCAGGACCTTCAGGCTGATCAAATCGGCACCAGGAGCGACTCCGTGAATGTTGTATCGATACGTCGCACCCGAAGAGTCGGCACCGCCGCCTGCAATGATCCCCGCAATATGTGTGCCGTGACCGTAATAGTCATCCACACCTTCTCCGTTCACAAAACTCTCTGCATACGTTACCCGCGGGAAAAGATTCGCCAGCAGGCCGGGGGAACCATTGCCGGTCAAATCGGCGTTGATATGAATGCCGCTGTCAATCACGGCAACACCGATGTTCGCTCCATAATTGAAGTTGGGTGTGCCTGCCGCCGACGCTGGCTGAATTGACTGCGGCATATAGTCATATGCCGGAACCGCTGTTCCCTGCAACAGATTGTTCACCGAAATGTGAGCTACGGCCGGATTTTTTGCCAGTCCAACGGCGGCGCCGGCGGTTATGGAACACAACTCTCCGTTTGGAAGGATTTCAATCAGATTTGGAATTCCGCACACCGGAGAGAGGAGCACTCCGCTCAGTGTCGGCGCGTATTGAACGATAACTTCAACCGGTCGATCCTGATCCCCTGTTGTCAGTTGTGGCGATACTGTGCCTCCAAATGCCGCTAATGCGCTGATGAAGAGCGCCACCAATGGTTTATGGAACGCTCGCCGTTCCGTCTGTAACGATTTTTTGCACTGCATACTTCCTCCTTTGACACTATCTTGCTGAATGAACCATATCGTCTTGAGCACTGCGACTTCTAGATATCCACTGGCCACGAGGTTCCAGTACTGTCCGAAGATAAGCCACATAGACTTGGGCCGATGCCCTGGAGTGGCTCCATGAAATGCGCTCTCATCCAAAGAATCTCCCCGCCGAGGCTGAAATTTTACTGACCTCTGTGGCTCAGACTCTGCGCACACGGGCTGTCATGGAAAAATACGACACACGCGGTCTTGCAGGAAGAATTCCGCCAGTCCCGCATCCGGTTGTGTGAGCGCCGTATTCGGCGTGAGTAGGTCGTGTAAGTAGCTGGCTACCAAAAGAGCGCCAGGATATCAGGCAATGTGTTTTAGTTTCTGCGTATTTCCTGTAGCGATTGCGGCCACTGTCCGCGGCGGGTCCGGATGGTAAGGCAGGGTACAACGGTTACTGCGCCGACTGCCACGAACCGGAATCCGTACTGATAGTACAGCAAGGCAGGGCACCCCGGTTCTTCCTGCGCGATTAGTATCGCGACCGGAGAGTGGATCTGGGTCGCCAAACCGCCGGACTACGCGGGGCGGTCATTCTGTGCTCCGGCGCAATCAGCCGCTGTGACTGCTATTCCGGAAGTGATCTTCCCGGGCTCCGTTGATGGGCACATTCGTGGTGATGCGGCGTCCGATGGCAAAGTGATCGGGGACTACGCAACGGTGCGGGAATACAGGACGGTGAACAGGCTTACGGCGAAAGGCGGATCACTGGATTGCCGGCGCCGACGGTGGCGGGCGGCATGTTGTTGGTGAAATCGAGATAGGGATCTTATGCAGGGCTACGCGGCAACGTGCTGCTTGCATTCGCCATGGATGGCCGCTCAGGGCATTGATTTGATCCCTTCCAAACCGTCGAAACCATCGAAACCATCGAAACCATGTTTCCGTTGACAGGTGATATGGGTTGTGATAGACTCCCGATTTAAGTTGTGCGGCAGAGTCAAAGAGAGCCGCCCTTTTTCGCGGGAGAAGCTTGCCCGGAGGAAGGGCGGCTTTTTAATTGCCCGGCCCCGTTTGGCCGTGAGTCTGGTGACCGGAGTTGCATTGAAGGAGAATTTGCCATGAACGCAGATACGTATCCACGAAGATGTTCGACAGCGGCCCGAAGACTGGGGTTGATCGCCGTTTTGGCGGCGATGACACTGTCGCCGCTACCGGCACAGACCACTACCGGTACAATTTCCGGCACCGTCCTCGACCCTTCGGGGCAGGTAGTTGCGGGCGCGAAGGTTTCGGTGACCAACGAAGTGGCCGGAGAGGCCCGCGTCGCTATCACCGGCCCCACCGGCGACTTCATCTTCCCCTCACTGCTACCCGCCATCTACACGATTCAGGTTGAAGCGCAGGGCTTTCAATTATTTCGAAGCACGGGAAACGTCCTCACTCCCAACGACCGGCTGACGGTTGGAGACCTGAGGCTCAAGGTGGGCTCGGTCACTGAGACAGTGGAAGTACAGGCGCAATCGGTACAGGTTGCGACGGCCAGTGCGGAACACTCCGCGCTTCTTTCCCGTGAACAATTTGGAATGATTCCGACCAAGGGCCGTGACCTGACGAACATGCTCCGCCTGCTTCCCGGCGTACAGATGGGTGGCGATCAGGAAACGTTCGGCGGCTCTACAGGTTTCGGTGCCACGATTGGTTCTGTACAGGGAACCCGCAGCAGCCAGCAGAACCTGACCGTGGATGGCATGGCGGCGAACGACCTTGGCGCTCCTGCAGGTTTGAGCGGGCAAATTAATATGGATGCGGTCCAGGAAGTCAGAGTGTTGTTGAGCAGCTACCAGGCCGAATACGGACGCAATCCTGGCGCGCAAATTTCCATGACGACGCGGGCCGGCACTAAGGACTTCCATGGCGGCGCTTATTACTACATTCGCAATGATGTGTTCAATGCGAATGACTTCTTCCGCAACCGCTCCGCCACGCCCAGCTTCAATTCGAAACCCGCGATTTACCGCTTTCATACGTTTGGCGCGACTTTCGGAGGGCCCGTCCCCATAAACAAGATCAACCCCGGGCGGGATAAGCTCTTTTTCTTCTATTCAACCGACAATACGAAGAGCAGAATTCCGGATGCGGGCGGCGGATTGGGAGTCGGGGCACCCAGTATCACCCGCTACAATCAGCCAACCGCGCTGGAACGCTCGGGAGATTTTTCGCAGTCCGCTGTCAAGCCGGTTGATCCGGCTACCCGCAACGCTTTCCCCAACAACATCATCCCGTCCAACCTGATCAGCAAGAACGGGCAGACTCTGCTGAACATTTATCCGCAGCCGAATGTGCCAAACAACGGTTCGTGGAACTATGAAACGCTGCGCCTGTTGAAGATTCCCAACTTTCAGCATGTGTTCCGGATTGATGACAGAATCACCGCGAATGACACGCTCTATGTCAGGGGCGCGATTTGGCACAAAGACACCGTTGGCGCGGGCGGGACTGTGCTCTACGGAACTACGCCCATCTGGCCGTTCCTCGAATCCCACTATGAATACACCGACGACTCGCTGGTAGCCAACTATACCCACGTCTGGAGCCCAACCCTGGTTTCGGAATTTACCGTGGGGGCTCGTCATAGTACCGAAGGTGAAACAAAAGATGATTTTGCCGCGCTGGCGGCAAAAGGCACCCGACGCGGACTCGGCCTGAACTTCGGATACCTGTTTCCAGAGCCTCACGACAACCCTTATGACCTGATACCGAATGTGGTCTATAGCGGCGTTCTGAATCCAACCACGGTCGGTTTTGGAACACGGGCCTTCAACCCGGGCGGGGATACCGGATTCGACGCAACGAACGGGACGACACTGATCAAGCGCGGCCACACTATTAAGCTGGGTCTGTACTGGAATCGGAGCCGCGATATCGAGGGCAGGTTTGGACTGATCAATGGTCAGTTCGACTTTGGAGTCGACCGGACCAATCCGCTGGATTCAGGCAATGCGTTCGCCAATCAACTGCTGGGCAACTTCCGAAATTACACCGAGGTGAATACGCGTGAGCCGATCCTGCTTTTCCGGACGAATCTGGAATGGTACGTGCAGGACACATGGAAGGCAACACGCAAGCTGACGTTTGATTATGGTATTCGGTTCGGGTATGCTGCGCCGTATTATCAGAACGACCGGAAGGCATCGGTCTTTGACCCCAGTACATATAAACGCGCGGACGCCCCCCGGCAGTACATTCCCGCCATTGTTAACGGATCGCGTGTCGGTATCGACCCGGTCACGCTTCAGACGGTTTCCCCCGCACTCATCTCAGCCTATGTGCCGGGTACCGGGAACATCTCGAACGGAATCGTCAGGCAGCTGGACCCGGGAGTTCCGCTGGGCTTCCAGAATGCGCCGTCGATTCTTGTGATGCCCCGATTTGGGTTCGCTTACGATCCATTTGGCGACGGAAAAACTGCAATTCGCGGTGGCGGCGGTATCTTCTATCAAACCGAAGACGATGGCTTCTTCGTTGGTTTGGCTATGGTTACAAACCCGCCCTACATCCTGTCAGCGAATGCGTTTAATGCCAACATCTCGCAGCTCTCGACCGGCCTCGGCAGCCTCTTTCCTGCCAACGTGACTGCCTATGACAAGTCAGCCACACGGCCTTCGACCTATCACTACTCTCTCGGCGTACAACGCGACCTTGGCCACAGCATGCTCGTGGATGTTAAGTTCGTAGGCTCACAGAGCCGTCATTTGGGCGGACGGCGTAACCTGAACACGCTGCCATTTGGAGCCCGGTTCCAGCCGCAGAATATTGATACAACGGCTGCTGTCCCGAATACGCCGTTTGTGGACAACCTTTTACGGCCCTTCCCGGGGTACGGGAACATACTGATTCCCGAGCGAAACCTGAGCTCGAACTACAATTCCCTGCAGGCTACGCTGAATCGGCGCATCTCCAAAGGTCTGCAATTCGGCGCGGCCTACACTTATGCCAAGTCCATGGACTATGGCTCAGATGAGCGCGTCAACAGTACGCCGCAGTATCTTTCCTATGGCCGCGTGTACGGAAAATCAACCTTCGATCAAACCCACATTTTTGTCGCCAACTGGCAGTATGACGTTCCGGGGCTCAAGGGGAGCCGCAGCGTGACCCTGCTCACCACAGGCTGGCAGGTTTCCGGGGTGGGTTCCTTCTCATCCGGAACTCCTTTCCCGATCAACTACACAACCACCACCGGTGCCGACCTGCTGGGCGGGGGAGGCGGTGCCGACGGGCAAAGAGCCAACCTTACGTGTAACCCCAATCAGGGGCACTACGATAAGACTGTGAACGCGTTCTTCAACACTTCCTGCGTTGCATTCGCGGGCCGGGGCGATATTGGTAACGCGCCAAAAGACGCGGTTCGCGGGCCCGGCAGAAGCAATTTTGACATGACTCTGTTCCGGAATTTCAATCTTGGCAGCGAAAGAAAGGTACTGACGTTCCGATCTGAAGTCTACAACGTTTTCAACCACACCCAGTTCAATTCGATTGACCTTACAGCGAGGTTCGATCCGGCGACCGGGAGGCAGGTTAACACGACGTTCGGACAAGCACTGGGAGCATGGTCAGCGCGGCAGATGCAGTTCTCGCTGCGGCTGAAGTTCTAGCGGAAGTGCCCCAGCGAAAGTGCCAGACGATGAGACACATTCACCCGCAGGCTCTTTGGTCCCTTACCCCTCTCGCCGCGTTGACGCTGCTGGTGTTTCCTGCTACCGGGGCAACGCCCATTCCCCGCGTCACCGGCCCGGTTGCAGCCACCTCCGCATCCTGGCCATTCGGTGCGGCTGACCATACTCGCCAACCTGAAGACCTCAGGCGCATCGGTTACGTGGAGGAGGAATTCTTCCTTAGCGGAACTGCCAACGTGTATGACTGGCCCGCTGCCGGTCCGCCGGTGGTGCGCACCGCCAACGCGCCCTACACAACCCGTGTTCTGGTAAGGCGTCCCGCTTCTCGTGCTCGTTTCAGCGGTACGGTGGCGGTGGAGATGATGAACCCGTCCAACCTTTTCGACCTGAATCTCGGGTGGACCATTTCCCACGATCAGTTCGTTCGCAATGGCGATGCATGGGTTGCGTTCACGGCTAAGCCGGTGGCGGTGGCGTCACTGAAGGCTTTCGATCCTGTGCGCTACGCTCCGCTCTCATGGGCCAACCCGCTCTCTGCCGACGATCCACGCAATTGCGCCACCGTGGCGCGCGACAGTGAGCGCAGCACAGAAAATGGTCTGGTGTGGGATGTGAACAGCCAGGTGGGCGCATGGCTGCGCAGCAAGGACCCGTCGAACACTCTCGCGTACCGTGCTGCCGCTGGCGATCCGCACCCGGTGCAGCACTTGATTGCGTGGGGTTACTCGCAAACCGGATCGTTTCTGTACACCTACATCAACGCCATTCATCCGCTGGACGTTAAGGCTAATGGCAAACCAATTTTTGACGGCTACTTCATAGCGGTTGCCAGCGGGCCTTCCCAAATCAACCAGTGCGCGGCTCCAATTCAGGCCGATGATCCACGGCGCATGATTCGCAACGCGGGCGTACCCGTGATCCGTGTGATGAGTCAGTCTGATTATCTGAGGGGCATCAGCGCCCGGCGGCCCGACAGCGATGTGGCGCCCGATTTGTACCGCAACTACGAGATTGCCGGCTCGGCTCACGCTACCCCTGACGAACTGCTTTACGCCGCGGCGCCAGCCGACATCACGAAGGCTGGCCGCGCGGTTCCGCCCATGAGTTGCAATGAGGGCCCGCGCAGTCGGTTCCCCAACAGCATTGCGATGAATGCGATCTTTCAAAATCTGGATCTTTGGGTGCGAAAGGGCATACCTGCTCCAAAAGCAGAGCCGATCACAGTGGTGAACGGCGTCGCGGTGCTGGATGAATTCGGCAATGTGAAGGGCGGGATTCGCTCGCCGTTCGTGGACGTTCCCACCAGTACCTGGTTTGGCAACTCGACCGGCGAATCGTTCTGTATGATCGCCGGACACGAGGTTCCCTTTGACGCCGCGCGCCTCGGGACGCTCTATCCCGACCACGCGACTTACCAGCGACGGATTTCGGGCAACGTGGCAAAGCTGGTGCGTGAGCGATGGATTACAAAAGGGGACGGCGACACTCTAATCCGGCAATTGAAGCAATCGCCTCACCCCTGATCTGCCGCCCCGCGGGATTGCATGAGTCAGAGACCGGAGATCATCCACAGGGCCACAGCCACCTCATACGACGTTTGTGTGATTGGCGGAGGCGCATCCGGGGCGGGTTGCGCGCTGGACGCCCGGCTCCGCAACCTGAAGACGCTGCTGCTGGAAGCGGGTGATTTCGGGTCGGCTACCTCCAGCGCTTCCACCAAACTCATCCACGGTGGCTTGCGGTATCTGCAGCAGGCCGTCACCGACTTCGACGCGGGGCAGTATCATGTGGTTCGCCTTGCGTTGCGTGAACGCCGCCTGATGATGGCCAATGCGCCCCACCTCACGCGGGCCGTGCGGTTTGCCGTACCCTGCTTTGGTCCGTTTGGAACGGTATATAACCTGATTGGGTTGAAGCTGTATGACTGGCTTTCCGGCAAGGCGCGAATGGCTCCCAGCCGTTTCATGGGAAAGGACGCAACACGCGTCCATATGCCCTGGTTGAAAACCGAACGGATCTGGGGGACGGTCATCTTCAGTGACGGCCAATTCGATGACTCCCGCTATAATCTCGCGCTCGTGCGCAGTTGCGCGGCTGCCGGAGGAGATGTTCTGAACTACGCGCGCGTTACCGCCTTCCACAAAGACGAACGGGGCAGAATCACCGGGGCGCACGTACAGGACGAGGAGACAAAGCAGTCATTCCGGGTAAACGCCTCAGTTTTTGTGAACGCCACGGGCGTCTTTTCCGATCACCTCCGCGCGCTGGGTGATGCGGCTGCGAAAAAGCGGCTGCGGCCCAGTAAGGGCGTACACATCGTACTTCCCCTTCCACCGGATTTTGGCGGTGACGCTCTTCTGATCCCGGCCACCGAAGACGGCCGGATCATATTTGCAGTGCCGTGGATGGGACGGCTCCTGGTCGGGACCACCGAAACAGAAGCTGGCCCGGCTGACGAAATGATGGTTACGAACGAGGAAGCCGAATACCTGCTTCGTCACCTGAATCATTACCTGCTGAAGCCATTCCAGGCTTCGGATATTGTGGCGGCGATTGCCGGCTTGCGACCACTGATTCAATCGGGTGACTCCCGGGCTACCCGCAAGCTGATCCGCGACTACGAGATTGAACGGCAGCCAGCCAGCGGCCTGGTGAGCGTGTTGGGCGGCAAATGGACCGTGTATCGAGCCATGGCGGAAGACGCCATCAATGCCGCGGAGAAGCTCCTGCACAACCGCATCACGAGCTGCCGCACGCGGGAATACAGGCTATTCGGTTCCGAAGCGGAGGCGCCCGACCTGAAGGCCTGGCCAATATCCGCCGACACTGCGCGGCATCTGGTCGGGAAGTTCGGCGCCCATGCGCCCGCTGTTCTGCGCCTGACCGAAGCTGACCCCTCGCTGCTTGCGCCGCTGGTGGCTGGCGCTCCGCAAATTCGGGCTGAAGTTGTCTACTGCGTGCGCGAGGAAATGGCACGCTCGGTGGAAGACGTGCTCAGCCGCCGCCTGGGTCTTCAGGTATTCGGCTGGAATCTGGCCGTGCAGGCAGCGCCCGTAGTGGCGGAAATTCTCGCCCAAGAGCTTGGTTGGTCAACCACCCGTGCCACCGCGGAGACCCATGGGTACGTGGACCGGATTACGCGCATGCGACAGCTGCTTACGGAGCCGGAGCCAGTAGCAAGTTTCCCGGCAGGTCCCCGAAGCGTGAGTATCCCAGCGCAGGTGACCGCCCCGCACGAATCACTACCCGGGAAAAGCGTCAGCCGATCCAGAATCGCGGATCACTGACCGATACCGCATCGATCCCGGCGGCAAGAACCGTTTCCACTTCTTTGAGATCTGAGATCAGACCGCCCGCCACAATGCGCAGGTGGGGGTTTACCTGACGAAAGCGGGCCGCAACACGGGGCGCGGCGATGGCAGGAAGAATCTCCACCGCATCCGGCAAAAACTGTCTGGTGGCACGCAGGCCGGCGTCAACCGCCGCCGAATCCAGTGCGAAGGTGCGCTGGACGGTAATCAGCCCTTTCTTGTGAGCGGCGCGAAGAACCTCGGAGTGCGTGGAAACAATTCCCGCCGCGCCCAGCCGCGCGAGATATTCCACGTTGATCGAATCGCGTGAGAATCCGGTCAACAGATCCAGATTGACCAGGGGCAGCTTGCCGCAGTCGCGCAGGGTCCCCACCAGGTCCCCGATGTTGAGAGGAGTGCCGAAGAGCAGGTAGACCGTTTCCGTGGGTGATTTCGCGGCCTCGGCGAGAGCTTCCATATTGCGCACCGCGGCGATGATGTGCCCGGTCTCCAGTACGCGATGCCACTGCGGGTGTAGTTGCTCAATACTGGCGGGTTGAGCCGGCGGCGGGCCATCAGTTGAGATTACGGCGAGAACATCCCGGCCCTTCACAGTGGTTTCAGGATAACCCGCCCTATTCCCCAAAGCCACCGCCACTATCACTCTTCCCGGCGAAGCCCGCAGCCCGACAATATGACCGCGACCTCCGGCAGCAAAAAAGCGCGTAGTTCGTCTTGATCGGTTGTGGCCTTGCTGGCGACCTCGGCTTTGACGGCTCATGCGATCAATTAATTGCCCTGGGCCGACGGTGACAGGCGGCATGTTGTTCGTGGAACCGGTAGACGGATCTCACGCGGGGTTAGCTGGCAATGTGCTGCTTGAATTTTCCCCGGATGGTCAATAGCGGCGTGATCCATCGGCACGCTTTTCCCGTTCGGTGTATTGCATCGCCACGCCCTGCTCCATTGGTTTTATGAGCTATTCCAGCTCCTTCTTCGCCAGCCGTTTTGGTATCACGGCCCGCGATCTGGAGAACTATCTTTCCCAGGCACTTTCCCGTGGAGGTGACTATGCCGATCTCTACTTTGAATATGTGGCCACCAGTTCCATCAGCGTGGATGAAGCCATCGTCAAGAGCGCTACCGAGGGGGTCTCGCTGGGCGTTGGTGTGCGCGTCATCTCCGGCGAACGCACTGGCTACGCCTATTCGGACGATCTGAGCCCGGAGAAAATCCGCCACGCCGCCAATGTTGCGGCGATGATCGCCTCGGGTCCTGCAAAGGTCGAAAAAACGTCCATGCAGGAAGGACAACGGCGCAATTTGTATCCCGTGATCACGGCCCCCGGCGATACTGCTTTCCGCGATCGCGTTGACCTGGCGGTTCGTGCCGATGCCGCGGCCCGCGCCTATGACCCGCGCGTTTTCCAGGTACAAGCCACGTATGCCGATAACCTGCGCCACGTTCTCGTCGCCACCAGCGACGGCGTGCTCAATTTCGACAGCCAGCCTCTGGCCCGCCTCAGCGTGGTCGCGCTGGCCCGCGGCGCCGATGGTATCCCGCAGCAGGGGCATTCCGGTGGTGGCGGGCGTCACGAACTCGGTTGGTTCCGCACCGAACGTACGCCCGAATACTTCGCCCAGGAAGCCGCCCGTCAGGCCATCATGCAGCTTGGCGCTGCGGAGGCACCGGCCGGCGAACAAACCGTTGTACTGGGCCCCGGCTGGCCTGGCGTGCTGTTGCATGAGGCAGTGGGCCATGGTCTGGAAGCCGACTTCAACCGCAAAGGTGTTTCGGCATTTAGCGGACGCATTGGCCAGCAGGTGGCCAGCACGTTGTGCACTGTTGTGGACGATGGCACCATCGGCGGACGCCGTGGTTCGCTCAATGTGGATGACGAAGGCAATCAGACCCAGCGCAATGTTCTGATCGAAAATGGCATCCTGCGCGGCTACCTGCAGGACAAGCTTTCCAGCCGCATCACGGGTGCCACCGCCACCGGCAGCGGGCGGCGCGAAAGCTATGAACATATTCCGATGCCGCGCATGACCAACACCTTCATGCTGGCGGGCGAAAGTGATCCGGGCGACGTGCTGCGCTCCGTGAAGAAAGGCATCTACTGCGTGAATTTCGGCGGGGGCCAGGTGGACATCACCAACGGCAACTTCGTCTTTGCGGCTTCCGAAAGCTACCTGATTGAAGACGGCAAAGTGACTCGCCCGCTGCGCAACGTTACCCTGATCGGCAACGGCCCGGAAGCCATGAAGCAGGTCAGCATGGTGGGCAGCGATCTCAAACTCGATGAAGGCATCGGTATTTGTGGCAAAGAAGGCCAGAGTATTCCCGTAGGCGTGGGCATTCCCACGGTTCGCATTGATCGCATGACGGTCGGCGGCACCGCTTGAACTTCGATTCTCTACCGCAGATTGCCAGTGACGTGATCCGCCAGGCCATGGGCTCAGGTGCCACTGGCGCTGAATGCACCATTGCGGAAGGTGCGGAATTTTCCGTCAACGTCCGTATGCGTGAAGTGGAAACTCTGAAGGAAGCCGGATCGCGCGGCGCGGGTTTGCGCGTCCTCATCGGCCATCGCATGGGTTCGTCGTACACTTCCGATCTTTCCCCCGATGGCATTCGCCAGATGGTTCGGTCCGCCATTAACCTCGCGGAATTTACCAGTGAAGATCCCCATGCTGGCCTGCCGGAGCCCTCTGAACTGGGCTCGCTGCCGGGTGATCTTGGCCTCTTCTCCGAAGAGGTTGCCGGTCTGCCGACCGCGCAGAAAATCGACGCTGCCCGGCGCGCCGAAGCCGCGGCTCTCGATTTCGATCCCCGTATCACCAACTCTGAAGGTGGCGCGTTCGATTCCAGTATTGGCGGTCGCGTCTTTGCCAATTCGCATGGCTTCACCGGCGCTTACCGGTCCACTTATTGCTCGATTTCCGCCGTGCCTGTGGCCTCCAAAGACGGCAACATGGAAAGGGAATACTGGTCGAGTCTGGCGCGGGATTTCGCTGGTCTGGAAGCTCCTGAAGCAGTGGGGCGTCAGGCTGCGGAGCGCGTGCTTCGTCGTCTTGGCGCGGTAAAAGTAGATACGCAAAAAGTGCCTGTAATTTTTGAGCCCCGTATGGCGCGGACCCTGCTCGGCAATCTGTTCGGAGCCGTGGAAGGGCGCGCCATTTATCGTGAAGCCTCTTTCCTCGCCGGCAAACTGGGCGAGAAAATCGCCAGCGACAAACTTACCCTCATCGACGATGCCACCCTTCCCGGTTTATTCGGCACACAACCTTTCGATGACGAAGGCGTGCCCACCCGCCGCACGCCGGTTATTGAAAAAGGTGTCCTCAAAAACTATCTGCTCAATACCTATACAGCGCGCAAACTGGGTATGAAGACCACCGGCAGCGCCTCCCGCGGCATTACCGGCAATACCGGCATCGGTCACGGGAATTTTTACCTGGAAGCCGGGGATCAGTCACCGGAGAAGATTCTTGCTGGTGTGAAGAACGGTTTCTATGTGACGGAACTGATCGGCAGTGGCGTCAATGTTGTAACCGGCGATTATTCCCGCGGCGCAGTTGGCATGTGGATTCGCGGCGGCGAACTGGCCTTCCCCGTGGCGGAAGTGACCATCGCCAGTACCCTGCAGGAGATGTTGACCGGAGTTGCCGCACTCGGGAATGATCTGGAATTTCGCGGCTCCGTTTCCGCGCCCACCATCATGATCGGGGAGATGACCGTTGCAGGACGTTAAAATCTCGCCTGCCGGTATTGTCATCGGACTCGCCTGCGTCCTGATCCTGGGCGTTTTCGGATGGCTCACTTTCGGTCCGAAACCCCCGCCTCCTCAACCGCCGACACTTAGCCAGAAAGCCCGCGACTATCTGCCCGGTCTGGCTCTGAGCAACGTCCACATGCAGGCTGCAGAGAGCTACATAAACCAGCGAGTGGTGGAAATACTGGGGGAAATCACCAACAACGGCGACAGCAAGCTGAAGCTGGTGCAGGTGACCTGTATTTTCCGCGACCCCGGCAACCGTGAACTGTTGCGGGAACGTGCTCTGGTAGTGGGCAACCTGGGCGGGTCCCTGGGCAAAGGGGAAAAGCGTTCTTTCCGCCTTGCTTTCGACGATGTTCCGGATACCTGGAATCAGGCCTTGCCGACGCTGGCGATCGCGCAGATCCAGTTCGAGTAAACTGCGTTCATGCGTGCCGCCACTCTGATTCTTCTCAGCGCCCTTCTCTGCGCCGCCCAGGACGTTCCTGCGCCTGCCCCACCTCTCGAACCTGGTCTCTACGCCATTTTCACTACCGCAATGGGGCAGTTCACAGCGCGCCTCTATGAAGATAAAGCGCCCATTGCGGTGAAGAATTTCGTCGCGCTGGCCAAAGGCGAAAAGGCCGCCAACGACAAGACCGGGGTACCGGTGAAAAGGCCCTACTACAACGGCCTCACCTTCCACCGCGTCATCAAAGGGTTCATGATCCAGACCGGCGACGTGAGGGCCGAAGGCAGTACCAACTGCGGCGTGCCCAATTTCAAGGATGAAGTTTCGCCCGAGCTGAAGTTCGATGCCGTCGGTCGCCTCGCCATGGCCAACACCGGTCGCCCCAACACCAATGCGTGCCAGTTTTTTATCACCGTGGGTCGCAGTGCGGAACTCGACGGCAAGTACACCATCTTCGGTCAGGTTGTGGAAGGACAGGACATCGTCACCAATATCTCGAAAGTGCCTACCGGCCTGAAAGACAAACCCATGCTGCCGATTCTTCTGAAAACCGTGGTCATCGACCGCAGGCAGTGAGCCTCGGTAATTCCTCAATCTACCTTATCTATTGAGAACAATTCTTATACCTGATAGAGTGGGAAAGCAACCAAGAGGAGGCCCTCCATGACCACCGTCACCATATCGCTCCCGGAATCACTGAAGACGTTTATTGATCAACAGCTTGCCACGGAGGGGTACGGCAATGTCAGCGAGTATTTTCGCTCGCTGCTCCGTGATGCGCAGCAGCATCAGGAGCAGGCGCAGCTTGAAGCGCTCCTGATCGAAGGCCTTGCTACGGGCGGCAAGGACATTCCGCTCACCCGTGAATTCTGGAAGGAACTCAGGACCGAGGCCATGGACCTCGCGAAAAAACACCAGGCCCGGAAAACTAGTACGTGAAGCACGTCATCCGGCCAAAGGCAAGGGACGACATCATCCGGCAATTCAGGTACTACTTGCTGGAGGATGCCCTCGAAGCGGCCACGCGTTTTCTGGATGCCGTTGCCGGGTCTGTCGAAACGGTCTGTGTGATGCCGGAGATGGGAGCGCCAAAGCACTTTAAGAACCCGGTACTGGCCGGGCTCCGCTCGTGGCCGGTGAAAGATTTCGAAGACACCAGAATCTACTACGTCATCCAGGGCGACGTGCTCCGGGTCGTCCGTGTTTTGCACGGACGCCGGGACATCAGGAAGATTCTCGAACGGGAGAAGGGCGATCAAGCCAGGCACTGAAACTGCTCTCGTTGTTACCGGCAAACCCAAATCAACGCCGACAGAATTCAGATTGACGAAATCTGGAGTTTCGTCGGCTTTAAGCAGAAGAACGTCACGCTGGCGAAGGTCCGGCGGGATGGTGCTTGCGGAGACGCCTGGACGTTAACGGCGATTGAAGCGCAGACGAAGCTGGTTATTGGTTGGATCGTAGGTAAGCGGAATGCGGGCTTTGGTACCGCTTTCCTTCAGAATATTTCCGGGCGCTTTTCGAATCGGGTCCGGTTGACCACGGACAGACACAAGATGTACTTGAACGCGGTTATTGATACGTTCGCCGACAAGATCGACTACGCGCAGATCGTGAAGGTCTACGGGAATGATGCTGAAGGCCAGACGCGGTTCAGCCCCGCTCAGTGTCTGTGCGCTATCCCTAAGGCGATTCTGGGCGATCCTGGCGCCAGACATGTCTCCACCGGTTATGTTGAGCGCCGGCATCTAAACATGAGAATGGGAATGCGCCGCGCTTCGCCAGGCTGACGTACGCCTTCAGCAAGAAGGTCGAGAGCGCCATCCCCATGGTTGCGCTCTGGCACATGTACTACAATTTTGCGCGGGTCCACCAGACCCTGCGGGTTAATCCGGCGATGGAAACTGGTATCAGTTCTCATGTGTGATCGACTCAGGATCTGGTGACCCTTGTCGTCTGTCGAGCGCCAAAAGTGGCCTGGTAGATATAGGCGTTATCGCGGGAGTACTAAAAATTCCAGGATGGTAAAATAAAGTCACTTGCGTTTCATAGGCGTTTCCATGAATGTCCAAGTAGCGAATGGAGACTATAAGATTCAGTGATTCTTCTCCACTATCCTCTATAGCCTGAGTAAGTAAGTTCCGCAGATGCCCGCGAAAGCTTAAATTGACGCATTCGCACTTCCTGATTGGATCGTAATAGAGAACAACATAGGGGAGTTTTTTGGACTCACCACGAGTTATCTTGTCTACAGGGTTTCCGCTCTGTATGGTCATCTTTCCTATCTTGATCCTGTTCAAATAGACTTGATAAGCGTCTCTGTCTTCGCATGTCGCCGTGAACTCGGTGCAGTCGGCGTAGGGCACGGATGGCGCGTCCGGTTCGCGCAGATAGTTCACGTCAGCATAAGAAAGCATTACGTATGGCCTTCCTATCTTGTCTGCCGCTTCACGATTTAGTTGTTGCATCTGAAGGATCAATTGATCCACTTGTGTATCGCGTGTGGTGATGAGATGGCGCAGTGCGACAAACTCAGATTTCTGGCTTTCAATAGCCAAATGGAATGTTGAGGCGTTATCAGAATTCTTCTTTTCAAGGTTGCGATGAGACTGAAACCAGGCCATACAGAAAAATAGCCAAACGGGTATTATTAACCAGTCCCATGCTATTGAATGGCCAAAATAGTGCTCAAATAGGAAGATCGCGCCGGAGGATATATGGCCAGTCATAGCAAGCCATACCAGACCATGGAGCTTAAGAAACGCTCGCATCCATTTACTCTCCCACGGAATGTGAAACCGCTCCGGCCGACGCGAAAGCGCTTGACGCGGATTTCAAACGGAACCACTACCCGAAGCCGGGCAAAACCAACCCAGCCTAAGCTCTCGCCGCTGCCTGCATAATGCCGCGCGCCACAATTTCCCGCGTGAGTGGCACTTTGTATTTGTTTTTCGCCAGCGGATTTGCGCCCGCTACCGCAGCCTCGGCGGCACTGGCCGCAAGTTCCGGGGTAATCTTCTTCCCCGTTAACAATTTCTCCACCGCCGGCACCCGCCAGGGAATCGGTGCCACACCGCCCAGCACAATGCGGGCTTTGCGACACGTACCCTTCTCGATTTCCAGCACCACCGCCGCGCTGACAATCGCATGAGTCCACGCCTCGCGGTCCATCACCTTGTGATATAGGCTGCGCATACTGCCCTTTGCCTCGGCGAACTCCACCCGTGCCAGCACCTCGTCGTCGGCCAGCACGTTCTCCCGCGCCGCATTCTGCTTTGGCAGTGTAAAGAAATCAGCGGCGTCTACAATCCGCTCGCCCGCCGGACCCATGATACGGAACTTCGCATCCAGCGCCACCAGCGCCGGGGCGGTATCGGAAGGGTGCACGATGAAGCTTGGCCCCCCTCCAAAGATGGCGTGGAACTGGTTCTCACCATCGATCGAGAAGCAGCGGTCGCCCCCCGCCTTGAAGCACGGAAAACCGTTGCGGTAATACCAACACCACGGGCGTTGGCAGACATTGCCCGCCAGGGTCGCAGCGTTGCGGATTTGCGGCGTGGCCACACTTCCCGCAGCCTCGGCCAGCAAAGCGTATTTCGAGCGGATCAACGGGTGAGCACTCAAAGCATCCAGCGTGATCATGCCGCCGATTCGCACCCGGCCGCCCTTCACTTCCACCTGGTTGGGCATCGCGCCTGACCCCAGGTGCACAATCACATCCGGATTGATGATGCGTTCTTTCACCAGCCCCAGAAGATCGCTGCCGCCTCCCGCATAGGCCACCGCGTGGCCCTCGCGCCGGGCATCCCGCGCCGCCGCGATGGCTTGCGGCAAGTCCAGCGGATTCACGTTGCGAAGGCTTCTCACGAGAGCACCTCCACCAGCCGGTCGCGACGCATGGGCAGGTTGTGCATCCGATGTCCGGTGGCGTTGAAGATCGCGTTGCCCACCGTGGGCACGGCGGGAATCTTGCCCGCCTCACCCATACTTTTCGCTCCGTAAGGCCCGTAGCCGTCGTCGCTTTCGAGGAAAATCACTTCAATCTCGGGCGCATCCATGTGCGTGAGCACGCGATGCCCGTAATAACCGGCCGTCAGCGGCTGGCCCGATTTCGGATCGTAATGCAGCTCCTCATGCAGCGCCATGCCGATGCCCATGGTGACTCCGCCCTTGATCTGTCCCGCTGCGCTCAGCAGGTTCATCACCCGCCCACTGTCATGTACCGCCACATATTTCGTCACCCGCACGTGCCCCACTGCGACATCCACTTCCACCTCACAGAAGTGCGCTCCGTAAGATGCGCGCACTTTACCATCGGCTACGGTCGGGTTCGGATTCGCTGTGGCCGTCAGCAGTTCGTTGCCTTTGGGCAAACCCTTCGCCGCGATCTGTTGCTTCAGGTCGCGCGCAGCTTCCACCACCGCGTGACCCGTCATGATTGTTGTCCGGCTGCCCGATTCGCCCACCGAATACGGGCAACGCGCGGTATCGCCCCAGATCACTTCTATCTGGCTCAGCGGCACGCCCAGGGCCTCCGCGCCAATAATGCCCATGGTCGTCTTGGCGCCCCCGCCTACATCTGTCACGCCCACATGAACAAAGTAGCGGCCTTGCGCATTTACGTCGATCACCGCGCTGCTCCTCCCCAGACCAGAGCGGAAGATCAGGAACCCGAAGCCGGCCCCGCGCTTGACCGGTCCGGTATCCGAACCCGGCTTTGGCCGCCACCGTTTCTTCCAGTCGAAGGCCTCTGCGCCGCGGCGGATACATTCCTCGATGGAGTAATTCGTGTATGCCGCGCTGTCGTTTGCCTTGCGTGACATGTTGCGCACCGCGAACTCCACCGGATCGAGTCCTACTTTGTAAGCGATGTCATCCATCATGGACTGAATTCCAAAATGGCCCTGCGGGAATTCCGGGCCGCGGAAGTTGGCCGAGGTCGTCTTATTCGTGTAAACCGGATAAACCGTGGAATCGAGATGGGGTACCGAATAGATTTCAATACCGCCAATGGCACCCGAATTCTTGCGGTAGGGGCCCATGCCGGAGTATCCGCGCAACTGCAGCGCGTGCAGCGTGCCGTCTTGCTTCACGCCCACCTTGTAGTACTGCGTGGTCGGCCAGCGGCCATGAACGCCAATGAAATCTTCCTTGCGTGAAAGCTCCAGTTTCACCGGAGCACCGCTTTGTTTCGCCAGCGTGGCAGCAATCAGGTCAGCATCCTGATTCTGATTTTTATTGCCGAAGTTGCCGCCCATGTACTGGCAGATGACGCGCACATCGGCCAGTGGAATGCCCAGGTCGCGCGCCATATCCGTCCGGCAGTTGGCAATGCCGCCCGTCGGTGTGTAGATGGTCAGCTTCCCGCCTTCCCAATACGCCACGGCAGCGCGCGGTTCCATCTGTGCGTTGTGGACAAACGTTGTGCTGTAGCGGTCTTCGAAGACATGGTCAGAGGCGCGGAACCCGTCGTCGATGTGGCCACGTTTCTGCGTCATGGGTTTGGCCTGATTCTGTACATCGAGCGAAAGATTGCCTTCCGGCCAGATCTTTGGCGCGTTCTCTTGCAGCGCTTCTTCCTGGTCCAGTACAAAGGGCAGAACTTCGTAATCCACTTTGATAAGTCGCAGGGCCTCCTCGGCTATATGGCGGTCGGTGGCGGCAATGGCGGCCACCGGTTCTCCCACAAAGCGCACCGGATTGTTGAATGCATACCGGCGCTGAATTGTGGTCTTTTTGATTTCGTCGGCGTACTGCCTTCCTCCCGCGATGGAGCCCGCGCCCCACACGAACGGGCAGTTTTCATGAGTGATCACCACCTTTACGCCCGCCATCGCCTGTGCCGCGGAGACGTCGATGGAGCGGATGCGGGCATGCGGATGTGGACTGCGCAACACGCGGGCGTAGAGCATGCCGGGAAGTTGCACATCGCCGGTATAGGTAGCCTTGCCCGAGACTCGCTCCCGTGCATCAATGCGGGTAGTCTCACGCCCAATCGTTTGCATGGCGGAGCTTTGAATAAAGGTACCGGGCGCACCCGTTATCGCGATCTTCGCCGGTTGCGCCACGCCTGCGGCCGCCAGCACCGCTTCCACGTAGCGGTTGTAGTTGGAGCAGCGGCACAGATTGCCCGTCAGTGCGCTGCGCACCTCGGCTGCCGTGGGCTTCGGATTCTGCGCCAGACAGGCCTTCGCGCTCATCAACTGCCCGGAAGTACAGAAGCCGCACTGCGGCGCATCCCGGTCCATGAAGGCCTGTTGCAGCGGGTCCAGCTTGCCGTGTTGTTCCAGACCTTCCACCGTCTGAATCGACTTGCCGTCGGCCCAGGCAGCCAGATGGCTGCAGGAATAGACCGGCTTGCCATCCAGCAATACCGTGCAGGCACCGCACTCGCCGCGATCACAGCCGATCCTGGTGCCGGTAAGGTGAAGGTGATCGCGCAGAAGTTCGGTGAGGGTCCAGCGATCTTCCACTTCCACTGTTTGCGCGGCGCCATTCACCGTGATGTGGATGGTGGACCGGGCCACTGCGGCAGGGCCTTGCGCATCCAGCGCAGGTACCGCGGCGGCGGCCAGCGCGGCAGCGGAAGTGCTTTCCAGAAATTCGCGTCGGGAGATGCTCATGGTTGATCCATCGTGCCACAAATCGCTGCCGTGCGCGGGCGGTGAGACGATCTGCGGTAGCCCCTGCCATTCCCGCTTGCCGTCCGCCACGATTTCAGCGACAATCGTAACTCAATCCCAACCCAACGGAACTGCCCCGTCCGCAGTCCCGGGAACTGAAATCACCGGATTGCCACGCCGCAATCTGTCGCAGGAGATCCCGTCTGTCAACTCGAAAGAAAATTCTTGCTGCCCTGTTCGTGTGTAGCCTGACCGCGCTTCCCTGCGCGGCCCAGCCTGCTTCTGCCGACGAGATCACGGCTCTGAAAGCCGCCGTTCGTGCCGCGCAAATGGCTGGTGACAACGCCTGGGTCCTCGTGAGCGCCGCCCTGGTCCTCATGATGACCGGCCCCGGCCTCGCGCTGTTCTACAGCGGCCTCGTGCGGCGTAAAAATGTGCTTGGCACCATGATGCACAGTTTCGCCATGATGGCCGTGGTCACCCTGTTGTGGGCCATCTGCGGCTACAGTCTGGTATTCGCCGAAGGCAACCCCTTCATCGGCGGATTGCGCTATCTCTTCCTCTCCGGCGTGGGTGCCACTCCCAACGCCGACTACGCCCCCACCATCCCCCACACCACATTCATGATCTACCAGATGATGTTCGCCATCATCACCCCCGCGCTCATCGCCGGTGCCTTCGCCGAACGCGTACGCTTCAACGCCATGCTGCTCTTCTCTGTCCTCTGGTTTTTCATTGTCTACATTCCGGTGGCGCACATGGTGTGGGGCAAGGGCGGATTCCTCAACGCCTTCGCCGGCGGCACCGTCCCGGTCTTCGATTTCGCCGGCGGCACCGTGGTTCACATCACCTCCGGATTCAGTGCTCTCATCACCGCTATCTACATCGGCAAACGGCGTGGCTACCCCGCCGAAGCCATGAAGCCCCATAGCCTTGTGCTGAGCTTCATCGGCGCCTGTCTGCTCTGGGTGGGCTGGTTCGGCTTTAACGCCGGCAGCGCCCTTGCGGCTTCGGGACTTGCTTCCAGCGCCTTCGTCGCCACCCACCTCGCCGCCGCCGCCGGTGCAGTTTCCTGGATGCTGGCGGAAAAAATCCGCAACGGCCGGCCCAGCGCTTTGGGTGCCATCTCGGGTGCAGTTGCCGGACTCGCCACCGTTACCCAGGGTGCAGGTTTTGTTCAGCCTTTCAGCGCCGTGCTGATTGGCCTCTCCGCTGGCCTGATCTGCTTCGCCATGGTGGTCATCGCCAAGAGCAAGCTCGGCTATGACGATTCGCTGGATGCTTTCGGCGTCCACGGCGTGGGTGGCCTGGTTGGCTGCCTCGCCACCGGCATCTTCGCCACCAACGCCATCAACGACGCCCTGAAGCTGCCCAATGGTTCACTCGCTCCTCTGGGCGCCGTGGACGGCAACCCCGGCCAGATTTTGAATCAGGCCATTGGTGCTGCGATCGGCATTGTCATCGCAGTCGCCGGGACTTGGATCGCGTTAAAAATCACCGGCATATTCACCACGATCCGCATGGATCACACGGAAGAAGACAATGGGATGGACGTGGCCCTTCACGGCGAAGAAGGCTACGTGATGGACGAATAGGCGTCTATGATACTTTTCTGCATCGCAAGTGCAGAAAGTAGGCTGCGACGCGGGTATCGGCCACCGCCGGAAAGCGCTCCACGGTTTCTTCGCTGGCCCGCGGCTCACCCACCCGCTCCAGCGTAAATCCGGCGTTGATGGTCAAATTAATCCACTCGGCGAGAGTTCGGTGAAAACGCGGAATCTCAAACCGCCGCATGCCCTGTCGCACTTGGGGCGGCGCGCCGGCAAACAGCCAGGTATCAATTTCGCCATCGATACGTTCAAAATAGCGACCCACCTCCAGTGCATAGACCTGCTTGTCTTCGGTGCGCAACAGTTTGCGCCACGGCGGATTGAAGCAGGGATGGCTGATGGAGTATTGCAGGAATCCACCTGGGCGCAATACGCGCTGGCATTCCCGCAGCGCCGTCTCCGGTTTCGGCAAATCCATCAGGCACATGAACGAGGTCGCGAAATCAAACTCGCAATCGGCAAAAGGAAGCTCCTGTCCGCTCGCCACCGCGAACTGGATCGACCCGTCTCCGGCCGCTCGCGCCTCGCGCACGAATCGGGGCGAGATGTCCACTGCGCACATCACCGCGCCGCGCTCAGCCAGCAGTCGCGTGTTGTATCCCTCGCCACAGCCCACATCCAGACCGCGTAGCCCGCTAACATCCGGCAACAGTTCGAAGAAGGCCGGTGTGTTCACCAGGTCGCGGTAGACATCCCAGCCGCCGCGCGCCAGCCTGGTCCAGGCTTCCGCATTCGCCTCCCAGTAACGCCCGGCCTCGCGGTGATCCATGAGACCATTGTCCGGCTACCCTTTGCGCCGATACCGCAGGCTGATGAACGGCACCATCATACCTGCGCAGCCCGTGGCGAGTATCCTAAAGGGAGAGAGGATTTTGGAACTACCTATGATCAACAAATTTGCGGCCATCGCCGCATTCACCGCAATGGCCGCTTTCGCCGCCGCCAAACCCGTTACGGTCGAAATGAAGAACGCCAAAGGCGAAAGCGTGGGTATGGCAAAGATTTCCCCCAACGGCAAAGCCGGCGTGAAGATCGCTTTCACGGGCAAGAACCTGCCTGCCGGCGAACATGCGTTCCATTTCCACGCCGTGGCAAAATGCGAAGGGCCCGCCTTCACTTCAGCCACCGGTCACTTCAACCCGGATATGAAAAAACACGGTTTGCAGAATCCCGACGGCTCCCACGCCGGTGACATGCTGAATTTCATGGTAAAGGCCAACGGTACAGCGAAGGCTTCTTTTGTGAACACCAAAGTCACCCTCGGTGACGGTGCCAATTCCCTGTTCGTCAACGGCGGCACGGCCCTCATGATTCACGCCAAGGCAGACGACATGAAGTCCGATCCGGCCGGTAACGCCGGTGACCGTATTGCCTGTGGCGTCATCACAAAGTAAATTGTCTCTGAAACCATTAATTGCGGCGGTCGGAATCCTCGCTATTGCAGCGTGGATTCCGACCCCCGTGGTGGCTCACGACGCCATCACCACAAAAGTCACGTGGACGCGTGAAATGTCGCGCCTCATGTTTAATCGTTGCACTTCATGCCACCGCGAAGGCGGTTCCTCATTCGCGCTCGCAAACTACGACGAAGCGCGCCCGTGGGCCAAGGCCATCAAGGAAGAAACCCAATCGCGCCGCATGCCGCCCTTCGGCGCCGCCAAGGGATTCGGCGAGGTGCGCGATGACGAGGGCCTCACCATTGAACAAATCCAGATGATCTCCGATTGGGTGGAAGGCGGTGCGCCGGAAGGCGAACTCAACCTGCTGCCGGAAAAGCCAGAGCTGAATCCGCCGCCGCCCGTGGCTCCCAAAACCGGTGCGGAAGTCACGCTCGAACCCGGCAAATCTCTCTCCCGCGGCATTACCGCCATGGGAATTCGCGCCAGGGATCTGCAGGATGGCGCTGCGGTGCGCTTAATCGCCGTGCGACCCGACGGCACTTACGTCCCACTGCTGTGGGTCTTCGAATACCGTAAGCAGTTCGATCATCCCTGGTACTTTCGCAACCCGGTAACGCTGCCGCCGAATACCAGGATTGTTGCTTCGCCGGCGGGGCAGGGTACTTTTGTCTTGTTGGAAGCAACCGGCGCGCATGCCGGAAGCTCCTCTACTCCGTAAGTAAAATTCAGACACGGTTTGATTGGGATGCAGAATCGCCTGTCCCTTTTCCGCCTCGGAATGGGGTGTCTGGCGCGCACACGATCGCCGCTGCCGTGGGGAGTTGAGTACGATGGACTCACACCATGCGACTCCTGCCCATTCGCGCAATTGTTTCCCTGCTCGCAACGGTCGCTTCCGCGCAGACGGGCGGCACCTGGCGAACGCCCGATGCCCGCGAGATCGATGCCATCTATCCCGACATCGAAGCCTTGTATATGGACCTGCACCGAAACCCTGAACTGGCCTTTCAGGAAGTGCAGACCGCGGCAAAGCTCGCCGCGCGGGTGAAGGCTCTGGGCTATGAAGTCACTACCGGCGTAGGACGCACCGGCATTGTGGCCGTATTGAAGAACGGACCGGGCCCGGTGGTGATGTTGCGCACAGAACTGGACGCGCTGCCTGTAGAGGAAAAGACGGACCTCCCCTTCGCCAGCAAAGTTGTGCTGAAGAATTCGAGCGGCCAATCCACTCCGGTCATGCATGCCTGCGGCCACGATATCCATATGTCGGCGTGGGCTGGCACCGCGCGACTGATGGCGGAAAACAAATCGCGCTGGCACGGCACTCTGGTTTTGGTCGGTCAGCCTGCCGAAGAAGGTGGCGGCGGTGCCTCCGGCATGTTAAACGACGGCCTCTTTACCCGCTTTCCGCGCCCGGATTTCGCGCTCTCTCTGCATGATGACGACTCCATGCCGGCGGGCACAATCGGCTACCATGCCGGGCCTTTCCGTTCCATGTCCGATGGCGTCACCATCATTGTTCATGGCCGCGGCGGCCACGCCGCCATGCCCATGAATACAGTGGATCCCATTGTGCTCGCCTCGCGCATTGTGGTGGCTCTTCAGACCATTGTTGCTCGCGAAAACAACCCCACTGATCCGGTGGTGGTCACCGTGGGTTCCATCCATGGTGGCACCCAGGGAAATATTATTCCCGATGAAGTCCGCCTGCAACTCTCGGTGCGAACCTACACGCCGGAAGTTCGCCGGAAAACGTTGAGTGCAATTCGGCGAATTGCCCGCGGAGAAGCCATTGCGGCGGGCGCGCCGCGCGAACCGGAGGTGATCGCGCGCGACGACAATGCCGCCGGTGCCGTAGTCTTCAATGACCCGGCCCTTACCGCGCGTCTGGCCGTGGCGCTGAAGGCCGGCCTGGGCGAGAAGAACGTTGTCGAAATGCCTGCCAAAATGACTTCGGAAGACTTCGCCGAATACTGGAATACCGGGAAAGTACCATCGGCGTTGCTGCACATTGGTGCCGTGAATGCGGCGAAGTTCGCGGAGATTCAGAAGACTGGAATTCCGGGTCCGGCACCTCACTCGCCGCAATGGGCTCCGGACTACGAGCCTACGCTGAGGGCGGCCATACGAGCGGAAGTCACCCAACTGCTGGAATTGTTCAAGGTGAAATAGCGTAAAATCGCCGCGCTAAACTATTTAATCAGGTTCTTATTCTGGCTGGCCTTGACCTATTTACGTTGGCGGTTGTTTCCACCGCAAGCCTGTTGCTGGCGGCGTTGGCCGTGCTGTGTGTTCGGCTTCTGAATAACACTTGCGCGGGTTTACGCCGTTGCGCGGGTGCGTGCGCCCTGCTGGGAGCAGGGTATGGTTTTCTCGCCTGGGCTTTGAGGGATCCGCAGCGAATGACGATTCTTATTGGCAATATCCTGTTATTCTGCGGTGCTGTTCTGTTTCTGGATGGAATTCGCGCATTCCGTGAGTTTCCCCGCCTGTTGCGATTCTATTTCGTGGCAACACTGATGTATGCCACCGGGCAGGTCTGGTTTCTGACCTTCGGCGACCTTCCGAATGTGCGTACCGCCGTCCGCTCCGGTTTGCTGGGTACCGTCATTGTCATGGCGGCTGTCGCTATGGCCTCCAGGGTATCACCGCGTGATCGCGGGGTTTACTGGGGAACGGCGGGCGTTTTTGCGCTTTGCGCAGGTACCGTATATGCACGGGGGTTCGCCGCATTACTGGGGCCAGCCACTGTTGTCTTACAGCCACGCCGGCTGGACCTGCTCACTCTGATAACGCTCGATCTCGCCGCGCTGGGCTGCGTCTTCGGTCTGGCGATGGCGGCCAACCTCAGGCTGCAGCGCCGCACAGAACAACTGGCATTGTTCGACGCGCTCACTAATTTGCCCAATCGTCGCCTGTTTGAGGAGCGGCTCGAAGAAGCCGGGCGAAACGCCGTCGCCACCGGCCAGCGCATCGGGCTGATTTATTGCGATCTCGACGATTTCAAGGCCATCAACGACACACTGGGGCACGAAGGGGGAGACAAAGCCTTGCGCATTGTCGCCGACCGGATGCGCGAGTTCATCGGCGAGAAAGACTGTCTGGCGCGGGTGGGCGGCGATGAATTTCTGGTATTGCTGGAAGATGCGCCGTCCCGGGGAGATATCCTCGCCCTGATTGAGCGGCTAAAAGCGGCGGTAGAGGGAGATATCGGTTTAGAGGGGCGAACCGCCCGGTTGCGAATCAGTTGCGGCCTCGCCATTTTCCCGGAAGACGTGGGTAGCGCAGCCGACCTGATCCGCCTGGCCGATGCCGCCATGTATGCCATAAAACAGCACGGTCGGCTTTTCGCAGCCTGAACGGGAAGCCACATCCTGTCGCCCATGGGCATGCGACTCCAGTCGCGTCTTTTCGCGGTGGCTTTGTTCGTAAGTCCCGACGTCGACCGTTCCAACCGCCGTTTCCAGGTTTATTGAACTGGTTCTGAGACCCCTTGACTTTATTTCCGTATTTCCATTATTATAGAAATACGAAAGCAAATGAAGAAACCCACCCCGGAAGAAGTTACGCGTTACGCCGATATGTTCGCGGCGATTGGTACCGAATCCCGTCTCCGTATTCTGCGGGAACTGTTGTCGGCCTGGCCCGATGGCATGGTGGTTGGCGAGATTCAGGCCGAGCTCGGTATGTCTGCCTCCAACCTTTCTCATCATCTGGACAAGATGAAGAACGAGGGTCTGGTGACGGTGACACGCGAAGGTACTTTTCTTCGTTACTCAGCCAATACCGGCGGTTTACAGGAACTTCTGGGTTTTCTCTATGCCGAGTGCTGCACGCGCAATCGCGTGCTCGACCGTGCGGCCATCGTCAAAGTCTGTAGTTAAGGAAAAACAACATGCAAACTATTACTGAAACAGTGAAAGAGAAGTACGCGGCAGCAGCGTTGCGGGTGGCCGCCGGCACCGGGAATTCCTGCTGCGGCGGGGCACCCCCTGCAATTGGTTGGTTCGATCCCATCACCAGCAACCTCTATGACAACCTGCAGAGAGGCGCGCTGCCGGAAGCCGCGGTGCTGGCCTCGCTGGGCTGCGGCAATCCCACAGCGCGGGCGGAATTGAAGGCGGGCGAAACCGTCCTGGATCTCGGCTCTGGCGGCGGTATCGATGTGCTGCTCTCTGCCCGCCGCGTAGGGCCCGCGGGCAAGGCTTACGGGCTGGATATGACCGATGAAATGCTGGCGCTTGCAAATGACAACAAAGAGAAGGCTGGTGCCACCAACGTGGAGTTCCTGAAAGGCCAGATCGAAGCCATTCCACTGCCCGATAACAGTGTGGACGTCATCATCTCCAATTGTGTGATCAACCTCGCGGCGGATAAAGATCGCGTGCTTGCCGAAGCATTCCGCGTTCTGAAGCCCGGTGGTCGGCTGGCGATTTCCGACGTGGTGACCCGCGGCGAGATGCTGCCCCTGATTCGCGAGAGTGTTTTGCTCTGGGTTGGCTGCATCGCCGGCGCACTGGAAGAGAATGAGTACCGGGCCAAACTTCAGGCCGCCGGTTTCACCGGCATCGACATGGAACCCACTCGTGTCTACCATGCCGAAGACGCCCGTGAAATCCTTTCCGGGCAGGGAATTGATGTAGACGCCATCGCGCCCCAAATCGACGGCAAATTCATGGCTGCTTTTATACGCGCCACCAAGCCCGCGAAATCCTCGTGCTGCGCACCGGACTGCTGCGCCTGACGGTTCCCCTTGAAATCTAAGGGGAGTCGTGAGGGGAGTTCATGGATTGGCCATCTGAAATGGTGGAGCGCCTCAACCGAGAGGCCCGGCAGAAAGGGCTTTCGCTCGACGACGATATCCTGCATTCCATCGTTCCTCAGAAGGCTTTGGACGGCGTCACTATCCCGGACGAGACAGCGCAACGCCATGCATGGGAAGCCGCTGGCCGCAGCATCCGCGAACTCCGCAAGGGGAATCGTCTGGGCACCGATCTAACGGTGCGTGACCTGATTGAAGAAGGGCGCCGGTTTTGATCTCCGTCATCCTCGACAACTCCGTCATCGTGGCATGGTGTTTCAAGGACCAATGCACGCCCTGCACTGAGGCCGTACTGTTGAGATGCAGTCGGGAACGAAGTACTCTACCTTCTGGACCGTATTATCGCCTGTTGGGCCCTGCCCTTTTCCCCGTTCACAAACACGCAAGAAATATTCTTGCCCGGGATAACCCAATCCGATTCAATACTTTCCACCCCTCGTACCGCCAGCCCGCACCATTCCTGTAGACTCCGTTTCCTCCCGTTCAGTGGTACAAGCGAATCAGGAGAACGCCCGCTCAACATAATCCCGAGCCAAAAAGTGTACCAAAGGCGAACAAAAGGCGAGCGGTGGGTCTGTTTTTTCGGATTACATACCAAAATACTAACCACCAGGGAAACTTATTCTCCGTCCGAATTGGACCAGTTTCCCGAAAGCAGGCACTGATTTCTCCAGACTTCGACTACCCCCTTCTATTTGGGTCACGGATTTGATATGATCTTCCCGAAGCTCTATCCGGGCGTTGAACCGCCCGGCAGCGTACAACACTAAGGAGTTGCTTCCATGGCAGATCGCAGAATTCTCGGGTTCGGCAGCGTGGCCAGCCTGATTTTGGCCTTACCCTCGTTCGGCGTTGCCGCCGAGGTGAAGAGCCCCACCTTTACTAAAGACATTGCTCCCATCTTCCAGGAGAAATGCGAGAGTTGCCACCGCAAAGATTCGCTGGCACCCTTTTCTCTCATTTCTTACGAAGAAAGCCGTCCATGGGCCAAGTCGATCAAACAGCGCGTTGTCGCCCGCCAGATGCCGCCATGGCACCTCGATAAGGGTGTTGGTATTCAACAGTTCTCCAACGACATGTCGCTCAGTGATGACCAGATCCAGACCATCGCCAAATGGGTGGATGCCGGTGCTCCCCAGGGTGATGCCAAAGATATGCCTGTGGCCAAAGTCTGGGCTAAGGATGATGGCGGCTGGCTGCTGACGAAGGAATTTTCGCGGCTGCCGGATATGGTCATCAAGTCCGAGTCTTACACCATGCCCGCCAAGGGTCAGGATCAGTGGTGGCGTCCGTTGACCGATATCCCGGTGACTGAACCGCGCTGGGTTCGCGCCGTCGAGATGCGCCCCTCCACTCCCGGTGGCCGCAAGGTGACACACCATGCGCTCGCGCATCTGGTGCAGGACAACGATCCTGATGCCCAAAGGTTTAGCGATACTACCGGTGTTGGCGGCCGTGGCAGCATCAACGAGGCCGGCACGCTCATGGAATGGGCCGTCAACAAGAACTACGACATCTACCGCGAAGGTACCGGCAAGCTCCTCCTGCCCGGTGCGCACGTATGGTGGGACATCCACTATCACGCCGTGGGCGAAGATGTGAAAGATCACGTCGAACTGGCCATCTGGCTCTATCCCAAAGGCGAAGAGCCGAAGCACCGCACTTATCTGACGTTGTTCAGTGGTACGCCCCGCGAAGGTTCCCGCGTTGATATTCCCCCCAACTCCATTCGTCAGACCCAGGGTTTCCAGGTTCTGAAGTCCGCCGCCCGTCTGGAAAATTTCCAACCCCACATGCACCTCCGGGGTAAAGCCATGACGCTCGAAGCCATCCTCCCCGATGGCACTGTGCAAACCATCAGCCACGTGGATCACTTCAATTTCAACTGGATGACCAACTACATCTATACCGATGAATCGGCGCCCATGTTCCCCAAGGGCACCATCATCCACACCACCGCCCTTCATGACAACACCAAGGCCAATCCGTTTAATCCGGATCCGGACCAGTGGGTGGGCTATGGTGATCGCACGGTCGACGAAATGGCGCATGCTTGGGTCAACGTAACCTACGTCAGTGACACGGAATATGCCGAGTGGGCCGCGACGCACAAGAAGGCGAGCCGCGCCGAATCACAGCAGTAACTTCTTTTTTTGAGCATTGACTTAACAACACGGGAGCGGCGAGTCCACGTAATGCCTCGCCGCTCCCGTGGTCTATTTTGGAGACTCACAATGAATATCTGTAGCTGGAAATTTGCCCCTTTCGTATGCGCCGTTGCTCTCATGACGACTTCCCTCGTGGCTCAGGGGCCTGAACAACAGTCCCTGATCATCCACGAATACGGCGAAAGCATTACCGGTGCCCTGGAAGGCTGGTATGCGAATCCTGATGGCACTTCCACCATCCTGGTGGGTTACTACAACCGCAATCTGCGCACTGCGATGGATGTCCCGGTTGGACCCAACAACCACATCGAGCCCGGCGGACCCGATATGGGCCAGCCCACCCATTTCATGCCCGCTCGCCAGTGGGGTATGTTTACCGTCAAGGTGCCAAAGGATTTCGGCAAGAAGAAGCTTATCTGGACTCTGGTCGTCAACGGCAAGACCAACTCCATTCCACTGAATCTGCTGGATGACTGGATGATCAAGCCCATGATCGATGCACTCAACAACACGCCGCCCTACCTGAGCTTCAAGCCCTTCGCCCAGGGTGCGGCAACCACCCAGGGGCCTATGGGTCTGGTGGAGAACCTTGCCGCGAAAGTGGGCGAGCCCGTGGAGATCACCGCATACGTGGCAGACGATAACGTAGTCGGGCCCGGCCGTGCCCGCGCGCCAGATCCGCCCGTGACCCTTGTGTGGAGCACCTTCCGCGGCCCCGCAGTGGCTAAGTTCACCCCCGCCCGCCCCAAAGCTGAAAAGACCGACGATAAACTTCCCCCAAAAAGCATCTGGGCCGGAAAAGCGACTACTACAGCGACCTTTACTGAGCCCGGCGAATACCTTTTGCACCTCACCGTCAACGACGGCTCCGGTGACGGCGGAGCCGGTTTCCAGTGCTGCTGGACCTCAGGCAAAGTCAAAGTAACAGTAAAATAGGCCGCCGCCCGGCGAACGCCTTTACGAAAATTGAGGGTCCATGAAGACTATTCTTGTTTTCCTGCTGGTTGCCGTTGCGGCGCTGGCGCAGAATGAAGCGGCGCTATCCGGCGTAGTTTCCGACAGCAGTGGCGCGGTACTGCAGAACGCCACCGTGAAACTCACGAATCGCGCGCAGGGTACCACCCAGACCGGCCAGACCAATGGCTCTGGCGCATACCGGTTCCCTTTTGTGCAGCCAGGTGTTTATGACGTTGAGATTTCGTCCCCCGGCTTCAAGACATTTACCAGCACCAGCCTCACGCTGGCGGTGGCAGAGAACCTTCGCCGCGACTTTCGTCTGGAGGTTGGCAACGTCTCGGAGAACGTAACGGTGGTCGCCGGCGCGGAAACCATTAACACAGAATCGGCAGAGCTGGGTTCGGTTGTCGATAACACCCGCGTGGTGGAAATGCCTCTCAATGGCCGCACCTTCTTCTCGCTTGCCACCATCACTCCCGGAGTGGTCCCGCCTGTACAGGGTTCCAACCTCGGCTTCCGGGGCGGCTTCAATGTCTCGGGCAATCCGGAAACCGCCAACAACTTCACATTGAATGGTTTTGACAACAACGACGCCGCTATCAACGTCCCCAATTTTCGACCTTCCATTGACGCCATTCAGGAATTCAATATCCTCACCGGCGTCTACCCGGCGCAGTACGGCTACGCCTCAGGCGGCCAGGTAATTGTCACCACCAAGGCGGGCGGAAATCAGTTTCACGGTGCCTCCTATGAGTTTCTTCGCAATCAGGCCATCATGGCGGCGCGCAATTTTTTTGCGCAGCCCGGTCCCTTGCCTCCTTTCAAACGCAATCAGTTCGGCACCGTATTGGGTGGCCCGGTAAAGAAGGATAAAACCTTCTTTTTCCTGAGCTATGAAGGTCTGCGCCAGCGTTCGGGTTTCTTCGCGGTGAACACGGTTCCCACCCCTTCCATGGTGGGAGGCGATTTCAGCTCCATCGCCAACCGTCAGGTAGTAAGAGACCCTTCTACCGGGGTCGGGTTTCCCAACAATACAATTCCCCCCTCACGGCTAAGCCCTGCCGGGCGCGCCCTGGCCGGCTACTATCCCGGTCCGACCGCGCCCACTGCGGCTGGCGCGCTTCCCGCCAACAATTTCGTTTATACCCCGGTTCGTCCGGAATCTTTCAATCTCGCCAGCCTTCGCCTTGACCACACATTCAGCTCGCGTGATACCGGCTATGCCTCGCTGAACTGGTACGACAATCACTCCACTGAAACCCTGGGCTCCAATTGCGGTAATCCTGCAATTCCGGGCTTCACCTGCACCCACCAGGAGAAGTCGGAAATGTTCGGTCTTGCAGAGACCCATGTTTTCTCACCCAGCATGGTCAATGAGGCGCGCGCGGCGTTCACCCTCACGTATGCCCCGAATATTTACAACATCGGGAACGTTCCATTCTGGTCGCAGTTCGGCGTTCGCTCCGCCATCAGTTCAGTACCCGGCATTGGTACTGGCGGCACGCCCGCCACCACCATCACCGGCTACGCCAGTATTCCCGGACCCGGCACTTTTATCCGCCACGATCCGCACTGGCAATGGTCCGATATTGTTTCGCTCTCCCATGGCCATCACAACATCAAGATTGGCGGCATTTTGAGCCACTATGCGACCAACGAACGGAACAATTTCAACGTGTCCGGCGGACTGGCGTTCAACAACAGCAGCCAGGGACCCACTTCCGGTTACGGGCTTGCCGATGTTCTTCTCGGCCTGCCGTCTTCCAGCTCCAACGCGCCCTATTCCTATCCGGTCTATCTGCGGTCTTCCAACATCGGCGCGTTTATCATGGATGACTTCAAAGTGAACTCACGCTTAACCTTGAACATTGGGTTGCGCTGGGAGCTGAACACACCGTTTGTGGATCGCTCGCGTCACTATTCAAACTTCGATACGAAGACCGGTCTTGTCCGCATCCAGGAGAATGGTGCCGCTATTCCGGCGGGCGTCACCGCTGGAATTTCCCCCAATCGGCTGGGCGATCATGCCGTATCGTTCGACTGGAAAGACTACGCCCCCCGTGTCGGCTTCGCCTGGCAGCCCTTTGGCGACGGCAAGACCGTGATCCGCGGCGGCGCCGGCACATTCTTTCAGAACCTCAGCACTCTGAATGCGCTCATCGGATACAGCATGGCTTCCACCTATCCGTACATTCCCACGCTCACCTATACTTCCAGCGTCGCGCAACCGGTGACGCTCGCCAACCCGTTCCCCACCACCAACGCCGTTACATCCAGTAATCTGAACGCGGCCGACCCCCGGTACATCAATGCGCGCGTCTACCAGTGGAGCTTTGGCATGCAGCGCCAGCTAACCGGCGATACCCTGCTGGAACTCACCTACTTTGGCTCCTCCGGCAATCACTTCCAGGTGGCCCGCAACATCAACCAGCCCGCACCCGGACCGGGTGCACCGGCGCAAGTGCAGGCCCGACGCCCCTACCCGGCGTGGGGAACCATCAATCAGGCCCAGTTCAATGCCAACTCCCATTTCCAGTCCCTGCAGACCAAACTACAGAAGAGGTTCGGGGCTGGGCTCTCGTTTATCGTTTCCTACACGTGGGGTAAGTCTATCGACGACTTCAACGTCGCGACCAACGTCTATGACAGCCAGACCGCCCGTGGCCTTTCCACCTTCGACGTCCGTCACCGTCTGGTGATGACGCCAGTCTACGAACTCCCGTTCGGTAGAGGCAAGCGCTGGCTCACTGACGGCGTAGTGGGCAAGATCGCGGGTGGCTGGCAGATCTCGGCTCTTTCGCAATGGCAGACCGGGGCACCTCTTACGGCTACACTCAGTGGCAATTTCAGCAACAGCGGTGGCACCACCGATCGTCCCAACGTAATTGGTAACCCCAATGCCGGCGCGCCCCACTCACCGCAGAAATGGTTCAATACCGCAGCCTTCCAGGTGCCCGCGGCTTCGGGTGCGGCAGGCGCGCTCTACAGCTTCGGCAATGAAGGCCGCGGCGTCATCGCTGGCCCGGGTTTTGTCACCACTGACTTCTCCGTCGTCCGCAACTTCCAGGCGCGGGAATGGCTCAGGATTCAAGCCAGGGCTGAATGGTTCAATGCCTTCAATCACGCCAATTTCCAGTTCCCGGGGCTGGTGGCCAACACCGCCACTTTCGGCAGCATCTCTGGCGCGCTGGACCCTCGCGTTAGCCAGTTGTCACTGAAACTGGTTTACTAGCGACACCATCGCCACATTCCAGGCGCAGCGCGTAGCTGTTCGCTGCCATGCCCGCGGACAACCGCAGGTTGATCTGCCGGATGCCGTCGCTGTCCGCCGCTCCGGCGTGGTCCACTATCAGGCGCACGTCGCCCAGCCAGGCCCGGATGTTGGCCCGGTCACAATTGTCCGGCAGACCACCCACCCAACAGGCTGCGTGCAGGCTGCTGATTTCGTCGCGCTTCCATGTTGTCCCGTCGCACACTTCGCGGATGGAAATCTCCGTAGCCACCACCGCTACGTCCACCGCGATCCTTTGCGGCGCACCGAAACCGGTGTCCGCAAACCGCAGCTTCACGTCATGCCACCCCGCCCCCAGCCCCGGGGGCATGCGGAAATTGGCCAGCCACGTATCGCCCTGCAACTTCGTGTAGAGCGCCGGAATTCCGAATGGCCCGATCTCCAGCCGCAACGTCTCACGCCCCACTTGCTCTCTCGCCGTGCGGAACCAGCACGCCACATACTCTTCCTTGCGCGATGCGAAGTTGATCCCGAACGTTCGGCTGTTGAGCACCGAAAGCAGCTCCGGCACATCATGGGCAGGGGATTCGGGCAGCGGTTCCCATTGCCGGTGACACGCAAGGCAGGCATGTGATCCGATGATGCCCCGCATCTCCACCCGTGCGAATCCGGCAGCCCGGCACAGCGCCTGCAGGCACCCCACGCTGGGCCCGATCCAGTTGTCCAGCTGATTGCCCAGCTCATCGGTCTCGTAGAACTCCATCGCGGGAACGTCGTCCGCGTGCGCCTGCCAGGTACCTGGATCCGTAATAAATGAGTCCACAATCGCCGTAGTGGTGGTGAGTGCACATACAATCTCCAGCGCCAGGAGTGGATGCTTCAGGTGATACAGCACACCCAGAAACAGGACATAGTCGAACGCCCCGAGGCCTACCGCGGGCAGATCGTAGAAATCGACAATCCGGTAGTCGGCTCTCGATTCCAGCCGTTTGCGCATCTCCAGGAAATTCGCAATCTCCACGCAGTCAATCGACGTGACCGTCGCGCCCCGCCGCTCGGCATCGAAGGTAAACCACCCGTCCCATGCGCCAATATCCAGTACCCGCTTGCCGCTCAGATCTTCCGGCAGGCCAAACTGTGCACGGCGCGCGTGCAGAATCTCCAGGCTGTTATAGCCATCAATACGTTCGCCTGAAGGCAGTTCGAAACTGTGGTACCAGCCTTTTTCGGCGATCTCGTGGCCGAAATCGACGCCCCGTAATGGTGTTTGGTTTTCCAATACCCGAGCTTAGCGCGACTGGATGTAGTCGATCAGAGTTTCAATCTGCGCTTTGGTCAGAACCGTGCGGAATGCGGGCATCAGCATGACGCCATACTGGATGCGTACCGCGAGGTAGGCGCGAGTCGGCTTACCGTTGCCCATCGGCATCTTCTCGCGCTTGAACAACTGGTAGAAATCCGGTCCGAGCTTCTTCGACTCCGGTTTATCGATATCGTGACAGACCACGCAGTTCTCGCGGTACAGCGCTTCGCCGGCATGAGACTTCTTCTTCTCCCACGGCGGTGCGGCGGCAGGCAGCGCGCCAACCAGCAGAATTGCAAGCACGATCAATCGCATTGTTTCACCTCTACCGCGCCATGTTCCCGCATTTTGCTGGCGCCGATTTCGGCGTCAATCTTCGCGCAGTGCACGCGAAGGCACATCGAATTCGGCGGACACTCGGGTATTGGCGCATGGGGATGCCTGCGCCGGAACAGCCGGCTTTCCCACAAAAAGGCGCCAAAGATGGCCAGGATCGCGCCCAGCATCGTCGTCTCATAGGTGATCACGCCCGTGCTCCAGAAGCTGAAATAAGGCATGCCGCCACTGCGGAGACGATAGTCATTCTGCGCGTAGTAGACGAACCATGTAGCCAGCGATCCGAACGCCATCGCGCTCAGAACGGCGGTCAGTGACATCTTCGACGGTCGGTCCAGCACGCCCTTGCGAAGCTCCACCGGTTCTTCCGAAAAGACTTCGATGTCTTCGGCGGTAAAGCCGGAACCGCGCAAGTCGCGGATGGCATCTGCCAGCTCGTCGTGTTTGCGGAACTCTCCAATCAGCCAGATCACTTCAATCGTCCTCGTGCGGATGCGGTTTGAATTCCCACACCGCGATGATGGGGAACATCTTCGCAAAAATCATGTACAGCAAGACCATCGCCGCGAACGTTGCCGCCGTGATAGCCAGTTCAATCCAGGTGGGCGCGTACACCGCGTGCGCCGAAGACAGACGCGGGTTTCCCAGCGTAGCCACCACAATCAGGTAGCGCTCCAGCCACATTCCGATCAGCACACACACAGAAGCGATGGTCGCGGTGGTGAAGGTGCGCAGCTTGCGGATACCCAGCAGGATGAATGGCACCACGAAGTTCAGAATCACCATGGCCCAGAAGTAGGGCGCGTAGGGTCCGCGAACACGGGCTCCGAAGACGCCCATTTCCGACGGCTCATTGCCATACCAGACGGTGAGATGTTCAGATGCCGTGAAGTACAGCCACAGCAGGCTCATCAGCAGCAGCAGCAGCGCCAGGTTGTTGAAGTGCCTCCACGTCAGGTAGCGCTCCAGGTGCATCACGCGCCGGATGACAGACATCACCACCATCAGTGCGGCAATGCCGCTGAAGATTGCGCCCACCACAAAGTACGGGCCAAAAATTGTGCTGTGCCACATGGGCGAAATCGCCATGGCGAAGTCCCACGCCACAATGGTGTGCACGGAAATCGCCACTGCCAGAATCACGCAGGCCATCAGCTTCATGGCGCGTTCCAGGGCGTGCCATTCGGTGTCGCTGCCGCTCCAGCCCAGCGAGAGCAGCCGGTATATCTTCTTCCGCCACGTCTGGTTGACCTTGGCCAGTTGCGCCACATCGGGAATCAGCGGCAGGTAAAGATAAATCACACTGCCCGTCACGTAGGTGAGAATGGCGGTGAGATCCCACACCAGCGGCGAACGAAAGTTGGGCCACAGCAGGCGGCCGTTGGGTACTGGAATCAGCCAGTAGAACAGCCACGCGCGCCCCAGATGAATGATGGGGAACAGGCCACCGATCATCAGGGCGAATACCGTGATGGCCTCGGCGGCGCGCGTGATGGGCTTGCGCCACTGCGCGTCTGTAAGCCGAAGGATGGCCGAGATCAGCGTGCCGGCGTGCGAGATGCCGATCCAGAATACGAAATCGATGACGTAAAAGCCCCAGAAGATGGGCCGCTTGAGCCCGGTGATGCCCATGCCGTCGTGCAACTGGAAGCCCCAGGCCACCAGGCCCAGCACCACGAATACAAACGCCGCCAGGCAGGTGAAGATCCACTTGGAGTTGAACGGCGACAAGGGCCGGAACAGGTCTTCGCGGATCTGGCCATACGACAGCGTTTCCGGAGCTCTTGCAGCCAAATTAGTCGTTCCTCTGCAAATAGAAGACCTTCGGTTTTGTTCCCAGTTCTGCCATCAGTTGCGTGGACCGCCCGCTCGCGGCAAGTTTCGATACGCGGCTTTCGGGATCATTCAGATCGCCGAACACCATCGCTTCGGCGGGGCACGACTGCACGCAGGCCGGTTGCACATCGCCATCCGCCAGGGGACGCTTGTCTTCGGTAGCATCCTGCTTGGCCCGCTTCACCCGCTGGATGCAGAACGAGCACTTCTCCATCACGCCGCCTTCCCGGATGGAAACGTCCGGGTTGTGCATCATCTGCATCGGCTCCGGCCACTTCGGCGCAAACCAGTTGAAAGAGCGTACCGAATACGGGCAGTTGTTGGCGCAATAGAAGGTGCCCACGCATCGGTTGTAAACCTGTACGTTCAGACCTTCCGGGTTCTCATAGGTCGCATGCACCGGACACACCGGCTCGCATGGCGCTTCCTCGCAATGCTGGCAAAGCACCGGTTGGAACTTCAGCTTGATATCCGGAAACTCGCCTTCGTAGTAGCGGTCTACGCGGATCCAGTGAATGGCGCGCCCCTTGTCGGCTTCTTCGGGCGTGGAGAACGGAATGTTGTTTTCCGCATGGCACGCGGCCACGCAGGCTTCGCAGCCCGTGCAGCGGTCCAGATCGATTGTCATTCCCCACCGGTGTGCCATATTTTTCTATCTTTCCGCGTGCGCTTTTTGCTCGCGATCATTAAGAGAGTACTGCGTCAACTGGCCTTCGCCAAGCCGGCTGATACGCACTCGTGTAGCCTTGTTTGCCGGCCCCGAAATTGAAAGCGGGTTGGCGCCACGTCCCGCCGCATAGCGGGTGTAATGCGTGTGACCGCCGCCAAGGCCCATGCTGACAACGCCCGGAACCGCGGCCGGGTGCACATAGGCGGCGGCTTCCAGCGAGCCATACGGGGATTCCACTTTCACCCGGTCTCCGTTTGCGATGCCGAGTGACGCCGCGGTCTTCGGGTCAATCTCCACCGGCAGGCCCCACATGGTGCTGGAGGCCGGGTCGGGCAGTTCCTGCATCCATGGCAGGTGCGCGCCAGAGCCATCGTGGAACTGCAGAGAAAGGTAAGGCTGGAACTGGAGCGGAAACTTCGCCGGGTCGCCTTCGAATTCGGCGGCGCCGGTTTCCAGTGAACCACCCACCGTTACCACCTTTTGCGCGGGCGCATCCTGCCAGACGCTGCCGTTCTGGCGCGCGGTTTCCCATGCGTCACCCGCCAGATCTTTCGCCGTTACCGGGCTGAAGTCGGCCAATTCCAACAGAATCTGTTCGAACGGTTTGGTGTCGTGCAGGGTGCGAATGAAGGGCGTTCCAATGTTGTAGCCGGGCTTCAAAGAAACCGACGGCGCAAACGCCGTTTCCGCTTCCAGGTAATGGCTGGCGGGGAGAATGAGATCTGCCCACGCCGCGGTGTCATCCAGGAAGCCCGCGAAGCTGATCACGGTTTCAGCGGACGCCAGAACTTTCGTGGAACCGGGCAGAATGTAGGCCGGATTCGTACCTTCCACCAGAATCACTTTTGCTGCAGCCAGCGCTTCCATTACCGGCTTCGATTCCGGCCCGTGGCTTGCGCCCGGCGCAAGTACGCCGCCCGCCTTGCCGATATTTCCCAGCAGCACGTTCAGGTAATATCCGGCAGCCACCGCATCCGGCGAATTGCTGTGGACAGTGGATGCACCCACCAGAATCAGCGGCCGCTCCGATTTTGCGAATTCCACAACCAGCGGACGCACGCGGCGCTCTTCCAATCCGCAGGCCTCCAGCAACGCCTTTACATCGGCGGCATGGAATGCTTCCAGAACCGGCTTGGGCAGGGCCTTCGCTCCGGGCGCGTCCAGCAGCATTGCGCCCACGGCCAGCAGAAACTGCAATTCCGTCCCCGGCTTCAGCGGCAGCCAGCGGTCGGCAGCCCCCGCGGTAAGCGAAAACCGTGATTCCGCCTGCACCAGATGTCCGCGCAAGCCCTGCCTCGCCTGTCGGAAAGCCCCGAACTGTCGCGCGTAATAAACCGGCGATGCCCATCCACCCAGGAAATCGGCACCCACCCCAATCGCGCTGGTGGCGTTGGCCAGATCGAACACCGGCAACCCCTTCCAACCGAAAACGCGCTCTGCCGCTGCGCGCTCCACAGGCTGATCTGCTACTGTGCAGACCACGGCATCCGCGGCACCCGCGGCTTGCAGAAACCGCTGCAGGGAAAGCGATCGCGTCCCCACCAGTGGCCCGGTGAGAGCCACCACGGCCGGCCCCGCCTTCGCGATGGCAGCTTTCGCCTGTTCTATGGCATCTTTCCAGGCGATGGGCGTAAACTTGCCTTCTCCGCGCTGCCCGGTGCGCTTCATCGGCCCCTGCAGACGGTCGGGATGGTACAGCGCCTGCACCACAGCCTGACCGCGCGCGCACAGCCTGCCACCGCTGACCGGGTCGAGTGGATTACCTTCAATTTTCTTGACTGCCGCGAGGCGCTGCCGCACTTTTTCCGTGCCCTGCTCAATCACCCGCGAGCCCTGCATCACCCGCACCAGCGTTCCGCAACCTGCTCCGCATTCTCCGCATACCGCCGGATGCCAGGTTTCCTCACCCGGGGCGATGTCCTGGTCGCGCACCAGCAACGGGATAAGAGCGTCAGTTGGATCCCCACAAGAGGTGGTGACCGCCGCTGCGGAAGTGACCGAAATGATCTTGAAAAAATCGCGCCGCTCTAGTAATGACATGCGGCACAATCCTCCGGTGCCTTATTCGCACGGTGACAGCTAACGCAGGTCCCCATGTTGTGCTTCACCAGCGGTTGCGCCGTGGTGGCCACCGTCATATCGCCGTGACACGTCGCGCACGCGATGCCTGCCTTCGTGTGCGCGGCATGCTGAAACTTCACCGCTGCCTTAGGCGCAAAACCATAAATCCGCTCCCATGGAATCTCCCGCCCGGCTTTTGCAAAACCCGCAATCTTCTTGATTTCCGGCTTGTCGGCGCCCAGTTTGGCATGGCACAACATGCACTTCCGCACCGAAGGCAGGGTTGCGGCAGCCTGGGTATCCGCAGTACTGTGACAATCGAGACAGGCCAGCCCCATCGCAATGTGTTGCTTATGTGAATACGCGACGGGTTGCGCGGCTGGCGCAATACCAGCGAGCGTGAATACACCTAGAGCGATCAGAAAAATTTTCATCCGCAGGGGTCGGAACAGGATTATCCTATATTACACAACAAGTCACCGCTTCACGTAGCGCTTCAGATCCTTCGGACCCACTTCCGCGCCGTACACATTTCCTTCGTGATCCACGGCCACGCCTTCAGAAATACTGGTGCCGCCCTTCGGCTCCGGGTCGGGAATGAAACCGGTGACCTTGCCGGTCTTCGCGCTACCCACCCGGATGCCGCGATGGCAGCCCGGGTTATGTCCGTAGCCGTCGCCGTCTTTCGACTCCGAATCGGTGGCGTAGAGAATATCGCCCTTATCCATGTAGAGGCCGCTGGGACGCCCAAACTGCTTCCACTCTTCGATGAACTTCCCCTTCTGATCGAAGATCTGCACCCGGTTGTTGGTCCGGTCGCCCACATATAGCCGACCCCTGGAATCGAACACCAGCGCGTGCGGGCCGTCGAATTCGCCCGGACCTGTGCCCTTTTTACCCCACGCCAGCAGGAACTTGCCGGTCTTGTCGAATTTTACGATGCGGTCGTTGGGACAGTTACAACCGGCGTGCCCGTCGGCCACGAAGATGTCGCCGTTGGGCGCGGTCACTACGTCTGTGGGTGCCCCGAAGATATCGTTGCCTTCGCCCGCTTTGCCTTTCTGGCCCAGGGTCAGCAGCACCTTGCCATCCGGGCTGAACTTCACCACCTGCAAACCCTTGCTGCCATCCTTCGTGGCCTGGGCATCAGTGATCCAGACATTGCCCTGTTTATCCACATGCATGCCGTGCGGCTGCACAAACATGCCGGCACCGAAGTGGCGCAGTAATTTGCCCGTCTTCTGATCGAACTCCAGCACCGGGTCGAGCGACGATTCCGCGCAGTTGTTGGCACCGCAGCGGTCATAGGCCCACACGTTGCCATCCGGCGCGATATCCACGCCGGCGGTTGATCCCCACTTGCGCCCGTCCGGGAACTGCGCCCAGCCGGTCACGGTCCGGAACGGATTTGGAAGGTCCTTCTCATTGGGCGGCGCATAACTGGCCGCGGCCGTCAGCGCAGCCGAAGCCAGCGCAATCATCGCAATCTGTTTGGTCATTTTCTGGTCCCCTTTGCTTCCAGTTCGTTGATAAAGGCACGGGCCTCTTTGGTGACTTCGTCGGTGAAGCTCATATGGCCCCGGTCCGTATAGTGAATAAACTTGTGAGGCGCGCCTGCCGTGGCCAGAGCCTTGTCCATGTCCACCGCTTGCTGCACGGGCACAGAGCGATCATCATCGGAGTGAATAATCAGCAACGGCCTGGTAGCCGCTCCAATCTGCCGAAGGGGTGAGGCGAACCGCCGGGCTTCTTCCAGAGCCCCCCCGGAAAGCGTGGCATACCCGGTTGCCGGCTCCCCTGCCAGAGGTGTCCACAAGATGCCCCACGACAGCGCGTTCAGATCGTAGGCCCCCGCAATACTAATGGCCGCTGTAAACGTTGTGGGCGCGTTCTCCCAGCCGCCCGTGCGGGCATAGGGACCTGCTCCCAGCGTCGCCGCCAGCGAAACCTCATGGCCCCCGGAAGACTGCCCCATCAGATAAAAGCGCGTGGTATCCAGATGGTATTCCGCCGCGTGGGCATGCACCCAACGGATGGCCGTATACAAATCCTGGTAGCAGGCCGGGGCCGGAGCCGAGGCAATTTGCCGGTAGTCGATATTGATTGCGAAATACCCGGCATTGGCCCAGTCGGCTTGTTTGGCGAACTGGGCGTCGTTCTTCGACTGTGTGCGCCAGCGTCCGCCATGCACCATCAGAATCACCGGCAGACCTTGCTTGCCCTCGGGCCAGGCCAGGTCGGCCAGCAGACCGGCTCCATCCACCACGCCGTAGATCATGTCTTTCTTTTCGAGGATTTTAGCGGGTTGAGCGGAGGCGGCAGTGGCCGCGACCAGCGAAAGGATGACGTTTCTGAGCACGTTGTTCATGATAGGACATGGCCATAGAGTTGCTCACTTTTTCCTGTGAAAAATTGTGCGATCCCGCGAAGCGCGGCCTGGCTTGTCGTCCTGCTGCTTCCAATGGGGGTTGGAGCGGCACCGACTGACCCCGAGCCGGCGCAGGTAAAGACGCCCGAAGACAACCGCGATCTGGTTTACTATCCGGGGGATACCGAACATGTGGTGCCGTTGACCCGCAAACTCGCCCACAATGTCTGGCTCGATCAGAAGGCGATCTGGACCAGCCCTTTCCGCATTCGAAGCGACGATGCGGTATGGTGGGCCGGTATCGGGGCGGTGACCGCGGCGGCGATTCTAACCGACAGACGGACCACGCATGCGCTTGAAAACAGCCCGGGGCAGATTCGGTGGGCAAATAACGTCTCGCGTATTGGAGCCGCCTACACGATTTTCCCCGAAGTGGCCGGTCTCTACCTGTGGGGCGTACTTGCCGATAATCAGAAGGCGCGCGAAACCGGCGTCCTGAGTGGAGAAGCCCTGATCGATGGATTGATTGTTGTGGAAGTGCTGAAAGCCGCGACGAGCAGGAATCGACCGAATGCGGGCACGAAGCCGGGGAATTTCTTTGCGGGTGGAGCGAGTTTCCCTTCCGGACATTCCATGGAGACCTTTGCCCTGGCTTCCGTGATTGCCCACGAATACGGGAACAGAAAGTGGGTTCCCTGGGTTGCCTATGGACTGGCGGGTGTGGTGGGCACTGCACGCTTCGGCGCGCGGCAACACTATGCTTCGGATGTGATTGCGGGCAGTGCGATGGGGTTCTTCATAGGCAGGTATGTCGTGAATACCCATGAAGCACACGCCGGGCATCATCACGGGGCTGTCGTCGGAAAGCTGATGCCGATACTGGAGCCATCGACCGCCACCTATGGCCTCAGCGTGCGCCTTGGTCAATAGAATGAGCAGGCCCGCAAACTCGCGGCCCTGGAGCAGCGGCGGATTGGTAAGGTTGTTATAGTAAAAAAGCTTACCTTAATGCGACAACTCGAACAGATCGAAAGCCAAATCGCTGAGTTCAATGCAGTCGAACTGGCGGCGTTCCGCAAGTGGTTCGTCGAATTTGACGCGAGCGCATGGGATCAGCAGTTTGGGGCCGATGCGAATGCCGGAAGACTCGATCACCTGGCGGACGACGCACTAAGGGATCACGCCGCTGGCCGGTCAACGCAGCTTTGATCCACCGCGCTTCTCCGGCCTTTTGGGTTTGCTACAACTCCCTGCCGGATTCTGTAAGAGAGCTTGCAGATCGTAGCTTCGCCATCCTCAGGGCCGATCGCTGGCATCCATCGCTTCACTTCAAGAAGGTCCGAAGATTCCGTTCGGCTCGCGTGGGCCTGCACTATCGGGTCATCGGCGTTGACACTCCTGACGGCGTGCTCTGGTTCTGGATTGGAGCCCATTCGGAATACGACACTCTCATCGGCTGAATCCATCGCCTCGATCTCAACGAGCACGCGCTGGTCGCCGCGCATGGGGGTCAACGCCGTGGCCCGGGGAGAAAAACAAAAGGGGCGGCGAATTGCTTCGCCGCCCCTTTTCAATGCAGATACTGCCCGGATCTTAGTTCGTGTCCGGCAGTTTGTAAGCGATGTATTCGCCCGAGTACTGTCCACCCGATACCGCGACGATGATGTACTGCTTACCGTCGATCATATAGGTCATGGGCGACCCGGACTGCGGCGCGGGCATCAGCACCTGGCCGACTTCCTTACCGGTCATCTTATCGTAGGCGCGCAGCATGGCACCGCGCGGGTGACCGACTGAGGTAATCTGGCTGTCGCCGGTGATGACCAGGGACTTCGTGATCACAATGCCGACACTGCCTGGCTGGCCGGTGTTGCCGATGTTGAGACCCTTCAGAGCCGGGTGGTTGCGGACGTTATCCGGCGTCTCGCCGTAGGGCACCTGCCATTTGATTTCGCCCTTATCCATATCCACCGCGGAGATGACCGCGTAAGGCGGCTTCACGATGGGCAAGCCCTGCACGAGCAGAGGATTGACAAAGGCTCCACGGCCACCGCCCGGAGCGGCTGGCGGAGGAGTCGGACGGGCAGCGGGCCGTTTTGCATCGGCTGCTTCGCCGAAGCCGGCGGCTCCACGGAACTGAAATGGCTGGTCGCTGCGGCCCGTGATGTAGTCCATATCGGTTTTGAACTCAGCCGGCGGCTTGCGCATGGACAACGATTCCACGCCCGAGTTATTGGCCTGGGCATAGGCGATATGGGTTTCGGGGTCGAAACCACCGCCCGGCCAGTTGGTGCCGCCACCTGCGTGACCAATGTCAAGAGCACCGAGGAACTTGCCCGGTCCGCCGTCGCCCAACAGCGGAGGATTGAAGACGCCACCCACTTTGAGGCGGGCGATCTGGTCGCGGCCCTGGTTGCGTAGCTCCGGGGTGAAGTCGATGAGATCTTCCGGAACGCGAATTTCGTTGCGCGCATAGGCTGGCGGTTTGGTGGGATACGGCTGTGTTTTGGCGGCCTTTTCGCCGGGAATTTCTGACGCCGGAACCGGCTTTTCCTCAATGGGCCACACCGGCTTGCCGGTTTCGCGGTCGAGGGTGTACATCCAGACCTGTTTGGTGGGAAGCACCACCGCTTTGATCGGCTTGCCGTCGACGACGATGTCCATCAGCAGCGGTGCCGAGGAAAGATCGAAGTCCCAAATGGGGTGATGGACGAACTGGTAGTGCCACTTGCGCTTGCCGGTCTTCAGGTCCACGGCCACCAGCGATTCGCCGAACAGGTTGTCGCCCGGGCGGTGACCACCATAGTAGTCCGAGGTGGGCGATTCCACCGGCAGATAAACGGTATTGAGTTCCGGGTCGGCGGTCATCTGCGTCCACACGCCTGTATTGCCGTTATAGTCGGCCGAGTTGTTCTCCCACGTGTCATACCCAAACTCGCCCTTCAGCGGGACGGTGTGGAAGACCCAGTTCATCTTGCCTGTCTTCACATCGAAGGCGCGGACCAGACCCTTGGTGTTGTTGTGGGTGTCGATGGTCATGCCTTCCTTGAAGGACGAGCCGACCACAATGGTGTCGCGGACGATGAGCGGTGTGGAATGGAGACCGGCTTCACCGGTCACCAGATCAATCTGCTTGTTGGTGCCGGTGATCATGCCGACTTTGAGATCCACCACACCCTTGGTGCCGAAGCTGGTGATGGGCTGGCCGGTATGAGCATTGAGTTCCAGCAGCTGGTAGCCCATGCTGACCCAGACGATGCGGTCATCGCCTTTGCCGTCGGACCAGTAGGAAACGCCGCGGCCGGAGAGCTGACGGGCGGCATTGACGGCGCGCTCACCTTCTTTGAATACGTAGATCCAGTTCATTTCGCCGGTTTTCGCATCCAGCGCGATAACTGACTTGCGGTTACCGCCGGTGGTGTAGATCATGCCGCCCACCATCAGCGGCGTACCTTCCAGCTTGTACTCGGGGCGTGAACCCATGTTGTCTGTCTTGAATCGCCACGCCACTTCAAGGTTGCTGAAGTTGGTGGAGTTGATCTGGTCGAGGGGCATGTACTTGCTCCCGCGGATGTCGGCGGTATACCAGGCCCACTCGCCGGCTTTCGGAATCCAGCCCGTGGATCCATCGCCGGAACGCACCTGGCCCACAACGATCACGGCAAGGGTACTGATGCCGAGCACTATGGCCGTTAGCCGGCCGTTTACTTTTCGCATGTTTGTTCGATCTCCTGAAACGCCGGGTTCAGAAAAAACCCGGTCACATGGATTTTAGCGTCCAGCGGCATGGGAGTCAATCGTGGTTTGGGATTTGTTCGTGTGTGCTCCAGTTTCCCCATCCAATTCACACTCGGTTTCCCTGCCGGTTTCTACTTTACCGGCGCACTCCCCTCATCGCGCGTGACCGGATACGGAATTTTATCTACAATAGTGCGGGGACCCTAGAGCGTCCGAATCCACCGGAGGAAATCCGGCCAGAGGGGAAGAAATAGCCATGCAAACAAGCACTATATTCGTCTTTGCGATTGCACTGTGGGCGGCGGGTGGGGCGCGGGGACAATCCGGCACCGGGGATGGCGAATGGCCGGCTTATGCCGGAGATCTCCGCAATTACCACTACTCGCCCCTCGCCCGGATCGACGCATCGAATTTCAACAAACTGGAGATCGCGTGGCGTTTCAAGACCGACAATCTCGGAACCAGGCCCGAGTACAAGCTGGAAGGCACGCCGCTGATGATGAAGGGCGTGGTGTACGCCACGGCGGGCACGCGGCGCGACGTTGTGGCGCTGGATGCAATTACCGGAGAACTGCTCTGGGTACATGGCGAGCACGAAGGCGCAAGGGGTGTCGCTTCTCCCCGCCAGCTCTCGGGCCGCGGCGTGGCCTGGTGGTCCGATGAAAAAGGGGATGATCGCATCCTCTATGTGACTCCCGGCTACCGTCTGGTTTGTCTCGATGCCAAAACAGGCCAGCCGGTCAAGACCTTCGGCCAGCAGGGACTGGTGGATATGAAGCGGTTCGCGGTATACGGATCGGGGCAACCGATCGATCTGGTCTCGGGCGAGATCGGCTTGCACGCCACTCCGGCGGTAACAAAAAGCGGTGTGGTTCTGGTCGGTTCCGCGTTCCGCGAAGGGGGTACACCAAAGACCCACAACAATACCAAAGGGATGGTACTCGCCTTCGATGTGCGCACCGGGAAAAAACTCTGGCAGTTCAATACCATTCCCCGTCCCGGCGAATTTGGCAACGACACCTGGCTGAACGGTTCCTGGGCGAACAACGGCAATGCGGGGGTGTGGACGCAGATCGGAGTGGATGAAGAGCTGGGGCTGGCCTACCTTCCGGTGGAGACGCCGGCTTCCGATTTCTACGGCGGTCACCGGCCGGGAAATAATCTGTTTGCCGACAGCATTGTTTGCGTCGACCTGAAGACTGGCCAGAGGAAGTGGCACTACCAACTGGTCCATCACTCGGTCTGGAATATGGACATCGCCACGGGGCCCGTTCTGGCCGATATCACGGTGGACGGTAAGGCCATCAAAGCGGTTGCGGTATCCAGCAAGCAGGCGGTGCTGTACGTCTTTGATCGCGTCACAGGGCAGCCGGTATGGCCGATTGAAGAGCGCCCTGTGCCGAGGGGTGACGTACCGGGCGAGTGGTATTCGCCCACCCAGCCGTTCCCCACCAAACCGCCGCCCTTCGATCATCAGGGTGTGATGGTAGACAACCTGATCGACTTCACGGCGGAGCTTCGGGCGCAAGCCAAAGACAACCTGTCGCTGTACAAGCTGGGGCCCCTGTTTACGCCGCCAGTGGTGAGCAGGCTACAGGGTCCGATTGCCGGTTTCCGGTCCTCGGGCGGCATGAACTGGCCGGGCTTTTCCTTCGATCCGGAAACGCACATTGCTTATGTTCCGTCGTTCACGTCGTTCCCGGCGCTGGCTCTGCTGCCGCCTCCGAACCGGGACTTTTCCGACGCCGATTTCGTGGAGGGGTTTGCCAACACGGGCGTCCGTTATGTGGCGGGACCGGGAGAGAATGTGGGAGCAGACGCGAAGCCGGCCTCGGCTCCGGGTCGTGGCGGCACCGCTGGAGAGGGTGCGCCCCCGGCGGCCGGAGGGCGTGGCAGTCCGAATCCGCTGGGGCTGCCGTTGTTGAAGCCGCCCTACGGGCGGATCACTGCAATCAATCTGGATAAGGGCGAGTTCGAATGGCAGATTGCGCACGGCGAGACGCCGGATTTCGTGCGCAACCACGCCGCGCTCAAAGGCCTTGATATTCCGCGCACCGGGCAATCGGGCTACGTGGGGATTCTGGTTACAAAGACCCTGGTAATTGCCGCCGATCCACAGGTAACGTCAGGAACGGGGCGCCCGCGGGGGGCGATGCTGCGCGCCTACGACAAGGCCACCGGCAAAGAAATTGGCGCGGTGCTGATGCCGGCACCGGGAAGCGGTACCCCCATGACTTACCAGGCCGGTGGAAATCAGTACATTGTGATTCCGGTCAGCGGCGGAAACTATTCGGGAGAGTACCTGGCATTCAAAGTGCCCGAACAGTAAACGCGGAGTGCGCTAGAAGCTGAAGCGGATACCCACACGGGCCACGCGCGGCGGCAGAACCGTGGTCGGCGCGCCAAATTTCTGGTAGGTCGACCTGGTTTTATCCAGCTTGTTGCCGGGCGCATCAATGGTTGTGGAGCCTACACTGATCACGCTGCCCACCGCATTTGCTGCGTTTGAATTGAAGATATTGAAGGCGTCGAACATCAGGTTCACCCGGAACCGCTCTTTGAACTTGAAGTCCTTTTCAAACCGGGTATCAAAGACGTAGAGATCGGGGTTGTAGTAGGCGCCCGTAGGAGCCACGGGCAGGCTGAACGTGCCGGTGTTCAGACCACTGCTGATCACATAGGTTTCGGTCAGCGGCTGGCCCTGCTGCATGCGCAGTGTAGGGGAAAGCCGGATGCCCCACTTTGCCTGGTAAGTGCCATCCACGTGAGCCGTCCATGCGGTATAGCTCTGTTGCGAGTTATACAACTGGTTCGGATTGGTGGCGGTACCGTTGGTCACTCCACCGCCGGTGCTCACCGTGGAGATGCGCCCCGAGGTTCGCGTCCACGTGACATTGCCAATCACGCTGAACCGGTTCGACATGCGCTTATTGATGGTGTACTCCAGATTGCGGTAGATGGTCTTGTTGCCATCTGGCGTGGTGGTGATATTGCGGCTGGTGGGAGGCAGTTTCGCCGTGGGGATATCCCAGAGCTGAACGCGGCTGAAATCCGTGGTGTTGCCGCCGATGCCATAGTTCAGGCCGTTGATCTGCAGCGTGACCGGCTGTGTGTAAAGACTGTTGTCCTGCGCTGCGTTATAGGTCTGGAAGTCGTGGAATAGTTCACGGAAAATGAAGCCGCCACGCATGGAGATGGTTGGTGTCAACTGGTGCTGCAGCACGATTCCCATGTCGTCCATGCGGGGATCGCGGATATTCGGGTCGATGATGTTCCCCTGGGCTATGGACGGGGTACCCACAATCGTTCCCAGCTGGTTAATGTTGAACGGCACATTGGCCGGGCCGGCCCAGTTAAATGTCGCCGTCGCCGATTGCAGCGGGTTGGCGTTGCTGGCCAGATTACGCGCCATGTTGGTGTAATACTGGCCCCAGTTCAGGTTCAACACGGTGCGCCCCTTGCCCGTGATATTCCACGCGATACCAATACGCGGGGCGATCTGCACCGGCAGGGTGCTGGTGGTTTGACCAGGGATCTTGCCATTGGAGAACGAGGTTTCCGGCAGCTTCTGCCCGTTGGGCAGAGCGATACCGCGGTAGAAGTAGTCGCAGAAGAGGCAATCGGGTCGCAGTGTTTCGTCCCGATAATAGGAACGATAGTAATCCCAGCGCACGCCAATGTTCAGGGTGAGCGTCTTATGGACTTTTACCTGGTCAGTGATGTAGGCGCCGTTGTGCACCATCACATTGTTCTGCACGCGCGGATTATTGTTGATGGTCACGCGGAAGGGTGTGGTGAAATCCGCCTGGTTGGTGCTGTTGTAAGTCAACTGCTGCACGCCGCCCACGCCGGCGTAATTTTCATCGCGGCCGGTTTCGCGTTCGGTCACCTCACCGAATTTGAGCTGATGATTGGCACCGAGGAAGTTGTCGAGGAAGAAGCTGCCTGTCGGTTCGAACTGATAGCGGCGGGGGTTGGCGCGCGAGGGGTTCACCGCACCCGCCGTGTTGCCGGAGAAGTTGTCTACACGGCGCGGCGCGAGTTGGCCCAGCGCCACCGAAGGCAGAAGTTTGTTGCAGGGGCAATCCGGTGTGCCCGGGTCGCCGGCAAACACGCCGTAGGGAACCTGTGGGAAGTTGTAGCCCCACGTACCCACCAGCACCGTCATCACCAGTTTGGAACCAAAAGTGCCCGTGTATTGAATGTTGCCCACCCACGCCACCGCCTTCTGGTAATACATGGCGTCGTTATAAAGACCAGCCGCCGAAGCGCGTTGCGGTTTCAGGATCGGGTTCCATTGAATGTAGTTGGAAATACGGTGATTCGGGCTCAACGCGTAGGAAACTTTATACGTCGCATTGCGGTCATAGGCGAATGAGTTGACAGAGCCAGGCCGCTGCACCGGGAAGCCGGTAACCGTCTTGCCGTTGGCCTGATTGCGGATGGAGGTGTAAAACCACAGCTTGTCGCGCTTGATGGGTCCGCCCACGTCGCCGTTGATGTCGTAGTACTTCGCCAGGCGCTGGCCAAGGCCTACGCCTTGTCGCAGTTGCTCGTCACTGATGTTATTCCCCTGGAAGCCCGGGCGTTCATAATCGAAATAGGTGGTGCCGTGGAACTGGTTGCCGCCGGTTTTGATCACCGCGTTCACGGCGTTGCCCGGAACCGGCATGGAGGCGTCGTTGGCCGCGGTGCCCACGGTGAATTCCGTGAATGAGCCGTAATCGAAATAGAAACCCGCGCCCGATGTCCCTTCCGACGTGTTAATGCCGTCGATCATCACGCGGTTGTTGCCGCCGTAGCCGTAGGAAGTGTAGCCCACCTGATTGCCCACTGCTGAGCCGCCCACGTCGAGCGTGGAGTTGCGGACGCCGGGCATCAGGCCCAGGATCGACCACATGTCGCGGCCGGTGGGGACGTCTTCCAGTTGTGCGGTGCTGAAATTCGCCGTGATGTTGGTATTCTGCGTATCCACCAGCGGAACTTCCGCCGTCACGACGACGGTTTCGGCCTGGCTGGCCGGTGTCATGGTGATGTTCAACTGGGCGGCGAAGCCCAGGCTCACGGCAACCTTATCCCGCACCTGGGTCGCGAAACCCGGGGCCTCAAAAGAAATCCGGTAAGTGCCCAGGGGCAGAGCGGGGAAGCGGTAGTCCCCCTGCTCGGTGGTTTTGAAGGTGGCTTCGCCCTGTAACGCGGGACTGGTGGCGGTGACTTTGACGTTCGGCATCACCGCGCCGGAACTATCGGTGACTGAACCACTGACGGCACCGCTGTTAATTTGCTGCGCAAACGCTGTCGCTGCAAAAATCGTGCAACAGAGCACGGAAAGACCATGACGCATGAAGATGCCCTCCCAGGCAGTTGATGGAAAGCTTATCACTGCCCGGGGGTGAAAGTGCAGAAGTCGGTGGGGGTCTTCCCATCCTCGCCTCTCAGCGCTTTTCCAATAGTGCCAGTCTCGCTCCGATTGCTTCGGCAATGATTGCGGTTACAAAGCTGTTAATACTCACTCCTTCGTTCTCCGCCTGCTTCGTTAGCTTTGAGTAGAGCGTACGCGGCAAACGCTGACGCCACTGGGCCGCTTCAATGCCTGGTTTCGGCAGTTTTCGGCCCCACTGGCTGAACACGTCAACGCAATCGCGCAGGGCCTCCCTGCCGTGGGCAATTGCTTCTTCGACCGTCTCACCGTCTGACATGCATCCGGGAATATCCGGGTACTCCACCAGATAGCCACCACCTTCTTCCTTCGAAAGCGGTCGGACCGTGAACTGGTACGCGTCAGGATTTCGATTCGTCTTTGCGCTCATTCTGTTTCAACTCCCCGGCGGCGTCAATCAACGCCAGAAACTGCTTGATGTAAATCGGCTTGATGGGCCGTTTTGCCGGCACGGATACGATCTCCCGCACGCCGGAAGCGCCGAAGATTACGTGGCTGCCGCCACGGCCTGGTCTGCGCCACTCAACGCCGCATTCCTCCGCGACCGTCTGCAACTCTTCAATGCGCCACCCCAGCTGATTCCTGCGCATTTTCCAGAGTGTTCTGACGGCGGTAGCCACAGAAACATGGTACCGTATCCGGTACCGGGCGCGAGACCGGCGAAGTTGTCACGCCGGTGCGTGCAGGCATTTCAGGCTCCCACAGCCGACGTCCTGCGAATCTGCCCGCTCAGCCGCGGTGTAAACAAGCTCCCCGCCAATGCCAGCACTGCGCACACAATGATGAAGATCGCCGGGCCAGCGGCGGGGCTTGTCTTTGCGATCAGCGAGGTAGCCACCAGGGGTGCTGTGCCGCTGAAGATCGTGAAGCTGATATTGAACGCCAGCGCGACCCCGGTGAACCGCACCCGCGTGGGGAACAGGTCTGCCAGAATGCAGGCGAAGGTGCCGGAGGGTAGCCCGGCGGCGATGCCGGCGAGGGCGAAGAGCAGAATGACGTGTTCACTTTTACCCGCCAACGCCTGGTAAAACGGCCATGCTCCCAGGGCCATTGCCACTGCGCCCACTCGCAGCAGGACGGTCTTTGATATCCGGTCGCCCAGCCAGCCGGCGATCAGGATGAAAACGGCGTCGGTCGCGAGGCATACATTTTGCGCCACGTTGGCCGTGTGTGGATCGTAGTGCAGCACCGTCGCAAGATACGCCGGCATGTGCGCGAACAGAAGGCCGTTGAAACCGCCCACAACGGCGATGGCGGCGGTTCCGGCAACCACCGCGCCGGTGTGGGTCTGTAATACCTCGGCGAAAGGACGCCGCGAGGCCGATGCTTTCTGCTTCATCTGGCGGAACTCCGGAGTTTCTTCCAGCGACCGCTGTAGCAGGTAGCTGCCCAGCCCCGTGACTCCGCCAAACAGGAAGCCAATCCGCCAGCCCCATGCCGCAATCTCAGGCGGCGCCAGCAAGGTGTGTACTCCCAAACTAATCAGCGAGGCCAGCACCACGCCCGATTGCACGCAGAAGAACATCAGTCCACACACGAAACAGGCGCGGGCCGGGCTGGTTTCCACAACATACGTAATGGCACCCGGCAGTTCGCCGCCCAGACAGAATCCCTGCACCAGTCGCAGCAGAATCAGCACCACCGGGGCCGCAATGCCCCACTTTGCATACGTCGGAATCAGTCCCATGCTGAAGGTGGAAACGGAAATCACGAGAATGGAAAGTATAAAAACCATCCGCCGCCCATACCTGTCGCCAAAGTGGCTCAGGACGATTCCACCCACGGGCCGCGCGAGGTACCCAATCGTGAAAACCGAAAACGTGAGGATCAGTGAGACCAGTGGATCGCTGGCCGGGAAGAACGCCGCCGCGATCTCCCGCGCGAAAATGCCATAGACGATGAAATCGTAAAACTCCAGTGCCCCGCCAAGGCTGGCAAGCAGGATCATGCGCCATTGCGCGCGGCTCAGAGACTGACTGTTGGTGGCCATGGCTGAATGTGCCAGTGTATCGCGACACGCGTCATCCGACGGTTCGCCTCATCTTCATAAGAGGCAGCTTGAGTCCGTTCGGCAAATCCGCTTCCATCCGATCCCCCTCTTCATATCCGCGCGACTTGTAAAACGGCACTCCGGTCAGAGTCGCACCCATCTCCAGACGGGTGAAGCCTTCGTGGATCGCCGCCTCTTCGCAGGCCTTCAGAATCAGTGATGCTACGCCGCGTCGGGCAAATGAGGGGTGCACAAAAAACGCCCGGATCTTCGCGGCGTCGCAGGCCGAATTGAGCAGTGCATCTTCGCGGCCAGGCAACTGATCGCTCCCGAATAACGTGCGCCTCCGGCTCCACCCACCACACCCGGCCACCGCGCCGTCCCACTCCACAACAAAATAGGTACCGTCTTCAATCAACCGCCGGTCTACGCCGAATACCGAGCCCAGCGCCGCATCCAGTTGCTGCGGCGAGTAGTATTTCTTCTGTAGTTCCCGCACCGAAGCGCGGATCAGTTCCGTCAGCGGCGCAATGTCTTCCGACTGCGCGAGGCGAAGGTTAAATTCCATTGCTTTTAGTGCGTCCCGTAGAATCGCGCCTGCTGGTGTTGCTGAGTGGCCATTATACCTTCTTGATACTGTCACACCGTGGTAATCTGTGTGTATCACAAACTCCCCGGCAATGCGGATTTACGCCCATTCAGGGGAAATTCAGGAGTCCACATGCTTCATCGAATATTACGCATAGCCGTTTTTGCGGGTGCATTGTCATCCATGCTGCTCGCACAAGGTGTTACAGCCACTATTCTTGGTACCGTCACGGACGCTTCCGGCGCATCAGTTTCCGGAGCAGTCATTACCGTTCAGAACATCAGCAAGGGCAACACGCGCACCGCGACCACTGGCGCCGCCGGTGAATTTGAATTCACCCAGTTGACGCCCGCGGATACCTATACCGTGACGGCGCAATTGCAGGGTTTCAAGCAGGCAGCCAAGTCGGGCATCGTGCTGCAGACCGGTCAGTCGCTGCGCATTGATCTGTCGCTGTCGCCGGGCGAAGTAACGGAGACCATCACGGTTGCCGCCGAAGCCGCTCAGCTGCAGACCGAAGAAGCCTCTACCGGCGGCGTTGTGGGTGAGAAGCAGGTAGCCGAGCTTCCGCTGAATGGTCGCCAGTTCTGGCAGCTTTCGCAACTGGTTCCGAACGTGTTTCCGCCCACGCAGAATTCGGGCCTTGGTTTCCGCGGGGGCTTCAACGTCTCCGGTCACGATGAAGTGACCAACAACTACATTCTGGATGGCGTGGATAACGAAGACGGCACGACCATGCAGCCGACGATTCGCCCTTCTGTGGATGGCATTCAGGAATTCCGCGTGCTGACCGGCATCTACAACGCCGAGTATGGCCGCTATGCCGGTGGCCAGATTTTGATCACCACGAAATCCGGCAACAATCAGTACCATGGCACGGCGTTCGAGTTCCTGCGCAATAGCGCGCTGGATGCCCGCAACTTCTTCGGCCCCACCAAAGTTCCTCCGTTCCGGCGTAATCAATTCGGCGCTTCCGGCGGCGGCAGAATCGTGGCCAACAAGACCTTTTTCTTCGGCACCTATGAGGGCCTGCGCGCCAGTTCGCAATCCGCCGGCCTGACGACGGTTCCCACCGCGGCCCAGGCGCGCGGGGACGTAACCGGCCTTTCCGGCATCACCGCGGCGGCCCGCATCGCCTACGGCATAGGCCCCGACAACATCATTCCCGCCAGCCGACTGGATAAAACCAGCCTCGCGCTGTTGCAGTATTTCCCCGCGCCCACAAACTCTCTGCTTTCGAATAACTACAACTACAGCCTCGTCGGCTCCGAAAACACCAATCAGTTCTCCACCCGAATTGACCACGTGCTGGGCGCGCGAGACAATATTTTTGGTAGTTACCAGTATTCCAAACGCACTACGAACTGGCAAAACAACACGTTGTGCGGCACCAACGTCCTGCCGACGTTCGGTTGTACTGAGCCGGAACAAGCTCAGGGTCTGGCCGTTAACTACGTCCACACGTTCAGCCCCACGCTCATCAACGAACTTCGCGGCGGCTTCAACAGGCTGAGCACGTCGCGCATTCAGGAAGATGCCTTCCTGGGCAATGTCGGGGCCAAACTGGGCATCCCGCAACAGGGCGTGCCTGACCCGAATCTGATCGGCGTGCTGGGTGTTCCCCGCGTCACCATTACAGGTTATGGCACGCTGGGTGGATCCAACAACACCCCGCAGGGTCGCCGCACCCCCACTTACAACTTTGTGGACAGCCTGGCGTTTATTCATGGCACGCATACCATCAAGGCTGGCGGCGATTTCAAGTTTTTCGTGTTCAACTATTCCGACCCGTCCTACTACCAGGCGCGCGGCACCTTCGGCTTCAATGGCCAGTACACAGGCAACGCCCTGGTCGATTATCTTGTTGGCGGCATCCGCAGCACCAACGGTTTGGGTGGCGCGCCGCTGCACAACACCCGCACGCCTTCCACAGCGTTCTTCGTACAGGACGACTGGAAGGCAACTAACCGCCTGACAATCAACCTCGGCCTGCGCTACGAACTGTTCTTCCCCTCCTACGAGGTCAATAACAAGATCACCTCTTTCGATCCCGCTACCGGTCTCATGCCCGTGGCCGATGGCCGCCTGCTCGATGTGAATCGTGCCACCGGCGCACTGATCACGGTGCCCGGTACCAACCCGATCGGCAACCACGCATGGTCACTGGCGAAGAAAAATTTTGCACCCCGCATTGGCTTCGCGTATCGTCCGTTTGGCGACAACAAGACCGTCGTTCGCGGTGGCATCGGTATTTTCAACAATCAGATTGTAGATGGCAACGGCATCTCCGGCATCTATCGCGGCATCCCGTTCCGGCTCAGCCAGGCGTTTACGAATCCTCTGCCCTCCGTTGGCCCGCAGGTGGCGTTCTGGCTAAATCCGTATCCGACCGGTACCTCGGTTGGCGGCTTCACCGGTACCGGTGTCGTGTTTGACCTTAAGACCGCCTATGTCACGCAGTGGAGCGCGGGTCTGCAGCGTCAGTTGCTGCCCAGCCTTGTACTCGATGTAACCTATCTCGGTTCAAAGGGTACCCACCTGCCCCTGACTTACAACATCAACCAGCCTGCGGCGGCTGGTCCGGGGCAACTTCAGCCCCGTCGTCCTTATAACCAATGGGGCGCTATTACCTGGGTCGACAGCATTGGCAACTCCACCTATCACAGCCTTGCGGCGCGGCTGGAAAAGCGCTACTCCAAAGGCCTGTCGTCGCTGGTCTCCTACACCTGGTCGCACTCCATTGATGGCGGAGCCAATCCGGCCGGTTCGGGCGACGGCGAAGCCGGCATCATGGACATCAGTAATCTGCGCGGCAACACGGGGACGTCCTCTTTCGACGTCCGCCAGCGTCTGGTCACCAGCCTGGTTTACGAACTGCCTTTTGGTAAGGGCAAGTCCCTCGCCGCGAACGTCAATCCCTTTGTGAACGCGATCATTTCCGGTTGGCAGACCAACGGTATTTTCACCTTCCAGTCGGGGTCGCCGTTTACCGTAATCACCGGCTCCGATCTTTCCAACACCGGCGCCAATAACCGCCCGTTCGTCATTGGCGATCCGCACATCGGCAATCCCACGGTCGACAAGTGGTTCAACACTGCGGCCTATCGCAACTCGGTTCCGGGCACGGGTGTTCCCGCTTTCGGCAACGCGCCCCGCAACGATCTCACCGGCCCCAGCCTGAAGAACGTGGACTTCGGTTTGTCGCGCAACATCTCGGCGACGGAACGGCTGAAAGTCCAGTTCCGCGGCGAGTTGTTCAACATCTTTAACCATGCCAACTTCGGCCTGCCGCAGCACGATGCCTCGACCAACGCCGCAACGTTTGGCCGTATCACCCAGACCGCGAACGAAAGCCGGAAAATTCAATTCGGCCTCAAGCTCGTATTCTGAGCGGGCTTCAAATCCTGTCGTAGCAAAGCGCGTACTCTTTCCAGGGTGCGCGCTTTTGTCTGTGGCACGATAAGACCTATGCGCTTGTCACTTGCACTGCTGTTGCTTCTGCCGCTCTGCGGCTTCGCTCAATCAAAAGAGGAGAAAGACGTGCTCGCGGCGGTGCAGCTGCTTTTTGACGGCATGGCTGCGCACAGCGCGGAGAAGCTAATCGCTGCAACCTCGGCCAACGCTCAGTTCGTCGCCACCACCGGCGACCAGTCCAGACTGATCAGCCGCGAAGCATTTGTGAAGTCGAATGAGAACAACAAATCGGCCGCTCTGGAGCGCATCTGGCAGCCGAAGGTCCGCATTCGCGGCGGCACCATCGCCGATGTCTGGGCCGAATACGATTACCACCGCGACGGCAAGTTCGATCACTGCGGCATTGATGCCTTCCAGCTGGTGAGGGAATCCGGTGCTTGGAAGATTGTCAGCGTGATCTGGACATCGGAAAAAGAAGGTTGCAAACCCAGTCCTCTGGGACCGCCAAAATGACGTTCCGGGAACTGCATCAGAGTGGGTGCTTCGTAATCCCGAATCCCTGGGATGCCGGAACCGCCATGTATCTGAAGCACCTGGGATTCAAGGCGCTGGCCACCACCAGTTCCGGCCTGTCCTTCTCTAAAGGACTTCCCGACACCGATTGGGCCGTGCCCATGGAAATGACGCTGGCCAACATCAGCGACATTGTCCGCGCGACCGATTTACCGGTGAACGCCGACTTCGAATCGGGATTCGCTCATGACCCCGAAGGCGTCGCAGTGAACGTGGCGCGTTGCGTGGCGACCGGTGTGGCGGGGCTCTCGATTGAAGACGCCACGGGCGATCCGCAATCGCCGCTTTACGAACTGCCGCTCGCCATTGAGCGCATCAAGGCCGCACGTGCCGCTATGGATCCGTCGATACTGCTCACCGCGCGGACCGAATGCTATCTGACTGGCCACCCGGAGGCCCGCGGGGAAGCGCTGCGCCGCCTCACCGCATTCGCCGAAGCCGGTGCCGATGTGCTCTATGCGCCCGGCCCGCGTTCGCGCGAAGACATCGCAGCCATCGTCGCGGCCGTCGCGCCCAGGCCCGTCAACATTCTCATGAGCGCCAACACCGGCCTCGGCGTCGCCGACCTCGCGGAGTTGGGTGTCCGTCGCATCAGCCTTGGCTCTTCCCTCGCCCGAACCGCCTGGGGCGCGTTTATCCGCGCCGCGAAAGAGATCGCCCATGAAGGTACCTTCGCGGCATTCGATCACGCCGCCCCCTACGCCGAATTGAACGAGTTTTTCCGCGACGAACTCACCCGCTCGCGCAGTGTAGTCGCAAAACCAGGAGATTAGTCATGAAGAAGATGTTTGTCGCCCTCGCACTGGCCTCGCTCGCATTCGGTCAGGAGACACCCACCGAGCGCGAAGCCGCCAAAGACGTTCTGCAGAAGATGAATGCGCTGGAGCGTTCCCTCGAAGTGGACACATGGGTGAAACGCATCATGGCCCCCAATGGGGCGCGCGATCAGGTAGTGGCCCGCGCCAAAGAACTGATGGATAACGAACTGATTGCCATGGGCGATGAGATCACGAAGCACCCGGAAGTGGGCTTCCAGGAGAAATGGGCGGTGGAGAAACTGACCAGCTATCTGCGCGCCCACAACTTTGATGTGAAGATCGGTGTGGCCGGGCTGGAGACCGCGTTCGTGGCCCGTTACAAAGGCAACAATGGTGCGCCGAATCTGGGCGTCATTCTGGAGTACGACGCGCTGCGCGGCACCAAAGGCGCCTTCCATGGCGACCAGCATTCTACCCAGGGGCCCATCGGCATCGCCGCTGCGGTAGCCATGGCAGAGTATCTGGAAAAGACGCACGCGCCGGGCAGTGTAGTGGTCTTCGGCACGCCCGCGGAAGAGATGATGCCGCCGGCCAAGATCGATATGCACAAGGCCGGCGTGTTCAACGGTATCGACGTAATGGTGCGCAGCCATGCGGTAAGCACCACCGCGCGGCCCGCGCCAGGCTTCGGCACGTGCTGCCTGAATATCGACGGCGTGAAGTACATTTTCTCCGGTGCGCCTGCTCATCAGATGACGCCGTGGAACGGACGCAACGCCCTGGAGGCGGTGATTCATCTGTTCAACAATATCGACGCCATGCGCTCCAGCATGCGTCCCGAAGCCCGTGTACAAGGCGTGATTCTGGAAGGTGGCACCGCGCCCAACGTGGTACCGGATCGCGCCGTGGCCGATTTTTACATCCGCTATCCGGACTCCGAGTACTTGTCGCAAATTCGTGAAATGGTAGACAACGCGGCACGGGCTGCGGCGCTGGCCACGGGGACGAAAGTGAAGATTGAACCCTACGGAAACGACCGCGACGGTATTTCGGTTTCCACCCTGGACGAACTGGGCTTCGAATATCTGAAGAAGTACGGTGCCACCAACGTCGCCGCGATCCTGGGCAAGCCCATGGGGTATGAGGAGACGGGCAGCGTGTCCATGGATATTCCCGGTCTGGAGTTCAGCGCGCAGTCTTCCACAGCTCCCAACCATACCTACGAAATGGAAACGGACACGCTCGGGGAAATTGGCCACAAGGGAGCGGTAACCGATGCCATGGCGATGGCGGCGACGTTGTTTGACTTCGCGACCCACGCTGATTATCGCGCCGCTGTGAAACGCGAATTTGACGGCATCAGGGCTCTGCACAGCGAATACCAGCAGGCGTTGAAAAAGGCCTACGAAGTACCTGTGGTGAAAGATCCGAAATAGGAGCTCCGAAATAAGAGCTCCGAAATTAGAGCTACGGGTGCCCGATGAAATCGGTGCGTCCGCCATCCACCGTCAATACCTGTCCGGTAACGAACCCGGATTCCCGCCGGGCAAGGAACGCCGCCGCATTGGCAATGTCTTCCGGTCGGCCGATACGCGACACCATGGAGCGTGATTTCATGCGTTCCACCAGCACGTCCAGTTCCGCCGCAGACAATCCGCTACTGGTCAATTCTGTGAGAACAAAGCCCGGCGCGATGGCGTTCACCGTGATTCCCGAAGTGGATAGCTCCAAAGCGAAGCGTTTTGTCAACAGTGCAACGGAGGCCTTGGTCGCGCCATAAAAAGCGTAACCGGGGGCCGCGGTACCGTGTCCGGCGATGGAGGCGATATTGACGATCCGCCCAAATCCGCGCTCTCTCATTCCGCCCATTACGGCCCGTGTGACGTGGATCACGCCGTTTACGTTGACCCGGTGCATGCGGTCTATGGCAGCTTCATCGAAATCGTCGAGCGTGCCGCGAACCATGATGCCGGCGTTGTTCACAGCAATGGAAACGGTGCCGAACTTCGCCTCCACTTCCCGTACCATGGCGCCGACCTGCGAGGCATCGGCCACGTCAGCCCGCAGCGCAATGGCCACGCCTCCGGCGGCGCGAATCTCGTCGGCGGCGCTTTCGGCATCCGCTGCCCGTGAAGCGTAGTTCAGACAAACTACGGCACCGCCCTTCGCGAGGCGTAACGCGATCGCCCGACCGATGCCGCGCGAGGCACCAGTCACTAGTGCTACCTGATCCTTGAATTCCACGGACTAAAATACCACTTCGCTATATTCAAATCAGGAGCCCCTTTGCCTCGCCTCATCATTTCCGCCACACTGCTTACCGGATTCGCAATTTATGTTGCCGCCCAGGGTATTCCGGGCATGCCGCCGGTTCTGAACCCGCGCGACATTTACGCCGCCAATACGCCCAACAACCTCAGCGCGACCGTGAAGGGCTTTCCTGCCCGCGTCTACGTGCCCAACACCATCAGCAATACAGTTACGGTGATTGACCCGGCGACGTTTAAAGTGATTGAGACGTTGAAGGTGGGTAAGCAGCCGCAGCATGTGGTGCCCTCGTGGGACATGAAAACTCTCTGGGTGCTGAACGACCTGGGCAACAGCCTCACCCGGCTGGACCCGGCCACCGGCAAGCTTGGCGATACGGTTCCGGTGGACGACCCTTACAACATGTATTACACGCCAGACGGTAAATTCGCCATGGTGGTGGCCGAACAAAAGCAGCATCTGAACTTCCTCGACCCGGCGACCATGAAAGTGAAGCATTCCGTCGCCGTACCTTGCAAGGGCGTAGACCACGTTGATTTCTCGCCGGATGGCAGGTACTTCATCGCCAGCTGTGAATTTGCCGGCGCACTGATCAAGGTTGACACCGTGAACCAGAAGCTGATTGGGCGCATCGACCTGCCGGAAATGGGTATGCCGCAGGATGTCAAGATTTCGCCCGATGGCGCCACCTGGTACGTCGCCGACATGAAGAATAATGGCGTTCATGTGCTGGATGGAGACAAGTTTGTGCAGACCGCGTTTATTCCCACAGGTAAAGGCGCTCACGGCTTGTACGTGAGTCGCGATTCAAAATTTCTGTACGTCTCCAACCGCGGCGAAGGCAGCATTTCGCTGATCGATTTCGCTACCCGCAAGGTAGCGAAGAAGTGGACCTTCCCCGGCGGCGGAAGCCCGGATATGGGCGGTGTTTCCGCCGACGGCAAAGTGCTGTGACTTTCCGGCAGATACAACGCCGAGGTCTACGCGATTGATACCGTGGAGGGCAAATTACTGGCGCGGATCCCCGTTGGAAAAGGGCCGCACGGCCTCTGTGTGTATCCGCAACCGGGCCGCTATTCGCTGGGGCATACCGGGATCTTCCGTTGAAACGGATCGCTCTCTCGTGGAGCAGCGGTAAAGACAGCGCGTGGGCACTCCACTTACTCCGGCAGCGGGCCGATGTGGAAGTAGTCGCGCTGATTACCACGTTTAACCAGGCTGCGGATCGGGTTGCCATGCATGCCGTGCGACGCTCGCTGGCTCGTCAACAGGCGGAAGCGGTCGGCCTGCCAATGTGGGAGACAGACCTGCCATGGCCGTGCTCGAATGAGCAGTACGAAGAGATCATGCGGGGTGTGTACCAGCGGGCAGTTGCAGAGGGTCTCACCGGAATCGGGTTCGGTGATCTGTTCCTGCGCGACATTCGCGAGTATCGGGAAAAGCAACTCACAGGCACCGGGCTGGAACCGCTGTTCCCGGTGTGGGATATTCCGACTGCTGCGCTGGCGCGAGAGATGATTGCGGCGGGGGTTCGGGCCACCCTGACCTGCGTGGACCCGAAGCAACTCGACCGCGCCTTCGCTGGTCGCGAGTTCGACGCCGATTTGCTGCGTGACCTGCCACCCACCGTAGATCCATGTGGAGAGAATGGGGAATTCCACACCTTCGTTTATGCCGCGCCGGTGTTTCGCCGGCCAATCGAGGTGAAGACCGGCGAAATTGTGGAACGCGACGGATTTGTTTTTGCGGACCTATGCGGGATTGAATCGCTGGGATAGCCACTCGCGCGCAAGTGCGAAATCGTGGGGCGTGAGGCCGTGGTCGGAATCGTGCTCCGAAAAATCGACGCCGGCGCCGGCTTCTGCCAGCAGGCGAGCCACCGTGACAGCGGAATCCGGCGGATGCGTCGTATCCTTTGTGCCTGCGACAACCAGTACCGACAACGATTCCAGCGGCGGGAGAATGCCCGGTCGGGCCAGATGGCCGGGGCGCAACAAAACCCCGCCTGCCAGCAAGCCGGGGTGCCGCATCATGAGATTCGCCGCCACATCTGCCCCCGTCGAGTAACCCAATGCATATACCCGGGCGGGGTCCAGCGCATATTCGTGAATGCGCGCCGCCACCCAGGCCGCCATATCAGAGAGCGGCGAAGAGCCATCTACACGCGGGCTTAGTACCGCCGCGCCAGGAGCGATGGCGCGCGCGATGGGCGGCAAATCGTCTTCATTCGCGCCCGTCTCATGCAGCGCGAGAATGGTGAAACCCGTTTTACCCGGAATGTAGACGTGAGGAGTGTTCACCGGTACAGTCCTTTCATATCATTCCACCGCACCTGCGCCAGTTCGCCAAACGCATGCAGGCCGGTGAGCATTCCCACTTTGCTGCCTTCGGCGTGATTCCAGCGAACCGGAATTTCGGCAATTGCAAAGCCGTGTTTCTTCGCGATGTAGAGCACTTCCACATCGAACCCGAAGCGCTCAAGCCGCTGCCGCGGGAAAATTCTTTCGGCAGCGTCGCGATGGAAAAGTTTGAAGCCGCACTGCGTATCAGAGATGGGCAGACCAACTGCCGCGCGCATCACCAGATTGAAGAACCGCCCGGCGGTTTCGCGGAATCCGGGCTGGTGAACGCCGATCAGCGACCGGTCGAGCGCCCGCGAGCCGATAGCGACTTTGACGCTACGCTGGTCCACGGCCGCGCACAGTTTGTCGAGTTCTTCAATGGGCGCGGAGAGGTCAGCATCGCTGAAGAGCCGCCATTCGCCTTTCGCCTCGGTCATCCCGTGGCGCACCGAATAGCCTTTTCCGCGATTGCCCGGGTTTTTCAGTACACGCACGTTCGGGTTCTGGCGAGCGAAGGAAGCCGAGGTTTCAAAAGTGGAGTCGGAGGAGCCATCGTCCACAATGATGATTTCGTGGAAATCCCAGGCCGAACCAGCGAAGTAGGCTTCGATGCGACGGATGGTATCCGGCAGGCGGGCACTCTCGTTATAAGCGGGGACGACGATGGAAATGGACCGGTTCAAGAAACGCCCATGATAACCGATCATTCATAATGAGTCCGAACGTGCTGAGTTCCTTCACTATATTTGTGGCGGGCCGCTATCTGCGGGCGCGCCGCCGCGAGACCATGATTTCCGTAATTACGGTAATCTCCGTGGCCGGGGTCGCCGCCGGCGTGATGGCGCTGATTGTGGCGCTGGCGGTGAACAACGGCTTCCGCAATACGCTGCAGCGCAATCTGCTGGGTGCCACGTCACACGTCAACATTCTGGAGAAGGAAGCAGGGCAGGGGATTTACGCCTGGCGCGAACTGGTGACCCGGCTGAAAGGCGTGCCGCACGTTCTGGCGGTGGCGCCGGTGCTCTACGACCAGGTGTTCCTTACAGGCCCGCAGGGCGGCCGGGGTGCGGTGCTGAAAGGCATTGAACCGCGCAGCGAGCTGGCGAACAGTGAAACGCTGCGGAAGCTCAGGAAGGGGTCAGTTGCACGGCTCAGCGAGGCGGGTGAGTTGCCGCCCATCATTCTGGGTTCACGGCTGGCGCAGGACGTTGGTGTTTTGATGGACACCGTAGTTACCGTTATCAGCCCGCAGGGAACCCTCACGCCGTTCGGGCCGCAGCCGCGCAGCCAGCGCTTCCGCGTAGTGGGGATCTTTGAATCCGGCTTTTACGATCTGGATGCCACGTGGGCCTACGCGCCGCTTGGAGCGGTGCAGAAACTGATCTCGGTGGGCGATGTGGTGAACTCCATTGAGATGCGCATCGACGATTTGTACCTGGCGCCGGCGGTAGCCGTGGAAGCAGAGAGGACCGCGGGGCCGGGTTATTCATCCACCAACTGGGAGGATCAGAACCGGCAGTTGCTGAACGCGCTGAAGATGGAGCGGGCAGTGACGGCGGTCACGATCGGCCTGATTGAACTGGTGGCGGCGTTAAATATTCTGATCACCCTCACCATGGTGGTTCTGACGAAGTACCGGGACATTGCCGTGCTGATGTCGATGGGTGCGAAGAAGTCACAGATTCGTGGCATCTTCGTGATGCAGGGCGCGATCATCGGGCTGGTGGGTACTGCGATTGGCGTCACCGCGGGCTACGCCATCTGCTACTTCGCCGACAAGTACCGCCTGATTCAGCTGGATGAATCCATCTACGCCCTGAGCTTTGTGCCGTTCGAGCCGCGAGCCCTGGACGGTGTGTGGATCGCGGCAACAGCGATTGCGGTAAGTCTGCTGGCCACGCTATACCCGGCACGCAATGCGACCCGCATCACGCCGGTGGAAGTGCTGCGCTACGAGTAAGCGAACCGACGCGCGCGGCACCGGAGGCCGTTGGCCTGAGGCTTTCCTGATGCAGCACGCGCAGCTTTCGACCACACCTCAAAGGCGCCCCTCATTCTGGAGAATTCGCTGGACGTCGCGCTTTCCATGCAGAATCCGGACGACATGGATGGCATCATTCCCGACCAGATAATACACGCGAATGAAGCCATACGCTGCGACGGCCCGGGATCTCAGACCTTCGAGCTGCGGGTTTCGCACCGGGTAGGGCGACCCCGCCAAAGGATTTTGCCGGATTGACTCCAGGGTCCGGCGCACGGACTCGCGAAATCGCAGCGCGATCACGGGCACCTCCTCCGTCACCAGATAGTAGCGGAACTAGCGCACCACATCGTCGCTGGCGGCCTGCCGGAACGCAATTTTCACGAAGGCTGGCGTGGCCCGTGCTCAGCAAGCAGAATAGCGGTCCGCGCATCCACCGAATTCCAGAAATCCTCTTCGGTAAGAACGGGAGAATGCAAACCGTCCATGAGAAGAGCTTCCAGATTCGCGGGGATTAGCGGAATACCCGACTCCGGGCACTGCTCCAAAGCAGTCAAAGCCGCTTCTACTAACTGGTCCAGAGACTTGTACGTTCCCGCGCCGATCACCGCCTGAACCCGCTGCTCCTGTTCCAGAGTGAGATGGATAGTCATGTGTGTCTCTGTTTTAGCCTACCGCGTCCAACGAAATATGCTCAAACGTCTTATGAATCCAACATTGGACAATAAAATAGTCTAAACTCTATATAACAACAAAAATAAATAGACTCTACTCTATGCTACGTGCGCAAATAAACACCCAGGTCCGCGTCGGTCTGGATCAACGCTTCAACATTTTGAAACCTGTGGGGCGGTTCTCCGCGCCGGCACGCGGCTGGATCAAAGCTATTCGAGGGGGCCTCGGCATGTCCGCTGAGCAATTGGGGAAGCGTCTCGGTATCAGACAGCCCTCTGTTGTCGCCCTCGAACAGTCTGAAGTTAAAGGCGCAATCCAATTGTCTACGCTTCGCAGAGTGGCCCAGGCCATGGATTGCACCCTCGTCTATGCGCTGGTACCGAACCAGCCGCTGGAGACCATCTTCCGTGAACGGGCCCGGTCCGTTGCCCGGCGGCGTCTTACCGCCATCGAGCATTCGATGCTACTGGAAAATCAGGCGGTAAGCAGGCGGGATTCGGAAGCGCGGATTGACGAACTGGTTCAAAAGATGAACCCAAGGCGGATCTGGGATGAACAATGATCGGCGTTTTCGCGGAGCCGGATGATCCGGCGGCGACTCCGCTGACGCCACAGGAAATGTGCGCACTCATTCCCGCTTACATTGTGTATCGCCACGAATTGAATGAGGCGGAACAGGAAAATATTATCAGCAGACAGGGGGTGGGCTCTCTCCCGGCGGCGTCGTACGCTGTTGAGCGAAGACTTCGTCCGGCGACTGCACAACAGAATGTTCGGCGATGTATGGTTCCGGGCCGGGCAGCTGCGGAAGAGTCCCGGGAATATCGGGATTGACCACTGTCGGATACCGGTAGAATTGCGCCAGCTGCTGGACGATGCGAAAGCGTGGATGGAATTCGGAGCCTGGCCAGTCGACGAAATCGCCGTGCTTTTTGATCACCGGCTGGTACTGATACATCCTTTTCCAAACAGCAACGGCCGCCATGCCCGGCTAATGGCCAATCTTCTGGTGATGCGGCTGGGCCGGGAGAGATTTTCCTGGGGGCGGGAAAGCCTTCGCGATCCGGGCACGGCACGAGCGCATTGTCTCGCCGCACTGCGCGCCGCGGACAAACACGACACCAGCACACTGGTGGCATTCTCGCGAGCGTAAGCGGCTATGACACAGTCACTAACTCAAACGGCAGATTCAATATCTGACTGGAGGAGTTCACTCCCCTTATACAGAACTGGTTCGCGAAAGACCTTCGCCAGCGCCCACGTGAAGCAGTCGCCGAAATTCAGGGCGGCCTTGTGCCGACCCTTGCCGAACAACTGAAATCCAAGCCCGGCCAATTGACCCTGCCTCCACGTTATGGGTTCGATCTTCGCATTGCTCGGCTGCCAGACGCATTTCTACAGCCTGAATTACTGTGGTAGTCAGGCTTTCCCCGGTCAACTGCGCCAGTTGGCTGGCCAGTTTGTGGGCTTCCGGATTCTTGAGATTCAGGCTTTGCATAATTCTCCCATCCACAGGAAGAATAGCGGAAGTTAGCCCAGGAACACGGTTAAGGCCCTACCGCTGGCATTTCGGGCAATAATGCGTGGAACGCTGTGCCAGCAGAATACGCTTGATGGGCGTCGCGCAAACCTTGCAGGGCTCGCCGGTGCGTCCATACGCCCGGTGCTCCACCTGAAACCACCCTTTGGCACCATCGGCATCTACATAATCCGAGATCGATGATCCGCCGGCGGCGATCGCTTCGCTCAGCACCTCGCGCATGGCGGCATGAATCTTCGCGACACGCTGCGGAGACAGCGACGAAGCGCGACGCCTGGGATGCACGCCGGCGCGGAACAGCGTCTCATCCGCGTAAATATTGCCGACGCCCCGCACCACTGCCTGGTTTAACAGCACCGCCTTGACAGGCGATCCGCGTTGCCTGAGCCGCGTGATGAATTCCGCGACCGATACTTCCAGCGGCTCCGGCCCCAGCCTCGCCACGCGCGCCGGAAGTTCCTCGCCATATTCAATGCGACCGAACTGCCTGGGATCGTCGTAAATCATCGTCCCCTTGTCCAGGGTGAAGATCGCGTGGGTCCACTTCGCTGGCTCTGCATTGAGCAGAAGCCGTCCCGTCATGCCCAGATGAACTACCAGAAAGCCTTCATCCAGATGAATCGCGATGAACTTGCCGTGGCGTTCCACGCGGATGATCTTCCTTCCCGCCAGTGCGCGCGAAGTTACTGCGGCCGAGCCGATCAGCACCCGACCGTCCTTCAATTCGGCGTTAAGAATTCGCCTGCCCACAATGCCGGGGCGCAGGGACCGAACCACTGACTCCACCTCGGGCAGTTCAGGCATTGTTCCGCTCCGGAAGATCAGCGAAAATCACGCCGTTCTCCACCTTCACCGGATAAACCGGGATCCGCAGCGTCTCATCCGCATCGCAGGCGCCGCTGCGGGTGTCGAACTTCCACGCATGCAGCGGGCACATAATGGCGTCTGCGTCGAGCATGCCCTCATACAGAGGTCCATCCTGATGCGGGCAGATGCCGGATACCGCACGAATATCGCCATCCACATTGCAAATGGCGTAGCGCGCGCCCGCATGGGAATGTTTCATAACCGTCCAGGGCAGAATCTCCACCACCTTCGCCACTCGCGTCCAGGCCATGCTCACAGTATCCGATGCGAGAATAGAGATTCCGTGGATTTCCTTTCCGGCCTTAACCCCCAACAGCGCGAAGCAGTCGAGACCACCGAAGGCCCGGTATTGATTCTCGCCGGCGCCGGCAGCGGTAAAACGCGCGTCATCACTCAGCGTATTGCGCACATTATCGATACCCGGCGTGTGCCTCCCACTTCCATTCTGGCCGTGACATTTACCAACAAGGCGGCGGGTGAGATGCGGGCGCGCGTGGCTTCGCTGGTGGAAGGCATGTCGCTCACCGAAATGCCTACGCTGGCGACGTTTCACTCGTTCTGCGTCCGGCTGCTGCGTCGCGATGGCGATGCTCTCGCCAACATCCGCCCCGGCTTCACGCGGACATTTTCCATCTACGACGCCGAAGACCAGGCGGCCATCGTGAAGGCCGCTTACAGCAAGCTGGGTCTGGATGACAAGACGATGCCGCACCGGCAAACGCTTTCGCAGATCAGCCGGGCCAAGAGCCTGAAGACAACGCCGGATGAGATGTACAACAAGGCATCCAGTCCGCAGGAGACACGGGTGGCGGCGGTTTTTGAGGAGTACGAAAAATCGCTGCGCCAGGCTAACGCGCTCGATTTTGACGACTTGCTGCTGGAAACGGTACGCCTGTTGCGCCATGACGAGTCAACGCGCGCTTTGTGGCAACGGCGTATCGGCTATCTGATGGTGGATGAATACCAGGACACCAACCGCACCCAATACGATTTGATGCGCCTGCTTTCGGCCTCCCACGACAACATCTGCGTGGTGGGCGACGAAGACCAGTCGATTTATAGCTGGCGCGGCGCCGATATCCGCAATATTCTCGACTTCGAGAAGGACTTCCCGCGCGCAACCACGATTCGCCTGGAGCAGAATTATCGCTCCACAAAAAATATCCTCGAAGCCTCCAGCGCCGTGATTGCCAATAACACCGAGCGCAAAGGCAAGTGGCTCTGGACGGATTCCGATGAAGGCGATCAGGTGACCGTCTACATCGCCGATGACGATGCCAACGAGGCACTGTTCATCGCCGACAGCATCGAAAAGATGTTGAAGCAGCACCGCGACTGGAAGGTAGCTGTTCTCTATCGGACCAACTCGCAGTCGCGGCAGATTGAAGAAGCGCTGCGCCGCTACGGGCGCAAGTACAACGTCGTGGGCGGATTCAGCTACTACCAGCGCGCCGAAGTGAAAGACATTCTGGCGTATTTGAAGCTGGCGCAATCGCAGACTTCGTCGCTGAGCCTGGAACGGATCATCAATAACCCGGCGCGCGGAATCGGCAAAAGCACGCTGGATGACGCCCGGCGTTTTGCGGGCGAGAACAACCTGACGCTGTGGGATGCAATTGTCCGCATGGTGGATGAGAATGTCTTCGGCACGCGTGCAGCGGCGGCCATGAAGGCATTTCGCGATATGGTGGTGGAACTGGCAGAAGCGGTTCGCACCAGGCCGTTCCACGAAGCCCTCGCGTTTATCGAAGAACGCACCGGCTATCGGCAGATGCTGGAAAAGGAAAACACTCCGGAAGCGCAGGCCCGCCTGGAAAATCTCGATGAATTGATGAACGCCGCGGCCGAAGCGGTGGAGCGCGGCGAAGACGTTACGGCGTTTCTTGACCATGCGGCGCTGGTGGCAGATGCCGATTCGCTGGACGAAGCTGCCCAGGTCACTTTGTTGACCGTCCACAATGCCAAGGGTCTGGAATTTCCCGTCGTGTTTCTGGCGGGTATGGAAGAGAAACTCTTCCCCCACAGCCGTTCCATTGGCAATGAGAGTGCCATGGAAGAAGAGCGCCGGCTTTGCTACGTGGGGATGACGCGCGCCGAAAAGCGGCTGGTGATGACCTGGGCCAAATGGCGGCGCAGGTTCGGCGGCGGCGAGCGTGAGAAGTCAATCCCTTCGCGTTTCCTGCGGGAAATTCCCGGCGAGCTGGTAGTCACCATGGGCGTGGACGAAGACTCGGTGCCGGAGATCGATCTCACCGGCGAGCGCTGGGCCGCAAGGCAGGATTCGCGCAAGAACCTGTACACCGGCAAGACTTACAATTCGCTGGAAAACGTATCGCAGTTTTTCAAGGAGCGGGGCTTGAATGTGCCGGTCAAGGTGCCGCCAACGCCCTCGAAAACAGCGCCGCCGTGGCAGCCGCCCGCGTTGCGCCCCCCCCTTGCCGGGGGCCTCATTCCGCCGGTTCAGCCGCGCACGATATTGCCCGCCGCACCCCTCGCCCCGAAGCGTCCGGCACAAACAGGTACAGTAGTAGAGCATCCCAAATATGGCCGGGGGACAATTGTTCGCCGGGAAGGTGACGGAGAGAATGCCAAGGTCACCGTCATTTTTGATCGTTACGGGATGAAAAAATTAGTGGAGAAATTTGCCGGGTTCAGGTAGACCTGACATCGAAATCAATGGATACAAAAAAGATCGCCGACGTTTCGGAACGCAAGACGGTAAAGCGCGCAGCCCGCAAGAAGGCCGCGCCGAAGGCGAAACGCGCAGCGGGAGTCGCGCGCGGTTCGAACAAGAAGAAAGTGAAACAGATTGTGAAGGGTCAGACGCGCAAGCGCTAGCCGGATCAAACCACCCCGGATCAAAACATTGGACCCGCTGCTTCGCACCAGGAGCATTGACGCACTAATTGCCGTCTCGGAAGCACCGGGACGGCAATTGAAAAAAACGCTGGGTCCGTGGAGTCTCACCGCCATGGGTATTGGCGCGGTGATCGGGTCTGGTATTTTCACTCTTACCGGCACCGCAGCGGCGGGCAAAGTGGAGAAGATCGAATCGATCTTCCACGCCACCTTGCTTGACCTTGCGCTGCACGGTACGCACGCGGGCTCCATGATGGGCCGCCCGGGCGCGGGGCCAGCCATCAGCCTTTCGTTTGTCATGGTGGCGGTAGCCTGCCTTTTCGCGGGATTATGTTACGCCGAACTGGCGTCGATGATTCCGGTGGCGGGCAGCGCCTACACGTACGCCTACGCAATTCTGGGCGAAATCTTTGCATGGATCATTGGCTGGGATCTGATTCTGGAGTACGCGGTCTCCAACATGTCCGTAGCGGTGGGCTTCTCCGCTTACCTGCAGGATCTGGGCGATAACCTGCTTGGCTGGCATCTGCCACCGGCTCTGGCCTATCCGGCATTCCCTGCGCCGGGGCAACCGGCGGGCATCTTCAACCTTCCGGCGCTGATCATCACACTCCTGGTTACGTGGGTGCTGGTGCGCGGTGTGAAGGAGGGCGCGAGTGCCAATGCGGTGATGGTGGCCATCAAGATTGCCGCCATCCTGATTTTCTGCTTTGGCGCGGCCAGTGCAATTCACCCCGGCAACTGGAAGCCCTTTGCGCCCAATGGATTCTCCGGCGTTCTCACGGGCGCTTCCCTCGTGTTTTTCACCTACATCGGATTTGACTCGGTTTCCACGGCGGCGGAAGAGTGCAGGAACCCGCAAAAAGATCTGCCCTTCGGAATCATTACGACGCTGATCGTCTGTACGATTCTGTATGGCTCGGTAGCGCTGGTTCTTACCGGCGTGGCGCGGTATGACACCCTCAACACCAACTCCCCGGTAGCCGACGCCTTACGCGCGCTGGGCTACAACCGGCTGCGCCTGGTGGTGACGTTCGGCGCGTTAATGGGTATGATCTCGTCTCTGCTGGTGTATCAATACGGGCAGGCGCGTGTGTGGTTCGCCATGTCGCGCGACGGGCTGCTGCCGAAGATGTTTTCCAGGGTACATGCCAGATTTCAGACGCCGCACGTCAGCACTTGGATCGCGGGATTCGCCGTGGGCCTGCCCGCCGGATTGTGGGATATTGATACCTTCGCCGAGCTTTCCAATATAGGGACGCTGTTCGCCTTCATCGTAGTCTCCGCGGGTGTGATCGTGTTGCGCATCAAGCAACCGGATCGGGTGCGGCATTTCAAAACGCCGCTGGTGCCGCTGGTACCGCTGCTGGCAATCGGCTGCTGCCTGCTGCTGATGATGGGCCTGCCGTTGCTGACGTGGATCCGCTTCGTGGTCTGGCTCATTATCGGACTGGTCATTTACTACTTTTTCGGTCGGAAACACAGCACCTTGGCCGTGGCTGATGCGAAGTAACCAGAGATCGCGCTTCGGAAGGTGTGTCGCTTCCAACGCATGGTATCCTCAAGGGGCAACTGGTTTGTGTCCCCTTATTTGGGACCTCATGTTCCCTGACAGGAACAGCCGGTTGCCTTTTTTATGTATGTGCTCTACCTGGACGAATCCGGCAACGAAGGCAATCCGGCCGACCGCCATTTCGTGTTGGCTGGAGTCGCGGCATTCGAGCGGCAGATTCATTTCCTGAGCGAAGGCCTCGACGCGGTGCAGAAGCACCATCTCCCCGGGCTGGAGCCAATCCCGTTTCACGCCTCTCCCATGCGCAAGGGCAAGGACTTTTGGCGAAAGGTGCCCGAGGACAAACGCAGGGAGATGCTCGCTGACACTGGGGGTGTGCTGGCCTCTTCCGATCCGCGCGGTGTCGTACTGTTCGGCGTGGCGGTTGAAAAATCAGCCACTTGCCACGGCGAGGCGGCAGTACAACTGGCGGTTGAGGAAATCTGCGGGCGATTCAATCTCTTTTTGCACCGGCTGCACAGGGATGACGCCAACACACAGCGCGGCCTGCTCGTGTTTGCGGAAGGAAGGTTCGACCAGCGGGCCAAAATTTGGGTGCGGACCTTCCGCAGGTCAGGCACGCGGATCGGCCCGATTCGGAATTTCGCCGAAGACCTGCCGTATTCCGCGAGCGCGAACGACTCCCGGATGCTACAACTGGCCGATTATGTGGCTCACGCGATTTTCATGAAATACGAGCAGGGAGACGATTCGCTGTTGATTCCGATCCAGCACAAATTCGATTCCTTCGAGGGCCGGAACCACGGTCTGGTTCTGAAACGCGGATGATTCCAGGGACCCTTCGCCGCGTGATCCGCGAGGAGCTGTGCAAAGCCGGGTAAATACCCACTGTCGCCCAACTATCGAGGTGCCGCAATAAGCTTCAGTGTGACCTCCACGCCCGGGTTCACCTTGAGCACAAACTGGCTGGCGTCTTTCATTCCCCAGGCGGTGTAGGGCAGGCTGAAAGCACCGGTCGCGGTGATTCGCCCATTGGCGGCGGAGACCTGCACCGGCAGAGTCAGTTCATGTGCGACGCCGTGAACCGTCAGTATGCCGTGGACCTTCAGGTTCTTCTCTCCTTCCGCCCGATCAATTCGGAAGATCGCCTCCCGGTAGCGCGAAGATTCCAGCACCACAGAATGCATGCGTTTGTCGCGGGAGTCATTGCCGGAGTCGCCGCTGGTGACGTCGATCACAATCTCGCCCGATGCGGAGCCCGTGGCGGAATCGTAAAGAATCGCGCCGCGCGCCAGGTGGAATGTCCCGTGAACAAGGTGCAGCGTAGTGGGCACAGAGAAGGTGACTTCAGACGTAGCCGGATCGAACGTAAGCTGAACCGGGGCGGCCATACTCGCCGTGACCGCGAGCAGAAACAGCAGCGCGAGTCGCACCATGTTAACCACCCACATGGAGCGCCAGCACGTGGCGAAAAGCTGCGGGCTGCGCCGCGAACAGACGAACTGCCCCTTGCAGCAATTGCGGGTAGCGGTCCAGTAAAAGCAGGGCGCGGGACATCGCGCGCGGGCGGAAGGCGAGCGCCCGATGCTTTTTTTCGTATGCGTAAAGCGATTCGGACGCCAGCGATTTTGCCAGTGCGGCAGATTGGCGGAACGCGAGGCCAAGACCTTCGCCCGTAATGGCATCCACGGTTCCCGATGCGTCTCCAATCAACGCCACATTGCCCGATGTCACACGCGCCAGGCGGGTTGTTGCGGTCACTGCGCCGCGCGTGCGGCTGGTGATACAAGCGTGATTGACGCGCGCCGCCAGGCGGGGAAATCCGCTCAGCGCAGCATCGAAGTTCTGCCTGCGGTCCGAAGTAATGAGAGCGATGCCCACTTCCTGTTCACCCACTGGGGTGACGTACATCTGACACCCGCGGTTCCAGTGGATTTCCACGTAGTCCGTCCACGGCGCCACGGCATAGTGGCGGCGATAAGCGTAGCGGCGGGGAGTAAGGTCGCTGGCTTCAAGGCCTGCCCACTTGCGGACCCGGGAAGATGCGCCGTCGGCACCAATAATCCAGCGCGCGGGGATGTCGTGAATGGTGTTGACCGGCGTCCCCCAGTGAAGGTCCGCACCCACCTGCTCTGCGTGAGTACGCAGCAGGTTGTGCAGCTCCAGACGCCGCACGCCTCGTCCCTGACCATGCGGAAATTCGGCCTGCGCCGAGAAGTCACCGGCCAGGAAGCGGATGCCCCGCAGAGGATGGCCCTTCACTGTAATGCCCAGCGCTTCCAGCGCGGCCAATGAATCAGGCAACAGCCCTTCGCCGCAGGCTTTGTCCACCGGAGGACGGTTGCCATCGGCGAGAGTGACGCTCAAGCCCGCGCGGCGTGCAGCGATTGCAGTCACAAGACCGGCCGGACCGCCGCCGATGACAAACACATCCGCAATCATGGCTTCATGCGTTCGAGTTTGCGGTAAAGCGTTTTGCGTTCAATACCCAGAATGGTGGCGGCGCGGCTCTTGTTGCCACCGGTTGCCGCCATCACGCGGCGAATCTGATCGCCTTCGGCATCGGCCAGGGTATCGCCGCCATTGTCGCGGGTCTCAGAAGCGGCAACAGCGTCCTGCACCGCCTCGGCGTCAATCCGCCCACCGGGAGCGAGAATAGTTAAACGCTCAATCAGATGTTGTAACTGGCGCACATTGCCGGGCCATGTAAAATCCTGCAACACTTTGAGTCCCGATTCCAGCAGCTTCGCATCCTGGCTGTAGCGCGCGTTGTACTTCGCCACGAAAAACTGTGCCAGTAACGGGATATCGATACGGCGCTCCCGCAGCGGCGGCAACTTCAGGCGCACCACGTTGAGGCGGAACCACAGGTCTTCGCGGAACTTGCCCTCTTCCACCATCTTCTGCAAATCCCGATTGGTGGCAGCCACCACGCGGACATCTACTTTCTTCTCCCGCGCCGCGCCAACCGGGCGAATCTCGCGCTCCTGCAGAAAACGGAGCAGTTTCACCTGGAACGCAGCGTCGATGTCGCCGATTTCATCCAGAAACACAGTGCCGCGATTGGCGGCTTCAATCACACCAATACGATCACGGTCTGCGCCGGTGAAGGCACCCCGCATATGGCCGAACAGTTCGCTTTCCAGCAGGGCCGCCGGAATCGCCGCGCAATCCACCGGGACAAAGGGCTGCGCTGAGCGGTCGCTGAAGCGATGCACCATGCGCGCCACCATCTCCTTGCCGGTACCGGTTTCGCCTTCAATCAATACACTGGCGTCAGTGGGCGCAACACGCGAGACCGTCTTGTAAATCCCGATCATCGACGCCGAACTGCCGATCATTTCCGATTCCGGAAATTCCTCGTGTTCCACTTCTTCGTCATCGCTCTTGCCGGTATCGAGGGCGCGCTTCACCGCCTCCAGCAGCGTATCCAGTTCAAAAGGCTTGGCCAGATAATCAAACGCGCCATTGCGTGTTGCCGACATCACGGTTTCCATGGTGCCGCGCGCCGTCATCAGGATCACCGGGCAATTTGCGTCCTGCTCTTTCGCCTTCATCAACACATCCAGACCGGTGCGGTCATCAATATAGATATCGGTGATGACCAGCGGATAAGCGTTCGCGGCGAGCCGCTCCATCGCGTCACGCGTATTGGAGACCGCATCCACCGTGTAGCCTTCCAGTTCCAGGAAGTTCGTCAGCGTGGACCGCACCGCGTAATCGTCTTCCACCAGTAGGATTGATTGGCTCATTCTGCGTATTTCAGAAACAAGGTGAATTCTGAACCCTTCCCGGGCTCCGATTCCACCTGTATGCGGCCTCCGTGCCGCGTCACAATCTGTTCGACGATGGAAAGCCCGATACCGGTTCCAACTTCACCCGATTGTTCGGCCCGCTTCGTGCGATAGAACTTTTCAAATATCCTCGCCACTTCCTTACGTTCCATTCCCATACCCTGGTCACGAACTGAAAGCCGCAACTCGTGGTCCCTGATATCACCATAAACCGTGACGCACGTTTCCGGAGGCGAGTATTTCACCGCATTGGCCAGAAGGTTATACACCGCGTATTCCATCAACTCGCGGTCCCCGGTAAGTGCGGCGACGGGAAGCGCCTGCAGATCGATGCTAATTCGCTTGCGTTCGGCCACCGGGCGGGCGCGTTCCACACAGGTGCTTACCAGATCAGCCAGTGAAAAATGCTCCTGCTTTAGTTCCATCTCACCGGCGGAAAGGCGCTCAACGCTCAGAAATGTCTCGATCATGCGCGAGAGCCGCTTCGATTCCGAGTTGATCAGCTGCGCGATCTGCTGGCGTTTGGCCTCTGGCATGGTGGCGTACCGCCCAATGAGTTCGCTGGACCCCTGAATGGCGGTAAGAGGCGTACGCATTTCGTGGGTCACGAACTGGATCGCCTGCTGGTATACGGTGGTCTGATGTTGCGAGTGGGTTAGTTCGCCGCGCACGCGCACCTGCTTCCACGCTGCCGCGGCGGCAACGGCGGCTATAGCCGTGAGCGTAGCGGGAAGCCACGGCCACACGCTGGAATAAGCGAACGCAAAAGCGGGAATCAACTGCGATGCCACTAACGGCAGCAGTGCCAGTAGGTAGGCCGTCCATCCTGATGCCCACGCAAAAATAAGCCCCGCCATCACCGCCAGCCCCATACAGGCGAGCGCGACGTAAGCGGCCGGAGTATCCGTCAGAAATTGTCCCTGGGCGATGGTCTCGTAGACATTGGCGTTGATCTCAATACCCGACATCGCCACGCCATTGGAAAGTGGCGTCATCCAGCGGTCGCGCATGGCAGTTTGCGCCGTGAGTCCCACGAACACAGTCTTGCCCGTGAAGCGCGCGCCCAGCGCCGGATCACTTTCCAGTTCTCCGACCGAGATGCGCGGGATACCGCCCATGGCCAGCGGCGCGTAGCGGATACGCATGGTGCGGCCATCGCGGCGCCGCGATGGGATACGCACTGCGCCGGCGCTCAGATCGTCAGGAGATTCCTCAATCTTCACACCCCTTGCGGCCGCCCACACGGCCAGCGCCAGAATCCAGCGGCGGTCGTGCCCTGCGACTTTTTCCAGCGGTACGTCGCGGCTAATCGCGTCATAGCGATCCAGATCGGCATGCACTTCGCCCAGCGCCACCGCCAGTTTGCGGAAGCGGGCAATGGGCTCTTCCCACTTTGCGCCGTCGCCCAGCAGTTCGCAAGCCAGCACCGGTTTGGTTGTAACTGCCAGGGCGCGCTCCAGATTGTCATCCATACCCGGGATGGGCGACTCATCGGCCAGCACGATATCGATGGCAACGGCTGCGGGTCTGGAGGGCGCAATGGCCTGCAACCCCGCCGCCAGCGCGCCACGGATGCCGGCCACCCCCGAGTATTTCGTCAGCGTCGCTTCGTCAATCGCCAGAATGATGGATTCGGGGTGCCACGCAGCCGGTGGCAGCAGCCGAAACAGGAAGTCGTAAGCGTAGTCGTTCAGTGCCTGGGCGAACGCGGTCAGACTGAGCGCAAAGGCAAACACCAGCGCGGCAGACATCAGGCCCGCCAGGGTCAGGAACGAAGGTGTACGCGGTTTACTTTCCACCGGCAAGGGCGCGCTCAATGGCGTCCGGATCCACAGGCAACGCCGCGCTCATTACCCGTGAACCGGTGCCTGTAACCAGCACCATATCCTCAATGCGTACGCCGATGTTCTCTTCCGGAATATAGATGCCCGGTTCGATCGTGATAATCATGCCCGCCGTGAGCGGCGTCGTGTTATCGGATGCATCGTGCACATCCAGGCCCACATGGTGTGAAAGGCCGTGGGTGAAGTACTTGCCCAGAGGCTCGCCATGAAGATCCTTGCCGTGGGTATTGATGTAGTCGAAAGCAACCTGGTAGAGGCCGACGCGGGTAATCAGGGCACCAGGCTTCACAGCGGCGATAGCGGCCTTCTGCGCGCCCAGTACAATGTTGTAGATTTCGCGTTGGCGAGCGGTAAACTTGCCGTTGGCCGGAATGGTGCGGGTGATGTCACTGGCGTAGTTGCCACATTCGGCGGCCACATCCATCACCACCACTTCGCCGGAATCCATGCGCCGGGAATTGCGGGAATAGTGGAGCGTGGTGGAGTTGGGCCCGGAGCCAACAATGGGTGCGTAAGCCCCGCGCCTGCATCCTGCCGCGAGCCACGTCAGTTCCATGGCGGAAGCAATTTCATATTCGTACTTGCCCGGTTTAGTGGCCTTCCACGCCGCCAGATGAGCGTCGATGGAGATATCAGTGGCCTTCTGAACAGCACTGATTTCCTCCGGCGATTTCTCCATACGCAGTTTTGCGATGCGGGAACCGGCATCGGCAAAGGTTCGCAGCGGGGCAATCCGCCTGGCGTGCTCTTCGCCCGCACTGCCTGCCACTGCATAGACGTTGGCATAGCTTTCCAGAAGGCGGCGCAATTCGGCTTCGAAGCGTTCGGCGGCATAAACCGTCTTCACGCCGGTTGCCGAAGAGGCGTTGTTGTCATCCGGACCCAGTTTGCGACCGGTCCACTTCTCTTCGGTGGGCACTCTCTGCGGCAGAAAAAGAATTTCGCGTGGCAGTTGGGAACGGGTAGCGAAGGCCGGGTCGTCTTTTTCCGGTTCAGGCGTCAGAATCAGAATCCCGCCAGGCTCTTCCCAGCCTGTGAGGTAGTAGAAATTCGTGTCCTGATAAAAACCGTAGTGCAGGTCGTCGCTTTCTTTGTTGCCAAACAGGACCAGCACGCCATTGGGGATGTCTTTGCGCAGCTTCTCGCGCCGCGCTGCGAAATCGGGCGAAACCGCGCCGACAAGCGGCAGACAAAGCAGTGGCAGGAAGAGAATACGTCGCACACAGAGAGTATAGCTTTCGGTCGCCCGAAGCGTTCCGGACCGACACGGTTTCTATGGAACCGATCAATCAGGATCTGCCGGCCCGCGTAGACGCCTGCATTCAGAACCTGTTCGGCCTTTCCGATCCTGTGCTGGACGCCGCGCTTCGGGAAGCGGCTCAGGCGGGGCTGCCCGCCATTCAGGTTTCTCCCAACCAGGGTCGGCTGTTGCAACTGTTCGCGCGGATGGCGGGAGCTCGCCGCATCCTGGAAATCGGAACTCTCGGCGGCTACAGCACCATCTGCCTCGCCCGCGCCCTGCCCAACGACGGGAAGCTGGTCACCATCGAATTCGTCCCGGCGCACGCCGAAGTCGCTCGCTGAAATCTGGAGCGTGCGGGTCTTGCGGATCGCGTGGAAATCCGCATCGGCGACGCCGGTGCTGTTCTGCAAACCATGCGCGCTAAAATGCCGTTCGATCTGATCTTCATTGACGCGGACAAGACCAGCTACCCAAAGTACCTGGAGCTGGTGCTGCCACTCTCTCGCCCCGGCACCGTCATGATTGCCGACAACGTAATCCGTCACGGCAGGGTACTCGGCGATGCCGACGTCGAGGCGATGCGGAAGTTCAACCGCCTCGTCGCCGCTCACCCGCGGCTCGATTCCACTATCCTTCCCTTGTTCCGCGACAACCTCGACGGCATGTCGATTTCAATCGTGAAGTGAAGCGGCACGCCGGGCGAGTATGCATAGATGAACCTGGCACGAACCGGTTCGCGGGCACACCACGAACAAATGAGCTCAATAGTGCGGCGATTCAAACCGCAAACCGTCAATCATCGCGAAGTGCTTGCGATTTCTGCTGACAAGGTCGAAACCCCGTCTGATCGCAGTAGCTGCGATCAATGAATCGAAGGTGCGCAGGCCATCCGACTTCGCGTACTGTTTGAGGAGATCGTATGCAAGCTGCCCGATAGCTGCGTCGATGTGAATCACGGGATACGCCGATACGAGGGCATCAATGCCATCCAGATCCCGCTTGTCCCGTGCCCCAACGATCAGTTCCTGAGCTGTGATGATCGAAATGGCGGGATCGCTCAGGAAATCAATGTACTGGGCGGCACCAGCGCTCCCGCGCGATACGTCGACCATCACATCGGTATCGACCAGGAAGCGCATCACTTTACGCAGCTACCCGCGCGGATTATCCCTGAGCTTGTTCACGTAATCGACGCCATCGCCGATTTCGGTACGGTCTTTCCACATGCCGAAGAAGGCCAGATCCCTGATGGAGTGCCGCGCGCGCGCCGGCTCGTGCTCCGCCGGAACGAGCACTTCAACGATCACGCCCTCTTTCATCCGGACAATCTCCAGGGGCCTGAAGACGCCGTTTTCGTATCTCGCGGGGATCGTCATCGCAGTGACTCCATTGATTCCATTTACCTACGCCAATTCTAAAGGTTCAAGGTAGAGGGAAGCAAGCGCATACTAAGCGCAGCCTTGCTTAATCTACAATGGGGCGGTTCCAAGAACAAGCAGTTTTGGCATACCGGCCGGAATGAGCCAGTACCTGTTTTCCTCGGCTTGGGATGCCGGTCGCTCTTGGGAGGGATCATGTCGGATTACCGCAAAGGCTACGTTAGCTGGAACGGCAGCGATTACCGAGTCACGTGGCATCCGATCTCCAAGGAGGTTTACGTCTATTGGGGTACCGACCGTTATTGCGGTAGAGTCTACGATATGCAACAGGCCCTCGATATTGCACTCTCGTGGCTGAATAGCCACGCTCGATGACCAGGAGCTGCCACGAGTGTTCTGGAGTAAGCAAACCTTCGGTCGATTCCGACAGTACTGGATTCGACGTCAGGCAAAAACAGGTGATCTGAACTTGACCAACGCCCCAGAGTTCAGAGCTCTTACGAGGACGCAACCCGTCCGGGCGATGAAAAATAATGTGAGGTGATCGATGCCACTTGAGGGCAACTTCTCCGTCGAGTTGACGCCGGAACAATTGATCGAACTCTTTGCGCGGAAGCCGTTGTGGGATCGCGAGGAATTCAGACGCAAACACTTTCTCTCTTATCACGCGGGTCCTGGTGAAGACGCGGCCACTTTCGTAGAAGCCGCAATGCTCCATGACGGTGCGATCAATGCTCACGAAAAGGGGAACTTCGGAGAGGCCATTGAGCTGGAAGCGCTGGCGGTCACAAAGTTTCCAGGTTTCGTTGAAGCCCATCTCCAGATTGCGTGCGATTATTGGGAACTGAATCGCTTCAGTGATGCCCTCATGGCGCTAGATCGAATGCGCCAGTTTTCTCAGGAAGAAGTGCCAGACTTTCACTTCTTCCGTGCCATGTCGCTGATGAACCTCGATCGGCTAGACGACGCGATTACTGAAGCCCAGAAAGAGGCGGCGGTCATTGGCCCCGATGCGGAGGTTCTAAGCCTGCTCGCGACTCTCTATCAGCAAAAATTTGTCCTCGTGCTTGATCGCCAAATCAAGCAACAGGTTCCCAGGATAGGCGAGTGCTGGCTTGTATGCTTGTGGCGCTTTTATCAACTGCAACCCAACGACGAGGTCGAAGCAAAGATAGCAGAGTTGTCGAAACATCCCAGCCACGAACGCCTTCCGAAGCTTGGGATTCCGCCCTGGCGATGCGCATTCTGCGAGTTCCCAACCCACCTCGGCGCGGTTCCCGTTCTTGAAAAGATGCTGATCTCGCAAGGGCACCGAGTATTCGTGTGCGACAAATGTGTCGCGCGGCGGCAGATTCCAGTGGATAAGAGATTTCCTCAACAACACCGGATTTGGGTAGACGGCGAAAAGTTTCTGCAATTCGGTAACGTGTTTGTGAACGTTTAGCTGTTCCTGCAGCAACCAGCTGCCGAGCAACGCCGTTTGCCCCATACAGTGGAGGAAATAGCCGCGTGCAGGGAGGCATGTTGCAGACGGTCCTGCCCGAACGTTTCGAGATTTTGCAGCCACTCGAACAGGGGAAGTTCAGGTATCTAAATGGCCGAATATCTCCAAGTACGCTAGCACGACATCAAGACCGAGCACATCCCGTAGGGGTACTGTCGGAACTGGATTAGCTTCGGTTGCTGCTCGTTTGCGACTCGACGAGATCGGGCGACGGTGCCGGTAACAGTTTGAGAAAATGATCACCGTCGGGCGTGATGACATTCGTGCCCTGCTCCCGCAATCGCTGGATCTCGCCCGCGTTGAGCCACGTAAAAATGATTGTTTGAAACGTGGCCGCCCTCGCCAGTTCTTGACTGAGAAACGAGAGAAAAAGCTCGCGGTGGTACTCATCCGGGTTCTGCTGGAGCGGCTCGTCGAGTATGACAATGCCGGGATGGAAGCCTCGAACGTGTTCGGACGCTGCGGCTAGGGCCAGGCTATATGCCGCGACGAGCCGTGATTGATCGCTCGCCGAACCGAGGGAGCGTAAACGGCGACCATTCAGATAAGGTGTATATTGCTCATCAAGGTGGAGAGTGGCGGCGTTTTCAGGTTTGATGGCGCTGTGACCCAACGCAGTCAAATACCGCCGAAGAGAACTCAAGAAGGCCAAGCGCCGTGCATTAATGTCTTGTGAATGTCCGACGCCCTGCTCAACGACCGCGCGCGCATCTCGAATCCATTTATCGATGGCCTCTTGCAGCTCCGTAATTTCTTGCGCCGTCTCAATCACCCGATCGACTTCGCGCTCTGCTGCCGTGAGATTGGCGGCGGTCTGAGCGACCTGTTCCCGCACGGTGCCGATGGCATTCGTAACAGTGAGCAAGGCACGTTCGGCTTCGCGAAGCTCAACATCGAGATCGACGAGGGCACCGTTGCCGGATCCGATCGTCTCCTGGAACGAGCGCAAATTCTTGTTCATCAGATCGTAATCGCGTCTGAGGGCCTCGATGTGCGCTTCAACGGAGGCCACAGACTGGTCCGTCAGTGCGAAGGTGGCCGGATCGAGATCCCGATGGCACGTCGGGCATTCGAGGTGATCGAGTCGCCCGATTCCGGTAGTCTTCAAGCGGAGCAAGTCGCTTGCCGCGTGAATTCGGTGCTCGAGACTTTTGAGAAGTTCGGCGGTTTGTCCGTGCTGCGTCCGAAGAGTGTTAAGATCGCGGCTCTGCGTATGCCGGGCCTGTTTGAGCTGAATAACCCGCTGTGACGCTTCGGCCGGTGCCGAAACATTCGCTGGGTCAATTGGTTCGCTCGTCAACATCCGGCGGAGGGCCTCCACACGTTTATTGAGCGTGGCGCGTCGCGCGCCGAGATCGACATTTGCTTCATCGGAAAGTAGCGCGCGCAGGGTCCTGGATGACCAGCGGGTAAGAATATCGTCCACCGATCCATGGCCCGAGAACTCTACACGCCAGCCACGCCGTAGAAATGCGTTGCTAATTCGTTCGGAGAGAGCCCGTGCGCTCTCACGCAAGAACAGAGACGTCTGATTCGCCCGTTGCCGCGCGACGCGTTGATCGATAGCCTCGATTGCGCCCAGAAGATATTCCACGGCTATCTCTGCAATCTGCTGTTGGCCGTCGCGCCCGATCTGCAGCGCCTGAATGTTGGTCCAGCCTTCGTCCTGATCGATGTAGAACGCGGGGGCGAGGTTCTCCAGATATATCTCCGCACCGCCGCCGCGGAACGTCGTTACTTCGTGACGCGGCCACTTTAGCCAGTCAAAAAGAAATCGCTGAAGACCGCCATGTTCGTCCTGCATGGTGGCGCGTCGGGCGATGAGTTTGCTCTTACGGTTTTGACCGTCGGTGCTTTCCTCTTCAATCCGAATGGGCACGCTGTCGCCCTTGATTGCGCGCGTCAACTTCAGACGGCGTCCGTCTTGGTGGATCAGACGAATACTGCATTCCGACGAAATAACCCGGGTCAAAGACCCGTCTGCAAGTTCAAGTTCTTCTCTCACCGCCTCAGGAAAGCAACTCGGCTCGTTATCCGGAATGCCAAAAACCGGCTCAATGCCGAGGCACCAGGCAATCGTGGTCGATGCGAGCGATTTGCCGTAAGCATTGCGCGCGGAAACGACCTGTAGTCCAGGCGCCAGTCGGAGAATGCCGGCGAACGGGCCGGCATCCGACTGGCCGCGAACCTCGATTTCGTCGAGCCTGATCACCAGCCCTCCAGCATGTCGTTCGTGATCTTGACATCAAGCAATTCCTGCAACACGTCTCTCTCAGCGGGAAACAGATTTTCGTCGACGACGCCCGAGTACACCTGCATCAGGAACGCCATACTGTCTGACACAATATGCCCGCCAAGACGCACGAAGACGCCGCGCGCCACAAGGAATTCAATTACATCCTCGTGCATCTGATCGCCAAGGAAGCCCCGTCGAAGCCGTTGGGAAGCTGTCATAGCGAGTTGCGCATCATGCTGAGACCCGCTCCAGTCACGCACCATCTCGATGAGCCAAGGCCGGCGCGCCACGAACTGCAGAAGTTTCAGCCTTCCAGCAGAGATGCGGCGCTGTCCCGAAACGCCGAAGGGTTTCGCATGGATCTCGAAAGCCGCTGCAATAACAGCAATTCGATATCGCAGATCATACGACGCTGACGGAGCCAGCCTCTCCGGAATGACTACAGGCTGCGCCCGGCCCGAGAGGAGTTCGGCGAGATCATGAATCGGACTGACCACTCTATCCATGACTTGGTACCGGCCTCTCCCATCCGACCGGACATTCGCCGATAAGACGGGCGACCTCTCCGGAGCTGACATCCTGCACTAGCGAGCCGTACAACCTGCCGAAGTCCTTGTTGAGGAGTTCAAACGCTATGTCCGAAGCCTTCCCTAATTCCTGCCAAGGTGCATTCGAGGCAAGCATCAGCTGAGAAACTCGCCGGAGAATCCGTTGGCGATTATCTTCGAGCATCCGGTGCAGGGTAGGTACGGTCTCGTCCAACTCGTGCTCAAACGCCAGCGAGATGCGCCAATCGGCGCTAAGGCGATCTGCCAAAACGTCAATGGCAGCCAATTGGTCTGGCCGTATCTCTCGAAGGATGGCCAGCTTGGATTCGAAATCCTCTGGGTTGTCAATCGTGACTGAACAGGCGGCTTGTTGGACCCGCAGTGCGACGATGCGTTGGCTGACGCGTATGATCGTCGCTTCATCAACTGCATACTGTTGAGCGAGCTCCTTTGGGCCGATCACGACCACAGAAGCGTTCGCGTCAACATAACGGCATGCGCTTGTAGCGCGATATTCGGCAAACGCAGTCAGAATGGGATTCAGGATTCGGTGACTCTCGAACCAGTTCACCAAGAGAAAAATATGCTTCAGCGTGCGCCCGTCTGGAAGGATGGTGCACATCTCAGGATTGTTGACAGAGATCAGCTGTTTCCTCTCGAAATCCAGTTCACAGACCCAACGCAGGTCGCTCTTGAATTTGTCGACAATGGCGTTCTCGCGCTGTTTGTTGGTTTTGAACTGATCGTGTTTCGGGCCGTAACAGCAATACCCCCGCTCCCCGTCATGCGAGAATCCGTCGAGCCCAGCGTCACCGTGCGGGCTTGAAGGAACGGTTTGGAAGCTCAGAATGACACTCTGCAAGCGCGCGCAGACCTCGTCTTCGAAGTCAGTGCCTGCGAGTGCGGCAAGGCTCTGAGCGTATTCGTGGATTGGCGACATAAAGCAAGCTGTGTGCGGTTCGTCACGCCCAGAACCAAATCATCGCTCATTATATATGTTTTAGCCACCGGACGCGCCACACTCGATGAGACCTTTTTCAGTCACAACTCCTGAAAATATCCTCCAACCCGCTGATTCACAATCTCTTACCCCCGCCTTCCCATAGACCGCGCACGCCCGTTTTTCCCCCACCCGCTGCTACACTCCGGCCAGGACGCAACCCGCATCCCAAGCAAGAAAGGACTCCTACCATGGCAACCGCCGCACAAACCCTCGCCAACCAAGCCAACGCGCAGCACTCCACCGGCCCCGTCACGCCCGCTGGCAAAGCCGCCTCCTCCCGGAACCACCTGAACCACGGTTTCCGCTCCGCCACCATCCTGCTCCCCGGTGACGACCCCGCCGAATACGCTGCCCTCCTCATCGAACTCTCCGACCACTTCGACCCCACCGATCTCTCGGAAACCCGCCTTGTCCGCGAAATGGCCGATGCCGAATGGCGTCTCCGTCACGTCCGCAGCCACATGGAATCCGCCCTTGCCCGCCACATTGTCACTCTCTCCGGCCAACACCCGGCACTCCACCCGCACGATCTCCAGTCGCTCGCCGTCGAAACTCTCCACCAGACCGGCTGCTCTTACGCCACCTGGCTCCGCTACGAGACGAAATTCGAGCGCCAGTACGACCGCGCTTATAACGCCTGGGTCCGCTATCAGGCCGGCAAACGCCGCGAATCCACGGCAGTGATCGACCTCGCCATAGGGCACGCACTCGCCGTTCCCCCGCCCCAGCCGGAACCCGATTCCGTCCCATTGGCTTCGAACGTGCAATCGGCCGGAGGTACCTGCAATCCTGCCCATTCCGAGCCAAATTGCCCGCCGCTCACCTTCTCCGCCCCTTTCTACTCCCCGCCCGGCGATACACTATTTACAGATGCGAACTGAATGGGTCCAAAATCGCCTGTCCGACCCCGTCCGGACACAGATGTACTACGCTCGCCAGGGAATAATCACCGGAGAAATGGAGTATGTCGCGCGCCGCGAGAAGCTTGCGCCCGAACTGATTCGCGATGAAGTGGCCCGCGGTCGCATGATCATTCCGGCCAATATCAACCATGCCAGTCTGGAACCCATGTGCATCGGTGTCGCCTCGCTGTGCAAGATCAATGCGAATATCGGCAACTCCTCCACCACCTCGAATATCGAAGATGAAGTAGCCAAGCTCGATTACTCGGTGAAGTACGGTGCCGATACCGTAATGGACCTCTCCACCGGCGGCGACATTCCGCTAATCCGCAAAGCCATCATTGCCCGTTCCCCGGTGCCCATCGGCACCGTGCCCATTTATGAAGCGCTCTCGCGCGTGCGCCGCGTCGAAGATCTGAATATCGCTGTGATGCTGGAAGTGATCGAAGAGCAGGCACAGCAGGGTGTGGATTACATGACCATCCACGCCGGCGTGCTGGTGCAGTACATTCCCCTCACTTCGAAGCGCATCACCGGCATTGTCAGCCGCGGCGGCGCGATTCTGGCCGAATGGATGGTGAAGAACCACCGCCAAAACCTGCTGTATGAGCACTTCGATGAAATCTGCAAAATCTTTCAAAAGTACGACGTCACTTTTTCTCTGGGCGATGGTTTGCGCCCCGGCTGCCTGGCCGATGCCAGCGACGCAGCGCAGTTTGCTGAACTCAAGACCCTGGGCGAACTGACAAAGAAGGCCTGGGAATACGACGTCCAGGTAATGGTGGAAGGGCCCGGCCACATTCCGCTCGATCAGATCGAAATGCAGGTAATCAAGGAACGTGAGATGTGTCACGAAGCGCCCTTCTATACGCTGGGGCCACTCGTTACCGACATCGCGCCCGGCTACGACCACATCACGTCGGCCATCGGCGCGGCCCTGATCGGCTGGCATGGTGCGGCAATGCTTTGCTACGTGACGCCCAAGGAACATCTGGGTCTGCCGAACCTGGAAGACGTGAAGCAGGGCATCATCGCTTACAAGATTGCGGCCCACGCGGCCGATATCGCGCGCAAACGTCCGGGGGCGCGCGATCGCGACGACGAGTTGTCAAGGGCGCGCTACAAGTTCGACTGGAACCGCCAGTTCGAACTCTCGCTCGATCCGGAGACGGCGCGCTCCATGCATGATGAAACTCTGCCCGAAGAGGGGTTCAAGGACGCTGCGTTCTGTTCCATGTGCGGGCCCAAATTCTGCTCCATGAACCATTCTGCAAAGGTGGAAAGCTTCACCGCCGAAGACGCCGAAAAGGTGCTGTTCCAAATTGCCGGAGACTAAATATTGGCGATGTTACCGCGCCGCGTCTTCATCGCACTCCAGCTGTGCGCCGCGGTTTTATCCGCGCAGAACGTCCGCGAACTGATTGGCGGACTCGCCTCCGAATCCTGGCAGGACCGCTTCTACTACTACAACCAGCTCAAGCGTCCGGAAAATTCCACGCCCGAGACCAACAGTGCGCTGATCCGCCTCCTGGCCGGTGAGAACCGGCTAATCTTCCGCGCGTCCCAGCAGGAAATGGGCATCGCCGCGGCCTATGGCGAGGGCTTCGAGTACTATGTGGACGACCTTATCGAGACGGTCATGCTGATCGCCAACCAGCAGCCGGACCGGCCGGATATCTGGCCCGCGCTGCTGGGTGGTTACCTGGCCCCGGAATCCGCCCATAGTCACTGGATCGCGTTTCACGGCGAGAAGGGCGTACCGTACCTGCTCAGGATGACGGCGGAAACCAGTTCCGGCGATTGGGCGGCCGGGCGGCGCGGCGATGCACTCCTGATGCTGTCGGAAATTACCGACATGGACCGCAGGAAGGAAAACCGGGCGCGTCTGGCGTCACAGACGGTACAGAACATCATGGCCGCAATTCGCAAAGGCCTGTCCGATCCACGGCCTGTTGTCCGTATCAAGGCGGTGAGGGCGTTGTGGGATATCGGAACCGCTGAAGATCTTCCTGCGCTCGAAAACATGGCCGCAAGCGATCCAGACCGGACGCCCGAAGGCAATCCCGGCAATGAATATTCCGTCCGCGATGCCGCCCGCGCCGCCGCCCAAAGTATCAGTGCCCGGATCGCCCGCCGTTAGAAATTGAACACAGCTTCCGATATTTTCGTGTATCATGTTTTTACTCGGGGTCCCATGTTGGAGTCCAGGTAATTCTCAGTCGAACGGAGATGTTTAGATGATGAAAGCCAGGTTTGCTCATTTCTCTTGTGCGCTGCTGTTAGGTCTGATGCTTCCCTCGTGGGCATTGGCGCAAGGCAATATCACCGGTGTGGTTCGCGATCAGTCCGGCGCAGTGATGCCGAATGTAGCCGTGGTGGCATCCAGCCCGGTGCTCATTGAACAGTCGCGCTCCGTGACTACCAACGGGGAAGGCCGCTTTGAAGTGGTCGACGTCCGTCCCGGTACGTATTCAGTGACCTTCACCGCCAGCGGTTTCCAGAAACTGCAGCGGGATAACGTGGAAGTTCGTTCGGGTGAATCGGCCTCAATGTTCGTGGATCTCACCATTGGCGCAACCGGTGAAACCGTAGTTGTCAGGGACGAAGTCCCCATGGTGGATACCGAAAATGCTTCCAACCACCAGGTGCTGACCCGCGAGATTCAGGACGCGATTCCGGTATCGCGTAACATGCAGGCGATGGGCGCACTGTCGCCTGGAGTCCAGCTGCGCAACGGTTCCGGTGCCAATCCCGATGTGGGGGGCTCGCAGCAGATGGAGCAGACCTACATCACAGGCCATGGCTCCAACGCCAACCAGACTACGGTTCTGCTCGACGGCATGAATATCAATTCCGGCTACCTCGACGGCACCATCCAGAACTATGTCGACAACGGAATCATCCAGGAAGCCACGTATCAGACGTCGGGCGTCACTGCCGATGTCTCCGCCGGCGGCGTGCTGGTGAACCAGATTCCGCGCGACGGCAGCAATAATTTTCATGGCGATTTCTTCGGCTCGTTCACCGGTCAGGGGACACCCTGGCAGGCCAGTAATCTTACCCAGGATCTGGTTGATCGCTTCAAGGCGTTCGGCGTCAAGCCCAGCGTGAACGGCATTGTTCATATCCAGGATTTCGACAACACCTTCGGCGGGCCCATCATCAGGAACAAGCTGTGGTTCCTCGCTTCCTTCCGCTACCAGAGCACTTACGACACGCCCGCCGGCGTTTTCAATCCCGATGGCACACCGGGCGTGGAAGACCAGTACATCAAGCAGGGTGTCGCTCGTCTTGCCTGGCAGGTTTCCTCAAAGGACAAATTCTCCGCTACTTATGATCGTATCCAGAAGTTCAAGGGACACGAGCTCAGCGGTCTGGCCACCACACCCAACGATCCGAACATCTCCGCAAGCCGGCGCGGCCCGCCCAACTATTATGTTGCCCAGGCAAAATGGACCCGTGTGCAAAGCCCCAACCTCTTGTTTGACGGCGGCTTCTCCACAGACGTCATCCACTTCAGCGTGATCTACCTGCCCGGTCAGGAAAAAACGCCGTTTTCGCCGGAATGGTATCAGAACGCTTCTCACGTGGATTCCGTACTGGCCATCCGCAGCGTAGCTCCCCCGTTGCAGTCATACCTGATTCCCGACCGGCGGAATTTTCAGGGACAAATGACCTGGATTAAGGGTGCGCACCTGCTCAAGGTTGGCGTGCAGGACGGGTGGGGCAAGAACGACCGCGTATCTTCCGCCAACGGCGATCTGTACCAGAACTACGCCAACGGCGTACCGCAGAGCGTGACGGTGTTCAATACGCCGATTGCGGTGCGGCAGGGCGTAGACACCGATCTGGGAATCTACGCGACGGACACCTGGCATTTGAAGCGGTTAACGCTGAACTACGGAATTCGCTTCGAGTATGAAAAATCCTCGATCAAGCCTTCGGCCATCGGGGCGGGCCGGTTTGTGGGTGCGCGCAATTTCCCGCAGATCGATTGCGCTGCCATTCCTGGTCTTGGCTGCTGGAAGACCTTTTCGCCGCGAATTGGCGGGGTATACGACATTTCAGGTAAGGGCCGCACCGCCATCAAGGCGTCTTTTGGCCAGTACAACATTCCCCAGATGACGGGCTACCTCACCAATTTCAACCCGATGGCGTTGCTGAGCGAAAACCGTACCTGGTCTGACCTCAACAAGGACGGTATCGCCCAGGACAACGAAATTGGCCCCGGTGCCTCCAACTTCGGCCAGGTCACGGCCGTGCCCAAGATGGACCCGAACTTCAAGCGCGAATACGCTTTGCAGTACAGCGCCGGCTTTACCCATCAGGTCCGGGCAGGCCTCGGCGTCAGCTTCAACTGGTTCCATCGCACCGATCACAATCAGGCCGTGCTGATTAACCGGGCCGTGGACCCCGTGAAAGACTGGATTCCATTCAATGTAACCAATCCGCTCGATGGAACCAGCATCACCGCTTACACCATTACCCCGGCGGCCCGCACCCGCGCCGCCGATCTGTACACCACCAACGCGGACCCCAACAAACGCAAGAGCAGCTACACGGGCTTCGAAACGGCCGTCAACTATCGTCTGCCGCATAACGGTCGCCTGATAGCGAACTGGACGATTGATCGCAATGTGGAAACCGCCTGTGACGCGCCCATCGGCGCCAGCCTGCTCGGGCTTCTGCAGATTATTGGCAACAACATTATCAACACCAGCTACAACGATCCCAACAGCCTGCGCAATTGCGACGAACGGGGTCTGATTCCGTTCCGCAGTGAGGGCAAGATCATCGCTGCCGTGCCGCTGAAGTGGGGCATTGAGGGCAGCGCGGTCTGGCAGAATTCGCCTGCCTATGAAAAGTACGTGAACTGGGACATCACCGCAGCCGCCCGTTATTCCGCCGATTGCAAGGGTTGTGCCGCCGGACAACTGGTTCTGCCCACGGGAGTAACTCTGCCCACCGGCAGCATCCGGGTGGCACTTTCGGCTCCCGGCACGCGCTATTCGGACCGGCTCAACCAGCTGGACCTTGGGCTCAAGCGAAATTTCAAGTTCGGTGAACATATCCGCGTGCAGGGACAGGTGGATGTGTTCAACGTGAATAACTCGCATACGGTGCTGGTGGAAACTCTCAATCTGGGCGTCAGCGCGCAGACAGCGACCGCCGTCCCCGGATCCTACTCCATCGCGCCCTTTGCTCAGGGTGGTCCCGGCGGACGCCCGATCAGCATCATGCAGGCCCGCCTGCTCCGCATCGGCTTCCAGTTCCACTTCTAAATCACGGCGATTTACAGCAGTACCGCGCGGCCCGGATGCAAGTCCGGGCCGCGTTCGTTTTATACTGCGCCTTATAATCAGGTCAGCCATGTTTTTCCGTCGCGCAACAATCAAAAAAGTGACTTTCGAAGATCACTGCGGTAATGCCCGCAATGCCGGTTTTAAGACCTCCGCCGCTGCGGGCGGCACCAGGGTAGAGCGCGACGGTGTGGCCTGCGTCATGAAAGCGGGCGAAGGTGATGTGCCCGTGGTAACCGAACGCCCCGGCGTGGTGATGGGTGCTGAGATCGGTGGCCTAACCGATGGCGGATACCAGAAGTTCTTCATGACGCCATCCGGCAAACGCAAACCGGCCCAGGCGGAAGAATTGAAGGCCGTCCACAACTTCCAGGAAGATTTGCGCGAGGCGCTGGGCCTTACCAGCCTGTACAACGAGGCGCTGGGCACCACCTCCAATAAGTATTTGTATGATCGCGTGGAAGGCCGGGACGCCGCCCCGCACCACAAACCCTGGGATTCAGCAGCCTGACGGAGTCAGCGCGATGGCGTTGGTTCAAACATTACGCACCGTCGAAGACGCGTTGGCACTGCCCGACCGCGACGACTGCCGGTACGAACTGGATGAAGGAGAGTTGATCGAAGTCTCTTTGCCACGCACGCGACACCAGTTGATTGCACTCACGGTGAGTTATGAACTGGTGCAGTCCGGCCTGCTGCCCGGATTCGCCCTTCCGGTTGGCGATGTCTTCGTTTAGCCTGCCCCTCGATACCGCGGTACGCGCCGCGCTCCAGCACCTCGATAGCCTGGAGACCAGCCCGGTTGGCGCCAGTGCCACCCTTGGCGAACTCCGCGCCCGGCTGCTCAAGCCCCTCGGCGAAACTTCGATGGCCCCGGAACAAGTGATCCAGGAGCTGGTGGACGACACGCGCGGCGGACACCTCGGCGGTGCCGGCGGCAGGTTCTTTGCATCGGCAATGGGAGGCGTGGTGCCCGCGGCGCTGGCGGCAGACTGGCTCACCGCAACGTGGGATCAGAACGCCGTGCTCTACGCCTGCGCCCCGGCGGCCTCCATTGCGGAAGAGGCCGTGGGCGGTTGGCTAAAGGATTTGCTGGGGCTTCCGCAAAGCGCGTCGTTCGCCCTGGTAAGCGGTTGCCAGATGGCCCATGCCACCTGCCTCGCGGCTGCGCGCCATGAGCTGCTGCAACAGCGTGGCCACAACGTGGAACGCAGCGGTATGGCGGGTGCACCGGCGGTAAAGGTTCTGGCGTCGAACCGGCACGGGTCAGTGGAGCGGGCGGTGCGGCTGCTGGGAATTGGCGATGGCAATGTGCTGGACCTGGCGCTTGATCAAAATGAGCGGCTGCTGCCGGAGGTGCTTGAAGCCGCCTTGCTGGAGGCAGGGGATGCGCCGGTGATTGTCATTCTCCAGGCGGGCGATCTCAATACCGGTAGCTTCGATCCTTACGTCGAACTGATTCCCCTCGCGAAGCGCTACGGCGCGTGGGTACATGTTGATGGCGCATTCGGCCTGTGGGCGGCGGCGAGTCCACGTTACCGGCATCTGCTCGAAGGGCACGCTGCCGCCGATTCCTGGGCCACAGACGGCCACAAGTGGCTGAACGTGCCCTATGATTGCGGCTACGCCTTCGTGGCCCGGCCGGAAGCGCACCGCGCCGCCATGTCGCACCGCGCGCCTTATCTGGTGCACCATACCGACGCGCGTGACGAGATGGACTGGAATCCGGAATGGTCGCGGCGGGCGCGCGGGTTTCCCACCTATGCGGCGCTGCGCCAACTGGGGCGCGTGGGCGTGGCCAGCCTGGTGGAGCGATGTTGTGAACACGCGCGCGGGCTGGTGGAAGGGCTGGGAAAACTGCCCGGAGTTGAGGTGCTCTGGAGTCCCGTGATCAATCAGGGTCTGGTGCGGTTTCGCGACCAGTCAGGCGAGGATCACGACCGCCGGACGGATGAAATGGTAGAGCGAATCAATGCGCACGGTGGCGCGTTCTTCATGGGAACAACGTGGCGGGGAGGACGGGCGATGCGGGTGAGTGTGATGAACTGGCAGACCGAACGCCATCATGTGGCAACGGCCATTCAGGCAGTAGCAGAATGTTTGGGGTACTAATAAAAAAACCCCTGCTACTGCAACCCGATAGGCTTCTGACAACGAGCCACCAGACTACAAGCACCACACCCCCGACAAGAGGCGCGGCCTCTGGGCCCGCTATCCGATTTACCCCCGGTGTTGCAGTAGAGGGCAGGTCGAATACTTCGACTGATTCGGTACTAACATAGCAAACTGAGGGCCACCGTTCAAAAAGCCAAGCTATTGATTCCATAGGCTGGCCCGGGGTCAGTGTGGCGACGGTACGCCATTCTGGTGTGTCGCGATGACACAGTGGCCGAATTATGATATTGTCCAGTAGCAAAGGTTCGCCGCAGGAGAAGTATCTAAATGTTGCAAAAGATCGTTGTAACGCTCACCGTCACCCTGGCTCTGGCAACCGCCGCCGGGGCGCAGACACTGGCAGGTAAGTGGGATGGAATAGTGAAGTACGGAGACAATGCCTTCCCCTTCGTTTTCGAGTTTGCCGGCTCAGGCGCAAGCCTGAAGGGGACGTTCTTCAACGGCGACGCCCGTTTCGAATCTTCCACCGGCCGGCAAAATGGCAACGCCGTGAAACTGGTTTGGGATTCTTACGCAGCCACTCTGGAAGCCACCCTGACCGACGGCGTGATGAAGGGCAGCTATGGCGGCAAACGTCTGGGTATGCACGAGTTTGAGGCCCGGCGGCACAAGTCGCCAATGACCTCGGCGAACCCTCCGCAGGTGAGCGGTGTGTGGATCATTCCAGCGAAAAGTTCCAAGCATGAGAATGCCTGGCGGCTCATTCTGCGCCAGAATGGCGCTCATGCAGAAGGCGCAGTATTGCGCGTGGATGGCGACACCGGTCTGCTGGATGGCGAGTACCACGACGGAAAATTCACGCTGACCCATTTTGACGGGTCGAGAACCGGAGTTCTGGAGATTTCGGCGAAGGGCGATGGCTCGTTGGGGTTGACTCTGCTTAGCGGACGGGGAAAAGCTCAGGAGTATTCGGCGGTACGCGTGGCTGAGGCCAAAGCCAAAGGCGTAGCCGACCCAGACGATTTCACCCAACACACCAGCGTGAACGATCCATCCGAGATTTTCCATTTTAGTTTTCCGGATCTCAACGGCAAGACGGTGTCCAACACCGATGCGAAATTTCAAGGCAAGGTCCTGCTGGTGAATGTGACCGGTAGCTGGTGCCCGAACTGCCACGACGAAGCACCTTTCCTTGAAGCGCTTTACAAAAAGTACCGCTCACTGGGCCTTGAGATTGTAGCGCTGGACTTTGAAGAACCGGAGCAATTGCAGGATCCCTCGCGGCTGCGGGCGTTCATTAAGCAATACGGCCTGGACTATACCTACCTGCTGGGCGGCGATACGGCGGACGTGAACGCCAAAATTCCGCAGGGCAAAAATATGGATTCCTGGCCCACTACTTTCATCATTGGCCGCGATGGCCGGGTGAAAGAAGTGCACGCGGGATTCCCGGCCAGGGCCAGCGGCGAGTTCCACGAAGAGATGAAGCAGCAGTTCACTGCCGCAATTGAACGCTTGTTGGCGGCAAGCACCCGGCCGTCAGCCAACCAATAGGCGCTGGTTCATACTCGTGTATTGATCGCCAACCCAACATATCGCCGTCTGGCAACCGGTCTGGCGGTGGCGATGTTGGCGCTGCTGTACCTTTACCTCCTGACGGGGATGGGCATGGTTGGCCCGGACGAGCCTCGCTATGCGTGGGTAGGCCGCGCCATGGCGGAAACCGGCGACTGGGTGACTCCCCGCCTGTGGGGGGAACCGTGGTACGAAAAGCCGCCTCTACTCTACTGGCTCACTGGTGCGGGGTTCCTGAGCGGTCTTGGCCCTGACATGGCGCCGCGCCTTCCTGTTGCCCTGCTGAGCCTCGGGTTTCTGGCGTTCTTCCATTGGCGCCTGCGCCGGCTGACAGACGCCGCCACCGCCACCTGGGCCGTCGCCATGCTGGCTACAACCGCCGGGTGGCTGGCCTATAGTCACATCGGCGTAACCGATTTACCCCTGGCGGTGTTTTTTTCCGCCGCCGTACTGCTCTGCTGTGGCGACCGGCCTCGTCTGCTGCCTGCGGCAGCGTGCCTCGGCCTGGCTGTGCTGGCCAAGGGACTCGTACCGCTGGTGCTGTTTCTGCCGGTGCTGGTTTTGAACTACCGTCGATGGAAAGAGTGGCTGCGCCCGGCACCGCTGACTGTATTTGCTCTGGTCGCATTGCCCTGGTTCCTGTTGTGTACGCTGCGCAACGGCAATGATATGGCGCGGGTATTGTTTGTGGAACAAACGTTTGGCCGTTTCACCTCGCCGGCCCTGCAGCATGTTCAGCCCTGGTGGTTCTATCTGCCGGTGGCGCTGCTGCTGTTGTTTCCGTGGTTTTCACTGCTGCCGCTGGCGGGAATGGCGCGTGGTGTCACGCAGAAAACGCTGGCCTGGGTGGCAATATTCGGTCTGGTCTTTTTTTCGTTGTCGATCAACAAATTGCCGGGATACCTGCTGCCGCTGCTCCCTTCGGCCTGTGCTCTGATGGCCAGCGGGATAAAGCAAAGGGCGCGATCAGGCGTCTGGATCGCGATTCCGCTGCTTCTGCTGGGGCTGCTTCCCGCGCTGCTCCAGGTGGTGCCGGGTGCGCTGGCCAACGGTTTGCGCAATACGCCCGTGCCGTGGAGTCTGGTTGCCATGGGAATGGGTGTCGCCGGGTTGGCTGGCCTGCTGGTCGCCCGTTTGGACGCCAAACAGGGTTTCGCCGTGGCGCTGGCAGCGACCGCTGCCGGATTCCTCTGGTTCGAAGTTGCCGCCTTTCCCCGCCTCGATCAGGCGGCCTCAGCCCGGCCGGTGTGGCGGAATTCGCGCCCCGATTGCGTTCCGGAACGGCCACGGGCAACGGCGTACGGGTTGAATTATTATGCCAATCGGTACCTTCCCCCCTGCAACCAGCTTGACCCGGACCGCCACGACGTTGTACGGTAAGCAGTTGCCATGATTCTTCCCAATACATTGATGATGGCCCTTCTGTTTCTGGGCGGAGGTGCGCTCCTCTGGAGTATTTGGATCGTCACCTTCCGATCCGCCATCGCCGAGCCGAAGTCCGGCCCACGCTGGCGGTTTGAATATTATTGCTTTGATTTCGCGCTCGGGGCCCTGTTAGCGGGCCTTGCGATTGCGCTCACCCTTGGCACCCTGGGCTGGGACGGATTTGCATTCCTGGACGAGTTGAGTCTCTCGGGCAAGCGTCAGGAACTGTGGGCGTTTCTGGCGGGGTTGACCTTTACCCTGGGTAACATGCTGATGCTGGGTGCGGCGTCCATCAGCGGTGTTCTGCTGGCGGTGCCGGTGGCCATGGGGCTTTCTTTCGCTTTCGGTTCCATCCTGATGAATCTGGTGAATCCCGGTGGTAACTGGCTCATGATCATGGGGGGCCTGATTATTACCTTGATCGCGGTGGTTTTGGGATCCCTTTCCTATCACGAAGTCTGGTCCGGCCGCATCATGGCCGCAATACAAAGCGGCAAGACAAAATCCACCAAAAAATCGGTGAACTCCACCGGATTTGTTCTGAGCGTGATGGGCGGCCTTTTCATGGCGTGTTTTTACCCGCTGATGGACCTGGCGCGGGTTCCCGACCTGGGTATGGGCCCGTACACGGCCGGGTTCATGGCGGCTGCCGGAGTCTTTATCTCTACCATCATGTTCAATATGTTCTTCATGAATTTGCCGGTGCAGGGCAAGCCTGCGGCATTTGGCACCTTCTTTACCGGTTCGGCAAAGAATCACCTGATTGGCGTGGCAGGCGGAATGCTGTGGGCGGCGGGCACGGTGGGTCACTACGTTGCGGCGCGCACCGATGGTGCTGCGCAGGTGTTGCCCCTCTACCGCTTTGCGGCGTTCCAGGTGCCGACGATCATAGCCGGCCTGCTGGGTCTGGTGATCTGGAAGGAACTGGCAGGCTCTGAGAGCAAAGCGAAGAGTTACGCCGGAATCATGTTGCTGCTGTTGATGGTGGCCGCGGTATTGCTTGCCATGGCCGCTCCGCCCGCTAAGTAGCCGCTCTGTCGCCTTGGAACCGATCTCTCATTTCTTTCACTCCGGGCGCCTCAAGCTCCAGTTTTGGGACTGGGGCAATGAGCAGAAGCCGCCTCTGTTGCTGATCCACGGCGGGCGCGATCATGCGCGCAGCTGGGATTGGGTGGCGGGGGCAATGCGCGACAAGTGGCACGTCTATGCGCTCGATTTGCGCGGACACGGCAACAGCGCCTGGGCACCGGGCTCCGCTTACACCATCGCGGAGTACGTATCGGATGTCGCCTCGCTGATCGACATTATTTCTCCCGATCCCATACGGATTATTTCCCACTCCCTGGGCGGCGTAATTGCTCTGAGCTACGCGGCGGTTTACCCCGACCGGGTGTATAAGGTTGTGGCCATCGAAGGGCTGGGCTATCCACATCACCACGAAATTCACCAGCCTTTGGCCGCACAGATCCGCCGCTGGATCGCCGCACAGCGCCGCCTGAATGCGAAGAATGCCCCGGGTTACGCCACGCTGGAAGAAGCGGTGGCACGGATGAAGGAAGCCAATCCGCGGCTGTCCGACGAAGTGGCGCGGCACCTGACGCTGCATGGAACCAATCGCGACGCAGACGGGTCGCTGGTGTGGAAATTCGACAATTTCGTTCGCAGTACGGCACCCTACGGCATCGGTCCGGAGGAACTGGGGGAAATGTGGACCAATATCCGCTGCCCGGTATTCATGCCCTGGGGCCTGGAGAGTTTCATGCCGCTGCCGGAAGGCGACCCGCGCGTGACCAGAATCCCCCACTGCCGCATCAAGACTTATGCGGACGCTGGACACTGGGTGCACCATGACCGGCTGGATAGTCTGGTGGCGGATTGCGCAGAATTTCTGGAGTAGCAATATAGCGCTACTCTGGAAGGAGCAGCCATGGCACTGGAACAGATACAAGCGGAAAATCTACCGGCCCTGTATCGCCGCGCGTTTCGGGACTACGGAACGCACGCTTTGTGGAATAAGCGGCTGCTGGACGAGCCGACTCCAGGGGACGCTCTGGTGATTGCGCGCGCGCTTCGCATAGAGGGCAACCTCGCGGCACGCCGCCTTGCGGAAGAGATCGAACAGGTCTGCCGTGCCGTTGACTAAGATTCAATCCGACGTTCTTCGGCTCCTCGCATCGCATCGCAACCCCGAAAGCTACGTGGCGGGGTCTACGCCACTCAACCGAAGCACCACGCGCTTCTCCGGAGACATTGATGTTTTCCATGACCGGGGAGAGCGGGTGGCGCTGGCCGCGCTGGAGGACACGGAAACTCTGGAATCTCATGGCTACGGTATCACCTGGTTGCGCCGTTACTCCACCATCCAAAGCGCTCAGATTGATCACGCCGGCCTGACCACTCGCCTCGAATGGGTCGCTGACAGTGATTTCCGTTTTTTCCCTGCACTCGTTGACGATTTGTTTGGCTCTGTACTGCATCCGGTGGACCTGGCCGCCAACAAAGCCATGGCGGCTGGCGGCAGACGTGAACTGCGCGATCTGGTCGATCTGGTGGCAATGCATGCCACAGTCCTGCCGCTGGGCGCGGTTATCCGGGCCGCGGTGGAGAAGGCGCCGGGGTTCACTCCGGAGGGGCTGATTGCGGAAGTTCGCCGGAATTCCAACTACCGCGTGGGGGAATGGAGAGAGTTGGTTGCCACCGAGCCACTCGATCCGGTCGCCGTGATGGCGCGGTGGTGAAGCCCGATCCGTCCCGCCTCGGCGACTACCAGACACACGCCGGGCGCCGCCGCGGGCACTGGCCGGAAAGCTCGGAAATTTCCAGCGCCATGATCGAACATTACCGGGCAAGATAGAGTTGTACTGAGCCCTGCCGGTCAAGCGTCCGGCTATCGTGATCGCCTCAGCCGAAGGAGGTGTAGAGGCCCCGGATGTCTACGCCTGCCGGCAACCAGCTATTTATTCGCCCGACTTCAGAAGCGCAAACCCCTGGTCCTGGCGCCGGACCACCTGAGCCGTACCGGAATCCACAAATTGTGAAAAGGTGAACATATCCTTTTCTTCCAGCTTGCGCAGCCGCATACTGTTCCTGCAGGCCGAAAAGACGGTACCAGCCGCAATGGCTTTCTCAATCCGTTCTTTCCACGCGGCATTGGTGTTGTGCAGCAGTTCCGTGCCCTTGCCGTAGCAGACCACCTCAATTTCCACATCGTCACCCGCGAACGCAGTGCGGATGTTGCCAAGGTTGCCGAACACCTGACTCCAGTCGGCTTCGGGGGAGTTCATGGCGAATACGATGTGATGTGCCCTCTTCGCGGGTTGCGTTTGCGATATGCCGGCGATGGCAGCAACCAGTAGCACGGCGATGGCCGGAGCGATGAATTTTTTCATGGTAGTGAGACCTCTCCGGAGTTATATCACGCAGCGTTATATATTCGAGGCAGGTGCAGGAACCCCGTCCTCAGGTCGAAACCAGGCTGGTACGCGCCCATGGCATTGCGGCGCTGGTCATGTTATTTGTAGCGGTTTTGTTCGGCACCCTGGTAGCCACCGAGCTGCTGTTGCCCGATATGGTTCGCGACGCTCCATGGCTTTCCTGGGGCCGCGTGCGTTACGGGCATACCCAGGGCATTTTATTCGGCTGGCTGGCCAACGCTTTCTTCGCATTCCTCTATCACGCCGTACCAGTGTTAACCGGACGGCGGGTTACGAGCGCGCGCCTCGGCGAATGGCTCTTCGCAATCTGGAATTTCATCGTGGTAATTCCCGGCTGGATTCTGGTACTGGCCGGATTCAGTCAGCCGCTGGAGTGGGCGGAATTCCCTCTCGTAATCGACGCGTTCGTGGTGCTTGCACTCATCCTCGCGGCGGTGCAATTCCTGCCGCCCTTCTTTGCCCGCGGTCTGGAGCAGCTTTACGTTTCCAGCTGGTACATCATCGGCGGCCTGGTATTCACGTTGTTGGCGTATCCCATGGGCAACATTGTGCCGGAACTGGTGCCGGGCGCTCGCGGGGCGGCCTTCAGCGGCTTATGGATTCACGACGCAGTCGGGCTGTACGTCACGCCCATGGCTCTGGCGATTCTCTATTTCGTGATTCCGGCGGCGACGCGCAAGCCGATTTTCAGCCATTTCCTCTCGATGCTGGGGTTCTGGATGCTGTTCTTCCTCTACCCGCTCAACGGCACTCATCATTATGTGTTCTCTGTAATTCCAATGGACGCGCAGATTGGCGCCATCACGGCTTCGGCTCTGCTGGGTGTGAATGTCATTCTGGTGGTGGCGAATCTGCTGCTTTCGGCGCGCGGCAGTGGCTGGCTACAGCGCGATTTGCCGCTGCGCTTCGTGGTGACGAGCACGGTTCTGTACCTGGTTGTAAGTATTCAGGGATCGCTGCAGGCACAGATGTCCATCAACCAGGCCGTCCACTTTTCTGATTGGGTGATTGGACACTCCCACCTGGCCATGTTGGGCTTCGCCACCTTTGCGGCGGCCGGTGGCCTCACCCACGCATGGCAGCGTATTCCGGGCGCGCGCTTCAATGCAACCGCGCTGGCCTGGTCTTACTGGCTGCTGCTAGCCGGCCTGCTGATCATGGTGGGTCATCTCACCGCGGCTGGTGTGGTGGAAGCCCGCATCTGGCAATCGGCCGCACCCTGGCTGGATTCCGTCCGCGCGGTGAAGAGCCTGTGGCTGGTGCGCACGTTGACCTTCGTTCCCATTACTGCCGGGTTTGTGGCAATGTTACTGGCGATCACCACAGGCGACCGTATTCCGGGGGAAACAGTATGAGTGGCGCACCCGGCAAGGTTGTCCGCATGTCGTGGCTGGTGGCCAGTGTGGCGGGCGTCTTCTTCTTTGTGTTTTCTGTCCTCCTGCTGGGCGTGTGGCCGGGCAAAGTTCTGCAGGAAGAAACCCGCCGCATGTCACCCGCCAAACCCCTGCGTTACACCGCCAGCGAAGAGCGCGGTCGCCGTATCTATAGCCGTGAGGGTTGCGCTTATTGCCACACCCAACAGGTCCGTTACCTGGAGCGGGACGCGCGGCGCTTCGGCGCGCCCACTTTGGCATGGGAAACGCAGTTCGACTATCCGCATTTGTGGGGAACGCGACGAATTGGCCCCGATCTTTCGCGGGAAGGTGCCATTCGCCCCGAAGACTGGCAGTACACCCATCTGTATGCACCGCGGTCCGTGGTTCCCGATTCGGTGATGCCGCCCTATGCGGCGCTGTTCGACTCGGCTGCCGACCGGCCCACCCAGGAGGGACGGGATCTTGTGGCATACCTGATTGCGCTCGGCCGGGGCCGTGAACTGGCGGGCACGGAAGGCGAAAAAAATGCTGCCATGCCCGACATGCCGGTCATCCACACTGCGCTCAACAACAGCCCGGCCATGGCCCGCCGGGAAGGCAATTTTCCGCTTCTGCCCCTGGCGCCACCCTCTGCGTACGTCTACCAGCACAACTGCGCCGGATGCCACGGTGCCAAAGGTGAAGGCGATGGCCCCGGTGCGGCAGGTCTGTCACCCAGGCCCGCCAACCTCAGCGTGCACGAATACACCCGGCAGCGATTGAGCGCCAGCTTGTGGAACGGCGTCGCGGGCTCTGCGATGCCGGGGTGGCGCGATTTGCCGTTGCCAGACCTGGCGCAGGTCGCAGCATTCACCCGGACCCTTTACGCCGCGCAGCCCGAACCCACACTGCCCCAGGCCGTATTGCAACTGGGTAAATCGGTCTACGCAGCACGCTGTGCCCAGTGCCATGGCGAAGAGGGCGCGGGCGATGGCACGGCGGCGCGTGAGCAACGCATTGCACCCTCCAACTTCCGCACCGGGCGCCCCTCGCTGGCGGCCAGTTTGAATGTACTTCGAAATGGTATTCCCGGCACTCCGATGGCACCGTGGAGTGAGAAACTTTCTGAAGCCGAACTTTCCGCCGTGGCTTATTATGTGCGGACATTTTTCCAGCCGGAGGTGGCGCGATGATCGACGTGATCGTTTTTTCGACAGTGGGTATTCTCGCGGCCATGACCTTAGCCTGGATTCTGCGCCCCAACCTGCGCCGCTGGATTGAGCAGCCCAAGTACAAGTTCCTCAAGCAGGTGATCCGGTACGACGATTCGCGAAAAATCAAATGAAAACTGCAATCTCTGTATGCATCCTGATTGCCGCCATGGTGGTAACGGTGACGCTGGCATCAAACGGCGGGCGCGTACTTGCCATTGGCAAAGCCACCGCGGTTCCCGCGATTGCCACCGAAGAGTATGGCAAGCGACTGCTGGGCAATACGTCTGAGTATCTGGGTCCGGACGTGACCGATGCGAAGATGCGCTTCACCACCAGTCGTCTCTCGTGCGGCTCGTGCCACTTGGGTGTGGGGGCGGAGCCGGGAACCCTGAGCCTGCCGGCGGCGTTTCATCACTTCCCGCGTTTTTCGCCGCGCTATGGCGCCATGACCACCATTGAAGACCGTGTGAACGAGTGTCTGCAACGCAGCATGAACGGCAAACCTCTGCCGAAGAACAGTCCGGAAATGATCGCGATGGCCGCCTACATCCGTTCTCTGAGTGATCAGGACGATGCCACCGCTGCCAGCAAACGCAAAGCGGATGAGCCCCCGGTATTCAAGACACCCAATCGCGCTGCCGACCTGAAAGCCGGACAGAAAATAGAGGAAGAACGTTGCGCTGCCTGTCACGGCAAAGATGGCGCGGGTCTTCGGGCCGCGAAAGATCCCATCCACGGCTACGTGTTCCCGCCGCTGTGGGGGCCAGACAGTTTCAATACCGGCGCAGGCATGCATCGCGTCATCACCGCAGCGCGCTTTATCAAGGCCCGCATGCCGCTGGGCAAGCCCGACCTGACAGACAACGAAGCCTACGACGTATCGGCTTATGTCAATTCCATGCCGCGACCGGAGATGGCCAATCTGGAGCCCGACTATCCTGACCGAAGTACCAAACCGGTGGATACCGGCTATGGCCCTTACGCTGACGATTTTCCTCTGGCCCAACACCAGTTCGGACCGTTCGCGCCCATTGAGGCTTTCTATAAAGCGAAGTCGGCGAAGAAAAAATAGCCGGGGGTAGTCACCCAAACCGGCTCTTCAGACGCAGGAACGGATACTCCACCAGTGTCCAGCTCACTCTGGCCATGGCCCACGTCAACCCAATCGCCAGCGGGAAGCGAATCAGGAACGACGTGGCGGGCAAGTATGCAAGCACCTCCAGCACCGGGTGAAATACATACATCGCGTAGCTGTATTTCCCGATGGACCGCAGCGGTGCACTGCTTAATACCCGCACCGCGGCGCTTTCCGGTTTACCTGTCAGTACCAGCACCAGTACCGCCGCCAGTAACAGCGCGATCACGGTGCTCTTCAAAACCTGCACCGACCATAACGCACTTCCGGAAACCGCAAAATACAGCACGGCAAAGGGCACCACGGCCCATCGCAGGGTCGTGTGCGCCATCACTGCCAGAACCTGTAATCCACCGCTTCGTGCGCGGATGGCCAGCAGCGCTCCCAGGGACAATCCGTCGAAACGCGCCAACGTGAAGTAAAACGTCCCGTAGCCGAAAAACAGCAGCAACAGCCACACCCCGAAGGTCAGCAGGATAATTCCCGCCAGCGCCCGCCGCAGGTATGGGATGTCCCACTTCCAAACCAGAAACGGCCAGATCAGGTAGAAGTGTTCTTCCACCGCCAGCGACCAGAAGTGATTGGGGCCGGTGACGGTTGGCCAAAATGTGAATGCCACATCCTGCAGGTAAGCCCAGAACCAGAGTTGATCGCGCGCCGGCGTAAAAATGGGATGGCCCATGCGCGGCAACACCACACTCATCAGTGCGAGCGCAAAGTAATACAGGGGAAAGATTCGCAGCGTGCGACGGATGTAAAAGTTTCGCAGATATTGCGGGTGCCCGCGCGTGTCCAATAGAATGCCGGTAATGAGGAATCCGGATAACACGAAGAACAGATCAACGCCCACTTGTCCGGCCGCCGCTGCAATTCTTGCCAGTGCCACTTCGAGGATGTTGCCCGGTGCCTTCGGCACATGCAGGGCCAGCACCAGCAGCACCGCGACGGCGCGAACGCCGTCAAGACGCGGGATGTGACGGTTCTCTGCCATTCGTTGTCCGGTGTCGCTAAGATGGCGGAAGGCGCTGTTGCCGCTTCCATGCCAGATTCGTCTTCCATCATCGCTGGCCGCTGGCTTCCGCTGGCCATGAGTGTGCTTCTGGCGATGCTCACTTTTCGTTCACTATTGCTGGAGAACGTAAGCGGCGAATTGGGGCTGCCCCCGCAACGTGCGGCCAACCTCGCGTATCGCAGCCTGTGGCGGGGCGATACGGATGGCGCCATCCGCCGCTTCCAGTCGGTTGCCGCGGACGATCCCGCGTTCCCCTATCGCTGGAGTGACCTTGGCTCAGCCCTGGCCGATGCCGGCCGCAACGCCGAAGCCCAGGCTGCCTTTGAACACGCACTGGAACTTACGCCGGCGTCACCTCAGATTGCGCTGCGCGCCGCGAATTTCTATTTCCGTACCGGCCAAACGCCGCGCGCACTGCAACTATGCCGCGCCGTGTTGCGCCGGTTGCCCCTCTACCAGGATATGGTGTTCAGCCTGTTCTACCGCTTTGGCGGCAGTTCTGCCCGCGTGCTGGAGCAGGGAATTGGCAGCGATGCGGAACTGGCCAACAACTACTTCCGTTTCGTCCATGCGCGCGATCCCCGCAATGAATCCATCTGGCTCTCGCTCGACGCCAACTCGCTGGCCAACTCTACAAGCGCCCGTGTGCGTGTGCAGTGGCTGCTTCGGCAATCACGGCAGCGCGAGGCCGCTTTGGTGTGGAAGAAGTACCTGGCTTTGCATAAAGACGACTGGCTGCGGAAGAACTTCGTGGATAATGCCGGCTTTGAAGTCGCCCCCGTGCCGGGCGAAGGTTACGACTGGGTGGTCGAAGCCAGCCCGGTGACGCGCATCACCCGTGTGGGCGATGTTCACTCCGAAGGCAGTCATTCGCTTCGCATTGATTTCGACGGCTCGCAGAATGTGGATTTCCGTAACGTTTCCCAGTCCCTGTGGCTGGAGCCGGGCCAGTATCGGCTGCGGGCCTCGGTCCGCACCGAGGCGCTAACCACCGATGAAGGCATTCGCCTGCAGGTCTCCGGGCCCGGCAATTCCAGTGCGGTCACAGAATCTGTTACCGGCACTTCAGACTGGCACCGCGTTAGTGCATCGTTCACTGTAGTGGCCGCCGGCCCGGGTCAGATTCTGCTCATCCGGCGCCCTTCCACACGGTTCGAGAATCGTCCGCGCGGTTCGGTATGGCTGGATGACATAGAAATCAGCCCCGTCCGGTGAGACAATAAGAAGAATGCGACGCCTCGCAAAATTACCGCTGTTCGCAACCGCGTTGGCAGCACTCGTACTCAACGGCGCTCCCCAGCAACGTCCGGGGAGCCGACCGGGTGGCAACGATCCGGCGGATGCCACCCCAGCCGCTGCCGCTGAAGCCGCTGTAGCCGCAGCGGGCGAAGTCCTGGTTGTGGGGACCATATCCAGTACCGCGCCACTGCTGATTGATGGCGTTTCCATGGACGGGCGGGCGGCATCTTCGTGGCCTTTGGCAGGGCAAGACCAGGTCGCTTCCACTACCGACGCGGCGCTGCTTGTGACCCATGATCAAAACCTGGTGATTTTAGATCCTTTCACCGAAGTGCGTGTCTCTGCCGCGGGCAGGGAAACGTACCTTTACCTGCGCAAGGGTGGACTGAATTTCGAAACCCGCCAGACCCGTCTCTTCATTTGCGCCGCCGGTTATCTCTTCGTACCTGAGCCTCTCTCGACAGGCTACGTCCGGATGGCTAAATCGCAAGCAGCGGATGCCACTTTCCTGGTGGATCATCAGGTCACCGCCGGTGCCTTCATCGAAGTTGGCGACCGCGGTTGTGATGAACAGGGCTTGGCGTGGCTACTCTCGAGCGCCGGGCCCGGTGTGGCCGGGGCAGTGGGTGGAGCTGCTGGTGCTGTAGGCGCGGCCGCGGGTTCGGCCGCTGCCGGAGCTGGTGCCGCTGCCGGAGCTGGTGCCGCTGCCGCAGGTGCCGGAGCAACTGCCGCCGGTGCCGCCGCCGCGGCGGGAACCGCAGTGGCCGGAACTGCCGCGGGTGCAGCTGCAGCGGCGGGAACCGCAGTGGCAGCTGCGGGGGCGGGTATTGGTACTGCCGCAGTAACAGCTGGCGCGGTAGCTGCCGCCGCAGGTTCCGCGGTTGCTGTTTCGGCAGCGGGCTCCGGCAACAACACTTGCACCTCGCCGGACGGATGTAACGGTAACCCCGGGCCGCTTAGTCCGGCTAATCCGCCTCTTCTGTAAAACCTCCGCGCCAGGACCGATCTCGTACTGTCACGGCTCGGGAACCTTCCGTCCCACCCACGCGGCGTCGCAGGCCAGCGCGGGAACTTTCCGATACAGTGCTGACGCTCGTCCATGCCCCTCTGTCAGGAAGCGGATCTCCACACTGGTGCAGTGTTTCGCCAACTCTTCCGCCAGTTTGCGAGGCCGGAACCAGCGCTCCCGAAAAGCGAAATCCCGCGGATACATCCACCTTCCCTGCCGCTCCTGCCAACGCTTCACCCACGCGGCGGGCAGACCGTAGCGCGGATGCAGACCCGACAGATTACGATCCAGAATCAACAGTCTGCCCCCCGGCTTCAGTACGCGTGCCATTTCCGCCACCGCTCCGGCAGTATCCGCCACATGCTGTAGTGTTTCGATGCACAGCACCGCGTGAAAGCTCGCATCCGCGAACGGCAACTGACGCACAGTGGCCTGGGCCAGCCGCGCTTCCGGCACGTTATGGCGCGCATCCCGCAGGAAGACGCCGGTCAAATCGACGCCGAACAACTCTGCGCCGCCGGCACTCAATTCCCGCAGAAAGCGGCCGCGCGCGCAGCCCGCATCCAGAATCCGCATTCCGGTTTTCGGCTGAACCGTGTCGCGCACCATGCGCCACTGTGGTGAAGTTTCCGCGTCGTGCAATTGCAAGGGGAACCAGCCGTTGTCGGCGATCTTGCCGAAACAAGCCGCGATGGCGCGCTCCAGCTGGTCAAGCTCTGGCACCACGCCTCCGCAGTCGGCGGACACCCCACCAGCTGGCCGTGCAGAACACCAGGATGATGGCTCCGGTCACCTGACTCTGGTCATACATGGTGTGGAGCAGCGACAGGAAAGCGGCCAGCACGCAAACTGCATACAGCAGCAATACCGCGCCCTGATGGGTGAAGCCAAGGTCCAGCAACTGATGGTGCAGATGTTCCCGGTCAGCGGTAAAGATGTGGCGATGGTGGCGCGACCGCCGTAAAATCGCCATGCCTGTGTCCATCAGGGGGACGGCCAGTGCCAGCAGCGGGGCGATCATGCCGATTAGTGTCGCTGATTTCTGGCTCCACACTGCGCCGTAGCACCCCAACAGGAAGCCGATCAGCAGGCTTCCGGAATCACCCAGGAACACCGACGCCGGGCTGAAGTTGTAGCGCAGAAAGGCCACCAGACATCCGGCCAGCGGCAAGGTTAGAATTACCAGCGCCGTGTTGTGCTGCAACAGGCCCGCTACTACCATCGTTACGGTCGCAAATAAGCCAAGGCCGGTGGAGAGCCCGTCCAGACCGTCGATCAAATTGAACGCATTGGTACAGCACGCCAGCCACGCGACGGTGATCAGCAGGCTCACCCAATCCTGCATGGCGAAGCCTCCTATGCCGGAGACCCGAACTCCACCCGTCCAGGCTACTACCCCGGCGACGAGGCTCATCGCCAGCTTCCATTTGGCGCTCAGGCCTCTAACGTCATCCACCAGGCCGGCAGTAAGCACAATCAAAGCACCCATCGCGATGGGTAGCGAAGGCGGGAAGAGTGCCGCTGGCCGGAAGTACACATATCCCGCAAGGCAGGCAACGCCGTAGGAAAGAGCGATGGCGATTCCGCCGGCGCGTGGCACGGGCGTGGTGTGCACTTTGCGCAGCTCATCGGGATAATCCAGAATGCCGAGTGTGCGGAAAGCGTCGCGGCACAGCGGTGTTAGCCCGAGTGATAACAGGAAGCCCAGAACTCCCAGGGTGAAGGCCGCGCCGGTTGGCGATGCAAAGAAGGTAATCAATTTATACGTCCCCCTCGATAGCCAGATCCACTACACGCGGCACACCCAGTGCCCCGTGGATGTCAAGGCGAGGCGCGAAATCGCCCGCCGCCGCAATGCCCGCCACCCAGGCCATGCTGAGTGCATTGGCCGGTATGTAGGAATGGAAATCCCAGAGTTCCATTAACGCGATCGCACACACCGAGGCTGCGCAAGAAGCCATTACAAAACGGTGTGGCGCGGTGAGGCCTCCAGTGGCAAAAAGGATGGTCTTGCCCGGCAGCCGTGCCCCGCCGGCCAGCAACAGTACGATTCCGGGTAAGCCCAGTTCCGACGCCCACTGCAGGTAGTCGTTATGCGCGTATTCCAACAAGTACAGCGGCTCGGTTTTGCGAAATTCCTCAATGGCCGATCCATACGTGCCGAATCCGCTTCCGAACGCCGGATAAGCGCGAATCAAGTGCGTAGTCTCCCGCCAGATTCCCAGGCGCGCCTCGGTTGCCATTTCTTCGCCGGTTGTGCCCGCAGCCTGCGGAGCCTGGCCGAAGCGTTCCAGTAGTACGGGCGGAAGGGCGGGCAGAATGGCAATTCCCAATAGTGCCGCCACCATCAGCGTGCGGTAGAAAGTCCGCCAGCCTGTTCGAACGCCGCTGCCTCTGCCCGATCCGCCCAATAGCGCCAGCACCAGGGTTGCGGCCAGACCCGCCGCCAGCCCCCCCCGTGACAGCGAATACAGCAATCCGGCTGCAATCATCATCACCGCGCCCAGCATCCCGCAGATGCCCAGACCCTGGCGTATCGTCACCGTCTGCCGGGGTTGCAGGCCGGCCAGCAGCGAGATCGCGCCTACAAGGGCAAACGGCAAGGCAATCACCAATAGACCGGCGAAATGATTCCGATTGACATACGTGCCCACCACCATGGGCGAGGTTCCGGCGGCCAATTGCCGGAATCCAAACGCAGCTTCCAGGGTTGCGATGGCGATCAGGGGGACTGCCATGATCCAGGGCGTTGCCACCAGCCGCCACCCCAGTTCCCGTACCATGAAGAAAATCAGAATGCACGCCAGTACGCGGGGCAGGTGATCCAGGGTTGCGTTGGGAGCCACACTCAAGGGAATCCACGCGGATGTGTGGCTCAGGATTGCCCCCGCCTGCCGTGTGAGTTCCGCGCGGTGCGGAGACAGGGCGGCAATCCACGCGAAAGGCAGTGGAATCGCCTGTAGAAGAATGTAGCCGGGAAGGGCAATTATGACTGCGAGTGTCCACCGGCTGAGCGAGGGCGCGAACACTTGACCACGCGCGGGGCCAAATAGCAGGACTCCCGTTCCGGCCAGCGCGGCCAGGGCATAGAGCCAGGGCAGCCGCAACATCCCACCGCCCTGCCAGGCCGTGTAACCAACCACCAGCGAAAGTAGCACAAGCGAGGCCAGGTTACGCAAAGGTTTCCACCAGCCCGGTTAGTTGCGCGAGCGCTTCGCTGCCGGATATTTTAGGGGCCAGGCGCGGCATTTTCCCGCGGGCCGCGAAGGCCTGAATGGCTTCCGCCGCCCGTTGTGCCTCACCGTGTAGCGACTGGCTGAAATAACCCTCGGGTAGAGCGGCACCCAGCTCGGCGATGTGCGAACCGCGCGGCCCCACGTAAAACAGCGGCGTGCCCAGGTTCAGAATGTTGTACACCTTGCAGGGGTGAACGATGCCAATGAATTCCGCGCCCATCACCACCGTATGCAGGTCGGCGGCGGAGAGCATTCCGGCCAGACGCCGCAGGGGCTGATAGGGCACGCAAAAAATATTGGTCAGTTGCCGGCGCGCTGCGAATTCCTTCACTTTCACAAATTCGCTGCCGCCCCCGCAAAAACAGAAGGCAATTCCGCCATCATCCCGCAGCAGCAGAGCGGCCTCCAGCAGCGTATCCAGCGGATGGCAGGGGCTGTGATTTCCCGCGTACATCACGACGAAGCGTTCCGCCAGCCCGTGCTCGGCGCGAAATGCGGCGCGCCCGGACTCATCCCATTCGATCCCTTCCAGCGACCACGGAATCACCACATGAATCTTTTCCGGCGGAACATGCCGTTCGGCCACACGCTGCGCCATAAAGCGGTCCATCACCACGGCCGCGGCCGAATGCCGCAGGCTGAAGCGCAGCATCGCCTCCAGAGTTCTGGCCGCGAGGGAGTCTGCCCGCAGCGCTCCGGCGGCAATCGCTTCGTCCGGATTCAGGTCGAGAATCCACGAGAGCAGCTTCTCTCCCCTCCACCACGCCCGCAACGCGCCCAGCGAGGCAATCAATGGCGGTGAAGTCAGCACAATCACCACGTCCACCACGGGCCTCTTCGCCAGTTGCAACGCGCATGCCAGCCCGAAGGTAGCGAAATCCACCGCCCGGCGCAGCAGCGATGCTTTTCCCAGTGAGCTACCCCGCACACGGTGAATCGTAACGCCATCTTGAACCTCGGTGCGGGCAAATAATTCTCCACCGTTGTACGGGCGTCGGCTGCAAATCACATTCACCTGATGTCCGCGTCGCGCCAGTTCCCGCCCCAGATCAGCCGCATGTTGGCCGCTCGACACCACGTCCGGCTCGTATGCCTGGTTCAGGATCAGCACTTTCACGCGCCGACCGCCTTCACCAGTATTGCCGGGCCCAGCACCAATACGTCCATTTCTGTGCGCAGGAAGCAGTGGATCGCCTGCTCCGGCGTATGCACAATCGGTTCGTTCTCGTTGAAGGAAGTGTTGATCAGCACCGGTACGCCGGTGATCTGGCCGAACGCGTTCAATAATTTCCAGTAGAGCGGATTAGCCGCCTTTTCCACGGTCTGAAGCCGCCCGGTGCCATCGGCGTGGGTGATGGCGGGCAGCAGGGCGCGCTTCTCCGGGCGTATCAGCGCTGTGGTCACCATGAACGGGGCGTCGCCTGGATCCACAAAAAACTCCGCCGCATGTTCCGCTGCCACCGAGGGACAATAGGGCCGGAATCCTTCGCGAAACTTGATGCGCTGGTTCAGCTTTACTTTCATATCCGCGCGCCGCGGATCTGCCAGAATGCTCCGGTTGCCCAGCGCCCGCGGGCCGAATTCCATGCGTCCTTGAAACCAGCCCAGCACTTTGCCTTCCGACAAATACTGCGCTGTGCGGGCCACCAGTTCATCTTCGGCCAACTCGCACCATTCCAGACCTGCCGCCAGCACCGCCGTCCGCATCTGTTGGTTGCTGTACGAGGGGCCGAAATAAGCATGCGACATCACCAGCGAGCGCGGCTGCTTTTTTTCTTCGTGCCAAACACACAGTGCCGCGCCAATGGAAGTACCGGCGTCGTTCGCCGCCGGTTGCACGTATAGCTGACGGAAGGCGGTTTCTGCCAGAACCTTCCCGTTGCCCGCACAGTTCAATGCCACGCCGCCGGCCAGACAAAGCCGCCGCAAACCGGTCTTTGCCTGCACATGCCGCAACAGCTGGAAATAGCACTCTTCGAACACCAGCTGCACGGACGCTGCGATATCCGCATGGCGTTCGCCGATTTCCTCGCCAGCCGGGCGCACGGCGCCGAATATTTCCGTGAGCCGCGCGGAGAACACCGGGCCAATCTCGGGAATTCCACCCTCCCACGTCATCGCCGTGCCTGCCGTGTGGTGCTGAAAGTAGCTCAGGTCAAGCAGCACCTGATCGCCGTCCATGCGTACCACCCGGCGAACCTTGTCGGCGAATACAGGTTTGCCAAACGCGGCCAGACCCATCATTTTGTACTCATCGCCATAGTGGGCGAATCCCAGCAGTTGCGTGAATGCGGTGTAGAAAGCGCCCAGCGAATGCGGGAAAGACACCGCGCCCATGGTGGTGATCCCGTTCTGCCGGCCCGTGCCCCACATCACGCTGCGGAAATCGCCAAAGCCATCCACTGATACCACCGCCGCCTCTTCAAATGGCGAGGCGTAAAACGCGCTCCCCATGTGTGCCCGGTGATGCTCCACATGATGCACTTCCGGAGGTCGTGCACCGCGCACGCCCAAAGTTGCAATCTCTGCCGCAATATTCGTCACCCGAACCGTGTTCTTCGCCCGGTCCATGGCTTGCAGAATACTGCGCGGATGGCTGGCCACGTAGCGCAGTTTACCCGCCAGATTCGCCCGTGGATTGCGCGAGATGGCCACCGCATCCACGTTTCCATCCACCGCCTGCAGGCAGGCGAGCGCGGCTTGCCGCGGAAATCCGGCCCAGTGCTTAATTCTGCAGATGCGTTCTTCCTCAATGGCGTACACCAGCTGGCCATCGGTTAGCAAGGCGGCCGAAGCATCGCCGTGATACGCGTTGAGTCCCAGAATATTCATGCCGTGCGGACTCCGCGCCGGCGTTCATGAATATTTGCATCCACCAGGAAACGGAACCAGAAGCCCTGCAGAAAGTGAAAAATCAGACCCTCTGTGCCATCCAGAAAACCACAGCGCAGCACGTACCGATAGAACCAGTAGGCGAAGGCGCGAATAAACAACGGAGCGCGCGCGTACACACGGTCCCGTTGCCACCGCCGCCGCTCCCGTGTGTCTCCGAAGGCATTGGGGGTTACGGTGGTGCCTTCGGTGCCCCGTTCGCCGCAGGCCTCTGCTGCCTCCAGTTCTGCCCAGCGCGCATGCCGCGTGGTCCACTCCTTCAGGTCTGTGCCCACATGATCTTCAAAGTCATGCTGCAGGCGCGCGGTGGGGCCGCTGGTGAGGAAGTGTTGATCGTAGAGCCTGCGCTCGCACCACCCCTTGCCTTTGCGATACAGCCGCAGATGCTCAACCGGGTAGTGGGCTCCGTGACGCATCCAGCGGCCGCGGAAGATTGTACGCCGGTTGATGAGGAACGCATCCGCGGGGCAGTCGCCCGCAAGGCGCGCATTGATCTCGTCAACCAGTTCCGGCAGCAGACGCTCATCGGCATCCAGTTGCAGAATCCACTCGCCGCGCAGGGGTAAATTCTCCTGTGCCCAGTTGCGCTGGGCGGCGTAGTTGGCAAACGGATGGGTCACCACGCAGGCTGCGGCCGCAGTGGCAATTTCCACGGTGCGGTCGTTACTGCCGGAATCCACCACAAAAACTTCCGCGAGCAGATTCCGCACGCTGGCGAGGCAGAACGGAAGCGTTAACTCTTCGTTCAGCGTCAACACGATCACCGAAACCCGGGGTTGCGATTCAGACACCGGCAAGCTCGGCATACTCCTTCCGCAGAGTTTCCGCGATGGCCGCAGTGGAGTACTTCCCGGCCGCCAGCTCTTTCCCGTTCCGCCCGATTCTGGTGCGTAACGCCACGTCCGTCAATACCCGTCGCAGAGCATCTTCCAGGCCGCTGTCTCCGGGTGTCGCCACCACGCCGGCATCCGCTTTTTGAATCTCCTCGTGCACGCCGACTCCCCGGGTCACCACCACGGGAACGGCCCGTGCCAGAGCTTCCACGGCGGCGAGTCCGAAATTCTCCGAGTGTGAAGCCAGCACAAAAACAGTGGCTTTTCTGTAGGCCGCTTCCTTGTCTCCGCCCTGCAGGTGCCCACTCCATTCCACCCCGTCTTCCACGGAGAGTGCACGTGCCAGCTTCCGCAAGTCCGCTGTTAGCGCGGCGTCCCCGTTGCCGGCTATCTGCAAGCGCAGCCCGGGCATCTTCCGGCGCAAACCGGCATAAGCCCGCAGCAGGATATCCAAACCCTTCACGGCATCAATTCGCGACAGGGAGAGAATCACCTGGGGTGAGCCGGCATAGTTGCGCTCGCCGTTGAATATTTCCGGAACGCTCACCGGATTGGGGATCACGCGCGACGCCATTCCCGGCATTATCTGCTCTGCTTCCCGCCGTTCCTGTTCACTGGAAAAATGAACCCAGGCCGCGCGGCGCAGGATGTTGCGTTCCAGCAGCGCCAGCGAGATCTGTTTGAGGCCGCGCCGCCGCGTCATGCCCCATCGGTTGAGCGTTCCCAGGGGCCGCACCACATAAGGCACCCGATGTCTTTGCGCGCAGCGCGCCGCCATTGTTGCAGGGAAAGAAAACAGGGAATGAAGGTGGATCACGTCGTAATCCGCCACATGACGCCGCAGCCAGATTCCCAGGCCGGTTGACACGGTGTAGAAGTGCAGGGAACGCGCAAAACAGAATATGCTGACCGCGGGATCAAAACCCGCCTCCGGTCCCGGCGCTCGCCGGCCTGCGCCATCATCATCGGTTGTGGCCACGGATACATCCATGCCCGCTGCCGCCAGACCGCTGGTAAGAGCCCGGATCACCTCACTCGGCCCTCCCCGTTGCGCACTAATTGACGGAATTACATGCAAGACCCGAAGCCGCCGCGGGGTCAATGTCATTCCTCTTTGCCGGTAGTCTTCTGATAGTAGGAGGAATAGTAGTTGCGGTAGCTCTCGTAGCGGTAGTAGCCGGTAATCCTGGGGTTCCAGTCGTTCAGGGCCACACCGATCACGGGAATGCCGTCTTCAGAGAGTTGCCGTTTGGCCGCCACGGCCGCATCGCGCGAGGTTTTCCCGCAACGCACCACCATCACCACGCCATCGGTCATGGAGCCGATCACGCGTGAATCAGAGATGTGCAGAATGGGGGGCGAATCGATCAGGATGATATCGAAGCTCTTGCGTGCCAACGCAATCAACTCGGGCAGCCGGGGCGAGTGCAGCAGGTTGGGAATTCCTTTGCCCGCTTCACCGCTGGTGAGCACACTAACACCGGCCACCCTGGAGGGCTGCGTGGCTTCGAACAGTGTGTGCGGCGTCAGCGGATCGCGCTGCCGCAGCAGTTCCGCAAGGCCGGCTTCATTCGGAACGTCGAAAATCCGGTGCAGGCGAGGCCGACGCAGGTCACCATCAATTACCAGCACGCTACGGTTAATCTCGGCCCAACATGCCGCCAGATTTGCCAGTACCGTGGTCTTGCCCTCGGCCGGACCGGGGCTTCCCACCAGTAACACCTGCAGGCGTTGCCGACGCGCCACAAAAAGAATAGAGGTCAAAGTGACGCGGAATGCTTCGGCTACCAGCGACTGCCCGTTTTGCCAGGCCGCCAGCGCAACTTCCCGCCGCCCTGTTCGTACATAACTGGCGAGGTTTCGCAGCCCGTGGGTTTTGGAATTGTCGAGGGAACTGGAAGGTATCGTCCCCAGTTCCGGTACGCGCAGATACATGGCGGCGTCACCCGGCAAATCAATAGTGCGGTTCACCTTTTCGCGTAGCAGAACCAGCCCGATGCCGCCCAGTAATCCCAAAATCATGCCGATGGAGGCGCTGCGTTTCAGGTTCGGTGAAACCGGTTCGGTAGACGCTGCGGCGGGATCAATTAACTGCACATTGGTGGACCGCAGCGCCGCTGAAATACTGGCTTCCTTCACTTTTTGCAGCAACGACTCATACAAGCCCCGGTTGGTCTCCACTTCCCGCTGCAGAATGTTGTAGTGAATGGTCTTGCCGTTCTGGTCGGAAACCACCGAAGTCTGTTTCTGATATTCCATGGAAAGCAGGGCTTCGCGCCGCTGCACTTCCTGGTAGTCGCTTTGAATACGTCGTCCGATGGTCTCGCGGGTGCGGCGTTGCTGCGTTTCCAGCTCAGCCAGTTGCGCCTGCACTTTTCTCACTTTATAGTGTTCCGGTGTCAGGGTGGAAGACAATTCCGCCAACTCACGCAGCAGGTCCGTATGTTTGCGGTCATAGTCACGCAGAGTGCTGTCGTCCATCACCAGGGCCAGCGCGTCCCCCTTGCCTGTCAGCGCCAGTTCGCTGCGCGCCTGCAGTGTGGCCCGTTCCGCCTGAACGTGAGACAGTTCAGCCTGTACCTGACGGAGTTTTTCGTCCGTCATATTGGCTTTATCTTTATCGCCGGTGAGCACCAGATTCGCGGACGTCGCGTAGTGCTGAAGTTCGTCTTCACTACGCTCCAGCTTTACCTTCATTTCGTCCATCTGCCGCGTCAGCCACTCTGCCGTATGCTGGGTGGATTGCCAGCGCGATTCCAGCATCAGGTCCACGTATTCAGTGGCCACCGTGTTGGCAAAGCGGGCCGCCAGTTCTGGGCTGGCGGAATCGCAATAGATCTGGATGACCCGCGTGCTGGGTGAAAGCTTCACATGAATCGTGGACGCTGTGGCGCGAATCATGGCTTCGCGATCGCCCGTCACCGGGGCCGGTATGTGCAGTATTTTTCGCCACGCCGCAAGCCGGTCAGCCGGTACTCTGGCGGTGGCGTTTTGATCTCCCATCAACTTCCGGATCACGCGGTTCAACAGCAGATCGGTTTCCAGAACTTTCACCTGGGTCAGCAGGTCCGTTTCTGTATTCGACCCGCCGGAATTGCTGTTGGGGGAAATATCCTTCGAATACAGAAAGTCCTGATTCATGGCCTGTAGTTCGATGGTGGAGACCGCCTCATAACGGGGCGTTTCCGGTACCCTCCAGGCCAGGCCGCATAGTGCTCCCAGAAAGGCGAACACCAGCAACATGCCGCGCCGCCGCCGCACCAGCCGCAAATACTCAAACAGATCGCTGGATTCCCGGTTGGAAGGCGTAAACCCACCGGGCGGCGCGAACGGGTCGTACCCCCCCGCCGTATCCGGCAGGGAACCCGTCTGTAGCGTAACCCGGTTGTCTTCTGCCATGACCTTAGCGCGTATACACCGCCAGCCCGGAACCGATTGAGATCATCGATTCCAAAGCCCGCAGGCCAATTTTTTTCACGCTGCTGTTGGGGACGAACAGCACATCGCGGGATTGCATGGGAATATCGGCGGCCTTGCCTCCCATAATTTTCTTCAAATCGACCGGTACTTCGATCCGTGAGCCGTCGTTGCCCTGCGCCCGTAAAATCCGCGCATCGTTGGACCGCGCCATGCTGTCCATGCCTTCGGCCATCGCCAGCGCCTGCAGTACTGAAATTTTTTCCCGGTTGCCCATCACGAAAGCTCCGGCTTTCTTCACATTGCCGATGACGTAGATCATCTCTGCCGCGGGTACCGTCACTACGTCGTGTGGCTGCACCAGGATGTTCTCCGCCGGCGAACGGGCCTCCAGCAGAGACTTCGCATCTACTTCGGCCACGCTGTACCGGCCAGTCTCATCGGTAGCGGCACCGGGCAACGGCACCGTGCCCCAGGTGAGATCGCGCGTGATTTTGACCCGGTACCCGGCATCGGAACGTAACCCGCCCGCCATGGCAAGTATTTCCACCAGAGTCTTTTGCCCCTGCAATTGATGTACGCCGGGAGCATTCACCGAGCCCAATACCGATATCGGCTGGCTGCGCATCTCCGCCAGACTGACGCTCACCATGGGCTGCTTAATGAACTTCCGCAGCGAGGTTTCCAGCGACCGCCGGAATTCCGTTACGGTCATACCGCCGGCGTGCAGCGTGCCAACCAGAGGCAGATCCAGATCTCCCTGCTCACCGACGCGGAAACCCTTGCCGGTGAACTCTTCCGCATCCACCACTTGAATGGACAGTTGATCACCCGGGCCCAGCGGATACGACGTTGGCACCCCCCCGGCTGCAAGCCTGCTCAGGGCGCAGAAGGCACCGAGGGCCAGCCCCAGCCTGTGTTTCGGGAAGTGTACCATTCTTAATAATCCCTAGGATACGCCTAGCGGACAACCAGCCGCAATCAGACATGTACTGGTACTATTCCGAACGTTAGTACCGGGTACTTAAACTGTAAAAATTGCGGGACAAAGTGCCGCTCCGCCGTCATCGAGTGCGTGGCGAATTCGCTGCTGGAAAGCGGAAGCGGAATAATCTCTGTTATATCGGAATGTTGCAGCCTCCGACTTCAATCTCCAGGTCTCTCTGTCTGCCAGCAATTGGATCAGTACTTCGGCCAGCGCAGCCGGGTTTTGCGGGTCCGCCGACACTCCACATTCCGGCGGTGCTACGACCTCTCGCCCCGCATCTGTGTTGCCCACCACACACGGGCGTCCCCGGCGCATGGCTTCCAGGTAGACCAGACCAAACCCCTCTCCCGTGCTGGGCAGGGCGAATACCTGGCATTCCGCCAATAGCGTTTCTTTTTGCTCCTCAGTGACCGCACCCCAAACCGTCACCGAATCGGTCAGACGGAGGCCTCGCACCAGGTCGCGAAATTCCTCCATCAGATCGCCTGGTCCGGCCACGTCCAGCTTCGCTTCCGGGATTGCCGCCACCACCCGCGGCCAACAGAAAATCATCTCGCGGTGCCCCTTGCTATAAAGTTCCCCTCGCATCGCGCGCCCCAGGGTAAGGACGCGGGGCGCGTCCCGCGTCGCCTGTGGTTGTTCCAGAGGAGTCCCGATTCCCAGCGGGACGGTCCGGTGGTGGCTGTTTCCCTGCGCGGGGTGAAACTGCAGGAATCGCTTCCAGGTGTAATCACTGTTGGAAAGAAAAAGATTCACGTTCCGCAACAACGCCCGCTCCACTGGCCCAGGGGCTCGCCACCCCTCAATGCCATGCAGATAGAGCACAACGTTGGCCCCGCCTGTGCGCAGAAACGGTACCAGCTTCAGCATTCCAAGATGCCACACCAGGATCACATCGGCAGGCCAGCGGTGGCTCATTGCAGCCCGGACTGCTGCCGCTTTGGATTGCACGGCAAGCAGCCCCGGTACGTCTTGCTGCTGTCGGTTCCCGCTGTAGCTCAGGGCACGAAAGGGTCGGTTGGCGTCTCCGCTCAGGGCCGCGATAACCTCCCGCCCGCTGGCTTCAATGCCCCCGAATCCCTCTGTACCGGGAAACAGAGCGACAATACCGCGTGCTAATGGAATACCGGCTCCTGGGCAGAAAGCCCGGTTTCGCGCTCCCGCTTGCGATCACGCTGGTTCGTCAGAGGCAGAAAGACCAGCATGGTCAGCACCACGCGCTGCACCACGCCGCCCGCGTATTGGGCCATCTGCGATTCAATGGACAGAAAGGAAATCGTGATCACAAAGCCCATGCAACTCAGCAGTACGCCTGAATCATGACTGAAAAACATATGCTCGAACCAGCCCAGAGCCCATCCCATAAGAAACATAATGCCCACCACTCCGAACCAGCCAAAGTTTATGTACGATTCCATCAAAAAGCCTACCGCAATGGAGACATGACCCAGATCTTTTTCCGACGACAAACCATACGCCACCTGATAAAAGCGGTTGGCTTCGTTCACCGAAGGCTTGTCCGCCCAGAAGAAGCGCGGAATCAGGGCGATGGGAATGTAGGAATAGGTCTTGCCATTCTGGAAAGGCACAAGCGCAGGTGTCTTCTCCACCACGCCGCCCGCCTGCCCCAGCAGCGATACCCGATCGAGGGTGTCCAGAATCAGGCTGCTGCTTCCATGGCCTGCGCCGCTTGCCATGGAGAAATTCCACTGCGCGCGCGACGCCTCAAGCCAGAAGGCAATCTTCTCGGTGACCGTTCCCTCTGCATGACGATACCAGTAGTTCTTGCGGAAAACTCCCTTTCCCACCTGCAGGAAAAGAAAGCAGGGCAGCAGGATGACAATGGCCTTCACTGGTATTTTGCGGCGCTCTGAGAAGTAGATAATGCCGCACAGGACGCCCACAAACGTGACAGAACCTGTCCAGCCGGAAGCCAGACCAAACACTATCTGAGAGGCAATATAGCCGAATGCCAGGTAGCGGTCTACCTTTGTGGATTCATTGCGCAGCCACGCCCGGTACAGCACTGCGAACGCCGTGGCCGGCACCATCGTTTGCAAAATAATAAAGACCTGGCGTAATTCTTCGCCGGCAAAATATTGCGTGGCGCTGTCACCGCTCAGCACAACCCCCAGCACCATTACGACGCGCAGATAGCCCCACCGTTTCGGATCTCCGGGCAGATCCGGCAGAATCCGGTGTTCTGACCTGCGTTTCATAATGTTCATGCCCACCCACAGGCTGATGACGCCCACAATGGTCATCAACATGACGGTATCAATGGCTTCGTCAGAGACCCTGCGAACCGCGAAAAATCCGCCGCGCAATTCTCCCCAGAAAAGTGGCGCGCCGAAATACACCCAGTGCATCAGCGCGAGGAGAGCGAACAGCGGTATCCGGTTTATCGGGCTCTCTTTCCAGCTCAGATAAGAGTACCAGGGAATAAACAGCAGGATGAATGCGTAGGCCAGGCGGAGCCAGCTCATCTCCGGTGCCACCAGTTGCCACAGGATTACGGTCAACGCCAGCGGGGGGATGACCCGCCAGAATGGCAGCATTAACTCACGTGTATTGGCTTCCTGCCGGTTCATGATCTTCGCGGAACAATTGCCCGCAACGCTTCCCTCACGCCTGCCACCGCAGTATCTGTCGAATACTCTCTCATGGAAGCGCGGGCTTTACGGCCCATCTCTTCCCGCTTCGCCGGGTCGGCTGCCATTTTCACCAGCAATGCCCCCAGCGCCGCGATATCCCCCGGCGGGAATACGTGTCCCGTCTCTCCCTCTATTATGAGGTCCGCAGAGCACCCTGCGCGGTCGCTTACCAGGCAGGGTCGTCCGCAGGTCATGGCTTCGTTCGCCACCATACCCCAGGTCTCCTGGCTGGAGGGCAGCACCAACACATCGCACACCGCGTAGGCTGCGGCCATCGCGTTTTGATTCAGAAAGCCGGCGAAGCGTACCGGAATGTTCTCCCGGGCGACCCGTTGTTCGGCTACCGCCCGTTCCGGTCCGTCCCCGGCGACCAGTCCTTCAATTCCACAATTGGCACGGGAAGCCAGGGCCACCGCTTCCACAAAATCCAGTGCTCGTTTCAACGGAATCAGCTTGCCCGCAAATAACGCAACCATCGAATCCGGTCGCAGTCCCCACGCGCTCCGCAGTTCCGCACGCCTGCACCCGGCTTCGCGCGCTTTTTCTTCCAGGCGAGGTTGATCTACGCTGTGCGGTACAAAGAAAATCTGTGCTGCGGGCACTCCGTAGTGGAGCAGATACTGGCGCGCCCTTGTGCCCGCCGCCAAACAGGCATCGAACCGGCCCAGCAGACGCGGATATGCCACCTGTTTTGCCAGGCGGCGCAGCGCGCTGCGCGGTTCCAGCAGGGTGGAATCAGACAGCGCCATTACCGGAATACCCTGCCGCTTCGCCGCCCGCACCGCCTGCCACGCGCTCTGGAAAAACCAGCCACAAATCAGTAGCGCGTCGAATCGGTCGGCGCTCAACTCCTGCGCGATCCCAGGCGTATTCAGGCCGCGAAAACTGTCCACGCCGGGAGTGGAAGATTCATTGTGCAGAAATGTGTGGTCATATCCCTCCAGCAGGGGCAAGTCCCACTCGAATTCCACACCGAACCCTGCCCGCGCCTGGTCTTTGCCCGCGGTTTGCCTGCAAAAGAAAACGTGAGGCTCAATGTCGGGGGAGTCTGCCAGAGCCCGGAACCAATGCCCCTGATACTGAATCGGGTGAGTAGCCAGAATCGCCAGCCGGTAGCGTTTCATGCGGTGAGGCCCCGGAAGATATCGATCCACTGCTGCTTCACCTGGGCGCTGCAATACTCGGCGTCGTAACGTCGCCTCGAATGCAGCGAAAGCCGTCGGCGCAGTGTGCCGTCGTCACTGAACAAACGTTCCAGGGCTTGCGCAATCGCCCCCGGGGTTTCCTCCAGGCACACAATTCCGGTTGCGTCCGCACTGGTGCCTTCTGCCACCACCGTTTCCGCCATGGCACCCGATGCGAAGCAAACCGCCGGCACCCCACACGCCATCGCCTCCACAATGCCGCGCCCCAGCGATTCCAGAAAACGCGAAGGTGGGGTTGGATGCACGTAAACAAACGCGGCTTCCAGAAATCGGTAAACATCTTCGCGATAGCCCCACAGATGTGTAGCCCCGGCCGCACTGCTGGTGTTGCGCCACTGCTCCAGTTCATTCTCAAATTCCGGCGCCGCCGTGCCCAGAATGTGGAGGCGCGCGTCCGGGAAGCGGGAGTGCAGTTGCCCGAACGCCTGTAGCAGCAGGTCTGCACCCTTGTGCCGGGCAATCTGACCTGCAAATACGATGTTCCGGCCCTGGCGCAGTTGGTGGTCCACTGCCGCGTCCGGCGCATACGCGCGGTATTCGTTGTACACGGCGGCCACGTGATTCACTTTGGCCTGAATCACCGGATTCGCCCGCGCCGCAATCTCATAACTGGTCCGGGTGTGGTGAACGTATGCATCCGTCACCCGGTCCACCAGGCGGTACTTCATTGACGGCTCATTCGAGATGTCGTGGAAATGAAAAAGTGTCGGACGCCGCGCCCCAACGCGCGCCGCTGCGGCGATGTAGGCCGCGGAAATGTTTGGCAGGTAAATTGCATCGGCCTGACGCGCGGCGCGCAGCACATCCAGATTTGCGCGTGTGAGCGCTTCCATAAACAGGCCTGGCTGGCGGCGCAGTGCGATCGCTCCCAACAGGGGCCAGTCTTTATCGTCGCTGTGGAACGAATAGGCAAAGCCCCGCTCCTGTATTGCCCCCAGCAGCAGCCGGTCGTAACGCTGGTTGGCCCGCGGAATGAGAAAGTGCGGTTCAATTTCCGGCCGCACCAGATCGAACACTTCCAGCACGGTGCGCTCCATGCCATAGAGGCAAATCGAATTCAGCACCACCAGAACGCGCACCGGTTTCATGCGCGCCGCTCCCGCTGCAGAACCTTTTCAAACAGCGTTACGTGGCGTCGCGCCATGGCTTCGGCAGTATACGCCGCAAAGGCTTCCCGCCGATACCCCCTGGCCGCTTCCGGCAGCAGCAGCGCCGCCCAGTGTCGAAGAAACTCGCCCGCATCCACGCCGGGTTCCAGCACTTTTCCGGCCTCGGTTTCGGTAAGAATGCACCACACACTGCTGGTTGGCTGAAACAATGCCAGCAGCGGTTTTTCCGCCAGAATATAAGGGAAAATCTTCGACGCCGTGTACTGCGGATCATCCGACCCCGGCACCAGCAGAAAGTCCGCGTCGTCCAACAAGCGCAGCGTTTCCATGTAGGAAATCCGTAGCGGGTGCTCTTCCACCTGACTGGCAACCCCCAACTCTTCAGCCAGGGGGCGTACCCACCAACGTTCGCGCCCTGCCGGTGCGTAATCTGTGCCCACAAAATGCAGCCGGATTCTGCCGAACAACTGCGGCTGTTCCCCAAGGCCCGCCCGCAGCGCAGTCAGAATCGTACGCAACGCGGTGTGCATGTCGGCCCCGGCGCGCCCCGCATAAACACCATGCAGCAGCCCGTCGCCTTTACGGAAGAAGCGGTTGTCTGCGGCATGCTTCCGCACCAGTTCGAAATCCCGTGCTTCGCCTCCAAAGGGCAGGGTCTCGGCGGGAACTTCCCGCAGCCACCGGTATCGCTCGCGCATGGTCTCGATATAGGCCCCGGAGACCGCTACCAGACCCGCCGCGCGCCGCATTGTCCAGCGCTCCAGTGCCTGCTGAATCCGCAGCGACGCCGCGTGCCTGGTGCCCGCAGCCAGCGGATTCGCCTTGCGATAATCGCTCACCCACAAATCCTGCAGATCCGCCACGTAAGGGACATCGAACCGCCACCGCCACACCCGCCCCAGTGCCATGCACGGAAATACGGTTGTGGCAAAGTAAATCAGATCCGGACGCCATGCCCGGATCATCTCACTTCCACCCCGCAGCAAATGCGGCAATGAGCGGAAGCCCAACGACCCGATGCCCAGCTTTTTTGTCCAGCTGCTGTTAAATGCGCCCGTGCGGCGAACCATCAAATCCGCCGGCAGGGTGGCCTCCAGCAAGGGCTCCTGCCCGAACTCCCCGAACCCGGGCTTCACTGCCAGCACCGCCGCATCCCACCCAAAGCTTTTTAGGTACGGCAGAATCAACCGTGCCCGGTGCCCGTCCGGCGAATCCACGGGCGGGAAATGCGGAGCCACAATGAGCACGCGCTTCATGGCTATTCCGCCCCCCCCGTGGCCCGTATCGCCTCGCCGTACAGGCGCTCATACGCGTCTACAATTGCCTTGCTGCTGAATCGCGCTTCGCAATCTTCCCGCACCACCCGCCGACTGATGTTGCCCAGTTGCGTCACCATCTCCGCCGCTTCCGCTTCATCGCGCGCGATGAAGCCGTTCTTTCCGGGTAACACCACTTCCGGCACACTGCCACGCGGGAACGCGATCACCGGCGTTCCGCATGCCATGGCTTCGGCCATCACAATTCCGAATGGCTCTTCCCACAAAATTGGCATCAGCAGTGCCGCCGCACTGCCCAGCAAGTGGTTCTTGGCTTCGTCATCCACCGGCCCGGTCCAGGTTATTTCGGTGCCGTGGAGCGCCGGTGCTATTTCCCGTTCGAAGAAAGCGTCGCCTTCCGCGCCCGCTACGCGATTGCCCGCCAGTATCAGCCTGCGCCCCGCCGCGCGTGCAATCCGGATAGCGCAATGCGGACCCTTGATCTCTTCCAGGCGTCCCAGAAATACCAGTGGTGCATCCTCCGCCACTGCCGCCACAAAGCGGTACCGAGCCACATCCACACCGTTGAAAATGGTAGTCCACTTGCCGTACCGGTTCCCGGCTTTCTGATACCCGTACACGCTGGTGGAGCAGGCTGTAAACCGTAGCGATTCCGCACCCACGTTCACAGCCCGCGCAATGTTATCCCAGTGCCCAATCTGCCGCTGATAGCTCTGGATCTTGGGTAATCGTCGCAATGGCAACAGCGGTAACAGCCCCGCCAGGCGGCCGAAGCTGTGCACGACGTCAAAGTCCCCGCGGCCCTTCCACAAGGCACCTGCGAGCTGGGCCACTTCCGTGAGCCGGGCTTTCCAGCCAAAGTGCGGCGCGCACCCATAGGGCACAAGCTTTGCCTGGGTCCGGCTTTCTGCGTGCGCGAACAGGGTCACCCTGTGACCCCGTTTCACCAGGCCATCGGCCAGCATGGCAATCACCCGCTCAATGCCTCCGTAAAGCAGTGGCGGCACAGGAAGATAAGGGTCTGCCGTCAGCGCAATGTGCAGACGGCTCTTCATCGGAGCGCTTCCGCCAGTAGCCGCAAAAGAGCGCCGCGCTCTTCGTCGTGCTCCCAGTGCCAGCGCCGCTTCGCCGCCTGCCAGCTTGCCTGCTTCGCGCGCCGCAGCCGGGCCGGGTCGTCTGCCATACGCCGCAAACCCGCCGCCAGCTGCACGGCATTGTCCGGCGCATACAGCAGCGCGTGCTCTCCCATTTCTTCCGCGATTTCCACCTGCCCCGGGGTATCCGCCAGCACCAGTGCCAGGCCTGCCAGCATATACGTCAGCGTTTTATTCAGAAAGGCGATCTGTAAGTTCGGCACCTCCGATTTCGGTAGCACCGCCAGCCCGAAATCATGGCCTCTGCACATATCCACCATCAGATTGGAAGCCACCGCTTCGCTCCAGGTAATGCGTAACTCCGGCGCCACGCGCACCTGCAACTCCGTGAGGTAGCGGACGAAATCGGGTAGCGGTCGCCCTCGCAAGTGCATCTCCGCGCGCAGGCCCGCCAGACCCACAGCTTCCACCACCGTCTGCAACCCCTTGTCCAATCCAATGGTCTGGCCAAACCAGTAGAACCGCAGCCCGTCGGCTGATGAGGGTTCGAAATCCGGCTCCTGCTCCGGCAGCGGAAACACATTGTTAATGGGCAGCGGACGGATCCCATACTTCCGTTCGTAGGCATCGGCCATCGCCCGTCCCGCTGTGGTCAGAAACTTCGCCGGCAGCAGTATCGGACCCTCCACGCGCTCACCCAGTTCGTTGTCCAGCCAACCCTTTGCGGTCGACTGGTGTTCGCCGCTGTGAAAGTCTTCCAGGTCAAGCCCGTAGGGTTTGTGCGCCAGCCCGGCCGCCTCCGCCACCGCCGCCACCGTCCCGGCCGTTCCCCCGTAGTAAAAATCGGCCTTCACGGCCAGCGCTTCCCGTACCAGCTCGCTGTGGATGCGGCCAAACGCCCGCCGGGCGATTGCTTCCGGGCACCGGAGCGGCGTCATGATACGCGCAATCGCCCGGCACAAGCGGTGTTCTACCCCGGTGCGCACATAGTTCCAGGTGCCAGAGCGTGGCGATTGATCAATCACGCGCCATTCCCAATCGCGCGTCCGCCGTAGTTCCAGATCCGCGTCCCATGCCCAGCCCATAAACCGGCTGCTCACCATGGTTACCCGGTAGCCGGCATCGTGAAAAGCATCAGCCGCCTTCAGCATGCGGGGACAGGTGGAAAGATGTCCTCCGGTGAGTACACAGATATGAGGTTTGCTCATGGCTCGTTCAGCCAGAACTTTCGGCGGGCCCGCAACCCGCTTTCCGTCCGCGCAAATACCACGTCGGTTTGAAACAGCGCGTGATCTGTCTGCCGCCGGAACTGCCCGCAGAAATCGTAAACTACAAACCCCGCCGTACTTAAAAACGCCACCACTTCGGCAAACAGGGGCGCGCCTTCATTGAAGGGCAGCAGCGCGGTTTCCAATACCACTACGGTGGCCGCTTGCAGGGTTTTCCGTGCGCCCTTCAGTACTTCCAGTTCAAACCCCTGCACGTCCAGCTTCAGCAACACGGGCGTGCCGATATTCTTCTCGTCCACATAGCTGTCCAGGGTCCGCATCGGCAGTTCCACCTGCCTGCGGCCGAAGCCCGTCAGCTCCGCGTACACGGACGAACCTGTTCCCATCTGATGGAATACAACACGATCTTCTTCCTGTGGTCCCAGCAGCAGAACGCCCGCTTCCGATCCCCTGCCGCATTGCGCCGCGGCGTTGCCGATTGCAACTGCGTTCTCCGGGTTGCCGTCGATCAACAGATAACGTGCCTGCGGGAATACCTGCGCAGCTGTGAGGCTCCACTCCCCCTCACAGGCTCCGCAATCGATTACGGTTGCCGGCTGAAACCCCGCCTGCAGCATGTTGCGCAACACGCCCTCCAGGGTGGGAATTCCGCTGTACAGTTTCGCCATGGGGTCTGCGCCCGCCACCAGATGCGGCAGAAGCTTACCGTGCAGCCGCGCCGGCAAACTCCTCCACATCAGTTTGAATAAGACCTTTAGGATGGTGTTCGGATTCACACCCCGCCCCGTTCAACGGGAGTAAGAATCCATGTCGGGTCGTTGGTCGACTGTAGTTCAGTTGTGCGGTATCCCAGCCCTTTCATCCATTCAGAAAGTTCCGCCGGGGTATCGCCGAAACGGCTCATGTTCTCGCCGATCACCTCCACCACCACCATGGGCCTGTACTGCTCAAGAATCTTTTGCGCACCTCGCAACACGCGGTACTCCATACCTTCTACGTCTATCTTGATCAGTTGAATATCATTCCCTGCGAACTCGTGAATCCAGGCGTCCAGAGGCCGCATGTGGACGCCCTCGCCGCCAAGGTTAACCCAGGATTGGTAGACCTGATCGGCTTCCATAATTCCCACGGTTCCTTCACGGTCTCCTATCGCGCTCGCGTGCACCAGCATGTTGTCGAGTCCGCCCTTCCGTTTCGTGAGGTTGAGGCAGCGAAGGGAACTGGATTCCATCTCGAAGGCATGGACCACGCCGCGTGCTCCTACCCGTGACAACGCGCGCAGCGAGAAGTAACCCAAATTCGCGCCGACGTCCAGAAAAGTGCCGCCGGGCGTCAACACGCTGTCGATAAACCGCCCCAGCTCGGGATCGAAGTCGCCGGTCACAAGGAGTCCCTGCCCATGTGCGGACCGCAGATCCACGTAGCATACGTAGCCGAATGGCAGTTGCGCCGGCACTGGACGCGACCACCGGCGCGCCAGAGGCCGCAACAGATTTCGAATCGGACGCAGTGCCGCGGAGCGGAGCAGTTCATTCAACAAACGATGTTCCTTTTTTCACGAAATTGTAGAATCCTCATGAGCCAGCGTGAACCTGGCATCTGTCTCATCAGCTCCAGTAGTGGCCTTGCCGCAATAAGTCGCAACGCCACAAGATACACCACACCCATTGCCAAGCCGGTTCCCATCGCACGCAGCACTGTCGCTGTCAGGATAGCGAAATCCATTCTGGCAAGTACCATCGCCGGTAGCAGAGCAATCAGCAGCGGCGGCACCAGCGCCTGGCGGATTCCCTCCGCGGCAAGGTTCCCCCCTTTCCACAGCCAGTACACCAGCTGGCTCAGCGTTACCGTGTTGACCGCTGCCATGGCCCCCAGATATGCCGTTGTTCCATGCGGCAGCGCCAGCGCAATGGCCACTACTGATCCACTCAACATCGTCAAATCCGCGTACAGACACTTTTTCTGTTCCCTGCTCGCCAGCAGCAACATCGACGCCGATTGACTCAGCGCGCTTAGCGCCGCCACCCCCAGTGCCACTGGCAGAATATCCGCCACCGCCAGCCACTTCGGTCCATAAAGAATGCGGATCACCGGCACTGCCAGGATGCCCAGTATTATCGCCACCGGTGCGGCGCTCCATGCCACCGCGCGCACCACCAGTCCACTGGCCTGCCGGTACCGCTCCGTGGCCGGTGTGAACCTTGTTAGCACCGGGAACAGCGCGGCTGTCAAGAGCGAAGCGAGCTTCAGACAGGCCATCGCCGCCAGGCCCGTAGCCCGCCCATATATTCCGTAGGGGCCGAAGCCCACCATCCCCACCATCACGGTTGCCTCAATCAGCAATTGAAGCCGTACAGAGAGCCCGCTGCCAATCCGCGTCCACCCGTAAATCCACGTTCGCCGATACTTTGCCCGGTTGATTTGAAACGTGGGACGCCACCCTTCGGTCACCAGCAGATCCCAAAGTGGCGGAGCGAATCGCCACAGCTGCGGCAAAACCAGCGCGTACACACCGGCTCCCGCCAGCGCCAGACCTACAGACGTTACCGCACTCAGGGCCAGACCGGTGGCCTGCAACAGCCGCAGCCGGCCCCATTCCATTCTCCGCTCCAGCATGTTGACGCGGAGTTCGCTGCCCCAGTCCAGCAGAAAGTAAATGGAGATCCAATGCACCGCCGGTGCAACTGGCGCATAGGCCGGAATCCGGCGCATTCCCAGTGCCACCGCGTTCATCGCCAGCAGAACAGTCAGCTGGATCAAACCGCCTGCTGCGAAGTGCGTCTGATAATCCGGCTCCTCCGGTGCCCGCACCTGAAATGCGTGTTCCAGAAAGCTGCGGAAGGAAAATACCGTGAAAAAACCGAGTACCGATGTGACCAGCGCAAACTCGCCGTAAGTTTTCGGTTGCAGCACTCGCACCAGCACCAGCATCACGGCGAACTGTAGTAGATCCTGGAAGAGATTCAGCCCGGTAAACCAGAGCAATCCGCTGCGGGCTTTCGCGCCCAACGCCGGCTCCGTCACCGCCGGGCCCCTGCGCCCAGCACCACCAGCGCCATTGCTCTGGACCAGTGCAATCGCCCGGATTCGAATGCGCTCCACATCCCCCGCACCGTGCCCGCGTCCAGTATCGACGGTCGCAGCGCCGTCTCCCGCAGCATCCCGTTGTGCGCTGCCATCCAGCGTTCCATGGGCAAATGAAATCCGGTCTTCTTCTCCCGGGCCACCGCTGCCACGCGCGCGTGCCCCACCGCGCGCACCAGTGCGGGCTTGTTCATGCCTGCCGCCAGCTTCTGGTTATCCGGCAAGCGCAGCGCGCCGTTCACCACTGCTGTATCCAGATAAGGTACGCGGATTTCCAACCCGTGCGCCATGCTGAACACATCGGTGTCACGCAGTAGTTGATCGTGCAGATAGCGGCGAAACTCAATCTGGTTGTATTGGGTGGTAAGCGACCCCTCGCCAATGCCCGGATACTGCCGCACGGCTGCCCGTTCCGCCGCGCTCAATCCCAGCAAATCCCGCACATCTTCCAGCGGAAAGAATCCCCGGAATAGTCCATACATCGATTGCCCCGTGATCCCCTCACGTAACCACGAAGCTCGCCGCCATCCCTCTTTGCCCGCCAGAGTTCCCAGCGCCGTTCCCGCCATCGCCAACAGCGGCCCACACGCGGAGGGCAAAGCGCTCGCGCGCCGCAGCTTCCGGTAAGGCGGATATCCCCAGAACACTTCATCGCCGCCAGTTCCCGACAGCGCGACGGTCAGGCCTGCCTCGCGCGCCGCCCGCGAAATCAACCACGTATTCAGTCCGTCTACGGTAGGCTGATCCATTGCCGCCAGATATTTGTCAAAGATTTCCGGAAACGCGGCCTCTCCCCATTCCACTTCGGCGTGTTGGGTATGAAACAACTGCGCGGTCTCGCGGGCTGCCGCATCCTCTTGTCCCATGACGACGGTTAGCGTCCGCAGGTCGCGGTGACTGGCGCTCGCCAGTGCCACGAGACCAGTGGAATCGACGCCACCGCTTAAAAAAATACCGGCAGGCACATCGCTGATCAGATTCCGCTCTACCGAAGCGCGCAACGCGGTCGCCAAATCCGTATCCGGCTCCGGACCGGGTTCGCCCAACGCCCAATACCGGTGCAGGCTCCACGCATTGTCCCCTGCTTCCAGATAGTGACCGGCTTCCAGACAAGCCACGCCGCGCAGCGCCGTCCGCGGCGAAGGTACTGAACCCAGCGCCAGAAATCCTGCAATCCCCATCTGGTCTGCTGCGCCATCCACCAGCCCTGCCACCCGCAGCGCGCGTACTTCCGAGGCAAAATGCAGCGCCACATCTCCCGCAGCCAGCGCGTAGTAGAGGGGTTTGATCCCAAACCGGTCGCGCACCAGAAAGAAGCGTCCCGCGCGCGCGTCGTGCAATGCGAACGTGAACATGCCTTCGATGCGCCCCAGAAGTCCGCTAATCCCCCACTCTTCGTACCCGTGGACCAGCACTTCGGTGTCGCTCTTCGACCCAAACCGGTGCCCGCGCTCCGCCAATTCCCGCATCAGCGGCGCGAAATTGTAGATCTCGCCGTTACAGATCACCCCGATGGTGCCGTCTTCGTTCAAAAGCGGCTGCCGTCCCGCTGCGGAGAGATCGATGATGGATAAGCGCCGATGCCCAAGGCAAACCCGTTCATTCCGCAGGAAACCCGAATCATCCGGACCCCGGTGTGCCAGGGCCAGCGTCATACGCGAAACCGCATCTGCGGTTTCGCGTGTCGTCTCGCCGCGCAATTGGAAACTACCCGCGATGCCACACATGTAAAGGGAAGTTTCAGCTTAGCGCTATAAATGGATCGACAGTCGGAGGTTCATCCGGGGAATGGTAGACGCGCCTGCCCGCCGCACCCCGAAATATTTCTGAGAACTCCTCCCCGCCCGCACCACTTCCTTATCTAGCCAATGTCCCTGTTTAAAACCCGTAGTGCGGCCGTCGTCGGCATCGACGCCCAACCCGTCGATGTCGAAGTTGACCTCTACCGCAGCGGCATGGCCCGCGACTTCATGCTCGTCGGCATGCCTGACGCCGCCGTCCGTGAAAGCCGTGAGCGCATCAAGTCCGCCCTCATCAACTCCGGTTTCGGCTACCCCAACCAGGCTGTTACCGTCAACCTCGCCCCCGCCCACGTCCGCAAGGAAGGCGCGGGTTTCGATCTCCCCATGGCCCTTGCCATCCTCGGTGCCATGGGCACCTTCCCCAGTCTCGATTCCCATCTCGCCGTCGGCGAACTCTCTCTCGACGGCACTATTCGCCCCGTACGCGGCGCTCTCTCTGTCGCGGTCTGCGCACGCGATCAGAAGATCCGTAATCTCATTCTGCCCGCCGAGAACGCACCGGAAGCCGCCGTTGTCGAAGGTCTCAATGTCTTCGGTGTCCGGCATCTCGCCGAAGTTGTCGCCCTGCTCACCAAACCGGAGGACTACAGCCCTTTCGATCCCGCCGCCGCTTACGTCGCCAACCCCGCCGCCTGCGACAACAACGGTCCCGACTTCCGCGATGTCCGCGGCCAGACCACCGCCCGTCGTGCGCTGCAAGTTGCTGCCGCCGGCGGACATAACGTTCTCATGATCGGCCCGCCCGGTTCCGGCAAGACCATGCTGGCCAAGCGCCTTGCCGGCATCCTCCCGCCGCTTACATTCGGGGAAGCCATCGAGACCACCAAGATCCACAGCATCGCCGGCCTGCTGCCCGCTGGCGGTGGCCTCGTTCGCGCCCGCCCCTTCCGCTCCCCGCACCACACCATTTCAGACGCCGGTCTCATCGGCGGCGGATCTGCTACGCCCCGCCCCGGAGAAGTCAGTCTCGCCCACAACGGCATCTTGTTTCTGGACGAGTTTCCCGAGTTCCCCCGCAACGTGCTCGAAATTCTCCGCCAGCCTCTCGAAGACTCCACCGTCACCATCGCCCGCTCGGCCGTGACCCTGTGTTTCCCCGCCTGCTTCATGCTGGTGGCCGCCATGAACCCCTGCCCCTGTGGCTACTACGGCGACCCCACGCGCGAGTGTCGCTGCACCCCCGCCATCATTCAGCGCTATCTATCCAAGATCAGTGGACCGCTGCTCGATCGCATCGATATCCAGATTGAAGTCCCGGCGGTCCCTTATAAGGAACTCCGCGCCAGCGAGGAAAGTGAATCGTCGTGTTCCATGCGCACCCGCGTGGTCCGCGCCCGCGATGTTCAGCTCTCGCGCGGTTACGCCAATTCCCGCATGCCCACCCAGTTCATCCGCAAGCAATGCGTGCTCGACGATTCCGGCGAACGCACTCTGGAAATGGCGATGCGCAAGCTCAGTTTGTCAGCCCGCGCCCACGACCGCATCCTCAAGGTTGCCCGTACCGTGGCCGATCTCGACGGTTCCACCGGAGTCGCCGCCAAACACATTGCCGAGGCCGTGCAGTACCGGAGTCTGGATCGGAACTACTGGAATTGAGCAATCGACCGATGTTTACCCCACACCGGCTCACCCGGCCAGCTTCAATCCAATAGCCCGCGGTCCGTTGCGGTCCGGATACAGCAAGGCGCAGCCCGGATCAGGTCGAGCGTGGGCGCTCCAATCGATGTTCCGGGGTCAAGCACTTCCTGGCGCCCGGTTGTGATACCATCCTGCGCAGCCAGCAGGCCTGTCGAAAGAACCAACATCAATGAAAATTAAACCAGCACTCGCCGTCTTCGCAATTTTTGCCGCGCTTAACATTGCAGCGCCGCACGGGCAGGCTCAATCGACGTTTGCCTCTCTCACCGGAACCGTGAAGGACCCATCCGGCAGCGTTGTGGCCGGAAGTGTTGTTACCGTTCGCAATACAGGAACGTCCGTTCGCCGCAGCGCGGTAACGGATGCTTCCGGCGATTACACGGTGGTCAACCTGGAACCCGGCAGCTACGACATCACTGTGGGAAAGGAGGGCTTTCAGAAGGTAGTCTATACGGGAATCGAACTGGCAGCCCGGCGAACCGTTCGAGTAGACGCCTCTCTTTTGCTGGGCACTCAGACGCAAATTGTAGAAGTGCAGGCCACCGGAGACGCTCCCATTAACACCGAAGTTTCGAACATCGCCGAAAGCAAGTCCGGCAAGGAACTGACGGACCTCCCGGTGGCGCTGGCGTCCCGTGCCCTGGGATCCACCAGCGCCATTACAACCTTGACCACACAGGCTGGCGTTGCGATTGACAACGGCGGCAACCTGTCGGTGGCCGGCGGCAAGCCCAGCATGCTTTCCATGACTATCGACGGCATCACCACGATGAGCGCACGCAGCACTTCGCCCATCGCCGAGCTGTTCCCTTCGTTTTACGGGATTGCCGAAATTCGCGTAAGCGAAATCAACAACACTGCCGAGTTTGGTGGCATCAGCGACATCACAACCATCTCCAAGAGTGGCAATAATCAGTTCCACGGTGGTGTTTTTGAGAACCACCAGAATAAAGCTTTTGCTGCCCGGAATACGTTCATCGCCAGTGTTCCGAAGATCATCATGAACGATTTCGGCGCTTACCTGGGAGGTCCCGTGTCCGTGCCCGGCCTGTACAACGGCAAAGACAAGACTTTTTTCCATATGACGTATGAGGGATTGCGCCTGCCCCGTGAAAGCGTGCTGTCGCAAAGCGTTCCTTCCCTGGCCCTGCGCACGGGGGATCTCTCGGCTTACTCGCCGCGGGTGATCAGAGACCTCAGCGGCACGCCGTTCACGAATAATCAGATTCCCGACTCGCTCATTTCGCCACTGGCGAAGAACGTCCTGAAGTACTTGTTTCCGCTGCCCAACACCGGGGCTCCAGGCGCCCTGTCCAACAACTACGTTACGAACTTTCCCGCGCCCATCACCAGCAATCAGGGCGATCTTCGGCTCGACCAGAATATTTCCCCGCGCCAAACCGCCTTCGCGCGATTTACCTACAAGCGGCGCGCGGTGCAAAACGCTCCCAGTGCTTCAGTCCTCACCGGTGCCACAAATGCGCCGGAAAATGACTGGAGCCTTACCGGAGCGTACAATTTCGTCATCAGTCCGCACATGGTGAACGAACTCCGCGCCGGCTGGAACGGCACTCATGTTGCAACCATTCCCGGTGTTCCGGCCGCCAGCATAGCCGCGCAGGTAGGCCTGCTGCCCTATATCCAGCAGAACCTGGATGGTGTGAATACCAATCCCGACGTGAGAATCTCCGGCTTTCAGCGAACCGGCGGGTCTTATTCCTTCAAAGCCAACGCGCAGACGGTTCAGCTTCTTGACAATTTCACCTGGGTGCGCGGGCGTCACTCCTTCAAGTTTGGAGGGGACTACCGGAATATGACCGCCCTGTTCACCGACGCCTTCGGTTTCGATTTTCTGGGCGTCTACACTTTCAACAACTCGGTAACTTCGGCCATCGGCAACGCCTACGCGTCTTTCCTGCTGGGCACCCCGGATTCCACCACGCTCGCCCGCACGCTGCAGCCGGATTCGCAGGGCTATGCCAGCAGCTATGCATTCTACGCGCAGGACGACTGGAAGGTGACGCCGCGCCTTACCGTGAATTACGGTCTGCGCTGGGAATACCACCCGATGTTTGGCGACCACCTCTACAACACCGCGAATCTGCTGCCCGACTTTCGTCAAACCATCAACGGCGTCGATGTGCACGGCGCTGTGGTGGTTCCGGACAAAGGTCTCAGTATCGTAAACCCGCTGTTTGCTCAATCCATCGCGCCGACGCCGATCTTTACGGCCAGCCAAAAGGGGCTTCCCCAGGGCTTGCGCTATGCGCAAAAAACCGACTTCGCGCCCCGTATTGGATTCGCCTGGCGGCTCACCGGCGATGGCCGGACGATAGTACGCGGCGGCTATGGGCGCTACATCGAAACAACCCTCGGCCAGCTTGTCTCCGGCGCGTGGGGTGTTCAATCGAGCGATGTCGCCATCTTCACCAACAGTATCGCCAATGGCAGGGCACAACTGACTTTTCCCTACCCGTTTCCGGACAATCTGGCTCAGCCGGGCTCCCAGGCCTTCCAATATTCGTACGCCCTTCACTTCAAAGACCCAGCTGTCCAGCAGTGGAACCTGACGGTGGAGAGGGATCTCGGTTTCCAGACCGGACTTCGTCTCTCTTATGACGGCAGCCACGGCAGCGAACTGGTGCACAACAACGATCTCAATCAGGTGAGAGCCAACACCATTGGATACGCAGCGGCGCGCGCGACCAGCCCCTACCCGCTGTTTGCCGCGGTGAACAATTACCTGAACGGCGGCATCAGCAACTATCAATCCGTAACCGCGGCGCTGAACAAGCATATGTCCCGGGGGCTGCAATTCAGCGCCAGTTATAACTTCGCGCGCAATCTGGCGGACATTGGCGGTTATAATCCGACCGGCTTTGCCGGCGGTGGCGGCGGATACAGCACCAACGCCTACGATCCCTATCTCGACTATGGCAATGTTGCCTACACGCGGCGCCAGCGGTTCATCAGCACATTCCTGTATGAAACCTCGAGCCATAGCGCAAACCGCGCGCTCCGGCTGGCGGTCACCGGGTGGGAGGTGGCCGGCGTGATGACTTTCCAGACCGGGCCTTTCCTTAGCGTTCTGGCTCCCGGGGCCGATCCTTCCGGCACCAATTTCGCCAACTCCTACAACAATTCGACGGGAGCTTCCCGCGCCGATACGGTATCGGGCGTTTCCTCGATTCCCGATGGTCAGAACATCAGGCGGTGGATCAATCCGGCTGCCTTTGCCATCCCGCCGAACAATATCGGCCGGTTCGGGAATTCGCAGGTAGGGGCTGTGGTGGGACCGGGCACGCAGACCGTTGCGCTGTCGATCTACCGCAGTTTCCGCTATAAAGAACGCTACGCGTTGCGGCTTGGTGCCTCGGCCTCGAATCTGTTTAACCATCCGAACTATGGCGTGCCGGGTCTGCAACTGGGAACGGCTTCCTTCGCAACAATCAGCACGCTGCAGAGTGCTGAAGGCGCGGGGCCACGCGGGATCCAACTGGGCGGGCGACTGAGTTTTTGATCGGTGTCAACTCCTTGAACAAATACCGCCTCACGCTTGTATTCGTGGCTGTGTCTGTGCGGGCCCAGGTGACGGCCCCGCAGGTTGGCCATCTGGTTGATCCCGGGGCCGGTGCCGACGTGATCGAGATGTCGAATCAGTAGGCCCTGAATCAGTGGGTCCTGCAAAATGCTGCCCGAGAACAACAGCTAATACCTGATCAGCGTCCTCGATTCCACTGCGATCCGCGCCATCCGGGCCGTATCCAACGGCATCGCCATGATGTCGGCGGGCTTCACCCTGGTGCGGGACCTGGGTAACAACGCCAACTATGCCGGTACCGCCCTGCGGGTTTGTACGAACTCTGTTTTTCCGCCGCGCGGCGCGCCCACTCGGGAACAATATTGACGCCAAACCGCGCGTGGAGCAACTGAAAAATACCCGCACACTGATCCGCCTCCAACCGCGCTCCGCACCCGGCCAAACCTCGCCGGGATGAATCACTTTGCCTTTAGCAAACATTCGTCAAGACCATGGCCAGGGTAATGAAACCTCAACCGCTCTGACCTGCGCTAAGTGGGCAAGGACGCCATCCGTTCACCACTTGGGCGCCCGTCCCTGGAGTCGAAAGAATAAACGGCGGCGTTACACAAGGGGCCGCAAAATTCGGCGTCTACGCCATCAGCAACGCAGGCGCAGTATCGCGATCACTATTCGGTCACCCGTTTAAGACGCAGGCCCCTGAAATCTCTTCGTCAGTGCCCGGTTTGTCAATCTGCTACAACCTTAACCGGATACGTCCTGCGCCTGCGGAGGGGGCCGATGAAAAGCCTCCTGTTCATCTAACATTCATCGAGTTGTAACCGTGGTTCCCTAGACTTGGTGTTGCAGTCTTACCGCAAGAGGGTGCCTGAGGCGCTCGTCGGCATGGGTATTATTCGCCGACGCAACTTCGGGAAGAAGACTCAAAACATCCATTTAGTTCCAGCAGTTCCACGAGAGGGAAACCAATGAAAATAAAGTTGTTGGCGATTACGCTTGCAGGAGCCTTGCTCATGCCCCTGCTACACGCCCAAAGCGACGCGGGGCGTATTGAAGGAACTGTGACTGACTCGGCAAGCGCGGTGGTGGCAAGCGCGAACATTACGGTTAAGGACGAGAAAACAGGCCAGGTCCGCAAGACCACGGCTAATAAGCAGGGCCTCTACATCGTCACGCAACTGGGCGCTTCCACCTATACGGTGATTGCAGAAGCGAAGGGCATGGCGCCCCGTGAATTCACAGGCGTCAACTTGCAGGTGCGGCAGGAGCGAACTCTGAACATTACCGTGCAGCCCGCAACCGTGACATCGGAGATCACCGTGTCCGGGGAGTTGGGCGCACTTGTCACGGAGTCTGCCGTGGTTGGCGGTAACGTCAGTGCGCGCGAGGTGGCGGAACTCCCCATCAACGGCCGGCAGATTTCTCAGCTTTACATGATGACCCCGGGGGCGGTCAATTTTGGTGCCGGAACGTTCGACGACGTCCGCTTCAACGGGCGGTCGTTTGAAGAGAACGCGCTGCGCTACGACGGCGTGGAGGCCGGCGGCATCATTTCGAATAACCCGAGCAACATTGGCGGCGAGATCAACGGCGTGTTCCGCCTGCAGTCCAGCATGGAGAACGTGCAGGAGTTCCGCGTGGACGCGAGCAATTATCCGGCCGAATTCGGCACCGGCAGCGGCGGGCAGATCAGCATTGTCACCAAGAGCGGCGGCAATCTCATTCGCGGCGGGCTGTTTGAGTATTTCCGTAATAACGCGCTCGACGCGCGTAACGAGTTCGACGGTGCCAGGGCCTCGGTCCTGCGGCTCAATCAGTTTGGCGGATCGGTGGGCGGACCCATTATCAAAGACAAGCTTTTCTTTTTCGCCGGCTTCGAAACGCTGAAGCAGCGTACGGCGGTTCCGTTCGTTGAAAACACTCCCAGCTCGGCCGTTCGTGCGGCGCGCGACTGCGGTCCCGGCGAACTTCCGTCGTCAACCACAGTTAGCTGCATCAACGCCGCAGTGCGGCCTTATCTGGCGGCTTTCCCGATCGGCCAAACGTCTACTTCCAGCCCGTTTTTCGACCGCGCCACGGTTCGGGAACCAGGTTTGATCGATGAGTACTCAGGCAACGTCCGGTTCGATTATCAGGCCACAGGCAAAGACAAGATTTATACGCGTTACAGCCGGGATCAGGGATACGGCGCGATCCCGCTGAACTCGTCGGGCAGTGGCACCACAGAGAGCATCGTGCCGCAGAACTTTGTGCTCGCATGGACGCGCATACATTCCACCAGCCTCATCAACGATCTGAAGTTCGGCTTCAACGGCTCCAAGACACGAGTCAGCGGGATCGCGCCGGTCGTGCCCGGCATCAATCTCAATGGCGTCACGATCGCGCTGAACGGCGTGTCGGCGCTGGATGGTACGTCGGGATATGCCGCACCCACGGGGCTGTTGCGCATCTCCACGGCATTCAATGGCAGTTCCGCGCCGTACACCAACTACTCTATGTCGTTCATCGACAGCCTCACCTGGGTTCATGGCAGCCACACCATGAAGGCGGGCGTTGAAATCCGCCCGCAGTTTATCAAGAACGCAATTTTCGGTGGCACCACCTACACGTTTCCCAACGTGCAGGGTTTCCTCGCAGGCACGCCGTCGCAGATTGCGATTAATGGCAACACCAGCGACGTCAGCCCGTTTACGGGCAAGGGCGGGTATTTCGACATGCGCCAGACCTTCTACATCGGCTATGTGCAGGACGACTGGAAGATCACGCCAACGTTCACGCTGAGCTATGGGTTGCGTTACGAATACTACAGCCCGCTGAAAGAAAAGAACAACAAAGTCCTCTGGTTCGACGTGCCCACGGGCAAGCTGATTCCAAACTTCACCGGCGACTGGTACACCATGAAGAAGACCAACTTCGGTCCCCGTATTGGCCTGAGCTGGGCTCCGAGGCAATTATCCGGCAAGACCGTGGCTCGCGTTGGCGCGGGATATTATTACGGCCCCGGCCTCGCCGAAGGGCAGACGCAGCCGGCCCAGAACGACCGTATCAACCGCACCATCACGAGCGGCCCGCTGCTCACTTTCCCCGCTGATTCACAGGCGATTCTGGCAGGCGGTATTAACGATCCGAACCTGCAGTTCCAGCCGCGCGCTTATCTTCCCGGCTACCGGATTCCGGAAAAGATTCTGCAGTACTCCGCTTCGGTTGAGCAGCAACTGCCTGCGGGCGCAGTCATGACACTGGCTTACGTCGGCAGCCAGGGTCGCAACTTGTTCCTGCGCGGCATTACCAACCGGATCACCGGCGTGTTGATGAATCCCACCACGGGCGCAGGAATTGCGGTCCGCGAATTCAGCGTAGTCAACGGAACTACGGTGACCAACCAGTTCGCCGAGATCGACACCAAGACCAGCGGAGGTAACGACAATTACAACGCACTGCAAGCTATGCTCAGCCGCCGGTTCTCCAAAGGGCTCTCGGCCGGAATGCAGTACGTGTGGGGCCATTCCATCGGCACCAGCGACGGCTCCAAAGATGCGCGTAGTTCTTCCAATAACTACAGCTTCGCGTCCGAACACGGCGACAACATTTCGGACGTTCGCCAGAGCTTTAACCTCAGCATGCTGTACGAAGTGCCATTCGGTAAAGGGCAGAAATATGGAGCCGGTTCGAATATGCTGACCAATGGCATCCTCGGCGGCTGGCAGGCAGGTGCGCTCTTCAACGCCCGCACCGGTTTGCCCATCGATGTGGAAATCGCCCGCGCCGCAATTGTGTACCGCAACAACACGACGGGAGTCATTACGACAGGGCCGGTTATTTCCGGCGGCGTAATTCAAACGGTCCCCCTCGTCAACGTTCCCGGCGGCGGCCAAAGCCGCAACGTGGCGCGGCCCGACCAGGTTGCAGGAGTTGACCCCTACCTGCACGACAAGGGCTGGCTGTATCTGAACCCGGCGGCCTTCTCTGTGCCTGCGCCTGGCACTTACGGCAATTTGGGACGCAACGCCCTGCGTGGGCCCGGCATCAGTCAGTTCGACATGACACTCTCGAAGAAGTTCGTGATTCGCGAGAGCCTGAACGTGGAATTCCGTGCAGAGGGATTCAATATGCTCAACAGCCCGGTTTATCAGGTTCCGAATTACCAAACGGTCAGCGGCTCGCAGCCGCGGCTGTCGGATGCGACGGGTGTGATTCAGCCGGGTAAGGCGTACACGGCAGCCGCGGCAGGCGGCGGTTTCGGTTCGTTCACGCAGACGGTTTCGAATACGGTTGGTTCGGGAACCAGCCGGCAGTTCCAGCTGGCGCTGCGACTCAACTTCTGAGTCAAATACTCCGGACGACGCCGGAGAGCGTAACGTAACGCAATCAGAGCACAAAGGTCCACTACAGCTCACTCGCCCTCTCGGGCGTAGTGGGCTGTAGTACTTTCCACGCCGGAGTTATCCGACGCCTTGCTGGTAAGCGCCTGGTTTATAGGCCCGTACCCGGGAATTTGTCGCGACCCTGCAGCGGACCAACTAACAGCATATTGGTACGCTGTGGAGATGACAGGTGCAAGCCACCGGCTCACAAGAGCGGCCCGCAACGGGCGTCTCTCCTGACGCTCCCGCCGTACCCGGCTGACCAATGTCTGAATACGGCCTTACCGCAACCGAAACGCGCATCCTCAAGGCCCTGAAAACCCCGCAACGCATCCAGCACTTTCTCGACCTCGAAATCGGCTACAACAAAGAGCCCGATGGCGAGACCATCCGTTCGCCCCGCCGCGTCCTTCGAGACCAGGTGGCTCACTGTCTGGAAGGCGCACTTCTCGCGGCGGCGGCCCTGCGCCTGAACGGCCATCGGCCTTTACTTCTCGACCTTGGCTCCGTGCGTGACGATGACCATGTCCTCGCCATCTTCCGCCGACACAACCACTGGGGCGCCCTGGCCAAATCCAACTACTCCGGACTGCGCTTCCGCGAACCTGTCTACCGCACACTGCGCGAGCTGGTCATGTCGTACTTCGAGCACTATTTCAATCTGCAGCGCGAAAAATCACTCCGCAACTACTCGCGCCCGGTGAACCTCGCACGCTTCGACCGCATTCACTGGATGACATCGGAAGAGGACCTCTGGCCCATCAGTGACCATCTGATCGCCATTCCCCACATCCCGCTGTTCCGCAACGGAGCCGGTCGCAATCTGGCCAGAGTCGACGACCGCCTGTTCGCCGCCGGCATCGTTGGCCGCGCCGGGTAAGGCGCTACTTCGGTGCCGGTAACCGCCCCTTCGGATAGTTCGCACGGTACTCCTGATGGCACTCCACACACGATCGGTATAAGAGGTCGTTCACCGCCACCACTCCGTCCAGGTCGCGAGCCTGCGCGGCTTTGAACGCAGCCGTGCCGGCTTCGATCATCATCCCCGTGAACTTCGCCCAGTTCTCCTGTTCGCGGGAACGCCCCGGCATCAGCAGCAGGTTGCCGGCCTCGGCCAGCATCAGCGCCTGATTCTGCAGATTGTTCCAGTCCACGTCGGTTTTGGGCTCATTCCGCTCCACATAAAAAACCGCGTCGGAAGTCGGGTAGATCATGTTGATCATCAGCTGACTCATCGTGCCGATGCGTTTGTAGGCCGGTCTCGCCGCTGGCGCAGGTTCCGGACTCTGTGCCATCGCCACCCCTGCCAGAAGAATCAAAGCAACTTTTCGCATACCGCCTCCTTCGTACCCATCGAATATCGATAATCGCACAGATGGCCCGAAAGTGCGCGCGTTTTACAGATACACCAGTCCCATCCGCATACCCAGCGTGACCGCCTCCGTTCGCGTCCCCGCATTCATTTTTGAAAGAATTGACCCTACGTGGAACTTCGCTGTGTGATCGGAAATGCCCAATTGATGCGCGATGATCTTGTTGCTCGCGCCCTCCGCCAATAGCCGCAGTACTTCAATTTCGCGCGGTGTCAGCGCCACTACCGGGGGCTTTTGGTGAGCCTGCGTTTCGCACGCATCCGCGCCCGGTGCCCACGCGCTGAACGTGCCGCCCTCCATCAACACCGCCGCCGGAGTGGTCGATTCAAACATCGCCGTTGCTCCGGCCCGATTTGTCGTCCCCACTACTTCAAAACTGCCCAGCCGGGAAAGCGCCGCTTCCAGTCCCGTGCGTACAAGGGGCGACTCCCCCACCACCAGTATCCGAATCCTGTCGTCCGCAACCTCTGAGTAAGCCGTAATCTCCTCCGTCATCCACCGGGCGCAACAGCGGCCCTGCTATTCCGATGCCGCCATCACGCCCCTGGATTCCGCCTCGCCCTCTGGCCGCTACCTTCTCTTCGCGCCCACCTTCACGATGATTTCCGTCCGCAAACCTGCCCGGAAAATCACCGCTGTCAAGGTACGGCCTATCGCTCCGTGCAACGCCGTCTGCAAATCCCCGGTGTCGGTAACCGGTTGCCCGTCAATCTCCGCAAACACATCGCCCGGCAGAATGCCCGCGTTCGCGGCCGGACCCTCCGCCTCCACGCTCAGTACCATCACGCCGCTCCGTTGCTCTCTGCCCAGCGCCTGCGCAAACGCTGGTGGAAACGGAATCGGCTGCAGGCCCACGCCCAAATATCCGCGTGCCACCCGCCCGTGCTCGGCCAACTCGGTAGCGATTCTTTCAATCGTCGCCGCCGGAATCGCAATCGGTGCCGTACGTGTCAACCCGCTCGTCAGCATGCCCACAAACTGGCCTTGTGCATTGAACACTGCGCTTCCAGAGGATCGCGGAGTTGTGCCAATATCCAGCCGGACCAGCGACTCCAGCCGGCTTCCTCGCCATGTCATCCACGGCCCGCCCGCGCTGCTCACCATGCCCATTGCCGCCAGCACTCCCGGTTGATGTCGGCCCACCGCTACGGCAAGTTCGCCCGCCCGCACCGCGTCAACCGGCGTCAGCGCCGGCCCCGCTGCGCCTTCCACCCGCAGCACCGCCACATCCGTGCCATAGTCGATGCCTGCCAGTGTGGCCGTTGCCCGTTTGCCATCCGGCAGCGTCACCGGAATGTCATCCTCGCGCCGTACTGTGTGCGCCGCCGTCACAATCACGCCTGGCTTCCAAAGGAATCCGCTCGACCCCAGCGGGTTTCGCGCCTCCACCCCCACAGCGGAGTGCCCCGCGCCCTCCACCAGTTCGGTCAAACCCGTCGAAAGTTCATGAAGTACATGTTTCATACCTCGAGCATGGCTGCGCAGTGGCCCCACACGCATCGCCTGATCGGCCAGCCGCAGCCTGTCAGTTCGGGCAGGTGCTCTAACTCACCGGTTTTCCGGCGCCATCCAGCAGCGGACCCAGAATCACGACAGATCCGTAGCTATCCCGCACGAAAAACTTCAGCGAGTATCCTTCTTCGGTCACCAGGCTCAGATCTTGCCGGATGGGCAGCGCGCCCACCACAGTTCCCTCGATCTTCCTCGTGCCGGAGGCCGCATGGGCACCGTGGTGCTCGTGATCTTCGGGATTTTCCTCGTAGATCTCAAGGTCGTACTCCGCGATATCCACAAGCTCTGTTCCGAGGAACACATTCGCGATCCCAACGAATTGATGAACTGGCCGCCACGACATCAGATGAATCATACACCCTGGGCCGGGCACCGGCAGGGAGTTGGATAGACTTGGGCAGATCGGAGTCTCAAATATGCCTGGAAGAACCCGCGCCGTTTTCGTTGTCACGGGGTTTGTGCGGATTGTAATCTTACTGCTCAACGGCCAGGGTGCCGTTACCGCGGCCACGGTTACGCGCTACGAAGAAGTCAGGGATTGGCCGAGTCTTCCTCCGGGCCTTTCGCTCGGCGAAGCCGCCGGGGTTTCCGTAGACCGGAATGGCCACGTGTTTATCTTCCATAGACCCGGCCGCGGGTTCGACCTTGCCGCCGCGACGAAACTCACTGAGCCCACCGTGCTGGAGATCGACGCCAACACAGGTAAGCTCATTGCATCGTGGGGCGCAAATATGTTTCTGGTGCCGCACGGCATCACCATCGACCGGCAGAACAACGTATTTCTCACCGACGTCGCCCTGCAACAGGTTTTCAAGTTCACCCACGACGGCAAGGCCATCTTCGCTCTTGGGCAACCACGCGTCGGAGCCTGGGACGCGACGCATTTCAATGAGCCCACCGACATCGCCATCCGTTCGGACGGCAGCTTCTATGTATCGGATGGCTATGTGAACAGCCGCGTCGCGCTCTTCAACCGCAATGGAAAGTGGTTGCGGGAATGGGGTAAGAAGGGATCGGGAGAGGGTGAATTCAGCAATCCGCATGGGCTGGTGTTCGTGCCCGGCAGCAGCGATGTACTGGTGGCGGATCGCGAAAACTCGCGCCTGCAACTCTTCGACCGGGTTGGCAGATTCCAGCGGCAGTGGACCGGCGCGAAGGATGCTCCAACAACCGGACGCGTTTTTTGTGTTACCGCCGATTCTGATGGCTTCCTTTACGTCGGAATTCGCCGCGCCGATTACGATACCGAACATACCGGCGTCCTCAAGCTCGACCACAACTGGAATATCGTCGCGTCCATCGGTTTCGGGAAACCCGGCGATCCGGTCTTCAATGCCGTCCACGATATCGCGGTTGGCCGCGACGGCTCAATCTACGTGGCGGAAACACGCACAAAGCGGGTCGTCAAGCTCCGCCCCGCGGCCCACAAATAAACAGCTCGCGGGCACGCGACTTCGCATCACTGGCGCGTCGCTGCCGGTACCGCCAGGCTGGCGATTGCCGCTCCGTTCACGCGCGCCACGTCGGCGGTGAACAGGGCTGAGACTCCCTCTGGCGTGTCGCGCGCGGTGTGCTGTACGGCACTGTTCTCTGAGGCCGAAGTCAACCGGACAGCGGCGAACCCATTCTTCTGGAACGGTATCTGATCGCTGCCGCGGTCGAACCGGTCAGCGCGCGAGACCAGATCGATGCGCAGGCGGGGCACATAGCGCGCCGCCGCGTCCTGAATAGAGCGGGCCAGCCGACGGGACGGCGAGCCGGGCGGGTCTGGTGAGTAGACCCGCAGCAAATTGCCGGTGTCACCATCGCCCTGCACGGTATCGTCATCGCTCCCGTAAATGTCATCATGTACCCTGCCGACAACGTTGGCACCCACGATGTCATTGTTGAACACCGCCTCAATCTGCTCGTTGTTGGCCCTGGCGCGGGCGGCGTAACGGCTGCTGCCGACCATCCCGATTTCCTCGCCGGCGAACGCGACGAAGACGATGGTCTTGCGGAAGCGGTACTGGCTCATCACGCGGGCGAGTTCCAGAACCACTGCCACTCCGCTGGCATCGTCATCCGCTCCGGGCGCGGGTGCCTCGGCCGCTTTGCCGTTAGACGCGCGCAGATTGATGGAGTCGAAATGCGCGCTGACTACAATCCGCTTGTCCGGCTGTGTGGTGCCGCGCAGTACCGCGACGACGTTGACGATATTCCCGCCCTCCCCTTTCCCGCTATCTTCAGAGACCTCCAGTCGCGGGTCATCGTCGTGGAACCGGGCGACGATCCAGCGGCGCGCGGCACCAATGCCGCGGGTCTTCTGGTTGGGGTCCGAGTAGTTGCCCCGCGTCTCGAAACCGGCCAGGGTTTTGACCGTGGCGGCTATGCGGTCGGGCGAGACCCCGGCGACCAGCTTCTGAATTGTGGGATCGGGAGTCATCGTCTGCCCTGCCATGCCCGCCACCAGCAGCAGCGCCACTGGTAACCTGGCGATCACGTGCAGAAACTCCATGCTGGCCATTATGCGCCAAATTGTGTTCGGAAGTAGCCGCTGCTGAATCTTCCGTGAGAAAGTGCACTGTCGGGTAGCTGGTCTTCTGCGCCCGGGTGGGCACAACCGGCAAGAGAGAGGGGGGATCGCGGGCGCAACTTTTGGGTGATAGGGGTCAGTGCGCCCGCGTGTCGTAACGGGGATTAGCTAGAAGGCGCAACTTCTTTACGGAAGTTACACGCCCGCAAAAAAAATATTATATTTCGAACATTCCCTCAAAGAGCACGCTGGAGAAATACCGTTCCCCGGAGTCAGGAAGTACGACGACAATAGTTTTTCCCTTAAACTGCTCTTCTTTAGCCATCCGGACGGCCACGGCTGCCGCTGCACCGCAGGAAATGCCACAGAGCAGGCCTTCTTCCCGCGCCAGACGCCGCGCCATAGCGATGGATTCCTCGTTCGTCACCAGTTCCACGCGGTCCACCATGGTGAGGTCGAGATTCGCCGGAACAAACCCCGCGCCAATGCCCTGGATCTTATGCGGGCCGGGTTGCAACGGCAAACCCTGCAGAGTCTGCGTGATCACGGGGCTGGTGGTCGGTTCCACCGCGACTGTTGTGATCTTTCGTCCTTTTTCGTTTTTGAGATAGCGCGAAACACCGCTGATGGTTCCTCCCGTGCCTACGCCCGCAACGATCACGTCTACCCGGCCCTCGGTGTCATCCCAGATTTCCGGGCCGGTGGTTGTGAAGTGTATCCCGGGGTTAGACGGGTTTTCGAACTGCTGGAGCATCACATAGCGGCCGGGGTCGGACGCCAGCAGTTCGCCCGCCTTATCGATTGCGCCCACCATGCCGCGCGTGCCCTCGGTCAGAATCAGCTTTGCGCCAAACGCGGTGAGCACTTTTCTGCGCTCCAGCGACATGGTCTCCGGCATGGTCAGCGTCACCGGATAGCCGCGCGCGGCACCCACAAAGGCCAGCGCAATGCCCGTATTGCCGGAGGTTGGCTCAATGATCTCTTTACCCGGCTGCAGCACCCCGCGTTTTTCAGCGTCCCAAATCATGGAAGCGCCAATGCGGCACTTCACCGAATACGCCGGATTGCGGCCTTCAATCTTAGCCAGCACCGTAGCTGGTGCGCCATCCGTAACCCGGTTCAGACGCACCAGCGGTGTGCGCCCGATACTCAGCGAATTGTCGTTGTAAAACATCAGATCTCCCAGTTCGGTACAAAGCGGTTATTGCGTTCTTTCCACTGGCGGGTCAATTGCGCGAACGTGGTGCCGTCCACTACAGTGTCGATGGCAAGGTCTACCTGGCCCCACATGTTGCCAAAGGGGGAGTCGGGTTGCTGACGCTTTTTCGCCCGCGCTTCCTGCCGGCCTTCCACAAAGCGGAGCACTTCGCCCACGGAAAGGCCATCGGTGGCGCGGGTCAGAAGATAGCCGCCTTCGGCACCGCGGCGCGATTCCACAAACCCGCCTTGCTTCAAACCCGCCAGAATCAGTTCCAGGAATTTCTGTGGAATGTGCTGCCGTGCGGCGATATCGGCAATCTTCACCGGCCCGGTTCCGCTGTGCAGCGACAGGTCGAAGATCGCCAGCAGCGCGTATTCACTTTTTACGGAGATATTCATCGAACGAAATACTTAGACACAACTAGAGATTATTGGGGTGCAGTGATACTCACGTCAACTGCGAAGGAGGGTTTTTTTACAGAAGGGAGGCAGAGGGAAGGGAACTACCGGGCAGAAACGAAAATTTGGGTGGGCTGGTTGCCGATACGGGAGAATCCCGGACCAGGCAACCAGCCCGGGAGAACTATTTCTTGTCGTCGCCGCCGGCCTTTTTCTTGCCGCCCTTTTTCTTTTCCATCTTCTTGTCGTCCATCTTGTCCTGAGCGAAAGAAACGGTACCGAGAATGATACCGACGCCAATGGCGAGTGCGAGAATCTTTTTCATTTGTGCTAAATCTCCTGGTTCAATTTGTGACGACAGAGCCGTCAAGAAGAGAATAGCGAACTGCGGTGAAGGCTTCCTTAACAGGCAATTAAATTCGCTTAATTGTTGCAAGCTGCTTATAATCAGCTGGTTAGGGTGTGTTTTGGGGGTGGGGAACCGGTACTGCGGGGTGTTCGGGCGGGGGTGGATGCCATAGGAGCGCACCGGGTGCGCCCCTGGCGGGGGAAAACTAGGCGGTCTTCTTCTTCTTGCTGGTCTTCTTTTTCTTTTCCATCTTCTTGTCGCCCATCTTGTCCTGGGCGAACGAAACTGTGCTGAGCATGAGGCCAAGCCCGATGGCTGCTACGATAAACTTTTTCATGAAAAATTCTCCTGTGGGGGACGCATAGCGTCTGAATGTATAGTCCCGTACTAACGTGAACTGGCCCTTAACGCCCGATTAAGTTCAGTTCATGTTCGGTCGGTCTTGGGTCACCGCAATATTCGCTTTTCGAATCAACACCTTACCCTCGCGACTCTCTCGCGTGGCGTTATGCTGTGGCCAGCTATGACCAAACCAGAGATTGCCAGACGCATTGCCCGGGAAAAACAACTGCTTGCCGTGGATGCCGCCGACCAGTTGGACCGGACCGTCAACCAGATTGTCCTCAGCCTTAGAAAGGGTCAGGCGGCCCACCTTCCGGGACTCGGTACCATCACACCCGGGAAACGCTGGACCTTGCGGGAGGAGAAACCGTGAGCCCGGAAGATCTGGCGCGGTTCATACGTTCAGCACTGGAGCACAAGCCGGTACTGGAAATCGACGGCCTTGGTCGTTTTACGCGCGACCCGCAGGGCAGAATTCGGCTGCTGCGCACCAACCGGCCCCGCGTGTTCGTGGCCTACGCGGCCGAAGACCGCGTTACGGCCGACCGCCTGTGTGACGCCATGGAAACCTGCGGCTGGTCCGCCTGGCTGGATCGCCGCAAACTCCTGCCCGGTCAGAATTGGGCGCGTCGTATTGAAGAGGCAATCGCTGCCTCAGATTGCTTCATTGCCTGTTTCTCAACCCGCTCAGTGAATAAGCGCGGTGGCTTTCAGGCAGAAGTGCGCTACGCCCTCGATTGTGCGCGGCGCGTCCCTCTCGATGAAACCTTCATTATTCCCGTGCGCCTGGATGATTGCCGCGTCCCGTCGCGTATCCAGCATGAGATTCAGTATGTGGATCTGTTTCCGGACTGGGATGCGGGTCTCCACAAAGTCTTCCGCATGATGAATGTTGCCCGCAGTTAATCGGACGACTCGTCCTTGTACATGTACTTGATGTTGCCCTTGTAGAGCAGCAGATTGGGCGCGCCGTCCCGGTTGAATTTCAGACACGAGCGGTCGTACCACTCGATGGTGCCGCGCAACTCCTCGCCATCCTTCAGGACGATGACCATCTCGGTCTTCGACTGCATCTGTTTGACGTAGTAAAAATTCTCCGCGTTGGTCTGGTCAGGGGGAACAGCGCGTTTAAGTAGCGGCCCTTTGCGCGGGGCCTCCATCTTCTCCTTTATTTCATTAAAGGAGGGGCGAATAAGTTTCCGGTTCGCGGAATCCACGGTGGTCCTTTCCGGGGAAGCGTGCTGAAAGTAAAAAATCGCCAAAGCCAGCAGGGGGATGCTTCCAGCCGATTAATCAAGTGATAGCACATTGCCGGGACTGGCGCGGGAAAACGGTATTGCCGCCCGCGGGCACGCGACATGAGTCGCGTCATCCCGTGATCACTTTGAATCCGCCTGTCAATGGATTGCCAACGTGACGGGCTTACCAACCCGGCCGAGCATTTCCACGAGTGTATCAATGGTGAATTTGGCGGTTTTCCTGTTCATCACGTTGGAAACACGTGGGCGCGAAACCATCAGAACCTCGGCGGCCTCGGCTTGCTTCAAGTGATGTTTCACAATCCAGGACGAAATCTCGTCCATCAATTGTTGCTTCAGGAGACGTGTGTCATTGATATGTTTGCGAGACGCTGCCTGTAAACGTCTGGCCTCGTCCGGCGCAAAACCCAGTTCCAGGAAGAGGTTTGCTCCCTGTTTCGTTACATGGCAGATTTCGGTGCCGATCTTCATTTTCATGCCTTCCTCGCGCTGACTACGGCGCGATAGCGCGCCGCGGTCATAGCCTTGTCCTGCTTGCCGGTCGCCTGAGTCTCCTTCCGGAAGCAATGCAGGACGTAGACGGGTTGCACGAACTTCGCGAGATACATCACGCGATAGATGCCGTTCGCGTCGCGAACGCGGATCTCTCTTGTACCGGCACCCACATCGTCGAAGGGCTTCCAGTCGGCGGGATCAAGCCCGGCCTGGACTTTCCCTAACTGGAACCCCGCGTCCTTCCGGGCGTCTATCGGGAATGCCATCAGATCGTCGTAGGAAGAGCCTGCCCGGCGGATCTCTCTCTCATCGTCCATACCGCGACATGTATAAAATTTTATACGCGACTGCGGTCCAGGTCAATTTTGTACATGTATTTACCTATACGTGTTGCTTCCAGAGAGAGAACCTGCTAACGTCACTTTCAGGCTCCTGGACTGCTCAGTTGTTCTCAATCCACGCTGGGACGTAATATAGCCTTAATTTGTCCGGAGGAAACAGCATATGAAAGCGATGTACAACCTGGCACGTTCGGCTTAGTGCCCGAGGTGGATGCGCCGCATCCTTCCGCTCTCTCTGGCAGTGGCGGCGACCGCATGGATCGGCACCGAGGCGCGCGCTGGTGTGATCCAATTTCAACTCAACGGCGTCACACTGGCAGACGGCGGCAGCGCCACCGGTACATTCAATATCGATGACGCCACCGGTGTCGTTTCTGGAGCCAGTATCATTGTCACGGACTCCAACTTTTCAGGGTCGCCGGATGTTTTCAACAATTCCAACGTGTCCAGCGAGTTCGACGCAAACGGGTTAACCTTTGACATCTATAACTGCAATGGCGGCCCCTGTAATGGGTTCGCACTCACTTTCAACCACCCGGTTAGCATGGCGCCCGATGGGATCGCATTGGGCAGCGGAAGCTTCTACTCTTACAACGGACAATCGGCAACTACCTTCGTGACCGGGGGTGAGATCGATCCCGTCGTTCCTGAGCCGACCTCGCTCAGCCTGATGCTTGGGGGAGCGATCCTGATGGCCGGGGCGGTGCGATACCGCCGCAGGGGTCAGGCCATACTAACGCAATCATCGTATTCCGAACTCCGCTAACTACCCATTCCACCGCCGAATGTTTGTCTAATGCGCTGCCGGATCACCTCCTGCAGCGCATTTTGCTGCCAAGCCCCGTTCTACGCCGCTCGTTCCAACCTCCGCTCGCTGGCTTCCCGCGCGGCCACGAGGTTCTTCAACGTCCCAAAGCCGATTAGCCACCCCAGCGGCCATCGCTGAAGTCACACGCAGCGTGCGGTGAATCGTGCGGCGCTTTGCGGCTTTCACTCGGGCGCGGGTACCCTCCTAAAGTAGAGAACGTTCGAGTTCCGCCAGCCCCCCGATTATTTGCTACATGGCACGGCCTGTGGGCGTCGCGGTGTCGATTGCCTCGGCGAGGAATGGAATTTCACGCCTCGGGCGCGGAGGTCGTCCAGCATCGCTATCAGGTCTCGCAAGCTGCGGCCCAACCTGTCGACCTTCCAAACGACAAGCGTGTCGCCATGCTCCAGCTTTTTCAGGCAACGCAGAAGGGCAGGGCGTTTAGGTCGTGGCTCCCGACAGACCCTCGTCCCTGAATACAGTTTTGGCATCCGGCTTTCTTCAATGCGGCAAGCTGCAACGCCGGGTTCTGATCATCAGTCGAGACGCGGGCATAACCGTATTTCATGGCCTCCACTCTGAACCTGACATTTGACATGCGTCAAGGTGCCGTGTAAATCCTGTTATCATCACGAGCACGTCTGAAATTGCGGACAAGCAGCTGGAGGGCTTCATCGCCAAATTCGATTCTGCGACAAGCAGGTTGATTCGCCGATGCCGCTTAATCATGCGAAGGCGGTTCCCCACGGCGAACGAACTCGTCTATGACAACTACAACTTCTTCGTGATTGGCTACTGCACAACGGAGCGACCTTCGGGGCCACTCTGCCTGATCCGCACCAGGTGTTGGAAGGAAGCGGGAATCAGAACCGGTTCGTGAAGCTCGACGGGGTTAAGGCTCTCAGCCGGCCGGAAATTCTGGAATTGCTTGACGCCGCGGTGACGCAGTGAACCCGGGTTTCCCCGAAGCGGGTCCAGGCAAGCTGATCATTCGTTCGATCTCGGAAAAGCAGCGGCCACGAAGGTAGCAGAGAGTGCACCCTGCAGCGTACGGCACCTCTTAATTAAGGGCTCCGCTTCATGGATTCGAACCTTCGTTGATTCGCGAAAAGCCAACAGTTGTGTACTGTCACCCATGACCGAAAACCCGCTCAACACCCTCATGGAAATCTCCATGGGTTTCACTCTCCCGCGAACTCTCCATGTGGTAGCGGAACTCGGAATTGCCGACGCGCTCGAAGACGCGCCGCAGAGCGCAGCGGACCTGACGGCGGCGACCGGCACACACGCCGGAGCGCTCAACCGGGCATTGCAATTACTCGCTACACACGGCGTTTTTAAAAAATGCGGCGAAACCTACACTTACACGCCTGCCTCAAGGTTGTTGCGGTCCGATAATCCGCAGTCCATGCGCCCCTGTCCGCATGCAGGGAATTCCCGCCCTGTGGCATATGTGGGAGTATCGGGACCATTCTCTGAAAACCGGCCGTTCGGCGGCGGAGAAGACCATGCCCAACGGAGGCTTCTGGGGATATTTTGCGAAAATCCCGAAGACAGCGCCCTTTTTAACGCGGCGATGACCGGCAAATCGCACGGACGGACAGTGGGAATTCTCCCCGCCTACGACTTCTCCGGGCTCCGCTCCATGGCCGACCTCGGTGGCGGAAATGGCCATCTGCTCAAGGCCGTGCTGGCCGCCACGCCTCAGTTACAGGCGTCCTGTTCGACCTGCCGAAAGAAGCGGAGCAGGCAGCAGCCGCCGCTTCCAGCCGTTTGAAACTGCACGGCGGCAGCTGTTTCGAAGACGGCCTGCCTGTGTGCGATGCGTATTTCCTGATGCAGATCCTCCACGACTGGAGCGATGAGGAATGCGAAAAAATTCTGACCTCCATCCGCCGCGCCGCTCCTCTTAACGCGAAGCTGCTGATCGCCGAATGGCTGGTCCCCGAAGATGGCAAGCCAAGCTGGACCTTTTTCATCGACATGATCATGCTGACCGAACTGACAGGCAAAGAACGCACGCAAGAAGAGTTCAGGGAGATGCTGGCCCGCACCGCTTTCCGGCTCGACCGTGTTATCAATGCGGGCTTTAATACTTTCATTCCGGAGTCAACCACCGTCAAAGCGGGTCCGACGGATTCAGCTTTTCCAGTCACAGCGAGCGAACTTTTTTTCGCACCTCCCCCTTCTTATTGAAAATAAGGGCTACTATCGCGTTGCACCCTCATCGAACCCTCTCCCGCACACCTCATTTTCCCGCGCCTCTGTTCCATACTCAAGGCGCAATGACAGACCGGTCCAAGGTAACCAACATCGCGAAAGCGCGCAAGCCCGCGGAGGACACAATTGACGACCTCACGGCACTCATTTCCTCCCGCGTAGTCGGCCAGCCCGGCGTTATCGACTCCATAGTTCCCTATGTCGAAATGTTCCAGGCGGGCCTTTCGCCCGAGAACCGCCCGGCAGGCGTCTTCCTGCTGCTGGGCCCTACCGGCACGGGCAAGACCCGCACCGTGGAGGCGCTCGCCGAAGCGCTGCATGGCAGCGTGAAGAGCATGGTCAAGATCGACTGCGGCGAGTTTCAGCTGGAGCACGAAGTGGCCAAGCTCATCGGCGCGCCGCCCGGCTATTTGGGGCACCGCGAAACCCAGCCTCTGCTTACCCAGCAGAAGCTGACCGCCGCCACCAGTGACCGCAGCCCGCTCTCGCTCGTGCTGTTCGATGAAATCGAGAAAGCTGCTCCCTCCATGACCCGTCTGTTGTTGGGCGTGCTCGACCGCGGCGTGTTGCGCCTGGGCGACAACTCTTCAGTCAGTTTCGATAAAAGCCTGATATTTCTCACCAGCAATCTGGGTGCGCGGCAGATGATGCGCGAGATCAGCCCCGACTTCGGCTTTCAGTCAGCAGCCCCTGCCGCGGCCATCGACGACATCTCGCACAAGCTGCACGGCATCGGCGTGAGCGCAGTGCGCCGTAAGTTTTCACCGGAGTTTGTCAACCGGATCGATCAGATTGTCACCTACCGCCCCCTGGAAATGGAATCGTTTGCCGCGATTGTAGACCACGAAGTGGATAACCTGCAAAACCATATCGACAACCGTCTGGGGGCGCGGGCCTTCGATCTGGAAGTGGGTCTGGAAGCCCGGCAGTGGTTGCTGGAGAGCGGTACCAGTCTGGAATTCGGCGCGCGGGAACTGAAGCGTGTCATCCATCGCAACCTGACCCAGCCACTGGCGGCCATGGTGTCGCGAAATCGGATTCCGCCGGGCTGCGTGCTGCGCGTGGAGATGCGCGAGGATGGTTTGCGTCCCCTGCTGCGCGTGGCGGCTGCCGATGAAGTGCCGCTCACGGAGTTTGCCACCGTACTTTTGATGCAGGCCACCCGCGACCCTTTACGGCGCTTGGAGCGGACCCTGGCGGAAGCCCGCTGGGAGCCGCTCTACGCCGAGACAATCCGGGACGCGAAGCGGGTGGTGGCGCGCAACCGCCCCCATGCGGCTGTGATCGAGACCGATCTCGCGGATGGTTCCGGCGTCGAGTTTGCCCGACTGCTGGAACAGGCGATTCCGGGGATTCCGATTGTGATTCTGGGCAGCGTGAGTGGCGACTGCCAGTTCCCCGTACTCGCCGCGCCCTGCAAACCAACCAGGGTGATGGCGGCGCTGCGCGGCGCGTTTCGCCGCAAGGTGGCGTGAAGGCGTAGTTACGAGCGTCGCCTGTGCGATCACGTTCGCGCTATTTGTCTGACGCCGCTTTCGCCTTCAGTCGCCTCATTCCGCGCAGCCAGCGTTCGTAGTCGCCCGCTTTGTGCTGGAAGTACAACCCCACTTCGGGGTGCGGCAGAATCAGAAAACGCTCTTCGGCAAGGCCTGCTACCGTGGCATCGGCCACCTGTTCGGCGGAGATGGCCGTTTCCCGCAACAGGTTCGCAATGCCGCCCCCGGCGTTGTCCAGCATGCTGGTGCGGACGCCCTGCGGGCACAACGCGGAAACGCGGATCCCCTGGTCGTATTTCTCGATGGCCAGCCATTCCGCGAAGGCCAGCGCGGCGTGCTTGGTAACCGAGTACGATGCCGAACCGATCTGCGACAGCAGGCCCGCGGCGGAAACCGTTTGCAGCAGATAACCCGAGCCGCGCCTCACCATGCCGGGCAGAACGGCGCGCGCGGCGTAGATGTGCGACTTGACGTTGATGGCCCAAATACGCTCCCAGTCGTCATCCGGCGTCTCTTCGCCACCCTCCAGAATGATGCCTGCGTTGGAGCAGAACAGATCGATGGGCCCGTGTTCGGATTCCACTGTGTCCACCAGTTCGCAGATCGCGGGCTCGCGCGAGACATCCACGTGGAAAGCCCGGCCACCGATGGCTTCGGCAACGCGGACGGCGTTGGCGTTATCAATATCGGCCACCGCGATGAACTTCGCCCCTTCCGCTGCGAAACGGCGAGCCAGAGCCTCACCGATACCGGTGCCGCCGCCGGTGATGACAATGATTTTTCCCGCGAGTTGCACACCACAGGATACTCATAAGCATGAGAGCCTGGCAGGTCAATCAGTGGTGTGAGCCGGAAGGCATGGTCTTTGCGGAGGTTCCGGAGCCTTTTCCCGGCCCTGGCGAAGTGCGCATCCGCAATAAAGCGGCGGCGCTGAACTTCTTCGATATTCTGCAGATCCAGGGCAAGTATCAGGTCAAGCCGCCGTTTCCGTTTACGCCCGGTGCCGAAGTCTCCGGCGTGGTGGATGCGGTGGGCGAGGGCGTGCAGGCCTTTCAGCCCGGCGACGCCGTCATGGCAATCCCCGAAGGCGGCGGCTTCGCCGAATGCACCGTGGTGCAACAAGGCAAGGTATTCCGCATTCCGGCCGGGATGCCCTGGGCCGAGGCCGCCGGGTTCCCGGTGGTCTATCACACCTCGTGGTTCGCCTTGCACGACCGCGCGAAGCTGGCACCAGGCGAATGGCTGCTGGTGCACGCCGGGGCCAGTGGTGTCGGCATGTCGGCCATCCAATTGGGCAAAGCATTGGGTTCGAACGTGCTGGCCACTGCCGGCTCCCCCGAAAAGCTCGACTTTGCGCGCCGCCAGGGTGCTGACCATGTCCTCGACTACCGCTCCGATACATGGGTGGAAGCGGTGAAGGAATTGACCGGCGGCCGCGGCGCAGATGTCATCTACGATCCCGTTGGCGGCGACGTGTTCGATCTCTCCACAAAGTGTATTGCTTCCGGCGGGCGCCTGCTGGTGATCGGCTTTGCTTCGGGTCGTATACCGTCGATTGCCACCAATCGGATTCTCCTCAAGAACATGTCCGTTGTGGGTGTGTTCTGGGGCGGCCATGTGCTGGCGAACCGGGCATATTCAGCCTCGGCACAGGGCAGGCTCGACAAGTTGTGGGAAGCCGGCAAAATCCGACCTGAAGTCAGTTCGCACTGGCGATTGGCGGAACTCCCCGCCGCGATGAAGGCACTGGCGGAGCGGCGGGTTTGCGGTAAAGCCGTACTTACGCTGGAATAAGCTGTTCCAGATAACTCCGGTCCCGGTTGAAAACCGGAATCGCCAGATCCGTCTCCCAGCCGCCGCCCGGGCGTTGTTTCACCACTCGCCCCCGCTTGAAATCAGCTGGCTGCCTGGCCCAGTTGATGCCCTTTGCGAAAAGCAGGTCGTGCTTCTCTTCGTTGGATTTGTTCATCAACTCCGCGTGCGCGTAGTGCGCCGAAGCCAGCATGTTCAGGCTGTTGGCTGAGGCATCCAGTTGCCGCCACAGGAAGTATTTTGCAACTTCGCTGTGCCGCGATATCACCAGCAGGCGCGAATCGAACGAGGCCGGCCGGTCCGTCGGGAACGCCTGATTGAAGTGCGCCGTGAAAACGCTGGCCGAGACCGAGACCATCTTCTGTACATTGCCGTCAAACCACAGCGGTGAATCCTCGCGCTCAAAATCGGTGAGCAGGAAAGAGTATTCATCGCTTTGCCCGTAAGCAAAACGGCAACCGGTCATTTCCGCGCACAAGGCCGCCGCGGCCTTGTCGAGCGCATCCGCCAGCGCGCGGCAATATGGCCGCTCCAGCTTCTTCGTGAACTGGTGGAAAGCGCGCCCGTCAATGCGCACCACCACATAGCTGCGCCGCGGGACGGAAAGACGCAGCGCGTCCTCATAGTCCTGCTTCATCCGCTTGCCGAGATCGTCTTTCACGCTTCGATTGTGCCAGACTCTTCACCAGTGATCATTGTTCTCGATACAAATATTCTGGTTTCGGCCTGCTGGTCGCCCGGCGGTCTGGAAGCCCGCGTCTTGCAAATGGCCCTCGCGGGTGAGTTTCAAATCGCCGTCACCCCGCCCGTCTGGCAGGAATACACAGAGGTCCTCGGGCGCCGGAAGTTGGCCGCGGTTCGTGCGCAATCGGAAGAAATGCTGGCGCGGCTGGGGGCCGTCGCTCTCTCTGTGGAATCCGGACCTTTGCTCACCGAAGCCAGTGACGACGACGACAACCGCCTGCTGGAATGTGCTCTCGCCGCGCACGCAACCTTTCTGGTCACGGGGAATCTAAAGGATTATCCGGTGCCATGGGCGCCCGCCCGGATCGTCAATGCCCGGCAGTTCCTGGAATTGCTCGGCAGCGTGCCCGTATAATGAATACTTCGAGGTCTTCTATTTTGTCTCCACGTCAGATGTACCGTCTTTTCACGCACATACAGATGCTCCCGATCCTCGAGAGCGGGGAAGAGACCCTTGTCGGCGGGCAGGCCGTAATGGAAGGCGTGATGATGCGCGCCCCCCACAGCCTGTGTGTTTCCGTGCGCAAGGCCTCGGGTGAGATTGTCTCGGAAGAAATGCCGGTCCAGCGCCCTTCTGAAAAATACCCGATTCTGAAGATGCCGGTCCTGCGTGGTTTGGGCGTCCTCGGGCAAGCCATGGGACTGGGCCTCAAAGCGCTCCAGTTTTCCGCCAACGTGGCACTTGAAGACGAGAACACCGCCAAACCGGATCAGCCCGCCAAGCCGAAGAAAGACATTTCAAAGTTGATGATGACCGTACAGGTGCTGTTCTCAGTCGCCTTCTTCCTGGTTCTCTACAAACTCATACCGCTCAAGCTCACCGAATACCTCGCGGCCTGGGCTCCCGTCGTCAACGGCCAGATTCTGTTCAATGCCGTGGATGGCGTGATTCGCCTTGCCATCTTCATCGGCTTTCTGTTTTTCCTGTCGCGATCCAAAGACATCCGCCGGGTTTTCCAGTACCACGGCGCAGAGCACAAAGTTGTCTTCAACTTTGAATCACGCAAGCCGCTCACGGTTCAGAACGCGCAGAGCTTCGTTACTTTCCATCCGCGCTGCGGCACCAGTTTCATGATTGTGATCATGCTGATCTCCATGGTGGTCTACATGTTCATTCCGGTGCAAACCTTCGCCGCGAAGCTGGCGGTCCGCATTGTTCTGCTGCCCTTCATTGTGGGCGGTAGTTATGAGTTGATCCGCTATGCCGCCAGGCGCCCCGGCTCCCTGTTGTCACTGCTGGCCGCACCCGGGCTCTGGACCCAGCGCATCACCACCAAACAACCTTCCGATGAGCAGGCAGAAGTTGCCATTCACGCGCTGAATGGTGCCATGGCACTGGAAGCCAGCCAGGACGGCGAACTCGTTATCGCCTGACCATGCAACATCAGGACAAGCTCGATCAGCTGGAAAAACACTTCGAACACCTCACCGGGCAGATGGCTGATCCGGTGCTGATCAGCGACGGCGCCGAGTATCGCAAGGTAGCCAAAGCGCACAGCGACCTGGCGGACGTAATCAGCAGGTACCGCGCTTACAAACAGGCCGCTGATGAACTGGCCCAGGCCCGGCTCATGCTGGCCGATTCCGATACCGACATGCAGCAGATGGCACAGTTGGAAATCCAGCAGCTGGAGCCGCGTATTGTGCAGATTGAAGCAGACCTGAAAGTTCTGTTGTTACCGCGTGATCCCCTGGATGACAAGAATATTGTGGTGGAAATCCGCGCCGGTGCCGGTGGCGACGAGGCCAGCCTCTTTGCCGCCGAAGTTTTCCGCATGTACTCGCGCTATGCCGAAAGCCAGGGCTGGAAAGTGGAAGTCACTTCCGCCAGCGATTCCGCTGTGGGCGGCCTGAAAGAAGTTCTCGCGCTGGTCTCGGGGAATCGCGTTTACAGCCGCATGAAGTATGAAAGTGGCGTACACCGTGTGCAGCGTGTGCCCGCCACAGAGCAGCAGGGCCGCGTTCACACTTCGGCCATTACCGTCGCCATTCTGCCCGAAGCCGATGATGTGGAAGTGAAGATCGAAGAGAAAGATCTTCGCATCGATACTTTCTGCTCTTCCGGTCCCGGCGGGCAGTCGGTGAACACCACCTATTCGGCCGTCCGCATTACCCACCTGCCCACCGGCACGGTAGTTTCCTGCCAGGACGAAAAATCGCAGATCAAGAACCGCGCCAAAGGCATGCGCGTACTCCGCTCGCGCCTGTATGATCTGGAGTTGGAAAAACAGCAGGCCGCCATCGGTGCCGAACGCCGCAGCATGGTGGGCACGGGCGACCGCAGCGAAAAAATACGCACCTATAACTTCCCGCAAAACCGCGTCACCGATCACCGCATCGGCCTCACCATTCATCAGCTCGATCAGGTGGTGGAAGGCAAGATGGACGCCATTATTGAAGCGCTCATTCAGTTCCATCAGGCAGAGAACCTGCGCAGGCAATCGGTAGCTGAAGTCGCGGCGTGACCCTTGGAACGGCACTGCTGCAGGGCACCCAACTTCTCGCGAAAGCGAATGTTGGTGTTCCAAGGCTCACCGCTGAAGTGTTGCTTTGTCATGCCGTGCAGCGCGAACGTCCCTGGCTTTACGCGCATTCCGAAGACGAGTTGCGCGAGGTCGAATGGCTTCACTACGGCCGCTATCTCGATGAGCGGATGCGCGGTAAGCCCACCCAGTACATCACGCGAAAGCAGGAGTTCTACGGCCGCGAATTCCGTGTGAGCCCTGCCGTCCTCATCCCGCGCCCGGAGACGGAACATTTGATTGAAGCCGTGCTCAAACGCCGCAAGCCCGGGCGCATGGTGGATGTCGGCACGGGCTCAGGAGCCATTGCCGTTACCCTCGCGCTGGAAACCGGTTTGCCGGTTACGGCCACGGATATCTCGCGCGCAGCGTTGGCCGTGGCTGCGGACAACGCCCGGCGATGGAATGCGCCGGTCTATTTTGTGGAAACCGATCTGCTTTCAGCGATTGCGGATCAATCGGCGGCCGTCGTGGCGTCGAATCCTCCCTACGTCGCCGAGGGTGATCGCGACTCGTTGCAACGCGAAGTGCGGGATTGGGAGCCGCACATGGCACTGTTCGCGGCAGACGCGGGTCTTGCCGTTTATGCGCGGCTGATCCCGGAAGCGCGGCGCGTTCTTGCATCCGGCGGATTGCTGGCCCTGGAACTGGGTGCCGGTTTAGCGGAGCCAGTTGCAGGCATGCTCGATGGCTGGCGCAACATCGAACTGATCAACGATCTGCAGAGCATCCCGCGCGTGATAGTCTGCGAAAAGCCGTGACCCGGATTGTCTTCCACATCGATATGGACGCGTTCTTCGTATCCGTGGAAGAGATCTTCGACCCTGCGCTCAAGGGTAAGCCGGTTGTCGTGGGAGGTAAATCGAATGAACGCGGCGTGGTTTCCGCGGCATCCTACGCGGCCCGCAAGTTCGGCGTGCACTCCGCCATGCCGTTACGCACGGCTTACAAGATGTGTCCGCAGGCCATCTTTGTGCCCGGCCATCCGGAGCGCTACCGCGACTACTCCGGCCGCGTGTTCGAAATTCTGAACCGGTTCTCGCCGAAAGTGGAAATGGCCTCCATTGACGAAGCCTATATCGATATGACCGGGACCGAGCGCCTCTTCGGCGCGCCCCTTCGCGCCGCCCACCAGCTGCATGAAGCGGTGAAGAAAGAGACCGCACTCAACTGCTCCATCGGCATTGCCAGCTCGCGGCTGGTGGCTAAAATCACCTCGGATCAAGCTAAGCCGAACGGGATCATGCAGGTTATTACGGGCATGGAAGCGCGCTTTTTGGCACCGCTCGAAGTGCGCCGGATTCCGGGCGTCGGCAAGGTGATGGAACAGAATCTGCACCAGATGGGCATCCGGCTGATCGGCGATCTGGCGACGCTGTCGGCGCACCAGCTTGAGACCCGTTTCGGCAAGTGGGGTCTGGCGTTGGCGGGAAAAGCCCAGGGGCTCGACGCCGGCGGCTGGTTTGATGCGGATATCGGCGAGCGCGACGAACCCAAATCGGTGAGCCACGAACACACCTTCAACGAAGACACCCGCGACCCCGCGCAGGTGGAAGCAACCCTCGCGCATCTGGCGGAAAAGGTAGCGCGGCGTCTCCGTGAACACGGCATCGCCGCGCGCACGGTGCAATTGAAACTGCGCTATTCCGACTTCACCACCATCACCCGTGCTCATACCTTCGCCACGCCAACGCTGCTGGATATCGATCTGGTAGAGGAGTCGCGCCGTCTGCTGTATGCCAATTGGGACCGCACCCGCACCATCCGTCTGCTGGGTATTCACACCTCGGGATTCGAGGCGGAAACCGGTCAGCGCGGCTTGTTGGACAGTGATCGCACGGAACGCTGGCGGCAAGTACTGGGCACCGCCGACAAGCTGCGCGACCGCTTCGGCGAATCCGCCGTGGCGCTCGGCTCCGGCCTTCGCGGCCACTACAAAGACCGAGTACAGGAGAACCCCGCCGCCTTGCCCGGCAAAGAGCCGAAGAAGCCCACGTAAGCTCCGCAGAGCCGATTGGGCACGCGACTTTAGTCGCGTCCACGCCGCCATGGTCAGATCATGCGAGATGAAGGGAATGGTAGTCAGTATTGAAATTCCGGATGAAATCCTCCATGCAGGTGGAGGCGATCAAAGCTCTTGAGTTGGGTCTTGGCGGGTAACGGAGTCAAAGGGTCCAGTTGCCGCTGCTTCCTTCCCGAGAGCCAGGCACGTTGAGGTCGCTGACCAATGCTGAAACCGATGGCATACTCGTTCAGCACTAATGTGCCGGTATCGAACGGTTGGCTGCCGGATGCCGACGTTTGGCTGGCGTTGTGTTCTGATCGCCATGAGCTTCATCAGATTGGCCGCAGACTGGTTTTCAGCCGCGAACGAGCTGATCTGGTTCTGTCGCGTGACGCAGATGACACTCCTGCGACTACTGACCAACAGGATTGTGATTGGAACGGACTTGTTGCGTCCCGTTGAGGCGGTTAGTGTCTATCGGCGGTTGCTGAACGATTCCCGAATCCGATTTGCGGATGAACCTGACGGCGTTGAGGGTGAGTGGCTGTCCCTCATGGAGGTACCGGAAGCCAGCGGCAGTGTTTGGACCGATGCCTGGTTGGCGGCGTTTTCCATCATTCACGGTTCGCGCCTGATCTCGTTCGATGGGGGGACGCAGCGCTGGATGAGGGCTTCGGTCGAGGTTCTGAGAAAGACCGGATCACTGTAGCTGGCCAGAAAAATATCATCAGCGGTCGAGTGTACTAACTAACCCTCCTTCACGGCGCGCTACGAGGGACGAAGGCTCTCATTGACGACTCTGGATACTTCGACATGTGTGGTCATCCACCAATTGGCACACCACATGAGGACAGCAGGATTGTATTGCTCGCAGCCGAGCCTTTTGAACCAATCACCCGCCCATGTAGACGACTGCCTCTTTTGTTCAGGCTGCAACAATCGGTCCAGTTCATTCATTGCGAATCTCAACTCCTCGATTCGCCGCAGACCGGCAGCAGTTGATTGAGACGGTAGGATAATCTTTTCGTATTCGTTCAGAACTTTTTCATACACTTCTTCTTTACCTGTTTGCGTGCCCAATACAAGCAGTACAAGTGCTTCACGATATAACCTGCTCTCGTCTCGGAATCTAGTGGCAAATTCGGGCGGAACGCCCCACTTCTCAGCCATTGCTTCGTCGCCTTCCACGAATGCTTGAAAGATGCTTGCCGCTATCTCGGCGGCTGGTACTTTATTACGCTTGTCTCTCGAAAACCACGACATATAATTCTCTCCAGCCTTAATGTGCCCCAACTGTGGCCTTCAAACATGCACGTTTAGGATACTCCCCGCTCTCGAGAAAGCGCAGTACAATTAGATTTCGATGTGAAGTATGGCCAGAAATGGAAGCAGAACAAAAATGCAAACTAGAACACTTACACTTCATTCGGCCGCATGTAAATTTGATGGATGCAGAAGAAAAGTCAACTTTCAAACTCTCATTCTACCCGGAGAATTACGTCTTGGGGTTCGCACCCAAGGCCACGAGGCCGAATACCAATCTTCTGACGTTAATTCATTTAGGAAAGAGGTAAAAACCGGAAGTCCAACGTTTTGACTGAGGATTACAGACCGACGCAGAAGGGAGGCGAGGGGATACGTGGACGCTGGATTCTCGGGAGCAAAAAGGGCTCGCGGTCGTTGGTAGCCGCGCCGGGCGGGCCGGAACTGCCAACCGGCAGTAACGTACTGACGGCGCAGAGCCGTCGAGTATCCCTGCTTGCTCAACCAGGCGGCATCCAACAGTAACCCTTCTGGAAGAAGGCGCTCCAAACGGTTTAACTTTCCCCTTCTATGCTCAGCCATGCCACGTAACTTAGCATTTCCCTAAACTAGCAAGTAGCCGTTACAGCCGGTCACAACAATCTTTCGTTGATTCCAAACCACTTAACCACTCCAGCCCCTTGACCGTGTTGTATGGTCAATATTGAGGTAACTTACATGCACTCCGCCAGGCACTTTCACACCAGATCTCAAACCACGTTTGTCCGTTCAAATCGAACCCTGTTTTCCCTGCTCCAGAGCATCCCGCCGCCGCGCAAACCTAACAAAGCAAAAGCCACACTTCGAGGTGGGTCTGTTTTTTAGAATGGCCGTTGCGGTCGTAATTCCCAACCCGCCGCCTTACGCGGCAGGAATGCGGTGCTTTTGAAGAGATTGCCGAAGGGCTGTCAATTGCCCGCGCCGATGGTCTTTCCCGCCTTCGCGGTGGTCTTTACAGTGGCAACTTCGAAGTGGCTTAGCGACTGCGAATACTGAGTCAGGCCTTTGAACAGGGCTTCGGCAACCTTCTGCCGATACTCGGGTTTGCCCAGGTTGCTCTCATCCCGTGCGTTGGTGAGGAAGCCGATTTCTGCCAGCACCGAAGGCATACCTGCGCCTATCAGCACCACGAAGGGGGCGCGCTTCACTCCACGATCTTTCGCTGCCGGATTGGATTTCCCGGCCTGCCCGGCGATGGCCGATTCAATCGACTGCGCGAAGGTTTCCGACTCGGCAATCTTATCGTTGAGGGTGATCTTCTGCACCAGATCCCGTAGTTCGCCCACCGAGCTTTCGGAACCGGCGTTTTCGCGCGCGGCAACTTCCATGGCGGCGGGGGAATTGGTGAAATTCAGGAAGAAGGTTTCCGTGCCGGCCACTGCGGGCGCGGGCGACGAATTGGCGTGGATGGAAAGAAACAGGTCGGCCTTATGCTGATTCGCAATCGCCGTACGTTCGTGGAGTGGAATAAAGGTATCGTCGGAACGGGTCAGCACCACATCAGCGCCCAGCCGCGTTTGCACCAGCTTCGACAGGCGCAGCGCAACGTCCAGCACCACATCTTTTTCCAGCAGGCCATTGGCGCCGCTGGTACCTTCGTCGTGTCCACCGTGTCCGGCATCAATTACGATGCGGTTCACTTTCAGCCCAAGGGCGCGCGTCATGGAACGGGTGGCGTTCTCCGATGCGCGCGGGGCCATATCCGCCACCGGCGGCCTGGGCGTGGATAGTAATTTCGTGGAAGCGGCGGCATTCGATACCGGCCGCAGCGAGCGCGAGGGGAGTGCGAAAAGTGGCAGAATCACTGCTGAAAGGGGCGTCAATTCGATGGCGGGAGCATTGAAGGCAAACACTACCGACGGGGTTGGCGCGTGCATGAACTGCGGCGGAACGAATGCCGGATGACGCTGCGATATTGCGCCGGAAGGCCGCAGTTCAATCACCATCCGGTTCGGAGTTTCCAGACGGGTGACGGTGAAATCGACGCCCGCAGCCAGATCGAACACAATGCGAGTGGTGCCCGGTGTGGTTTCGGCCAGACGAACCTTCCGAACCAGATTGTCGTTCACGGAAACGGCTGCAATCCGATGCCCCTCAAT